>CAVQIB010000014.1:0-88598 GCA_963712435.1 uncultured Alphaproteobacteria bacterium | reverse complement strand
CACGAGGATGATGGCGGTGGCGCTCAGCTCGAGCGCCCGCTTCACCACTTCGCGCGGATAGACCGGCGTATGGTCGACGGTGCCGACCTGCTGCAGTTCGTCGGCGATGAGCTGGTTGCGCTTGTCGAGGAACAAAACGCGGAACTGCTCCTTGTCCGCGAACGCCATCGCTGTGCGGCAATAATCGAGCACAGCCGACCAGGACGAGAGCACCGGCCGGCGCTTCACCGCGCCGCGCGCGAGCCGGTTGGCGGCGGCCTGCACGATCTTGAACTCGGTGATCGCCGCCTCGCCGAGCCCCGCAACCTCGGCGAGCCGCTGCGGCGGCGCGGCGATCGTCTCGGCGAAGGACCCGAACTTGACGATCAGCGCCTTGGCGAGCGGCTTCACGTCGCGCCGCGGCAAGGCGCGGAACAGCAGGAGCTCCAGCAGCTCATAGTCGGTGACGGCGTCGCTGCCGGCCTCGCGGAAGCGCGCGCGCAGCCGCTCGCGATGGCCATGGTAATGGGGGGCCGCGTCGGACAGACCGGCGCCGTTCCGCTCGTCGTCCACGCTACGACCGTGCGCCATGATGCCCGTACCGCATGCGAGGCGGTCGCGCTCGCAACCGCCAGCATGACTGAATCGTCGCTTCGTTGGCAATTGCCAAGCGCGTGTTCAAGCGGCGCCGTAGGGCGGCTTGTCGAGGCCCTTCGGGGACAGCGTGAAGACTTCGACGCCTGTGGGGGTCACCCCGACGGTGTGCTCGAACTGCGCGGACAGCGAGCGGTCGCGCGTGACCGCAGTCCAGCCGTCCGACAGCACCTTTACATGCGGGCGGCCCAGATTGATCATCGGCTCGACCGTGAACAGCATGCCGGGCTTAAGCACGATGCCCTCGCCCGGCCGTCCCACATGCACGATGTTCGGCTCGTCATGAAACAGGCGGCCGACCCCGTGCCCGCAGAAGTCGCGCACCACGCTCATATTGTGCTGTTCGACGAAACTCTCGATCGCCGCGCCGATGTCGCCCGCCGTGCCGCCGGGGCGGATCGTGGCGATGCCGCGCATCATCGCCTCGAAAGTGACGTCGATCAGCCGCTCCGCCCGGCGCGGGATCGGGCCGACCCCGTACATCCGGCTCGAATCGCCGTGCCAGCCGTCGACGATGAGCGTCACGTCGATATTGACGATGTCGCCTTCCTTCATCGCCTTGTCGTTGGGAATGCCGTGGCAGACGACGTGATTGACCGAGGTGCAGGTCGACTTGGTGTAGCCGCGATACATCAGCGTCGCGGGAAACGCGCCGTGATCCATGGCGAACTCGAAGACGAGCCGGTCGATGCGCGCCGTCGGCACGCCAGGCTTGACCTCGGGCGTGAGCATGTCGAGGCACTCCGCCACGAGCCGACCGGCCTGCCGCATCGCCGCGAAAGCCTCCGCGTCGTAGATCTTGATCTGTCCGGTCTTGCGCAGCGGGGCAACCGCCGCATCGATATAGGTCATCAAGGTGTGCGCCTCGTGCTCGTTGGTCGAATGTAGGGAATTGCGCCCTCAAATCAATCGACCGCCGGTGCATGGTCCACGCGGGGGTGGACTTGATCAGGTCGCCTTGCGGACAGATGGGGCGGGCTGCGGTCGGCGCTGGCGGGGCGGCGGCGGCGCCTTGTCGGAAGCGACGCGTCCGGCCACCAGGCGCATCGTACGTTCGATCAACGCCCTGTCAGGTTCAATATCACCGGTCAGGAGCTGGTACCAATTGAAGCCGAGATAGAGGCGAAGCCGGTCATCGACTTCGTCGGGCGCGATCTCGCCGCGGGTTGCGGCGCGAGCGAACATGCCCTTCAAGCCCGCCGTGCGTCCAGGCAGGAACTTGGCGCGGAGGGCGTCCAGCGCCGCGGCGCTCGCTTGTGCTTCGGCGATCAGGGCGCGGAAAGCATCGCCGGACGGCGTTTCACGCCAGAAGCGCCACAGGGCAATCGTATAAGTGACGAGGTCTCCGAGGAGATCACCCGTGTCCGGCAGCGCCACCGTCGCCGCTTTGTCCGCCATATACACATCGATGAAGAGATCGGCTTTGGTCGGCCACCAGCGATAGACCGTCGTCTTTCCGGAACCCGCCCGCCGCGCCACCGCCTCGATCGAAAAACGCGCGAATCCCTGTTCGGCGAGCAGCATCCGTGCGGCTTCAAGGATCGCCTGTTCGCTTGCCGGATTCCGTTTTGCGCCGATGGAGCGCCGTGGCGCCCGTTTCCCGCCTGGCATGAGGGTCACCGCTCGATTGTCCCGCCATTGACATAACGAAACGTCCCGTTTATATCAACTAACGAAACGAACCGTTTCGTATCTAACAGATGGAGCATCGCATGAGCCTGCCAACTCTGCCTCCCTTGCGCATCGCCCGATGCCGCTTTTTCGCGACCGCCATGATCGGGGCGTACCTGATCATCAATGCGCTGCTGGCGCTCTTGGGACCCTGGACCGCCGAATGGCCGATCGCCGGCACGACTGCGCTCCTCGTGCCGCCGATGGTCCTCGCCATGATCCACGTCGTGATCCCGCTGGCCAAGCGGATGGAGCGCCGCCCATGATCGACATGATGCTGATCGGGTCTATTGAATCGGCGCAGCGCCTTGAGACTGCGCGCTGTCAACGAGGGCCACGCGTGCGCGATGGTTCCACCTCAGTGGTCTTGCCCCGGCAGGGCGCAGGCGGGGCATCCAGTAATCACAGAAAAGCATTGTGTTTACTGGATCGCCCGCTTGCGGGGCGATGACGCCGGGAGTTGCTCGGTTCGAGGCCAATTCGTCGCGCTGTCGTGCACGGCTTTGATCAAGCGACGTCGCGCGGCGCGTCAACCTGCTCCACCACGGAAACGCGATCCGCAACGGCGATTCCCTCGCACGAGACGGCGCATCGATAGGCGATCGCCTCGACCCCCGCCGCCAGCGCCCGGTCGAACGCCTGCCCGTATCGAGGGTCGATGTCGCGGGCGAGCGCGAGCCGATCGGCGGAAGGAATTTGGATCAGGAACAGCATCACCGCGCGGTGGCCGGCTGCCGCCGCCATGCAAAGCTCGTCCAGATGCCGGGCGCCGCGCGCCGTTTCCGCGTCGGGAAACTCGGCAAGGCCTGCACGCCGCATCAGCGTCACCGCCTTGACCTCCACATAGCAGGGCGGCCGCCCGGCCCCTTCGAGGAGAAAGTCGACCCGTGACTTCGTTCCGTATTTCACTTCCCGCCGCAGGTTCGCGTAGCCGGCAAGCTCGGCGATGGCGCCGTTCGCGAGCGCCTCGGCCGCGACGGTGTTCGCGAGCGCCGTGTTGACGACCACCAGTTCGCGTCCTGCCCCGAATTCGACCTCGACCAGCTCCCACGATAGCGGGAGCTTGCGTGAGAGCTTGGTCGAGCGCGACAGCCAGACGGTGACGCCGGGCGCGGCGAGCGCGGGCATCGCACCGGGATTGGCCACATGCACGGTCAGCACCGACCCGTCCGCCAACGCTACGTCGGCGAGAAAACGCTTGTAGCGGCGGATCAGGGTCGCGCGCATCAGCGGAGCCGGAAAGCGCATGGCTGCCTGGTCGCTCCTCTCCCGGTGACGATTCGCGCGGACGACGCAAGGCGCTTGGCTCAAACAGCGATCCTGCCGCCAAGCTCGTCCTCGACATGGATGCGGATGATCTCCTCGAACGAGGATTCCGCTACGAAGCCGAGCGCGACCGCCCGCTTGGGGTCGAACCGGTGCGGCCAGCCGGCGACGATGCGCGCGACCAGCGGGTCCGGCGCGCGCCGGATCAGCGCCACCGCCTTGTCGCCCGCAATCCGGCGCAGCGCCTCGATCTGTTCGGCCACCGTGCAGCATACGCCCGGCATGGTCAGATTGATGCGCGGGCCGAGCGCTTCGGCGCGCAGCGCCGCCGCATGCAGGAGAAAGCCGACCGCCGCGCGCGGGCTCGCATGGGTGTGCAGCACGCTGTCGGGCACGGGCAGGATCGCCTCCCGCCCGACCAGCGGCTCGCGGATGATCGAGGAGAAGAACGCGGAGGCCGCCTTGTTCGGCGGCGCCGGCCGCACACAGATCGCCGGCAGCCGCAGGCCGATGCCGTCGAGAAAGCCGCGGCGGCTGTAATCGGCGAGCATGTGCTCGCACATCGCCTTCTGCGTCCCATAGGAGGTGAGCGGCGTGAGGTGGAAGTCGTCGCCGATCGCGTCGGGGAAGGGGCCGCCGAAAACCGCGGCCGAGGACGTGAACACGAGTTTTGGACGATAGCCGCCGCCCGCCTTGCGGATCGCCTCGAGCAGCGCGCGCGTGCCGTCGAAATTCACCCGCCAGCCCTTGTCGAAGTCGAGCTCCGCCTCCGCCGAGACGATCCCGGCGATGTGGAAGATGACGTCGGGCCGCCCGGCGACGAGCGCCTCCGCTGCGCCGGGAGCGGCAAGGTCGAGCGTCACGAGCGCTGCGTCGCCGGCGAATGCGGGCGGCCGGTTCGGCGCGACGATATCGGTGAGCGTCAGCTTTGCGATGGCTGCGCCGTTGAGCGCGCCGTCGCGGCCGAGCCGCTCGGCGAGCTTGCGGCCGATCATGCCGGCGGCGCCCGTGACGAGAATATGCATGACGGTCCCCGTGCTTCGTCAGGCTGCGGCGCGTTGCGTCACAGCGCGATCAGCCCGGCCTCGCCCTCTTCGGCGCCGAAGGCAAGCCGCGTCCCCCGCTTGTTCCAGGCGAGCGCCGACACCGCGCCGCCGCCGGGATGCTTCGCCACGAGTTCGGCCCCATCCTCCAGGCGGATCAGGAGGAGCATGCCGTTCTCATAGCCCACCGCCGCGACCGCCTGCTTCGGATGGCAGGCGACGGCGCAGACCTGCTGGTCGGTCGGCGCGAGCAGGCGCGGGCCTTTTCCCATCGGCCCGTCCTTGCCGCGGAAGGGCCACAGCACCAGCTGGTCGGCGCCCGAGGTCGCAAGCTCCTCGCCATCCGCGCTCCAGTCCATGGCGTGCACCTTGGCGGCGTATCCGGTCATGCGCATGTGCTTGCCGTCGGCGAGCCGCCAACCGTGCAGCGCCGGCTCCTGCATCGCGGTCACGACAAAGCGTCCGTCCGGACTGAACGTCACGCCGGCGTGGTAGCCTTTCCATTCGAGCGCTTCCGGGGCGGCCTGCGCATTGGGAAACCACAGCGTGACGCCGTTGTAATGGGCGACGGCGAGGCGCAAGCCTTTCGGCGCGAAGGCAAGCCCGCCGACGGTCGAGCCGACCGTGAGGCTGCGGTCATCGCCCTTGCCCGCGCGCACGACGGCGTCCTTGCCGGCGGACCAGGCGAGCGCGCCATTCGGGCCCACGGCGACATGATCGATCCAGCGCTGCTTCGCGTCGGCGGCAATGAGCGTGGCCGTTCCGCTTGCGTCCGTCGCCATCACCCGGCCGTCGTCGCCGCCGGTGATGATGCGGGCGCCGTCCGCGGCCGCGCACAGAACGCCGCCGCCATGGATGTCGACGCGCCGCTCCGCGCCGGTTTCCTCGACCAGCATGACCGTATTCTCGCCCAGCACGAAGGCGGCGGTCTCCTTGAGGAAGGCCGCCGCGACCACCGGCGCGCCGGCGTCCACGGCGCGGATGCGCTCGCTGAGGGGCGGGGGGTCGGAGCGGGTGTCGGTCACGGGGCGGCGCAGTTGGCGAAGCCGTCGCGGATCGCGTCCTCCGGCATGTCGCGGCCGATGAATACGATGCGGCTCTCGCGCCGCTCGTCGTCGCGCCAGGGGCGTTGATGGTCGCCGTCGAGGATCATGTGCACGCCCTGGAACACAAACCGGTCGGGATCGTCCCGGAAGGACAGAATGCCCTTGGAGCGGAGAATTTTCGGGCCGTCTTCGGCGACGAGCTTCTGGATCCAGGCAAAGAACCGGTCGGGATCGAGCGGCGTATCCGTCTTCAGCGCGAGCGCCTGGATGTCCTCGTCGTGAACATGCGCAAGCGCCGCGGCCGGGCGGTGCGTGGGCGCGTGAGCAGGGTCGCCGTGTCCGTTTTCATGCGCGTGGTCGTGATCGTGTTCATGCTTGTGGTTGTGCTCATGCTCGTGATCATGGTCATGGTCATGGTCATGCGCGTGATCGTGCGCGGGCGCGTCGCGGTCGAGGAATTTCGGCTCGAGATCGAGGATGCGGTCGAGGTCGAAGGCGTTGCGGCCGATCACGCGGGCGATCGGCACCGCGCAGCGCTCGGTGCGGTGGATGTCGGCGTATGGATTGATCGCGCGCACATGCGCCTCGACGTCGAGGAGCTCCGCCTCGCTCACGAGGTCGGTCTTGTTGATGAGGATCACGTCGGCGAACGCGATCTGGTTCTTCGCCTCCGGCGAATCCTGCAGGCGGTCGCGCAGCCATTTGGCGTCGGCGACGGTGACGACCGCGTCGAGCTTGGTCCTGCGGCCGACATCGGCGTCGACGAAGAAGGTCTGGGCGACCGGCGCGGGATCGGCGAGGCCGGTGGTCTCGACGATGATCGCGTCGAACTTGCCCTTGCGCCGCATCAGGCCGTCGATGATGCGGATCAGGTCGCCGCGCACGGTGCAGCAGACGCAGCCATTGTTCATCTCGAAGATTTCCTCGTCCGCATTGACGACGAGGTCGCTGTCGATGCCGATTTCGCCGAACTCGTTGACGATGACGGCGAACTTCTGGCCGTGCGGCTCCGACAGGATGCGGTTGAGAAGGGTGGTCTTGCCGGCGCCGAGATAGCCGGTCAGGACGGTGACGGGGATCTTGTCGCTCATGACTGCGCTGGGCTCCGTTCGGCTTGTATATAGGGGCGCGCCGCGGCGGGAGAAATCCCTCGGCATTGAGATGGGCAGATGTCGTTCACCTCCCCGGCGGGAGAGGCCGGCCGCGCCGCCGGGCGAAAGTCGCCGTGCGTCGCGTGCGCACTCTGATGAATGAACCGTCACTCGATCCGATTTCATCCTCCCCCGTGCAAACGGGGGAGGGGGACCATGCGCAGCATGGTGGAGGGGGGCTTGCGGAAAAGAACGAAGCCCGCCCCCTCCACCGCCTAACGGCGGTTCCCCTCCCCCGCAGCGCGGGGGAGGATGCGTCATGAAGCGGGGAGAGCCGGTGCACGAGGGCATGACGGGGCTGGGGCTCGAGAAAGTCGTTCCGTCATCCGCAGCCTATCAATGGCCGGCGGGCGCATCGTATGATGCGCCATGGGGCTCCGCACGCGACTTCCTGCGCTCGCCGATCGGATCGACGGCCTGACCACGATGGTCGGGCGCGGCGCGGCCTGGTGTGCGCTGTTCATCACGCTGGTGCAGGTCGCGGTCGTGCTGATGCGCTACGCGCTCGGGCTCGGCTCGATCTGGCTGCAGGAATCGATCATCTACGGACATGCCGCGCTGTTCATGCTTGCGGCCGCCTGGACGCTGCGGGTCGACCGGCATGTGCGCGTCGATATCTTCTATGCGGATGCGTCGCCGCGCGGCAAAGCCCTGGTGGATATGGTCGGCGCGCTCGTGTTTCTGTTTCCGTTCTGCATCGCCCTGTTGTGGCTGTCGCTCCCCTATGTCGGGCGATCCTTCGCCATTCTCGAGCGCTCGCGCGAAACGAGCGGCCTTCCGCTGGTGTTCCTCCTGAAATCGCTGATCCCGCTGTTCGCCATCCTTCTTGCCCTGCAGGGCTTGGCGCAGCTCATTCGATCCGCCCTCATGCTCGCCGGCGCGCCGCGCGCCGCCGCAGCGGAGCGCTGACGCGCGATGGGAGTGGCCGAAACGCTCGCCATCGCGATGGTGCTCGCCGTCGTGGCGCTGCTCCTGGTCGGCTACCCGGTCGCGCTCACGCTCGCCGGCGTCTCGCTGATCTTCGCCGGATTGGGGGACGCCGCCGGCGTGATGAACGCCGCGCTGCTCGGCGCGCTGCCGCAGCGCATTTTCGGCGTGATGACCAACGAGGTGCTGCTGGCGATCCCGCTGTTCGTGTTCATGGGGGTGATGCTCGAGCGCTCGCGCATCGCCGAGGAACTGCTCGAGACCATGGGCCGGCTGTTCGGCTCGCTGACGGGCGGGCTCGCGATTTCGGCCACCATTGTCGGGACGCTGCTCGCCGCGGCGAAGGGGGTCGCCGGGGCGACCACGGTCACCATGGGGCTGATCACGCTGCCCGCCATGATGCGGCACGGCTATGACCCGCGGCTCGCCGCCGGCACGGTCGCCGCGACCGCGACGCTCGCCCAGATCATGCCGCCGGCGACCGTGCTGGTGCTGCTGGCGGACCAGATCAACATCGCCTTCCAGACGGCGCAGCTCGCCGCCGGCGTGTTCTCGCCCGAATCGGTCTCGATCGGCGACCTGTTCGCCGGCGCGATCCTGCCGGCGCTCATGCTCGTGCTGCTCTATCTCCTGTTTCAGGTCGCGGTCGCCGTTATCTGGCCGAAGGCGTGTCCCGCCGTGCCGCCCGACCCGGCGGCGCAGGGTCCGGCGCTGCTGCGCGTGCTGGAAGCGCTGGTCGCGCCGATCCTCCTGATCGTGGTCGTGCTGGGCTCGATCCTTGCGGGTCTCGCGACCCCGACCGAAGCGGCGGCGGTCGGCGCCTTCGGCGCCATTCTCTTGACCGCATACAAAGCGGAACATTCCGCGTCCGCGCTCATCGCCGCCGGCGCGATCGTTCTCCTGCTCGTGCTGCGCGGCCTCGTCGATTTCCGCATCGGACACGCGCCGGGAGGGCTCGGGAGTCTCGCGCTCGCCGTCACCCTGGTCTTGTTCGCCCTGATCGCTTACGGCACGGTGCGGGCGGTCGGCGCGGTCGCGCGCGGCGGCCTTCTGCGCGACGCGCTCGCCTCGACCACGCATATCACGACGATGATTTTCACCATCCTGATCGGGGCGACGCTGTTCAGCCTCGTGTTCCGCGGGCTGGGCGGCGACGACATGGTGCAGCGCGCGCTCGCGCACCTGCCGGGCGGCGCGGCGGGAGCGGTGGTGATCGTGATGTTTGCGATGTTCCTGCTCGGCTTCGTGATGGACGCGTTCGAAATCATCTTCGTCGTCGTGCCGATCGTCGCGCCGGCGCTCCTGATGATGCCGGGGGTCGATCCGATCTGGCTCGGCATCATGATGGCGCTGAACCTGCAGACGTCCTACATCCATCCGCCGCTCGGGCCGACCCTGTTCTTTCTGCGCGGGGTCGCGCCGCCCGAGATCACCACCCTGCACATCTATCTCGGCGCGATTCCGTTCGTGCTGATCCAGCTGTTCGCGCTCGTTCTGCTGTGGTTCGTGCCGCAGCTCGCGACCTGGCTGCCGGCGGCGCTGTATGGCGGGTGATGCGGCTGCGCCTTTCGTGTCGCGGGCGCT
Source organism: uncultured Alphaproteobacteria bacterium (assembly GCA_963712435.1). Lineage (GTDB taxonomy): Bacteria > Pseudomonadota > Alphaproteobacteria > Rhizobiales > Xanthobacteraceae > Rhodoplanes. The sequence continues at coordinate 79,277 of CAVQIB010000014.1, read as the reverse complement.
ACGGCGTCATCACCACCTTGATGCAGCCGTCCTGCTTGTCGCGGAAGGTCTTGTAGAGTTCGGGCCCGTCCTCGAGCTTCGCCCGGTGCGTGATGACGAAGGTCGGATCGATCTGTCCCTCTTCGATCCGGCGCAAGAGATCGTCGATGTACCGGCTCACATGGGTCTGTCCCGTGCGGATGGTGAGGCCCTTGTTCATCGCGGCGCCGAACGGAATCTTGTCGAGAAAGCCGCCATAAACGCCGGGCACCGAGACAACGCCGCCCGGTCGGCACGCCATGATGGCGGTGCGCAGCACATGCGGGCGATCGGTGCCGAGCATGAGCGTGGCCTTGGCCTTGTCCAGCACGGAATCGAACGAGCCGGTCGCGTGCGCTTCGGCGCCGACCGCATCGATGCATTTGTCGGGTCCGTGGCCGCCGGTCATTTCCTTCAGCCGTTCCGGGATCGTCTCCTCTTCGTTCTCGAAGTTGATCACCTCGGCCCCGATCGACTTCGCCATGTCGAGACGCTCGGGCACCCGATCGATCGCGATGACGCGCTTGGCGCCCAGCATCTGGCAGCTCTTGATGCAGAATTGGCCGACCGGGCCGCATCCCCAGATCGCGACGATGTCGGTCGGCTCGATCTCGCAATTGACCGCGGCCATCCACCCGGTCGGGAAGATGTCGGTCAGAAAAAGAAGCTGTTCGTCGGGCAGATTGTTCTGCACTTTCACCGGGGCGACGTCGGCGAAGGGCACGCGCACATATTCCGCCTGTCCGCCGGCATAGCCGCCGGTGAGGTGGGAATAGCCGAACAGCCCGGCGGTCGTGTAACCGAACACCTTGGCGGCCATGTCGGCATTGCGGTTGCTGCGTTCGCACACCGACCAGTTCTGCCGGCGGCATTGTTCGCATTCGCCGCAGCAAATGGTGAACGGGACGATCACGCGATCGCCGACCTTGAGCTTCTTGTTGTCGCGGCCGACTTCCATCACCTCGCCCATGAATTCATGGCCGAGCACGTCTCCGCTCTGCATGGTCGGGATATAGCCGTCCATCAGATGCAGGTCGGAGCCGCAAATGGCGCAGCTCGTCACTTTGACGATGGCGTCGCGCGGATCTTCGATTTTCGGATCGGGCACCTCGTCGCATCGGATGTCGCCCTTGCCGTGCCAGCACAAAGCTTTCATTGGAACTCTCTCTTTCTCGCGGTCTCGAATTTGTTCGCGGTCCCGAATGCGCGCCGCTGGCGACTGTGCCGCTCATTCCGACGGCGGCGCGAATCCAGTTCGCGTGGAATGTCCAGGGTCTCGCTTGTGCGGGCACGAGCGGCGGGGTTCGGCTAGTCGGCGCGCGCCTGCGCGGTGACGACGCTCGCCGGCAGGACGCTCGTCAGCGCCGCCGTGATCTTGGTCGCGAACGGCGCCGCGACGTGATCCTTGCCCTTCATCATCGCCGTGTAGCCGGCCTTCGCCACGTCGGCCGGATCGGACTTCTTCGACTGGCCGATCGCGGTGTCCTGCATGTCGGCGCGCGCAAAGAACTCGGTATCGGTCTGGTTGGGCAGCAAGGCCGTCACCGTTACGCCGCTGTCCTTCAGTTCGTTCGCGAGCGCCTCGGCGAAGGCGTAGTCGAACGCCTTCGTGGCGGAGTAGACGGACAGCTTGGGCGAGGGCGCGAGCGCCGCGATCGAGGAGGTGATGAGGATGCGGCCGGAGCCGCGCTCGACCATGTCGCGCGCGAACAGCTTGGTCAGATGCACCGTCGAGACGACGTTGAGCTGGATGATCGCCAGTTCGGCCGAGAGATCGGTCTCCCGCACGAAATCTCCATGCACGCCCGCGCCGGCGTTGCAGACGAGGAAGTCCGGACTGATCTCCATGTCGCGGACGGCGCGATAGAGCTGCTCGGGGCCGTTCGGCTTGGCGAGGTCGGCGACGACGATGTCGACATTGGGCGCCCCGGCAGCTTCGAGCTCCTCGGCGGCGTGCGAGAGCTTGGCGCGGTTGGTCGACGCGATGATCAGGCCGTACCCGTCCCGTGCGAAGCAACGGGCGATTTCGAGACCGATGCCGCTCGATCCCCCGGTCACGAGCGCAATGGAATTGGCGTTTTCGGTGGCCATGGCTGTCCTGTGCGATCTGGGCGCTGCGATTGCTGCTTGATGCGGCAACCGCGCTCCCGCGCGCCGGTTCCTGCGGCGTTTCACGCGCAGGCCTACGAGGCCATTGCCGGTAGGATCGTGTTCGGGTAGGTGATGGGCGACGGGCGAAACGAACGAAGGCAAGACTAACGATTAAGAACAAAAAAGGAACGCTTCCGGTCTTTTACCAACAGACGGCGCGGCGGCCATCGGCTAGGTAAGTGACCATGACCTTTCTACGCCTGCGGTAGTATCCGCTCTCAGCGATAGACAAGCCGAAAGACGAATCCTGAGGAACGCCTCGCATCCCGATTCGCCAGCACTCGGGAGGTCCCGGAGAAATTACCATGGCTCATAAACGAATGATCGTCGACGGAAACGAAGCTGCCGCCTCGGTGGCGTACCGGCTCAGCGAAGTGATTGCCATCTATCCGATCACGCCGTCGTCGCCGATGGGCGAATGGGCCGATCAGTGGGCGGCGGAAGGCGGCAAGAACATCTGGGGCACGGTCCCCGATCGTGATCGAGATGCAGAGCGAAGGCGGCGCGGCCGGCGCGCGTGCACGGCGCGCTGCAGACCGGCGCGCTCGACGACGACCTTCACCGCGTCGCAGGGCCTGCTGCTGATGATCCCGAACATGTACAAGATCGCCGGCGAACTGACGCCGACGGTCTTTCACGTCGCCGCGCGCTCGCTGGCGACGCAGGCGCTGTCGATCTTCGGCGACCACAGCGACGTGATGGCGGCGCGGCAGACCGGGTTGGCGATGCTCGCTCGCCAACTCGGTGCAGGAAGCGCATGGACTTCGCGCTGATCGCGCAGGCGGCGACGCTGGAAGTCGCGCATGCCGTTCCTGCATTTCTTCGACGGCTTCCGCACCTCGCACGAGGTCGACAAGATCGAGCGAGCTGACCGACGACGACCTGCGCGCGATGATCGACGACGAGCTGGTGCGCGGCGCATCGCGCAGCGCGCGCTGTCGCCGGATCAGCCCGTGCTGCGCGGCACGGCGCAGAATCCGGACGTCTTCTTCCAGGCGCGCGAAGCGGTCAACCCGTTCTACGCGGCCGTGCCCGGCCATCGTGCAGAAGGCGATGGACCAGTTCGCCGCAGCTGACCGGCCGCGCAGTATCAGCCTGTTCGACTATGACGGCGCGCCGGATGCCGAGCGCGTCGTCGATGCTGATGGGGTCGGGCGCGGAAGCGGCGGAAGAGACGGTCGATGCATCTGCAGGCGCGCGGCGAAAAGGTCGGCGTGCTGAAGGTGCGCCTGTTCCGGCCGTTCGCGGTCGAGACGCTTCCTCGCGGCGCTGCCCGCGCACGGTGAAGTCGATCGCCGTGCTCGACCGCACCAAGGAGCCGGGCGCGGTCGGCGAGCCGCTCTATCTGGACGTGCGTGACGGCGTTCGCGGAGCGAATGCTGCCTGCGGGGCGCGCTGACGACCATGCCGCGGATCATCGGCGGGCGCTACGGCCTGTCCTCGAAGGAATTCACCCCGGCGATGGTCAAGGCGGTGTTCGACGAACTCGCCAAGCCGGAGCCGAAGAACCACTTCACCGTCGGCATCAACGACGACGTCACGCATACCAGCCTCGACTGTCGACCCGGACTTCTCGACCGAGATCCGACGCACCGTGCGCGCGCTGTTCTACGGGCTCGGCTCGGACGGCACGGTCGGCGCGAACAAGAACTCGATCAAGATCATCGGCGAGGAGACGGACAACTACGCCCAGGGCTACTTCGTCTATGACTCGAAGAAGTCCGGCTCGGTGACGGTCTCGCATCTGCGCTTCGGGCCCGAACCGATCCGCTCGACCTACCTGATCACGCAAGGCGAATTTCGTCGCCTGCCACCAGTTCCAGCTTCCTCGAACGCTATCGACATGCTGACGGCCGCCGAGCCGGGCGGCGACCTTCCTGCTCAACACGCCGCTACGGCCCGGACGAAGTCTGGGAGCACCTGCCGCGCGAGGTGCAGGACACGATCATCGGCAAGAAGCTGAAAGTTCTACGTCATCGACGGCTACGCGGTGGCGCGCGACAGCCGGCATGGGCGGCCGCATCAACACGATCATGCAGACCTGCTTCTTCGCCATCTGCGGCGTGCTGCCGCGCGAGGAGGCGATCGAGGCGATCAAGGACGCGATCGAGAAGACCTACGGCAAGAGCGGCGACGAGGTCGGTGCAGAAGAACTTCGCGGCGGTCGACGCGACGCTCGCGCACCTGCACGAGGTGCGCGTGCCCGACCAGGTGAGCAGCGAGCTCGAGATGCTGCCGCCGGTGTCGGCGCCGACGCGCCGACCTTCGTGCGCGACGTGCTCGGCGCCATGATCGCCGGCAAGGGCGACATGCTGCCGGTCAGCGCGCTGCCGATCGATGGCACCTTCCCGACCGGCACGGCGCAGTGGGAGAAGCGCAACATCGCCCAGCGAGATTCCCGTCTGGGACGAGAAGCTGTGCATCCAGTGCGGCAAATGCGTGCTGGTCTGCCCGCACGCGGTCGATCCGCGCCAAGGTCTACGACGGCACGCAGCTCGCCGAGCGCGCCGCCGACCTTCAAGTCCACCAAGCCGAATGGCGCGAGTTCGAAGCGCATGCAGCTACACGCTGCAGGTTTCGCCGGAGGACTGCACCGGCTGCGGCTCTGCGTCGAGGTCTGCCCGGCGAAGAGCAAGAGCGAGGTCAAGCACAAGGCGATCAACATGGAGCCGCAGCCGCCGCTGCGCGAAGCCGAGAAGCGCCAACTGGGATTTCTTCCTGGAGCTGCCGGACGCCGATCGCGATGCGCTGCGGCACAACCTCGTCAAGGACGTGCAGCTGCTCGAGCCGCTGTTCGAATTCTCCGGCGCCTGCGCCGGCTGCGGCGAGACGCCTTACATCAAGCTGCTGACCCAGCTGTTCGGCGACCGCCTGATGATCGCCAACGCGACCGGCTGCTCCTCGATCTATGGCGGCAACCTGCCGACCACGCCCTACACGCATGAACGACGAGGGGCGCGGCCCGGCCTGGTCGAACTCGCTGTTCGAGGACAACGCCGAATTCGGCCTCGGCATGCGGCTCGCGGTCGACAAGCAGATGCAGTTCGCGCGCGAGCTCGTCACGCGGGTGAACGGCCAGATCGGCGACGATGCTGGTCAAGGGACTGCTTGAAGCGCGACCAGGCGAGCGAGGCGGGCATCGACGAGCAGCGCGAGCGCGTGGCGGAGCTGAAGCAGAAGCTCGCCGCGATCAAGACGCCGGAGGCGCAGGGCCTGCTCGGCGTCGCCGATAAGCTGGTGCGCAAGAGCGTCTGGATCCTCGGCGGCGACGGCTGGGCCTACGACATCGGCTTCGGCGGACTGGACCACGTGCTGGCCTGCGGCCGCAACGTCAATGTGCTGGTCCTGGACACCGAGGTGTACTCCAACACCGGCGGCCAGATGTCGAAGGCGACGCCGCGCGGGGCGGTGGCGAAGTTCGCGGCCGGCGGCAAGCGGACCGGCAAGAAGGACCTCGGCCTGATGGCCATGAGCTACGGCAACGTCTATGTGGCCAAGGTCGCGATGGGCGCGCAACGACGAGCATACGCTGAACGCGTTCCTCGAAGCGGAGGCGTATGACGGCCCGTCGCTCATCATCGCCTACAGCCATTGCATCGCGCACGGCATCGACATGGCGAACGGGCTCAATCAGCAGAAGAACGCGGTTCTGTCGGGATACTGGCCGCTGATGCGGTACAATCCCGGCCTGCGGCTGAAGGGCAAGAACCCGTTCCAGCTCGACTCCAAGGCGCCGAGCATCCCGTTCAAGCAGTATGCCTATAACGAGGCGCGCTACACCATGCTGGTGCGCAGCAACCCGCTGGCGGCGCGCGAACTGCTGAAGACGGCGCAGGACGACGTCGAGCGGCAGTGGCGCGTGTATTCCAACCGCGCCGCGATGGCTGGCCGCGCGGCGACGCCCGACATCGCGCCGCGCGACGACGAAAACGCCTCGGATCAGACGAACCTGGGAGCCGACGAGGAATGAGTGATCTGACAACGAGATATATGGGCCTGACCCTGAAATCGCCGCTGGTCGCGTCGGCGTCCCCGCTCTGCGAATCGGCCGAGAATATCGGCCGCCTCGAGGAGCAGGGGATCGCGGCGGTCGTGCTGCCCTCGCTGTTCGAGGAACAGCTCGTGTTGGAGAGCCTGCGCGTCGACGCCGACCTCGATCGCGGCTCGGACAGCTTTCCCGAGTCGCTGAACTTCTTTCCCGACCTGCACACCTACAATCTCGGGCCGGACGGCTATCTCGAACTGATCCGCTCCGCCAAGGCGCGGGTGTCGATCCCGGTGATCGCCAGCCTCAACGGCGTCACGCCGGGCGGGTGGATCGAATATGCGGAGCTGATGCAGGACGCGGGCGCGGACGCGATCGAGCTGAACATCTATTCGATCGCCACCGATCCGATGCAGAGCGCCGACGCGGTCGAGAAGGGCTATCTGGACCTCGTCGCGCAAATCAAGCGGAACTTGCGCGTTCCGCTCGCCGTCAAACTGTCGCCATTCTTCAGCGCGCCCGCGAATTTCGGCAAACGTCTGTCCGAAGCGGGCGCCGACGGGCTCGTGCTGTTCAACCGCTTCTACCAGCCTGATTTCGACATCGAGGATCGCGAGGTCGTGCCCTCGCTGGTGCTGAGCCGTCCCGAGGAACTGCTGCTCAGGCTGCACTGGGTCGCGATACTGTACGGGCATGTCGAGGCGGATCTGGGCATCACCGGCGGCGTGCACAGCGCGCAGGATGTGGTGAAATGCATCATGGCGGGCGCCCGGGTCGCATGCATGACCTCGGCGCTCCTGCGCAACGGCGCGCAACATGCGGCTCGCGTGCTGACCGCGCTGAACAACTGGCTCGACGAGCACGAATATGCCTCGGTCGCGGAAATGTGCGGCAGCATGAGCTACAACGCCGTGCCCGACCCGACCGCCTATGAGCGCGGCAACTACATGAAGGTGCTCGGCTCCTATACGCTGTAGCGCCTATACGCTGTAGCGCCGTCCGCGCCGGGCGCGGCAGGACAGAGCAAGCCGCCTTTCGCCGAGCGAAGGGCGGCTTTTTTATTGCCGCGACCGGGCCGAGGTCGCGTCTCCCGCGGGCGCATGACTTCGCAAGCCAACGCTCATCCATCGCAGGCGACGATTTGGCGCACGCGCTCGAACGCGCTGCCGTGCAGGAACAAACGATGCGCGCGGCAAACGCGAGCGCGGGCCCGTGTTGACGCTTGTCGGCATGCGACGATAGCCTCCCGCGCATGCGTCAATGATGTCGCCAACGCGCCGGACGGATTGTCGGGCCGTGGAATTCTTAAACAGAGCATTTGGAGGCAGGCCGTGAGCTCAGCGTTTGTCGTTCAGACGAAAGATCTTCCGCGCGCGAAAGTTGGGGGAGTGGATGACCCGGCGGTGCGATGGGCCGGCGCGTTCGCCGCCTATGGCGGACACGGGACCACCGCGTCGTCGACCATCGTGTACGAGATCGAGCCGGGCGGGCGGCTCGGCTGGCATACCGACGCGACCGAAGAGACGCAGTACATCCTCTCCGGCACCGGCGAGCTGCGGCTCGAGGACGGCAGCAAGCATGCAGTCGGGCCCGGCAGCGTTTTTGTTCTTCCCACGCCGCTCCGGCACGATCTCGCCAACACCGGCCAGGAGACCTTGCGGGCGGTCGCCTTCTTCGCGGCGGCGATGTTCACCCAGACCTTCGACAATGTGATGCTGCCGCCGGACGTCCACGTCCTCGGCACGCCCAACCGCGAGGGGCAGTAGCTCATTCGGCGACGCCGAGCCGGTTCGCCAGGGAAAGCCATCCCAAGACACTGCGGGGTTCGACTCGTCCAAGCCGAACCCGCGCCGGCGAGCAGACCCTGCGATACGGCGACTCGCGTCACCTCCGGCGGAACGAAGCATGCGCGGAGGATGCACCGGCCAGATCAACCGAGAGCATCACTACGACGGCGGTCCGCTTTGCTCCGCATCTGGTGTTCTTTTCCCGGACGCAGCTGCGTTGAACAGCCGTCCCTGAGCAGCCTCCGCGAGATGGAGCGCATTGGCGCGTTGAAGGTCCTGCTTGCGGCACTCAGTCCCTTTGATCACGCCGTACCGGTATTCAATTTTCAGCGAGACCTCGCCATGCACGACGAGGCCGATCTGCGCGAGATTGACCGGAATAAGCTGCTCAAGCCCATTACCTTCCACCTGCAGGCAGTGGCTATACTCGAAAGGCAGAACGAGAAGCGACGTTCCCGGCGCGTAGGCCTCGACGTGGATGCGCGGCCCAGTAGTGAGCGTCACGGAAACCCGCTCAGCCGGAACAAGCTCTTTGTCGACCGGCCGTTCCAATATGGCCAGCCGCCGTCCGTCGAAGTCCGGCCCCAGAAGGCGGTCCAGGATCTCTTTGGCGCTGTTGGCGACCACCGTCGTCGTGGGAGAGTATTGCCCCAGATTGGCGTCCGTAACGCGGTGGATGTAAACGGGATGGTCGACGGCGACGCCCCGATAGAGCTCGACCTGGCCGGGCAAGGGTCCATCCGAAACGACGAGGGAAACCCCGAGAAGGCGGGCCAGATTGGGCCGGAACTCCCGGAATACCTGCGCGGCGCGTCCGATATGATCTTCCGGGTTGTAGAAAGCGGCCGCCATGAGCGCGAGCATCGGCGGCGATATCCAGTGACCATAATTATATGACATCGGAACGTCGAAGGCCTCTGCATCGTTCATGAGATCGTTGCCGAAGGCGACGCGGTGCTTATAGTACATGACCTGGAAAGCATCGCTAAACCATTCGATGCGCCGCCGTTTCTGCGTTCCGACCAGGACGATCCCCTTTCCCCTGAACCCTTCGCCGGGTTTTGCCGCAAGTGCCTGTCGCTGAATTTGTACAGGCCTGCTGTCGGCGTCGGGTGGCCAGCCGCTGAAGTAGATCGTTCGTAAACTCATCTGGTAGACCACCCACGCCGCCGCGCCAATGATCAGTACGCAAGCGAGCGATCTAATTGATTGTCTTGCAGGCGCCCCGCGAATCCAGGCAACGTCAATGAGATTGCGATGCGCGATCATGTTGCCGACCGCGACCAGAGCCGTGGCCAGAGAGAGAACGGTCGTCCAAACGCCGACTCCGGCGAGGAGCGCGACAATCGCGAAGCCGGTCAATTCGACATAGGTGAACGCCAACGGCGCCACCCGAACAAATCCATTGATTACGCCCAAGGCGTGAATGCCGAGTTCAAGCGCCACCGCCGCGAGCACGACCTGTCGACCGAAACTGTTGCTCCGTATCCAGGCAGTGATCGCGCCGAAGGCCGCAAGAAGGAAGAAAACAATCAGTTTCACGCCGCCTACGGCGCTCCAGTTGTTGAGAAGCGAGTTGACGCCATAAGCGCCGCGGGCGGTCTCTCGCACGACCTCGTAAAACAGTTGAGGGGTATAGTTGAATAGGTTCAGCATGAAGCTATGCAGGCCAAGACCGGCCATCAAGGCGACAATGCAAACGGAGACGGCCGCTTTTGTGAGGAACTCTCTTCGGCTTCTGATTCCGAACAGCGCGCCAAGGCACGCCAATCCGGTGGCGAGCGTGAAGAAGGGAGCTATTTCGGGATAGGCCAAGTACACCCAAAAGACGGAAAGGGTCAGGCCGACGATTGGCAAAGGTCTGATCGCGCCATTGTCGCGCCCGATCAAGCAGAAGCATGCAACCGCCATGAGCGTCGCGAGGACGCCTTCCTGCCAGAGCAACCCCAGCGTGGCGCTCAGGGAAATCGCCTCGTCGCTCAGCAGCGGAACCCAGAGATAAAAGACGGCCACGAGACTGACGGCGGCAGCGTCGCTTGTGCGAGCGCCGCCGATCCGACAAATCTGCACCAGTATGGCGAACATCAGCAACGCCTGGAACGCCGCCTCCACCTGTATCCGATGGTCCTGCGGGGCAAGGCTGCCGATCCACATGGTCGGCGACAGATGCGGATTGATGACGTGCTGAATGCCGAAATTGTGCAGGATATCGCCGCCAAGATCGATGGATGCGTGTTTCCACCGCATGACGCTTTCGATGGCGGACTGATGCCAGTGGGAATCATAGTGCTGTTCGTAGGCGCCTTCCAAGTAAACAAAAAGAACGGCGCATAGGCCGGCGGCGATAATCGGGAACATACGTTCCAACACCGCTGGAATCCTGGCCGCGATCAGCTTGCCGACATGGAATACTCGGTTTCGATAAGCAACATAGAGAAGACCGAAGACGAGGATGATCGCCACGCCCGCTGCAATGTCTATGCCCCGCATTCCGAGAAATCGATACGAGGCAAAATCATAGAACGGATCGAGTCGCGTAACGGCCATTTCGGTATAGCGGACAACATCGCGTTCGCGGCCGGGGATGACATAGAGAAGGCCGCTGGCCGCGTTGGTCGGCGCAGTCACAATGTGCTCAAAGCGCATCAATTGCGGCGATGCGTCTAATACGACTTTGAATGTCGATATGAAGTTGCCATAACCATCAAACCAGTTGATCTGGATCGCGCCCTTTGCATCGGCCGTGTCGACCGCCTGGGCTTGGGCGGCGACCTTGTATTGAACCCGCGATGAAGTGGTGAATTGCTGGGCGAAAGCATTCGGGTTGTTCGTGCCGGGGCCGACCACCACGCCCGGCCCGTGCCCGGATGCGAGGGCATAGCCGGAACTCCATCCGTCGGGTGAATCGAACAGGGGAGACTTGTTGACGGCGGGCACGCGCGACGCGCCGGCTTCGGAAGGCTTGCTGATCTCCATCGCTGACGTTCCTATTCAGAGGGCGGGCGGCGCAGGCGCGAGCGGCATTCTGCGGCGCGCAGCGCACGGGCCGCACGCAATCGAGTCGTCGCAGGAAGGGCGACCGGTCACCGCGACCACCCGACGATCGTGATTCCGCCGGCAATAAGCGCGATGCCCAGCCAATTCGCGGCGTTAATGGGTTCGGAGAGAAAAATCCGCGCGGCCACAATGACCGCGATGAACTGCGCCGCCGCGAACGACTGGGCGACATTGAGGGGCAGCCAGGTCAGAATGAGCACGTAAAGGAACGCGGCCACGCCGAAGCAGGTCAGGCCAAGCATGATCGGCCAGGACGTGATCTTCGCCATCAGGCCGGTCGCCGCGGAATCCGAGGCGCCCGTCTTCATCAGCAGGTTGGCGGCGACCGTGCAACTGATCATGGCGAGGAAGGTGACCGCAATCCTCATTGTCCGCTCCGCGCCGGCTTCTGCGCAACCCCGACCACTTGCAGTCCCGCACGAGCAAGGCCAGGGAGGCGCAATGTCACGTGGTCGATGCGCGCAAAGAGCCGCGTCAGGCCCCGAATGCCGGGCAAGAAGCGGAACAGCCGGTTGAAAACCAGCACGTCGCTGTTCATGAACAGGCAGAATCCGGCGAACCCGCAGGTATGCCATGCCTTGATTTTGAAGCCGGCGTTCTCGAGGACGGGAACGGTCTCGCGCCACAGCAAGGGGCGTTCGGTGTCGGCGTCGAGCGACGGCGACACGCGGTAGACCACCGCCCTGATCCAGCGCCACAAGATAAAATCGCTGACCGGCTCACGGAAATAGAAGCGCCCGCCGGGGCGCAAAATGCGAAAGACCTCCTGGAACAGGCGCCGCCGGTCGCCGACATGATGGACGCCGCCGAGCATGAACACGCCCGTGAACTGCTCGTCGGCGATGGGAAGCGCAGTCGCGTCTCCCTGGACGAACAGAAAATTCGTCCGGTCGCCGTGCAACGTCCGCGCCGCCGTCAGCATGGCCGGGGAGATGTCGACGCCGACGCCGATCCCGCCAAAATCCTTGTCGAGTTTCAGCAGCTCGCCATGGCCGCAACATATCTCGGCGGCCTCCCGCAGATCGTTCGGATCGACATGCTGCAGGAAAACACGGTCGAGATAGGCCATGTATTCCTGAGTGTGCGGGTAGCTCAGGTTCTCCGCATAGGCTTGTGCGATCCTGTCGTAGTGATCCCGTTGGCGCGCGGCGTTCTCCGAGCAGATGAGGTCGGCGAATAGCGGAATGCCGTCCGCCGATATGCGATACGGGGTCCCGTCCGCCGGCACGAGGACATCGCCGCGCTGTTCGAGCGCGGACCCGGTCTGGGGGCAGGCGAGCTTCGCCAGGATTCGCGGATCGATGCGCAATGCGTCGGCCCTGTGAGCATAATCGACGGCAAACGTCATGGATTCATCCACGGAAGATCAGAGAATGGAAAACTGCCGGCGCATTCCAACCGCTGCAGTTGGCGTCGAGCGCATGTCCAGCGAGTCCCCGTTGGTTCCCCGTATAACGGATTTCGGCGGGCCTGCTAAGCCTGAGCCCGCCTGTTGAGATGATCCTGAAGCACGAGCCAGCACCATAAGAAAAGGCGCTCGTCGGTTCTCCCCGACAAATGCGCATTCCACAGGTCACTCAACGCCCGCGCGTTGTGGCGCAAGCGCGGCGAAGCTTCGGGCCAGGGCCACTTCTTCAGCCAGGAGGTGAGCGGAATGCCGAAGCCCTTCTTGGGGAGATCGAGTATCCGGTCCGGGAGCTTGCCCCGCATCGCCTTTCTCAGGATGTACTTGCCCTTGCCGTTCCGGCTCTTGAGCGAGGTGGGGAGACGCCGGGCGAACTCCACCACCTCGTTGTCCAGGAAGGGCGAGCGGACTTCGAGATTGACCATCATGGAGGCTCGATCGACCTTGGTCAGGATGCTGTCCTGAAGATAGAATCGCACATAGAATTCCGTCGTCTTGCCGGTCAGATCGGGCGCATCGCTTGCCTCCCAAGCCGCGATCGCGTCAGCGTAGACAAGTTCGGGGGGCGCGGGCCGTTCGAGCAGCTCGGCGATGTCTGCAGGCTCCAACGGACTGAGCCATAGCGGATTCCACAGAACGGCCGGATGTTCGAGCCCGCGCAATGTGCGCTTGATCTTGAAATCGAGGCTCATATAGCTTTCGGAACTGGGCAGCGCGTCGGCCAAGCCGCGAATAGCGCGTCGCAGCGCGAGCGGCGCCCAGGCGCAGTATCGCCGCGCCGGCTCCAACGCGCGGAACGGCGCGTAGCCGGCCAAGAGTTCGTCGCCGCCATCGCCGCTCAGCGCCACCACAACATGCCGGCGTGCGAACTCGGCCAGTTGGTACGTCGGCAGAATGGAGCTGTCGCCCATCGGTTCGTCCAGGCTGCCGATGACACGCGCGGCGATGTCCTTTGCCGCGCCGATGTCCAGGATCTCCTTGTGGTGTTGCGTGTGGAAATGATCAGCGACGAGCTCGGCGTGATCCGACTCGTCGAAGGTCTTCTCGTTGAATCCGAGCGAGAACGTGCTCAGCGATTCCGGCGGGCGAACCCGCGCGGCGCACGCAAGCACCGTGCTCGAATCCAGACCGCCGGACAGGAAAATACCGACCGGCCGGTCGGCGACCAGCCTGCGTTTCGTCGCCGCCGAGAGGCGTGTGATGAGTTCCTCTGCGACATCGTCTTCCGCCGCGCGTGCGAGCCCGTCATCCGGCGCGACCGAGAAGCGATAGTAGCGGCCGACCTGCAGTTCCGCTCGGGCCAGGTCGAACGACATGTAACAGCCGCCCGGCAATTTCCGTATTTCCCGGTAGAGCGACGCCGGGGCTGGAATGAACCCGTAGGCGAAGTACTTTTGGACGGCCACCTCGTCGATCTGCGCCGGCACGTCCGGATGCTCGAGCAGAGCCGTCAATTCGGACGCGAAGGCGATGCGATCGCCGAAGCAGGCGTAATAGAGCGGCTTTTTTCCGAACCGGTCGCGCGCGAAAAACAAGCGGCGCCGCGCGCGATCGAAAATGCAGAACGCGAACATCCCGTTGAGGCGGTCGCACAGCTCGTCGCCCCATTCCTCGTAGCCATGAACCAGCACTTCGGTGTCCGAATGACTGGATCGGAAGCGGTGCCCCCGCTGCTCGAGAATCGGGCGGAGCTCGGCGTGATTGTAGATTTCGCCGTTGAAGACGATCGCGACCGAACCATCCTCATTGTACATCGGCTGCTCGCCGCCTGCGATGTCCAGGATCGCGAGCCGACGATGCCCGAGGCTGACGCCGTTTTCAGCGCAATGGAAGAAACCGTGGCCGTCCGGGCCGCGATGCGCCAAAGCGTCGGCCATCGCATGAAGCCGCACTGCATCTTCTCGGCCGGTGAAGCCGACGATTCCGCACACTACGCCTGGCCTTCGATATTGAGTGTGCTGCGAATGAGGTAAATCGACTTGCCCTGCGACTCGTAATAGGTCCGCGTCACGAGCTCGGCCAGCAGCCCAATGAGAATCGACGTGATGGCGATCAAGAACGCCATAACGGACAATAATGGCAAGGGCGTCAGAATGAGCGACACGCCGCGCGCCAGTTTCAAGTAGACGGCGAAAGCGCCGGACAGGAAACTGATCGCCATCGTGAACAAGGCAAAACTGCCGAACACATAGATCGGCTTCGTCGCGTAGCGGGCGAGGAACTTGACCACCAGAAGATCGAGGACGACCTTGACGACTCTTTCGAGGCCGTATTTCGACCGTCCATGCAGGCGCGGCTGGTGGTTGACCGGGATCTCGGTCACCCTTGCGCCCTGCCAGCTCGCGTAGATGGGCACGAAGCGGTGCATCTCGCCGTAAAGCTTGACGCCCTTGATGACGTCTCTGCGATAGGCCTTCAGCGAGCAACCATAGTCGTGCAGCCGCACGCCGGAAATGTAAGAGATCAGGCGGTTGGCGATCCGGCTCGGCAAGTTCCGGCGCAACGCCTCGTCCTGCCGGTCCTTGCGCCAGCCGGATACGACGTCGAATCCTTCTGAGAGCTTGTCCAGCAACCGGCGATATCGGCCGGATCGTTCTGCAAGTCGCCGTCCATCGGAATGAGGACGTCGCCTTTCGCGAAGTCGATGCCCGCCATCATCGCCGCCGTCTGCCCGAAGTTGCGGCCAGGAAGACGACCTTGAAGCGCTCGTCCTTGCGCGAGACCTCCTGCAGGAGCTTGTCGCTGCCGTCCGTACTGCCGTCGTCGACAAGAATGACTTCGAATGGCAGTCCCAGTGTCCGTAATTCGTCCGTAAGCCGAAGATGCAGCGCGGAATGCTGTCGCGTTCGTTGAAAACGGGAATGATTACGGAGATCAATATGTTGAGCGTATCGACCAGAATGTGCCGCTTGCGTCCTTTGACCTTTTTTCCCGCGTCGTAGCCTTGCGGGTCCAGCGCAGAGCCCCTTTTTGAGCGGCCTTGCCGCTCTGGCTGTCGATGATGGCCGCCGTCGGACTGGCGTCGCGCCCGGCTTGCTCGCGGGCCGCCACGTAGAGGGCGTGGTGGATGCGCTCCAGCGCGCCCTCACGATCCAGCAGGATGAAGTAGGAATGCACCGTGCTCTTGGGCGGCAGGTCCTTCGGCAGCGCCTGCCACTGGCAGCCGGTCCACAGCACGTAGAAGATCGCGTTGAGAACCTCGCGGATGTTAACCGACCGCTTGCGGCCCCCCCGCCGCGCCGGCGGGATCATCGGCACGATCAACAACCATTCGGCGTCGGTGAGATCGCTCGGATAACGAAGACCACGTCGGTCCGCGGCAACTCGGTGTTCGGGCTTCCACATCGGCGGCTCCGCCGGCGAATCACGGAGACACCACGGAATCACAACCGATTCCCCCGAACTCAACAACTTCTCGGATCGGCTCTAAGAGATCAGGCGGTTTGCGATCCGGCTCGGCAAGTTCCGGCGCAACGCCTCGTCCTGCCGGTCCTTGCGCCAGCCGGATACGACGTCGAATCCTTCTGAGAGCTTGTCCAGCAACCGGCTGATATCGGCTGGATCGTTCTGCAAGTCGCCGTCCATCGGAATGAGGACGTCGCCTTTCGCGAAGTCGATGCCCGCCATCATCGCCGCCGTCTGCCCGAAGTTGCGGCACAGGAAGACGACCTTGAAGCGCTCGTCCTTGCGCGAGACCTCCTGCAGGAGCTTGTCGCTGCCGTCCGTACTGCCGTCGTCGACAAGAATGACTTCGAAAGGCAGTCCCAGTGTCCGTAATTCGTCCGTAAGCCGAAGATGCAGCGCAGGAATGCTGTCGCGTTCGTTGAAAACGGGAATGATGACGGAGATCAATATGTTTCGGCCCCCCCCCGTTGGAATTTCTATCTTTTGAGCGACTTCATCCTGCTGTGGCGATACTACAAGTTGATTTGTCTTTCAAGGCGCGAAACTTCGCCGAGAGAGCCGCCTGCATCGACAACGATCTGAACTGGATGCAAGGCGGTGGCAGCATTTTTTTTGGCGGTGTTCGCTTGAGAGAGGAGCGAGGAGAGAAGCGCATAGCGCGCTGCGCGGACATCACCGCGGCGGAAGGAATTGGTGGCGAACATTGCATCGCCGGCGATCGCGGCTAATGTTTTGCGCGGGGGCGATGGTCGCCGTCGAGAGCAGACGCGAGCTTCTCTACAAATGCGGCACAGCCCTCGTACTGATCGCAATCTTTCTTGCGCTGGGAGTGCACAGCTACGTTTTGAACCTTTTCATGTATACCCCGCAAATGTACTACACACGAGCGTTCGTGCCCGACTTCTACTGGATGTTTGTCACCAGCACCTCGGTGCTGTTCAGATACGTTCCGCTCGGCTGGGGCGCCGCCCCGCTCCTGGCGTTTTTCGGCCTCGCGGTGCTGGGAGCGTTTTTTGCCTTGCGCTATGGGACGCGGTTCGCGCGCCGCCTTGTGTTCGGCGCGCTCGCGCTCGAGATTTTCATCATAGGGTGTGGCGTGTTGAACTTGGTGGCGCGGATCGCGCCATTGAATCTCTTTTATGCCGAAGTCATGGGGCTGACGGTCGCCGCTTTGCTGGCCGGAACGGGCGTCTGGGGGCTTCTTCTTTCTGTTACAAAGGCGATTGCAGAACGCGCGCAGCCGTTGTTGACCAAGAGCCCGCTAGCGGCGGCGAACGGCGCCTATCGCTCCTACTCGTTCCTGTTACTGCTCCTCATGGTCGGCTATTTGTTTTATCTGCTGTCCGGCCCCGGCAATTTCGTGGGCGCATGGCCGCCGGCCACGGACAGCGTTCCCGCCCAGATACAAGCCAAGGAATTGGCGATAAAGCCGGGCGACGATTTCAAGGGGCGGGCGATTGTCTTGCTCGCCACGCAAAAGAACGCGCCTGCGCATTGGGTCGATGTTTTCAACGTCGTTGTTTATAAGGTCCGCGCGGTGTTGGGCAACGATTTGATGAACGACGCAAAAGTCGCGGGAATTCCTGTTGCAAACGAATACGGCCATTGGCTATCGCCGCCGATGCTCGCGTTGTTGAGCGTCGGGTTCTACCGGCCGGAAGATCACATCGGTCGGGCGGCGCAAACGCCGCGCGCGTTTCACCCGAACCTGGCGCGGCTGATGGGAGTTCTCGTTCGCTTTGGCCGATAGTGAGCTGTCCGGGGAGGAGGAAATCTATCGGGGGTCCGTGCTTGATCATCCTCTCTACATGTACCGGATCGTCGGCGCGAATCTCGGCGATTTCTCGCCGACGCAAACCGTTCATGCCACTGATGCCGCGCAGATCGTGGATCATTTGCGCGCCCCGGGCTTCGACGGCCGCGAGCTTGCCATTGTCGAGGAGGAACTCCCGGAAACCCTTGTTGCGGCCGGGAATGTGAAGGTCAGCCTTCACAAAGGGCCGCGGATTCACGTGGAGGCGCAATCGGCGGGAACGTCGTTGTTGGTGTTGCCGTTTGAATTCAGTCACTGCCTTCAGGTGCGCGGAACGGGGCTTGATCGAATCATCCCGGTCAATCTCGCGCAGACAGGCTTGGTGATCCGCGCCGAGTTGCGCACCTTCAAGGGCGTGCAGCTTGCGGACCTTCGCGTGATGGCGCTGGCGAACACCGTCGAGCTCCCGACGAAATCGGGCTTCTCCATTCGGATCGAGCAGCTTCCCGAGCTCGCGGACCTCGTTGCGAAGGCGCTCGCGGAGGCTCGCGCCCGCGGCCTGCTCGCAGGCTGATCAGCTACGCGCTGGTCGGCTGCGAGCGCCCGTGACGGTCGGGTCTGCTCGGAGGCTCCCGCCGCCCGTCACACGCCCAACGTCGACCCGCGCGCCATAGCGCGGCGGGTCTTCTCACGATGATTGCCCCCGCCGCCGATCGCCGGTCCACACGGCGCTCGCCGATGAACGATCGTGCCGGCTGCGGCGCGCCGAAGACCAATCGCCGAATCAATGCGGGCTCTGGTGTGCCCATTCCATCCCGCAGCCCTTGAGGCCGGGCAGCCCCCGGAACGGTAACAGGGCGTGTCGCGTCGCCGGCCGGTTGGCTACCGGACTCGGCGCGGCACGCGAGAGCGCCTTGAAAAGCTCTCACGGGGCGACGCGGGGACAACGCGCCGCGGGCCACAAGCCCGAAGGGAACCGAGTACGCGGCGCGCTATCGCGCGCTCCCCTTCGCCGGGGGCCAGGGAAGGTGCCCGCGGCGCCTCTCTCTCTGGGCGGAAAGGGCTAGACCGTATGTTCGCGTGGCACTGAGAAGCGGCCCGTCTCCCATGCATGAGGCTCTCTGCCGGCTCGCCGGCTCAATCCTCGTTTCTTGCATGCCGTGAGACGGGCCGCTTCTCAGTGCCACGCGAACATACGGTCTAGTGCTATGCGCAACACGAGCTCACCGGCGGGAAGCGAGCGCAGCGCAGCGAGCGGCCGGCTCGGTTTCATCACCGCTGATTAGCGATGGCGGAGAAGGAAGATTGCGCGGCTTGAGCCGAGCGAGCTCGAGGACCAGCTTTACAATCCAAAAGGTTACACGTCGCGATCCCTGCGCTCAATCGACCTGGCCGCATCCTTCGCGCGGGTCAAGTTCACCATGTCAGTTAATTTCCCGTTCGACAGACGCAGGCGCCACATGTTCGGCCAGTTAGGATCGCGCACAAGCGTTACCCCAGTCTTCCCTGAAGGCTGATTGCTTTCCTCTATGCGCGGAAACTCATCCGTGCTGGCAGTGCCATGGATGAGATTCTCCGGCTTCAACAAGCCGAGTTCTCTTTTCAGATTCTCGACCTGCGTATCGAGTTCAGGCGTCCAAGTATCTACTTCGAGCGCGTAGAAGTCTTCGGAGCCGCCGGTGCGGCCGGTAACCTTTGATGAAGCGTCGACTCCGATACCAACGGCACGCTTTAGGCCGCGGAAGTTCTGAAGCATGCTAAGACAATAGCAATGCAGCATGATCCGCCGGCGGTTGCGATATTCGTCGTAAGCCGGACCGGGTGCCGCGCCGTGATGCGCGAGGATGAGGAAGACGTAACCCACGTTCGTATCGGCACCGTGCGCGCCGGGTACTATGTTTCGTGCGAAATGGTCGGCCTTTTTGTCTTCTGCGGTTTTCATCGCATCTACGATTTGGCTCGCAAGGAGACGGCGACTGAGGCGCGGTTCGAGTGCCATGCTGCGTAGGCCATGTTCCACCTTGAACGGATCTGGCTGTTGTCCCGTGCCGCTTTCGGCCTCGCCTTTCAGGATCGAGTCAGTAAATAGGCCGAGAAACATGTCCCATTTATATGAGACTTCGTCGGCCTTCTGTCGGGCATTGTAGCCCGGCTGCGCCGCTAGCGCCGCGTAAGTGCCGGCTGGAATGTTGAGCGTCTCGCCTTCGCGCCATTCGCCACCGCCGGGAGGCCTAAAATCATGCTCTTCGTCCGGCCCGCCAGAAATTAAGTATTGGGCAATCAGCTCATGTTCGCCTGCCACCGGCGAGAGATACCCTGAGCGGATGATGCGTTCGCGCCGCACCAGGTAGCGCGTGAAGTCAGTGACGGTATCGAGTTCGCGCGCGAGAAGTGTGAGTGCAGGCTCATTAAAGACATGAATAAAGGCCCCTTCTAGTTGCACATCGCCGATTGCGAATGGCTTGAAGCCGGCTCCAGTCTTAACGTGGTCATCGCTCTTGAGCGTAGGGTCGATCTCAAAAAAACCTGGCGCCTCGTTGCGGTATTCCGCGCAGGCTTCGGAACCGCCAAGAGCGACCGCAATGAGATGAACCCGACGCTGGTCGGCCGGGGGAATCGCGAGCGGAAATCGCTCTTTGCATGCCGCATCCAGAAACAGCGACTTGGGGTGGTCGCGCAAGTAGCGGGCCGCGCCGTTGATTTGTACCGCCGATTTGCCGATTGCTTTCCGGTACCAACGCGGCCATGCGACTTTGACATCAGTGTCGGATGACCACTTGATGTTCTTGTCACTGAAGATAAGCACGTCGTCCCCGCACACGACGAGCAGGTCGCACAGTTCCTTGCCTGCGGTCCTGAAGAGGTTGGGGTAAGTCCATAAATTGAGGAAAATCTTGTCCGCCAGAGCCGCCAGGTTTTTCTCGGTTGAGGAGAATCGAACGCCGCGCTTAATGACGGCCATGGTCGTTCACCCATGTGACTAAGTACGGCCTTCGATTCGGAAACGTGGGAGCAGGAAAATACTACGAAACGCCCCGCAGGTGCGTCGTCCTCAATCCAAAAGAGCACACCTCCACCATCCCATCCGGTCCACGCTAAAAGGAGGACGATTCGTCAATTGGATTAAGTCGGCAGGGTCCGATTGGGATCACGGGAGATGATTCGGTCCGTCCAAAAGCACGTCCGCCCGGCCGTAGCCGGGCGGGAAAAACTTCCGAGCGGGCATTTTTTTCGGAGATCACACGTCGCCGGCCGCTTCTTCCACCTCGCCATTGCCGACGTCATCCGCGGGCGGAAAGCCCGAACTCGCCGCGGCGCGGATGCAGTGCGCAGAAGAGCCGGCCCCGCTGTTCCTCGATCGCTTCGCGCATTTCCGCGATGTGGTCGGCGAGGCGGACGATCGGCCCGGCCAGATCATCCTTGAGGCCGACTTCGATCAGGATGAGCGCCTGTGCATAGTCGCCGATCGCTGTTAACGGCTCCTCGAGCTCGCACGTCGCCTCGTAGGCCGATTGGACGAGCTCGGCGTCGGATGGACAGGCCTCAGACATGGCTCGCCTCCCGCGCCGGCTGGCGCAGCCGCGCCCAGCCCGGCCGGATCAGTTCGGCGAGCCCGAGGAACCTGTGGATGGCGAGCAGGTGGCCGCAGGGGATGCCGAACTGCCGCCGCGGGTTGATCATCTCGACGATGACGAGCGGGTGCAGCCTGCTCTCGGGATGCTCCCGGCAGGGCAGCCGGACGAACGGCGGGAGGGGATGGCCGCTTGAGCCGGACCTGATGCTCGCCGGCGGGCACCTTCTCCGGGCGAAACCAGAGCGCAACCAGGTCGCCGGGCCGGGGCTCCCCGATCGTCGTGAAGGCGCAGTTCGCGCCGTCTGGAATTTCGGGCAGCATGCACGTGCCTTCGCCGATCAGCGCGTACTCGGGCGGCAGGGTCGCCGGGTCGAAAAAGCGGGCCGCGGTCGAAATACGGCCTGGGAACCGACTTCGCCAAGTGGGCAACCGCGGCCGGCCTGCCGACGCGGTGTCGTATGCACGGCCTCAAGAAGGGCGGCATGAGGCGGGCGGCAGAGGCGGGCGGCACCACGCATGAACTGATGGCTCTTTCGGGTCATCGGACGCTGAGCGAGGTGCAGCGCTACACAGACGATGCGAACAAGAAACTGCTCGCAGATAGCGCAATGGCGAAGCTGCAAGGCCAGAGCGGGAACACGTCAGTGGCAAACCTTGGTGCCTCACGTGGCAAACCACAGGCTAACTCTCTGAAATCAAAAGGCTGAAAAATGAGACTGGCGGTCCCGACAGGACTAAACCAAGACAGCAAAATCAATAGGTTAGGCTCGAAAACAGGCCACAAAGCCGCTATTGGCAAACAAAGGCTTTCTGGCGCGTTGGAAAACAGCGCGAAGCGCACACCAACAATCTTCCCCACAGAAGCTGCCCGCGTGGCGGCGTCCTGGCGCGAGCCGTTCGCCCGAATTAACACCGCGCACCGCGTCAGCGCCGCACGACGGCCCGAGCCTGAGCCGAGGCCGGCGACCTTGCCGCTCGTCGAGGAAGCGCGGCGACGCGACGCTGAGGCCAGAGCGCGGTTGCGCGGACGGAATCCCGACCAGCCCGGAGCGCTCGGCGAACTTATCGCCAAGGCAGCGCTCGATCTGAACACTAAGCGGCTGTGGCCGGGGCGGCGATGATTTTCCACGCGGCGAGGCCGCATAAATTTGTAGGAGGGTTTTTGAACTATGGATACCGATGATAACGAAAGCCCGGCGCGCGAGTGGTTTCGCGGCCGGGCCAAGAGGCAAGAGACTGACGAAACAATTTCGCACAAGAGGCCACGCCGATCAACAACTACTTTTAGTTAAGCCACCTCGGCGCAGCGCTCGCCCGTGTCCACGAGTCGGTGCAGAGCGACGTTCTTGGTGATGATGTGCTCGCGGCCCTCGATGATGACGATGGGGGCCGCGATGAGCGTCGCTGAGCAGATCGAGCCAGAGTTCGAGAACGAAAATCTTGCCGCCGCCCTCGAATACGCTGCGCGTGGCTGGCACGTGCTCCCGTGCCGTCCGGCCGACAAAAAGCCGCTGACCAAGCACGGGAAGGACGACGCCACCACGGACGGCGACACCATTCTGGCGTGGTGGTCCCGCTGGCCTAGACCGTATGTTCGCGTGGCACTGAGAAGCGGCCCGTCTCACGGCATGCAAGAAACGAGGATTGAGCCGGCGAGCCGGCAGAGAGCCTCATGCATGGGAGACGGGCCAGATGCATAATATCAGCTACATCGGACTGGATGTGCACAAAGCGACGATTGCCGTTGCAGTGGCCGATGGAAGTCGTTCGGGAGAGGTTCGGCAACTGGGCGCCTTCGCCAATCGCCCCGATGTGCTTCGCAAGCTGGTCGAGCGCCTTGAGCGACAAGGGGTGCAGTTGAGGTTCTGCTACGAAGCCGGACCTTGCGGCTATGGCCTGCATCGGTTCCTGACCGGGCTTGGCCACGCCTGTGCGGTGGTGGCGCCGTCGCTGATCCCGATCAAGGCCGGCGATCGGATCAAAACGGACCGGCGCGATGCTGTGATGTTGGCGAGGCTGCACCGCGCTGGCGAACTGACGGAAGTTTGGGTTCCGGATGCCGGCCATGAGGCGATGCGCGACCTGGTGCGAGCGCGCGCGACAGCGGCAAGGGCGCTGTCCAAAGCGCGCCAGCACCTTGGCGGATTTCTCCTGCGCCACGGGAAGATCTATTCCGGCGTTCGAACCTGGACGCAAGCCTATCGCCGCTGGTTGACGACGGTGACCGAAGAATTGCGCGCGGCCATCGAGGCAATGCCGAAGGCGCATCTTACGTTCGTCGTCACGGCGCACGGCCGGCCGCGCTCGAAATACGGGCTCGGCAACGATTTCGCGAATGGTGTTCGCAAGCGGGGCTGCCGCGCCGGTGCCGGCTGCACGGGCTGAAGAAGGGCGGCATGCGTCGCATGGCCGATGCCGAACTGACAACGCACGAAATCATGGCGATGTCCGGCCACCAGACATTGAGCGAGGTGCAACGGTACACGGCAGACGCAAGTCAGCGGCGGCTCGCGGAAACGGGAATGGCCAAGCTGAGACGAAGCGCGAACGCGGATTTGGAAAACAGCCGGCCCTCGATTGGAAAACAGAAGTCTAAGTGATTGAAATCAAACACGTGAGGCAAGGTTATGGCGGTCCCGACAGGACTCGAACCTGTGACCTTCGGTTTAGGAAACCGCTGCTCTATCCGGCTGAGCTACGGGACCGCGCCGCACGGCGAAACGATGCCTGACGGTCCGCGCGTTATAGCGCCAACGCTTTTCGTGCGCCAGAACGGTCAACACGCGCGGTCTGAGCGGAAGCGGCCGCTATCGACGAATGCCGCAGCGACCTGATTGGTGATCGCCGAGGCGCCCGACGTCGCGCGGCGCTCAGGGGTTCTGGCTCTTCTGCCACTGCAGGAACTCCTGAAAGAGCGCTTCCTGCGAGCTCTTGCTCAGCGGCGCGCTCTTGGGCGCTGGCTTTTCCTCGGCCGAGCCGGCGGCCGGCGACCTCTTCGGCGCTTCGGCCGGCCGGGTGGCCAAGCCGGCCTCGCGAAGATACCAGCATTTTTGCTTGGTCGCGCGGTCGAGCCGGAAATACCAGTGCTTGCCGCCCGGCGCGGCGCCGTCCGGCGCGGTCAGGCATTCGGCGGCGTCGGCCGAGCCGGTCGCGCCGAACGCCAGCGCGGTGACGAGCACGTATCCCGCTGCGGCAAAGGCCGTGTGCTTTGGCATGACGCCCCCTTTCCAAGAAACGACGTTATTTTGCGCGAATTATCGCACGACACTGGCGCGGTTGTTCGGCCGCATTGGGCTGCAAATTCGGCAGGGAAGGGAACGGATGCCGCAATCTGGGCGGCGACGCGTTGTGAGCGTGAGCGCAGAAGAGATTGTTTTGACAGGCTCTTTTGCCCTGAAGCGGGTTTGCGCCGGGGTTGGCCTCGCCGCTTTCGCGCTCGTTTCGGTCGCTTCGCCCACGGCCTTGCGCGCGCAGAGCCCGTCCCCGCCGCAGGCCGCCGCGCCGGCGCAATCGCTAACGCGCGGCCCCGACCAGCGCGCCCGGCCGGCTGAAGCCTGCGATCTCCCGTCTGTCGCGACCGGGCGCGTCAAGGGCGTGATCGACGGGCGTACGCTGATGCTCGAAGACGGGCGCGAGGCGCGCCTTGCCGCGATCGAGGTCGCGCCGCTGATTGCGGCGGGAGCGGACGGGGAGGAGCGCGACCGCGCCGGTCGCGCCGCCCAGCGGGCTTTGGCGGAGCTCGCGCTCGGACGCGACGTCGTGCTGCGGCAGGCGGCCGAATTGACCGATCGCTACGGGCGCATCGTCGCCTTCGCCTTCGTTGCGCGGGACAACGCCGAGCGCTCGCTGCAGCACGAGCTCTTGGCGCAGGGGCATGCGCGTGTCGCCGCGCGCATCGAATTGCCGGCCTGCCTCGGCGCATTGCGCGCACGCGAGCGCGACGCCCGCCGCGCCGCGCTTGGCCTTTGGGCCGACCCGCATTATTCTGCGCAGAGCGCCGAGAAACCGGCCGACATCACAGCGCGGCGGGGCCGGTTCAGCGTGGTCGAAGGCGAGGTCGTCTCGGTGCGGGAAAGTCGAGGAACGACCTACATCAATTTCGGCCGCCGCTGGTCGGACAGCTTCGCCGCTGTCATTTTGAAGCGGAACGCAGCCGCGTTGCTGGCCGCGGGTCTCGATCCGAAGCGATTGAAGGGGCGTCGCGTGGAAGTGCGCGGATTCGTCGAACTGCGAGGCGGGCCGCGCATAGAGGTCGCGCGTCCCGAGCAGATCGCCGTCGTCGCGGGACGGTGAATCATGGGCAGGACATGGCGCCGTTAAGAGCGGACAGACGAGGCGCCGGCGGCGCGGTGCGCTTCGCCGGGCGGCCCATCGCCGCTGCGCTCGCCGTTGCGCTTGCCGTGCTGCTGCCGGCCTGCTCGTCGCTGATCAATATCGACCAGCCGGTCGGCACGCCGGATCCGGTCCGGCAGAGCGAGGTCGCGCCCGCTCAGCAACGCGAGCACCGGCGCATTCTCGCCGCCTATGGCGGCGCCTATACGGATGCGAAGATCGAAGCGATGATCGCCGGCATGGTTGACCGGCTGGTTGCGGCGTCGGAGCGGCCCGAGCAGCGCTTCAAGGTCACCATTCTCAATTCGCCGGCGATCAATGCTTTCGCATTGCAGTCCGGCCAGCTCTACATCACGCGCGGCCTGCTCGCGCTCGCCAATGACGACGCCGAACTCGCGAGCGTACTCGCGCATGAAATGGCGCATGTCGTCGCTCATCATGCCGAAATCCGCGAGAGCGAGGCGCGCCGCGCAGCCATCGTCGCCGATGCGACCGTGGGCGCGGTGAACGATTCGACGGGCGCGCTCGCGCTCGCGAAATCGAAGCTGGCCTTTGCGAGCTTCTCGCGCGCGCAGGAGTTCGAAGCGGACGGCATCGGCGTCGGCATCGCCGCGCGCGCCGGCTATGATCCGCATGGCGCGGCGCGCTTTCTCACCTCCATGAGCAAGTTCGGCGGCTTGCGTTCGGCGAGCGGCTCCGACCCGCGCTCGCTCGACTTCCTGTCCTCGCATCCGGCGACGCCCGAGCGGATCGAGAACGCCGCAAACAATGCGCGCCAGCATGCCGGGGGCGCGCGCGATGCGGCCGAGTACCTCGCAACGCTCGACAAGCTCGTCTATGGCGAGGATCCGATCGAGGGGTTCGTGCGCGGTCGCCGTTTCGTGCACCCGAAGCTCGGTTTCGCCTTCACCGCGCCCGAGGGTTTCAACCTGGAAAACACCGCGCAGGCGGTGTTGGGCGCAAAGCACGACGGGGACCAGGCGCTGCGCCTCGACATCGTGCGTCTGGAGACGGAGCCGGCGCTCGCCTCCTACATCAATTCCGGATGGATCGAGAGCATCGAGCCTGGATCGGTCGAAGACATCGTGATCGCCGGCTTTCCCGCAGCCACTGCGACGGCGAAAGGCGAGGATTGGTGGTTCCGGCTCTATGTCGTGCGCTACGGCAAGAATATCTTCCGGTTCATCTTCGCGTCCAAGACCAGAACCCCCGAGATCGATCGCGCCTTCCGCGAATTGATCAATACATTCCGCCGGCTGTCGCTCGCCGAAGCGTCGTCGGTGAAGCCTCTGCGCATCAAGATCGTGACCGTGGCGCCCAGCGATACCGTTGAGCGGCTGGCGGCGCGCATGGCGTTGCTCGATCGCCAGGCGGAGCGCTTCCGCGTGCTCAACGGGCTCGGACCGAACGATCAGCTCAAGCCGGGCCGCCGGGTGAAGATCGTGGTCGAGTAGCGCCCGTCGCAGACGCCGGAGGCGCGCAACGCGTCAACTTGCCTTGATATTGCTCGCGATCTCCATCCTTCGCGCGCCGACATTGCAGTGTCGTGAAGGCTTCCTATGTGACCTCATGGCGGGCTTGGTGTGCGCCTTCTCGCGCGGGCCGCCGCGGGATTTCGGGGCGTAACACTGGTCTGGACATCACCTCTAAAGAGAGACCCGGATGTTTGCCGGGGCTGCAATCCGGAAGACCGCATGACCATCGCCGCACGCTTATCCTCTGCGACATCGGCCGGCGCCGCCGACCTCAAAGCGGATTTCCGCCGCCGCTCCCGGCGCCGCGAACGAGGCCTCGCGTCTTGCTGCGGTGCAGGCGTTCCGCGCTGTCCGAACGCACACGGAAGAACTCGCCGCGCCGCTGTCGGCCGAGGATCAGGTCGTCCAGTCCATGCCGGACGCAAGCCCGACCAAATGGCACCGCGCGCACACGACCTGGTTCTTCGAGCAGTTCCTCCTGCACCCGCAGGCACGGGACTACCGCGCTTTCGACGCGCGGTTCGCCTACCTGTTCAATTCGTACTATGTCGCGGCCGGACCGCGCCACGAGCGACCGCGGCGGGGGCTGGTCACGCGTCCGAGCGCGGCGGAAGTTTGCGCCTACCGGGCGCATGTCGACACCGCCGTCGAGCGATTGCTGATGCATTGCGACGCCGATCGGCTGAGCGAGGCGCTACGCATTCTCGAGATCGGCCTCAATCACGAGCAGCAGCATCAGGAATTGATCCTCACCGATATTCTGCACGCCTTCGCCCAAAATCCCTGCAGCCCCGCTTATGATGAAGCGTGGCGGTTTCCGGCCGCGGGGGCGGCGACCGCAGGTGGATCGCCGTCCGCACACGCGGCGGCATCTGGCCGCAGAGATGCGCCGGAAGAACGTGACGCGGGGCTTCGTCGAACTCGCGGAAGCCATTCGGACGATCGGTCACGCGGGCGCTGGGTTCAGCTTCGACAATGAAGGGCCGGCGCACCGCGTGCTGGTCGGGCCGGTGCGCGTCGCGCGTTCGCTCGTCACCAATGGCGAATGGCTCGCTTTCATGCGCGAAGGCGGCTATGACAATCCAGCGCTCTGGCTGTCCGACGGGTGGGCTGCGGCATGCGCCGAGCAGTGGCGCGCGCCGGGCTATTGGCGTGAGATCGATGGGGCATGGTTCGCGATGACGCTGGGGGGCCTGCGTGCGATTGATCCGGGCGCGCCCGTCTGCCATGTGAGCTATTACGAAGCGGATGCGTTCGCCCGTTGGAGCGGACGGCATCTGCCGAGCGAGGCGGAATGGGAAACGGCGGCGCAGACCGGCGAACTCGACGACGCCTTCGGCGTCGTCTGGCAATGGACCCGCAGCGCCTATGCGCCGTATCCCGGCTTCCGCGCGGCGGGCGGCGCGCTCGGCGAGTATAACGGCAAGTTCATGGTCAATCAGATGGTGCTGCGCGGCAGTTCGTTTGCGACTCCGGACGGGCATGCGCGCCATCACCTACCGCAACTTTTTCTATCCGCCCTCGCGCTGGCAATTCACCGGGCTCAGGCTTGCCGAGCCCTCCGTCTGACGCAGACACAAGCTTCCCCGGGGACGATGAGAAACACCATGACAGCGCATGCACGCGTCCTGCACCGGGTCGAACTCCTACGATGCCGCGCGAGCCGCCTTCCTCAAGGATGTGTGGCACGGCCTCGCCCAGGATCCGAAGCGCATTCCGCCGAAATATTTCTATGACGAGCGCGGGTCCGAGCTGTTCGAAGCGATCACGCAGACGCCGGAATACTATCCGACCCGCACCGAGCTTGCGATCCTGAACGTCAATGCGTCGGCGATCGCCGGGCATATCCCCGCCGGCGCGGCGCTGATCGAGTTCGGCAGCGGCGCCACCACCAAAGCGCGGATACTCCTGCAGGCGGCGCAGGTCGCAGCCTATGTGCCCGTGGACATTTCCGCCGCGTATCTCGCGAGCGAGGCGAACCGCCTGGACCGCGACCTGCCCGGACTGAAAGTGCTGCCGGTCGCGGCCGACTTCACCTTGCCCTTCGCGTTGCCGGAGGCGATCGAGGGCATGCCGCGCGTCGGTTTCTTTCCCGGCTCGACCTTCGGCAATTTCGAGCAGCACGAGGCGACCGCGTTCCTGCGCCATGCGGCGAAGCTGCTCGGTCCCGACGGGCGGCTGATCATCGGCGTCGATCTCGTGAAGGAGCCCGATATCCTTCACCATGCCTATAACGACGCGGCGGGCGTGACGGCCGCCTTCAA
Organism: uncultured Alphaproteobacteria bacterium; assembly: GCA_963712435.1. GTDB lineage: Bacteria > Pseudomonadota > Alphaproteobacteria > Rhizobiales > Xanthobacteraceae > Rhodoplanes. The sequence goes on along the minus strand of CAVQIB010000014.1, from coordinate 50,071 downwards.
CATCAATCTGCTGCGCCGCATGAATTGCGAGCTCGACGCCAACTTCGATTTCGACGGTTTCCGCCATTGCGCCTTGTACAACCGCGAGCGCTACCGGGTGGAAATGCATCTGGTGAGCCGCATGCGCCAGAAGGTCCGGGTCGGCGGTCGGCAGTTCGAATTCCGGCGCGGCGAGACGATCCACACCGAGAACAGCTACAAGTATACGCTCGGGATGTTCCGCACGAACGCCGCCGGCGCCGGATGGCGACAGGCCGGGGTGTGGCAGGATCCCGAGCGCTACTTCTCGGTTCACGCCCTCGTCTGCGAGGAAGACAACTTCATCAGCGATTAGCGGCGGGGCGCGCGGCAAGCAGAAGGCCAGCCGCTCGCCGTAGATGCACGGCGCGCTTTCATTATAGTGGAGCGACGCGGGCCGGCTCGCGAGAGCCTCGCCCGCGTTCCGCCGCGCGACGATTGTCATCACACCAGCCATTTCCGGGACCGTCCATGAAGATCGTTGGGTTCGAAACCGATGCGGGGCTGCGGCTCGGCGTCGTCGAAGGAGACGAGGTCGTCGACCTGCAGGCCGTCGATGCGAATACGCCGACCGATCTTGGCGCGTTGCTCGCGCAGACCAAGGGGGATTTGCGCGTCGTGCGCGACCTCGTCGCCCGCGCGCCCGCCGCCGCGCGGACGCCGCTGGAGGGATTGCGGTTTGGCCTGCCGGTCGCCAAGCCCGGCAAGATCGTGTGCCTCGGCCTCAACTATCTCGATCATGTGAAGGAAGGGCCGCAGCGCGACAACGTCCCGCAGCATCCCACGATATTCTTCCGCAGCCTCACCTCGCTCGTCGCGCACGGCGGCGCGATCATTCGTCCGCGCGTGTCCGAGACGCTCGACTATGAGGGCGAGCTCGCCGTCATCATCGGCAAGCGGGTGAAGCATCTGAGCGTGGACGCAGCGCCCGCGTGCATCGCCGGCTTCGCCTGTTTCAACGACGGCTCGATGCGCGAATTCCAGCGCCGCAGCACCCAGTGGGACATGGGCAAGAACTTCGACCGCACCGGCGGCTTCGGCCCGTGGATGGTGACGGCGGACGAACTGCCGGCGGCCGGCCACGGGCTCAAGCTCGAGACGCGGCTCAACGGCCAGGTCCTGCAGTCCGACAATACCTCCAACATGATGTTCCCGGTCGCCGAGACGATTGCCTATGTCACGCAGGGGATGACGCTCGAGCCCGGCGACGTGCTGGTCACCGGCACGCCCTCCGGCGTCGGTCATGCGCGCAAGCCGCGCGTGTGGATGCGGCATGGCGATGTGTGCGAGGTGGAGATCGAGGGCGTCGGCGTCCTGCGCAATCCCGTCGAGGACGAGCGCGAGTAGCGGGGCGGCGCGGCGTCCGCGACATTGACCTGAGGCACCCTGGGCCAAAATAGCGGATAGGGAGAAGCGCGCCGAGGACGGCGTCAAGCTCGCGGCGGCCATGATCGGCGCAATGCCGGAGGTGGTCGGCGCCGACTCGCGTTCGTGGACGCTCGGTTGCGGCTGCGGCCTGCTGTAAGGGACGGCCCGGCGCGCTGCTTGCCGATCCGGCGCCCCTTCCTTATGTGCAGGAATGTGCAAGCGAGCCGCACCAACAAGGCTCGACGGAGAACCAAGATGCCGGTTGCAACCGCACAAGACGCCCCGGAGGCGCGCCACAATCTCCAGACAGCAAGGCAGGCCTATTACGACAAGATTTCCACGTTCCACCTGACGCCGCTGTGGGAGAAGCTGAAGGATCTTGTCCCGCGCGAGCCGGCGACGAAATGCGTCCCCGCGCTGTGGCGCTTTGCCGAAGCGAAGGCGCTGATCATGGAGGCCGCCGACCTCATCACCGCCAAGGAAGCCGAGCGGCGCGTGCTGGTGCTGGAAAATCCCGGCCTGCGCGGCCAGTCGCGCATCACCAGTTCGCTGTTCGCCGGCCTGCAACTCATCATGCCGGACGAGGTCGCGCCCGCCCACCGGCACACCGCCTCGGCGATCCGTCTGGTGCTGGACGGGGAGGGCGCCTATACCGCCGTCGACGGCGAGAAGGCGGTGATGTCGCCCGGCGATTTCGTGCTGACGCCGAATTGGGCGGCGCACGATCATGGCAACACGTCCGCGAAGCCGATGATCTGGCTCGACGTGCTCGACCTGCCGACGATCAATTTCTACGAGACGGCGTTCTCCGAGCACTTCGAGCGCGAAACGCAGCCGACCGGCCGCCAGAACGGCGACTCGCTGGAATTCTACGGGTCGGGCGTGCTGCCGGACGGCGCGCCGGTGCACCTCAAGCGCAGCCCGGTGATCAACTACACCTATGCCCGCACGCGGCCGATCCTCGAACGCCTGAAGGCGGCGGGCGACATCGACCGCCGCCACGGCGCGCGCGTGCGCTACGCCAATCCGGTCACCGGCGGCTGGGCGCTCCCGACGATGGGCGCGCATCTCGCGCTGCTGCCGCAGAACTTCAAGGGCGAAGACTATCGCTCGACCGACGGCACGATCTTCGTGTGCGTCGAAGGCGAGGGCGCGACCACGGTCGACGGCGCAGCGCTCGAATGGCGTCAGAACGACGTGTTCGTCGTCCCGCCATGGAAGCGCTACGCGCACACGGCGGCGAAGGAATTGGTGCGTGTTCTCGATTTCCGATCGCCCGGCGCAGGAGGCGCTCGGCATCTGGCGCGAGGAATGCCAGAGCAAGAACTGACCCGAGCAAAGCAGGCTCTAGACGCCGGCGAGCGGCCGCGTCGCTTCTTGCAGCCAGGCCTGCGTGTCGGCGTCGACGAGCGGCAACAGCGTCTCGCGCACACGCGCATGGTAGGCGTCGAGCCAGGCGATATCGTCGGCCGCCATCAGCGCGGGCTGGACGAGCCGGTGATCGATCGGCGCGAGCGTGAGCGTCTCGAAGGCGTTGAGCGGCTTCTCGCCGCCGGCGATCGCCGGACCATCCCTGACGAGCACGAGGTTCTCGGTGCGGATGCCGTAGGCGCCCGGCTTTGTAGTAGCCGGGCTCGTTGGACAGGATCATGCCGCGTTCGAGCTTGACCGTCCCGAGCTTGGAAATGCGCGGCGGCCCCTCGTGCACCGAGAGATAGCTGCCGACGCCGTGCCCGGTCCCGTGATCGAAGTCGAGGCCGGCCGCCCATAGCGACGCGCGCGCGAAACTGTCGAGCTGCGCGCCGGTCGTCCCTTCCGGGAAAACGGCGTCGGCGATCGCGATATGGCCCTTGAGCACGCGCGTGAAGCGCTCGCGCATCTCCTCGGATGGCGTGCCGATCACGACGGTGCGGGTGACGTCGGTCGTGCCGTCCTCGTATTGCCCGCCGGAATCGATGAGGAAAAGCTCGCCTGGCGCGAGCCGGCGGTTGCTCTTGCGGGTAACGCGGTAGTGGACGATCGCGCCGTTCGGTCCCGCCCCCGCGATGGTGGGAAAGGAAATGTCCTTCAGGAGGCCGGACGCGCTGCGGAAATCTTCCAGGGCCTCCACCGCATCGATCTCGGTCAGCCTGCCGCTCGGGGCCTCGCGGTCGAGCCAGGCGAGGAAGCGGGCCAGGGCCGCGCCGTCGCGCCGATGCGCCGCTCGCGCGCCCGCGATCTCGGCCGCGTTCTTGAGCGTCTTCATCGCCGCGATCGGATCGGGTCCGCGCACGACCTTGCCGCCCGCCTGCTCGACGGCGACCGAAATCGCCTGCGCCGCGGTCGCCTGATCGAGTCGTATCGTCGCGCCGGCGGCGGCGCGCGCGGCGAGCTCTCGCATGAAGGCCTCGGGCGGCGCGGTCTCGGCCAGTTCGTGCAGTGCGTCGCGCACATCGTTGCCGAGCTTGCGCGGGTCGGCGTAGAGCGACGGACGCCCGTCGGCGGGAATGAGCGCGAAGGCGAGCGCCACCGGGGTGTGCGCAACGTCGCCGCCGCGGATGTTGAAGGCCCAGGCGAGCGCGGTCGGATCGGAGACGACGAGCATGTCGGCCTGCTGCTTGCGCAGGTCGGCTTGGATGCGCGCAAGCTTGTCGGCTGCGGCCTCGCCGGCATAGCGCAAGTCGTGCAGCGCGATCGGGCCGAGCGGCTCGGCGGGACGGCCGGTCCAGATTGCGTCGATCACGTCCGGCTCGGCCGCGACGAGCGTTCCGCCCGCCTTCGCGCAGGCGGCAGACAACCGCTCCACCGCTTCGGCGGTGTGCAGCCAGGGATCATAACCGAGTGTCGCGCCCGCGGGCAGGTTCGCCTCCAGCCATTTGTGCGGCGGCGTCTCGACCCCATGCACGATCTCGAACAGATCCGTGTCGACCTCTTCGGGCGCCTGCAACGTGTAGCGGCCGTCGACGAACAGGGCAGCGCGCGCAGCGAACACGACCGCGACCCCGGCCGACCCGGTGAAGCCGGTCAGCCAGCGCAGACGCTCGTCGGCAGGGGGCACATATTCGTTCTGGTGTCGGTCGCCGCGCGGCACGATGCAGCCGTCGAGGCCGCGCCGAGCGAGCTCCGCCCGCAGCGCGGCGATTCGGGCGGCGCTGGCCGGCCGCTCCGATGCGTCGTCGAATGACTGGAAACGCGCGCTCATGCGGACCCAAGCTATTGGCCTCCCACGCGCGCGGCAATGGGGCAGGCGTTTCCGGGCGGCGCAGCCTGCATGGGTGACATGCGCGCTTGACAGGCCTGGAGCCAATCGTCCCTTCCGGAAGTAAAGATCGATAGTTTTCAGGTGCTTGGGCGGCGGAGGCGAACGCGTCCGGCGCTTGGCCGGCGCCGGACATAGGGCCTAATGCTAGCTGGTCGTTAACGATAGCGTGGCTTATGTCGTAACGAACGGAAGCAAGAACAGAAACAAGAGAGGAATGCAGGAGGGCGATTCGTTCACGAAAGGAACGGTCGCCATGAGCCTTCTCAGCCTAGACTACGTCGCATCGCTTCCCGATGCGGAGCCCCGCAAGAAGACCCTCCTCGCGCGCGCTTACGGCGCGCTCTACCGGGCGCGAATGGCCCGCGTGGAAACCCTGCTCGAGCAATATCGCCCGCTGCTCGACGATTTGGATCGGCAAGCCAAGACGCACCGGACGAACGCCTTCACGATCGGCGACTGAGGCCCGCGTTTCGCGCGGGAGGGGGCGGCCGGCCGCGCGGCGGCCGGGCGAGGATCAGCGTTATCCAGCCATCCAGCACGATCCGCTGCACGAGGCGCAGTCCGTGTGACCGGTAGAGCGCGAGCGCCGCGTTCGCGTGGGCCGGGAGCAAGCCGGACAGGACGGCGCGCCCACCGGGCGTCAGCAGCCGCGCCACGCCGGCCGCGAGGCCTTTCAACGGCTCGAGCAGGATATTGGCGAATACGAGCGGGTAGGGTCCGCGCGCCGCGAATTGGCTGTCGCTGAGCCCGTTCGCCAGGATCACCTCCACGAAATCGCCAACGCCGTTGCGCCGCGTGTTTTCCCTTGCGACCCGCACGGCCGCCGGATCGACGTCGCTGCCGAGCACGCCGCCGCGCATTGCTTTTGCCGCCGCGACCGCGAGCACGCCGGAACCCGTGCCGATGTCGAGCGCCATGGTCCGGCGGGCCTGACGGCTCGCGCGAGGCCCGCGGACGCGGGCCGCCTGCGCCTTCAACAGCCGATCGAGCGCGAGCAGGCAGCCGCGGGTGGTGCCGTGATGACCCGTGCCGAAGGCGAGCGAAGCCTCGATCTCGATGGCGATGCGGTTGGGGGGAATGCGCGCGCGATCATGCGCGCCATGCACCATGAAGCGTCCGGCGCCGACCGGCTGCAGTCCCGCGAGGCTCGCCGCGACCCAGTCGCACGCCGCGACCGTCTCGAAGCGGAACGCCTGCGCCGTCTCCTCTCCCGCAAGGCCGGACAAGCGGGCGCGGAATGCGGCCTGGTCGGGCGGATCGGCGAAATGGATATCCACGCACCATTGCGCCCCATCCTCGTACACGGCGATCGCGCTCGCATCGATCTGCTCGGCGAGGAGATCGGCCAGGTCCTCGCCGCGCCGGCGATCGGTGACGAGCCGCGCGAGGGTGGCGGCAGCGGGCGCGGCGGTTTTGTCCCCTGCTGTCGGGTTCGCCGCTTGCAAGCGCGCCGCCGGCGCGGTCCTTATCCACAGCTTCTCCACCGATGCTTTGGTTGAAAAGCGGGCGCGCTTGCGCCCGATCTCGGAAGACAACCTCAGCATAATCGATAAACCTATTGATGTTGTTACGTAGATTTTTCTGTTCGATTTCATCCGGCGCGGCAGCCGGCGCGTTTTCCCCGAAGGCCGGATTCGGGACTTGCCGACCGATTTCAACCCGTTCGTCAACAATGCCGAAGGTCGGTTCTGCACCGAGTTATCCACAGACTTTTCCACAGAGCGGGCGGGTCAGTACCGGTAGAACGGAAAACCCGGGCCGCCGGGATAGCCACGCGGAGCATCGTAGCGCTGATAACGCGGCGGGTAAGGCTCCGGGTAGGCGCGCGGGTAAGGTGGTGACGCGGCCCGCCGTGCGCCCCCGAAATCCCCTCCCGTGACAATGATGCGGGTATTGCCTGCCCCGTGGCGCCGCACGAGGCTGAACAGGGTTGCGGCATTGGACGGGTGGAGCCTGATGCAGCCATGCGAAGCGGGCCCGCCGAGGCGCGAAATCTCGTAGCTGCCGTGGATGGCGTAGCCGCCGTGGAAGAAGATCGAGTGCGGCATGGGCGAATTGTAATAGGCGCGTGAAAACCAGGTCCGCTCCAGCCGCGTCGGCGCGTAGGTCCCGCTCGGCGTGCCATAGCCCGCGCGCCCGGTGGAGACCGCCCAGTTGTGGAGCGGCGTCCCGTCGACGGCGACGGACATCCGCTGGGTGCTCTTGTCCACCGTGACGACGACCGCGGCGTGCGCGGAGGCGGGAAGACCAACGAGGATGAAGAACAGAGCACAGAGCCGGAGCGGAAGCAGTCGCGACAGGGACATTGCAGTGTCCAGTGTGATTTGTTTCAGCGGCTTAGGTCGGATTCCGGTGAAGTCGGTTCGGGTATTTACTCCGCTCCGCCTCGAACGCGGTTCGCACGCGGGTCTTGTGCATACGACCGCACGCTCGCACGGTTTCCGTCAGGATTACTTTGACACGGCCTCGAACGGCCGCGCGGCCATGTCATCCGGGCTGTAGGGGCACGATTCGGGAAACTCTCTCTTGCTCAGGCCTGTCTCCCGCGCCGCTTCCAGCCTGGCTTTGCGATAGGCGCGCGCGATCGCCTCGGCCACGCGTGGTGTCAGGCCTGGATTGTCCGCCAGGACGTCGTCAACCTCGATTCGCTGAGTTTCTATCGACAGCGCCCAGCTCCGGGAGCGCAGGTCCGGCTGGTGGTCCCATTTCAGCATGTGAAGCAACAGCACCCGGAACGCGCTCTCGAGCTTGTTGAACTGCTCCCGCCCCAACGACTCGATCTCCTCCGCCACATTCTCGCGATCGACCGCCTCGAATCGGCCCGCGCGCAAAAGGCGCGCCTGTTCCAGCGACCAGGAATAGAAATCGCGATCATACGGCGCGCCTGCCGGATCTTCCGTGGGCGCGACCTCGACTCCGCCGGGGCGAATGTGTGAGGCCATCTCGTTCTCCTCATTACTAATATAGCACGGACCGACGGACACGGGACGGCTGGCGAACCGTATCGCCGACCGCCGAGGCCGGTCGGACGCCGCCCCGCCCCAAGGCCGGCTCCATCCCGGAGCGCCTTCGCCCCGGCGGCATACGCTCTCTGATCCAGGCCGGAATTGCGCAAAGGGATTGCGGTCCGCCCACTGATTCCCGTTGCGTCGCAACACGGATTTTGGCAATGGTTTGACCGTCGGCTGGGGCCGGGGAACCGACCGATCTTGCGCGCCGGGAAAGAAAGCATCCCGGTCACTAAGAACAACAAGCAAATCAACAATCCAATTAATCGAGGTCGTCGATGACAGCTTTGTGGGTGATCGTCTTCTGCGGGGCGCTTTCGATCGTTTACGCGGTCTGGGCGACTCAATCCGTCATGAAGGCGGATCGCCGGGACGGAAAGGATGCAGGAAATTTCCGCCGCGGTCCGTGAGGGCGCTCAAGCCTATCTGAAGCGCCAATACGCTACGATCGGCATCGTCGGCGCCGTAATCTTTTTAATCGTGGGGCTCCTGCTCGGATGGCTGGTGGCGGTCGGCTTCGCCATCGGCGCCATCCTGTCCGGCGCCGCCGGCTTCATAGGCATGAACATCTCGGTGCGCGCCAATGTCCGCACGGCGCAGGCGGCGATCGGCTCGCTCGCGGGCGGCCTCGAAATGGCGTTCAAGGCGGGAGCGATCACCGGGCTTCTGGTGGCCGGCCTCGCGCTGCTCGGCGTCACCGTCTATTTCGGCTACTTGATCGGAACGCTCGGCCTCGCGCCCAACGACCGCACGGTGATCGACGCGCTGGTGGCGCTCGGCTTCGGCGCCTCGCTGATTTCCATCTTCGCCCGGCTCGGCGGCGGCATCTTCACCAAGGGGGCGGATGTCGGCGGCGATCTCGTCGGCAAGGTCGAGGCGGGCATCCCGGAGGACGATCCGCGCAACCCGGCGACCATTGCCGACAATGTCGGCGACAATGTCGGCGACTGCGCCGGCATGGCCGCGGACCTGTTCGAGACCTATGCGGTGACCACGGTCGCCACCATGGTGCTCGCGGCGATCTTCTTCGCCAACGCGCCCCCGGACTTCCTGCAGAGCGCGATGACCCTGCCGCTCGCCATCGGCGGCGTGTGCATCATCACCTCGATCGCCGGCACCTTCTTCGTCAAGCTGCCGGCCAACCAGTCGATCATGGGTGCGCTCTATCGCGGCCTGATCGCCACCGGCGTGCTGTCGATCGTCGGGCTTGCGATCGTAATCCCGATAATGGTCGGCTTCGGCACGCTGCCGGGCGTCAATTACAGCGGCTTCTCGCTGTTCCTGTGCGGGCTGGTCGGCCTCCTGGTGACCGCCCTGATCATCGTGATCACCGAGTATTACACCGGCACGCATTTCCGGCCGGTGCAATCGATCGCCAAGGCCTCGATCACCGGGCATGGCACCAATGTGATCCAAGGACTGGCGATCTCGCTGGAGGCGACGGCAGGGCCAGCCCTCGTCATTATCGCCGGCATCCTTGTCGCGCACGGGCTCGCCGGGCTGTTCGGCATCGCCATCGCAGTGACCACCATGCTTGCCCTTGCCGGGATGATCGTGGCGCTCGACGCCTTCGGTCCGGTCACCGACAATGCCGGCGGCATCGCCGAGATGGCGGGCCTGCCCAAGGAGGTGCGCAAGTCGACCGATGCGCTCGATGCGGTCGGCAACACCACCAAGGCGGTGACCAAGGGCTATGCCATCGGCTCGGCCGGCCTCGGCGCGCTGGTGCTGTTTGCGGCCTATAATGAAGACCTGAAGTTCTTCGTCGCGAATTCGGCCAAGAATCCGTACTTCCAGGGCGTCGTGCTCGATTTCTCCCTGAGCAATCCGTATGTGGTTGTAGGCCTCCTGTTCGGCGGATTGTTGCCCTATCTGTTCGGCGCGATGGGCATGACCGCGGTCGGCCGCGCCGCCGCCTCGATCGTCGAGGAGGTGCGCCGCCAGTTCCGCGCGAAGCCCGGCATCATGCAGGGCACGGACAAGCCCGATTACGGCGCGGCCGTCGACATGCTCACCAAAGCGGCGATCAAGGAGATGATCATCCCGTCGCTCCTGCCGGTGCTGTCGCCGATCGTGGTCTATTTCCTCATCTATGTGATCGCGGGCGGCGGGGCGGAAGGCAAGTCGGCTGCCTTCTCCGCAGTCGGCGCGATGCTGCTGGGCGTGATCGTCACCGGCCTGTTCGTCGCCATCTCGATGACCTCGGGCGGCGGCGCCTGGGACAACGCCAAGAAGTATATCGAGGACGGCAATTACGGCGGCAAAGGCTCCGAAGCGCACAAGGCGGCGGTGACCGGCGACACCGTCGGCGATCCCTACAAGGACACGGCGGGCCCCGCCGTGAACCCGATGATCAAGATCACCAACATCGTCGCGCTGCTGCTGCTCGCGGTGCTCGCGCACTGAACCGATCGCGACGCATCTGAAGATCGAAATGGCCGGGCTCGTCCCGGCCATTTTCTTTACGGGGATCGGGGTGGGGCGGTCGAGGGGCTGTCGGGCGCGCGACCGCCGCTCGCGTGAGGCGCGGATTGCGGACGGCGGCGGCTCCCACGAGATGCGGAACCACGTCGCCGGGCAGGCGTGAGCAGCGCGGACGCGGGAAGAAGCAGCGCGCGAGACCGGCGACAATGGGCTCCGGCTGCGGCGCGCACGTCGTGCTGCGCTACGCCCAAACACGAGCTTGCTGAAAGAAGCCGAGCGTCAGTTCCAGCAACGCTAGATCGTCAGCGCCTTGAGAATATACTGAACGTAATTGAGCTCTTGGCCGCCGGTCGGCGTGGTGCGGCTGACGAAATCGAACACGCGGCCTTCCTTGATGCCGTAATTGGCGAGCCGCTCGACCTTGCGGCCCTTGTCGAAATAAACAGCGATCACACGCCGGTCGACCTCGCGCTGGGGCAGGAACGAGGTCTGCTGCGCCTTCTGCGATATGTAATAGAACACCTCGCCGCTCACGGTCGCCACCGTCGAGGGCGTGCCCAGAATGATCAGAACCTGCTCCTGCGAGGCGCCGAGCTGGATCTGCTCGAGCGCGCCCTCGGGCAGCAGGTAGCCGCGCTGATAGGTCTGGCTGATGCAGCCGCCCAGCAGAAAACCGAGCAGCAGCAGAACTGCCGCAGCGCGCGGTGTGCGAAGCGAGTGCTGATCATCTCTGCGGCGCAATTTCGGTCTCCCCCTGACCTTCGCCGATGCGGTCCGTTCCGGCTCCACGCCCGGCGGATGCCGATTGGAACGCGCGGAAGCCTTGTCTCCTGCGAATCGGTTACCTAGTCTCCTGCGAGACGTCAAATGCGCGGCCCAGCGTCCTGCTAAGCCGCTTTGTCCCCAGGGCATTAACGGCCTCGCACCATTGCTGCGCTCTATGGCGTGATCGTGGCGGGCATCCGGCCGGACCCCCATATGTCCGCGGGCGCGACGGTGACGGAGCGAAACCCCGGTCGCCGCAGAACGAAGGAGGCCAGAGATGGAACCGGATCGTCCCTGGAGCGTGCCGGTGCGAGTCGAGGAGGTGCCGGAAACGGGACTTGCCCTGCATATTTGCGCCGACCAGAGCTTGCGGGACAGGATCGCGCGCATCGCCGGCGTTCTGGCGTTGCCCCGCCTGGAAGCGGATTTCATGGTCATGCGCCGCGGGCGCGGGCTGCGCGTGGCCGGCGAGGTGTCGGCGACGGTCGGCCAGACATGCGTCGTCACCCTGGAGCCGATCGAATGCCCGATCGCCGAATTGGTCGATCTCGTCTTCGCGCCGGCTGACGAGAGCGATGGGCCGAGCATCGCGCATGGCGATCCGGAACGCGAGCCTCCCGAGCCGCTGCACGGCGGTTGTGTCGATCTCGGGGCGCTCGCAACCGAATTTCTGCTGCTCGGCATCGACCCCTATCCGCGCAAGCCGGGCGCCGTGTTCGCGCCACCGCCGGCGCCGGCCACGCAGGACGGCCCGTTCGCCGCGCTCGCCACCTTGAGGAAGCGCGAGGAGCGCGGCCGATGATCCGTAATATGGCCGGAAGGTCGCCTACTTAACGCATTGTCATCGTCGGCGAACACGCTATTGTCGCACGCCTTCGAGGGCCCGGCTGCCGCCGGCCGATCACCGCAGCCAGGGTTTCGGGCCCGCCTCCAGGTCATTTCATGTCGAGTAACGTCGCTATCGCGCTGGATGCAATGGGCGGCGATCACGGGCCGTCCGTGATCGTCGCTGGAGCCGAGCTGTCGCTTGCGCGCCATCCGGACTCGGAGTTGGTCTTTTTCGGCGATCAAGCCGTGCTCGAGCCGCTGCTGGCGATGCGGCCGAAGCTGCGCGACGCCGCGCGCATCGTCCACACGGACGTCGCCGTCAAGATGGAAGACAAGCCGAGCCAGGCGTTGCGCCATGGCCGCTGGCGCTCCTCGATGTGGCTCGCGATCGACGCGGTCAAGAAGGGACAAGCGGGCGTCGCGGTCTCCGCCGGAAACACCGGCGCGCTGATGGCGATGGCCAAGTTCCACTTGCGGACCATGGCGGGAATCGGCCGCCCCGCCATTGCGGCGCTGTGGCCGACGCTGCGGGGCGAGTCGATCGTGCTCGATGTCGGCGCGACGATCGGGGCCGACGCGCAGCACCTCGTCGAGTTGGCGATCATGGGCAGCGCCATGGCGCGCGTCGTGTTCGATCTCGACCGGCCGACGGTGGGCCTGCTCAATATCGGCGTCGAGGAGGTCAAAGGCCTCGAAGAGATCCGCGATGCGAACCGCATCCTGCGCGAGCTGGCCTGCGATCACATGGATTACCGCGGCTTCGTCGAAGGCGACGATATCGGCAAGGGCACGGTCGACGTGGTAGTGACGGAAGGCTATGCCGGAAACATCGCCTTGAAGACGGCGGAGGGGACGGCTAAACAGATCGCCGCCTATCTCCGGAGCGCGATGAGCCGGACCCTCGCTGCGAGGATCGGCTATCTCTTCGCGCGCCAAGCCTTCAGAACGCTCAAGGACAAAATGGACCCGCGCAAGGTCAATGGCGGCGTGTTTCTCGGGCTCAACGGCGTGGTGATCAAGAGCCACGGGGGCACCGATGCGGAGGGATTCGCCGCGGCGATTGATCTCGGCTACGACATGGCGCATTACGACGTGCTCGCCAAGATCAGCCAGACGATTGGACCTCCGACATTGTTCACGTCCTCCCCGTCGATCCAAGGGGTTGCCTCGTGACAATGCGTTCCGTCGTCGTCGGCTGCGGCAGCTATCTCCCTAGTCGCGTGTTGACCAATGCCGAGCTCGTGCAGATGGTCGATACGTCGGACGAGTGGATCGTGCAGCGCACCGGCATTCGCGAGCGCCGCATCGCCGCGCCGGGCGAACTCACCTCCGATCTCGCGCTGAACGCCGCGCGCGCGGCGCTTGCCGCCGCAGCCGTCGATCCCTCCTCGATCGACCTGATCGTGCTCGGAACCGCAACTCCCGACAATACGTTCCCGGCCAGCGCCGTCGCGGTGCAGGCCGGGCTCGGCATCACCAAAGGCGTCGCCTTCGATGTCCAGGCGGTCTGTTCAGGCTTCGTTTTTGCGCTGGCGACGGCGGACAGCTTTCTCAAGACGGGCGTCTTCAAGCGCGCGCTTGTGATCGGAGCGGAGACGTTTTCGCGCATCCTCGACTGGAAAGACCGCACCACCTGCGTGCTGTTCGGCGACGGCGCAGGCGCCGTCGTTCTGGTGGCCGAAGAGCAGCCCGGCGACCCGCACACCGATCGCGGGGTGTTGGCGACCCGGTTGCGCTCCGACGGCCGCTACAAGGACAAGCTCTATGTCGATGGCGGCCCCTCCTCGACAGGCACGGCCGGATATCTGCGCATGGAGGGCCGCGATGTGTTCCGGCACGCGGTGGCCGGCACCACCGATGCGGTCGAAGCGGTGTTTCGCGAGACCGGCTACTCGGCGGCCGATGTCGCCTGGTTCGTCCCGCACCAGGCGAACAAACGCATCATCGACGGGTCGGCCCATCGGCTCGGCATTGCGCCGGAAAAAATCATCTGCACGGTCGAGCGGCACGGCAATACCTCCGCCGCATCGATTCCGCTCGCGCTCGAAGTCGCCGTCGGCGACGGCCGCATCAAGAAGGGCGATCTCGTTCTGCTGCAGGCCGTTGGCGGCGGGTTTACCTGGGGCGCGGCGCTGGTGCGCTGGTAACGCTACAACCTGCGTTTAAATCTGCAAACATCGCTGCAAGCGGTTGACCGCGGAAAATCAAGCTCATATCATTGATATATAAGAGATACTGAGGCGGGTTTTGGGGCTGGGGCGATGAGTGCAAAGACAGTCACCCGGGCGGACCTTTGCGAGGCCGTATATCACAAGGTCGGACTGTCCCGGACGGAGTCGGCCGCCCTGGTGGAACTCGTCCTCAAAGAGATTACTGACTGCTTGGAGCGCGGAGAAACCGTGAAGCTCTCCTCTTTCGGATCGTTCGTGGTCCGCAAGAAGGGCCAGCGGATCGGCCGCAATCCGAAGACCGGCAAAGAGGTGCCGATATCGCCGCGGCGCGTGATGGTGTTCAAGCCGTCGGCTATTCTCAAGCAGCGCATCAATTCGCCACCCGCGAGCGCCGGCGATTAGGCCGTCCGCTCCGAATTTCGAGGCAAGAGGCGGCTGTGAACAAGGCGCCGGACGCGTTCCGCACGATCAGCGAAGTCGCGACCGAGCTCGACCTGCCGCAACACGTGTTGCGGTTCTGGGAGAGCCGGTTTCCCCAGATTCGACCGATGAAGCGCGGCGGCGGCCGGCGCTATTACCGGCCGGACGACGTCGAACTCCTCCGCGGCATCCGCCACCTGCTGTACGGGCAGGGCTACACGATCCGCGGCGTGCAGCGGATCCTGCGCGAGCAGGGGCCGCGTTTCGTGCAGACGGTTTGGCAGGCAGGCGCGCCGCAGCCGGAGCGGCTGCCCGAGGTCGAGGCGGACGAGCGCGAGCGCGAGGATGCTGGAATAGAGGACGAGGCCGTTGCACCGCGCGCGGCCGACCACGGCGGCGAGGAGTTCGCGCGCGACGAGGGCGCCGCAACTCCGGAACGTCGCGAACCGTTCGCCACGGAGGGCGCCGAGGAACCGAGTTTCGCAGAAAGCGGCGCGATGGCGTCGCCGCACGCGGCTGCGGACGTGAACGAGCAGCCGGAACAGCCGCAGCAGCGGCTGGCGGAGCCGGAGCTTGCCGGCCAGCTCCTGCCGATCGATTGCGATCGCTTGCAGTCGGCGCTCGAAACGCTCGACGCCTGCAAGCATCTGCTCAACGAGGCTTTCGCCGAGACCGAGCAGGGCCCGTGACGCATCGCTCCGCGCGCCGGCAGCCGCTGCGCCGCGAGCGGCAGGGTGTCCATTTGATTGTGCCGCGCCGGCGGAATCATGCGCACGCGCATTCTCTTCCCGTGCAGCCCTCCGTGCGGCCGGGTCAAATAACCGAACGCATGACGCTATGACTCTCAAACACAAGGCCGCGACCCTGAGCGGTCACGGCGCGAACTTTCCGTGAGTGTGGCCGAAATGATAAATCTATGGGTGCTGCACGTTCTGCAGCGCCTTAACCTTGATCGTAGCGCGGGTTTTGCCGGCTGGCTGATGCGCCGGATCGGCCCATGGTTGCGCGGCCATCGCGTCGCGCAGGAGCAGCTCGCGATCGCTTTTCCGGAAAAGACCGAAGCCGAGCGCGCGGAGATTCTCGCCGGCATGTGGGACAATTTCGGCCGGATCTCGGTCGAATACGCCCATCTCGACCGGCTCTGGGACTATGACCCGCGCAAGCCGCCGGGCCGCATCTTCATGGATTCGGCCACCGCCGAGCGCTTCGCGCGGCTGCGCGAGGAGCGCAAGCCGGCGCTGATGTTCACGGCGCATCTCGGCAACTGGGAACTCGTGCCGCTCGGCGGGCCCGACATCGACCGCGAGGTCGCGGTCGTGTTCCGCGCGCCGCCCGTCAACTCCCTCACCAAGGCGCTCGCCACCGCGCGCAGCGCACGCGTCTCGGCCTTCATTCCGGCCGGTCCGGATGCGCCGTTCCGCATTCGCGATGCGCTCAAGCGCAACTGGATCGTCGGCATGCTGATCGATCAGCATGCCGAGCGCGGCGTCGAGGCGATGTATTTCGGGCGGCCCTGCAAGGTCAATCCGATGCTGGCGCGCTTCGCCCGGCGGTTCGAGTGCCCGATCTACGGCGCGCGCGTGGTCCGGCTGCCGAACGGGCGTTTTCGCTTCGACCTCACCGCGCCGCTCGACCCGCCGCGCAACGCCGACGGCCGGATCGATATCGCGGGAACGATGCAACTCGTCACCTCGATCATCGAGGGTTGGGTCCGCGAACATCCCGAGCAGTGGTTCTGGATTCACCGGAGATGGCGGTAGTCTGCGACTGGGTCCCCTCGTCTCCACTCAAGCGGCACGATTGATCATCCTCCCCGCTGCGCGGGGGAGGGGCGGGTATCCCTGTGCGCGTCGCCCCCTCCACCATGCTGCGCATGGTCCCCCTCCCCCGCTGCGCGGGGGAGGATAAATTTGAGCGCGTCCTCCGTAGGATTGAGCGCAGCGATCCCAGGATTCGTTTCTGCGTCTCGCCCCGCTTTGAGCGAAACGAAATGCGGCCTCTTGCTGGACGGCCCGCAGTGGTCCTGCCCCGCGCAGGCGGTATTACCGAAAAGCATTGTGTTTACTGGATCGCCCGCTGCGCGGGCGATGACGCCGAGAGCTGGTCGATTCAAAGCCAGTTCATCGCGGTGCAGCGCCGCCGCGGACGCGGGCGTCGAGTCTCTGGTGCGGGTCCTGTCAGTGCGCGGTGAGCACCGGCAGTTCGGCGTGCGTGAGGATATGGCGGGTGGTGCCGCCGAAAATCAATTGGCGCAGCCGGCTCTGCGTATAAGCGCCCTTGACGACGAGATCGCAGCCGAGCGCGCGGGCGCGGTCGAGGATCACCGAGCCGGCGGTGCGGTTGTCGCCCTTGAGCGTGACGGTGTCGGCGGCGATGCCGTGCAGCTTCAGGTTCGCCGCCAGTTCCTCCGCGGACGGGCCCGGCACGGTGACGCCTTCGATGGTGAGAATGGTGATCTGTTCGGCGCGCGCGAGAAAGGGCATGGCGAAGGCGGTGGCGCGCGCCTGTTCGGTGCTGCGGTTCCACGCGATCAGCACGTTGCGGCCGACATGGGCCGGCGGCGTGGGCGGGGCGAGCAGAATCGGGCGTCCGCTCTCGAACAGTCCGGCCTCGAATGTGCTCATATGCGGCCCGCGCGGATCGTCGCTCGGCCGTCCGATCACGATGAGGTCGAACACGCGGCCGCGATGGCCGATGAAGCTGTCGCCTTCGGGCGCCTCGTCGACCCAGCCATAGGTCGGCGCATTCTGCGGCTGCCGCGTGCGGGTGACGCCGTGCTCCTGCATGAAGCTTTCGAACAGCTCGCGCGACTGTCGCGCGGCTTCCGCGTTCTCCTCCTCGAAAAACGCGAGCGACGCCGAGGGAGCGACATCCATCGCGACGACGGTGGGCACCGCGACGCGGACGGCGAAGCCCTCAATGTAGCTGTTGAAATCCCTGGCGACCAGCAGCGCGGTCTCGAGCGTCGAACGCATAACGGGGTTGGGTTCGGTGGGCACGAGGATCGTTTTCATGGCGCCGGCCTCCTGTGCTTTGTCGCAACGAACGGATCGTCGCCACGGCGTGCGGCCATGATGCGGCGGGACGTGCGTTCGATCAAGAATGCGCGTGTCGCGCGGCGGGCGCTTGCTCCGAAAGGTGGGACCTGGGAAGGGCGTGACTGGGAAAAGGCGTGACTGCGCTTGTCGCAGACAATAAAAAACGCCCCCGAGGGAGCGCCATGCATAATCATCGAAATGACCAGTCGGAAGCGGCTAAGGTGGGCCTTGCCTCACTGATGCGGCCCGATGAAGCCGCTTCCGACCATGTCCGTTGTGGAATGAGCCGCTACGCTGTTGCCCCAACGTTGGCTGCAGCGATTATCGCGGCCTAGCGCGCCCGGTGGCATTTCACCTCCGAATTCCGCACCGGTTTTCCCGGCACTTCTGGCTGCGTACGAGACGTGTAAATCATCGCGCCGATGCGCCCGGCTGTCAAGCTTTTGTCATGTCATCCGCCGGTTCTCTCGGTCAAAGTGTCGTGTGCTGCATCATGACTGGTTCAGCCTCGCACGCCGGCGTCAGCGTTGGGTCGGCGCTTCGGCGGCGGAAGCCGGGGAGGGCTTCTCCTCGAAGAGCGGGCCGAGCAATGTCGTGCGCGGCGCGTCGACCGAGCCGGCGGGTTCCGTCTCCCTGCTGGTCCGCCACATCGAGTAGAGGACGCCGCCCGCGAGCAGAGCGAAGGTCACGCCGAGCGAGATCAACGGGTCGAGTTTGCCGAACAGCTGGTTCCAGAAAATCTTCGCGCCGATGAAGATCAGCACGAGCGACAGCGCATATTTCAGGTAACGGAACCGGTGGACGCTCGCGGCGAGCGCGAAGTAGAGCGCGCGCAGGCCGAGAATCGCGAAGATGTTCGAGGTGTAGACGATGTACGGATCAGTGGTGATCGCGAAGATCGCCGGCACGCTGTCGACGGCGAAAATGAGATCGGCGAATTCGATCAGCACCAGACCGACGAAGAGCGGCGTCGCATAGAGGAGCGGCCGCCCGCCCGCGGGATTCGGCAGCTGCGCGAAGAACGCCTCGCCATGCAGCTCCTTGGTGACGCGCATGCGGCGATGCAGGAACCGCATCATCCGGTTGTCGACCCAGGCGGACGGCTTGTCGGCGACGATCAGCAATTTGACGCCGGTCGCGATCAGGAAGGCGCCGAAGATGAACAGCACCCAGGCAAACTGGGAGACGAGCGCCGCGCCGAGCCCGATCATGATCGCGCGCAGCACGATCACGCCGAGAATGCCGTAGAACAGCACGCGGTGCTGCAGATGCGGCGGAATCGCGAGCGTTGCGAAGATCAGCGAGATGACGAACACATTGTCGAGCGCGAGCGTCTTCTCGACAAAGAAGCCGGTGAGATAGGCGACGCCGGATTCGGCGCCCAGCGAACTCCACACCCACGCGCCGAACATCAGCGCGACGAGGATATAGGCGGCGGAGAGGAGCAGGCTTTCGCCCGCCGGGATTTCGCGCGACTTGCGATGCAGCACGCCGAGATCAAAGGCGAGCAGCGCTGCGACGATGCCGAGAAACAAAAGCCAAGCCCAGACGGGCTTGCCGAGAAAATCAGCAAAGACGAACTCCAAGCCGAACGCCATCGCATCCTCCAGATGCCGCGCGTCCTGCGACGCAGCGACAGGTGAAAGATCCGACATCACAGCAATGGATGCTGTCAGAGGGGCCCGGATCGGGTGTGGGTAATCTGGTGGGCGCATCGCGGCGCGTCGAGAGCCGGAAGGTCGCACCGGCTGAGCCAAACCGTCGCATCGCAGTGCTGCAGCTTTGCGCAACAGAAACGCCGCAACCGATCGCATGCCGGCCTTTGGATGCACGCGGCCTCACATCGCGACACCGCGCTTGCTGCTCCGGCTACTGTCGGGTGAGCAGCCCGAGCCGGACATAGGCGCTGCTGCCGGTCTCGCTGCGCGCGTAGCCCAAACCCGCCGACCATTCGAGCGGGCCCGTCCGCCACGCTGTCGCGTGCACGCCGACCCGCAGCTCGCGATAGGCGCCGTCGCCGAGCGCCTGCGCCTCCGGACCGACATAGAACAGGTCCGATAAGCGCCAGCCGAATGCGCAGCGCGCGGCGTAGCTCGTTCCCACGGTCGACCAACTCGCCCAGGCGTTCGCCATCGTGTGCGGCGACGGCTCCCACCAGACATCGGCGGCCATGCGGACGCCCACGTGATCGCCGGCCAGCCGGTTGCCGGGATCGTCGGGTTCAAAACGGTGGGTCTGCAGGTCGAAGCCGGCGAACAGGGTCGCCTCGAACCGCTGCTGCTTGAAGCGCCATCCCGGCAGGACCGACATGAGCATCTGGCGCCCGGTGATCTCTTGCGCGCCGGAGAGGTAGCGATACGTCCCGTGCCCCACGAGGGTCTTCACCGCAAAGCCTTCGGCGCCGATCCCGTCGGGCGACCAGACAAAACCGCCGAACAGGAAATTTCCGGTGCGCGAAAGCTCGACGCCGCTGAACAGAAGAATCCGCTCGGTCGCGTCCGCTGCGTCCGGCGCATCCGACGCACATCCCGGAAAAGCGCACAAGAACGCCGCCGCGGCCAGCGCGGCCGCGCCGAGGCGGGAGACAGGCATGCGACCCCCCACGAGCACGCTACTTTGCTTTTCCGCTGTTTCTCGGCATGCTCCCAGAGAAATTCAACCACGGTCGTCGGGGCGCGGTCCAGCCGAGTTTCGAAATTCGAAAACAATCCGAACCGAATCTGCGGCGATGAGGTGTTTCGGCGACACAGCTTTTCGTTGTGACGAAAGGCTGCTGCGGCCAAGAGCTGCGACGCGATGACCGCTGAAAGCGAAAAGGTCCGCTCGATCGCGTTCCTCAACTGGGCGCACGGCCTCGATCATTTCGTGCTGGGCATTTATCCGACCGTCGTGATCGGGCTCGAGTTCGGCGGCGGCATCAACCTGATGCTCGTGGTCGGCCGGCTGGTCGAACGGTTTCCTGCGCATCTCCTGTTCGGGGCGATCGTGCCGTGCGCTTTTTTTCACGCGTTCATTTCGTCGGTGATCGCCGTGTCGCTGATCGCGTATCTGTATGGCGGCGGCGGTTTCGCTCTCGTGCTCGCGGCGCTGGTCGCCGCCTCCGCCGTTTTCCTCGTGGCGCTGTCGCTGGGTCGCGACGCCTTGGCGCGCTCAAGCGCTCCGCAGCCGCTCGATCAGCGCCATCGCCGCGGCGGGCGCGCGCACTTTTCCCTCGTGGATGAAATAGGCGAAGACCTCGCGCGGCTGCGCGCTCGCGTGGCGATCGGGCTCGACGCGCGGCAGATCGTCCGGTTCGCCTCCTGCGGCCCAACGGCGAAGACGCCGTGTCCAGCCGTCGAGCGCCGCGGGCGGATAGCCGGTCGGGATGGAATCTTCGCCCATCTGCAGCCGCGCATAGACGAAGCCGCCGGTCACGTCGGCGATCGCGGGGTAGGTCGGATGCTCGGCGAAGACGACCGGCGTGTCGAAGGCGCGCAGCAAAGCGATGAATGCGGGCGTGCGGAAACTGGCGTGACGCACTTCGACGACATGGCGCAGCGCGCATCCCGCCTGCTCGCGCGGAAGGAGTTCGAGGAAGCCGCCGACATCCGCTTCGTCGAATTTCTTGGTCGGGGCGAACTGCCACAGGATCGGACCCAGCCGGTCGTGCAGTTCGAGCACGCCGGAATCGAAGAACCGCCGGATCGAGTCGCCCGCCTCCTTGAGCGTGTGGCGCTGGGTGACGTAGCGCGGGCCTTTCACCGAAAACACAAAGCCGTCGGGGGTCTCCTGCGCCCATTTGCGGAAGGTGGCGGGCGTCTGCGTGCGATAGAACGTGCCGTTGATCTCGATCGAGGTGAGATGCGCGCTCGCATAGGCGAGCTCTTGGGCATGCGGCAGGCCCTTCGGATAGAACGCGCCGCGCCAGGGAGCGAAGGTCCAACCGCCGATGCCGACGCGGATCGCCGCGGACGTTTCGGAGCTTCGCTCGCTGCTGGACATAGCCATGGCTCCGGGCCGAGCACGCCGTTCTAGCTCGCGATGCCGGCGAGGGGAGGGGCGGCGAATAGATGCTCGATCGCAACGCCGGCGCGTTCGTGGATCAGGGCGGCGATGCGCTTGCGGTGGCAGTGATCCGGGTCGCGCTCATAGCAGAGGAGGCAGACGCGGCGGCCGGAGCGCACCAGTTCGGTCAGCTCATCGAGCTCCTCGCGCGCCTGCGTCGTCGTGAGATGGGCGTCGTATATTCGGAACAGCGTCTCGATCTGTCCGGCGCGGGCCGCGAGACGCCCTTCCTTCGGCGTGCCTAGTCCGCGCAGATGCAGATAACCGATTCCGCGCTCGTCGAGTGCGGCCGCGAGCTGGCGCTTGGAAAACCCCGGCCGGCGCGAGGCCGCGACCGCGCGCACGTCGACGATGAGCCCCACCCGCGCGCGGGCGAGTTCGTCCAGGACTGCGCTCGCGGTCGCATGCTCGTAGCCGATGGTCAGGAGGGGCGGCATGCCACGGCCTATCACATCGGCCACCGAGGGGCCGTCAAGAAACCGTCAACCATATCGCGTATAAAGTGACCCATGGGCGCTGGACGACATGGCGCTCAGACGGAGCGGCGACGCCGGATGTACGCGCGCCGCTCTGTTATATTCGCTTGCCGGCGGCCCGCGGTTGTAGGGTCGGCGCATGCGAAACTTAAAGCCCGGGCCAGCGCCCGGGTTTTTCGCATTTGGGCGGCGCCGCCGCCACAGGTTCAGCCCAACCGGCGATGAGCAAGGTTGCCCAGTCCTCGGACGCAATCAGAGAAAAAGCCCGGGCTTGCGCCCGGGCTTCTCGCTTATCGCGTTGTCTGCGACGCGCCGCTGTCAGAAGTCCATGCCGCCGCCGGGCGGCATGGCCGGCAGGCGATCTGTCTTCTTCGGCAGCTCGGCGACCATCGCCTCGGTGGTGATCAGCAGGCCCGCGATCGAGGCCGCGTCCTGCAGCGCCGTGCGCACCACCTTGGTCGGGTCGATGATGCCCTTCGACACCAGGTTGCCGTACTCGCTGTTCTGCGCATCGAAGCCGAAATTGTACTGGTCCTTCTCCAGGATCTTGCCGACCACGACCGAGCCGTCCTCGCCGGCATTGATGGCGATCTGGCGCGCCGGCCAGGACAGCGCCTTGCGGACGATCTCGACGCCGTGCTTCTGGTCGTCGTTCTGCGGTCTTGATCTTCTCGAGCGCCTCTGATCGCCCGCAGCAGCGCCACGCCGCCGCCCGGCAGGATGCCCTCCTCCACCGCCGCGCGGGTCGCGTGCATCGCGTCGTCGACGCGGTCCTTGCGCTCCTTCACCTCGACCTCGGTCGCCCCGCCGACGCGGATCACCGCGACGCCGCCCGCGAGCTTGGCCAGCCGCTCCTGCAGCTTCTCGCGGTCATAGTCGGAGGTGGTCTCCTCGATCTGCGCCTTGATCTGGGCGATGCGCGCCTCGATGTCGGCCTTCTTGCCGGCGCCGTCGACGATCGTGGTGTTCTCCTTCTCGATCATCACCTTCTTGGCGCGGCCGAGCATCGCGAGCGTGACGTTTTCGAGCTTGATGCCGAGATCCTCGCTGATCGCCTGGCCGCCGGTCAGGACGGCGATGTCCTGCAGCATCGCCTTGCGGCGATCGCCGAAGCCCGGCGCCTTCACGGCCGCGACCTTCAGGCCGCCGCGCAGCTTGTTGACGACGAGGGTCGCGAGCGCCTCGCCCTCGACGTCCTCGGCGACGATGAGGAGCGGCTTGCCGGTCTGCACCACCGCCTCGAGCAGCGGCAGCAATTCCTGCAGGCCGGAGAGCTTCTTCTCGTTGATGAGGATGTAGGGGTCTTCGAGCTCGACCCGCATCTTGTCGGCATTGGTGATGAAGTAGGGCGAGATGTAGCCGCGGTCGAACTGCATGCCCTCGACCACGTCGAGTTCGGTCTCGAGCGACTTTGGCCTCTTCGACCGTGATGACGCCCTCATTGCCGACCTTCTTCATCGCCTCGGCGAGGAAGCGGCCGATCTCGGCGTCGCCATTGGCCGAAATCGTGCCGACCTGGGCGATCTCGTCGTTCGAGGTGACCTTCTTGGAGTTGGTCTTGAGGTCCTCGACGATCGCCTCGACCGCGAGGTCGATGCCGCGCTTCAAGTCCATCGGGTTCATGCCGGCGGCGACCGCCTTGGCGCCTTCCCGCACGATGGAGGCGGCGAGCACGGTCGCGGTCGTGGTGCCGTCGCCGGCGATGTCCGAGGTCTTGCTCGCGACCTCGCGCACCATCTGCGCGCCCATGTTCTCGAACTTGTCTTCGAGTTCGATCTCCTTGGCGACGGTGACGCCGTCCTTGGTGATGCGCGGCGCGCCGAAGCTCTTGTCGAGCACCACGTTGCGGCCCTTGGGGCCGAGCGTCACCCGCACGGCATTGGCGAGAACGTCGACGCCGCGCAACATCTTGTCGCGCGCCTCCGTCGAGAATTTCACCTCTTTTGCAGCCATTTCGAATTCTCTCTCCGCTGGTCGCCTCATCCGGCGCGGCGCGCAACGCCGTCTCGCAGGATGAGGCGAATTGATTTCGTTTGTTTTCCGCACCCTTCCGAGCGGCGCATAGCGCCGCTGTCGAGCGCGGTTGAGCTGGGATCAGGAACTAGGCGGCCTTCTTCTTGGCCTCGACGCCGGTGAGCACGCCCATGATGTCGCTTTCCTTCATGATGAGGAATTCGACGCCATCGAGCTTGACCTCGGTGCCCGACCACTTGCCGAACAGAACCCGGTCGCCGACCTGGACATCGGGCGGAATGAGCTTTCCGCTCTCGTCCCGCCCGCCGGGCCCGACGGCGATGACCTCGCCCTGCTGCGGCTTTTCCTTGGCGGAATCCGGAATGATGATGCCGCCGGCGCTCTTCTCCTCGGCTTCGATGCGCTTGACGACGACACGGTCGTGAAGCGGACGGAAATTCATGCTGTCCTCCTGATGTAAGAAAAATTGCGTGCTTCGGTCCAATGGCGAGCGCGGAACCCTGTCGGGTCCGCTCGGCTGCCACATGGGTGGAAGCGAATGCCGTTCAAGAGGGTCGCCAGATAAAACTGGCACTCCTCCCGATCGACTGCCAAGGCGTTTTTAGCACTGTTTGGATAAGAGTGCCAAGGGGTGGGGCGGGCAATTGCGGCGGCGCGCAATATTTGGGCGAGCCGGATGAAGGCCTTAGCGCGTCCGAACCGGGTGCGGTCGGTTGCCGCACCCAATTCCACGAATCCCAAGCCGCCGCCGAAGCCCACACCTCCGTTCAGTCCAACGCCGCGGACAAACCTAGAGAATTGCTGCTTAAAAACCGGTCAGGCCGGCCCGGGTGCAATTGTTAGCACAGCCGCTACTATGCTGCTAAGGCATTGAAACTAAACACCTTGTTCACTATTTGCTCTTGCAATAGGCATTTGCGCGGGCGAACCTTGGGCGTGCGCAAGGAGGGCAGTATGACCTCTGACGACTTCCACCGGCAGCTGAACGGCTACGGCCTGACGACGGCGCACATCTTCTATCGCCGCCCGGATCATCCGTGGCTGCTGCAGAGCTATGTCTGGCAGGATTACGATCTCTGCCCGCATTTTCCCGTGCTCCACCGGTTTCTCGGTTTCTGGCGCGACAAGCTCGAAGCTCCGCTCCATTCGGTGACGGTCGCCCATTCGCGGCTGATCAAGCCGGCGGAGATCAAGGCGATCGACGGGCTGTTGCAGCTGCATTGAAGGAGGCGGCGCCAAGTCCGCCTTCGCGCTCCTTTGCGCGGCTTATGCGCGCGCAAAGGCCGCCGGCGCGCGCGTCTTCCGCTTCGTCTTCCTGCTCGAGCTTGCGCAGTTCGCGTGGACTTCTCCGCGCTTCGCGCTAATTTCCGCTCGGCGCGCAGGCACGGACGGCCGGCCGGAGTCCTTTTCAGACGATCGCGCCCAGCCGAGGGGCCCATGACGCGCATACGTTTCGATTTCGGATTGCTTTCGCTTGACGCCGCTTTGCTCGAGACGCCGACCGCTTCGGCGATCACCGCGGCGCTCCCCATCACTGCGTCGGTGCTGACCTGGGGCGAGGAGGTCTATTTCGAGGTGCCGGTGCGCACCGAGCGGGAACAGGATGCGCGCGCCATCGTCACACCCGGCGAGATCGCCTATTGGCCGGACGGCCCGGCCATCGCGATCGGCTTCGGGCGCACGCCCGTTTCGAAGAGCGGCGAGACGCGCCTCGCCGCGCCGTGCAATGTGTTTGCGCGGGCGATCAGCGACGTGAAGGCGCTGGCGAGCATCAAGGCGGGCGCCAAGGTCGTGGTGACGAAACTCGACTGACCCCTCTCCCGCGAGCGGGGTGGGGTGAGCATCGCCGGCAAGCCCGCGCAGCCTGCGCGTGGCATTATTTGGCGCTGGCGAGATCGAACGGCGCGAAGGTCCGCTGGCCGCACCGATCCGTGCCGACCGCAAAGCGGGTCTCGATGACCCTCTCCTGCTTGATATAGAAGGCGTAGTAATAGGAATTGGTGCTCGGGTTGAATTTCACGCAGACGAGCCAGGCCGGGCCCCCGACGCGTTCGGCCCAGCGCGGCTCGGAAATCTCCAGATTTGTCAGCTCGCCTTGCTCCTTGAACCCCCTGAGCGCGGCAGCGACCAGCTTGCGGTAGGGCGGCAGCGGCTCGGGAGAGTGCATCAGCGCCTCCTCGAACGCGTCGTCCAAGGACGGACTGCTGCTGCATCCGAGCAGCGACGCCGCCAACGCCAGGGCGGGCAGCGCCATCCAATGTCGACCGGTTCGCGCGGGCCAAAGCCGCGCGTCCAAGCGCCGGCGACGACCTGATCTCGGACGCACTTCGACCTCCCCGGCACCGAGTTGCGGGCCAGACCGATCTTAAATCAAAGCTTGCGTCCTTTCTTAGGCCGCGCCGGACCGCGCGGCCGCATCGTCAGCCGTGCATCAGCGCCGCCACATGAACGGCGACCGAGCGGGAGAGGCCTTGCAGATCGTAACCGCCTTCGAGCAGCGAGACGACGCGGTTGTTGGCGCTGCGGTCGGCAATTTCCATGAGCTTGCTGGTCGCCCAGGCGAAGTCCGGCTCGAGGAGATTGAGATTGGCGAGCGGGTCGCGCAAATGCGCGTCGAACCCCGCGGAAATCACCACCAAATCGGGCCGGAAGTTGCGCAGCCGCGGCAAGATCCGCGTCTCGAAGGCCTCGTGGAACTCGTCGCCGCCGTCGCCCGCGCGCAGTGGCGCATTGACGATGTTGTCGTGCTCGCCGCGCTCCGACAGCGCTCCGGTGCCGGGATAGAGCGGCATTTCATGCGTCGAGCAGTACATCACGGTCGGATCGGACCAGAAAATCTCCTGCGTTCCATTGCCGTGATGCACGTCGAAATCGATCACCGCGACGCGTTCCGCCCCATACTGGTTCTGGGCATGGCGGGCGGCGATCGCGGCGTTGTTGAAAAAGCAGAAGCCCATCGGCGCGGCGGTTTCGGCATGATGGCCGGGAGGGCGCATGGCGCAGAAGGCGTTCGACACCTGGCCGGTCATCACCTCGTCGACCGCGAGCACCGCGCCGCCGGCCGACCGCAGTGCGGCCTCGAAGGTGCCGGGCGACATGGATGTGTCGGCGTCCAGCCGCACCAGGCCTTCGCGCGGGTTCGCCTCCTGGATCGCTTCGATGTAGTCCATCGGATGGCACAGCGCGATCCGGTGGAAAGGGGCAAGCGGCGCCTGCTCGCGCGCGAGCGTCTGGAAAGCCTCCTGCTCGAGCGCGCGCTCGATGGCGCGCAGCCGGTCCGGCCGTTCGGGATGACCGAGCGGCGGGATGTGCTCGAGGCCGGCAGCATGGGTGATGTACAGGGTGGTCATCTTACGCAATCTGTTTACGCAATCTGTTTTCCCGAACTTTAAGGCAAGCGAGCGGGCGGGACTACAGGAAATCCACCTAAGGGCCGCTCCGCCGACGCCTCAGGGCGCGCGCGGTTGCGTCACGCGGCGCCGATCTGCACGCCGCGCGGCGGAGGCGGCTCGTCCGGGACGAAGAAATCGGGCTGCAGCGGGGCTGTCGGGTCCACGCGATACGGTTCGAAATCGGTCACGCCTTCGTCGGCGAGGAAGCTGTCGTCGATCAAAAAATTCCCGGTGAAGCTGCGCGCCGGCTTCAGGAAAATCCGGCAGGCGGCCTCCGCGAGGATGTCCGGCTTGCGCGAGCGGCGCATCATCTCCTTGCCGCCGAGCAGATTCTCCACCGCGGCCGTGGCGATGGTCGTGCGCGGCCACAGCGCGTTCACGGCGACGCCTTGCGCGCGCAGTTCTCCCGCAAGCCCGAGCGCGACGAGGCTCATCCCGAACTTCGCGATCGAATAGGCGGTGTGGGGGGCGAACCATTTCTCCTTCATGTCGAGCGGCGGGGAAATCATCAGGAGATGCGGGTTGTCCGAGCGCGCGAGATGCGGGATCGCGTATTTCGACGCCAGGAACGTGCCGCGCGTATTGATCTGGTGCATCAGGTCGAAGCGGCGCATGTCGGTGTCGGCGACCGGGGTCAGGCTGATCGCGCTCGCATTGTTCACCACGATATCGAGCCGGCCGAAGCGCTCGACCGTCCTTGCGATCGCGGCCTCGACCTGGGCCTCGTCGCGTATGTCGCAGGCAAGCGGCAGCGCCCGGCCGCCCGCCGCCTCGATCTCCGCCGCCGCGGTGTGGATCGTTCCCGCGAGTTTCGGGTGGGGCGTCTGCGTCTTCGCCGCGATGGCGATGTTCGCGCCGTCGCGGGCGGCGCGCAGCGCGATCGCGAGCCCGATCCCGCGCGAGGCGCCGGTGATGAACAAGGTCCTGCCGGTTAGTCCCCGCCATCGGCGTTACGCGGCAAGCACGGGGTCGGCGGCGTTCACGCAGTCCGAGCCGTCGATGATGGCGCGTTCGAGCGCGGGCGCCTGCACCGCGAGCGCTTCGGCGAAAAAGCGCGCGAGCGTGACGCGGGCCGGCGCATTGGCGCTTGCGCCGTCGCCGAGGCGGAGCGCGGCAAGCGCTTCGTCGGCGAGCATGCAGCCGCCGCCGGCAAGCCCGAACAGCCGCAGATAGGGCGTCGCGCCGGCGAGCGCCACGTCCGGCGCGTCCTTGAGCTTGGCGACGAGCCAGGCGCTGGCGCGTTCCAGGCTCGTGATCGCCTCGTCCAGGCGCAAACCGGTCGCGCCGAAGGCGGGATCGTTGGAAGCCTGCACCGCGGCGACGGTGCGGCGCAACTCGGTGACGAAGGTCGCGAGCGCTTCGCCGCCGGCCATCGGCAGCTTGCGGGTGACGAGGTCGATCGCCTGGATGCCGTTCGTCCCTTCGTAGATCTGCGCCACGCGGACGTCGCGGTAGAACTGGGCGACGCCGGTCTCCTCGACATAGCCCATGCCGCCATGCACCTGGATGCCAAGCGAGGCGACTTCGGTGCCGATATCGGAGGAAAACGCCTTGGCGACGGGGGTCAGCAGCGCCGCGCGCTCGTCGGCGGCCCGGCGCGCCGCAGCGTCGGGCGCGCTGCGCGAGCGATCGATCGCGACCGCGGTCGTGTAGCAGATCGCCCGCGCGGCGTTGGTCAGCGCGCGCATGCTGAGCAGCATGCGCTTGACGTCCGGGTGCGCGACGATCGGCGCGGCGTCGTGCCCCGGCTGGCCGGCGATCCGCCCCTGCCGCCGTTCGCGCGCATAGGCGAACGCGTGCTGCGTGGCCGTCTCGGCGATCGCGACGCCCTCCAGGCCGATTGCGAGCCGCGCCCGGTTCATCATGGTGAACATGCAGGCGATGCCGTTGTTCTCCTCGCCGACCAGATAGCCGACCGCTCCGCCTTGGTCGCCGAACACCATCGTGCAGGTGGGCGAGGCGTGGATGCCGAGCTTGTGCTCGATCGACGACGCCCGCACATCGTTGCGCTCGCCGAGCGAGCCGTCCGCGTTGACGAGGCGCTTCGGCACGAGGAACACCGACAGGCCCTTGGTGCCGGGCGGCGCGTCGGGCAGCCGCGCGAGCACGACGTGGATGATGTTGTCGGTGAGGTCGTGCTCGCCATAGGTGATGAAGATCTTCTCGCCGGTGAGGCGGTAGGCGCCGTCGCCGGCGCGCACCGCCTTGGTGCGCAGCGCGCCGACATCCGAACCCGCCTGCGGCTCGGTCAGATGCATGGTGCCCATCCACTCGCCGGACACGAGCTTCGGCAGATAGGTCGCCTGCAGTTGCGGCGAGGCATGGTCGGCGAGCAACTCGATCGCCGACATGGTCAGCAGCGGCCCGAGCCCGAACGCCATGGAGGCGCCGCTCCACACCTCGATCAGGGCCGCGTTGAGGGCGTAGGGCAGGCCCTGGCCGCCCCACTCGACCGGCGCGGAGAGCCCGTTCCAGCCGGCGGCGGCCCAATCGCGATAGGCCTCCTTCCAGCCCGGCGCGGTCGTCACGGCGCCGTCCTTGAACTGGGCGCCATGCGTGTCGCCGACGCGGTTGAGCGGCGCGATCACCTCATTGGCGAACTTCCCCGCCTCCTCGACAATGGCCGCGACGAGATCCTCTCCGAGATCGCCATACAGGCCTTCGCGCGCGCGCCGCCTCGAAGCCGGCGACGTTGTTGAGCGTGAACAGAATATCGGCGACCGGGGTGGCATAGGTCATGGACGCTCACTCGCGAAGCTGGCGGCCCGGCGGGCGACCGGGACGCACGGGATGGCTCGGTTCACCTCTACACCCTGCGCCGGCGGATTTCACCCCCGCTGCGTAGTCCTGACAGGAGCGGAGATGCAACGTCTGCAGGGCTGGGGGCGTATTTCCTTGGGACGCCGGAGCCGCAGCGTTGAGGTACAGAGGCGCGTGGGCCGGGGCGCAGCGGGTGCCAGGGCTCGGGCCGGCTCAAAGCGTTGATCCGCGCCGATTGCGCACGTATGGTCCCGCCGGCCGTTGAGCGTCGGGCGCCTGCTTGTCGATTCGGGCCGGCGCGTGGCCGACCAGCCGCAACGGGTGCAGCGATGTCGTCTCGCTGCGCGGCCTCGGCGTTATCCGTAGAAGGGTCGAGGGCGCGGCGTCGGCGGTGATGGGGCGTAGCCAAGTGGTAAGGCAGCGGATTTTGATTCCGCCATTCCCTGGTTCGAATCCAGGCGCCCCAGCCAGCCAGTCTGGTCTCTTTAGGCGACGGCAGGCATACCCGAATAGCTTCGTTATTCTCGTAAGTTAGCTGCCCGTCTTCCGCTCTCTGCCGGTGGGATTCGGGAGAAGTCGGCGTCTATCGGGCGCATTTGGCCGGCTGTCTCTGGCGGCGGAATTCCAATCTCCGTATTGACACGACCGAGACGCGGTTCGACGCCGCATGAGACCGGTTCGACGTGTGGACTGGAGGGGAAGCGCGCGCCGATTGGCCGACGCCCCGTCGGCTCATCTATGAGACTGGCTGGCGTCCGAGCGGGGGGAGGCGCTGCTCCTGGTCGGTCCAGGAGAAGGGCAAGGCCCTGGCGAGAGCGGTGATCGTGAGGTCGGCGGGCGCGGATCGGTCGAAAATTGACGCGACGATCCGCGGCGACACGAAGGCGAGCGGGGCGAGGAAACGGACATGCCGTTCGACCTTGCCCTCGCGCTGCGCGATGTCCGCGAAGTCAGCGGCGCGGCCTGCGACCAGATGTGCGATCCAGCCGCGGGCCTTGGCGATGGCGGCGAGAAGCGCTCCGCTGGTCTCGGCCGTCATGGTCGCGTTTGACGCGGGTGCATAGAGAACGCCCTTAACTGCAGCAAAGCCGCCGCTCGTCCAGGGCAGAGATAGGGGAGCCTGCGGCGGCTCTTGCGCGTCGGCGTGTTGCGGGTCGCCCGCTCGGCAATTTTGGTCCGTGCCATCGGCGGCGTCACGCAGATGAAGCACGATGGCGTCCGTTTTGACGACGATGCGGTCCACATGGCGCTCCATCAGGTCGCGGTCGCCGCCAGGTTCCGGGGTAGCATCTTCAGCGATTGATCCGAGACGATCGCGAAGGGTGTTGACGATCAGCGCCTCGATCTCGGGCGCCGGCACGCGGGGAACGCTGCCGGCCTGGGCGTTCCGTTTCTGCAGTAAAGCGTGCGAGACATAGTAGCGGTAGCGGGCCCCATTCTTGTTCGCATGGGTCGGCGTCATCCGGTTGCCGCGATCGTCAAAGATGCGGCCGGCGAGAAGCGCCGGCGACCCCCTCAACCGGACCCGCCGCGCGGCCGCGCCGGCCGCAAGCTTGGCCTGCACGGCCTCGAACAGGTCCCGGTCCACGATGGCGTCGTGCTCCCCCACATGGACGTGACCGCGGTAGACGACCTCCCCAACATAGAATCGATTGCGCAGGAGATGGGCGAGGGGGCCGACGCCAAAGCGAATCCCGCCGCGCGGACGACCGGTCGAACTGAGCCGGCGCTTGGTGCGGATGCCGCTGCGATCAAGATCCTCGATCAGAACGCCGACAGAGCCGAGCGCGAGGTAGCGTTCGAAGATCAATCGGACGGTGGCGGCTTCCTCGGGGACGACAACGAGCTTCTTGTTGACGCTGGCGTAGCCGAGCGGGATTGGGCCGCCGACCCAGAGGCCCTTCCGTTTGGAGGCGGCGATCTTGTCGCGCACGCGCTCCCCGATGACCTCGCGCTCGAACTGGGCGAAGGACAACAGCACGTTGAGCGTGAGACGGCCCATGCTGCTCGTCGTATTGAAGTGTTGGGTGACCGAGACGAACGACACGGAGTGCTGGTCGAACAGCTCGACCAGCTTGGCAAAGTCGGCGAGCGACCGGGTCAGGCGGTCGACCTTGTAGACGACAATGACATCGATCTTGCTGGCCCGGACCTCGCCGAGCAGCCGCTGCAGGGCAGGGCGGTCGAGCGACGCGCCGGAGAATGCGCCGTCATCGTAGCGCGTCGTTAACTAGGCGCCAGCCCTCGTGCGCCTGGCTCTTGATATAGGCCTCGCAGGCCTCGCGCTGGGCGTCGAGCGAGTTGAATTCGAGGTCGAGATTATGCTCGGTCGATTTGCGGGTATAGACCGCGCAGCGCAGCAGTTTCTTGACCGCGCTCTTCATGGGTCAACTGGCGCGCAAGTTCGCGGGCGCGGCCGGCGCGCGCGCAGCTGCGTCCGCTCCGCGAGGCCTCGCTGAACAGGCTCGTTCTTCTCCCGTTCATTCGTCTTTGTGCGCAGGCCGAAGAAGCGTGGTCCGTTCCAGGCCGTGCCGGTAATGGCGCGGGCGATGCTGGAAAGACTCGGGTAGATTGCGCCGTTCCAGGCGAAGCCGCCGGGAACGACGGTCACGGCATGGCGCACGCCATCGTGCTCGCGGACGAGCACGGCTCCGGCTTTGAAACGCCGGATCGATTCCGATCCGGTCTTTCCGCCGCGCGCCAATCGGTCCATGAGCTTGAGCGTTTGACGATCGAGCCCACCGAACGCCTCTTCCTGGATTCGGTAGGCGATCATTCGTCCGATCAAGTCCTTAGTCAGACCGTCGGGCGGCGGCGCGCCGAACAGGGATCGCCAGCGTGCGCGCAAGGCGGCGACGCCGAGCGACCGGATGCGGTCGATCTCGGCCTCGATCGCGCTCATGTCGCCGATGGGGCTCATTGCTGCACGGCCGGCTCGGCGGCGGCTGCAGGCTTCGCCTGGGAGGGCTTTCCGGCCGTCACCCGATAGACGCGTTCGCCGTTGCGTTTGTCCGACGTCAGCGCCAGGCCGAGCTTCTTGCGCACCACGCTGGTCAAAAACCCGCGCACCGAGTGCGCCTGCCAGTCGGTAGCTTGCATGATCGCGGCGATCGTTGCCCCTTGTCGTTGCTTCAGCAAGGCAAGGACGGCTTCTTGCTTCGTGCCGCGGCGCTTTGAGCCCGCGGTTACGCTCGTGCGCTTTGCATGCTTTTGGGTGGGCGCAAGTCGGTTCTTTCTGAGGGATTTGCTGGTTGACATATCCGGATCCTTTCGGTTGCGGCGGCACGCGGCCGCCTGCACTGCCGACGCCCCGCAGTGGCGGCATGGCCACGGCAGGGCAGGATCCAGAAATGGCCCGAAAGGGCCCGTGTCCGTTCGACAGTGACGCTCCGTTCCGAGCGGAAGTCCAGTCCCTAACCAAGAAATACTATCTTGCAGCCTTACGGCGTCCGCTAGGCGACCATTGTCTCCCAACTCGATCACGAGACCCAACTCAAGGTGGGATCCCAACCTGTCTGATGCGACAAGGCTTGGCTGATGCTGTCGACCTGGTCGTCCGTCTTTCCTTGCGGGAAGGCCAGCACCTCGGCCTCGAGCTCCGGCAGGAACGGCGCTCCTTTCGGGAAGAGCACACGACCGGCTTCGAATTTCGCCTGATTGACGTAAAGCCGGCCGATCTTGTCGCGCTCGATCTTCACGAGCGAGGTCGTTCCTTCGAAATAGATGCGCTTGAGCTCTTGCTCCAGAGCAATGCCGGTCGAAGCGTCCTCAATCAGTATGCGCCGCGGCCGATGCTTTTTCGCGAGCTCGATCGCGGTCTCCTTCAGGCGCGGATATTCATAGCGGCCACGGGTCAGGTCGATGAGATAATAATGGTTGTCGGCAATCATCCACGTCGTACAGACGGACCAGTCGTTCTGGGCGCCGTCCTTTGCGGCCGTGTCCCAACTCTGAATAACCTCAGTCCGGTAGGTGCGCTCCGGCAGCTGATCATAATAGCGGAGCCATTCTCGGCGAATCATGGCTCCGCCCGGCGGCACGGGACACTGCTGATACTGCGCCGCAAAGACATCGGAACCGATCTGCCGCTGAAGGCTCTGGAGAGAGGCGAGCGATTCCAGTTGCGGGTGAAGGGCCTCGCCTGCACCACGGAGGTGCACCAGATTCTCGCCGATCAGGATGGTCTCGTCTTGTTCGGCGATCGCAGGCAAGCTCAGCACCTCCCAGCCGCCTAACTCCATCAAGTAGCCGCTCAGATCATTGAGGTGAACGCGCTGCATCACGACAATGACGACGCCCCTTTCCTTGCGGTCCAGCCGGGACATCAGCGTGTTCGAAACCCACTGATTAAGCCCCTTCCGTTGAGCGTCTGATTGAGCGTCAACGGGCTTTTGCGGGTCATCGATGATGAAGATGTCGCCGCCCAACCCGGTCAGGGTTCCATAGACCGACGTCGCCTTGCGGAACCCGCGGGCGGTGGTCGACACCTCGTTTTCCAAGCTTCGCGCAAGCCGCATGTTGGGGAACGCTCGGCGATACCAAGGCGCTTCGACGATCGAGCGGAAGTCGCTGGCGTGCTTTGACGAAAGCTCGCTGCCGTAGCTGATGGCGAAGATCCGATGCCCAGGCTCGTGGCCGAGCAGGAATGCCGGAAAGGCGACCGAGACCGTCAGCGACTTCAGGTGGCGTGGCGGCATATTAATGATCAGGCGATTGATCTCACCGCGCCGGACCCGATCGAGCTGATAGGCGATGGCCGAGATATGCCAGTTCGGCAGATAGGGCTGGCCCGGGTTGAGCGTGATTAGGCAGCGCCGAAGGAACGCATCGAAAATGTCCCGCAAGATCAGATCGTGAAAGGCTTGTTCGATCTTACTCACGGGTTGCTCTCGCTTTTTTCAGATACATCTCAGCATACGCATCGAGGATCTCCTGCTCCTCCGGGGTGGTATCGCTCGCCTGCTCCTGGGCTCCTTCCGGCATGTCATACCGCTGCAGTAGGAAGGCTGCCGCTTTCGTATCGCCCTTCAGGCTGCTCTCGGCGAAGCGTGTCAGAATGGCTTCTCGCACGGTGATCTTGCGAGGCGTGCCGCCAGTGCGGACCTTAATTCTTCGATCAAGTATTTCGCGAAGAAGAGTGACCGTGTTTTTTGCACCCTTCGGCCGGCCTTTCGGATTGCCCGATTGACCCGGCTGGAACCGATGGCTCCGCGGAGGTTTCCCATAGCCAATTGAATAGCTAGTACCCGCATCGGATCGCGACCCACCGTTCGGAGCCCGGGTGATCCGACGCCACCTCCGGATCATGGCTGGACACACCGCTTGCTTTGGAGGGTATCGACCTCGTCAAAGGTCTGGCCGGTCCCTTCAAGAATTGAGTCTTTTCCAGTATAGGCCTGCCAACGCCGAACCGCGGTGTCGGCGTAAATCGGATCGAGCTCGAGCCCATAGGCGCGGCGGCCAACCCGCTCGGCGGCCATGATCGTGGTGCCAGACCCCATGAAAGGATCAAGAATAATGTCGCCCCGTCGCGAACAGTCGCGCATGGCGTCGGCGACCAAGGCGACGGGCTTCACCGTCGGGTGAGCGGAAAGGTCATCTAAGCGACCAGCTCGGAACGTGTTCCCCCCGGGATAAGTCCATACGTTGGAGCGGTTCCGCCCGTTCCGCCCAAGCTCAACGTGGTTCTGGTGTGGTCCGTCGCCGTTCTTGAAAACGCAGATCAATTCATGCTGGGATCGATAGAAGGAACCCTGGCCGGCGTTCGTCTTCACCCAGACGACAACGTTTTTGAGTTCGGAATACGCCACCGTTCCGGCCGCAAGAAGCTCGCCGATGTGCCGCCAATCGATGAATACGAAATGGATGGCACCGTCCGCCGAGTGCCTGGCGGCGAGGGACAGAGAAGAGCACAAGAACCGGGTGAACTGCGCCGGCGACATTTCACCGGAGCCCTGGGCGAAGTTCCCATGCTTTATGCGCCCGCGGCCCTGAACCTGCTTGATTGGCAAATTATAGGGCGGGTCGGTGATGACCATCGCAGCGGATTCAGTGCCCATGAGGCGCCGAAGGCCCGTGGCGGAAAGGGCGTCTCCGCACAGGAGCTTGTGAGGGCCGAGCTGCCACAGATCGCCGAATTCGGCTAATGGCCTCCTTTTCAGGCGGGGGGAGATCGTCGGCGGGATCGAGCTCGGGGTCGACGAGATCGCCAAGCAAAAAGTCGATTTCAGCCGGCTGGAACGCGGTAAGGCTAATGTCGAGGCCGGCATCCGAGAGCAGGGGAGCGAGCTCTTTGAGCTCAAGTGCAAGGGCAGCGCGATTCCACCCGGCGTTTTCGACGAGCTTATTGTCGGCGAGCAGATACGCTCGCCGTTCAGCGTCGCTTAGCCCGGATAGGACCACAACGGGCACAAGCTTGAGTCCGAGCTGCTGCGCGGCGAGCCACCTGCCGTGCCCGGCCAATATGACGTTATTCTCGTCGACGATGATGGGAACGGTGAAACCGAATTGCCGAATGCTTCGCGCGATTTGAATGAGCTGTTTTTTGGAATGAGCGTGCGCATTCGCGGGATGCGCGCGTAGCTTTCCTACCGCAGCTTGTTTGACATGGCTGATGGGCATGCTGGCTCCCCGAAACAAGGAGCCGTCCACATAACGCCCCATTGCATCTTGGTCAGCAGTGTTTTCACAACACTAACAGAATCAGGCGTTTACCGCTTACGGCGACG
Source organism: uncultured Alphaproteobacteria bacterium (assembly GCA_963712435.1). GTDB lineage: Bacteria > Pseudomonadota > Alphaproteobacteria > Rhizobiales > Xanthobacteraceae > Rhodoplanes. Next base: position 13,416 of record CAVQIB010000014.1, on the reverse strand, counting down.
CCCCGGTCGCTTGCCCATCTTAAGTAAAGCGGTCCGCACTGTTTCGATCGATAAAGAGGTTGGAAAATGTTCGAACCAAATACTCTGGTCCCCCGCTCTAAAATAGCAGATTTCGTAAGGGATAGATCCTGCCTCTGCCATTTGTCGCAATCGTTGGTTCACATAGGCATGGCACGCGGCAAGCTTGGGAAAGCGCTCCGCGATGCTCAGATAGTCGTCGTACGTGCGGTCATAACGAACCTCACCTAACCAAGCGTAGATCAGGTTCACAGCGATATTCTCTTTCGAGGTCAAAAAAGGGCTCATGCGCAACACCTGAAGCGGCACTTCTTCCCATGTGCCGCGGCACTTCGGCTGTGGCAAGAAACAAGCGATTCACGTAGCAAATCGCTGTCGACACGAGGTGCCTCGCGTATCAGCGCCACGCCACAGCCGCCATGACCGACGATACGCCGCTTCCCTTCGACCTGCCAGCCGTCTGCCGCAAGAAGCTCACAGTCGATTTCGAGGGCGGCAACCAGTCGTCCGACGCCGGTCTCCTGCTGTTGCGCGAGGCGGAGAGAAAGCTCGGCGTGTGCCGGCGGCTTGCCGCTGCCATGCCGGATCGCCGCGATCAGAGCCGCATCCGGCACGCGATGTTCGAGCTGGTGATGGCGCGCAGCTCGGCCATTGCCTGCGGCCGCGAGGACGGCAACGACCTCGACCGGCTCAGGCACGATCCGCTGATGAAGCTCGCCGTCGGCCGCTGTCCCGAGAGCGGCGCGCCGCTCGCGTCGCAGTCGACCATCTCGCGTCTGGAGAATGCACCGAGCAAGATCGAGGCGGCGCGGCTCTCGGGCGGCCTCGTCGACCAGTACTGCGCGAGCGTGAGGCCCGGCCGGCAGAGATCCTCGACATCGACGACACGTTCTGTGCCGCGCACGGCGGCCAGCAGCTCGCCTTCTGGAATGCCCATCACGACGAGCGCGGCTTCGCCTCGATGCACATCTACGACGTAGCGAGCGGCGCGCCGGTCGTCGCCATCCTGCGTCCGGCGCGGACGCCGAAAGGCACGGAGGTGCGCACCGTCATCAAGCACGTCACGCGGCGCATCGAGAGCCACTGGCCGTCGACGCACATCATCTGGCGCGGCGACAGCCACTACGGCCGCGTCGAGGCGATGGAATGGGCAGAGGACAACGGCTCCGGCTACATCTTCGGTCTCGCCGGCAACGCCGCGCTCGACGCCCTGCGTCGCCGAGATCGCCGACACTCTGCGCTTGCGTCACGCGATGGGCAGCAAGGCCAAGCTGCGCACCTAGGTGAGCTTCGAGTACAAGGCCGGCAGCTGGAAGCGGCCGCGCAAGGTGGTGGCCCGGCTCGAGGCCTCGCTGCAGCCGGACCCCGGCGCAGACGGCATGCGCCAGGAGGTCGACATCCGCTACATCGTCACCTCGCTCGGCGGCACCGCCCGGCATCTCTACGAGAACGTCTACTGCCAGCGCGGGCAGATGGAAAACCTGATCAAGCTGCACAAGGCACAGCTGGCGTCGGACCGCATGTCGTGTCACAGCGCCACCGCCAATCAGGTCCGCCTCGTGTTCCACACCGCCGCGTTCTGGCTGATGCACGGCGTGCGTGCCGCGATCCCGGAGACGAACCCGCTCGCCAAGGCCGAGTTCGCGACCATCCGTGAGCGTCTCGTCAAGATCGCCGCGCGCGTGATCGAGCACATCGCGCGCATTCGCGTCCGGCTGCCGACGAGCTGCCCCGAGGGCGCGCTGTTCCGGGCGGTCGCGCTCGGCCTCTCGCCGTCCGGCCCCTGAGCGACGGGGCGATCGCCCCGTCGAGCCGCCGACAGAGGCAGATCAACCGCGGCGCCGCGCAGCACGGAGGCGAACGCCATGATCCGCGGACGTAAACGCAAATCCGGCAGTCGCCACTCCTGCGGCAAGCGCATTCATGCCGAGACGGAGAAGGAAATCATGCAGACGGCCATCGATGCTCGCCAGCGCCACTACGGCGTCACCGCCCGACAGGCCCGCGACGCACGTCTCGGCACCTCGCTCGGACGGCTGGCCTACCAGGAGCTGATCAGCTCAGCGCAATACGAGGCAGGCCGGCAGTTTTCCGAACTGTACCAGCGTCATCATTTGACGCTCGGCATGCCAGTGCCGCATCCGCTATCGCTGGCGGGCCTGATGACCACCGCCGGCATCGTCGGGGGATCATCGGCAGAACCCGACGACGATCTGGTTGCGAAGCTGCGCGACCGCTTCAATGTCGCAACCGACGCCCTCGATGAGTGTGATCGGGCCGCTCGGATGGAGCGAGGCCGCAAGCCGTCGCTGCTGCTTTACCGCGTCGTCTGCGTCGACGAAGACACGACGCTGTGGCCGGCCTGCGATCTCGGCAATCTGCGCCTCGCGCTCAACACGCTGGTCCGGGCGTTTGGGATGCGAGATTGAGATGACGGGCTGAAGGGAATGCGCAGGGTTACCAGATGCCCGCGCAAACACGATGACGGTTCAGAAAAATGACGTCGTTTGTCGTTTTTGTGTTGACGGGATTCGGCGACGCGGGTACGAGTTCCGAAATTCGAGGATTGGAATTGCGCCCGGAGCTGATGCCCCGGGCGTTTCCTTTTGTGGCGAGTGTCGCGGAGGCGACAAGGACAAAGGTCTAACGGCCACGGCGCGGCTTCCGCCCGCAATGCACGTCCGAGGGCTCGAGTCCGCGTAAGCAGCTAATCATGCAGCAGCTTCCCACCGATCCGTGTGTGGGTGCGCCGTTACTTGCTGAAAGCGGCCTGTAAGCCGTTTTGATCGCTGATTTCGTTTTGCAGAAGCAGCATCAGGAGAATGCGCGCCTTCTGCGGTGACAAGTCATCAGCCATAACAGCACCTGCGTCAGCCAGAGTCTTACCGCCGCCCTCAAATCCGTAGTTGGGCAAGACGCGACCCGTTGGAACCCGCGAAGCGATCACCACCGGCACCCCCTTTGCAATCGCATCCTTCACGGCGGCAAACATTGGTTGGTTCATGTTGCCCCAGCCGAGGGCCTGCACCACGATCCCTTTGGCACCTTGATCAACCGCCGCCTTTATGAGCCGGCCATCTGCCCCACCATACATTGCGACGATCTCGACGGGTGGCGCCGAGTCCGTCTTGAGCGGAATATGCTGACGCCGAAGAGGCGCCCGAGCGAAGATGATTTCGATCCTGATCGATCACTCCGAGGAATCCGAAGTCACCTGACTTGAACGTTTCGACGCTAGACGTGTGCGTCTTCGTCACGTCGCGAGCGGCGTTGATTTGGTCATTGAGGGCGATCATCGCGCCTTTGCCTCTTGATTGAGTATCGACGCAGATGCGCACCGCGTTCAGCAGATTTCTGGGCCCGTCAAAATCCTTTTCCGAGGCGTTTCGTTGAGCCCCGATCAGAATGATCGGTTTGTCAGAATTCACGGTCAGGTCGAGCCACCAAGCAGTTTCCTCCAACGTGTCCGTGCCGTGAGAGACCACGACCCCAGCAACTTCCGGGCGTTCGAGCGCGGCGGCGACCTCCTTGGTGAGCGCAATCCACCGCGGCGGATCCATGTAGTCGGATGGCACGTTGGAGACGTTTTTGACCTCGACCCTTGCGTGCTTCGCTACGTCTGGAACTGTCGCCAACAGGTCCTCGCCCGATATGGCTGGCACGGGAGCTTGTTTGACGGGATCGATCTTCATCGCGATCGTTCCGCCCGTCGCGATCAGCGGACATACGGGCAAGTTTGACTGAGCCAGAACGGTCTCAATCGACAACAACGTCATGGCGAGCGAGGTGCAGAGAAGGGCGGCTCGGGGGGTGATGTTCACCAGGTTCACGTGCATGCTTTTCTCCAAGACAGCGTTTCCTTACACAGCACCAATAGATCACGGTTCGGCATAATCGTCACCCGCGCTGCGCTCGTCGGTCGACCCATCATGCAGCTGATCATCAGCGCCAGAGACCAAGTCCTAGCGCGTCACGGGAACGCGCTTGCCGCGCTGGGCGAAAGGCAAGCCCGCACCGCACTGTCGCGTGCGCTAAACCATGAAGGCGACAAGGGCCGGACACAGGTCAAGCGCGCTCTCGTCACGCAGACCGGGATCAAGTACGGCGCCGTCGATAAGGCGATGGCAACTGTGCGTTCCACGCCCGCAACGTTGACCTATATGCTCAAGGCGCGCGGCCACGAGACCAACATCGCATGGTTCGGCGGCGCGCAACGTCGCAAGGGCGTCTCAGCTGCGCCATGGAACAAGCGGCGCATCTTCGCGCGTTCGTTCATCGTACCGAGGTTCGGTCGCGCCTTCAGCTTCATCGCCGGGTTTGACACACGCTACGTCTACAACTTGTGGCGCCCGGTGACGGCGATCCGCGCCGCTGATACGGATGGCAACGACGCCACGGCAGCCGACCCCAGCTGGGAGTCGTCCTGAACACCCCTCCGATCCCCGAATACCCGTCGACGCACAGCATCGCCGGAGGTGGCGCGTCCGCCGTGCTCGCCCGCTTCTTCGGTGCCGATCAGATCGCCTTCAGCATGGCCAGCGGGCCGCCCTTCGCCGGCATCACGCGGTCGTTCAAAAGCTTTTCACAGGCCGCCCAGGAGAACGCCAACTCCCAAGTCTATGCCGGCATCCACTTCCGCTCGGCCTGCCGGCACGGGATCAAACTGGGCGAGCAGATCGGCCGTCGGGCCATCGCTCAATATCTGCAGGCGTATCGAGACTGAGGCTCGATGCAATCAGAAGTGCTCGGGTGGACAGCCAACGACCGCTTGGGGTCACACGCGTCGTCGATTTTGTCAGTGAGGTCGGCTCCCAACCGAAAACAGACCTTGCAGAGGTTCCACGAACCGTTGGGCTGCCAGAAAGAACTTGCTCAGCCACCATGACAATCGCAATGCGCGACATCCTGGTCAGCAGCGACGGCGTATCGGTCGATCTCGTGATCTGGCAGACCTACCGAAAGCCAATGCCGAGCCTGCTCGAACAGACCCTCGACATCAATCCCGGCCTTGCCGGGCTCGGTCCGATCCTTCCCGTGGGGACACGGTTCAGGCTTCCGATCGTGCGCCCGCCGGTCGCGCCGATGCGCGAGGTCGTCCACCTCTGGTCATGAACCATGTCGGACCAGGCGCTGTACCAGATCACGGTCGACGGGCTCGACGTGAGCGAGCGGTTCCATCCGCTTCTGATCAATCTGCGGGTGCACCTGGCCGCCGAGCGCGTTTCCGATGCGGCCGAGATCGAGCTTGACGACACCAATGGCCAGATCGCGCTGCCGCGCGACGGCGCATTCATGGCGATTTCGCTCGGTTGGCGCTCATCCGGCCTTGCGCTTGTGTTCGACGGGACGGTCGACGACGTCAAGTCGCGCGGCGCGCGCGGGGCTGGTCGCACCCTCACCATCACCGCCAAGAGCGCCGACACGAGGGGCCAGGGCAAGCAGAACCAGGAGAAGCACTGGGACAGGAAGAAGCTCGGCGAGGTGATGCAGGATGCGGGCAAGCTTGCCGGGTTCGAGGTGATGGTCAACTCGTCGCTCGCCACGATCGAGCGCGAGTGGTGGGGCGTGCACGCCGAGAGCTTCTTCCATTTCGGCCACCGGCTCGCCCGCGAGACCGGTGGCGTGTTCAAGGTATTCGGCAGGCGCGCCATCCTCGCCAAGCGGAACCGCGGCGTGTCGATGGGCGGGGCCGTGCTGTCGTCCGTCGCCGCCGCCTGGGGCCGCAATCTGATCAATTGGGACTTGTCTCCTGTCGTCGGGCGGCCCCGCTACAAGTCGGTGATCGCCCGCTGGTACGAATGAAGGCCGGCAAATGGAGGCGCGAGAAGGTCGAGATCGGCGACCAGTCCTGTGCGCGCGCGGAGAACACCACCCGTTTCACCGAGGCCGATCAGGACGAGGCGCAGCGCTCCGGCGAGAACGCGAAGGAGGCCACGGATCGGAACAAGGGCGAGGGCTCGGTTCTGATCGACGGCGATCCCGGCGCAACGCCGGAAGGGCTGTGCACCGTCACCGGCGCACGGCCCGGCATCGACGGCGCCTACCGCATTGATGCGGTTGATCACGAACTGTCGCGCGCTAATGGGTTCACCACCACGTTGTCGCTCAAGCAACCGCACGACGGGGCTGGGCAAGACGATCGCTGAGCGGGCCAGCAGCATCGTCGCGACGGTTGATCGACGGCTGATCGAGCATCATCAAGTCCCATCGCTACTGCCATTGGTAACCCTCACCGCCGGCGGGTTCCTCCGATTCTTCGCTCGCACAACCGAAACGAGGTGACGCTATGGCGCGCATCGCCAAGGCGCTCGCAACTCTGCGCGAGCAGGTCAATACCCAGTGGCCGAACCGCTCGAAGGCAAACGACGGTTGGATCGGAAACGCTGCCCACCAAGCACGCAAGTCGGACCACAATCCGAATTCGCACGGCGTGGTGCAGGCGCTCGACATCACCCACGATCCCGTGCACGGCCTCGATGCCGGCAAGCTCGCGCAGGCGCTGATCAACTCGCGCGACCACCGCATCAAGTACGTCATCTCCAATCGGAGAATCTGTGCCTCCTACGCGACCGGCGGCGTCGCTGCCTGGACGTGGCGGCCCTATCACGGCGCAAACGCGCACGAGAAGCACGTCCATATCTCGGTCGCGGATGATCCCAGGAAATACGACGACGCAACCGCATGGAGCGCAGTAGCCGCCCGTGCCGGGATTGCGCCTCCCCAAACCGCGCCGTTGCCAACTCCGCAACCGCCGTCGCCGTCAGGAAAGCCGCCGGAGCCCATCGCGAGCTGGATGCCGTGGGTCCTGCTCGACGAGGGCCAGGTCTTCCGGTCCGATCCGCATGAAGGCGGCGGCGCCGTCAAGTCACCTTCGAGGCGTTCACCGCCTCCTCGACCTGACGCATTGGGAGACGAAGTCCGGCTACCCCGCGCTCATTGGAATCGTGCGCGATCGCGCCGGCAACATTGTCGCCATCCATCGCCACAAGAGAATTTCGGCGAATTGGGGCGAGGTTGCGCATCAAATACATAACGGCGATCACACACATCCACCTTGGGTTCGAGACGCGTTGCCTCGAAGTGATCGTTGCCGATCTTGAGCATCTTCCAGAAGGCCAAGTGCGGATGGGTTCGATGCCGCGCCGAAGATTCGCCGGCGTCAAGCGGAACGGGTAGGCCTGAACCTGGAATGATGGTTGACCGGCAAGTGAGTTCGCGCGCCAGCGAATAGATCTCGCTTATCTGTTCGTCGGTCATGGCATAGCAACCGCTCGACGAGCAGTCGCCGTGGATCATGAGCAAGCTGCCTTCGCGATTGTTCGCTTTGTCAAAGCTGTTGGGGAAGCCGATGTTGATCGCAAGATAGAAGTTGGAATTGGGATTCATCAACTCAGGCGAAATTGTATAAAACCCCTCTGGAGCCTGACGGTCGCCCTCATGCAACTTCGGCCCAAGATCGCCGGACCACCGACAGATTGGATAGATCTTGAGGAGCTGGAAATGGCCGGTGGTGTTCTGCTTCCAGACTTCGAGTTCCGCCTCTTCCTTGAAAACGCGCACAAGGATGGGTGAATGCTTGGGCATCTTCTTCTGTCGGAGCAGAGAGCGCAGCTCGGGCGGCAACTCCCTTGTCGCCTTGGTCGGCAACTGATTGCTGCCTTCGCCAAGGCACCTGACTGGCGTCAATGCCGCGGCAAGAAACGCTGCCAGCACAAGCGCGCGGACTACCGTGGCGCGGATCATTGTTATGCCCCCGACGTGGAATATTTCCCATCTGAGTGTCTATAAGCCGGTGGCTTTCGTGAGGCAGCCCAGCTGCGACAAAGGCAGGCTGATTGCGCTATGGTCGTGGCATGATCGCGAGAGGCGCGCAGACACCATCTGACCATGCAGCTGATCATCAATGCCCGAGACCAAGTGCTGGCGAGATACGGCAATCAGCTTGCCGCCCTGGGCGACAGACAACGCGCGCACCGCGATGTCTCGTGCGCTCAACCACGAAGGCAACAAGGGGCGAACGCAGGTCAAACGCGCGCTCGTCAAGCAGACCGGGATCAAGTACGGCGCCGTCGACAAGGCAATGACGACGATCCGCTCCATGCCGACGACCCTGACGTACACACTCAAGGCGCGCGGCGACGAGACCAACATCGCGTGGTTTGGTGGCGTACAGCGCGGCAAGGGCGTGTCGGCAGCGCCCTGGAACAAGCGGCGCATCTTCGCGCACTCGTTCATCGTGCCGAGGTTCGGTCGCGCCTACATCCGCACGTCGAAGAACCGCCTGCCGATCCGCGGGCTCTACGGTCCGAACCTCGCGCGCGAGCTGGTGAAGGACAGCAGCGCTGCTGCGTGGCAGCGCGGCGTTGCCAACATCGTCGCGCGCATCGGCCACGAGATCGGTCGAATGTTGCCGGTGTAACGCAGCTGCTCATGACCGCAATCAATCGCAGTCGTGCGCAAAGCGATCGCAACGGTGCGTAAGTCTGCGGCGTGGTCGTGCGGGATCGTGCGTGGCTCTGCGCAGCACAAGGACCGCAATGTACTGCTGACGCTGCTTGCAGAAATCCGTCTAACCCATTGATCGAACGGGTCCTTCCTGCGGTCTCACCTCGAGCGGGGGCGCCGCCCCCCGGAAAACGCGCGTTTTTCCAATTCCAAAATCCTCAGTTTGGTTGGGTTTCGAGGGCAAATAGCTCAATGATTTCAGCGGCTGACACAAAACGAACGGAATTGCCCGGCCCCGCAAACGGGATCGCATGCTGGCCGGCCGCCAAGGTCGAGCTCTGGCCGATCGAGCGGCTCACGGTGAACCCGCGCAATGCCCGCCTTCATGGGCCCGAGCAGATCGAGCAGATCCGGGCCTCGCTGCGCGAGTTCGGCTGGACCATGCCGGTGCTGGTGCGCGAGAACGGCATGCTGATCGCCGGCCACGGCCGGCTCGAGGCGGCCAAGCTCGAGGGCATCGCCGAGGTGCCGACGATCGTCGCCCGCGGCTGGACCGAGGCGCAGTGCCAAGCCTACGCAATCGCCGACAATAAATTGACGGAATCGAGCGAGTGGGATGACGAACTGCTGCGGCTCGAACTCGGTGATCTGCGTGAGGCCGGCTTCGACCTGGCGCTGACCGGCTTCGATCAGGACGAGCTCGACAAGCTGTTGCTGGTCGATACCGACGGCGTCGGCGATCTCGACGAGGCTCCTGAGCCGCCGGCCGATCCGATCAGCCGTCCTGGCGATCTGTGGATCTGCGGCGAGCATCGCGTGCTGTGCGGCGATGCCACGGTCCTGGCCGATGTCGAGAAGGTCCTGGGCGGCGAGCTCGCCGATATGACGCTTCACCGATCCGCCGTACAACGTGAACTACGCCAACTCCGCGAAGGACAAGCTGCGCGGCAAGAACCGTCCGATCCTGAACGATAACCTTGGCGAGGATTTCGGCGCGCTTGCTCTACGACGCCTGCGTCAATATCCTCACGCTGACCAAGGGCGCCGTCTACATCTGCATGTCGTCGTCGGAGCTCGACCGGCTGCAGAAGGCGTTCCGCGAGGCCGGCGGCAAGTGGTCGACCTTCGTGATCTGGGCCAAGAACACCTTCACGCTCGGGCGCTCGGACTACCAGCGCCAGTACGAGCCGATCCTCTACGGCTGGAAGGACGGCACCGATCACTACTGGTGCGGCGCCCGCGACCAGGGCGACGTCTGGTTCTTCGACAAGCCGCACAAGAACGATCTGCACCCGACGATGAAGCCGGTGGCGCTGGTCGAGCGCGCGATCCGCAACTCGTCCAAGAGCCGCGACATCGTGCTCGATCCGTTCGGCGGCTCAGGCACGACGATGATTGCGGCGGAGCGTGCGGGACGACGGGCGCGGCTGATCGAGCTCGATCCGAAATACGTCGACGTTATCGTCCAGCGGTGGCAGGACCAGACGGGGCAAACCGCCAAGCTTGAGGCCTCGGGAAAAAGTTTCAGTGAGATGACACCTTCGGAAATTGGTGCAGTCGCCTCGCTGGGTGACGATCAAACTGCCAAAGCCGTTGATGTTCCGGCATCCGCCTCGCATTTCACGTTGACTTCGACCTTCATGTCCAACTCGTCCTCCAGATTTCCCAGATAGGTGCCGGAAAGCGGGACTGCTTGGCCGGGGTCACGCGCAACAGCGACGCGGATGAGGTCACGATTGCCGATGATGCCATTTGTCGGATCGAATTCGACCCAGCCGGCGCCCGGCAGATAGACTTGGCACCACGCGTGGGTCGAGCCGCCGCCGACATATTCGCGGCTATCACGCGAGGGAACGTATAGATAGCCAGTAATAAAGCGGGCCGCGAGGCCAAGCGAACGGACCGCTTCCATCATCAGCAACGCAAAGTCGCGGCAACTACCACGTCCAATCCTCAATGTTACGACTGGCTCCTGAGTGCCGCGCTCGGTCCGCCTCGTGTAGGTGAAGCTCTCCTTGATTGCGCACGTGATCGTCATCAACAACTCCCCCGTCGGTGTCGGCCGCCCTACGTGCAAGAACCTGCGTACCCAGCGGTCGATCTCGCCGTTCGGATCGGGATAGCCACGTGCAATTGAGGCCATCAAATCCGGCATCTCGCCGGGGTCGTACATAAACGGATAGGTCTTGGCTTCGGGCTCGGTTTGAAAATCCGGAAAATTCCAAGGGTAGTGCTTCACCCGAATCGTACTCTCAAAACTCAACTCGGACGCTCGCATGTTGAACTGCGCCAACGCGACACAGTTGCCGAATGGGTCATGGATCCAGCGCAGGTTGGTCGGCTCAGGGATGATGACAAGCCGGGAGTCGATCAACCGCTGGTCATAGCTGTCGCGTGGCCGGAACATCATGCGGTGCTCGCCAAATGCGACCGGCCTCCGATAGCAGTAGGTGGTGATGTGGCGTACCGTTAGAATTGTCATGGCGTAGGCCTGACCGCAAATGAAAGTTGCTCATACACAGTCAGCCGGTCGTTACCTCATCCGTCCAGACCTTGAAACTGACCAGCGTGTTGGGGCCGAAGGTGTGGGTGATCGGCACGTCGGCTGCGTCGCGGCCCAAACCGATCAGCACGCGGCCGATTCTTGGAATGTTATTACGCGCATCAAAAGTGTACCACCGCCCGCCAAGATACGCCTCGAACCAGGCGGCGAAATCCATCGGGCCATAGGGCGGCATCATGCCGATGTCGCCGAGATAACCGGTGCAATAGCGCGCCGGAATGTTCATGCAGCGGCAGAACGTGATGGCAAGGTGCGCGTAGTCGCGACACACACCCTTGCCTTCATTGAATACGTCCCAGGCCGTCATGGTCGCGCGCGCATGCTCGTAGCCAAACGCAATGTGGCGGTGGACGAAATCGCAGATCGCCTGGACGCGCGCCCAACCCGGTGGCGACGTTTCGAAGAGCTTCCACGCCACATCGGACAGGCGATCGGTCTCGCAGTAGCGACTGGCGAGGAGAAAGATTAGCGTCTCTGCCGGCAAGTCCTCCACCGCGTGTTGGGAGGCTGAAAGGGCAACCACGTCCGGCAGGCCGGTATCACGAACGACGCCATCGGCCGACAGGCGCATCTCGGCCGGCGGGAGCGACGATGCGGCTACACCAATTGCCGAAGACGTCGCGGTAGGGGGAGATCGGCACCGAAGGGCTGGTGGTCAGGTAATCGGGCACGATGACGTCGGACGCCCGGGTAAAATGGGTGCCTAGAACCATGATTATGGGTGTGGATTGTGGGAAGTCGTAAATCAGTTCGTAGCCGACACGAGTCTTCATCTGACATTCCCTTGCGGCGCTGGTTGTGATTTTGGTTTGATGAATAGCGGCGCTACTCGAAGCACGGCCGTAGTGAGCGAATTGATCACTCGCTCGGGCTCGCATTGCCCGTATTGCTGCGCTTGTGCACTGCTAATGAGCGTGAGCACAACAGCGACGGAGACCGCGCCGCCGGTCTTTGCAAACTTGGTCATCGTCTTCTCCAAAATCGGATACGTGCGCCCGTGCGGGCGTGCCAGTCTGGACTTCTTTTCAGATGGCGAGTTGAGCCAGCGCAAGAGAAATGCGAGCGTCTGAAAAGACATAAACCCCGCCGGCGGCCGCTGCCAGACCGGCGGGGTCTTATTGCTGGGGGGTGGTCACTCCGTAACGCGATAAACCTCGCCCGCGCTTTTCGTCCTTTTCCGACGTCACCTCGAGACCGAGCTTCTTCTTCAGTGCGCCGGCGATCGCGCCGCGCACCGTATGCGCCTGCCACGAAGGCCTCCGCAATCTCGTCGATGGTGGCGCCTTTGGCCGCTGCAGCATCGCGATAAGTTGCGCCTGTTTGGTGTCGGCGCGGGTACGAGGGCGCAGCAGTACGAGAGGCGCGCGACTTGGATTCGCCCTGAGTTTTCGGAGCGTCGGCGGCATCGCTTTTTGAATCGCTCGCAGGGCTCTCCGCATCTTCCTCTGCCGGCGCGTCCTGCGGATCAATGCCCAGCGCAACGAATGCGGCCTTGGTGGCGACGAGCGTGACGCGGCCGCGCTCTTCGTCATGCCGCCAGACGGTGTCGTCCCGCTTGGCGCGAACCTCCTTGATCAGGCCCTTGTTGAGCAGGCTCTTGAGGACGTTGCCGGCGGCATTGCCCTTGAGCCTGGCGGTGACGGGGAAGACGCAGCGATCGGGTCGCTGGGAGGCGGCGGTGAGAACGACGAGTTGAGAATCGGACAGTTGCGGCATGGCCTTGCTCCGGGTGCAGCGGGGCCGCGCCCATCGCGGGCCCTGCTACCACCCCGAGCCCCGCCGGCCGTTACCGGACGGGGCTGCTGCGGAGCGCAGGTGACGTGATCGCATACACGCTCTGTTTGCCTGCAAAGCCAAGTCGATAAGCAGATTATGTCCGTGCTTTCTGGCGGACCGAACAATCATCGAATGACCCCGCAAATTGCCTAGCGCTTCGTACCTCTTTAATGAGACTTGAGCGGGGGGGTTGTTGAGGTCGATTTTGACGAGCTCGCCCGCGAAATTGATTGTTCAAAGAGGGCAATATGGATGCTTGCAGGAAACTCTTGGCCGAGGCGATCGGCACATTCTGGTTGACCTTTGGCGGCTGCGGCAGCGCGGTTATCGCGGCCGGCTTTCCGCAGGTCGGCATTGGGCTGCTGGGCGTGTCATTCGCATTCGGGCTGACCGTGCTCACAATGGCCTACGCCATCGGCCATATTTCCGGATGCCATCTCAATCCGGCGGTTACGGTCGGGCTCGCAGCCGGCCGGCGCTTCCCGCGGGGTGAGGTCGTGCCGTATATCGTGGCGCAAGTCGTCGGCGCGATCATCGCAATCCGCCGGTCCTGTACGCGATTGCGAGCGGGACAGCGGACTTCACCCTCGCCAAAGGTTTTGCGGCAAATGGCT
>CAVQIB010000013.1:0-581860 GCA_963712435.1 uncultured Alphaproteobacteria bacterium | reverse complement strand
GGATCGCCCGGCCGTATTTCTTGCGCTCGACCACGCGCGAGTCGCGCGTGAGAAATCCGCCGCGCTTCAGGATGGGGCGCAGATCCGGCTCATAATGCGTCAACGCCTTGGAGATGCCGTGGCGCACGGCGCCGGCTTGGCCGGACAGGCCTCCCCCCGCCACCGTGCATTCGACGTCGTACTGGCCATGCCGGTTCGCGGCGACGAGCGGCTGCTGAATCAGCATGCGCAGAACCGGCCGAGCGAAATAGATGTCCACGGTCTTCTTGTTGACCGTGATCTTGCCTGCGCCGGGCTTCAGCCAAACGCGGGCGACCGCGTCCTTGCGCTTTCCGGTGGCGTAGGCGCGCCGCTGCTTGTCGAGCTTCTGCTCGTATTTCGGCGCCTCGGGCGCGGCAGGCTTGATGGTCGAAAGCTGATCGAGGGACTGCATGGTCTCGGCCATGGTCACGCGTTCCTTGCGTTCTTGCGATTCATAGCCGCGATGTCGATTTTTTCCGGAGTCTGGGCGGCGTGCGGGTGCTCGGGCCCGGCATAGACCCGCAGATTGCCGAGCTGGCGCCGCCCGAGCGGGCCGCGCGGCAGCATGCGCTCGACCGCCTTCTCAAGAATGCGCTCGGGAAACTTGCCCTCCATGATCGACTTCGCGCTGCGCTCCTTGATGCCGCCGATATAGCCGGTGTGATGCCGGTACACCTTCTGCTGCAGCTTGCGGCCGGTGAACACCACCTTCTTTGCGTTGACGATGATCACGTTGTCGCCGCAGTCGACATAAGGGGTGAAGGTCGGCTTGTGCTTGCCGCGCAGCCGCATCGCCACGATCGAGGCGAGACGCCCGACGACGAGCCCGGTCGCGTCGATCATCACCCATTTCTTGTCGACCTCGGCGGGCTTCGCCGAATAGCTCTTCATCGTCGCATCCATGGCTGGGAACGGGGGCAGTCGAGGCGACCCGCCTCGATGGCGCTTCTACCCGCTCGGGCGGCTCCCAGTCAACCCGCGAGAAGGAAAAAAGATCGTGCGAATATAATCAGTTAGGTTGGTGGTATTAAAACACCTCAGGGCAACTCCCGCCCGGGGATGGAGTAAGTCGCAGTGACATGGGCCACGGGGTCTTCGTGCCCTTCCGAGCAGATCGCGACCTCGCCCACGGCGAGGCGCTTGCCGAGCTTCATCAGCTTTGTTTCGGCGATCAGGTCGCGCTGGGCCGGCCGGCGCAGGAAATTGATGTTGAAATTGGTGGTGACCGCGAGCGGGACCGGGCCGATCGAGGCAAGCACCGCGACATACATGGCGAAATCGGCGAGAGCCATCATGGTCGGACCGGAGATGGTCCCGCCCGGACGGACGAAGGCCGCGCGATAGGCCTGGCGGATGCGGCAGCCATGATACCAGGCGTCCTCGATCGCGACGCCGCTGTCGGCGTGATAGAATTGCGGAAATTCCTTCCCGAGGAACTGATCGAGCTCGGCGACCGTCATGGCCGGCTTATGCATGGCCGCGTGTCTCCCCCGTCGGGCGGTGCGTGAGTCGGCCAAGCATGCCCGACCCGTCGCGGGCCGGCTATGGCCTGGGACCCCTTTCGTATTGCAGGCCGGGCATGTATCTGATGAGGCGATCACGCCCGGGAGAACCGCGATGAACACGCCCATGCCGGCAGAGGCCGTGACCCAGGCCGAGCCGATCCTGCTGCGGAAAGACCTGAACGACATTTCGGTGCTCACGCTCAACCGGCCGAAAGCGCGCAACACGCTCTCCGATGCGACCATCGCCGCGCTCAGCGAAGCGCTCGCACTGATCGCGGCGGACACGTCGATCCGCGCCGTCGTGCTGGCGGCAAACGGGCCGGCCTTCTGCGGCGGCCATGATCTGAAGGAGATGAGCGCGCATCGGACCGACAAGGACGGCGGCCGCGCCTATTTCGCCGACCTGTTCGAGCGCTGCAGCGCGATGATGCAGGCGATCGTCCGCCTGCCGCAGCCGGTGATCGCCTCGGTTCACGCCACGGCGACGGCCGCGGGCTGCCAGCTGGTGGCGAGTTGCGACCTCGCAGTCGCGGCGAAGACGGCCCAGTTCGGCACGACGGGCATCAATGTCGGCCTGTTCTGCTCGACGCCGATGATTGCGCTGTCCCGCAATGTCAGCCGCAAGCAGGCGATGGAGCTCCTGGTGACCGGCGACATGATCTCCGCCGAGGACGCCTACCGGATGGGCCTCGTCAACCGGCTTGCCGAGCCCGGTTTCGAAGGCGAGGAGGCGCTCGTGCTCGCCCGCAAGATCGCCGCGAAATCGACGCGCGCCGTGAAGATCGGCAAAGAAGCGTTCTATCGCCAGTTGGAAATGGGCCTGTCTGACGCCTATCGTTACGCCGGCGAGGTCATGGTCGAGAACATGCTTGCGCGCGACGCTGACGAGGGCATCCGCGCCTTTGTCGAAAAGCGTCCGCCGAAATGGGAAAACCGCTGACCCGACCCAGGTCGGGCGCGCCGCGCCAGAGGGGGATTGTCGCTTTATCGAACCGCCAGCGCGCTCGCCCCGTTGAATGGTCGGGCGAACGCCAAGCCGTTCGCCAGGTTCTTATGTCCACGCAGGAGAAGAGAGAGTCATGACGAAAAGCATTGTGCTCGCCGCCGCACTCGCCGTGATGGCGCTGGGCGTCTCCCAGGATGCGCGCGCCCAGACGGCCCAACAGCAAGCAGCCTGCCAGTACGACGCGCAGACCTATTGCTCGCAATTCATTCCGGACCACGAACTCATCCGTCGCTGCCTCGTGCGCAACCGCGGCCGCATCAGCGCCGCGTGCCGGGGCGTTCTCTATGGCGGGCAGAAGCGGCGCGTGCGTTCGCGCTGAGCCGCTTCTGCAGGCTCTCGTTTGGGGATAAGCCGCAGCGCCCGGAGAGGTAAGCCTCATCCGGCGCGCTCGCGCCGCACGCGATTAGGCTTGTCAGTCGCGATCCTTGAAACGTTTCTCGATCGCTTTGACCGAACGTGCGATCTCCTGGATCTGCGAGGAGAGCATCGCGTAGAGGCTGCTCATTTGGCGGACTTCGCCGCGCAACCACTCGGCCTTCTCGTCGGCATTCATTTGATCCCAGGGCTTCGCCATCGACCTCTCCGCGCCAAAGCGGATCAGTGTCCACATCCCCTATTGCCCGTCAAATCTGATCGACCGCCGGCGCCGATCCGAACGGAAGTGGGGCATCCAATAAGCATGGAGCGCGTCTGTGTTTACTGGATCGCCCGCTTGCGCGGGCGATGACGGCAGGAGATCGGTCGAGCACGTCGATTCATCCTGCTCTGGAATAGTCCCGGACCGTCGCGGGCGTCTCTTTCGACAGCAATGCCCAACGCGGCGTCGAATCCGGATCCTTGTGGGATAGGGATGCGACGCCCGCTGGGCGAGGAGATGAGCCGATATGTGGCTGCGGGTCGCGGCCCGCTGGACGCTACTCTACGGCCGCGGGCATCTTGACGGCCGACATCAACGACCGCGCGATCTGGCTCAGACGTTGATCGGCGTTCTCCTCCTGCGCGAGCGATTGGCTGAGAAGCGCAACGATGCCGGACAGATGGAGCTGCTGCGCGAGGTTGCGCGCAGAGGTGTAGCCGGCGATCTCGTAATGCTCCACCTTCTGGGCGGCCCCGATCAAGGACAGGTCGGCGGATTCGGGGTCGCGCTTCTCCCCTTCCGTCATGATCTCCTCGCCCTCCTCGACCAGGCCCTTCATGCCTTTGCAGAGCTTCGCCTTGGCCGGCGTGCCGAGAAGGTTGAAGCACTCATCGAGGCGCTGGACCTGTTCCTCGGTCTCCGCGAGATGGAGGTCGAACAGCTGCATCAGCTGTTCCGACTTGGCCGCGTTGCTCATCTTCGGCAGCGCTTTGACCAATTGCTTCTCCGCATGGAGGAGGTCGCGCAACTGATCGAGCAGGAGTTCCTGGATCGTGTCGGGATTGGCGGCCTCGGAGCTCTCCGTATGGATGGAGGGGCTCTCGACGTCGTGCAGCGTCTCCTTGATCTGCTGGAACGCGGGAGCCTCGACGAATTCCCATTCCTCTCCTTCGTTCCACGGTCCGCGCGTGTCGATCTCGCCGTGCTCGCCGCGACCGGTCGGAGTCATTGAAGAACTGGTCGACGAGACCGGCGGTGGGCGGAATCCGGCCGATCGAGAAGCGCGGCTTGGCGAGGCTGTCGAGCGCGGCCGCAAAGGCCTTCATGTGGGTGATCTCGCGCGTCATCAGGAATTGCAGCGCGTCCTTCGTCCCGACATCGTCGCAGAAATTGATCAGCCGTTCATACACGATCTTCGCGCGCGCCTCGGCGGCGATGTTGCTGCGCAGATCGACGTCCAGCTCGCCGGTGATCTTGAGATAGTCGGCAGTCCAAGGATTGCCCTGCGAGTTGAACAGATTGACGCCTCCCCCGCCGGCGATGGCGATCAAGGGATCGGCTTCCGCGGCGTCGCGGGCGAACTTCGTCGGCTGCAGATGCATCCGCGCGAGCGTGCCGACGATCTCGAGATGGCTCAGTTCTTCGGTGCCGATATCCATCAGGAGATCCTTTCGGTCAGGATCGTCGCAGTTGAGACCCTGGATGGAATACTGCATGGCAGCGGCCAGCTCGCCATTGGCGCCGCCGAACTGTTCGAGCAACATGTTGCCGAAGCGGGGGTCCGGCTCGTCCACGCGAACGGTGAACATCAGTTTCTTCACATGGTGATACATGATGGGCCTGCTGGGATGATGATGAGCGGCGCGTTCTCGACGGGGCGCCGGCAGGTCAACGGGAGAAGGGGAATAAATGTTCCTCGGCGCCGTCGCGTGCATCAGGCCAGAGTCGGAACCGCCCCCCGCTCGGCCGACGCGGCGATCGGAAGAGCCGGGACCTGCGGAACGCGTCACCGGCCGCGCATGAGTCCGGCCGCCTTCAAGGCCGACGTGATGACCTCGTTGATGTCGATGGGGGAGAACGGCGGGACGCGTCCTGTCGCTCGGTCCGTCGTCGGACTCCTTATCCAGCACCTCGCCTTCGAACACTTTGGCCTGCGGCAGTGTCGTTCCGGGTCTGCTGAAGGCTTGGCGATCCGAGGAGATCGGCGCGCTCTCCCGATTCTTCCGCGTGGCCTTGCGCGGCCCGGCCTTGGTGAGGCCGAAGAACTTGGCGATGTGATAGGACGACGAAATCCCGACCTCGAGGAGGAAAGGTCCGGCAGCGCCGCATTCCTCCTCCGCCTCGCCGGCTGCGATCGGCGTGCCGTGCGCCATGTGCGTGATGGTATAGGATTCGATCAGCTCATCGCCGGCCCGGTTGACCCAGACCTTGCGCGGATAACCATCGACCATCAATTCAACCGACGGCGATTTAGGCAGCGCGTGAACATTCGTCCATTGTTTGAGGATCTCGCGCGCGTTCGACGGGATCACCGTCTTGTCGGCGCTGCCATGCCACACCGAAATCCGGGGCCATGGTCCATTATGCCGAACCGCGCCACGCACGAGATCGCCCCACGCCTGCGCGGGCGCGCGGGGACTTCCCGACATGCTTTGCAGAGCTTGCTGCACATTCGTCGCGGCGCCGTAAGGCAGTCCGCCAATGATCGCGCCTGCGGCGAACACCTCGGGGTAACAAGCAAGCATGACCGAGGTCATCGCCGCTCCCGCAGACAGTCCCGTGATGAAGATGCGCCGCCGATCGACGCCCTTTTCGACGATGATCTTCTCGACCATCTGTCGGATGGACAGCGCTTCTCCCTTGCCCCGCTGGATATCGCCGAGTTCGAACCAATTGAAGCAGCCGGCGGGGTTATTGGACCGCTGCTGCTCGGGAAGCAGCAGGACGAAGCCGTAGCGGTCGGCGAGCGTCGACCACCCTGCTCCATGATTGTAGTCTGCCGCGGTTTGCGCGCACCCGTGCAGCACAACGACGAGCGGCGGATTGGCGGCAAGCCGCGGCGGCGCGTAGCTCCACATCCGCAGATTGCCAGGGTTTGATCCGAAGTTGCGATCTTCATCAAAGCCTGGTGCGACAACATCCGCATCGCGTGCATGGGCACGCTCTGCAGCCCGCAACAGTTCGTCCAGTTTTTTCCGGTTCCGGGTGAGGTTGGCAAGCGTTTGCGACAGACTTAACACGAGCAGATCCTTTAAAGACAGGGATCCTACCAACGGCGGGCGCGCCGCGGAGTTCCTGCAGCGCACAATAACGCCGGGCGAGTCGTGCATGATCCTGAGGAAAAGGCTGCCCTGCGCTCAGCCGCAGCCCAGGCGCTAACGTTTACCAGCGGAGAGCATCATCGTCTGCTCTGCCGGAACGGTCTCAGCCCCTGCTGCATCGCGGGCCAGTCTGAGCGCTCTCAAGCGGGCGGTATTCGCGATCACGGCTTGACGGGCTGCCTCCTGCTCCGCCATCGCCTTTTCGCCAGCCGTAAGCTGCTTTTCCTTGGTCTTGAACTTCGCCTCGGCAAGTTCGTGAATCCGTTTCCGTTTCTTCATCGATATTCCTCTCCTTTCGCTCCGCTCAAAGCGCCGTTAGTCCGGCGGCAAAAACTTGTTCTCGCTCCTGTGCGGTTCGCCCATTGGCGGCTCCATCCCGGCCCGATAGGCCTCCGCCGCGATTAGGCCCGCCTTTGCGTGCGATCGCTCGCGCGCCAGTCGATCATCCGCCGGCGACCCCGTTGACCCTCTGGCCGTTTATGCCCGCAGAGTGCGCAGGAGGCGGCGCGCCGCCCTCGTCGTCCCACCGCGCGACAGCGGCGGCGTGGTGACAGGCGATGGGCTCCGCGATGAGGTGGTGGTTTGTGGAGCGGTCGGCGACGCGCGCGCGGGAGGAAGTGATCGACACCGTCGTGCCGTGCGGGCCGGTCGCGACGTCCACGCGGGCTCCCAACTGCTTGGCCAGCGCTTCGACGATCGTCGTGCCGAGACCGGGCTTTGGCTTTTCCGAATGGCTCCCCAGGCCGCCGACGCCATTGTCGGAAACCGAGAGCCGCCAATTCGGTTCGGCAGGTTCATAGGCAACCGTCACACGACCGCCGCTGCGCTCGTCGGGGAAGGCGTGTTTAAACGCGTTGATGACGAGCTCCGTGACGATCAGACCGATGCTGATGGCCTGACTGGAGGAGGCCGTGCCGCCTTCGATCTCCGCCTCCAGCGAAATCGACCGCCCGTCGCCGATCATCGAAGCCGCGAGCGTCTGGCACAGCCGGGACAGATAGGGGACAAGCTCGACCACCCCTCCGTTCTCCGACGACTGGAGCTGCTGTTGCACCGCGGCCACCGACATGACCCGCTGGTGGGCAGCCTGAAGATGCAGCCGCGTTTCGTCCGAAGGCGCCGTCCGCGCCTTGATGAGAAGGATGCTTGCGATGATCTGCAGGCTGTTCCCCACGCGGTGTTGCATGTCCTTCAGCAGCACTTCTTTCTGTTGCAGGACCTCGTTCAGCTCGCGTTCCTTGGCGCGCCGCTCGGTGATGTCCTCGATCGCGAGCAGAATTGCCGAGGTGGATTTTTCCGCGCGTAACACCGTGCGGGCATCCAGCATCATCCGGCGCCGCCCTATCCCGGCAAAATCCTGCTCGACTTCACAGGCCTCGCTCACGCCGGGCTGTGCCGCGGCCTTGCTCAACAGCAGGCGCAGCGGAGGGGTGTTCCACACGCCGTCGCACAGCGCATAGATCGACAGGCCGAAAACATCCTGCGGGCGCGTCTTGAATGTGAGATGGAAGGCGCGGTTTGCGGTGACGACCCGCAGATCCTTGTCGAGCACGAGCAGTGGTTCGCGGATGGCGTCCACCACGTCGCAGGCGAGCGTGCCTTCATCGTCTTCGTCCCGAACCAACTTCCGCAGAGCGGCCGAACTCGTGTCGGGGAACGCGCGTGTTGACATCGTCGACTCCCATGCCCGGTATGCAAAACGCTGTGAGCAGAACGCCATGCATACGCAGCCTCAGCCCCCAAGTGGATGTCGCCCGTCAGCGATTACCAGCGCCGCCCGCCCCAGCGTCCGCTCCATCCGTCGCCCCAGCGTCCCCCGCCGCGGACGAGCTTGATGATCAGAAGGAGCAACAGCGCGCCGATCGTCGCGTTGATGATCGCCGCGACAATGCCCGAGCCAAGATGGATGCCGACCCGGGGCAGCACCCACGCGCCAATGAAGGCGCCGATGATTCCGATGATGAGGTCACCGACAATCCCAAACCCGGTGCCCTGCACGATCTGGCCGGCCAGCCATCCTGCGACGACGCCGACCACGAGGATGATGAGAAGACTTTCACCTGCCATGGGGCTGCTTCCTTCGTTTGTGCCGCCGGTCTGACGCACCCGGTTCCATCGAATTGGGCGGCACACGGATGCTGCAGCGCACAGTAACGGCGCGTGAGCCCGCAGCCGCAGGTGCTGAAATACGTTGGGCCAGCGGCGACGCTCTGCCCTGCGCAAAAAAAAATACTACGACGGTCTCACGCTAAAGACTGAGCAGAATTGCTCACAAGGGAACAACAAAGCTCGCGGCCGTCGAACGCCGATGGCTGGATCGTTTGAGGGCTTGAGGGGGGCCCGCGGCACGGGCGTGAGGCATAGAGCCACCCCGCCTCCGAGTTCAGCCCAATCACGTCCCGCGGAAGAAGGCGCTGGGCGGCCCTGGGAGCAGCTCTACTCAGTCTTGATCTGCGGCTGTTCGTGCAGAACCACGTTCAACAGCGAGCTATGGACCTGCGATGCCCGCCGTTGTAATCGATGAAGCCCAACTGCCGAAACTTGTTCATGAAAAAGCTGACGCGCGAGCGCGTCGTGCCGATCATCTCCGCAAGCGTCTCCTGGCTGATCTTCGCGATCATCGGTTCCGGCTTTCCCTCCTTGCCGAAGTTCGCCAGCAGCAGAAGCAGCCGGGCGAGCCGTTTCTCGCTCGAATTGAACAGCTGATCGACGAGGTCTGCCTCCACCCGGATGGTCCGATCCAAGAGATGGGCAATGAACAGCTCGGAAAACGCCGGATCGCCTTGGATCACGCGAATGACGGCCGCCTTCTCCAGCCGCACGATGACTGGATTCCGTCATGGCCGCGACCGTCGCAAGACGCGTCGCCTGTCCGGCCAGGCATGCCTCGCCGAAGAAATCGCCCGCTCCGAGAATCGCGACGACCGCTTCCTTTCCCTGCTCCGACACAACGGTGACCTTGACCTTGCCCTTCTGGATGTAGAAGACCGCATCCGCCGGATCGCCCTGGGAAAAAACAACCTGGTCCTTCTCGTGCTTGCCGATGGCGCCGCCCTCGCCGACTTTGGCAAGAAAAGTTTTCGGATCAAACGAGGGTCTTTGTCCGATTGTCATCATACGGCGTCCTGTCTTGCGGGCTCGCGCCTCAGACGCAGATATAAATTCAAATATATGCCCGCCCGCGCTATCGCAAAGAGGCAGCGATGTTGCCCGTCGACTGTCGTGACGTCGGCTCGTAGACGTCACTTGCAGCGCCGGCTGCGGGCAGGCCTGCGCTATGTCCTCGGCCGTCACTTCGCGCTGAAGCAGATCGGCGGCACGAGCGCCTCGGCGTCGCGATCGCCAAAGCGTCGTGCGCGTCGCCGCGGCCTTTCGCGCGTTCTCAGCCCTTGTTGCCGCCGACGAGACGGCGCGCCCACCAGCCGGTGCGTCGCGACCCGGCTTGCTCCGCCTCCGATGCGGTCTCACCGCGTTCGGCGCTCGCGGCCTCCGCCGGCTCGACCTCCGCCGGCGCGACGGCCGCCGCCCCGGCGGGCGCAGGTTCAGGCGGGGCAACTTCGGGCGGCGCAGCTTCGGGCGGCGCAGGAACGTCGCCCTCGCTCGGGAACGCGACCGGCTCGCGGACCGTGGAGCGGCGGCGCGGTCTGCTTTCCGCCCGAGCGGCGGGTTCCACGGGCATGGGTGCGCCGGCCGGCGCCTCCTCTTGGGCGTGAGACGCCGCTGCCGGCGAAGCTTCTTCGGCTGAAAGCGGCGGCGTGGGCGTCACCGCTTCCGCCTGCTCACTGAAGAGCGGCGCCTGCTCTGCACCGGCCGGGATGCGAGGCAATTCATCCTCAGCGCCGACCTCCCCTTCCCGCTCCGCGCTCAGGGCCGGCTCGCCTGCCGACGGTTCAAAATCGAACGAGGGACTTCCGAAGTCGGCGCCTGCTTCATCGGTGTCGCGCTCCAGAGGCTCCGCCGCGTCCTCCGCGGATATCGGCTGCCCTCCTTCGCCCTCCGACCGCCGATTGCGCCGCCCGCCGCGCCGCCCCTGCGCCGCCTTCGGCGGGGGTCGCCTTCTCCTGCCGGTCTCCTCCTCGCCGGCGTGCTGGTCGGGCAACCGCGGCAGCGCGATCGCCGCCTCCTCGCCCTCGAGGCCCTCGTGATCCTCGTGGGCGACTGCGTGTTCCGCGGCCGTTTCACTGGTGAACGAGCCGCCTTCGGGACGCTCCTCGCCGCGGCGCCCGCGACGCCGCCGGCGGCGCCGCCGGCGTCCGCCATTCTCGCCGGACTCCGCCCGCTCGGCGTCTTCGACGAACTCGTCACCGCCGGAAACATCCTCCGCCTCGAGTTCGGCCTCGTCCTCGATCTCCTCTTCGTCCGGCGCTGCCAGCGAGATCAGGGCCGACGGCTGCGCGGCGAGCGCGCGCGCCTGCTCCGGGCTGTGGACCTGCTCGCCCTTCTCGATCAGGAAGGGCTGCTGTCCGCTCGGCGTGGCGTCGGCCTTCACGGTGACGGTAATGCGGAACCGCTGTTCAAGCTCGCGCAGATGCGCCCGCTTGTGGTTGAGCATGTACAGCGCGATCTCGGTTCCCGTGCGCACGGTGACGTTGTGGGTCGCCCCGCGCAACAGCGTTTCCTCCAGCATGCGCAGGCACTGCAGCGTCACCGAGGCGACGGAGCGGACATGGCCGGTGCCGCCGCAATGCGGGCACTTCTCGGTCGAGCTCTCGAAGACGCTCGTGCGGATGCGCTGGCGCGACATTTCGAGCAGGCCGAAATGGGAAATACGGCCGACCTGGATGCGGGCGCGATCGTTCTTGAGGCACTCCTTGAGGCGACGCTCGACCGCGCGATTGTTGCGCTTCTCATCCATGTCGATGAAATCGATCACGATGAGCCCGGCGAGGTCGCGCAGGCGGAGCTGGCGCGCGATCTCCTCGGCCGCCTCCAGATTGGTCTTGAGCGCGGTATCCTCGATGTGATGCTCGCGCGTGGCGCGGCCGGAATTGACGTCGATGGCGACGAGCGCCTCGGCCTGGTTGAGCACGATATAGCCGCCCGACCGCAGCTGCACGATCGGCGAGAACATGGCGTCGAGCTGGCTCTCGACGCCATAGCGGATCAGCAGCGGCTGGCCTTCGCCATAGAGCCTCACGTTCTTGGAATGGCTCGGCATGAGCATGCGCATGAAGTCTTTCGCCTCGCGGTGCGCCTCCTCGCCCGCAACGATGACCTCGTCGATGTCCTTGTTGTAGAGGTCGCGGATCGCGCGCTTGACCACCGAGCCTTCCTCATAGACGAGGGTCGGCGCACTCGATTTCAGCGTGAGATCACGCACTTGCTCCCACATGCGTAACAAATACTCGAAGTCACGCTTGATCTCGGTCTTGGTGCGCATGGCCCCCGCCGTGCGCAGGATCACGCCCATGCCCTCCGGCACTTCCAAATCCTGGGCGATATCCTTGAGGCGATTGCGGTCTTGCGGGCTGGTGATCTTGCGGCTGATGCCGCCGCCACGGGCCGTGTTCGGCATCAGCACCGAATAGCGGCCGGCGAGCGAGAGATAGGTGGTGAGCGCCGCGCCCTTGGTTCCGCGCTCTTCCTTGACGACCTGCACCAGCATGATCTGCCGGCGTCGGATCACTTCCTGGATCTTGTATTGCCGGCGAACCCGCGGCGCCCGCTCGTGCACTTCTTCGAGGGCGTCGGCGCCGCCCACGGACTCGACC
This sequence comes from uncultured Alphaproteobacteria bacterium, assembly GCA_963712435.1. Taxonomy (GTDB): domain Bacteria; phylum Pseudomonadota; class Alphaproteobacteria; order Rhizobiales; family Xanthobacteraceae; genus Rhodoplanes. The sequence continues at coordinate 569,939 of CAVQIB010000013.1, read as the reverse complement.
GTGTCCTCAGTCGCGGCGGTCTCGTCCTCGTCGTCGTCCTCGTCATCATCATCGTCGTCGTCGTCGTCGTCGTCGTCGCTCGTCGTGATCCGCGTCCTCGTCCGCCGCACCCGCCCCGTTCTTGTTCTCGGTTTCCGCGTCGTCCTCGTCGTCGTCGTCATCGTCGTCATCGCCCCGGGCGATCGCGGGCATCCCCGAAACGTCCCCTTCCGCGGACGTTTCCACCGGCCGCGTGAAGGCGAGTTCCGTTGTTTCACTTACAATTTCAATGGTCACGGCCTGCTCGCCGACCGGCGCGGCGCGTCGCCGCTTCAGCCGTCGTCGCCTCATAGGCCGGCGTTTCCCGGCCGCCTTCCCGCGCGGGCTCGGCCGCCACTGGCGCATGCGCCTCGCTCGACCCAGCCTCGCGATCCCGATCGGACGGGCCCGAGCCGGGCAAGGCAAGAGCGCCGATCTCCTCGGAAAGGGCCTGCTGCGATGGGTCCGCCGGGAACTCGGACGAGGGCTCCTCCCGGACGCCGCCGGCCGGCCCTTCGAACTCGCCGGTGGGCTCCGGCGCCGGCTCGCTCGCCACGCGGTGGCCCCGCTCGTGCCGGGTCGCTGGCATCGCATGCGAGGTCCGCGCGGCGGCGCGGCGATCCGCCTCCACCTCGGCGGCGCGATGAGCGCGCTCCTCTTCGTCGATCAAGGCCTGCCGATCGGCCACCGGGATCTGGTAGTAATCGGGATGGATTTCGCTGAATGCGAGAAATCCGTGCCGGTTGCCGCCATAGTCGATAAACGCGGCCTGCAGGGAGGGCTCGACCCGCGTGACCTTGGCGAGATAGATATTGCCTCTCAGCTGGCGGCGGCTCGCCGACTCGAAATCGAATTCCTCTACCCGATTGCCGCGTAGCACGACGACCCGAGTCTCCTCCGGATGCGTCGCGTCGATAAGCATTTTATTAGCCATGTTCGTGTCTCTGGGCTCCGCGCTCGCCCTGTGCGGCTTGTCCTTCGGACGGCGGCAGGCAGAGGCGAAAAATACGAGCCTAACTGTGGGGTTGAGCGAAAATCCCGGATCGGAGCGCGTTGGCCGGGCGAGCGCGAGTCAGCCTGTGTCGGCGCTCTTCCATAGCGCCGAACGGTTCGCTGCTCGCTCGTTGTCCCGGACATGAGCCTCGGTTCCTGGGGATGCGAGGGCCACGCTTCCGGCGCGGCCAATAAGGGTGTCGTCTTCAAGGCTGGGGGTCATTTCGTGTGAGCGTCCCGAAGGATCGCGCACATCCTCAATTCATCCTCCTTAGGAGGCGCCAAGTCGACCGTTCCCCGTCCCCGCAAGTCGCTGCAGGCGCACTCGCCGCAAACGAAGTTCGGACGCTCACCGTCGCCAGCTGCCGGGTAGGCAGAACCGGAAACCTCTGAGAATCCACCAGCACTCCTTATTAAGGTGCGCGCCGGGGCCTTGGCAAGCCGGCGTCAACAGCAACCTTTGCTTGTGGATGCTTGGCCCGTGCGGCCACGCGTGCTCCGAAGCCGCGTTTCACGCGCCCGGCCGGGACCGCCGACCATGAAAATGACGACTTTGCCCGACGAAAGATCGCTTATCGATCGGGGACTTTCCGATTCGCGGCGCCGGCTTGAAACCGTGCAGACCCACGCGGGTTTTGCCATTGCTGATGCGGGCGGAGCGGAATTGGCTTAAGCCTAGCTGATGAAAGGGGGCTATCCACCCGTGGCTCGTTGCGCGACGTTCCTCTTCGCGGCGTTTTCGGCGCTGTTTGCGGCCGTCGCGCCCGGCATGGCGCAGGTGCGCCCGCCGGCGGCCGTTCCCCTCAGCTTTCCCCTCGCGACCGGCGCCCGGCTTGCCGGAGATCAGAAGCAGACCCGATTCGTCGTCGACCTGTCCAAGACGGTCGACATGCGCGCGTTCACGCTCGCCAATCCCTACCGGGTCATCATCGACCTGCCGCAGATCGCATTTCAGTTCCCGCCGAAAACGGGCGAGCGCGGCCGCGGCCTTGTGAAGGCGTTCCGGTTCGGCCTCGTCATGCCGGGCGGCTCGCGCATCGTCGTCGACACCACCGGCCCGGTGAAGGTCGAACGGGCGTATGTGCTCGACGCGGCCGACGGCCTGCCCGCCCGGCTGGTGGTCGATCTCGCCGCCGTCGACCGCGACACGTTCCTGCGCGCCGCTGCGATCGACAACCGCCTGCCGCGCGATCCGCCGCGCCGGGCCGAACGCGAGGCTGCGCCGATCACCAGCGATCCGCGCCCGGTCATCGTCCTCGATCCCGGGCACGGCGGCATCGACACGGGAACCCGCGCCGCAAGCGGCGAATTGGAGAAAACGCTCGTGCTCGAGTTCGCGCTCATGCTGCGCGACAAACTGGAACAGACCGACAAATACCGGGTGGTGATGACGCGCACGGACGATCGTTTCGTTGAGCTCGCCGAACGGGTCCGGCTCGCCCGCCAACGCGATGCGCAGCTGTTCATCTCCGTTCATTGCGACGCGCTGCGGCGGCGCGAAGGCGAGGCGGCGGGCGCGACCGTCTATACCGTTTCGGAGCATGCCTCGGACGCCGAAGCGGCGCGGCTCGCCGACGCCGAGAACAAGGCCGACGTCATCGCCGGCGTGAACCTCTCCGCCGAGCCGAACGACATCGCCGACATCCTGATCGACCTCGCCCAGCGCGAGACCAAGAACTACTCCGCGCAATTCGCCCGCGTGCTGGTCGGCGAGTTGAAGACCACGGCGCGGCTGCACAAGCACCCGCTCAAAGTCGGCCGGCTTCAAGGTCCTCACCGCGCCCGACGTGCCGTCGGTGCTGATCGAGCTCGGCTATGTGTCGAGCCGCGAGGACATCAAGCAGCTCACCTCCAACGACTGGCGTTCCCAGGTGGGCGACAAGATCGTCCAGGCGGTCGATGCTTTCTTCACGACCCGGCTTGCCGGGTCGGGCGCGAAATCGGGGTCGAACTGAGCGCGTAATGCGCGCGCAAGCCTCTGCAGCCGCGGCGCGACCGGCCTCAGTTTGACCATAAAACAGCGCGACCTACCGAGGTCGCACCTCCGGCGGTCGCGGCCGCGCATGCAATTTTCAAAGCGTCCGATTTGGCGCGCACTTGCGGGGAACGGGGCGATGAGGCTGATCCTGCGCTTCTTCGGGTTTCTGTTCGCGACGGGAACAATCCTGTTTCTCGTCGGCATGGCGGCGACGGCCGGCCTCATGTGGCACTTCTCCAAGGATTTGCCCGATTATTCCCAGCTCCAGGATTACGAACCGCCGGTGATGACGCGCGTGCATGCGGTCGATGGATCGCTGCTGGCCGAACATGCGCGCGAGCGCCGGCTCTACCTCCCGATCCAGGCGATCCCGAAACGCGTCGTCAACGCCTTCCTCGCCGCGGAGGACAAGAACTTCTACGAGCATGGCGGACTGGATTTTGCCGGCATCATCCGCGCCGGCGTGCTCTACGCGCAGAACATGGGCAGCAATCGCCGCCCGCAGGGCGCTTCGACCATCACCCAACAGGTGGCGAAGAACTTCCTGCTGACCAACGAGGTTTCGTTCGAACGCAAGATCAAGGAGGCGCTGCTCTCGCTGAAGATCGAGCGGACCTATTCGAAGGATCACATCCTCGAGCTCTATCTCAACGAAATCTATCTCGGCTTCTCCGCCTATGGCGTCGCGGCCGCCTCGCTTCTCTATTTCGACAAGTCCGTCCACGAGCTCTCCGTCGCGGAGGCCGCCTATCTCGCGGCGCTGCCCAAGGCGCCCTCGCAGCTCCATCCGTTCCGCCAGCGCGACCGCGCGGTCGAGCGGCGCAACTACGTCATCGATCGCATGGTCGAAACCGGATACATCACCGCCGCCGAAGGCGAGGCGGCCAAGAAGGAGCCGCTCAACATCACCCCGCGGCCGACCGGCGCGCAGATCTTCGCGGGCGAGTATTTCGCCGAGGAAGTGCGGCGGGAGATCCTGGAAAAATACGGTGAGAAGCGCCTTTACGAAGGCGGCCTCTCGGTGCGCACGACGCTCGATCCGAAACTGCAGACGATCGCCCGCAAGGTGATGGCCGAAGGCCTGGTGCGGTTCGACGAAAGCCTCGGCTTCCGCGGTCCTGTCGCCAAGATCGACATTTCCGCCGATTGGGGCGCGCGCCTCGCCGACATCCGGGCCCTGTCCGACGTCGCTCCCTGGCGGCTCGCGGTGGTGATCGAGACTAGCGACCAGAGCGCGCGGATCGGGTTTCAGCCCGCGCGCGACCCGGGCGGCGCGGTGTCGCGCGAACGGCCCGTCGGCATCGTCCCGCTCGAAGGGGTGAAATGGGCCAAGGCGGCGGGCGGACCCGAACGCGGCAAGGCGATCGCCCGCGTGTCCCAGGTGCTTCGTCCCGGCGACGTCGTCTATGTCGAGCCGTTCGGCCAGGAGGCGAACCAGTTCCGCCTGCGGCAGATACCGGAAATCTCCGGCGCCATGGTGGTGATGGATCCGGTGACCGGCCGCGTGCTCGCGCTGGTCGGCGGCTTCTCGTTCGACCAGAGCCAGTTCGACCGCGCGACGCAGGCGATGCGGCAGCCGGGCTCGTCGTTCAAGCCGCTCGTCTATGCCGCCGCGCTCGACAATGGCTACACGCCCTCGACGGTGGTGGTCGATGCGCCGATCGAGATCGACCAGGGGCCGGGCATCGGCATCTGGCGCCCGGAAAACTATTCCACGGGCAAGTATTACGGCCCGCAGACCCTGCGCTTCGGCATCGAGCATTCGCGCAACGTCATGACCGTGCGCCTCGCGCAGGATGTCGGCATGCCGCTGATCTCCGAATACGCCAAGCGCTTCGGGGTCTATGACAGCCTGCCGCCCTATCTGTCCTTCGCGCTCGGCGCGGGCGAAACGACCGTGCTGCGCATGGTCACGGCCTATTCGATGATCGCCAATGGCGGGCGGCGCATCGCGCCCACTCTGATCGACCGCATCCAGGACCGCTACGGCAAGACCGTCTACAAGCACGATCAGCGCGAATGCCGCGGCTGCGACGCCGACAAGTGGCAGAACCAGTCCGAGCCCGCTCTGATCGACCGGCGCGAGCAGGTGCTCGATCCGATGACCGCCTACCAGATCACCTCGATCATGGAGGGCGTGGTGCAGCGCGGCACCGGCACGACGGTGCGCGAGGTGGGCAAGCCGGTCGCCGGCAAGACCGGCACCACCAATGACGAGAAGGACGTGTGGTTCATCGGCTTCACGCCGGAAATCGCCGTCGGCGTGTATCTGGGTTACGACAAGCCGCGCCAGATCGCGCGCGGGGCGACCGGCGGCCAGCTCGCCGCGCCGATCGTGCGCGACTTCCTCAAGATCGCGCTCGCCGACAAGCCGGCGGTGCCCTTCCGCGTCCCCCCCGGCATCAAGTTGATCCGCATCGACGCGACCAGCGGAACCCGCGCTGGTCCCGGCACCCAGCGCGCCATCCTGGAGGCCTTCAAGCCGGGAACCGCGCCGGCCGAATCGATTGCGATATACGGCACGCTCGGCCCGGACGGTCAGCCGATCGGCGTGACGCCCGACGCCGACCGCGCGGTGCGCAGCGGCGGCGGACTGTATTGACCTGAATAGAAGCTTTGCGCGCATCCGCGCCGCCTGAAGCTCGCTGCGAGCCACGCGCAAGAGCCCCGGCCTTGCGGCCGGGGCTCTTGCTTTTTGCGTCTTCGCGTCAAGAATCGATGAACGGGTGGCGCTCGCTCGATTCGCGTCGCATCTCCTGAGCCTCGGCGAAGAACTCCTGCCACATGCGCAGGCCGGCCAACGCCCATCCGAGGAACCTGTGCGGTCCTGCCGGCGGGCCCATTCTCGCGATCAGTCCGGGGTTAGCGGCCAATCCGGGGGTAGCGGTCTGAACCATCGAATCATGTCTCCCTGTGTGAGGCCTGATTCGGACGTTTCCCTTTCTCTCTGACGCAGCCGTGTGTGGCTCTTTGGAACGCCGGTTTCTTGCCGCGGAGATAGGGGATCGTGCTGCGATGCACAACCGCGCTGAAATCACAATGATTTCAGCGCAACCGAGACCTTGCGCCGCACGCGCGCCACATTGGCCAGGGGAATCGGCGCGCGCCACGCGCTCCTCGATCGCCCGGCTGCTCGCGCCTATGGCGGCTGGCGCCGGATTGCGGTACCCCCGCGCCATGGAGCACGATGTCTATTCCGACGGCTATATCCGCGGCATTCTCAATACGGCCAAGACGATCGCCATGGTCGGCGTGTCGGCGAACGCCAGCCGGCCGAGCTATTTCGCCTTCAAGTATCTGCTCGAGCGCGGCTATCGGATGATCCCGGTCAATCCCGGCCTCGCCGGCAAGGAACTGCTCGGCCAGCCCGTTTATGCGAGCCTCGCCGATATCCCGGAGCCGGTCGACATGGTCGATATTTTCCGGGCCGCGCGCTACGCGCGGCCGATCGTCGAGGAGGCGCTGCAGCTGACGCCCGCGCCGCAAGTGATCTGGATGCAGCTCGGCATACGCGACGAGGCGGCGGCGACGCTCGCCGAGGCGCGCGGGCTGAAGGTCGTGATGAACCGCTGTCCGAAGATCGAGTACGGCAGGCTGTCGTCGGAGATCAGCTGGATGGGCGTCAACTCGCGCACCCTCACCTCGCGCAAGCCGGCGCTGTTCGGACGCGGCATCCAGCGCATGTCGCTTGATCGGGCGACCACCGCCGGCGCGCCGACGGGAGCCGCCGACCGCGCCGGGCGCGAGGACGACAGCCAGCGCTGACAGGCCGTGCGCACCGACAGCCGCTCGGCATCGTCCAAGCCGAGGCGGCGCGCGCTAATTTCCGAGCTTGTCCGCCTCCGAGGGATACACGCCTGCAAGCACACGATCGAAATGCGCCCGCACGGCGGCGTGGCATTCGCAGGATGCGTGCTCCAGGCGGGCGCGGTCGAGAATGGTGATGCGGCCGCGCTGGTAGCGGATGACGCCCGCCGCCTGAAGCGCCTTGGCGACCCGGGTGACATAGGTCCGCTGCACGCCGAGCATTTCGGCGAGGAATTCCTGCGTCAGCAGGACCTCGTCTTCCCCGACGCGATCCTGGGTGGCCAGCAGCCAGCGCGCGGCGCGTTGCTCGATCGTATGCAGCGCGTTGCAGGCGACCGCCTGGACGAGCTGCGCCACCAGGCAGTCGGCGTAGCGCGCGAAAAGATTGGCAAGCCCGTCCGACCGGCGCTTCGCGGCATTCAGCTGACCGACGTCGAGCCGCAGCGCGTTGCCGGAGATCTGCACCACCGCCCGCGCAAAAGCCGGCACCAGGCCGTGGCTTACGATGCCGCCGATCGCGCCTTCGCGGCCGATGCTGACCGTTTGCGCCGTCGCGCCGTCGCCCATCGATACGAGGAGCGACACCACGGCTCCGTCCAGCGGAAAATGAACGAAGCGCACCTCCTCGCCCGATTCGAACAGGATCGCGCCGCGGGTCAGGACAACTTTCTCAAAATGAGGCGTAAGCAGGCTGTGATCCGCAGGCTTTAGTTTACGCAACAAGCCATTGTTGGCAGAGTTCATTTCCCCAAATCCGTGCAGGCCGAGCCTGCGACAACCGCTACGCAGGTACCATGGCGCAAAAGGTAAGTACCATGCCGCAGCGTGGCTGTCTGTCTAATAGTAGACATATCAATGAGATGGTGCGGTCCGGCCACCGTCGCGACGGTCTGCTGCGCGCCGTCGCGAACGCATTTGGCTGCGCGAAAGGTGAAGTCAATAGCCGCCCAGGTAGAGGGGCCAGGCCTGCCGCACATGGCTGAGGATCGGCGGCGGGCTTCGGCGGAGACCTATTTCACGAGCGTCACGGGGAGAGTGGTCAAGTGGATGACTTTGGTCGCGACCGACCCCATGACAAGATTTCCGATCGCGCTCATGCCGCGCGTGCCAATGATGATCGCGTCGCAGCCGCGCTGTTCGGCGCATCGGGCGATCACCGTGGGGATGTCGCCGACCAGGATGTCGGTCGAAAAGCTCACGCCGGCCGCTCGCGCCAGCTCGATCGCCGGCGCCAGCACGTCCTCGCTGTGCTGGCGCTGCAGCTCCCGGACCTTCTCCTCCTGCACATAGACGGCGATCTCGCCATAGATGAGCGGCGGCTCATGGGCGTTGACGATGAGCAGTTCGACCGGGGCGTTCTCCTTCGCGAGTCTGATCGCATACTGCACGGCGCGCAGGGAATTTTCGGAGTTGTCGATCGGCACCAGGAATTTATGCATGACAAGGCCCTACCGTGCTGCCGCCGCTGCGCTTCGTCCCATCTTGACCGGGCGTCGTCGCTCCTCGTTGACGCCGATCAATTTGTCAGACGGCCGACAGCAAATGCCGGTCGCGCGCGGCACACAAAAAAGCAGCGGCCGGAGTGACCCGACCGCCAAGTTGACCACGGCACGCAATGATCAGTTCACGCGCGACCAGTTCTGGCCGCCGCAGATCAGTCCGCCGAACGCGCAGCCTTCGACCCGCAGCGTGTCGCCGCCCTTGAGCGAGATGTTCGCGGTGTAGGTCTTGCCGTCCTTCACATTGTAGATGCGCCCATTCCAGCGATTGCCGCTCGGCTTCATGTCGATGAGGACCGGCATGCCCATCACGGACCGGTTGCGCAGCCCCGGATCGGGATTCTTGCGGTCCTTCTCGCCGGGGTTCTTCGCCGCCGACACATAGCCGCACAGATTGGCGCCGCATTCCTCGATCCGGATCTGGCCTTCGCCATCTTCGACCAGCCATTCGCCGAGCGGGCTCCGCCGCGCCGCCTTGGCGTCCGCGCCGGGGCGGGAGCAACGGCCGCGACCTTCGCATCGGCTGGCGCGGCCGGCTCCGGCGCGAGCGTTGCGTGCGGCGGAGGCGATGCCTGGGCGCTCCGTCGCGCGGCGCGGCGGCGGCGGTCGGCGAGGCGCGGGCGCGCGGCGCGCGGCAGGCGTTGCGTCAGCCGCGGACGATGGCTGGCCGGAAAGCCGCGTTTCGCCCGGCGGAGAGGAGGTCGGCGCGCCCGACGGCGCGGGCCGGCGCTTGGATCCAATGGCGGGCGGCGGCGCTTTACGCTCGACCTCGCGCGTGTCCGCGTCGTCTGCGTCCTCGTCGTCCGGCTCGGACGAGCTTCCCGGAGCATAGGTGTCGATCATCTTCGACAGCGTTTTCGCGGAGATTCCCGGAATCTTGAATTCCCGGCGCTCGCCGCGCCTCCCGCGCTCCGACCAGGAGACGGAGGCGCACAGATCCTTGCGGCACCTGTCGTTGAGTTCGATGCGGGCGACCCCGCCATTGATCGGGATTTCGAACGATTGGGCGTAGGCGGCGGTGCTCGAGAGCGCGAGGACGGCGGCGAGAGCGAGTGTCTTCATGGGAGCCTCCCATCATGGGGCGAGCGGCGCGCCCGGTCAGGCGCAACAATGAACGCGTTGCGGTTAGCGGTTTGTGAGTGGACTCACACACGATCGCCGGGGGCGATCGTCTCCGACCGGCAAGGCGCGGCGGGGCGGCGCAAAAAGCCCTGGCGATCTCCCTTGCTGCGCCCCGCGAATCAGCTATCAGTGCGGCCGGGGTCGGACCTCCGGACGGCACGAGGCTCGGATATGCAGGCGCAGGTGTTGCAGAGGCTGGTCGGCATAGCCGCCACGGTCGCGAGCGCGATCGAAGCGCCGGCGGCGGGGCGCGTGACCGCGACGCATGCCGCCTTGCTCGCATCGCGGCTGTTCGAGGCCATCAAGGCGGAACGCGCCGCGCTCGACCCTGCGGATCTGCGCACCCGCGCCCTGCTCGACCACGCCCTTGACGACTGCGCGCAGCTCGCTCGCGCCGGCGAGCGGCTGCCGGTGCGGCTGAAGGCCGTATCGGCTCTGCTGGCGGGCGGCATCGCCCATCCGAGGCGCGCCCGACGGCCCCGCCGCGCGGCGAACATGCCCCCGCCGCGCCGCCTGCGCCTGTTCCGCGTGATCGACGGCGGCCGCTCGGCTTAGGCGCGAACGCGTTTTCTACAAGAAGCTGCGCCGTCCCAACGCGACGACCCGCCGAGCAAGGAGGAACGCCGGCGCGCGTTGTCCGCACGCCGGTTCAGCCGCCCGCCCGTCCGCTGCTTTGATTTACGATCCGACCAGCGCGAGCCGCTCGGAAGTCCGACCGGATTTCCGAGCCGTCTCGTTCGCCGCGGTTCCCGCGACCTCTGCCGCTCGGCTCAGCGCCGCTCGGCGGTCCACGAACCGGCGCACGCGCCGCCCTTCCACGAGCCTGCTCCGGAGGTCGCCGTCAGCCGACCGAGCCCGACCGCGCTCTTTTCGCCGCGGCTCACACGCACGGTCAGCTTGCCGTCCGGGCCGACCTTCCCGGAGACATCCACCATGCTCACGCCCACATTGACGAAGCTGCCGTTATTGATGGTGATCGGGGCCCGGTAGGCGCGCTCGCAATCACCTTTCTGCGTCACGATCACCACGCTCCACTCGCCGTCGTAATCGGTCCGGGCGTTGGTCGGTCCCGCCATCCCGATTGCAGCGACGATCGAGAAAACCGCGAGCGCCCCACACGCGCGCGGCAAAGACACATTCGTCCGAATCATTGACGTCTCCCTGTCACAGCGGCGGGAATGCGCGACCGTGGCGCGAAACGCGCGGAAAATACTGGCAAAGTCGCTGACCCCCCTCACTCGCGTGGTCAGCCGCATAACGGGAATGTGGCGAAAAAGTTCCGGGAAGCCCGGCAATTTTCAACCCGGCGGGAGCCGGGCAACCGCGTCAGCCTGCGCGGACTGGCGATGCGCGCGCTCGCGTCCCAAAGCTTGCGAGCGGACTCGGTGTCCTGCGCCTCCCGCGCGGGCGTGGCGCCCCGGCAATCGATGAAATAGGCGCCGCTGACATCCGCGAGTTCCGGCGCGGCCGCGGCATAGATCAGGGTACGCGCACCCTGTTCCGGCGGAATAGCGAACAGGCGCTTGGCGAGCCCCACCCGCGCGCCGGAACCATCCGGAGGTGTTGTTGCCGAAGCCCGTCGCGCAGAACCCCGGATGAACGCAATTCGCGGTGACGCCGGTTCCGGCGAGACGCCTTGCGAGCTCGCGCGTGAACAGGATGTTGCACAGCTTGGAGCGGCGATAGGCTTTCCACGCGCCGTAGGACTTGGCGCTCTGCAAATCCGAAAAGTCGAGCCGCGCGCCCCGGTGCGCCTCGGAGGCGACATTGACGATCCGCGCCGGCGCCGAGCGCAGGAGCTTCTCCCATAGCAGCTCGGTGAGCAGGAAATAGCCCATGTGATTGAGCGCGAATGTCCGCTCGAGGCCGTCTTCGGTGAGCTCCCTTCGATTGAAGATCGCCCCGGCATTGTTGACCAGCACGTCGATGCGTTCGAGCGTCTCGCCAAGCGTCCGGGCGATCCTGCGGACCTCGTCGAGGCGGGACAGGTCGGCCAGATGCGTTTCCGCGGCTGCACCGGGAAACCGGCGCCGAAGAAGATCGAGCGCGGCCTTGCCCCGCCCGGGGTCGCGTCCGATCAGGACGAGCCGCGCCCCCATGGGCGCGAGCGCAAGCGCCGTCTGCAAGCCGAGGCCCCCGGTTCCTCCGGTGATCACGACATTCTTGCCGGCAAGGCTCGCCATTGCAGATTCCTCGGTCGCAGAAGGGCTGGAGGGGCCTGCGTGAAACCGCCGCCCCGAGGCGCGCCCATCCGGACGCATTGCGCCAAGATGTGACCGAGCCGACCCCCGGGCAAGTGCATGCTTGCCGCGGTCTCGGCCGCTCCGGCCAGGCACCGCGCTTTTCGGGTCTTCGCCTTCCGCTGGATCGACCGCGCTCGGCCGGCCGCCGGGGTCGGCGCATCGGCCGGGTTGTGCTAAACATCATCCGCGACTCGGATGCATCGACGGTCGCCATGACCCGCAGGCGCGTTTCCGGCCCGGGCGAATTTTGTTTTGTTCATGTCGCGCGGCGTTCCGCCGGCTCAGACGGCGGCGCACGCTCCAACGCAAGGCGAGCCAACCGTGCCGATATCGAGCGCCACACAAGCCGGTCCTTGGGACGTTTTCATCCCTTATACCGGGCTGCATCTCCTGTCGGTCGCGGTGTGTCTCGTGCTCATCGCGGCCGTCGCTATGCTCGGCCGGCGTCTGGGCAAGCCGGCGGAACGACGGCTGCGCCAGGCGATGGCGGGCTTCGCCATCGCCGTCTGGACGACCTACAATGTCGCCTGGAACTGGAACGGGATCGACCTTGCAGGCGGACTGCCGCTGCATGTCTGCGACATCGGCGGGCTGCTCGCGCCATTCGCCCTGCTCACGCTCAACCGCTGGCTCCGCGCCACCCTGTATTTCTGGGCGATGGCGCTGACGAGCCAGGCCTTCATTCAGCCGACGCTCACCTACGGGCCGACCTCGCTTTTGTTCTGGTGCTTCTGGATCGCCCACACGATCATTCTCGGCTACGCCGTCTACGATCTCGCGGTGTTGCGGTTCCGGCCGGACTGGAGCGATTTCCGCCGCGCCTCGCTCGTCACGCTCGGCTATGTCGCGACGGTCTTTCCGATCAATGTCTGGCTTGGGGCGAATTACGCCTATATCGGCAATCCCGCCTCGCCGGATGCCCTGCCGCCCTTCGTGGCGGCGCTCGGTCCGTGGCCGGAGCGCGTCGCCATCGTCGCCGCGCTGGTCGGGATCGCATTCCTGCTCGCGCTCCTGCCGTGGCGGCTGCGGGCGCGCACTCTGGCGCATTCCCCGAATTGGGACGGATCGCCGGCGCGCGCGCCTACGGGGCCAGGAGCGGCGCCCTGAGGCAGAATTCCGTGCCGGGCGCATGTGATGCGACCGTCAACCGCGCGCCCAGCTGCTTCGAGAAACTGGAGACGATCCGCATGCCCAGGCCTTTGGCCTTGAACGGATCGAACCCGTCCGGCAGGCCTACGCCCTCGTCGCGCACCGACAGGGAGACCTCGTTGTCCCCGGCGCGTTCGACCCGCACCGAGATTTTTCCGCCCGGCTTGTCCTGATAGGCGTATTTCGCCGCGTTCGTAATCAGCTCGACGACGATGAGCGCCATCGAGATCGCCCGATCCACCGGCATGGTCATGCCGGGCTGCGCTTCGATCTGAACATCGCAGCAAGAAACGATTTCGTCGAAGTCCCGACAGACCTGTTCGATGTAGACGCCCGAGATCCATGCTTTCGATCTCGCCTCCCTGATACAGCCGTTCATGCGCGCGCGCGATCGCGGCGATCCGGACCGACGCCTCCTCGAGATGGTGCGCAAGCTCCGGGTCGTCGTCCTCCGCCGCCTGCAGGCGCAGCATGCTGGTGACGATCGTCAGGCTGTTCTTGACCCGGTGGTTCATCTCCTTCAGCAGAACCTGTTGGCGCAGGAGCGCCGCCTTGAGGCTGCGCTCGTAGCGCTCGCGTTCGATCGCCATGCCGAGAATGTTGGCGGCGCCCTGGAGAAAGGCGATGTCCTGCGCCACGAACTCGTCGTCCGACTGGCTGTCGACCTCCAGCACGCCGAAGGACTTGCGGTCACCCTGCAGGATGACGTTCATGGCGCGGCGGATGCCATGCTTCATGAGCAGGTCGGGCGTTCTGAAGCGCTCTTCCTTTTCGAGATGATTGGAGATGACGGGCTTGCCCGTCCGCAAGGCAAACCCCGCCGGCGATGCGAGGTCGGCGCCCACGGTCGCGACCCCGACGACGCCCGGACCCCAGCCCACTCCCGCCCGCACGATAAAGTTATTCTCGGACGGGATGTGTTCGAGGATCTTGCAGAACTCGGCGCGCAGCCCCTCCGCCGTGAGCCGCGCGGTCTCCGTCAGCAGCTGATCGAATGTCGCACCCTGGAGCGCCATGACTCCGAGTTCCGCCAGAATCTCCTGCTGTCGGATGCGTTGCTCCAAGGCCCGCAACGTCACATCCGGCGCGTCGGAGCTCGGCCGCGGCTCGACCACGGGGATGTTTTCATCGTGTGATGCGGTCATACCGGGACTATTCTGTTGGTTGATCGCCCCTCGCGCGTCCCATCCGGCCAATTGGTCGTGGCATTTTTTTGGAATATGGGCAATTTCTTTTGGCCTGCCGCCCCAAGGGACACGGAGTGCCGATGCGAGCCGTCTCTGATCCGTATGTTCATACCGATGCCGGGCCCGCGCCCGCGCCGAAAGTCAGCTTCGTCTCGCTCGGCTGTCCGAAGGCGCTGGTCGATTCCGAGCGGATCGTCACGCGGCTGCGCGCGGAAGGCTACGCGCTTGCGCAGGCCCATGCGGGCGCCGACCTCGTGATCGTCAACACCTGCGGATTTCTCGACAGCGCCAAGGCGGAATCGCTGCAGGCGATCGGCGATGCGCTCGCCGAAAACGGGAAGGTGATCGTGACCGGCTGCCTGGGAGCGGAGCCGGAGGCGATCATGCAGCGCCACCCCAATGTGCTCGCGGTGACCGGCCCGCAGCAATTCGAAAGCGTCATGCGCGCGGTGCATCGCGCCGCGCCGCGCCCGCACGCGCCGTTTCTCGATCTCGTTCCCCCGCAGGGCGTCAAGCTCACGCCGCGCCACTACGCCTATCTGAAGATTTCCGAGGGCTGCAACAATCGCTGCACCTTCTGCATCATTCCGCGGCTGCGCGGCGACCTCGTCTCCCGGCGCGCCGCCGATGTCCTGCGCGAGGCGGAAAAGCTCGTCGCGGCGGGCGTGCGGGAGCTGCTCGTCATCTCGCAGGACACGTCGGCCTATGGCCTCGACCTGAAATACGCGTCGAGTTCATGGGGCGAGCAGGAGGTGCCGGCGCGCTTCGTCGATCTCGTGCGCGCGCTCGGCGAGTTCGACGTGTGGGTGCGCCTGCACTATGTCTACCCCTACCCGCATATCGACGAGGTGATCCCGTTGATGGCGGAGGGCAAGGTGCTCCCTTATCTCGACGTGCCGTTCCAGCATGCGGCGCCCGCGGTGCTCGCCCGCATGCGCCGGCCGGCCGCGCAGGAGAAGACGCTCGCGCGCATCCGCCGCTGGCGCGAACTCTGCCCCGACCTGACCATTCGCTCGACCTTCATCGTCGGTTTTCCCGGCGAGACGGAGGAGGATTTCGCGTTCCTGCTCGACTGGCTCGGCGAGGCCGTGCTCGACCGCGTCGGGTGCTTCCGCTACGAGCCGGTCCAGGGAGCGACCGCGAACGAGCTCGCGCCGGCGGTCCCCGCCGAAGTGACGGAGGAGCGCTGGCATCGCTTCATGCAATGCCAGCAGGCGATCTCGGCGAAGCGCCTGCAAGGCCAAGATCGGCACGCGCCAGCAGGTCATCATCGACGAGGCGGGGCCGAGCGTCGCCAAGGGCCGCAGCAAGGCCGACGCGCCCGAGATCGACGGCGCGGTCTATGTCGCCTCGCGCCGCCCGCTGCGGGTGGGCGAGATCGTCACCGTGAAGATCGAGCGCGCCGACGCCTACGACCTGCACGGGACGGCGGTGGGGTTCCGCTGAGCGAGCCAGACCGTGTGCCCGCCGCAGTCCGGGTCTTCCGCGACATGGTCGACGACGACGAAGCCGTTCGCGCGCAACAGCGACCGATACGCCTCCTCGGCGAGGCTCGCGTGATAGAGCGGCTCGCCGCGATAGCTGCCGACCGCCTCGCCATGCGATGGTCCGCTGGTGAACAGCAGGGCTGCTCCCGGCGCCGAATGATCGCGGAAGACCGGAAACATCCGGCGCTGATCCGCATGCGCGAGGTGGAAGAAACTGTCCCAGGCCACGAGGCCGTGGAATGTCCGTCCGAAAGCGAGCGTGCGCATGTCGGCGACCGTCCACGCATGATCGGGGAAACGCGCGCGGCAAAGGCCGATCAGCGTGGGCGAGGCGTCCACCCCCGTCAGGCGAAAGCCCCGCTCGATGAGATATCGGCCGATCGGCTCCGCCGATCCGCAGCCGAGATCGAGGATCGACGCGCCGGGCGGCAGGAGCGCGGCAAAGCGGTCGAGCCAGGGCTTCTCGAACAGGCTGCGCCCGCGATCGGCGTCCCATTCGCGGGCATGCCGCTCGTAGAGATGAACGATCCGCTCGGCCAGCGGGTTCACGGTTTCGGCATTCGGCATCGCGCTGCGTTACCACAGGTCCGCCACACGGGGCATGCTAAGTTTTCGGAGGCGATAATGAATTGGCATGGCGCAACGTGACCTTTCTCCCCTCTCGCCGTTCAGCTCGAACGCCACGCCTCTCCCCGACGGGGAGAGGTCGGGTTCCGAGCGCCGCAGGCAAGTTTACGCAGCCTGCGCAAGCATGGCTGCGTGCGAGCAATCCGGGTGAGGGAGAACAAGGCATACGCTTCCCAACGTGGCGATCCGAACCGAACCCCGTCCTCCCCCGCCCCGCGGGCGGTCTATGCTCGCTCGCCGCACGCCCCCTCCACCATGCTTCGCATGGTCCCCCTCCCCCATTGGCACGGGGGAGGATGAAGCGACTGGCCACTGTCGGCGCGGCCTTGCTTGGCGCGGCGCTCTTTGCAGCGCTTGGCGTCGTGACGCTCGGTCCCGCTAACGCATCCTCCGCCTCGCACGCGCCGGCCGCCCCCACCGAAACGCAGCCGCGCTCCGCCATCGCCATGCATGGCGAGCCGGCGCTGCCGGACAACTTCGCGCATTTCCGCTATGCCGATCCGGACGCCCCGAAAGGCGGCCGCCTGACCATCGGCGTGCTCGGCACCTTCGACAGCCTCAACCCGCTCATCGTCAAGGGCGTGCCGGCGCAATCGCTGCGCGGCTATGTGATCGAGAGCCTGCTCGCGCGCGGCTATGACGAGCCGTTCACGCTGTACGGACTGCTCGCCCGCTCGGTCGAGACCGACGCCGAGCGCTCCTTCGTCACCTTCAATCTCGACGAACGGGCGAGGTTTTCCGACGGCGCGCCGGTCACGCCCGAGGACGTGATGTTCTCCTGGCGGCTTCTGCGCGACAAGGGGCGGCCGAATTTCCGCACCTATTACGCCAAGGTGAGCAAGGCGGAACAGGTCGGAGAGCGCAGCGTGCGGTTCGATCTGTCCGGCGCCGACGATCGCGAACTGCCGCTGATTCTCGGCCTGATGCCGGTGCTTCCGCGCCACGCCGTCGATCCGGACAACGTTCGAAGACACTTCCCTCAAGCCGATCGTCGGCAGCGGCCCCTACGTGATCTCCGCGGTCGATGTCGGCAAGAGCGTCACGCTCACGCGCAATCCCGACTACTGGGGGCGCGATCTCCCGGTCAACCGCGGCTTCTGGAATTTCGACACGGTGCGCTTCGACTATTACCGCGACGCCAATTCGTATTTCGAGGCGTTCCGCAAGGGCCTGTTCGACCTGCGTGCGGAGACCGATCCCGGCCGCTGGGAGACGGCCTACGACTTCCCGGCGGTGCGCGACGGCCGCGTGATCAAGGAGGAATTCCTGACCGGCCTGCCGCAGGGCATGCTCGGCCTTCGTGTTCAACACGCGGCGGCCGGTCTTCGCCGACGTCCGCGTGCGCGAGGCGATCAACCAGCTGCTCGACTTCGAGTGGATCAATCGCAGCCTGTTTTTCGGCCGCTATCAGCGCAGCGGCAGCTATTTCGAGGGCAGCGAACTGGCCAGTCGCGGCCGCCCGGCCGATGCGCGCGAGCGCGCGCTGCTGGCGCCCTTCCCGGACGCGGTGCGCGCGGACGTGATGGAGGGCACCTGGTCGCCGCCCGTCCTCGGACGGCTCCGGCCGCGACCGCGACAGGCTCAAGGCCGCGCTCGAACTGTTCGCCGAGGCGGGCTACGATCTCGTCGGCACCGTGCTCAAGGAGCGCGCGACGGGCAAGCCCTTCACCTTCGAGATCATGGTGACGACCAAGGATCAGGAGCGCATCGCGCTTGCTTTCGCGCGCAGCCTCCGCCGCGCCGGCATCGAGCCGACGATCCGCGTGGTGGACGCCGTGCAATACGAGCAGCGGCGCATCAGTTTCGATTACGACATGATGCAATACCGGTGGGACCAGTCGCTCTCGCCCGGCAACGAGCAGGCGTTCTATTGGGGCTCGGCTTCGGCCGACGAGCAGGGCAGCCGCAACTATATGGGCGTGCGCTCGCCGGCGATCGACGCGATGATCGCCGCCATGCTGAAGGCGCAGTCGCGCCCGGACTTCGTCGCCGCCGTGCGCGCGCTCGACCGCATCCTCATCTCCGGCCAATACGTCGTGCCGCTCTATCACCTGCCCGCCCAGTGGGTGGCGCGCTGGCGATCGATCCGCCATCCGCCGGCGACCTCGCTGTACGGGTACCTGCCCGAGACCTGGTGGCGGGAGCCCTCCCCCCAGAATTGATACGGTGATTGCATCCGACGCCCGCCGGCCGCTACAAAACCTGAGCTCGGGAACAGGGCGGAGTTGATTCCAAGACGCCGCCCACGGATAGAAGATGCATCCGACATGGCTGACCAACCGCTCGCCGATTCGATTGCGCTCGTCACCGGCGCCTCACGCGGGATCGGACACGCGACCGCGCTCGCGCTGGCGCGCGCCGGCGCACATATCGTTGCGGTCGCGCGCACCGTGGGCGGGCTGGAAGAGCTCGACGATGCGGTCCGCGCCGCGGGCGGCAGCGCCACCCTCGTGCCGCTCGACCTCGACGATTTCGACGGCGTCGCGCGGCTCGCGCTCGCGCTCAACGAGCGCTACCAGCGCCTCGACATCCTGATCGGCAATGCCGGCCTGCTCGGGCCGGTCTCGCCGCTCGGCCATGTCGATCCGGAGGAGTTCGAGCGGATGATGCGCATCAACGTCACCGCGAATCTCCAGCTCATCCGCTGCATGGACCCGCTGCTGCGCGCCGCGCCGGCCGGCCGCGTCGTGTTCCTGAGCTCGGGCGTCGCCCACAATGCGCGCGCCTATGTCGGCCCCTACGCGATTTCCAAGGCCGCGCTCGAAATGCTGGCGCGCACCTATGCGGCGGAGACGGTCACCACGCGCGTGCGCGTCAATCTGATCAATCCGGGGGCGACGCGCACCCGCATGCGCGCCCAGTTCATGCCGGGCGAAGACCCGGCGACGCTGCCCTTCGCCCGACCGCGTGGCCGACGCGATCGTGCGACTCTGCCTGCCCGCGTTCGAGCAAACCGGCCGGCTGTTCGATGTTCCGACCGCGCGGTTTCTCGAGTTTCGCCAGCCGGAGTAGATCGCGCGCCTTCTCACCGCTTCACGGCTCTCTCCAAAGTAGACGTGACCCATTTGTTGAGGCTCACGCCCGCCCGCTTCGCCGCGAGCGATATGGATTTATGCAGCTTGGGCTCGGCGCGAACCACGAATTGGCCCGAGAATGGCTTTTCGGGTTCTTCGCCGCGCTCTTTGCAAAAGGCGAGATAGTCCTCCACCGATGCCGCAAACGCCTTCTTGAGCTCGGCGACCGACTTGCCCTGGAAGGTGATCACGTCGCGTAGATTGACGACCTCGCCATGAAAAATCCGCGCGTCATCGTCATACTCGACGACTGCCTCGTAGTTCTTGTAGGTCATGACCGTCACGGCTCTATTCCCGTTTCTGCGGAGGCTGTCGTCAAGAGACCGCCGCTATCGGACCGCCTTCGAGCGCTTGGCGTACGGGTTCGCCTTTTCGCGCAGGGTCAGGCGGATGGGCGTGCCGGGGAGATCGAACGTCTCGCGCAGGCCATTGACGAGATAGCGCCGGTAGGCGTCGGGCACGGCGTCGGCGCGGGTGCAGAACAGCACGAAGCTCGGCGGCCGCGCCTTCGGCTGGGTGATGTAGTTGAGCTTGAGGCGGCGGCCGGCGACCGCGGGCGGCGGATGCGCGGCGAGCGCCTCGGCGAGCCAGCGGTTGAGCGGATTCGTCGGCGATGCGGCGGTTCCACACCGCGTGAATGTCGACCACCGCGCGCATCAGCCGGTCGAGGCCGAACCCGGTCAGGCCGGACACCGCGACCACCGGCACGCCCTTGAGCTGCGGCAGCCAATGGTCGGTTTCCGTGCGCAGCTTTGCGATCGCGCCGGGCGCGCCCTCCGCCAGATCCCATTTGTTCAGGCCGATGACGAGCGCCCTGCCCTCGCGCTCGACCAGATCGGCGATGCGCAAGTCCTGTTCCTCGAAGGTGGCGGTCGCGTCCATGAGAAGCACGACCACCTCGGCGAAGCGGATCGCCTCCAGCGCGTCGCCGACCGAGAGTTTTTCCAGCCTGTCGTCGATCTTCGATCGCCGGCGCAGCCCGGCAGTGTCGAACATGAGGAATTCGCGCCCGTCCCACACCGCCTCGACCGCGATGGAATCGCGGGTGATGCCGGCCTCGGGTCCGGTGAGCAGCCGCTCCGCCCCGATGAGCCGGTTGACGAGGGTCGACTTGCCGGCGTTCGGCCGGCCGACCACGGCGACACGGATCGGCCGATGCGGGCCGGCGCCTCCTCCGGCGGCTCTTGCCCGGCGTCGTCGGCGTCCTCGCCGGGCGGCTGCGCGGCCGCGGCGAACTCGGGAAGCGCCTCGCGCACCGCCTCGAACAGGTCCGCGAGGCCCTCGCCATGCTCGGCCGAGATGGCGACCGGCTCGCCCAGTCCGAGCGCATAGGCTTCGTAGACGCCCGCCGCCTGCGCCCGGCCTTCGGTCTTGTTGGCGACGAGAATGACCGGCTTGCCCGCCTTGCGCACGAGGTCGGCGAAGGCGCGATCGTCCGGCGTCACGCCCGCGCGCACGTCGATGAGAAACAGCACCGCGTCCGCCTCGGCGATCGCCGCCTCGGTCTGCGCGCGCATGCGCCCGACCAGGCTCGCCGTGGGGGCCTCTTCCAGACCGGCCGTATCGATGACGGTAAAATCGAGATTGCCGAGCCGGCCCGCGCCTTCCCGCCGGTCGCGGGTGACGCCCGGGCGATCGTCGACCAAGGCGACGCGCCTGCCGACCAGGCGGTTGAACAGGGTCGACTTGCCGACATTCGGCCGGCCGACAATGGCGAGGGTGAGGGTCATGCGCGAGCGTAGCGAGCATAGGGCGGGTTGAGCAACGCAAAACGCTTCGCTGCGGACGGACGCAGCGACGCGTTCGCCTTGCGCACCCATGCCGCGAGCGCTCGCGACGAGTTCGGGCTACGAAGTCCCGCTCAGCGTGTGAAAGTGCCGGCGGGCGGCGCCGCCGGCCACGGAGCCGCCGGCGGCGAGCTTGGCGCGGGCGCCGGCGGCGCGGCGGTTTGCGGCTGCGCCGGCGCGGCCGGAGCGGCCGGAGCAGGTTTCGGCGGCGCCTCCGCCGTCTGCGGCCTTGGCGGCTTGCGCGCGGGCCGCTCCTTCTTCTCGGCCGGGGAGTCCGCCGACGTCGACTCGCCGTCCTGCGCTGCGGGCGCGCTTGCCTCCTCGCCCGGCGTCTTCCTGGCGGGCATGTATTCCGACGGGACGCCCTGCGTCACGCCCGGAACGCCTTCGGGAAACACCGGCCTGCGCTCGCCCGGCAACTTCTTCTTGGTGTCGAACAGCCCTTGCATGGTGTCGGTCAGCCGGTCCACCGTATCGCACCCGGCAACGCCGAGGGCGGCCGATACGGCAAGCGAAACGAGCACTAAGCGCCTACTGGCGTGCATCTTTGCCCTCATGAGCTCTTGCCGTTCTCGCCGGTCAGCGCCATCAGAACGTCCATGCGCGCGCGGATGCCCGCCGGCACGTCCGGATCGGAGAGCGCGGCCTCGCCCCAGCGGCGCGCCGTCGCCATGTCGCCGCTGCGCCAGGCGGAAAGCGCCAGCAGCTCGCGCGCGGTGTGGCGAAACGGACCGCTCGGCTGCGCGAGCGGCTCGAGGCGACGGCTGATGTCCGCGAAGGCCGCCTTGTCGACCAGCAGCAAGCCCGCGCGAACCGCCGCGAGGTCGCGCAGGAGCTGCGAATTGGCCGAGTCGGCGGCGACGCCATCAAACAGGGTCACCGCCGCCGCGGCGTCGCCCGCGGCCACTTCCTCGGCTTCGCGCAACCGCGCGAGGCCGCGATAGGCGGGCGTTCCCTTCGCCGCGAGCGCCGCGAATGCGGCCGTCGCTTCCGCCTGCTTGCCGTCCTGCGCGGCAAGCTGCATCGCCGCCTCATAGGCCGCGCTCGCTTCCGCCGCCTTTTTCGCCTCGTACCACTGATAGCCGCGCCAGGCCCCGACCGCCGCCACCAGCAGCACCGCCGCGGCGATGAAGAGGAGTCCGTAGCGGTCCCACAGCTTCTTCAGCTGTTCGCGCCGGACTTCCTCGTCGACTTCACGAAAGATATCGGACACGCGCGCGCACTCACCTTTTTTCTGCCCGCAGCCACGCTGGACGAGCGCCCGCTAACCTACCGGTATGGCGCGGGCAAGGCAAAGCGGCATGCCCGTTCTGCCGGCAACGTGTTTCGATCACGTGGTTTTCTTCTTCATGGAATAGACATGGTCCGGGCCCGGGAACGTCCTGGCCCGCACCTCGGCGGCATAGGCTTCGACCGCGGCGTCGATCGAGGGCCCGAGCTCGGTGAAGCGCTTGACGAATTTCGGCACGCGCGGCGACAGCCCGAGCATGTCTTCGAGCACCAGCACCTGCCCGTCGCAGGCCGAGCTCGCGCCGATGCCGATCGTGGGAATCGCGACCTCGGCGGTGATGCGCGCGGCGAGCGGCTCGGCGACCGCCTCGACCACCATCGCGAACGCGCCCGCATCGTCGACCGCGCGGGCGTCCGCCTCGATGCGCTCCCAGTCGGCGGGGTCGCGGCCCTGCGCCTTGAACCCGCCGATCGCGTTGATCGACTGCGGCGTCAGTCCGACATGGCCCATCACCGGAATGCCGCGCTCGACCAGGAAGGCGATCGTCTCGGCCATGCGCTGTCCGCCTTCGACCTTGATCGCGCCGCAGCCGGTTTCCTTCATGACGCGCGCGGCGGACAGGAAAGCCTGCTCCTTGGAGGCTTCGTAGGTTCCGAACGGCATGTCGATGGCGACAAGCGCCCGGCGCGAGCCGCGCATCACCGCGTGGCCCTGCAGGATCATCATGTCGAGCGTCACCGGAATGGTGGTCTCGAATCCATGCATCACCATGCCGAGCGAGTCGCCGACGAGAATCACGTCGCAGTGCTTGTCGACGATGCGCCGCGGTGTGGGCGTGATACGACGTGAGCATGACGATCGGCGGACCGCCCTTGCGCGCGCGGATCGCCGGCGCCGTCATCCGCTTCTCTTCGGAATAGGCGGACATCGTCAGGTCCCGAGCGCCGGCGTGCCGAACGCCGGGACGCCGATGGCGAGCGGGTGAAACACGAGCCCGAGCGCGAGATAGAAGATGGTCCCGACAATGATCGCGATCATGTCGTTGCGGCGTCCGCCGACCGGGATCGGCGGACCGCCGGGATCGGTGCGGCGCTTCAGAGTGATGCGGTCATACACCGCCCAGGCGAGCAGCGCCCCGAACAGAATGATGGAGCCGAGATCGCCGTTCGAAATGAGATGCGCCACCGCCCACAGTTTCACCCCCACCAGCATCGGATGCTTCAACGTGCGCTTGATGTTGCCGGGGATGTAGGCCGCGGTGACGCAGATGATCGCCGGCCAGGTGAGCAATACGGTGACATGCCGCGTCCAAGCAGGCGGATCCCACACCTCGATCCATTCGGTCTCGCGGTAGAGCCCGTAGCCCCAGGACATCAGCACCACGCCGGCGATGGCGACGAGCGCGAACAGAATCTTGTAGGCGCCGTCGCCGATCTGCTTGATCACGGCGTCGCGCTGCGGGCGCATGGTGACGAACACATGCGCGCCGATGAAGAGAGCGAGCCCCAGGATCAGAAGGAAAAAGCCCATTGATGACACCCCCGGCGAAGCTTCTGCAGCGCGGCGCGCCGTGTAGATGCGATATCGGACCTTCTAAAGCAAGGCGCTACCGGGCCCGTATCGCGCGATTGTTCCGCTTGCCCGTATCAGCCAACCGCCCTGTGTGCGCGGCGGGAACCTCCCCCGCGAGCCCGGGTTGGCCGTAGACCCACGCGGAAGGAGAAAGAACATGACGGACCCACGCGACTATCGCAATGACCCGCGGCTGAGCGAACCGAGCAACGATTTGCGCGGCCGCCACCCTGTTAAAGACGGTGCGGTTCCCAATACAAGAACCGGTACGTCGATATGGTCGTGGCTGGCGGGAATTGCCGCGGCTGTCTTGATCATCGCGATCATCTACGGCTTCACGAACCGCGACACACAGACGGCGGTCGACAGCAATGTGCCGCCGGCGAGGACGGGCGCAACAACGAGTAGCGGAACGACGGGCGCGGACACGACGGCGACGGCGCCCGGCGGGCCGGCGACCGGCGCTGGCGGCGGGGCGACCGGTTCAGGACCCTCGGGCTCGGGCGGCGCGACCACCTCCGGCTCGGGGACGACGGCTCCCGGCCCGGGCGCGCGCTAGCGCGCTGCTGCTTCAGCCGCCGCACTTTTTGAGAGAACCTGCAGACGTGGGGCCCGCCGTGCGATGCGGCGGGTCCTACTCCTATGCGCCAGCCGATCAACGAACGCGCCAATTCACCAGGAACACGCCGACGGCGCAGATTCCCATGCCGATCACCGCGAGCGCGCCGAGCCGCTCGCCGAAGAGCAGCCAGGCCATCAGAGCGGTGACGGGCGGCGTCAGATAGAACAGGCTGGTCACGCGGGTCGCGGCCGCGCGGCGGATCAGGAAGTATAAGAGCCACACCGCTCCGAGCGACAGGACGAGAACGAGCCAGGCCAGCGCCCCCACGAGTTCGATCGTCCAGTGGATCGTCCGCGTCTCGAACAGCAACGACCCGCTCGCGAATAGCGCTCCCGCCGACGCGTATTGAATAACCAAAGCGGAACGCCAGTCGATGCCCCCGCCGAAGCGCTTCTGATACAGCGTGCCCAGCGTGATTCCGATCAGCGCGCACACCGCGGCCGCCCAGCCGAGCGCGGTCGCCTCGCCCGCCACCGTCTTGTCGGCGACGACGAGATACACGCCGGCAATGCCGAGCGCGAGGCCGAGCCATTGTCGGGCGACCACCCGTTCGCCGAGAAAGCGGTTGGCGATGGTCGAGGTCAGCACCGGCTGCAGGCTGACGACGAGCGCCGACAGTCCCGCCGGCAGACGCCGATCGATCGCGACGAACACGCCGCCGAGATAGACGCCGTGCACCAGCAGTCCGGCGACGATGCTGTGCCGAACGCCCGTGAGGTCGGGCCAGGGCGGACGCGTGAGCAAAGCGACGATGGCCAGCAGGAAGACGACGGCGATCATCCGCACGGTGAGAAACGTCAGCGGCTCGATGTAAGGCAGGCCGAATTTCGCGCCGACGAATCCCGACGCCCACAGCACGACGAACAGCGCGGGCGCCGCATAGATTGCGAGATCTTCCGGCTTGCGCGGCATCGAACGTTCCCCCGAACAGCATGCGTAATCGCCGCGAAAAACCGCGTGAGATTAGGTTCGCACGCCGCGAATGCGGAATTCTACATAGGAGTTTACGCGTAGAGAAATAACGATATTTGAGCGTTGTTAACCAAATTCAAACAAAGCCTCGTCAAACTTTCGCCTAGTCTCC
The DNA here is from genome assembly GCA_963712435.1 of uncultured Alphaproteobacteria bacterium. GTDB lineage: Bacteria > Pseudomonadota > Alphaproteobacteria > Rhizobiales > Xanthobacteraceae > Rhodoplanes. The sequence goes on along the minus strand of CAVQIB010000013.1, from coordinate 544,459 downwards.
GGCCCAGGTAGTCCGCCGGGGAAACGGGGGGTTCATCGGCGATGCTTCGCCTAGCGTCTTTCCTTCTTGCCATCATCATCGCAACTCCGGCGGTCGCCGATCTGCGCATCACGCGCGACTTCGGCGGCTATGTGGAGGAGTACAAAGCCCGCTACGAGCGCATTCGCGAGACCGGCGAACGCGTCATCATCGACGGGATATGCAATTCCGCCTGCACGCTTGTGCTCGGGATCGTGCCGCTGCAACGCATCTGCGTGACGCCGCGCGCGAGCCTCGGCTTCCATCAGGCTTATTTCGACAAGCGTTGGACCGCCGGCGTCAAGGTGACGAGCATCGCGGGCACCGCCGAATTGATGTCGGTCTATCCGAACCCGGTGAAGGAGTGGATTTCCCGCCAAGGCGGACTCACGCCGGAAATGAAGAAGCTGCGGAATGGCGCCGATCTTTGGATGATCGTCAATCCCTGCCCGGACTGGTTCTAAAGCGCGCAATCCGGTTGTTGTCATCGTCCGCGCAGGCGGACGATCCAGTCAACCCCGGTCCATGCTTACTGGATGCTCCGCTTCCGCAAAGCATGACGGCCGGAGCTAACATGCACCCGCAGATGTGACCTCCCCGCCGGCGGAATTGCGGGTCCCGGCTCTGCAGCGCGCACGTCGTGCTGCGCTGCGCCCGGGACAAACTCGCTGAGCCGAACCGAGCGCTTATTCCACAACACGCGCCGACAGCCGTTTCATTAGACTGGAGCGCGCGAGCGGGCTGCCAATCCGGCCCGCCCGCCCTGCCCGCTCACAGCGGCAGATTGTCGTGCTTCTTCGCCGGCATCTCCAGGGTCTTCGTGCGCAGCATCGCGAGCGCGCGGGCGACCCGCCGGCGGGTCGAATGCGGCATGATGACCTCGTCGATATAGCCGCGCTCCGCCGCCTTGAAGGGCGACATGAAACTGCGTTCGTATTCCTTCGTCCGCAACGCGATCTTCTCGGGGTCGCCGAGATCGGCGCGGAAGATGATCTCGACCGCGCCCTTGGCGCCCATCACGGCGATCTGCGCGGTGGGCCAGGCATAGTTCACGTCGGCGCCGATATGCTTGGACGCCATGACGTCATAGGCCCCGCCAAACGCCTTGCGGGTGATCACGGTGACGAGCGGCACCGTGCATTGGCTGTAGGCGAACAGGAGCTTCGCCCCGTTCTTGATCAGCCCGCCGGACTCCTGCGCCGTGCCGGGAAGAAAGCCCGGAACGTCGACGAAGGTGACGATCGGAATGTCGAAGGCGTTGCAGAAGCGCACGAAGCGCGCCGCCTTGCGGCTCGCATCCGAATCGAGCACCCCCGCAAGCACCATCGGCTGGTTGGCGACGAAGCCGACCGTGCGGCCGGCGATCCGGCCAAAGCCGATGACGATGTTGCGGGCAAACGAGGCGGACAGTTCGAAGAAGTCCCCCTCGTCGACCACCTTCAGGATCAGCTCCTTGATGTCGTAGGGCTTGTTCGGGTTCTCCGGGATCAGCGTGTCGAGCGAATCTTCCGCCCGCTCGACATCGTCGAAGGAGGGCCATTCGGGCACGCCGCCGCCGCTATGGGCCGGCAGAAAGTCGATGAACCGGCGCATCTGCAGCAGGCAGTCGACGTCGTTCTCGAAGGCGCCGTCGGCGACCGCCGACTTGGTGGCGTGCACGCTCGCGCCGCCGAGTTCCTCGGCGGTGACCACCTCGTTCGTCACCGTCTTCACCACCTCGGGGCCGGTGACGAACATGTAGCTCGTGTCGCGCACCATGAAGATGAAGTCGGTCATCGCCGGGGAATACACGTCGCCGCCCGCGCAGGGGCCCATGATCACCGAAATCTGCGGAATCACGCCGGACGCGAGCACGTTGCGTTTGAAGACTTCGCCATAGCCGCCGAGCGCCGCCACGCCCTCCTGGATGCGCGCCCCGCCGGCGTCGAACAGGCCGATGATCGGCGCGCGCGCCTTCACCGCCATGTCCTGGATCTTGGTCATTTTCTGCGCGTGCGATTCGGACAGCGAGCCGCCGAACACGGTGAAGTCCTTGGCGAAGACGAACACCGCGCGGCCGTTGACCGTTCCCCAGCCGGTCACCACCCCGTCGCCCGGTATCTTGGTCTTCTCGGCCCCGAATTCGCTTAGCCGGTGCTCGACGAACATGTCGTATTCTTCGAACGACTGATGATCCAACAGGAGCTCGATGCGCTCGCGCGCCGTGAGCTTGCCGCGCGTATGCTGCGCCTCGATCCGCGCCTCGCCGCCGCCCAGCCGTGCGCCGGCCCGCCGCTCTTCCAGTTTCTCCAGGATGTCCTTCATGCCGTCACACCCGCCCAAAGTTGGAACGCATCTTGAAACGTAAGAAGCTGTTCTGGGTTCTTGTATTGTCGAATGTTTTTCACGATGACAATGGCGCCGCGCCGGCCCCGGCGGGCATTTTTAGGCTTGTCAGAACCCCGTCAATAGCACGCCTCTTTCAGCGCCGCGAGGGCGCTGCAATGAAAATTGGCGCAATGCCGAGGCCATCGTCTTGCCCGCCGGCGGGGACCCGCACAGCAAAGCGCCGGGCCTGCCCTGAGGCTGGCCCGGCGCTCGCCTATTCACCCGCTGGTGTCGTTAGTGCTTGGCGGTCTCGCCGGCCGCCTCACGCGCGAGATAGGTCTGGGTGATCACGGGCAGATGCTCGTCGAGCCAATCCGCCATCGCCTCTTCCTCATCCAGGATCTGCTCGCAGACGCGCTTGGTTTCCATGTCGCCGCATTCCTCAGCGGCGACGATCAGAACCTTGTAGGTCGCGATTTCCATCTGCTCGAAGGCGTAGCTCGCCGCCGACGCCTTCACCACCTCGTCGCTCACGGTCAAACCGGTCAGGGCCTGGCCGAAGCCCATGACCTTTGCCGCCGTGTCCTTGAACATCGAGGTGCTCGAATCATGCCGTTCAATGCAGCGGCGCAGCAGTTCGGCCTGACGACGGGTCTGCTCGAGATGGTGCTCGATCTGCGCCTTCAGTTCGGGATAGTTTTCGATGCGGCTTGCGCTGTTCGAGAGCATCTGCTCGGCATGCTTCTCCATCGCATGGGCGTCGCGAAGCCAGTCGAGAAACGTGCCTTCGGTCTTAGCTGCGATCGTGGCGGTGGCCATGTGTCCTCCTCGGGTTGTTTGGGGATCGGCCCGCACGGGCCTCCCTTCTGCAACCAACGGCATGTGCCTTCGTTCCGAGCGCAATAGGTCGCGGCGCCGACCTCCTATGACACCGCCGGGTCGAGGCGCAGCACGCAGGCAGCGGCGTCGAATTCGGTCCGGCGCAGGGCCCGGCGCGCGAGCGCGGCGTCGTCGCGGCCCCAAAGTTCCTGGTTCCAGTCTTCGTCGACATGCGCCGCCGACCAGGCGTCGTCCGGAGAGATCGCCTGTTCGGACACGGCGAGCGCAATCAGGGCCGATCCGCTCAGCGTCGTCATCACATGCACGGCCCCCAGCCGCCATGGGCTTGTCGGAATGAGCCGGCGCATCGCCTCCACCGCCGATTCCGGCTGGGTCACGAAGACGACGCCCTGCGCGAGCACGAAGCGGGCGCCGTGCGCGTCGCGCGCCCAGGCGAGGATTGGGTCCCACTGCTCGTGCTGGCGCGCCACGAGCCGCTCCGGCGCCTCGGCGCGATAGAACAGAAGGTCGGACGCGATGTATTTTGCAATATCGGCCGCGACCTCCGCATGCGCGGCCGCAACCGCATCGATGACGGTGTTGGCGAGGCGGGTCAGCGGCAGCTTGGCCGGATCGACGGATTCGCCCTGGCTTTGCCATTCGGCGGCGGCAAGTTCGGCCAGCGGCAGCGTCGGAAAGGCGAGTGGATGGCGCGCCGGGGTCCGCACCGGCTTTCCGTCCAGCTCGACCGCAAACGCTCCCGCCGATTTCGCGCACCGTCGCCGTCGCATAGAACCGCCGCCGCAGCGCGCGCATGTTCCGTTGCGCCGCCTCGTTCGGATCGGCGACGGGTTCGGCAAACATGTCGTCAAAGAGATCGACCATGCGTGTGATGCGCCGACGCGGCGCGGAACTCCTGACGTGGGCGGCGAGACAAGAAACAATTCAGCACACCGCACGTTCCTGACCAAGGGCGTCCGTGCCGCCCCCCTGGTCGGCCCTTCCGCTCGCCTGCACGGATTAGCCTGGTTTAGGAGCCTTGAGCGGCGGCTTTTTACTCCCGACATCCCGCGCGGGCTGTTCGGAGACCTTCACATAGGAGTAGCAAATGAGAGCAACAGGTACGGCAGTATTGGCGGTCGCAGCGGCCGGGCTCATCGGGCTCACCCTGACCGCCACCCCGTCCTACGCTCAGCGCGGCTTGCGTGGCGCCGCCTGGGGCGGCGGCGGCGGCTGGCGCGGCGGCGGCTGGGGCGGAGGCTGGCGTGGCGGCGGCTGGGGCGGAGGCTGGCGTGGCGGATATGCCGGCTGGCGTGGATATGGCGGCGGCTGGCGCGGCTATGGCGGCGGCTGGCGGCCGGGGCTCGCTCTCGGGGCGGCGGCGCTTGGCGTTGGCGTCGGCCTCGCAGCGACCTCGGGATGGGGATATGGCTACGGAGGCTACGGAGGCTACGGAGGCTACGGAGGCTACGGAGGCTACGGAGGCTACGGCGGATACGGCGGCGGGTACGCCTATCCGGGCTATTACGGGTACGCCTCCTCTCCCGGCTGCTTGCGCCAGGTGTGGTGGGGCGGTACGTGGCGCTGGGTCAACTACTGCTGACCTGTTCGATCGGAACCTTCTCCCGTCGGGGAGAAGGTTCCTCTTTACTGAAGCGGAGGTGTGAATCTGGTTGGCTGATCAGCCGACCTGCCTGTGAAAGGACGGTTGAGGTGCGCCGTACAAGCCGTTCGCAGTGCAGCAGAATACCGGGTCTTTTTGGCTGCCCCGCCGCGCCGTCGCCAAAAATTGACCGGATTGCGCTGGCATCAGGCTGACGTCGCTATCACAAATCCTACATGATCATTACGCCCGCGCTGTGGTGCGGTCGTAAAGGCCTGAAATGAACCCGACCAACATCTCGGACCCGGACTATTTCCACAAAGTCGTCGACTGTCAGTGGGCCTGCCCCGCGCACACGCCCGTCCCCGAATATATCCGCCTGATCGCCGCCGGCCGTTACGGCGACGCCTATCTGGTGAATTGGCGATCGAATGTCTTCCCCGGCATTCTTGGCCGCACTTGCGACCGCCCGTGCGAACCGGCGTGTCGGCGCGGGCGCGTGGAGAACGAGCCGGTCGCGATCTGCCGCTTGAAGCGCGTCGCCGCCGACTACAAGGAGGACATCCGCGCGCGCCTTCCGCGGCCGGCCGCGCGCCGGAACGGCAAGCGCGTCGCGCTGGTCGGCGCGGGCCCCGCCTCGTTGACGGTTGCGCGCGATCTCGCGCCGCTCGGCTATTCGTGCGTCATGTTCGACCAGGATCCCCAGGCCGGGGGCATGATGCGCACGCAAATTCCGAAATTCCGCCTGCCGACATCGGTGATCGACGAGGAGTGCGGCTACGTGCTCGACCTCGGGGTCGAGTTCGTGGGCGGGCGCCGGATCGACAGCCTGAAAGCGCTGCTCGCCGAAGGCTATGACGCCGTTTTCGTCGGCTGCGGCGCGCCGCGCGGACGCGATCTCGACATTCCCGGCCGCGCGGAGGCGGCCGGCCATGTCCATATCGGAATCGACTGGCTCGCGAGCGTCTCCTTCGGCCACACGACCCGGATCGGCAAGCGCGTGATCGTGCTCGGCGGCGGCAACACGGCGATGGATTGCTGCCGCTCCTCGCGCCGCCTCGGCGGCGAGGACGTGAAGGTGGTCGTCCGCTCCGGCTTCGAGGACATGAAGGCCTCGCCATGGGAGAAGGAAGACGCGATGCACGAGGGCATCCCGATCTTCAATTATCTCGTGCCGAAGGAATTCACCCATGCGAACGGCCGGCTCACCGGCATCGTGTTCGAGCAGGTCAAGGCCGAATACGACGCCGAAGGCCGGCGCAGGCTCGCCCCGTCGGACGAGCCGGACCAGCATTTCCCGTGCGACGATGTGCTGATCGCGGTCGGTCAGGAAAACGCCTTCCCGTGGATCGAGCGCGACATCGGCGTGGAGTTTGACAGAAGCGGCATGCCGAGGGTCGATCCCCGCACGATGGGCTCGACCCATCCCAAGGTTTTCTTCGGCGGCGACGCCGCCTTCGGCCCGAAAAACATCATCTGGGCGGTCGCGCACGGCCACGAAGCGGCGGTCTCGATCGACCGGTTCTGCCAGGGCGAGGACGTGAACGAGCGGCCGCTGCCGGCGGTCGAGGTGATCAGCCAGAAAATGGGCATCCACGAGTGGAGCTACGATAACGAGATCACGCCCGACCGGCGCTATCGCGTGCCGTTGCGCGACAAGGTCGTGGCGCTTGCCGACATCAAGGCCGAGGTCGAGCTCGGATACGACGTCACCCTCGCGCTCGCGGAGGCGCGCCGCTGCCTGAATTGCGACGTGCAGACGGTGTTCACGACGTCGCTATGCATCGAATGCGACGCCTGCGTCGACATCTGCCCGATGGATTGCATCACCTTCACCGCGAACGGGGAGGAAGCGGACCTGCGCGGGCGGCTCAAGGCGCCCGCCAACAATCTCTCCCAAGACCTCTATGTCTCCGACGCGCTCAAGACCGGCCGCATCATGGCCAAGGACGAGGATGTCTGCCTGCATTGCGGACTGTGCGCCGAGCGCTGCCCGACCGGGGCCTGGGACATGAGGAAATACCTGATCGACATGACCCACGCGGGATCGCCATGCCAGCAACCAGCCCGATCAGCAGCGTAAACGATTTCGTCGTCCGTTTCGCCAATGTGAACGGCTCCGGTTCGGCGAGCGCGAACGAGATGTTTGCGCGCGCGGTGCTGCGCATGGGCGTGCCGGTCGCCGCCCGCAATATCTTTCCCTCCAACATCCAGGGCCTACCCACCTGGTTCGAGGTACGCATCTCGGAGGCGGGCCATCTCGGCGCCCGCGGCGGCGTCGATCTCATGGTGGCGATGAACCCGCAGACCTGGGAGAAGGACGTCGCCGCGATCGAGCCCGGCGGCTATCTCCTGTACGACTCGACGCGGCCGATCCCGGCGAACCGATTCCGCGACGACATCACGGTGGTCGGCGTTCCGCTCACCGCGATCTGCCACCGCGAATATGACGAGCCGCGCGCGCGCCAATTGTTCAAGAACATGGTCTATCTCGGGGCGCTGTGCGCGCTCATCGGCCTCGACGTCGCGGTGGTCGATTTGCTCATCAGCGAGCAGTTCCGCGGCAAGGAGAAGCTGATCGAGCCGAACACCCATGCGGTGCGGCTCGGCCGCGACTGGACGCTCGCGAACGCGCCCTGCCCGCTCGGCGTGCGCCTCCGGCACGCGGACGCCGTCGGCGATCGCATCTTCATCGACGGCAATGCCGCGGCCGGGCTCGGCGCGGTCTATGGCGGCGCAACGGTGTGCGCCTGGTATCCGCTCACGCCGTCGACCTCGCTCGCCGAAGCCTTCAACCGGTACTGCAAGCGGTTCCGCGTCGATCCCGCGACCGGCAAGAACCGATACGCGATCATCCAGGCCGAGGACGAGCTTGCTTCGATCGGCATCGTGATCGGCGCGGCCTGGAACGGCGCGCGCGCGTTCACCGCCACCTCCGGCCCCGGTGTTTCCTTGATGCAGGAGTTCTTCGGACTCGCCTATTTCGCCGAAATCCCCGCGGTGATTTTCGACGTGCAGCGCGGCGGCCCCTCGACCGGAATGCCGACCCGCACGCAGCAGTCCGACGTGCTCGCCTGCGCCTATGCCTCGCATGGCGACACCAAAAACGTGCTGCTGTTCCCCGCCGACCCGAGCGAGACCTTCGAGCTGAGCGCGCAGGCCTTCGACCTTGCCGACCGGCTGCAGACCCCGATCTTCGTCATGCTCGATCTCGATCTCGGCATGAACCGCCATCTGTGCAAACCGCTTGCCTGGGACGAGGCGCGCCGATACGACCGGGGCAAGGTGATCACGGCGGCGGACATCGAGGCGGGCAGGAGCTTCTTCCGCTATGACGATGTCGACGGCGACGGCATTCCCTTCCGCTCCTATCCGGGCACGCACCCGACCAAGGGTTCGTTCATGACCCGCGGCACCTCGCGCGACCGCAGCGCGCGCTACACCGAGGAGGGCGGCCCCTATGTCGAGAACATGGAGCGCCTGCTCAAGAAGTTCGAAACGGCGAAGGGCCTCGTGCCGCGTCCGGTCCGCTGCGACTGCGCGACCCCGACCCGGTACGGGGTGGTCTACTACGGCTCGACCACGCCGGCGATGGACGAGGCGATCGCCTTGCTGGAGGCGAGCGGCCACCGGCTCGACCGGCTGCGCGTGCGCGCCTTCCCGTTCCATCACGACGTGATCGATTTCGTCGCCGAGCACGACATCGTCTTCGTGGTCGAGCAGAACCGCGACGCGCAGTTGCGCACGCTGCTGGTGACGGAGGGGGACCTCGAACCGGCGCGGCTTGTTCCGGTGCTGCACTATGACGGCATGCCGATCACCGCGCGTTTCATCGCGAGCGCCATCGCCGACCGGCTCGACGCGCGCAAGATCATGCCATTCCGTAGACTGGGGGCGTGATGGAAGCAAAGCGGACAGAGCGGGCCTATCCTGTCGCCCTCGTCCTGAGGAGCGCCCGCAGGGCGCGTCCCGAAGGACGCTCATGCCCGCCATCCTTCGAGACGGCCGCGACGCGGCCTCCTCAGGATGAGGCGGAAGAACGGCAGACGCCGGTGCGGACGCGCTGGATCGATTCCCCGATAATTGCAAAGCTTAAGCGTCACCGGCCTGACTTGCCGCGCAGTCTGCGCCCGGCGTTCGGCGAGCACTGCCATGTGCTGGATTGCTGATGCGAACGATTGTTTCGGTGCAAATCCTGCGCGCGGTCGCGGCGAGCGCGGTCGTGCTGGCGCATGCGCAGTCCTGGCTGTCCAAGATGGCCGGCGCGCCGGACGCGCTGCCCGATCTGCACTTCGTCGGCTGGTTCGCGGTGGACCTGTTTTTCGTCATTTCCGGCTTCATCATGGTCTACACCTCGGAGCCGATGTTCGGACGGCCCGATGGACCGAAGACCTTCATGCTCCACCGGCTGGTTCGCATCGTCCCGTTCTACTGGCTGGTGACGGCGGCCTATGCCGCGATGTCCCTGGCCTTTCCCGGATTCGATCGGAGCCTACGGGCTCGATTTCATCGCGGCGTCCTTCCTGTTCATCCCCATGCTCAATGCCGACGGAGCGGCCATGCCGATCGTCGGTCATGGGTGGACGCTCGAATTACGAGATGCTGTTCTATTCGGTGTTCGCCCTCGCGGTGTTCGCGCCGCGGCGGGTGGCCGTCGCCTTGACGTCGGGCGCGCTCGTTGCCGCCGTCATCCTCGGCAAGCTGCTGGCGCCGACATCGACCGTGCTCGCCTTCTGGACAAGTCCGCTCGTCCTGCAGTTCATCTACGGGATGCTGATCGGCCTCGTCTATCGGGAGGGACTGCGGCTGGCGAAGCCGCTCGCCGTCGCGCTCATCGTCGCCGGCTGCGCGTCGCTCTATCTGTTCCGCTACTCCGCGGTCGACGCCCCGCCGCACGTGCTGTTGGCTGGCTTTTCCGCAACCCTCGTGGTCGCCGGCGCGACGTTCGGCGACTTCTCCCTGGAGGGCCCGGTCTGGCGTTCGCTCGCCACCATCGGCGACGCCTCATACGCGATCTACCTGCTGCATTCCGCTCCCATTCGCGCCGTCCGGTTCCTGTCGCGTGCGACGCCGCTCGATTTCGCGAGCGCGCCATGGCTCTATCTCGGCCTCGCGCTGGCCGGCGCGATCGCGCTCGGAACGGTGATCTACTTCGTGTTCGAGCGGCCGATGACGCGCTATCTCCGCGGGCTGCTGAAACCGCGCAAGCTCGCGCAAGCGGCCGCCTAGCTCGGGCGGGAACGCAATGAGCGATCGTCGCCGCACGGGTCGCCGTATCGGCGGACATGAGAGGACGGCATGACCTACCTCGCCAAGCCCAAGTTCCACCACCCTGCCCTGCCGAAAAACGCGCTCGGCTACACACGGCGCGACTACGAAGGTTCGATCTCGACCTTGTGCGCGGGCTGCGGCCACAACTCGATCTCGTCGGCGATCATCGAGGCGTGCTTCGAGCTCGCGATCGAGCCGCACCGTGTCGCCAAGCTCTCCGGCATCGGCTGCTCATCGAAGACCCCGACTTACTTCCTCGGCAATTCGCACGGCTTCAACTCGGTGCACGGGCGCATGCCTTCGGTGCTGACCGGCGCGAATCTCGCCAATCGCGAGCTGATCTATCTCGGCGTCTCCGGCGACGGCGATTCCGCCTCGATCGGCTTCGGCCAGTTCGCCCATGCGATCCGCCGCGCCGTGCGCATGGTCTATATCGTCGAGAACAACGGCGTGTACGGGCTCACCAAAGGGCAGTTCTCCGCCACAGCCGACCGCGGCTCGAAATCGAAGCGCGGCAACATCAACAGCGACAGCCCGATCGATCTCGTCGCGGTGGCGCTGCAACTCGGCGCGACCTTCGTCGCGCGCTCGTTTTCCGGCGACAAGGAGCAGCTCGTGCCGCTCGTCAAGGCGGCGATCGAGCACGAAGGCGCGGCGTTCATCGACGTGATCAGCCCCTGCGTCGCCTTCAACAATCATCCCGGCTCCACCAAGAGCTTCGACTATGTGCGCGCGCACAACGAGGCGGTGAACCGGCTCGACTTCGTGTCGTCGCGCGATCCGATCACGGTGAGCTACGCGCCGGGCGCGGTCGAACTCGTCGAGCAGCACGACGGGTCGATCATCGCGCTGCGCAAGCTCGACGCCGATTACGACGTGCATGACCGGCTCGCGGCGATGAACTTCCTGCAGATTCACGCCGCGCGCGGCCAGATCGTCACCGGGCTGCTCTACCTCGACCGGGCGCCGGAAGACCTGCACGACCATCTCGATACGGTCGCGGCCCCGCTGAATTCACTCTCCGAGCAGGATCTGTGTCCGGGCGCGGAAGCGCTCGACAAGATCAATGCGGGCCTGCGCTGACGCAAAGCGTCGCCGCGCGTGCGGGCATGGCCGCACCGCCGCCGTTCGATGAATGGCTTGTCGCCTGGCTCAGTTCCGCTCGACGAAGCAGCTTCCGCCCGCCGATTTGAGGCTCTCGCACAGCTGGACCGCCTCCTCGCGCGCGGCGAATGGCCCGACCTGCGCGCCGAAATAGACGCCCTTGCCGGCTTGCTCCTTGCGGCGAATGATCGCCTGCCGGCCGCCCAGCACGGACGGATATTTCGCCTGCATCGCGCGGAACGAGGCCTGCGCGTCCCCCTCGCTCTTCTGCGCCGAAAGCTGGACGACGTAGTTTCCTGCGCTCGGCCGCGGCGGCGGCGCGGCGAGCGCCGTCTGCGACCGCGCCGGGGCGGCCTGTTGCGGCTCGCCGGGCGAAGCGGGCGCCGGCGGACGCGCGGCGCGGGCCGGCGCTGCGGGCGTGGTCGCGCGCGGCGGCGCATTCGGCGCGGGCGCCGGCTCGGGCGGCCCGCCTTCGGGCCGGATCGTCACCGTCCTCACCTTCTTGGGCTCGCCGACGGTCCCGGTCGGCAAGCCAGGCGGCTGAGCACCGCCCAGCTCGGTCGTCACCGGAACGCTCGCCGCCGGCGGCGGCTCGGGAACGAGCGCGCGTGCGTTCGGATCCTTGATCGCCAAAGGCTGCTCTTCGCGCGAAACCACCCGCTCGCCCGCGCTGCGATCTCCCACGCGCTCCTGAATCTGCTTGTCGCCGTTCGGCTGCGCCACGGAGGCGATCTTCTTCGGCGACTGGTCGGCGCGGATCACCGGCGTCGCGGTCTCCTGCGTTTCTCCGCCGAGCATCGCGCGGTAGCTGTACGCGCCCGCCGTGCCGACCACCGCGAGGGCAAGGATCGCCGCGACGACCCACAGCTTGCGGCTGCGCGGTTCGATGCCCTCTTCGTAATCGCTCCCGCCATAGCCGTAGGCGTCATATTCATCGTAGCGGTCGGGCTGTGGCCCTGGCTCGGCCGCAACCGCACGCGCGTCCTCGGAGGTTTCGGCCTGCGCATACGCCTTTTCGACGGGCGGCTCATAGCCGGCCGGCTCGTAGCGCGCCTGATGACCGGCCGCCGAGGCCTGGGGACGCCGGCTTTCGCCGGCAACCGGCGGCGCAGGGTCGAAAACGCGCGGGGGCGTCCGCTCCGCGGGGCCCTTTGGCTCTCCCCCATAGCCGGGACGATAGGCGGCGGCATTATCGGGCTGCGCCCTGCGCTCCTTCGGCCGCGGCGGCGGCCGCCAGCCGGCATCCGTGCTGTAGGGGTCGCTCAGGTCGGGCGGCGCGCCCTTCCACGCATGAGCTCCGCCGGCCTGGCCGCGACCCTGGGGAGAGGCGGCCGGCTTCGGCTCGGTGTAACCGTCATAGCGCTGGTCGGGATGTCGCTCGAATTGCGCGCCGCGCTCGGCGTCACGGTCGTCGGGCGCCGGCGGCGCGGGCATGGCTTGGCGGCGCTGCACCGGCTCGGGCGGCGGCTGCGACGGCGCGGGCTGGCGGCGCTGCACGGCAGGTTCGACCCGCGGCTGCGACGGCGCGGCCGGGCGGCTCTGCATGGCAGGTTCGACCCGCGGCTGCGACGGCGCGGCCGGGCGGCTCTGCATGGCAGGTTCGACCCGCGGCTGCGATGGCGCGGCCGGGCGACGCTGCACGGGCTCGGGCGGCTGCTGCGTGGGGGGAGCCGGTTGCCGCTGCACGGAGGGCGACGGCTGCGACGGCGCGGGCGGCCGTTGCAAGGGGCGCTGCGCCGCGGCTCCCGGACCTTCGCGTCGCCGCACGACCTGGTGCGGATCCTGGGCCGGAACTTCGTTCTGTCCGATCAGCCGTGCGAGTTCGACCAGCGGATCGGGTCCGGGCTGTCGCGCCGCCGCGGTTGCGGCGCGCTTGGCGCCGGCGGCCGGAGGCGTCGGGTTCGCGGCTGTGCGACGATATCGGTCGTCCGCCATGGCTGTCCTTCACCGTTTCCGGTGCGCCCCCCGTCATGCCGTTCCGCGTCGACCGAAACTCGACGACGGGCGTTCGCGTCCGGCAAAATTATCTGTGCGCAGGCTCACCGCATTTCGTCCGGCGCGGTGACCCCGAGCAGTCCGAGCCCCACGGAGAGGACCGTGGCCACGCCTTCCACCAGAGCGAGGCGGGCCAGGGTTACTTCTCTATCATCTTGGATAATAAATCGTAAATATGGCGAGTCCTTGCCTCCCCGTGTCCACTGCGTGTGAAACGCGCTGGCCAGATCGAAAAGATAAAAGGCGATCCGGTGCGGTTCATGCGCGGCCGCGGCCGCCTCGACCAGGCGCGGAAACTGGGCGATCAGCCGCATCAGTTCGATCTCCGCGGCGTCGGACAGACGCTCGAGCGGAACGCCGGCGAGGAGCGCCGCCCGCGCGTCGCGCGCGCCCGGCAGATCGGGCACGGCCTCGACCGCGTTGCGGAAGATGGACTGCGCCCGCGCATGCCCGTACTGCACGTAGAACACGGGGTTTTCGCGCGACTGCTCGATCACCTTGGCTAGGTCGAAGTCGAGCGGGGCGTCGTTCTTGCGAAACAGCATCATGAAGCGGACGGCGTCGCGCCCGACCTCCTCCACGACTTCACGAAGCGTCACGAACTCACCGGCCCGCTTGGACATTTTCACCGGCTGGCCCGCCCGCAGCAGCTTGACGAGCTGGACGAGCTTGACGTCGAGCGCCGCCTCGCCGCCGCTCAGCGCCTGCACCGCCGCCTGCATGCGCTTGACATAGCCGCCGTGATCCGCCCCCCACACGTCGATCAGGTCGCGGAAGCCGCGGTCGAGCTTCGACTTGTGATAGGCGATGTCGGCGGCGAAATAGGTGTAGCCGCCGTCGGATTTCTTCAGCGGGCGGTCGATGTCGTCGCCGAACGCGGTCGAGCGGAACAGGGTCTGCTCGCGATCCTCCCAGTCCTCGACCGGCGCGCCCTTCGGCTGCGGCAGGCGGCCCTCATAGACGAGCCCGCGCTCGCGCAGCCACGCGATCGCCTCGCCGACGCGGTCGATCGATCCCGCCTCCGTCTGCATGCTCAGCGAGCGCTCGGAGAAAAACACCTCGTGCCGAACCGCGAGCGCGGCGAGATCCGCGCGGATCATGTCCATCATCATCGCGATCGCCTTGGCGCGGACGACCGGGAGCCAGGCCTGTTCCGGCTGCGCGAGCAGGTCTCGGCCGAACTCGCGCCGCGAGCGCCTCGCCGACCGGCTTCAGATAGTCGCCCGGATAGAGCCCCTCCGGGATCGCGCCGATGTCCTCGCCCAGCGCCTCGCGATAGCGCAGAAAGGCGGAGCGGGCGAGCACGTCGACCTGGGCGCCGGCGTCGTTGATGTAATACTCGCGCGTCACCGCGAAGCCGGCGAAGCCGAGGAGATTGGCGAGCGCGTCGCCGAACACCGCGCCGCGGCAATGGCCCACATGCATCGGCCCGGTCGGGTTGGCGGAGACATATTCGACGTTCACCGCCCTTGCCCCGCCGGCGTCGGATCGGCCGTAATCGGGCCCGGCCTTGATCGCCGCCCGCAAGGCCTGCATCCACACCTGCGGCTTGAGGGTGAGATTGATGAAGCCCGGCCCGGCGACATCGACCGACTGGACCCAGTCGTCCGCGCGCAGCCGCGCCGCGATCGCCTCCGCCAGTTCGCGCGGTTTGCGGCCGGCCTCCTTGGCGAGCGCCATGGCGGCGTTGGTCGCGAGATCGCCATGGGCGGACTCGCGCGGCGGCTCGACCAGCACCCGGCTCTGATCGATGTCCGCCGGAAGCAGCCCGTCCGCGATCAAGGCCTTGGTCACGACCTCGATCCGCGCGCGAACCGCCGCGAATATATCGCTGAATTCGTTAGTGAGTTCTGTCACGATCTGGGTGCGCCTCCGGCTCTCCGCGCCGCATGTCTAATGTCTATCGAATTAATCCGGAACTAGGGCGCCAACGGCAGTAAGCCAACCTCTCCCCGGCGGGGAGAGGTCGGCGAGCATCGAGCAATGCGAGATGTGAGCCGGGTGAGAGGAGTATAATCCGCTGGAAATTCCCCCTCACCCGCCGGCTGCGGCGTCGACCTCTCCCCGCCGGGGAGAGGTGACGTCATCACTTCGTCTCCGAACAGGACGTTCTCAGCGACTAGCGCAGAAGCGGGGTCGCGTCAAAAAGCCGTCTATGTTCCCCGAGCGCATAGCGGTCGGTCATCCCGGCGATGAAGTCGGCGATGCGGCGCGCGCGGGCGTGACCGTCGTCCGGAAGCGCGTGACGCCATTCAGCCGGCAGCGCGGCCGGATCGGCGGCGTAGCGCGCGAACAGATCGCGCAGCACGCCCTCGGCGTCGCCCATGATGCGCATCACCCGCGCGTGCCGGTACATGCGATCGAACAGGAAGGCCTTGACGGCCTTCTCGGCCGCCGCCATCGGCGGGGAAAAGCCGACCATCGGCGCGCCCGCCGAGCGGACGGCGTCGGCGGAGACGGGATCGAGCGCCGTCAGCCGGCGCCGGGTCTCGCCCACCACGTCCTCGATCATCCGCGTGATCATGCGCCGGATCAGTTCGTTGTTGCGCCGGGCCGGCTCGATATTGGGGTGCGCGGCAAGCACCTCGGCCGCGAGGTCGCCCACCAGCGGCAGCGCGGCAAGCTCCCCAAAGGCGAACAATTCGGCTCGAAGACCGTCGTCTATGTCGTGGGAATTGTAGGCGATATCGTCGGCGATCGCGCCCGCCTGCGCTTCCAGGCTGGGGAAGCTGTCGAGCTGCAGATCGTGCAGGCGGCAATAATCGGCGATTTCGGCCGGAAGGCCCTTGGCGCCGCAGGCGGCCGTCGGCCGGCCCTGCCGATCGAGCAGCGGCCCGTTGTGCTTGACGAGGCCCTCCAGCGTCTCCCAGGTCAGGTTGAGGCCGTCGAAGGCGGCGTAGCGCTTCTCCAGGCGGGTCACGACCGCGAGCGTCTGCGCGTTGTGGTCGAAGCCGCCGAAGCCTCCGAGGCGCCGGTCGAGCGCGCGCTCGCCGGCATGGCCGAACGGCGGATGGCCGAGATCATGCGCGAGCGCGCAGGCTTCCGCCAGGTCCTCGTCGAGGCCGAGCGCGCGGGCGAGCGAGCGCGCCACCTGCGTGACCTCGAGCGTATGGGTGAGCCGGGTGCGGTAGTGGTCCCCCTCGTGGAACACGAACACCTGCGTCTTGTGGGCGAGCCGGCGGAACGCGGCCGAATGGATGATCCGATCGCAGTCGCGACGGAACGCGCTGCGCGTCAGGCTCGGCTCCTCGGGATGCAGCCGGCCGCGGCTTTCTCCCGGATCGGCCGCGCAAGGCCTGCGCGCCGAGCTCGCCTGAACCGCCATCTCCGCCTCGCAGCGATTGACCCCAGCCTGGCGGACACATAACTAGTAAGCATCGCCACAGGCAATCGCGGGGGACCATGAGCACGCAGGTGACCCTGACCGAACGGGCGGCGCGGCGGATCGGCGAAATCCTCAAGGGGGAGCCCGCGGGGACGATGCTGCGCATCCTGGTCGAGGGCGGCGGCTGCTCCGGGTTCCAGTACAAGTTCAATCTCGACCGCGAACAGGCAAACGACGACCTGGTGCTTGCGCGCGATGCGGCGACCGTGCTGATCGACCCCGTGTCGGTGCAATACATGACCGGGGCGGAAATCGACTTTGTCGACGACCTGATGGGGGCGTCCTTCAAGATCAACAATCCGGTCGCATCGGCCTCCTGCGGCTGCGGCACGAGCTTTTCGGTCTAGCCCTCTAAAAGGCTTGATGATTTCGGCTTGGATCGTTCGACCCTCAGTGGTCATGCCCCGCGAAAGCGACCGGAAGCGGGGCATCCATTACGCATGGAGCGCGTTTGTGTTTACTGGATCGCCCGCTTTCGCGGGCGACGACGGCAGAAGATCGGTCGATGCCGCGTCAGTCCATCCTGGGCTAGCCTCGTCCGAGGCCGCTTCGCGCTCGCATGGCCATGCCAGCGTGCAGGCGGTCGGCCCGGAGGCGCTTGGCCGCGGCGATCCCCAGATGGGTGAGCATCGCGGCGGGCGTTCGGAACCGGGCTAGGCGCCGGCGCGCGCCGCCCCGACCGAGAAGGCCGGCGGCCAACCCGTATTCATGTTCAATCGACGGATCGTGTCATGCTTCAGGTTCCAGCGTCCCCTCACCCGCCCGTTCGTTTGGACGAGTTGCCCGCCGCGCGACGGCGCACGTTCGCCATCATCTCGCATCCGGACGCCGGCAAGACCACGCTGACCGAAAAGCTGCTGCTGTTCGGCGGCGCCATCCAGATGGCCGGGCACGTGCAGGGCGCGCGGCGAGCGGCGGCGCACGCGCTCGGACTGGATGGACATCGAGCAGGCGCGCGGCATCTCGGTCACGCAGCTCGGTGATGACGTTCGAGCGCGACGGCATCGTGTTCAACCTGCTCGACACGCCGGGCCACGCCGATTTCAGCGAGGACACCTATCGCACGCTGAGCGCGGTCGACGCCGCCGTCATGGTGATCGACGCGGCCAAGGGCATCGAGAGCCAGACGCGCAAGCTGTTCGAGGTCTGCCGCCTGCGCGACATCCCGATCATCACCTTCATCAACAAGGTCGACCGCGAGGGCCGCGACCCGCTGGCGCTGCTCGACGAGATCGCCGTCGGGACTCGCGCTCGACGTGGTGCCGATGACCTGGCCGATCGGCATGGGCGTCGACTTCCAGCGGCTGCCTCGACGTCGCTGGGCAAGCGCCTGCTGCTGCCGGGCAGCGAGCGCACCAGCGCCTTCGAGCGCGCCGAGCAGCTGGCAGCGCCTCGAAGCGCATCCTGGCCATGCCGGGCGTCGAGGAGCGACATCGCGCGCCGCGCGCTCGAAGGCCTCGAGCTGGCGCGCATCGGCGCTGCCGCACGTTCGACCTCGCGTCGTTCCGCGAGGGCCATCTGTCGCCGGTGATCTTCGGCAGCGCGCTGCAGGATTTCTGCGTCGCCGGAGCTGCTCGACGGGCTGGCCGCTGGGCGCCCGGGCCGCTGCCGCGCAAGGCGGCCGAGCGCACGGTCGCAGCCGGACGAGAAGGCGGTGACCGGCTTCGTCTTCAAGGTGCAGGCCAACATGGACCCGAACCACCGCGACCGGGTGGCGTTCGTGCGCCTGTGCTCGGGCCGCTTCCGGCGCGGCATGAAGCTGTTGCACGTGCGCGAGGGCCGCGCCATGACGGTCAGCCGCGCCGATCCTCTTCTTCGCCCAGCAGCGCGAGACCGCCGACGAGGCCTTCGCCGGCGACATCATCGGCATTCCCAACCACGGCACCATGCGCGTCGGCGACACGCTTCACCGAAGGCGAGATCCTCAAGTTCGAGGGCATTCCCGAACTTCGCGCCGGAGATCCTGCGGCGCGTCAGCCTCGAGGACGCGATGAAGGCCAAGCAGCTCAATCGCGCGCTCGCACGACCTGGCCGAGGAAGGCGTGGTGCAGGTGTTCCGGCCCGTTGCCGGGTCGCTGGCCGATCCTGGGCGTGGTCGGCGCGCTGCAGTTCGACGTGCTGTCATCGCGCCTCAAGCAGGAATACGGCGTCCCGGTGCGACTGGAGCCGGCGCCCTATGCGACGGCAAGGTGGGTCGTGAGCGACAATCCGGACAGCCTCGCGCGGTTCTGCGCCGTCAATCGCTCCAGCATCGCCGAGGACAAGGACCTGGCCCAGGTGTTCCTCGCCAGGAATGCCTGGACGCTGGACCGCGCGATCGAGGAATGGCCGGATATCCAGTTCCTGCAGGTGCGGGAACGCCACTAGTGTTGTGACTTCAACGCTTGTCCCCTCAAGGGAGTGCGTTTCGCGCTCCCTCCCCCTGAAAGGGGGAGGGTCGGGGTGGGGGTCGCATGAAGGTTGACCCCCTCCCGGCGAGCTTCGCTCGCCGACCTCCCCCTTCCAGGGGGAGGTCGGATCAGCAGCGCGTCGGGTCCACGCCGATCCAGTGCACAGAGGCAATGTGAACCTTTTGAAAGTGCCGCAACACTCGCGGACAGGCGGGATTGCCCGACACCCCCTGCCCGCACGCCCTGTATGGCGCGCCGAAAATGCTTTAACCATGCGCCATGAGCGACATACTGATTCCTCCCGACCCGTCGGAAGTCCACGACGTCGCGCTGCGCACGGCGCTGGAGGAGCGCTACCTCGCCTATGCGCTGTCGACCATCATGGATCGCGCGCTGCCGGACGCGCGCGACGGGCTCAAGCCCGTGCATCGCCGGCTGCTCTACGCGATGCGCCTGCTCCGGCTCGATCCCGGCGCCGCCTGCAAGAAATGCGCGCGCGTCGTCGGCGACGTGATCGGCAAGTTCCACCCGCATGGCGACCAGGCGGTCTATGACGCGCTGGTGCGGCTCGCCCAGGATTTCTCCCAGCGCTACCCGCTGATCGACGGCCAGGGCAATTTCGGCAATATCGACGGCGATAACCCGGCCGCCATGCGCTACACCGAGGCGCGGCTGACCGAGGTCGCCCGCCTGATGCTGGACGGGCTCGACGAGGACGCGGTCGCGTTCCGCCCCAACTATGACGGCTCCGAGGAGGAGCCGGTGGTGCTGCCCGGCGCCTTCCCCAACCTGCTGGCGAACGGCTCGCAGGGGATCGCCGTCGGCATGGCGACCGCGATCCCGCCGCACAATGCCGCCGAACTGTGCGACGCCGCGCTCCACTTGATCGAGCACCCCGGCGCGAAGAGCCGCAATCTGCTGAAATTCGTGCCGGGCCCCGACCTGCCGACCGGCGGGCTGATCATCGACTTCGCGCGAGACGATCGCGGAGGCCTACGCGACCGGGCGCGGCGGATTTCGGGTGCGGGCGCGCTGGATCAAGGAGGACGCCGGCGCGCGGCACCTATGTCATCGTGGTCACCGAAATTCCCTGGCTGGTGCAGAAGTCGCGCCTGGTCGAGCGCCTGGCCGAACTTCTGAACGACAAGAAGCTGCCGCTGCTTGCCGATGTGCGCGACGAATTGGCCGAAGACATCCGGCTCGTGCTGGAGCCGCGGGCGCGCACGGTCGATCCCGAACTCCTGATGGAATCGCTGTTCAAGCTGACCGACCTCGAAACGCGCATTCCGCTCAACATGAATGTGCTGGTGCGCGGCAAGGTCCCGCGCGTGATCGGGCTCGCCGAGGCGCTGCGCGAATGGCTCGATCATCGCCGCGACGTGCTGCTGCGGCGCTCCAACCATCGCCTCGCGCAGATCGCGCACCGGCTCGAAGTGCTGGGCGGCTATCTCGTCGCCTATCTCAATCTCGACCGGGTGATCCGCATCATCCGCCGCGAGGACGAGCCGAAGCCGGTGCTGATCAGCACGTTCTCCCTCACCGACGTCCAGGCCGACGCGATCCTCAATATGCGGCTGCGCAATCTGCGCCGGCTGGAGGAGATGGAGATCCGCACCGAGGACAAGGCGCTGCGGGCGGAGGAGCGCGAGCTGCGGGCGCTGGTGCGCTCGGAGCCGAAGCAATGGGCGACGGTCGCCGACCAGATCAAGGAGGTGCGCAAGGCGTTCGGGCCGAAGACCCCGCTCGGCAAGCGCCGCACCGGCTTTGCGCAAGCGCCCGCGCATGACGACGCGGCGATCGAGGAAGCCATGGCCGTGCGCGAGCCGATCACGGTCGTGGTCTCGGACAAGGGCTGGATTCGCGCGCTCAAAGGCGCCGTCACCGATTTCTCCGCCGTCGTCTTCAAGGCCGACGACCGGCTCAAATTCGCCTTCGCCGCCGAAACCACCTCGAAAATCCTGGTGCTCGCCACCAATGGGCGCTTCTACACGCTCGACGCGGCAAAGCTCCCGGGCGGGCGCGGCCATGGCGAGCCGGTCCGCCTGTTCGTCGATCTCGAGCAGGACGCCGACCTGATCGCGGCGTTTCCCTATGCCGGCGGGCGCAAGTTCCTGGTGGCGAGCCGGGCCGGGCGCGGTTTCGTCGTGCCGGAGGACGAGTGCCTCGCCAATACCCGCAAGGGCAAGCAGGTCCTCAACGTGACCGCGCCGGACGAAGCCCGCGCGCTGACCTCGGTGGAGGGCGACTTCGTCGCGATCATCGGCGAGAACCGCAAGCTGGTGGTGTTCGGGCTCGACCAGGTGCCTGAAATGGGCCGCGGGCGCGGCGTGCGGCTCCAGCGCTACAAGGACGGCGGCCTGTCCGACGTGACCACCTTCAAGGCCGCCGACGGCCTCACCTGGACCGATACGGCCGGACGCGTGTTCACGCTGGCGCTGAAGGAGCTCGCCGACTGGCGCGGCAACCGCGCCGATGCAGGCCGGATGGCGCCGAAGGGTTTCCCGCGGACGAACCAATTCGGCCCGCGCGGCGGCGTCGGAAATAGCCCTGCTGAGCAATGAGCGCTTACCACCCGGGCCGATGCACCCGAGTGACACGCCGCCCTCCAAAGCCCATCAGCTCATCGCGAGATACGCCATGCATTCCGCAAAGCGGGAATGCGAGGGAGCGGATAACGGCGGTAAATACCGTAATGCATGATCAAGCGCCTGACGAACGCGCGCATTGCAGCACCCTTATCCAAGTCAAGCGGAGTATTGTTTCAACGCCGCAACAAAGGTTCAGTTCCCTGTTGGGCTTGGGAAATTGCGCGCGGGGCGAGCGCCGCAGCCGGCTGCTCGGGCTAGTCTATTAGGCCGAGCGCAGCACGGCGGCGAGGAAATGGGCGCGCGTGTCCGGCAGGGCAAGGCCGCGCGGCTCGAACAGATGGCGGTAAAGGAAGAATCCGGTCAGCGCAAAACCGGCGGTGAGCTCGGCCGCGGTGACCGTATTGCGGTCTTCCGCCAAGAAAGCCGGCAGGGCGAGGAGCCGGTCCCGCCAGGCGTCGCCCGCGTCCCGCGACACCGCCCGTCCCGACTTCGGCGAGACAAAGACGAGATCGGCGGCGCTCCCGGTCACGGCGCAATGCGCTAGGTCGAGCCCGAAGCCGAGCTCGGCAAGCATCCGCAGTTCAAACCGCACCACCAGCGCGCCCGCCACCGCGGGATCGCCGACCCGGTCGAGAATGGCCTCCAGCGCCTCGTGCACCGCCGGATGCGGATCGCGCTCCGGCAGGAGCCGCACTAGGGCCGCGAGATGGCTCACGCCATAGAGCGCGTGAGGGACCGGCAGAAAGGCGCCCGCGCGCAGGCGCACCCCCTCGACCGCGTAATGGCCGAGGTGTTCGTCGAGCCGCGCCCGCCAGGTCGCCGTAACGACATTGCCCGCCTGCAGCACCGGCCGCAGCCGCGAGCCCGCCCCTCCCCGCACGAGGCCGAGATGGCGGCCGTGGCCGCGCGTCATCAGCTCGACGATGGCGTTCGCCTCGCCGTGCCGGCGCGCCCCCAGCACGATGCCTTCCTCGCTCCACTGCATGACCGGCGTCAGTCCGTGATCACTCGCGCGGGAAATCCAGCCCCATCTCGCGATAGCGTTCGGGGTCGTCGGCCCAGCCCTCGCGTATTTTCACGAAGAGGAACAGGTGCACCGGCTGGCCGATCAGCGCCGCGATTTCCTTGCGGGCGTCCGAGCCGATCGCCTTGATCGACTGCCCGCCCTTGCCGAGCACGATCTTGCGCTGGCTTTCCCGCTCTACATAGATCGTCTGCTCGATCCGCACCGAGCCGTCCTTCTGCTCCTTCCAGGAGTCGGTCTCGACGGTGGATCGGTAGGGCAGCTCCTGGTGAAGGCGCAGGAAGAGCTTTTCGCGCGTGATCTCGGCGGCGAGGCTGCGCATCGGCGCATCCGACATCTGATCCTCGGGGTAGAGCCACGGCCCCGCGGGCGTTTCGCCTGCGAGCCACGCCTTGAGGTCGGCGACCCCGTCCCCGTTGAGCGCGGAAATCATGAAGGTGGCGGCGAAGGCCGCCCGGTCGTTCGCTGCGCGCGCGATGTCGAGCAGGACGGGTTTCGCGACCAAATCGATCTTGTTGAGCGCGAGCGCCTTCGGAGCCGCCAGGCCCGCAAGCCGGTCGAGGATTGCGCCGGTCTCCGCATCGACCCCGCGCTTGGCGTCGACGACGAGCACGGCGATGTCGGCGTCCTTGGCGCCCGACCAGGCGGTGGTCACCATGGCGCGTTCGAGCCGCCGCCGCGGAGCGAACAGGCCGGGCGTATCGACAAAGATCAACTGGGCGCGGCCTTCGAGCGCGATGCCGCGGACGAGGCTGCGCGTCGTCTGCACCTTGGGGCTGACGATCGTGACCTTGCCGCCGACCAGCGCATTCACCAGCGTCGATTTTCCGACATTGGGCGCGCCGATGACGGCGACGAAGCCGCACCGGGTCGCCTCGGCCGCAGCGCCGGCGGGGTCAGTCATCGGAGGCCACCGTGGACACGCCTTCGCGGGCGAGCAGCGCGGCGGCGGCCGCCTGCTCGGCTGCCCGTTTCGAGCGGCCGAGACCCTCGGCGGGGGAGAGTTCCGGCAGTTCCACTAGGACCCGGAACTCGGGATCGTGGTGGGGGCCGCGCCGCTCCACCTCGCGATAGGAGGGCGTCGGCAGCCCGCGCCCCTGCGCCCATTCCTGCAGCACGGTTTTCGCGTCGCGCAGCGGCCGCACCAGCTTGCGCATGCGTTCGCCCCACAACCGCTCCACCAGGGCCGCCGCGCCCGGATAGCCGCCGTCCACGAACACCGCGCCGATCAGCGCTTCGCACACATCGGCCAGAATCGCGACGCGGCGCTGGCCGCCGGCATTCGCCTCCGACACGCCGAGCTTGATCGCCGAGCCGAGGTCGATCGCGCGCGCAATGTCGGCGCAGGTCTCTTTCCGCACGAGATCGGCGAGGCGGCGCGACAGCTCGCCCTCGGCCGCCCGGGGGAAAGCGCGATAGAGCATGTCGGACACGACGAGGCCGAGCACGTGATCGCCCAGAAATTCGAGGCGCTGGTAGCTGGCCGCGCGAGCCTGGCCGGACAGGGCCGAGATATGCGTGAGCGCGCTTTCCAGGAGGTCCGGATCGGTGAAACAGTACCCGATGCGGGCCTCGAGGTCGCGTCTGCTCTGCGCCCTCTGGCTCATCTGACGATTGTGAACAACCGACTCCAGCGAACGGCCCAGGGCCACGCCCATACCTGCCAGGCGGGCACCCCGTCGCCAATCGAGAAAAAGATGATCTGCGCCCGGCCGACAATGTTCTCAAACGGGACGAAGCCCACCTGGCTCAGCACGCGGCTGTCGGTCGAGTTGTCGCGATTGTCGCCCATCATGAAATATTGGCCGGCGGGGACCTCGTAGACCTGAGTGTTGTCGAGGAACCCGTTGTCCTGGAGATCGAGCGTGTCGTAGCTCACGCCGTTCGGCAATGTCTCCCGCCACCGCCGCACCCGGACGGGATAGCCGCTTTCGTCATCGAGGTAGTCCGGCGCGCGCTCGCGCTTCACCGCCTGACCGTTGATGTGGAGCACGCCGCCGATCATCTGGATGCGATCGCCCGGCAGCCCGATCACGCGCTTGATATAGTCGGTCGCGTCGTCCTTCGGCAGGCGGAACACCACCACGTCGCCGCGATCGGGCGGAGAGGCGAAGATGCGCCCGGAAAACAGCGGCGGCGACAGCGGGAGGGAGTAGCGGCTGTAGCCGTAGCTGTATTTCGACACGAACAGATAGTCGCCGATCAGGAGCGTCGCCATCATCGAGCCGGACGGAATGTTGAACGGCTGGAAGAGGAATGTGCGAATCACAAGCGCGATGATCAGCGCGTGAAAGATGACGCGGAGGGTCTCGGCAATGCCGCCCTCTTTTCTTTTCTCGCGCTGTTTTTCCTGACCGGACACGCTCATCGGCCTCTCTTGGTTCCCTTGCCGCTACCCGTCGATTGTTCGACCACGCCCTCGTCCGAAACGCAGCCTGCGCTTGCCGCGAACCCTTTTCCGACCATCGCCTATGTCAGGATGCGGGGTGGGGCTATTCCGGTCGTGACACGAATTCATGGAGGCCCGAGTTCTAGCCGCTCGGAACCGTTCGCGCAAATCAGCCCGGCCGCTCTATCCCGCCCGGAAGCGCCGAAATGATGACGAAGGCTTGCGCCAGCGGCCATTCGTCCGTCAAGGCGAGATCGATACGCGCCGCAAAGCCCGGCGGGACGAGGGAGGCGAGCCGCGCCGACGCGCCCCCGGTGAGGCTCAGGGTCGGCTGGCCGGAAGGCAGATTGACCACCCCGATATCGCGGAAGAACACGCCTTTGCGGAAGCCGGTCCCGAGCGCCTTGGCGCAGGCCTCCTTGGCGGCGAATCGTTTGGCGTAGGTCGCGACCCAATTCGCGCGGCGCTCGGCGCGGGCGCGCTCCTTCTCCGTGAAAATGCGGTCGAGGAAGCGCTCGCCGAACCGCGCGACCGTCCGCTCGATCCGGCGGATATCGACAAGGTCGGTGCCGATCCCGATGATCACGAAGCCGCCTTCGCCTTCGCGCGGCCGCGCCGCATCGCCGCCAGCATGCGCTCGACCGCCGTCGGCAGGCCGACCGCGACCGCTTCGCCGATCAGGAAGTGGCCGATATTGAGTTCGACGACATGCGGCAGGGCGGCGATGGTCTCCGCGGTGGCGTAGTCGAGCCCGTGACCCGCATGGACTTCCAGGCCGAGCCGGAACGCGAATTCGGCGCCGGCCGCGATGCGCGCGAACTCGGCGGCCGCGCGCGCCGCCTCCCCCGCGACGACCGCCTCGCACCAGGCGCCGGTGTGGATTTCGATGACCGGCGCGCCAAGCGCGATCGCGCCCTCGATCTGGCGCTCGTCCGGCGGGATGAACAGCGACACGCGGATCTTCGCCTCCGCAAGCGCTGCGACCACGTCCGTCAAAGCAGGCCGGTGGGCGACGACGTCGAGGCCGCCTTCGGTCGTGCGCTCCTCCCGCCGCTCGGGCACGAGGCACGCGGCGTGTGGGCGGGTCGCAATCGCGATCGCCGTCATTTCCGGCGTGGCCGCCATTTCGAAATTGAGCGGCTTGCGCAGATGCTGCTTGAGGCGGGCGATGTCGTCGTCACGGATGTGCCGGCGATCCTCGCGCAGATGCGCGGTGATGCCGTGGGCGCCGGCCGCGATCGCGATGTCCGCCGCCTGCAGCGGGTCCGGATGCCGGCCCCCGCGCGCGTTCCTGATCGTGGCGACATGGTCGATATTGACGCCGAGGCGAAGAGGCGCAAGTCCGCTCACATGGAGTTCCTGTCTGTGATCTGGTCCGCCGAGCGAGCAAATCTATGGGAGCAGAACCGCAGCGAATTCAAGCGCCGATCGATCGAGCCCGCGGCGGGGCGCGCCCGCTACCCGGTCACGCGCTCGGCTTTCGCGACCACGGTCTTTGCGCGCAATTGCGAGATGATCGCGGTCAGGTGCTTGAGGTCGTACACTTCCAGATCGATCGTCATCTCGGTGAAGTCGGGCGAGCGGCGCGACATGTTGATATTGTCGATATTGCCGTCGTGCTCGGCGATGACCTGAGCGATCTGCGCCAGAGAGCCCGGCTCGTTGACCGACTGCACCATGATGCGGGCGGGAAAGCGCTGCGGGTTCTCGTCATCCACGTCCCAGCGCACGTCGAGCCACCGCTCGGGCGCATCCTCGAACGCCTTCAGCGCGCGCGATTGGATCGGATAGATGGTGATCTGCTCGCCCGGGGTCATGATTCCGATGATGCGGTCGCCCGGCACCGCGCCGCCATTGGGGGCGAAGCGGACCGGCAGGTCGCCATTATGACCGCGGATCGGAATGGCGTCGCCGTCGTCCTTCGCGCCGGGGAACTTGAACTTCACCGCGCGCCCCATCTTCAGCCCGAACCAGCCGCTGTCGGGCTTCGGCACCGCCGTCACCCGCTCCTCCTTGTAGTCGGGATACATCGCCCGAACCACATCGGCGGCCTTCATTTCGCTGCGTCCGACCGCGGCGAAGACATCGTCGACCGTCGCGCGGGCGAGGCGCGGCAGGGCGCCGCTGAGCTTTTCGTCCGAATAGTCCCGCTTGGAGACCTGGCACAGGCGCTCGACAATGCGCCGGCCGAGCTCGGCATATTGCGCGCGCACGGCGACCCGCGTGGCGCGCCGGATCGCCGCCCGCGCCTTGCCGGTCACGACGACCGATTCCCAGGCGGCGGGCGGAGCGACCTGCGCGCGCGAGGTCAGGATTTCGACCTCGTCGCCATTGCGCAACGGAGAGATGAGCGGGCCGATATTGCCGTTCACCTTGCAGCCCACCGCGCGGTTGCCGATGTCGGTGTGAACCGCATAGGCGAAGTCGATCGGCGTCGCGTTGCGCGGCAGCGCGATCAGCTTGCCCATGGGGGTGAAGCAAAACACCTGGTCGTGGAACAGTTCGAGCTTGGTGTGTTCGAGGAACTCCTCGGGATTGGATCCTTCGGCCAGCAGCTCGATGGTCCGCCGCAGCCAGGCATAGGCGTTCGAACTCGCGCGACAGCATTTCCGACGGCGAGCCGAGATTGTCCTTGTACAGCGAATGCGCCGCGATGCCGTATTCGGCGATCTCGTTCATCCCGGCCGTCCGGATCTGCAGCTCGACCCGCTGATTGCGCGGACCGACCACCGTCGTGTGGATCGAGCGGTAGTCGTTCTGTTTCGGGGTCGAGATGTAGTCCTTGAACCGGCCCGGCACGACCGGCCAGGTGGTGTGGACGATCCCGAGCGCCTGATAGCACTCCGCCACCGTGTTCACGATGGCGCGGAAGCCGAGAATATCCGAGAGCTGTTCGAAGCCGAGCGCCTTGAGCTCCATCTTGCGCCAGACCGAATAGGCATGCTTGCGGCGCCCGGTCACGCGGGCGGCGATCCCGCTCGGGGCAAGCTTGGTCGTGAGCTGATGCTCGATTTCGCTGATCAGATCGCTGTTGCGGGCGGCGAGCGCGTCGAGCCGCGCGCTGATGACCTCGAACGCCTCCGGATGCAGCTCCTCGAAGGCGAGGTCTTCCAGTTCGCTCCGCATCGCATGCATGCCCATGCGTCCGGCCAGCGGCGCATAGATATCGATCGTCTCCTCCGCCACCCGCCGCCGCAACTCGGGCGGCATATGCGCGATGGTGCGCATATTGTGCAGGCGATCGGCGAGCTTCACGAGCAGCACGCGCACGTCTTCGGCGATGGCGAGCAGAAGCTTGCGCAGATTCTCGGCCTGCTTGGCCTCGCGCGAGACCAGTTCGAGCCGGTTGAGCTTGGTGAGGCCCTCGACGAGTTGCCCGATGTCGCGCCCGAACACCGCGTCGATCTCGGTGCGGGTCGCCTCGGTGTCCTCGATCGTGTCGTGCAGAAGCGCGGCGGCGATCGTCGCATCGTCGAGCTTCAGGTTGGTGAGGATGGCGGCGACTTCGAGCGGATGCGAGAAATAAGGGTCGCCCGAAGCGCGCTTCTGGCCGCCATGCGCGCGCATCGCGTAGACATAGGCGCGGTTGAGCAGATCCTCGTTGGTCTTCGGATTGTACTTCCGCACCCGCTCGACCAGCTCGTACTGGCGCATCATCCGCTTCGGCGCGGCGACCGGCGGTTCGACCGGCTTCGGCGCGGTCTGCGGCGTCGGCTCGCGCGGCGCGTGAATGCGCGCCTGAACCTGCATCCGCGGCAAACTGGTGATCGGCGGGCCCAAGATGAAGCGCTCCTATGAGCGACGATGTGGTTGTCGGCACACTTTGCCGCAAGCTGCACGTCTCCGCCACGCGGCCGATTATGTCGGGTGTGAAGCCGCAAGAAAAGGCCGGCGGCTCGGGCGAGCCGCCGGCTTTCACGAAAAGACGCTGCGAGCGGCGGCGAACCGGCCCGGCTATTCCTCGTCGTCGGGCTCCACCGGCTCGGGCCGCTCCTCGGGCGGCGTCAAGCCTTCGAGTCCCTTCAACAGCTCCTCTTCCGTCATGCGCTCCATGGCGACCTCGGTGTCGTCGGCGTCGACCCCTTCGCCGGTGCCGCCGATCAGCGGAATGGCCTCGGGCTCGGGCTCGTCGACCTCGACATATTTCTGCAGCGAATGGATGAGGTCCTCCTTGAGGTCCTCCGGCGAGATCGCCTGGTCGGCGACCTCACGCAGCGCGACGATCGGGTTCTTGTCGTTATCGCGGTCGACATTGATCTGAGCGCCGGAGGAGATCATGCGCGCGCGATGGGCCGCCAAAAGGACGAGCTCGAATCGATTCTCAACCTTATCGATGCAGTCTTCTACCGTGACACGGGCCATAGGCTCGTTCTCCTTCTTGCGGAGCGATGTAGGGATTAAGGGCGGTCGTAGTCTTCCTGGCCCAAAAGCGCAACATTGATTTGCATTGGCTAATTTTATCGGCTATTTCCGTTGTGAATTGCCTAGAAGACATCTTGGACAGTAACTATCTGAGGTCGACATCGAGCGGGCGCGAGCCTCTGCTGAGAGCCGCGACTGGGTGCCGCAGGCGATTATCGCCTTGCACCCATAGGGATTTCAAAACGGTTGCTGTTCACCGGGCGGGCGCGCCCGGCGACCTGTTGCGCACTTGCAGTAACAAACGAGATTCACATGACAGTACCCACGGAAAAAATTGCACTATTCATTGATGGCGCAAACCTTTATGCGACAGCGAAATCGATTGGCTTCGATATCGATTACAAGCGGCTTTTGCGGGAATTTCATGGTCGAGGCTACCTGCTCCGGGCGTTCTACTATACCGCCGTGGTCGAAGACCAAGAATATTCCTCAATACGGCCCCTGATCGATTGGCTGGACTATAACGGCTACACCGTGGTGACCAAGGCGACGAAGGAATTCGTCGACCAGACGGGCCGCCGCAAGGTGAAGGGCAACATGGATATCGAGCTTGCGGTCGACGCGATGGAGATCGCCGGAACGATCGACCACATGGTGCTCTTCTCGGGCGACGGCGATTTCCGCTCGCTGGTCGAAGCGGTGCAGCGCCGGGGCGTGCGCGTGACCGTCGTCTCCACCATCTCGACGCAACCCCCGATGGTCGCCGACGAACTGCGCCGGCAGGCCGACATATTTCTCGACATCGTCGAGCTGCAGCCGAAGATCGGACGGGACCCCGGCGAGCGGCCCGACCGCGGCCCGCGCGAGCAGCGTCATACGCCGCAATTCCTGCAGCGCAGCACGAATGTGCGGCCCGAGCCCGCCGCCGGCGACAGCGACGTGTTCGACGACGAGTGACGATGCCCCTTGCCGGGACGACCGCCGAGCCCGGACGCGACTGCCCCCGCTGCCCGCGCCTGGTCGCCTTCCGCGCCGCCTGGCGAGCGCAGGAGCCCGGCTGGTTCAATGCGCCTGTGCCGTCCTTCGGGCCCGTGAAGGCGCGGCTGCTGATCGTCGGGCTTGCGCCCGGCCTGCGCGGCGCGAACCGCACCGGCCGGCCGTTCACCGGCGATTTCGCCGGCAAGCTCCTGTATGCGACGCTCGCGGAGTTCGGCTTCGCCCAAGGCGACTATGCCGAGCGGGCCGATGACGGGCTTGCGCTCGTCGACGCGCGCATCGCCAATGCGGTGCGCTGCGTGCCGCCGGAAAACAAGCCGCTGCCGATCGAGATCAAGACCTGCCGCGAATTCCTGAAAAATACGATCGCCGAAATGGAACGGCTGCAAGCCATCGTCGCGCTCGGCCGGGTCGCCCATGACAGCGTCATCGCCGCACTGGACCGGCGCGCCGCGTCTGCGCCCTTTGCGCATGGCGCGCTGCACGACATGAACAAAGTGAGGCTGTTCGACAGCTATCACTGCTCCCGCTACAACACCAATACCGGCGTGCTGACGGCGGAGATGTTTCGCGCCGTGTTCGCGCAGGTGCGCCGCGATCTCGACTTGCCGCAATCGGAACAAGCGCACGCCTGACGGCGCGCGCCTGCTCCGCGAGGACTTGCCGGAGGAAACAGCCGCCCGGTCACTCCCACCAGGCGATGTCGCCGAGCGCGCCGTTCAGGCCTTCGATCTTGCCCGCCGCGGTCGCCGCGCCGGTTTTCAGGTCGACCGAATAGAGATTGCCGCCGGCGACCAGCCAGGCGCGGTTCCCCTCGCCCTCGGTGACGATGTTGAACGCGACCGGCCCGTCCACAGCAACGCCGAGCGGTCCCACCGTGTTGAGCACGCCGTCGTTCGGCGGCGCCTGCGTGACGAGCGCGCCCGTCGCCGCGTCGACATTATAAAGAACGGTGGCCTGCGCGCCCTTCATCGCATTGGTGTAGGCGCCCGCGACCACCTTCGGCGTCTTGCCGGCGTTTGCGTCGCCGTCCTTGTATTTGTGCGAACCATCCACCGTCGCTTTGCCGTCCTCGACATTGACGCGCAAGCTCGCGCCGTCCGAGCCCATCACGCGCAGGCGGTCGGCGACCGGATTGAAGTCGACGGTCGCGGTCGCGCCCGGCTTCAAGGTCTCGGAGAGCTTCGCCTTCTGCATCGCCTGGCCGGTTTTCGGGTCGATGGTGACGATCCATCCGTCCCCGGTCACGCCGTACAGCGCGCCGTCGGCGGGCCGCACGTCGATCCCGAGCAGCGGGCCCGCGCCCTTGATGTCGACCTTCGACGTCACTTTGCGGCTCGCCGCGTCGATCATGGCAAGCGCATTGCCGTCGACAAGGCCGATGATCGTGCCGGCCTGCGCGAGGCCGGAGGCGACGAGCGCCGCCGAGGCGGCGAACAGGGCCGCCATGGTCTTCGATGCAAAATTCATGTGTCGCTCCCTTTTGCTTGTCCCAGGGCGGCGATATCCCGCCCGGACGACGGCGGGAGTTACGCGCGGGCGGACGTGCGGTTTCGCGAGCGAGGAGAAAATTGCCGCAGGCGGAGTTTGCCGCGCGCGCTGGAGAATGCCGGCAAGACCGCCTATGGCGGTGGCGGATCGCGTCCGATCGATTCGACGGCTTGCCGATCGCTCCGCCCGTCGTGAAGATCGCGCAGGAAAAGTTGCAAGGCCGCCGGTGAAATACAGGCTCGTCATCTTCGACATGGACGGCACGCTGGCCGACACGTTTCCCTGGTTTACCGGCGTTCTGAACACCGTCGCGGACAAATATCGGTTCCGGCGCGTTGCGCCGCAGGACATCGAGATCCTGCGCGGCGCGAGTTCGCGGCAGATTCTCGATTGGCTCGGCGTGCCGCTGTGGAAAGTGCCGAAGATCGCCCGCCACATGCGTGCGCTCAAGGCGCAGCACCTGCATGAGATCGCGCTGTTTCCCGGCGTCGATCGCGTGCTCGCTGCGCTTGCCGCGCGCGAGACCGTGCTCGCGATCGTCAGTTCCGATTCGGAGGACAATGTGCGCCGCACGCTCGGTCCGCACAACGAGCGGCGCTTTGCGCATTTCGCCTGCCAGTCGTCGCTGTTCGGCAAGCGGACGAAATTCCGGACGATCATCAAACGCACGGGCGTTCCGCCGGCGCAGGCGATCGCGATCGGCGACGAGACGCGCGACGCGGAGGCCGCGCGCGCGGTGGGCGTCGCTTTCGGCGCGGTGTCCTGGGGCTACGCCAGCATCGATGCGCTGCAAGCGCACGCGCCCGACGAGTTCTTTTTCAGCATGGACGACATCGTTGCCAAGCTGTCGTGATCGGCTGCATGGTGATGGTCAACGCCTTGCCGGCTTTTGCCGGCCGCTCGCCGCGGACCGCAAGGGCGAAAACCTTAACCGAAGAGACGCCATGACCTCCCTGCCCTCGCGTTGCGCCGTGCTCCTGAAAATCCTGGTCGGCGCGTGCGCCCTCTTGGCGCTGCCTGCGCTCGCCTGCGCCCAGACGCGTCCGCTCGACGCCGAGCTCGAAAAGGCGCGCGCCAAGCACGGCTTGCCGGCGCTCGCGGCGGCGGTGGTGAAAGACGGCGCCGTCATCGCCGCCGGCGCGGTCGGCGTGCGCGCACACGGGACCGACGTCAAGGTGACCATCGACGACCGTTTCCATCTCGGCTCCGACACCAAGGCGATGACCGCGACGCTCGCCGCCATGCTGGTGGAGGAAGGCAAGCTGCGCTGGGATTCGACCATCGGCGAGGTGTTGGGCAAAGACGTGCGCGGCATCAATCCCAAGCTTGCGGCGGTGACGCTCGAACAGCTCCTGTCGCATTCGAGCGGCATTCCCTCCGACACGCCGGACAATCGTCGCGCTCTACTTCAACACGGACGCGTTCGAATACAATCTGGCGGCGCTGCGCCTGCGCATGCTCGATGCGTGGAAGAACAACGCGCCGATCACGCCGCCCGGCTCGGCGTTTCACTACGCCAATCTCGGCTACATCATCGCCGGCGCGATGATCGAGAAGGCGGCGGAGACGCCGTGGGAAGAGCTGATCACGCGGCGCATCTTCGCCCCGCTCGGCCTGCGCACCGCCGGGCTCGGCGCGCAGGCGACCTTCGGAAAACTCGATGCGCCGGTCGGCCACAAAGTGAGCGAGAAGGGCGAGATCACGCCGATGCTGTGGGGCGCCGCCGCCGACGTGCCGCCGGCGGTCGGTCCGGCCGGCATCGCGCATATGTCGGTGCTCGATTTCGCCGCCTGGGCCGGCTGGAACGCAGGCGCCGGCAAGCGCGGCCCGGCGCTGGTGAGCCCCGAGACGCTTGCGCGCCTGCATCGGCCGCACATCAGCACGGGCAAGCGGCCGGACCCGCCGCCGGGCACGCCGCAGGAAGGCGAATACGCGCTCGGCTGGGGCGTGGTGAAGTTCGACTGGGCGACGCATCCGCTGCTGACCCACAGCGGTTCCAACGGGATAAACTTCGCGGTCATCCTGGTCGACATCGCGCAAGACCTTGGCGTCGTCGTGCTGACCAATTTCCCGGAGGACAAGGCCCAGGCCGCGACAGGCGAGGTGCTCGAGGCGCTTTATCGGGAGTATGCGGGGGAAGGCGGGAAAGTAAACGATAGCCGCGAGTTAGCGACGGCCGCGAAGCGTCAAGCCGCCGCGGCCGTCACCTCGCGCACCTGCGTCACCTGCTCGGGCAGCGCGCCCGGCGCGACGACCTCGTAGCCCGCCACGCGCAAGAGGCCGCGCGCGGGGCACATGACGGAGGCGATCCGGGTATAGGGGTTGAGCACGGGCGGCGTCACCCATGCGAAGCCTGCCTGCGACAACGGCCCGCCGAACGCCGCGAGCGCATCGCGCCGCGCCCGGCTCCTGCCGGCGGCCTGCTCGGCCGAACTCGTGAACAGATGCGCGGCGATGATGCGCGCCTCCCAATCGGGACGGCTCACGATCCAGTCATTGGCGGCGCAGGTCTCCCCTTCATGGGTGAGGAAGCTCTCCTCGGTCCGCTCGATCACGCAGCGCTCGCCGGGAGCGCAGCCCGCCACTGTGTAGATCACCGGCCGGGCCACCGGCTCGGTTTCCAGCATCCGGCGGGCTTCGGCATAGCTTGCGCAGGTCTCGAACGTCCGGCGCAGGAGCTGATCGGGCGGGATGTGCCTAATGCGCCAGGTATTGAGCGCGTTCGCCATGAAGTCATAAAGCCGCAGCCAGGGATGACGGGTGCGCCGCCACAGCGGCGCCTGATTGACGCAAGCGGCAAACCGGCCGGGGGCCATCGCGGTCAGGGCGCCGGCGTAACCCGGCCAAGTCAGGCTGAAGAACTCGCCGCCGGACCCCCGCATGCGCGCCACCTCGACACGACGGCCGAGCCCGGGGAAAGGCCAATCAAGCGTGCGCGCGAGCCAGGGCGCGCCGTCTTCGTCGCGCGCAAGCGACGTGCAGCCCCAGATGTAGGAGCCGTTGAGAAACCACACGCCGGGAAACCCGAGCATGGCCGCAATCTGGGCGATCTCCGGCACATAGGGCGAGCGCGAGCGCATCAGCCAGCGCCGCGCGACGCCGTCGAGCGTCGGGATGAACGGCCCCGCGGCGCGCGGCAGAAAGGCGAGACAGTCGTCGCGCAGCGCCCGCGCCCGGCCCGCGCATTCCTGCGCATGCTGGAGCGCTCCGCCGTCGCGGACATCGGCGACCGGAATGTCCGGCATGGCGCTGACCATCGGCGGGTCCCTCATTCCTCTCACACCTCCAAAAGTGTCCCGTCATTTGCGTGACGAGGGCTGCGGGCGCAAGAGCATTAGCTCCAATGCCACGCGAACGCATCGCGGCCATGGGTCCGCCCGGCCGCGCTTCCGGCGCGGATCAAATGACATGCTCACGCCATGTTGCTTTGCAAGTAGAAGCGGCGTGCCGCATTTTTGCCGCGGTGCGAAAGACGGTCGCTGCGACGTGGTCGTTAGACCATACTGTCCGCATCTACCAATCATCCATGGAGGAAGCTAATGAGGAAGGCGTTTTTTATTTCGGCTGTCGCGTCAATTCCCCTTCTGTTCGCCGCGAGCGGCGCGGGAGCGCAGCAGTTTGGCACGGCCGGCGAGGCCAAAGCCATGCTCGAGAAGGCCGTCACCGAATTGAAGGCGGACGAGAAGGCGGCGCTCGACAAGTTCAATAAAGGCGAGGCCGGATACAAGGATCGCGATCTTTACGTGTTCTGCTTCGAGACGGGGACGGGCAAGTTCACCGCGCATCCCAATCCTGCGCTCATGGGCACCGACGTGCGGGCGCTCAAGGACCGGAGCGGTGGGGCGATGGGTGAGGCCATCTTCGTTGCTGCGAAAGACGGAACGATCGCGACCGTGGATTACATGTTCCCGAAGCCGGGCGGGACCGATCCCGTGGCGAAGCAGTCCTTCGTCACCAAGGTCGGCGGCCAGGGCTGCGGGGTCGGCTATTACAAATAGCTCGCATTAGCGAAATCTGATACGAACGGCCGGCTTTTCGCCGGCCGTTCTCGTCTTGATGCGTCGGTGCGCGCCGCCTGCGGCGCTATGACCATCGCCGATCGGCCGTGGATCGTCCGCGCACGAGGTCCAGAATAAACAGAAACGCGATTGCGCCCACCGCCGATACGACGAGGCTCGGCCAAAAGCCGGCATAGGCGAATCCAAGCAGGTGGGCGATCGCGGCGCCCACGAACGAGCCGACGACGCCCACGATCAGGTTCATGATAAGCCCGTGGCTGCGCGACATCACCTTTTCGGCGATCCAACCGGCTATGATGCCGATCACCAGCGCCGCAATCCATCCAACCCCGCTCATCGCGACCTCCTGCAGTGTGAAACGTCTGGCGAGTAAACGCTCCAACCGGCGGTAAGTTCGATCTCAGGCAAGCCCGGGAATATCGACCAGCAAGAAAAACCCGTTGACGCGTCAGGAGCGAGCCGACAAGTCCGATGGCCGCGCCGAAAAACGACAGCCAGACGAGATTGGCGATGATCGCGACCGAGATCAGCACGATCGCGATCTGCAACAGCGCCGCGGCATAGTCGAAATAGGGGTCCTGCTTGAGCGCATGGTCGCGCTTCGCTTCATAGTCGCGCGCGCGGAGCAGCAGCTCCTTCTTGCCGTCGCGGGTTTCCGGCTCGGATTCGTAGCGCGCGATCGTCTTGCGGTACTCGTCGAGCTTTGCTCTGCAGCGCCTCCCTGGTCGGCGTCCGGCATGGCGGGCATCGTTCAGCCAGGCGAACTCGAGCTGGTCGGCCGCGAGCACGATCGCCGTCTGCCGCATGTTCTTCGCCTGGAAGAAGTTGAAAAAATTGGACGCGAGCACGTTGTTGGTGACGGCCTCCTTGCCGGCGTTCGAGCCGCCGAGCCCGGTGATCGCCAGCACCATGGCGAAATACGGCGATGCACGACCGCGGCGCGCTGCTTGAAGCGGTCGCTCTCCTTCTCCTTGTCCATCAATTCCGCGGCTTCGTCGGCCTGCATGCTTTCCCCTCCGCTTTTCTTCCGGACAAGCGTGCCACACAGTCATGACCACATGGCGGCTGCGTGACGCCGAGGGGACGGTTGGCGCGCGTTCGCGGGGGGGTGCGATCGGCTGCAACCGGCGGGTCTCCCGCTTGGCGACGGCGAGCGCGGAAGCGGCGACCGGCAACGCCGAGGCTCTATTCACCCGCTTGCCGTGAATCACCCGTTTGTCGGGCGACTGTGCGAATTTGCGGCATGGCGTCAACGTCATGATGGCTTCTCAACCGTCCCGGCTGCGGCTATTTTCGACGATCGGCAGGGGGTGGGTGGAGCATAAATCATATCCTGAAGGATCTGCGCATCATTGAAGGCTCCGCCTTCGTTGCGGCGCCGCTCGCCGGCATGACGCTCGCGCAGCTCGGCGCCGACGTGATCCGCTTCGATCCGGTCCGCGGCGGGCTCGACGCCAAGCGCTGGCCGGTGGACCAGCGTGGCAAGAGCCTCTACTGGGTCGGCCTGAACAAGGGCAAGCGGTCGATCGCCGTCGACACCCGCAAGCCGGAAGGCCAGGAACTCGTCACCGCGCTGATCACCGCGCCGGGACCCGGCAACGGGATTTTCCTGACCAATTTTCCCGCGTCCGGCTGGCTCGGCTACGAGGCGCTGAAGAAGCGCCGGCACGACCTGATCATGCTCAATCTGTTCGGCAATCCGGATGGAAGCTCGGCGGTCGACTACACCGTGAATTGCGCCGTCGGCATCCCGTTCTCGACCGGGCCGGCGCATAGCGACGCGACCCACCCGATCAACCATGCCCTGCCCGCCTGGGACGCCATCACCGGCGTCACCTCGGCGCTCGGCCTCGTCACCGCCGAGCGTCACCGCCGGCTGACGGGCGAAGGCCAGCTGATCAAGATCGCGCTGTCGGACGTCGCCATGGCGATGGTCGGCAATCTCGGCTACATCGCCGAAGCCGAGCTGATGCACGAAGACCGTCCGGCCTTCGGCAACTATCTGTACGGGGCCTATGGGCGGGACTTCGAGACCAAGGACCGCCGGCTGATCTATATCGTGGCGATCACCGACCGGATGTGGACCGAACTCGGCCGGGTCACCGGGCTCGCCGACCGCTTCGCGATGATCGAGCCCCTGCTCGGGGTGAACTTGAGGGACGAGGGCGACCGCTTCCGGGCGCGCGACGTGATCTCGGCGGTCCTGGAAACCTGGGTGTCGGCCCGCACGCTGGACGAGATCAAGGCGGCCTTCGCCGGCACCGGCGTGTGCTGGGGGCCCTACCAGACCTTCCGCCAGATGCTGCGCGAGGACCCGCGCTGCTCGACCGTCAATCCGCTGTTCCGGGAGGTGGAGCAAGCCGGCATCGGGCGCTATCTGGTGCCCGGCTCGCCGCTCGATTTCGGGGGCTCGCCACGCGAAGCGCCCGTTCGCGCGCCTATTCTCGGCGAGCACACCGACCAGGTGCTGGCCGATGTCTTGGGCCTGGGCGATGGCCAGATCGGAAAGCTGCGCGACATGAAAGTCGTCGCCGGGCCGATCGAATTGTGAGGAGGATGCGCTGAACGACACATCCCACGCCTTTGGCGATTGGATCGGCAAGCAGGAGCGCCTGGACGAGGTGCTGTCGCTTGCGCCGGTGCAGGCCATGCTCGCCACCCTCGACGACGGCGAGCGCCGGCTCGGATCGGGCGACCCGCTGCCGCCTTTGTGGCATTGGCTCTATTTCCTGCCGCGGGCGCCGGCCTCGCGGATCGGCAAGGACGGACACCCGCAGCGTGGCGGTTTCCTGCCTCCGGTCGAATTGCCGCGCCGGATGTTCGCGGGCGCGCGGCTGCATTTCCGCCACCCGCTGCTCATCGGCAAGCCGGCGACCCGCACCGGCACGGTCCGCGACATCTCGCAGAAGCATGGCGCGAGCGGAACTCTGATGTTCGTCACGGTCGAATACCAGATCGAGCAGGACGGACGGGTGTGCGTCGAGGAGGTGCAGGACATCGTCTATCGCGAGCCGGGCGCACGCATCGCGGCCCCGGCCGTGGTCGATCTGCCGGCGCCGCCGGCCGGGGCGTGGTCGCGCACCATCACGCCCGACCCGGTCCTGCTGTTCCGCTTCTCGGCGCTCACCTTCAACGCCCATCGCATCCATTACGACCGGCCCTACGCCATCAACGAGGAGGGCTACCCCGGCCTCGTCGTGCACGGGCCGCTCACCGCGGTGCTGCTGCTCGACCTCGTGCGTCGCCATAGCGAGCGCGCCATCATCGCCTACAGCTTTCGCGGCCGCGCGCCGCTGTTCGATCTCGCGCCGTTCCGCCTGGTCGGCCAGCCCGAGGAGAACGCCGTCGCGCTGGAGGCGGTCGGCCCGGATGGCGGCGTCGCCATGACCGCGACCGCCACGCTGGGAGACGTCTAGAGGTCCATTATGCGCGGATTTGCCCCCTCCGCGGCGCACGCAGCCAGCCTGCGCAGGCTGCGCGAGCTTGCCTGCGGCGCTCCGCTCCCTCCCCCGCTTGCGGGAGAGGGTAAGGGAGGGGGACGTCAAGGAGCACGCCAATGTCTGCGATGCGAGACAAGATCGTCACCGCCGACGAGGCCGTCAGCCTCGTGCGTGACCGCGACACGCTCTCGAGTTGCGGCTTCGTCCAGTCCTGCGTCCCGGAAGCGCTGCTCAAGGCGCTCGAGCGTCGCTATCTCAAGACGGGCACGCCGAGCAATCTGAGCCTGTTCGCCACCGCCGGCCAAGGCGACAGCAAGACCAAGGGGCTGAGCCGTCTCGGCCATGAGGGGCTGCTGCGCAAAGTGGTGGCCGGCAATTGGGGGCGCATGCCCTCGGTGTGCCAGTTGGCGCTCGACAACAAGCTCTACGCCTACAATCTGCCGCAGGGGATCATCGCCCAGCTCTTCCGCGATCTCGCGGGCGGCAAGCCGGGCACGTTCTCCAAGATCGGCCTGCACACTTTCGTCGATCCGCGCTACGAGGGCGGGCGAATCAACCACGTCACCACCCGCGACATCGTCAAGCTGGTCGAGTTCGAGGGCGAGGAGTGGCTGTTCTACAAGGTCGCCCCGGTGACGGTCGCGTTCGTTCGCGGCACCACCGCCGACCCCATGGGCAACATCACCATGGAGAAAGAGCCGCTCACGCTCAACAATCTCGCCATGGCGATGGCCGCGAAGAACTCCAACGGCATCGTCATCGCGCAGGTCGAGCGCATCGCCGACCGCAACACCCTGCCGCCGCGCGAGGTGAAGATCCCCGGCATTTTCGTGGACTGCGTCGTGGTCGCCGACCCCGAAGACCACATGACCAATCTCGCGACGCAGTACCATCCGGGCTATGCCGGCCGCATCCGCGTGCCGGTCGCAACCGTGCCGGCGCTGCCGCTCGACGAGCGCAAGATCATCGCGCGGCGCGCCGCCTTCGAGCTGCCGCCCAACGGCATCGTCAATCTCGGCGTCGGGGTGCCGGAGGGCGTGGCCTCGGTCGCCAACGAAGAGAAGGTGCTGCAATACATCACGCTGTCGGTGGAATCGGGCGCGATCGGCGGCATTCCGGCGAGCGGAGCGAGCTTCGGCGCCAGCATCAACATGGATGCGGTGATCGACGAGAACCAGCAGTTCGACTTCTACGACGGCGGCGGGCTCGACCTTGCCTGCCTCGGCATGGCCGAATGCGACCGCGTCGGCAACGTCAATGTCAGCCGCTTCGGCAAGCGCCTCGTCGGCGTCGGCGGCTTCATCAATATCAGCCAGAACGCCCGTCGCGTGGTGTTCACCGGGACCTTCACCGCGGGCGGCCTTGAAGTTGCGGTCGAGGACGGCAAGCTGAGGATCATCAAAGAGGGCAAGCAGCGGAAATTCGTCGAAAAGGTCGGGCAGATCAGCTTTTCCGGCCAGTATGCCTATGACCGCAGCCGCATGGTGCTGTACGTAACCGAGCGCTGCGTGTTTCGCCGCGTCCGCGCCGGGCTGGCGCTGATCGAGGTGGCGCCGGGCATCGACATCGAGCGCGACATCCTCGCCCACATGGATTTCAAGCCGGTGATCGGCGAGCCGGACGTGATGGATCTCCGCATCTTCCACCCGGAGCCGATGGGGCTGAAGACGCACCTGCTCAATCTCGACCTGCCCGACCGCATCAGCTACGACCCGCAGCGCAACATCCTGTTCCTCAACTTCGAGGGCATGTATATCCGGGTCAAGAGCGACATCGTCGCGCTGCGCAAGCTCCTGGAGGAGCGCTGCAAGAGCATCGGCAAGCGGGTCGGCGTGTTCATCAATTACGACAGCTTCCGCATTTCCGAAGACACCTATGACGACTACGCGGACATGGACCGCTACATGCTCGAGCACTACTACACGCGGATCACCCGCTTCGCGACGAGCGCCTTCATGCGCATGAAGCTCGGCGAGGCGTTCACCCGCCGCAACATCGCCCCGCATGTCTTCGAGAAGAAGGAGGACGCGCAGGCCTTTCTCGATTCGCTCGATTCGCACAAGCGCGAGGCGAGCTGATTGCGGCGCGCCTTGCACACGCCTCGCAACGAGCACGCGTCGTGACGCAAGTCCGGCCGCCGGCCCGGACCGCTTGCATCGCCGCGCTGGCGGGCCTCGCGATTCTGCTGCAGGCCGCGCTGTCGAGCCTTGCTCCCCCGTTCGCCCTCTCCGCCGAGGCGATAGACAGCCTCGCGGCGCACGCGCTTTGCTCCGGATCAGGCGCCCGCGGGGGCGATCCTGACGATCCGGCGCCGGTTCCCGATCGGACGCGCCAAGGCTGCTGCATCCTGTGTGCGGTCCCCGCGCTCGGCGCGGCCGCGCAAGCTCCCGAGCTCCATGCGCCGGCCTGGGGAGCGCCCGTGGCGGCTCCGCTCCCGGCGCTGGACACGGACGATCCCGCGCGCCCGAGCGAACGGTCCCCCATCCGGGCGCGAGCGCCGCCGGCCGCGTGACGCCGGCCTGCAACCGCGCCCTTTTTTCCACTATCCTTCGTTCGCACAAGCAACGCCGACGAGCGTTGCGCCGCGCAGGGAGACGGTCATGAAATCCATATTTTCCCTCTTCTTTCCGCTGCTCCTCGTATTCGCTTTTGTCCCGTCCAACGCCTCGGCCCAGGAATTCAAGGCAGGGTCGCTCGTGATCAACCAGCCGTGGAGCCGGGCCACGGCCGGCGGCGCCAAGGTCGGCGCCGGCTACATGACGATCACCAACAATGGCAGCCAGCCGGATCGCCTGGTCGGCGGGTCGCTGCCGCAGGCCGGGAAATTCGAGGTGCACGAAATGCGCCTGGAGAACAATGTGATGACGATGCGCCCGATCCCGGGCGGGCTCGAGATCAAGCCCGGCCAGACGGTGAAGCTCGAGCCCGGCGGCTATCACGTGATGTTCATGCAACTTAAGGAGCCGCTCAAGCAGGGCGAGGTGCTCAAGGGCGAGCTGACCTTCGAGAAGGCCGGCACGGTTGCGGTCGAGTACAAGGTCGGCACGATCGCCGCGGGAGCGCACAGCGAAAAGCAAGGGCACTGAGCCACAGCGCGCATTGCGGAGCGGACGAGCCGTCGCGCATGCGCACCCTTGTCGGATCGATGCCCGGCCTCGCGCCGGGCATTTCCTGCTTTGCCCGCAGGCGCCGACCGCCCGGCTACTCGACGCGGAAACTGCGGCCCGGATCGGTCGCCTGCAGATCGGCGATGACGGTTTCGCCCGCGGTCATGGTCTGTCCTTCCGCCACCAGCGGCCGCACGCCCTCGGGCAGATAGACATCGACTCGCGAGCCGAAGCGGATCATGCCGATCCGCTCTCCCGCCCCGACGCTCACGCCCTCGTGGACGAAGGACACGATGCGCCGCGCGACGAGCCCGGCGATCTGCACCACCCCGATCTCCGTCCCGCCCGCGGTCGCGATCACGAGGCCGTTGCGCTCATTGCCCTCGCTCGCTTTGTCGAGTTCGGCATTGATGAAGAGGCCGGGCCGGTAGACGATCCGTTCGACGCGCCCGCCGACGGGACTGCGATTCACATGGCAGTCGAACACGCTCATGAAGATCGAGACGCGCGCGAGCGGCTGGTCGCTCAGGCCGAGCTCGGCCGGCGGAACCGCGTCGCCGACCCGGCAGACGCGCCCGTCGGCCGGCGCAACGATCACCCCGTCGCGCAAGGGCGT
Organism: uncultured Alphaproteobacteria bacterium; assembly: GCA_963712435.1. Lineage (GTDB taxonomy): Bacteria > Pseudomonadota > Alphaproteobacteria > Rhizobiales > Xanthobacteraceae > Rhodoplanes. The sequence continues at coordinate 501,535 of CAVQIB010000013.1, read as the reverse complement.
CACGCGGGGAGGATCGCGGAAGAAATAGGCGCACCACGCGGTCGCGAGCACCCCGAGCCAGCCGAGCGGCGTCCACAGCCAGAACAGGACGAGGCTCGCCAGCGCGAAGGCGGCGACGAACGGGTAGCCCTCCGAGTTGATCGGGGCGAGCTGCGAACGGATCGAAATCGGTGAGGGACATGACGGGCTCGGTCTTCTTTCGTTTCTTGCAGATCGCGTTATGTAGATCGGATTGAAGGGCGGGCCAAGCGGTGCATGACGCTGGCAGGAGTTTGCTTCCGTCCGGTTGTTCCGAAGGACCGAGGGTGCGATGAACCTCCCTGCCCTCAACGGCCGCGTTCTGGAATCCTTTCTCGACGACGACGCGCCGTTCGGCGACCTGACGACGCATGTTCTGGGCATCGGAGCGGAGCCGGGACACATCGCCTTTTCGGCGCGCGACCGCATGGTCGTCGCCTGCTCCGAAGAGGCCGCCCGGCTTCTCGAACTGGCGGGCGCGCGCGTCATGGCGCTCGCCGCTTCGGGTTCGGCGGTCGAGCCCGGTGCGCCGATCCTGTCCGCATCGGGATCGGCCGGGGCATTGCATCGCGGCTGGAAAGTCGCGCAGACGCTCATGGAATATGCATCCGGGATCGCCACGGCGACCCGCCGGATCGTCGAGGCGGCGAGCGCCGGGCGGCCGGAGACCGCGGTCGTGTGCACGCGCAAGAACATGCCGGGCGCCAAGGCGCTTTCGATAAAGGCGATCCTCGCCGGCGGCGCTGCGCCGCACCGGCTCGGCCTGTCCGAAACGATCCTGATCTTTGCCGAGCACCGGGCCTTTCTCGATCGGCGGTCGGCGCCAGCCGTGATCGCATGCGCGCGGCGCGGAGCGCCGGAAAAGAAGATCGTGGTCGAAGTCTCCTCGCTCGACGAGGCGCTCGTCTGGGCGGATGCGGGCGCCGACGTGATTCAAACCGAGAAGTTCTCGGTCGAGACTCTGTCCGCTTTAGCGGCCGGACTTGCCGCGTCAGGACGGAAGCCCCTGCTGGCGGCGGCGGGCGGAATCAACGCCGGCAATGCGGCGGCCTATGCGGCGGCCGGCGCCGACATCCTCGTCACCTCCGCACCTTATTCCGCGCCGCCGCTCGACGTCGCCGTGCGGATCCAACCGGCCGGTTGACTCGACCGGTGCGACGGCTATCTTGATCGCACGGCCCTGCGGCCCGCTGAGCGCGGCGCGCGCGGTTCCAGGACGACGGTCCCGGTCTGGTCTCGTTATTGCAAGCTTGCTTGCGATCGGTCCAACACGCGGAGAACCGTCGACCATGCGGTCAATCAGAAAACTTTTCGCCCTCGCCTTTGTCGGGCTTGTCGCCTTTGCGACATCGCCGCCGGCGCGCGCGCAGCAGGACCCGGTCACCGTCTTTGCCGCCGCATCCCTGCAGGACGCGCTCAAAGACATTGCGAACAAATTCACCGCCGAAACCAACCTTCCGGTCCGCTTTTCGTTCGCCGCCTCCTCTGCTCTGATCAGGCAGATCGAGCAGGGCGCGCCGGCCGACCTGTTTGCTTCGGCCGACGTCGACTGGATGGATTACGCGCAGGCGCACAACCTGATCCAGCCGCAGACGCGCGTCGATCTGCTCGGCAACAAGCTTGTGGTGATCGCGCCTGCCGACGCGGCGCCGGCAAGCCTGTCGTTGACCGCGGAATCGCTCCTTGCGGCGATTGGAACGAGCCGGCTCGCAACCGGCGAGGTCAAGTCCGTGCCGGTCGGACGCTACGCCAAGGCCGCGCTGGAAAAACTCGGCTTGTGGAACACGATCGAGCCGCGCCTGGCGCAGACGGAGAGTGTCCGCGCGGCCCTGGTGCTGGTCGCGCGCGGCGAGGCGGCGCTCGGGATCGTGTACTTGACCGATGCGCTGGTGGAGCCGCGCGTGAAGATCGTGGCGGAATTCTCCGCCGACACGCATCCGCCCATCGTCTACCCGTTCGCCCTGACGGCGGGCGCACGCGGAGACGGCCCCGCCCGGCTGATCGCCTTCATCCGCGGCCCGGAAGCGCGCAAGGTGTTCGAGTTCCTCCGGCTTCACCGTCCTGGCCCCGCCCAGCCCGATCAACTGAAAAGAGGTTTCCGGTGAAACTCAGCGCCCGTAATGTGCTCAAAGGCACGGTCATCGACGTGACGAAAGGCCAGGTCGTCGCGCTTGTCCGCCTCGACATCGGGGGCGGCGTCGTGGTGACCGCCTCCATCACCAATGCGGCGGTGGACGACCTGAAGCTCGCGATCGGGCAACCGGCCGCCGCCGTGATCAAGTCGAGCGATGTGATTATCGCGGTCGACTGATTGCGCCATTTCCGTCGCTTGGCTGGAAACGGACGACTCTCATTCCACCTCTCCCCAGCGGGAGGTCTGAAGTCGGCTGAACGGACAGCCGTGGGTCAAGCACGGCAATTACAGTTTTGAGGGTCGGAGCCGGTGAAGCTCAGTATTACTCGACAGCGTCGAGCGGGATCGGCTTGTCCTCTCGCCGGTCATCCGCGGTCACCTGAACGCGCTCCGCCACGACGGGCGAATCGCCGACCAGCGCGAGCGTCTCGCGCGCCGCCTCCGCCTCGCGCTGGCGGCTCCACATGCTGGCGTAAAGGCCGTCCTGCGCGAGCAGCGCCGGATGCGTGCCGCGCTCGACGATGCGGCCCTGATCGAGCACGATGATCTCGTCCGCGCCGACGATCGTGGAGAGCCGGTGCGCGATCACGAGCGTGGTGCGGTTCTGCGAAACGCGCTCGAGCGCGTCCTGGATGTCCTTTTCAGTATGGCTGTCGAGGGCCGAGGTCGCCTCGTCCAGCAGCAGGATCGGCGGCGCTTTCAGGATCGTCCGCGCGATCGCGACGCGCTGCTTCTCGCCGCCCGACAGCTTCAGCCCGCGCTCGCCCACTTCCGTCTCGTAGCCGCGCGGCGTCGCGCGGATGAACGCATCGATCTGGGCGAGCCGCGCGGCCGCCTCCACCTGCTCATCGGTCGCGTCCCAGCGGCCATAGCGGATATTGTAGCGAACCGTGTCGTTGAACAGCACGGTGTCTTGCGGAACCATGCCGATGCTGTTGCGCAACGACTTCTGCGTCACGTCGCGGATGTTCTGGCCGTCGATGGCGATGCGCCCGCTGGTCACGTCGTAGAAGCGGAACAACAGGCGCGAGATGGTCGACTTGCCTGCGCCCGACGGACCGACGATCGCCACCGTGCGGCCGGCCGGCACCTCGAAGCTCAGCCCCTGCAGGATCGGCCGGTCCGCCTCATAGGCGAAGCACACATCCTCGAAACGGATCGCGCCGGCCGTCACGTCGAGCGGCTTGGCGTCCGGCGCATCCTTGATTTCCGCGGGACGCGCGAGAATGCCGAACATCGTCTCGATGTCGATCGCCGCCTGCTTGATCTCGCGATACAGCATGCCCATGAGGTTGAGCGGCATGTAGAGCTGGATCATCATGGCGTTGATCATCACGAAATCGCCGACCGTATGGACGCCGTTGCGCACCCCATAGGCGCACATCCCCATCGCGATGGTGAGCCCGATCGTGAAGATCACCGCCTGCCCCGCATTGAGCACGGCGAGCGAGGTATAGGCCTGGACGCTCGCGTCTTCGTAGCGCTCCATCGACGCGTCGTAGCGGCTGGCCTCCCGCTCCTCGGCGCTGAAATACTTGACCGTTTCGTAGTTCAGCAGCGAATCGATCGCCTTGGTGTTGGCCTCGGTGTCGCTGTCGTTCATCTTGCGGCGGATGGAGATGCGCCATTCGGTCAGGACATAGGTGAACCAGATATACAGGCCGACCATGACGAGGACCGTCACCACATAGCGCCAGTCGAACTGATAGAGCAGCACGCCCGCGATCAACGCGACCTCGACCACCGTCGGGGCGAGCTGGAGCAGGACCATACGCACGATCGTCTCGATGCCGTTGCGCCCGCGCTCCAGCACGCGGGTCAGCCCGCCCGTCTTGCGTTCGAGATGGAACCGCAGCGACAAGAGATGCATGTGCTCGAAGGTGAGCATTGCGAGGCGGCGCACCGCGTGCATGGCGACCTTGGCGAAGACGCCGTCGCGCGCCTGGGTCAGAAGCGCCATCACGATGCGCGCGGCGCCATAGGTGGCGGTCAGCGCAAGCGGCGCGGCCAGCACCCAAGCGATCCACGCGCTCTGGCCGGGCGCGGGCGCGCCCGCGGCGCCCGCAAGCGCGTCCGTCGCCCACTTGAACGTGAACGGCACGGTGATGGTCGCGAGCTTCGCCAGCACGAGCAGGACGAGCGCGAACACGACGCGCGCCTTGAGGTCGCGCCGGTCGGACGGCCAGATATACGGCCACAGATCGACGATCGTCCGCACCAGTCCGCCGCCAGCGGAGGCACTGTCGGGCTTGTCGGCAGGCGGTTTCACGTCAATCGCTCATGGGGTGGGAGTCGCGCGGGCGCAGGACCGCGGATGGGTCCTTCTCGATATAGGCCTTTCCGCGGCCGTGTTCACCCCTCACGTGCGGGTGGAATGACTGCATCGGCTTCCCGCAAACCGGGCGAGCAAGCGCGCCACAGGCTCGGCGAGCGCGCCATTCAGGCTTGACGGAGCGGCTCGGCAGCGCCACTTGCAGGCGATGAGCGAGCTTCGCAGCGTCTGCGTCTATTGTGGATCGAGCCCCGGAACAGATCCCGCCTTCCTCGCCGCGGCGCGGCAGTTCGGCAAGCTTCTTGCCGAAAACGGGATCGGCCTCGTCTATGGCGGCGGCTCGATCGGCATGATGGGCGCGCTCGCCGTGTCCGTCTACGAGCACGGCGGCGAGGTGGTCGGGGTCATTCCGGATTTCCTGCGCCAGCAAGAGCGCATGTTCGACCTCGCCAACGAAATCATCGTGACCCGCGACATGCATGAGCGCAAGCGCATCATGTTCGAGCGGGCGGACGCCTTCGTCGCGCTTCCGGGCGGAATCGGCACGCTCGAGGAACTGGTCGAACAACTCACCTGGGCGCAGCTCGGCCACCATCGGAAGCCGATTCTACTTGCCAATATCAACGGCTACTGGCGTCCGCTGGTCGATCTATTGGCGCGCATGGACGGGTTGGGTTTCATCCACAGCGGGGCGATGATGCGCTACCATGTCAGCGATCGGGTGGAGGACATCCTGCCCATCCTGCGGGCGGAGGTCGCGCGGTCGGCCGAGCCGGAACAGGCGGGCGAACCGGTATTGGTCGAGCGGATGTAACGCTCGGCGCGGATGGTCCCGTTTCCGCCGGCGAGGCCATTCGTTCAGTTTTGTCGATATATTCGCACCGGCCGCATAGTCATACGGGGTGGTACGTAGGCGCGGTCCGGTTCCAACACGCGCCCTCCACTTCAAAATACTTAAAGAATCATGTAGGTTCGCGCGCATATTGCGCGCGGTTTGCGCGCGTCGACGATTCTTGCACACCCCTCCACTGGGGAGTTCGCGAATGAGCCGACGAGCTCAACCAATTCCGGCGTCGTCCGAGCCGAGCCGACCCTCGGCCAAGAAGGACGAGCTTTACGTCGTCGGCATCGGAGCGTCGGCCGGCGGGCTCGAGGCTTTGCGGCCGTTCGTTGCGAACCTGCCCGCCTCCGCCAATCTATGCTTCGTGATCGCGCAGCATCTGTCGCCGCAGCACCGCAGCATGATGGTGGAACTGCTCTCCCGCGAAACCAAGATCCCGGTCCTCGGCATCAATAACGGCGTCGGCATCCGCGCCAACACGATCTATATCGCGCCCCCGAACAGCGACGTGTTCTACCGCAACGGCAAGCTGGTGCTGCGCACGCCGCTCGAATCGATCGGCCCGAAGCCGTCGATCGATCATTTCTTCTCGAGCCTCGCCTCCGGTCTCGGCGCGCGCGCGATCGCGATCGTGCTGTCGGGCACCGGATCGGACGGCGCGAACGGCCTGCGGGCGGTGAAGGCGCATGGCGGCATCACCTTCGCACAGGAGCCGTCCTCGGCGAAATACGAGAGCATGCCGCGCGCGGCGATGACGATCGGCGGCGCCGATCTCATCCTTCCGCCCAAGGAGATCGCCGGCAAGCTCGCCGTCATCGCGCAGGGCCACAATCTCAATCTCGGCCTCGCGGAGAACGAAGACGGCGGCGGCACGTTCCAGACGATCATCCGCCATATCCGCCGCCAGACCGGCATCGATTTCAGCAAGTACAAGGAGGCGACGCTGCGCCGCCAGATCGCCCGCCGCATGTCGGCGCTGCAGATCGGCGCGCTCAAGGAATATATCGGCTACATCGAGCATCATCGCGACGAGATCGACATTCTCACCAAGAATTTCCTCATCTCCGTCACCGCGTTCTTCCGCGACAAGGAGTCGTTCGCCGCGCTCGGCAAGCTGCTCGACAAGATCGTGAAGGAAAAACGCACCGGCGAGTCGCTGCGCGTCTGGGTGCCAGGCTGCGCGACCGGCGAGGAAGCCTATTCGATCGCGCTGCTGCTCGCCGGCAAGGCGGGCGCACGGCTGAACGGCTTGCGCGTGCAGATTTTCGGCACCGACATCGACGGATTGGCGACCGCGCATGCCCGGCGCGGCGAATATGCCGAGAGCAGCGTGATCAATCTGAAGGGCAACATCCTGCACAATTATTTCGCGAACAGCGGCCGCCTGTTTCGGATCGACAAGACCATCCGCGACATGGTGGTGTTCTCGCGCCACGACGTGGCGCAGGATCCGCCGTTCAAGAACATGGATCTGATCAGCTGCCGCAATCTCCTGATCTACTTCAAGCCGAGCCTGCAGGAGCACATCTTCAAGCTGTTCCACTACGCCCTGCGGCCGGGCGGCTATCTGTTTCTCGGCAAGTCGGAATCGCTCGGCGCCTGCAAATCGCTCTACACCGCGTTCGACGCGCGTCACAAGCTGTTCCGCCGGCGCGACGTCGCCACGCGCCCCTATTACGTGCCGCGCGCCATCGGCGTGCTGACCGAGCCGGACATCGAGCCGACCGCGCGCAAGACGTCGGACGCGCTCGATCACGATACCGGCCGCATCGGCAAGGACGTCCTGATCGAGCGCTACGGGCCGCCCAGCATCCTCGCCTCGCATGACGGCGAGCCGGTGCATTTCTTCGGCGATGTGAGCCGTTTCGTGCGCCTCGGCAGTTCGAGCGGCAAGGTCGATCTCAATCTTCTCACCATCATCGATCCGACGTTGCGCGCCGAGCTGCGCGTGCTGCTGCATCGCGCCAATCGCGATCACAAGTCGCAGTACGGCCAGTTGCACGGCGGCAAGGAGCCCGGGCGCGCCTTGCGCATCGCGGTGCATCCGGTCGACCGCACGCGGGCGGAGGAGCGGCTCTTTCTCATCAGCTTCGAGGAGAAGGACGCAGCGCCCTCGCCCCTGATCGTGTCGCCGGACAATCTCGACGAAACCGCCGCGCAACAGATCGTCGCGCTCGAACAAGAGCTCAAGGCGGCCAAGGAAAACCTGCAGACGGTGGTCGAGGAGCTCGAGACCTCGAACGAAGAGCTGCAGTCGACCAACGAGGAGCTGCAGGCGTCGAACGAAGAGCTGCAGGCCTCGAATGAGGAGCTCGAAACCGCCAATGAGGAGCTGCAGGCCACCAACGAAGAACTCACGACCGTCAATGACGAGCTGTCGGTCAAGACCAACGACCTCGCCGAAGCCAACAGCGAGCTCGAAGGCATCATGGCGAACTCGGCGGAGGGGATCGTCCTGATCGACCCGACGCTCCGCATCGTGCGGAGCAACGAGAAGGCGGTGCAGTTCCTGCAGCTTCCGGCCGGACCGGAGCAGGTCCATCTGGCGGACGTGGCCGCCTTCGACGGCGCGGCGAGCGCGCATTCCGCGGTGGAAAAAGCCCTCAAGGCGGGGACCGCCCACACCGAGGAAGTGCAGCTGAAGGATCGGCGTTACCTGATGCAGGTCTCCGCGCACCGCATCGAGAAGCGCGTCACCGGAGCCATTCTCACGCTGTCGGATATTACCGATCTGCGCCGCGCCGAGCTCATCGCGGCCGAGCAGGGCCAGCGCGCGCGCTCGCTGATCGAGAACGCGACCGACGGAATCATCATCGCCAAGGACCGCGGGCTCATCCATGTCTGCAATCCGACGGCGTGCGAATTGCTCGATGTGCACGAGAGCGACATCATCGGCCGCCGCGTCGACCGGCTGTTCCTCAACAACGACGTCAACATCCGGCCGCTCGTCCAGCACTTCATCGCCGACGACCAGGACAACGCTCCCAAGCGGTTCGAAATCACTCTGGTCCGGCGCGATCGCGACCGGCATTTCGACGTGGTTCTGAGCGGCTTCGCGCTGGAGGGCGAGACCTACCGGGCGGCGACGCTGCGCGAGATCACCGAGCTGTACGAAGCCCGCGAATCGCTTGCCGAGGCGAAGCAAATCGCCGAGCAGCTGAATGCGGCCAAGACCAACTTCCTGACCAAGCTGAGCCACGAGCTGCGCACGCCGCTCAACGCCATTGTCGGGTTCTCGGACGCGATCCTCAACGAGATCTATGGCCGGCTCCAGCACGACCGGTATCTATCCTACGTCAACGACATCCATTCCTCCGGCATTCACCTGCTCGGCCTCATCAACGACGTGTTCGACATCGCCAAGATCGAGGCGGGAATGCTGCGGCTGAACGAGGAGCCGGTCGATCTGGTCAAGCTCGTCTCGAGCGCCATCAGCTTCGTCGGGCCGCTTGCGGGCAAGGCGGGGGTCACGGTCTTATTCGACGTCAAGACCCCGGCGGTTTGCCTGCGGGCCGACGAATTGCGCATCCGTCAAGTCCTCCTCAACGTGCTGTCGAACGCGATCAAGTTCTCGCATCGCGGCGGCAAGGTGCGCGTGACCGTGCGTCCGCTCGACGATTGGGGCCTCGTGGTGGAGGTCGCCGACAACGGCATCGGCATCGAGAAGCAGGCGGTCGAGCGGATCGGCGCCGATTTCGTCGCCCCCGCCAATATTCGCAGCAGCGACAAGGAAGGGACCGGCCTCGGTCTGCCCGTGAGCTTCGCGCTGATGAAGGCGCATGGCGGCGAGCTGCATATCGAGAGCACGCTCGGCAAGGGCACCACGGTGGGGCTGCACTTCCCGCCCGACCGGGTGATGCCGGCGGCGAAGCTCAATGGCGCCACCGCCGCATCCACGGCGATGAGCGGCGACGGAGCGGGGCCGGCCGGACGCAGCGGCGGCGGCGGCGCTGACAACGCGATCCGACGCGGTTGAGCCGGTCGCCTTGCGCGCGCCGCGCCGGAGATGGATGAGCAGCGTCAGGAGAACGGTCGGTCCGGGAACCTGACGACCTTGCCGTCGGCCGCGGGCTGGGCGGGCGCGCCCATCTGCAGCACCTGGGCGACCTTCCGCGCGATGTCCTCGCGCCGGAACGGCTTGCTGATCAGGTTGACGCCTTCGTCCAGCTTGCCGTCATGCACGATGGCGTTCTCGGTGTAGCCCGACATGAACAGCACCTGCGTCTGCGGGCTCGCGCGCTTGACCAGCGTGGCGAGTTCCTTGCCGCGCAGCCGGCCGGGCAGGATCACGTCGGTGAGCAACAGGTCGATACCGTCCGCCTTGGCGAAGGCGTCGAGCGCGGACTCGGCGTCCGGGGCGGCGAGGATGTCATAGCCGAGCTCCTCCAGTTGCGCGACCACCACGCGCCGCACGTCGGCGTCGTCCTCCACCACCAGGATGACGGCGTTGCCGCGCGGCACATCGCGCGATGCCTGCGAGACGTCGTCGTTCACGGCGCGCTGCGAACGCGGCAGATAGAGCCGCACGGTGGTGCCCTGCCCGAGCTCGCTGTAGATTTTCACGTGCCCCTTCGACTGCTTGGCGAAGCCGTATACCTGGCTCAGCCCGAGGCCGGTGCCCTTGCCCTCCTCCTTGGTGCTGTAGAACGGCTCGAAGGCGTGGGAAATCGTCTCCGGCGACATGCCGGTGCCGGTATCGGTGACGGCGATCATGACATAAGCGCCGGGCTCGACCTCCGGGTTGAGCCGGGCATAGTGATGATCGAGCATCTGGTTGGAGATCTCGATGGTGAGCCGGCCGCCCTTCGGCATGGCGTCGCGCGCATTGAGCGCGAGATTGAGCACCGCGTTCTCCACCTGCGCCGGATCGGCGAAAGCCGGCCACAGCCCGCCGCTCTCGACCGCCTGGATGTCGATTTCTTCGCCGAGCGTCCGGCGCAGCATGCTGTTGACCAGATCGGCCACCAGCCGGTTGAGATTGACGGGACGCGGCTCCAGCGGCTGGCGGCGCGCAAAGGCGAGCAGGTGCCGCGTCAGGCTTGCCCCCCGCACCGCGCTCGCGATCGCATCGTCGAGCCGCCGCGCGATCTCCGGATCGTCCGGCAGCCGCTTCCTCAAGAGATCGAGATTGCCCATCACCACCGTGAGCAGATTGTTGAAATCGTGCGCTACGCCGCCGGTCAGATGCCCGAGCGCCTGCATCTTCTGGTTATCGCGCTGGACGAGCTCGGCCTTGCGCTGCGCGGTGACGTCGGTGACCGTGAGGATGAAGCCCTCGCCGCCCGGCAGCATGGTGCGGCGGAACTCGAAATTGCGCCCGCCCTTCGACGTCGCCTCGTGCACCACGGCCTCCCGGCTGCCGGCCGCGCGCACATCGTGCGCGATCTGGTCGGCGCTCTCGAACAGGTCGGGATCGATCGCGCCCGTGAGGTCTTCGTAGGTCACGCCTTTGCGAATGACGGCGTCGGGGATATCGAGCAACTCGATCAGGCAGCGGTTCCATTCGATCAGCCGCCGGTCCGCGCCGAAGACCGCGATGCCGTGGCTCAGCCCGTCGAACGACGTGCGCAGCTGGGTCGCGCTCGCGAGCGCCTCCCGCTCGGCCGCGCGCCGCCGGCGCTCCTCCCGGCGCAGCACGAGGCCGCCGCCCACGAGGATGCCGAAGCCGAGCGCCCCGCCCGCCGCCGCGGCCGCGAAAAGGCGGTTCTGCGCCGCCTGCGCGTCGCTCTGGCGCATGCGGAGCAGCCGCGCCTCGTCCGCCATCATTTCCTCGACGCCGGCGCGGACCCCCATCATCAGGTTGCGGCCGAGATGCGTCTGCACCTCGCGCCGCGCCTCCGCGAAACCGGCATTGTCGTGCAGGCGGATGGTGTGGGCCATCTCATCAAGCTTCTGCTGGATCACCGGGGCGAGCCGGTCCAGCTGGCTTTGCTGCAGCGAATTGTCCGCGGTCAGCTTGCGCAGCTCGGATAGCAGTCCCGGGACGCGGTCGCGCGCCTGCATGTAGCGCTGGAGGTAATCGGGCGCCCCCGTGATGAGGTATCCGCGCTGGCTGCTCTCGCTTTGCAGCACGGCCTCGAACAGGCTGTTGGTCGTGCTGATCACGTCATTGGTGTGCCGCACCCAGACGCGCGCTTCCTCGAACTGCTGGCTGAAACGGGCGAACAGCAGCGCAACCATCACGAAGAGCACGGCAAGGGCCGCGCCGACGGCGAACCTGGCGCGCGCGGCGAGCCTTTGAGTCATCGGTTCCCGACCATGTCTAGCATGGACACGCAGGCCTCATGCGGTCGCCCCCGAGCGGACCAGCTTATACATGATTGAGTCCATCAGCGCCTGGAAGGACGCCTCGATGATGTTTGCCGACACCCCGACCGTCGTCCAGCTCTCGCCCGCTTCGTCGCGGCTCTCGATCAGCACGCGCGTCACCGCCTTGGAGCCGCCATTGAGGATGCGCACGCGATAGTCGGTGAGGTCGAGCCCCATGATGTATTTCTGGTACGCGCCGAGGTCCTTGCGCAGCGCAAGATCGAGCGCATGCACGGGGCCGTCCCCTTCCGCCGCGGAGATCATCGTCTCCGCGCCGACCTTGACCTTGACCACCGCCAGGCTGACCGTGATGGGCTTCCCCACCGCATTGATCCGATGCTCCACGGTGACGTCGAACTTCTCGACGGTAAAATAATCGGGCACCTCGCCGAGCGTGCGGCGCGCCAGCAGCTCGAACGAGGCGGGCGCGGCCTCGTAGGCATAGCCGACCGCCTCGCGCTCCTTCACCACTTCGAGCAGGCGGCCGAGTTGCGAATCATCCTTGTCGACCGCAAGGCCCACGCGGTCAAGCTCCGCCAACAGGTTCGAGCGCCCGCCCTGGTCGGAGACGAGCAGCCGGCGGCGGTTGCCGATCGTGTCCGGCGGCACGTGCTCGTAGGTCGCCGGCTCCTTGACGATCGCGGAGGCGTGGATGCCGGCCTTGGTGGCGAACGCGCTGTCGCCCACATAGGGCGCGTGCCGGTTGGGCGCGCGGTTGAGCATGTCGTCGAGCTTGCGTGAAACCTTGCTGAGGCTCCTGAGCTTGTCGTCGCTCACGCCGATCTCGAACCGCTCGGAGAACTCCGGCTTGAGCCGCAGCGTCGGGATGATCGACACGAGATTGGCGTTGCCGCAGCGCTCGCCGAGCCCGTTCAGCGTGCCCTGGATCTGCCGCGCGCCGGCGCGCACCGCGGCGAGCGAGTTCGCCACCGCCTGTTCGGTATCATTGTGCGCATGAATGCCGAGATGATCGCCCGGCACGTGGCGCGCGACCTCGGCGACGATGCGCTCCACCTCGTGCGGCAGGGCGCCGCCATTGGTGTCGCACAGGACGATCCAGCGCGCGCCCTCGGCGAATGCGGTTTTCGCGCAGGCGAGCGCGTAGTCGGGATTGGCTTTGTAGCCGTCGAAGAAGTGCTCGCAGTCGATCAGCACCTCGCGGCCCTTCGCCTTGGCGGCGCGGATGCTGTCGCGCAGCGCCGCGAGATTCTCCTCGAGCGTGGTCTCGAGCGCGACCCGCACATGGTAGTCCCAGGACTTGGCGACGAAGCAGATCGCATCCGCATGCGCGTCGAGCAGGCTCACGAGGCCCGGATCGTTGGAGGTCGAACGGCCCGGCCGCCGCGTCATGCCGAAGGCGGTGAAGGTCGCGTCGATTTCGCGCTCCTCGCCGAACAGCTCGGTGTCGAGCGGGTTCGCGCCCGGGTAGCCGCCCTCGATATAATCAATGCCGAGCCCGGCGAGCAGGCCGGCGATCGCCAGCTTGTCGGAGAGCGTGAAATCGACGCCGTTCGTCTGCGCGCCGTCGCGCAGCGTCGTGTCGAACAGATAGAGCCGTTCCTTCATGCCGTCCCCTTACCAGTAACCGACAAGCTGCAGACCGGGCGCCCCGGCGGTCGATGAATCATCGCGCACCCTGCCCTGCGAGCTGTTTCTGCATGGTGGTGTTCGCGATCCATTCGCCGCCGCGCAGAATCGTGTTGCGCTGCTGCGGGACATAGGCGCGCCGCTCGAAAAACGATTTCGCCGTGTCGCTCGCCGCCGTGGTGAGCCGCGTCGCGCCGCGCGCGCCGGCGAGCTTTTCCAGCGCGTCGCACAGCATCGTCCCGACGCCGCGGCCGGCGACGGCGGGATGCACATAGAGCATATCGATCTCTTCGTTGCGCGCGAGCGAGGCGAAGCCGACCGGCGAGCCCTCGAGGGTCGCGACGATCGTCAGTTGCGCGGCGAGACGCGCGGCGAAGCCGCCCGCGTCGTCGGCCGCCGCCGCCCAGGCCTGCTGCTGCGCCTCGCTGTAGTCCTCGCCGGTCAGCCCCTCGATGCTGGCGCGGAAAATGTCGGCGAGCAGCGCGGCGTCCTCCGGCAGAAACGGCCGCAGCGCAAACTCCGGATTGGCGCGCGCCATCATGGCCGCGCCTCGTTGATTTCCCTCCACCCTCCCCCGTGCAACGGGGGAGGGGAGACCATGCGCAGCATGGTGGAGGGGGCAGGCGAAAGCCGAGCGCGCCCCCTCCACCGCCCGCAGCCGCTGCGCAGGCTGGTGCTGCGGCGGTCCCCCTCCCCCGCTGCGCAGGGGAGGATGAAAAAGGGCGCGGTACCGCGAGGTCATCGCGCGACCTCCCAGGTGGTGCCGTCTTTCGTGTCTTTGAGGACGATGCCCATGGCGAGAAGCTCGTCGCGGATGCGGTCGGACTCAGCCCAGTTCTTGGCTTGGCGGGCGACGGTACGGGCGGCGATGAGCATTTCGAGCTTGGTTTCATCTACCGCTCGTACCGCGGGTTCAAGCGGCGAAATACCAATGAACTCCAGACAAGCGGCGAGATCGGCGGCAGCCTGTTGCTGTTTGCTGCTCCGATCTGGAGGCATAGACGGTGGATATCCTCCGCTGAAAAAAGCTCCGGATGCCTCAGAACTAAGTTCGTTTAGTATTGGAATCGCGAAGGGCGTGTTTAGGTCGTTGACCAAGCGTTCGATAAATCGCTGGGAAACTTGTCCGGGAGCTGATCGACCGAATAGGCTTATGTTACGCCGCCAACGACGAAGATTCGTTTCGCTTTCTTCCAAGGCCGTAACTGTCCAGTCAATCGGCTGGCGGTAGTGAGTTTTTAGCATTGTCAGTTTCAAGACATCGCCCGACCACGAGCGCCCGCCGAATTTGTCAGTGTTCCGCAGCTCCCGTATCGTCACAAAATTCCCCAAACTCTTCGCCATCTTCTCGCCTTCCACCATCAGGAAGCCGTTGTGCATCCAATAATTGCGCCATCACCGGCGTGTGGAAGGCGCAGCGCGATTGCGCGATCTCGTTCTCGTGGTGGGGAAACACGAGGTCGACGCCGCCGCCATGAATGTCGAACGTTTCTCCCAGCAGCGCGCCCGACATCGCCGAGCACTCGATGTGCCAGCCGGGCCGGCCGCGCCCCCACGGGCTGTCCCAGCCCGGCTCCTCCGGCTTCGACGGCTTCCACAGCACGAAGTCCATCGGGTCGCGCTTGTAGGGCGCGACCTCGACGCGGGCGCCGGCGACCATCTCGTCGAGCGGACGCTTCGACAGCTTTCCGTAGTCGGACATCGAGGGCACGTGGAACAGCACATGGCCGTCCGCCGCATAGGCGTTGCCGTTGGCGATCAGCCGCTCGATCAGCGTGACCATGTCGAGCTTGCCGTCGCTCCGGCGGATGAACTCGGTCGCGCGCGGCTGATGCGTCGGCTCGAGGCAGCCGAGCGCCGCCACGTCCGCCTTGAAGTTGGCGTAGGTCTCCTCGGTCAGCCGGCGGATTTCCGCATTGAGGTCGCCGCCCCCCTCCCCGCGCTCCGCCAACCGCAGCGCCGCGCGCGCATTGATCTTGTCGTCCACGTCGGTGATGTTGCGGACATAGGTGACGTGCTCCTGCCCGTAGAGATGGCGCAGCAGCCGGAACAGCACGTCGAAGACGATGACCGGCCGCGCATTGCCGATATGGGCGAAGTCGTAGACCGTCGGCCCGCACACATACATGCGCACATTGGCCGGATCGAGCGGGGCGAACACGCGCTTTTGCCGCGTCAGCGTATCGTAGAGCTTGAGTTCCATCGCGCTCGCACATGCTTTCCGTTGATGACGCCTGCGGCGTCGCCTTAACGCTTGACCGGTCGCCCACTGAAGGCCACAGGCCCAATCGCTCGCCGAGCCACCGCTAGCCCGGGCGTCTGTTTGTCGTGCAATGAGGACAAGACGGCCGCAGCCAGCGTGAGCGCTAGCGAATAATCCCTCGGCAAATGCCGGTCTGGATACAGGGGCCGTTCATGGCCGGCACAATGGGCAAGGCCGCGGCCCGCGTCAAGAGCGCGGCCGGGCGCAGCAACGCCCCCGCGGGCCCGCGGACCGGTCGGGCGCGCCGCCCTTCCCGGGCAGGCGCAGCAGGATTGCCGCAGGGGTTAAGGCCGCCTTAACCGCTTCTGCCGCACTCTGATGTCTCGTTCCAACCGAGCACACACATGCGGAACCTTCTTGCCGTCGCGGCCGGCGTCGCCCTCATCGCCTCTCTGTCCGCCGCGCAGGCGGAAAAGCGCATCTTCGTCATCGCCAGCAATTCGGACGGCTACGGCATCGACCAGTGCCTCGCGACCGGCGCGCGATGCGGCACGGCGGCCGCAACCGCCTTCTGCCAGGGCCGCGAATTCGCGCAGGCGAACTCGTTCGGCAAGGTCGATCGCGACGAGATCACCGGAGCGGTTCCCAATTACGGGGTGGGCTGCCGTCGCGCGTCTTGCGCCGACTTCATCGCGATCGAATGCACCCGGTAGCGCAGCGTTGCCGCTCCGACTGTTGTGCAACCTAACGCGTCGGTCCCTTTCAGCGAGTTCGTGTCCCGGGCGCAGCGCAGCACGACGTGCGCGCTGCAGAACCGGGACCCATAATGGCCGGCGGGTAGGTCCCGCATCTGCGGCGCACCGCTACGCGCTGCGCCGCGCGCGGGACACGCGACGGTGGAAGCGAAGTGTCAGAGCTACGGCGCTGGCGCTTTTTTTCGCTCGGTCGATCAAACGGCCGCCGAGTTGCGCGCCTTCCGCCTTTCCGTCATCTTCGCTCGCGTGACGAAAAGGCCGACATCGGCCCGGCCGAGACTACCGCCTGCAATGCCAGGAGCCCGCGTGACGCTGTATTCGTTTTTCCGCTCGTCGGCGGCCTATCGCGTGCGGATCGCGCTCAATCTCAAGGGCCTCGACTATGCGATCGCGCCGATCCATCTGAGCAAGGATGGCGGCCGGCAGAAAAGCCCGGAATACCGCGCGATCAACCCGCAGATGCGCGTGCCGGCCCTGGCGCTGCCGAGCGGCGAGGTTCTCACCCAGTCGCTCGCGATCATCGAATATCTCGAAGAGACCTGTCCCGAGCCGCCGCTGCTGCCGGGCGATCCGATCGCGCGCGCGCAGGTGCGCGCCGTCGCCGATATCGTCGCCTGCGACATCCACCCGCTCAACAACACCGCGCCGCTCAACTACCTCAAGGGCAAGCTCGGACACGAGCCAGGCGGAGATCGACGCCTGGTACGCCCATTGGATCGACGCTCGGCTTCGAGGCGATCGAGCCGCTGATCCGGCCCGGCCCCTATGCGTTCGGCGCGGGCGTGACCATGGCCGATGTCTGTCTCGTGCCGCAGGTCTTCAACGCGCGCCGCTTCAATGTTCCGCTCGACCGGTTTCCCAAGATCGCGCGCGTCGAGGCTGAATGCCTGAAGCTCGCGGCGTTCGACCGCGCGCGCCCGGAAAACCAGCCGGACGCCGAATAAGTGGCCGCGGCGGCAGGCCGCGAGCCGGCCCTCGCCCGCATCGTTCAGGTCGTCCTCTGGATGGCGGGGACGCTCCTGTCGTTCTCGGCCGTCGCAATCGCGATCCGCAGCCTCGCCGGGCGCGTTCAGCGTCTTCGAGATTCTCGCCGCCCGCTCTCTGCGTGGGTCTCGTCATCCTGGTCGTCCTCGGCATCGCGCATGCGCCGCTCAGGCGCAGCATCTCGCTTCGCCGCATCGGCCTGCATGTCGCGCGCAACACGATTCACTTCGCCGGCCAGTATCTCTGGGCGCTCGGGGTCACGCTGTTGCCGCTCGCCACCGTGTTCGCGCTCGAATTCACGATGCCGGCCTTCACCGTGCTGCTCGCCGCTCTTGCGCTCGGCGAGCGGCTCACGCCGAGCCGGCTCGGCGTCGTCGTGTTCGGGCTGATCGGAACGCTGGTGATCGTGCGGCCGGGCCTGGAAACGCTTCCGCCCCATGGCGGTTCTGGTCATCGTCGCGGCCTTCGCCTTCGCCGTGTCGCTGATCCTGCTCAAGCGGCTCACCACGACGGAAACCGGCTATGCGATCGTGTTTTTCATGAACCTGATCCAGCTTCCGCTCGCGCTCGCCGGCAGCGATCCGCTGTTCCTGCTGCGCATCGACGCCGCGGGGCTCGCGGCGGTGCTGGCGCTCGGCTTTTTCGGCCTCTCCGCGCATTACTGCATCGCCAAGGCGTTTGCGCGTGGGCGATGCGAGCCTCGTCGTGCCGCTCGACTTCCTGCGCCTGCCGCTGATCGCGGTGGTCGGCTGGGCGCTGTACGGGGAAAAGCTCGATCCCTTCGTGTTCGTGGGCTCGGCCCTGATCATCGCCGGCATTGTGTGGAATCTGCACGCCGAAGCGCGCGCCGCGGGACGGGCCGAGTGAGGCGGAAACCATCGTCCTTTGAGGCCTGTGAACCCCGTCCTTGATCCACACTTTGGACACCATTCCAGCGCTTTCTCCGAAGCGAAAAACGCAGCCGGGCGCGTCCCGGCCGCGCAGCGGGGGGGTCACCATGAGAACGGGTCTTCGCCGGCTCAGCGCAGCGATCCTTGTGGTGTCGGCCATGAGCGCGCAGCGCGCTTGCGCAATCGCAGCTGAGCCCGGTTTGCGGGCGCCTCGAAGGCCAGCTCTCGCTGATCAACCGCGGCGGCGACCCCGAACCAGCAGGAGCAGTCGCGTCGCTACGAGGAGGCGCTCGGCCGCCAGCAGGCCGATCTCGACCGCCTGATCGCCCAATCGCGCCGTCTCGGCTGCGAGAGCGTGGGCATCTTCTCGCTGTTCACCCAGACAGCCGGCCGAATGCCGGCCGCTCAACCGGCAGATCCAGGAGATGCGCGCCGGCATCAGCCGCCGGCAGGTGGAGCTGCAGCGCCTGCAGGGCGGCGACCTGGAGGGCCAGCGGCAAGCGGTCATCGCCGCGCTCGCGCAGAACAATTGCGGCCAGCAATACCAGGCGGCGGCGAACCAGCAGCGCGGATTCTTCGGCGCGCTGTTCGGCAGCAACCCGGTCCTGCCCGGCGCCGGACGGAATCACGTCCTCCACCTACCGGACGCTGTGCGTGCGCACCTGCGACGGCTATTATTTCCCGATCTCGTTCCAGGCGAGCCCGACGCGCTTTCCGCGAAGACGAGCAGACCTGCCAGCGGCTTTGCCCGGCGGCCGAGGTCGCGCTCTATACCCACCGCAATCCGGGCGAAGAGGTGGGCCAGTCCGTGTCGCTCGCCGGCCGGTCCTACCGCGATCTGCCGACCGCGTTCCGCTACCGGCAGGCGCTCGACCAGGCCTGCACCTGCCGCAAGCCGGGCCAGAGCTGGGCCGAGGCGCTCGGCGTCGGCCGCGACACGACGATCGAGCGCGGCGACATCGTCGTCACCGAGGAGCGCTCCAAGGCGATGGCGCAGCCGCGCAACGACGCGCAAGGCCGGCCGATCCGCGGCGACGCCAGCAAGCCCGTAGCCGGCCCCGGCGCGCGCCGCCCGAACGCCGCCGAGCGCGGGGGCCGCCGATTCCGACGCCCCGACAGGCCCGGTGCGCACGGTCGGCCCGACCTTCGTCCCGACGCGATAACACAGAGCCGCCCGCGACGCTGCGGCGGTCGAGCGGAAGCGCCGGCAAGGCCGCTCCGCCGCTTGAAGCCGCGCCCGCTCCTCGGCGATGAGCTGCAGCGCCGCGCGTCCGGAAACCTCGGGCCGGCCGACGCCGCGTCACACGTCGAAGGCGTCGCTGTGGATCGCGCCGCTTGCCACAAGGTCGGCGTCGGGCGCGGCGAGCGCGAGGCCGGCATCGCGGAAGCGGTTGGTGATGGGATAGCGCCGGTCGCGGCCGAAATTCTTCAACGTCACCTTGACGCCCGGCGCCGCCTGCCGGCGCTTGTATTCGGCGAGATTGAGCATGCGCTCGACGCGCACGACCATGTCGCGGTCGAAGCCCTGCGCCGACGATCGCGGCGATCGGCTCCTCGCGCTCGACCAGCCGCTCCAGGATCGGCGTCGAGCACGTCATAGGGCGGCAGCGTGTCCTGGTCGGTCTGGTTCTCGCGCAGCTCCGCCGTCGGCGCGCGGGTCAGGATGTTCTCCGGGATCACGCGCCCGGCGGGCCCGAGCGCCCATCCGGCTTCCATTCGTTGCGCAGGCGCGACAGGCGGTAGACCTCGGTCTTGTAGAGATCCTTGATCGGATTGAAGCCGCCATTCATGTCGCCATAGAGCGTGGCGTAGCCGACCGACATTTCCGACTTGTTGCCGGTCGTCACCACCATCAGGCCGAACTTGTTGGACACGGCCATGAGGATGGTGCCGCGCGCGCGCGCCTGCAGATTCTCCTCGGTCACGTCGCGCGGCAGGCCGGCGACGAGCGGCGCGATGGCGGCTTCCAACCCATCGACCGCCGGCGCGATCGGCACGATGTCGTACTGGACGCCGAGCGCAGCCGCGAGGCCGCGCGGCGTCGCTCGAGCGATTCCTGCCGAGGTGTACTGGTACGGCAGCATCACGCAGCGCACGCGCTCGGCGCCCAGCGCGTCGACCGCAAGCGCGGCGCACAGCGCCGAATCGACGCCGCCGGACAGCCCGAGCACCACGCCGGGAAAGCCGTTCTTGTCGACATAGTCGCGCAGCCCGAGCACGCAGGCGGCGTAGTCGGCCTGCTCGCCCTTCCTCGATGCGGCGCGACCGGCCCGCCGATGCAGCGCCAGCCGTCCTTGCGCCGCTCCCAGTGCAGCGTGGTCACGCTCTCGCGGAAGGCGGGCAGCTGGAAGGCGAGCGAGCGGTCGGCATGCAGCCCGAAGGACGCGCCGTCGAACACGAGTTCGTCCTGTCCGCCGACCTGGTTGACATAGACGAGCGGCAGGCGGCTTTCGGTCACGCGCGCGACCGCGACGTTGAGCCGCACCTCGTCCTTGGCGCGGCTATAGGGCGAGCCGTTCGGCACGATCAGGATTTCCGCGCCGGTTTCGGCCAGGCACTCGACCACGTCCTCGTAATCGCCCCACTCGGTCCAGATGTCCTCGCAGATGGGAACGCCGAGCCGCACGCCGCGAAAGTTCACCGGTCCCGGCGGCCGTCCGTGGCGCGAAGACGCGGCGCTCGTCGAACACGCCATAGTTCGGCAGGTTCGACCTTGAAGCCGCACCGCCGCGATGCGTCCGCCGTCGAGCAGGCAATAGGCATTGTAGAGCTTGCCCTCTTCGACCCAGGGCGCGCCGACCAGCACGGCGGGGCCGCCATCCGCCGTTTCGCGGGCAAGCGCCTCGACCGTGCTGCGGCAGGCCGCCTGGAAGGCCGGCTTCAACACGAGGTCTTCGGGCGGGTAGCCGGCGATGAAAAGCTCGGGAAGCGCGATCAGGTCGGCGCCGTCGGCCGCCGCCTGGCGGCGCGCGCGCCGCAGCTTCTCGGCATTGCCGGCCACGTCCCCGACGACGGCGTTGAGCTGCGCGGCGGCGATGGCGAGACGATCGGCGGGGCGGAGGTTCATGGGAAACGTCTAGCGCGGCCGGCGCGCCTTTCGCAATCGGCGCGTGGCCACGCCAGAACACGTCGCGCGCGCGGCTGCGCACCGGCGCGGCGGCGGCGGCGTCGGGATCGGCCCGCCTCTCCCCAGAAGTTCGCGAGGCGACCACAGGTAGCGCCACGCGGTCCGGCTCTTGACATGCAAGTGAAAGTCGCACAACCTCTCGTTTAATCGGGACTATGAACCACACACGCACACTGGCTTGGTTCATGACACCCAGTTCACGCGAATGCTTTTCTTTCGTGTGGCTCATCGACAGCCCGCTGTCGATGAGCGACGGCATTTTTGGGCTCGATCGAACCCTCTCGAGAAAGACGTCGCCGCCCGCGCGCATACGCTGCAGCGGGGATAACGGTCGACGGAAATTCTGTTCCCGCCAGAAAAAAAAACGTCCTGACCGACACAAGCCTGTCTTCTGGCGTCCATTAAATCCCGCGTCAGCCCACGAGGACGTCATGGCTTTTACATTGATCTTTGACGGGGACGTCGTCGGCAATCCATTCGCGACAACCACGCCCTACGGCACGCCAAACGCGATCGCGGTCGGCAATGTGATCGAGCGGAACGAAGAGCTTGCCCAGCGGATCGACCGGCTGGAAGCGGCCCTGCTCGAGGCGCGGCGCCGGCTGGCGAAATCACGGGCGACCTGGAACCGTCCTGTTTACGAGTGCGACGCCGTTCTCGCGAGCGCGCTCAGCGAGACATCTTCTGCACAGAATGCCGTTCAACACGCCTTCGTCGTGGCCGGGACCGCGCGTCCGACCGGGCAAGGGTCGGCGGCGTCGGCGCAGGGCCGGACCGCGTCCGACGGCTGAATGACGTCAGATGCGCGGTGGTGCGCGGCGGCAGGTTTGTTGCCTCGCCGCCGATCGCGTTGATCCGCGCGACAACGAAATGCGACCCGAACTGATTAGCTAATTCAGTCAACGACGACTTCTCTTGACACTGAGATTGGCACAACCTTAGGGTTTATCTTAGGAAGTAGACGCGAAAAGGCTCAGCCTTGCTTCACGCTCCCATTCAGCTCAATCGCGCCCTTTCAGGTTGCTGCTCGGCTACTAGAACAACCGATGCAGCATTCAATTACCCCACAAGACCTAGAGAAACCGTGATCGGCGCCAGCTGATGTCGGCGCGTCGCGTCGCGAGGACGTAATGCCCTTTACCTTGATCTTTTCGGGCGACCTGCCGGCACACAGGAGCAATCCGTTCACGACAATGACTCCCTATGGCATTCCGGAGGCGATCGGAGTTGGCAATGCTTTGGAGCGAAACGAAGAGCTTGCCGATCGAATAGACCGCCTTGAGAAAGCATTGATCGAGGCGCGACACCGGCTGGCAAAAACACGGGCGACTTGGAACGCTCCCTGTTGCGAGTGCGACGCAATTCTCGCTAAGGCGCTCAACGAGACTTTTCCCGTCCTGGGGCAGATTCAGCACGCTTTAGTCGTTGAGGGAACCGCGTATCCGATCGAGAAGCGGCTGGCTGGCTCGATCGAGGAGGTCAAGGCCACGTTGGGCGGCTATGCAATCAAGGGATGGGCCGTCGATCTCAAGGCGAACGGTCCGGTCGAGTTTGTTCTTGCATGCGTTGGCCCAACTGTCGTCGCCAAGACCATCCCGACACTGGAACGAGCCGACATCAGACAAGGCGTCGCCCCCGGCGCCGATCCTGCCGGGTTCGTGATGGGCATTCCAACAGCCGAAGTAAAGCCGACCAGGGACGTGCCTATTCGAGTTTTTGCGGTCATGGCGGACGGCCGCGCGGCGCAGCTCGCCTCGGCATTCTCGAGTACGACGGAAGCCGCTTTCGTCGACGCGCCGCTCGATCCTTGGAAGGAGCAAGACTAAACGAGAAAGGCTCGGCCCGGAAGAAAATGCAGCCGGTGATGTTCAGTGCAGCTCCAGCACTTGGTCGAGGAGCTGATGGCCGCACTCCTTCATCCAGAGCGCACGCCGCATATGGCTCTTCCACGAAAGCCATGCGCGCTCGGGCTCGCGATACGGACAAATGTGGAGAATGCCGTCAGCCCCCTCCAGCCAATCGACCCCGTCCGTTTCGGCGTCGAGGAGCCGGGCATAGGTTGCGAGGTGTTCCATATCGTAGGGAGTGAGTGTGCCCGCGACGGGCGCCTCATCGGCCGCTTCCGGATTAAGCGATAGCTGGGACATCATCGGAGCTCCCGCCTCCCGTGCCGCAATCGAACCGGCACGAGGCGCTTTCAACTCCCCTTGGAGCGACGAATACCGGACGGCCGCGCAACAATCTGTTCGAAATTGATCACGGCGGAGCTTTACCTGTGAAGCTCGACGGCCGGGCGCCACCAGATCTGGAGAGAACTAGAGCGTGATGATTTCGCCTTGGATCGATCATCCCACCCTCAGTGGTCATGCCCCGCGCAGGCGGGGCAACCAGTAATCACTGAAAAGCATTTGTGTTTACTGGATCGCCCGCTTGCGCGGGCGATGACGCCGGGAGTTGTCAATTCAAACCAATTTCATCACGCACTAGTAGTAATAGACTAGCCTAATTGATGAACAAATACACTGGCGACCAAGCGGAACTACCGTGCTTTGCGGCTAATCTGTACTATGCTGCTGGTTTGAGTCTGACCCCCGTAACCTTTGGAAGCTGTCGGACGGCCAGCGAGCGTCGCCCGGATGAAGCGCAGCGACATCCGGGTCGTTGCGCCGACGGTCCCGGGTTTCGCTGCCGCTCAACCCGGGCTACGGGCTCGTGAGGCCACGCGGCGCGTCGGGGCAAGGCCGATGCTGGTCGGCGGTGACGCAGTGGGATTTTTACGCCGCTACAACCCGTTAACACGAAGTGCGGGAGAATTTAGGCGCTTTGAGGCGAAACAGGAATTTTCGCCGATTCCCGCACCTGTCTATCGGCGAATTACGGCGCTTCGCGCCTAATCCGCCCTACGCTTCCTCGAAAGTATGTCCGGCACCATCGCGTCAAGCGCCTGCGAGTTGTCTTTCTGGAACCGATTCATTTTGGTTTCGTGCGGCTCCTCATCAGACATAGCGAGGTTTCCCTAGAAGCGTGGACAGGTCAAGCCGATCGGCAAGCCCCGCACGCTCGACATGTTCGGTGACGACCGCCCGCTCTTCGGCGGTGGTCGTCGAACCGAGGACGATGCGATCGATGAGAACTGTCAGGTCAACATCGACGAAGATGCCATCGGAAGGAACCTGCACACCGGGACTCCTCCGCCGTTCGTAAAGAAATTGCGAGACGAAACTCGCGTTCCCACTCGAATGCCTGATGCTTGAAGAAGAAGCGTCCCAGCATACCGACGCCCGTCATCCGCACCTGGGTCAGATCGACGTAGTCGACCGGCCCCGCCCATAGATCCTCAACTCCATATTCGGGCTTGAGACGAAAAGGCTTGAAGGCAGCCCGCATGCGATCGGGCGTCGTGCAGATTGCGATGCCTTTGTGCTCGCCCGCGTAGAGCTTCCACATGGCGTCGCTCTCATAGGCCGCGCGGTGCCAGCAGCTTATTTTCGTCAACCGCTTCAGCTCGAAAAACGCCAGCTCTGTCCGCTCCATTTCCGAATAGCGTGGATCGGACGGCGGCGCGTTCACTTGGACAGCGACCGCGCCCTCAAACGGATCGGTGAACTGGTTGGCCGACGCGAAGTAGACCTTGTTGTCATTGAGTATCGAGATGAACCGTCCAGGGCGGAAGTATTTCCAAAGTTGCTCGCCGCCATCGACAACTCCATTCTTAAAATACCGCATGGCTCCCCCAGCCACTTACTTCATTGAACCGCCGAGGAATTAATACGCAATTCTAGTGGCGGCAAAGGTCCCGGGTTTCGCTGCCGCTCAACCCGGGCTACGGGCTACTGCGGGCTACGGGCTCGTGAGGTCCCCGCGCCGCAGGGGCGGCGCGGCCGCGCACTGGTGGGCGGTGACGTGGTAGAATTTGTAAGTGGGACAAGGGCTTGGCGGATGGTGCGGGAAAAACTAGCGCTTTGGGGCGGAACATGAACTTTACGCGCGTCCCGCACCGGTTCTTTGAAGGAGCGCGGTCGACAGCAAGCCCACAGCAGCCTTCGGATAGCGGCGGATTACGGCGCTTCGCGCCTGATCCGCCTAGCGCTTGCTGCCGCAACGGTGTTCGTAATCGATCGACGAGTCGGTCGCCAACACGATGCCGTCGATTTCAGGATTTTCTGCTGCCACTCGCGCCAATATAGCTTCTCCATCAGCTGAAGCTTCGGCACTGTCGATCCGGATCAATGGCTCGAAATAGGTTGGAGGCTCTAAAGATGGACGGTCCGGCGGCGGAACGACGTTTTCAAATGCAACACGGTGATCACGAAAGAGAAGTCGCGACCTCTCATAGAGATTATGCAAAGTCGCCAAAACTCGTGCAGGCGCGGTTCGGTCCAGCGACTTCATTTGACACAGGAGGCAGACCCACGGCATGGAGTGCATCTTTAGGGTATCAAAATCCTTAATTGGCAAGGTGGATTTCACAGCATCAGCCAGAGCCACGCTGCATCCCCAGCATTCCGCGCAATTAAAGCTGCCGCAAACATTCTGAGGAATGCGCTTCTCATCATTAAGATGATTGTAAAACGCATAAATTGCAGGAACACGTCTGCCGGAAGACGTTGCAATCAACCGATCGATCTGGCGAACACCCGTGCTCCCGATAAATCGGTCAATGTGAGAGTACTCCTGATCTCTATCGTCAAGTAATTTCGCTTGAACGAGCACCGGTTGAAATGAATTGCGATCATAAAAGCACCACTCCCAATCAGCACCAGTATTTCCCTCACGATACTTGTTAAAAGGAAATATCCTTATCTCATTAGAGTTAAGCGTCGATAGATCGAGTAGAATCGTATCCGTGATCGTCTCTTCCGAGAATGGCATCCGTGCACGTTTTGCGGTTCCGCGCCGCTCCCACACCCAGTGTGCAGTAAGCCAAAAAGACGTGAAAAGACCGAACTGCCCTGGATAGTCCGCCCGGAAATGGGGAGCACGGCGGTATTGATGTCTGACCGGCATGAACAAATCTCCCCACAATGCAGAGTTACAATGATACCGCAGTTCGCGCAGGAACAACAGCTGGCTTAGCTGCTCGACGCGGGCCGTCACGAATAGCGGCAACTCGGGAGGTGACGGACTTGGTGCGGGAACAATATACTATAATGATTTCAGTCAAACGCTGCTTGGTGGGCGGTGACGGACTCGAACCGCCGACCCTCTCGGTGTAAACGAGATGCTCTACCAACTGAGCTAACCGCCCTCGCGCGAATCCCCCGGATTATCGCGGCTCTGCGCCAATGCGCAAGGTGGGGTCGGTTTAAAGGTCCCTCGCCACGCGCGTTTGCCGTTCGCCGTGTTCGGCCTCAAAGATCCGCGCTGTCGAGCGAACTCGCGGATGTCGCCGTTGCGCGCGCATGGATCAACGCGGCGAGCCGGTCGGCCGAGCGCTCGGCGATCTCCCGCGTCGTGTCCAGAACAAGGGCGGGCGCGCGCGGCGCTTCGTAAGGCGCGTCGCGCCCGGTGAAGCCGCGGATCTGGCCGCTGTCGGCTTTGGCGTATAGGCCCTTCGGATCGCGCGCGCGGCAGGTCTCGACCGGCGCATCGACGAAGACTTCGAGAAAGCGCCCCTCGGGAAACAGCTCGGCCACGCGCGCGCGATCGGCGCGGAACGGCGACACGAGCGCCACGAGCACGATCAGCCCGGCCTCCGTCATCAGCCTCGCCACCTCGCCCACCCGGCGCACATTCTCGCTGCGCGCGGCGGGCGCGAAGCCGAGATCGGCGTTGAGGCCCTGGCGCAGCGCGTCGCCGTCGAGGATCGCGCAATGATGGCCGAGCGCGTGCAGCCGCGCCTCGGCGAGGTTGGCGATGGTCGACTTGCCGGAGCCGGGCAGCCCGGTGAGCCAGGCGACGAGCGGAACCTGGCTTTTCGCGCGAGCGCGCGCGGCGGCGTCGATCAGCGTCGGGGGACGGTGCACGTCGCGCGCGGCGTCGAGCGCTTCGATCACCATGCCGGCCGCAAGCGTGGCGTGCGTCGCCGGATCGATCAGGATGAAGCCGCCGGTCTCGCGGTTTTCGGCATAGGGATCGAGCGCGAGCGGCAGGGGCGTCTCGATCTCGATGCGGCCCACATCGTTGAGCGCGAGCCGGTCCGCCGGTTGCGCGGCCAGCGTCGCAATATCGAGCCGATGCACGATGCGCGCCGCGCTCGCCATCGCCACGGCGCCGCCCGTCTTGATCAGGACGCGCCGGCCCGCTTTCAGCGCCGCATCCGCCATCCACACGAGATTGGCCGCAAAGCGCCGCGTCACCGCCGGCCGCTGCTTGGGGTCGGCCAGAAGATCGCCGCGCGCGACGTCGATCGGCGCGTCGAAAGTGAGCGTCACGGCCTCGCCCGCGACCGCCGCGGACCGGTCGCCGTCGAACGTCACGATGCGCTCGACGCGCGCCATGAGCCCGGAAGCGGCGACCACCACCGGGTCGCCAACCGCGATGCGCCCGCTCGCGACCGTGCCGGAGACGCCGCGGAAATCGAGGTTCGGCCGGTTGACCCACTGCACCGGGAAGCGGAACGGCCGCGCCGCCTGCTCCGCCTCCCCGGCGTCGAGCGTTTCGAGGCAGCGCAACAGCGGCGGGCCGGCATACCAGGGCGTGCGCGCGCTTTTCGCCGTGACATTGTCGCCGAAACGCGCGGAAATCGGGACCGCGGTGATGGAGGCGAAGCCGAGCGGCCCCGCCACGGCGCGAAACTCCGCCGCGATCGCGTCGAACCGTTCCGCTTCGAAGCCGATGAGATCGATCTTGTTGACCGCGAGCACGACGTGGCGGATGCCGAGCAGCGCGACGATCGCGGCATGCCGGCGGGTCTGATCGAGCAGGCCCTTGCGCGCGTCGACCAGCAGCACGGCGAGATCGGCGTTCGAGGCGCCGGTCGCCATGTTGCGGGTATACTGCTCGTGGCCCGGCGCATCGACCAGCACGAAGGCGCGCCGCGGCGTCGCGAAGAACCGGTAGGCGACGTCGATGGTGATGCCCTGCTCGCGCTCCGCTTCGAGGCCATCGACCAATAGCGCAAGATCGAGCTCGCCCCCGGTCGTGCCCCACCGCCGGCTGTCGCGCGCGAGCGTCGCCGCCTCGTCCTCGCGAACGAAGCGCGTATCGTGCAGCAGACGGCCGATCAGCGTCGACTTGCCGTCGTCGACCGAGCCGCAGGTCAGCACGCGCAGCGTTCCGGCGCGCGCGGCCGCATCCTGGCCGGGATTGGCGGGCAGTGCGGGGGCATGGGCGACGGCGGAGAACGGCATCAGAAATATCCCTCGCGCTTTTTTTGTTCCATCGAGGCGTGATCGGCGGCGTCGACCAGCCGGCCCTGGCGTTCCGTCAAGCGCGAGGCGCGCAGTTCGAGCACGATGTCGTCGATCGATTCCGCATCCGACTCCGCCGCGCCGGTGAGCGGCCAGCATCCGAGCGTGCGGAAGCGGACGCGCCGCCGCTGCTCCCGTTCGCCCGGCAGGAAGCGCATGCGCGCGGCGTCGTCCACCATGACGAGCGCGCCGTCGCGTTCGACGATCGGGCGCTCGGCGGCGAGATAGAGCGGCACGATGGGGATGCGCTCGGCGCGCAGATAGTCCCACACGTCGAACTCGGTCCAGTTGGACAGCGGAAACACGCGCATCGACTCGCCGCGTGCGATGCGGGTGTTGAACAGCCGCCACAGCTCCGGCCGCTGGTTGCGCGGATCCCAGACATGGTCGGCGGAGCGGTGCGAGAAGATGCGCTCCTTGGCGCGCGACTTCTCCTCGTCGCGGCGGGCGCCGCCGAACGCGGCGTCGAAGCCGTGCGCGTCGAGCGCGGTCTTCAGCGCGTCCGTGAGCATCAGGCGCGAATATTCGCCGATCGGCGTGTCGAACGGGTTCACGCCGGCCGCCGCCGCTGCTTCGTTGGTGTGGACGATGAGATCGAGCCCGCAGGATCGCGCGGTGCGGTCGCGATGCTCCAGCACGGCGCGGAAGTCCCATCCGGAGGCGATGTGCAGCAGCGGGAAAGGAGGCCGCGACGGAAAGAAGGCCTTGCGCGCGATGTGCAGCATCACGCTCGAATCCTTGCCGACCGAGTACAGCATGACCGGTCGCGCGAACTCGGCCACGACCTCGCGCATGATGAAGATCGCCTCCGCCTCGAGCCGGCGCAGATGCGGCGAGAGGACCTCCCGGACCAGCGGACGGGGTTCGGGCGCGCGGCGCTCGCGCGTGGGCAGTGCAACAAAGCTCTCCGCCGTGGCGGTTTCGGGGGCGATCTGTCTCACGCCATGACCTCACCTGGAAGAATATTTTTCTGTTTACACCAACGCTGAGAGTTCTATATAGAAAATCGTTCTCGTCAACAGGACTTTGTTCGCATGCGTTTCCTTCCCGTGTTTCTCGATGTCTCCGACGGAACGGTCGCCCTGGTCGGAAGTGGAGCGGCGGCGCACAACAAGCTGCGGCTCCTGCGCGCGGCCGGCGCCCGCGTCCGCTGGTACGCCGGCGCGGAACAGTTTGCAGTCGCTGCGGCCGAGCCCGCGATCCGCGCCGACGCGTGCGAAGCTCAGCTCGACATTGTCGCGTGCGATCCCGCAGCGGCGGACCTCTCCGGCGTCATCGCCGTCGTGAGCGCCGCCGGAGGCGCGATGGACGAAGCCGTCGCCGCGCGCGCGCGCGCGGCCAGCGTCCCGGTCAACGTGGTCGACCGGCCCGACCTGTCGACCTTCGTCTTTCCCGCCGTCATCGACCGCGGCGACGTCGTGGTCGCGATCGGCACCGGCGGCGCCTCGCCCGTTCTGGCGCGCCGGCTGCGCGAGCGGATCGAGGCGCTGCTGCCGGCGCGCATCGGCGATCTCGCCGCCCTGATGGGCCGCTATCGCGAGCGCTTCGCCGAGCGCCGTCATGACATCGCGGTCGCTGCGCCGGTTCTGGGAGCGCGTGGTGGACGGCCCGATCGGTGCCGCGGTGCTGGCCGGCCGCTGGCACGAAGCGGAAGTCGGCGCTCGCCGCAGGCGGTCGCGGAATCCGCCGAGCCGGAAGAAGCCTCTGGACTCGCGTATCTCGTCGGCGCGGGCCCCGGCGATCCCGATCTGCTCACCTTGCGCGCGCTGCATGCGCTGCAGAACGCCGACGTCGATCCTCTACGACGAACTGGTCTCCGCCGCGGTGCTCGACCGCGCGCGCCGCGACGCCGAACGCGTGTTCGTCGGCAAGCAGCGCGGCGCGCCCGGGCGTCGGCCAGGACGACGATCAATCGCCTGCTGGTCGAGCACGCGCGCCACGGCCGCACCGTGGTGCGGCTGAAGGGCGGCGACCCGTTCATCTTCGGCCGCGGCGGCGAGGAGCTCGAGCTATCTGCGCGAGGCGGGCGTGCCGGCGGTCGTCGTGCCGGGCGTCACCGCGGCGCTCGGCTGCGCCGCCGAGGCCGGGCTGCCGCTCACCTTCCGCAACGAGGCGACGCGACTGTGCCTTCGTCACCGCGCAGCGCGCCGGCGACGCAGCGGCGACGGACTGGTCGGGACTGCGCCGACCCGCAAACGACGGTGGTCGTCTATATGGGTCTCGCCTCGGCGGCGAGCGTGCGCGACGGGCTGATCGCGGCGGGCCGCGATCCGGCGACGCCGGTCGCCGTGCTCGCGCGCGGCACGCGTCCCGACGCAGCCGCCGTTTACGGCCGACTGCGACGACCTCCGCGCGCTCGCCGCCGCAGGCGGGAGACGGCCCGGCGCTGCTCGTCATCGGCGAGGTCGTGGCGCGCTCGGACGCGTGGCGCGCCGGACATGCCGGACAGGCCAGCATGGCGGAGATCGCCGCATGACCTCGCCGCTGCAGCAGAAGCTCAAGATCACCGGCCCGGTCGTCGTGACCGCCAACCGGCTGGCCGACGGCGTCGTGGTCTATCGCACCGCCGACGGCGGCTGGACGACCGATCTGGCGACGGCGGCGGTCGTGACCACCGCGCCGGCGGCGAGCGAACTGCTCGCCGCGGCGATCGCCGACGACGGCCTCGTGCGTCGGCGCCTATGTCGCGCCGGTCGGGCCTCGACGCGAACGGGCACGCGTGCTGCCGGGCAATCTGCGCGAGCGCATCCGCGTCGCCGGGCCCGACCTTCGACCTGCCGGTCACGTTCGGAGTTTGATCGATGTATCGTCTACGACGATTTCGACCAGCACGCTGGTCGCCGAACGCGTCGCCGAATTCCGCGACCAGGTCGCGCGGCGGCTCGTCGGGCGAACTGACCGAGGACGAGTTCAAGCCGCTGCGGCTGATGAACGGCGTCTATCTGCAGCTGCACGCCTATATGCTGCGGATCGCCATTCCCTACGGCACGCTGTCGTCCGGACCAGATGCGCATGCTCGCGCATGTCGCGCGCCGCTACGACCGCGGCTACGGCCACTTCACCACGCGGCAGAACATCCAGTTCAACTGGATCAAGCTCGCACGACATGCCGGACGCGCTGGCCGATCTCGCCGAGGCCGGCATGCACGCCATGCAGACCAGCGGCAATTGCGTGCGCAACATCACGACCGACCAGTGGGCGGGCGTTGCGCCGGACGAGATCGAGGACCCGCGCATCTGGGCCGAGATCCTGCGCCAGCATTCGACGCTGCATCCGGAATTCTCGTTCCTGCCGCGCAAGTTCAAGATCGCGATCACCGCGGCCGCGCACGACCGCGCCGCGATCAAGGTGCACGACATCGGCCTGCGGCTGCACCGCAACGGCGCGGGCGAGATCGGCTTCGAGGTGATCGTCGGCGGCGGGCTCGGCCGCACGCCGTTCATCGGCAAGACGATCAAGCCGTTCCTGCCGAAGCGCGATCTCCTGAGCTACATCGAGGCGATCCTGCGCGTCTACAACCAGTATGGCCGGCGCGACAACATCTACAAGGCGCGCATCAAGATCCTCGTGCACGAGCTCGGCGCCGAGAAATTCGCGCAGGAAGTCGAGGCGGAATGGGTGCGCGATCAAGGACGGCGCGCTCGCGCTCGATCCGGCGACGGTCGCCGACATCGCCGCGCGCTTCCGCTATCCGCGACTACGAGACGCTCGCGGACAATCCGCCCGAGCTGGCGCGCCGCGCGCAAGGCGGACCCGCGCTTCGCCGCCTGGCTCGACAATTCCGTCGCCAATCACAAGGTGCCGGGCTACGCGATCGTCACGCTCTCGCTCAAGCCGGAGGGCGCGCCGCCCGGCGACGCCACCGCCGAGCAGATGGACGCGATCGCCGACCTCGCCGACCGCTACTCGTTCGGCGAAATCCGCGTCGGCCACGAGCAGAATCTCGTGCTGCCGCATGTCGCGCAGCGCGATCTGCCCGCGCTGTGGCGCGCGCTCGATGCGCACGGCCTCGCGACGCCGAATGTCGGGCTCGTCTCCGACATCATCGCCTGTCCGGGGCTCGACTATTGCAGCCTCGCCAACACGCGCTCGATTCCGGTCGCGCAGGAGCTGACGCGGCGCTTCCGCGATCTCGACCTGGCGCGCGATCTCGGCCGGCTGCACATCAACATTTCCGGCTGCATCAATGCCTGCGGCCACCACCATGTCGGCCATATCGGCATTCTCGGCGTCGAGAAGAACGGCGAGGAATTCTACCAGATCACGCTCGGCGGGCGGGCCGACGAGGACGCCGCAGCTCGGCACGCTGCTCGGGCCCGCGGTGCCCTACGCGCAGGTCGCCGACGTGATCGAGGACATCGTCGCCGCCTATCTCGAACTGCGCGAGCGGCCGGACGAATTGTTCATCGACACCGTCAAGCGCGTCGGGATCGAGCCGTTCAAGGAGCGTGTCTATGCCGCTCATTAAGGCGGGACGCATCGTCGAAGACCGCTTCGTGCGCGTCGCCGACGACGACGCCGGTTCCCGGAGGACGGGCCGGTGCTCGTGCCCGCCGCGCGCTTTCTCGCCGACAGCGCGGACTTCGCGCGGCGCGAGCGCGCCGACCGGCGTGATCTGGCCGAACAATCGCAACGTCGCCGAGCTCGCGCCGCATCTCGACCGGCTTGCGCTCGATCGCGCTCGTGTTCCCCGACCTTCCGTGACGGCCGCGCCTACAGCCAGGCGCGCGTCCTGCGCGAGCGCTACGGCTTCCGCGGCGAACTGCGCGCGACCGGCGACGTGCTGCGCGACCAGTTCCTGTTCCTCGCCCGCGCCGGGTTTCGACGCGTTCGAGGTGAAGAAGGAATCGGACGCCGCCGCGTTCGCCGCCGCGCTCGCCCGCTACAGCGTGGTGTACCAGCCCGCCGCCGACCAGCGCGCTTCCGCCTTCCGGCGTCGCCTGAACGAACGGCATCAGCTCGGCGACAATGCCGCGCCGGAGACGGTGTCATGACCGAGGATCATGTCGAGGCCGCCGCGGCTGCGCTCGAGCGCCGGCTCGCGGACGCGACGCCCTCCGAGATCATCGCCGAGGCCGCCCGGTCGGTCGCGCCGGGACGGCTCGCGGTCGTCTCCTCGTTCGGCGCCGAGACCGCCGCGCTGCTCAAGCTCGTCGCGGATGTCGATCCTTCCCTGCCGGTCCTTTTCCTGGACACCGGCTGGCTGTTCCCTGAAACGCTCGCCTATCGCGACACGTTGGCGTCGCATTTCGGGCTGACCGACATCCGCGTGTTTGCGCCCTCGGCGAACGCGCTCTCGGAACGCGATCCGGGGCGGGACCTGTGGTCGGTCGATCCGGACGCATGCTGCGGGATTCGCAAGGTCCTGCCTTTCGCCGAGGCGCTGCGCCCCTTCGACGCGTGGATCAATGGCCGCAAGCGCTATCATGGACATGCGCGCGGCGACCTGCCGCTGGTCGAGCAGGACGGGCGTCGCCTGAAATTCAATCCGCTGGCGCGCGCCTCTAAACAAGAGGTGGAGAGCATCTTCGCCGGCCACACTTTGCCGCGGCATCCGCTCGAGGCGCATGGGTTCACATCCATCGGCTGCATGCCATGCACGAAGCGGACGCAGCCGGGAGAAGGCCCGCGCGACGGGACGCTGGCGCGGACATGAAAAGACCGAATGCGGCATTCATATACCTTCGATGGTTGGGGATGCGGACGGAAACCAAGCAGCCGCTCGGCAGGACCGGCGATCCGTCCAAGCCGCCGTTCCCGCGCGCGCGCCGGCTAAAGCGAACTCGGTCGGGTGAGTGGGTCCCGCCACGCGCCGGCGCGTTTCCCAGGGCGAGCGCGTTGCCTTAGTCGGAACGATGCTAGGGAGGCTGCCATGAGACGAATGCTGACAGGCGCGGCGCTTGCGCTGGCGCTTTCCGGAGCGGCATTCGCCGCCGACGTCACGCTCCTCAACGTGTCGTATGATCCGACGCGCGAACTCTACGCCGAGGTCAACAAGGCGTTCGCCGCCAAGTACCAGGCCGATACCGGCAAGACCGTCGAGATCAAGCAGTCGCATGGCGGCTCGGGCCGGCAGGCGCGCTCGGTGATCGACGGGCTGCAGGCCGACGTGGTGACGCTCGCGCTCGCCTACGACATCGACGAGATCGCCGACCGCGGGCTGATCGCGGCCGACTGGCAGAAGCGGCTGCCGAACAACGCCGCGCCCTACACGTCGACCATCGTGTTCCTGGTGCGCAAGGGCAATCCCAAGGGCATCAAGGATTGGGACGACCTGGTCAAGCCGGGGGTCAAGATCATCACGCCCAACCCGAAGACGTCCGGCGGCGCCCGCTGGAACTATCTCGCCGCCTGGGGCTATGCGCCAGAAGACGTTCGGCAGCGAGGACAAGGCGAAGGAATTCGTCAAGGCGATCTACGCCAATGTGCCGGTGCTCGACACCGGAGCGCGCGGCTCGACCATCACCTTCGTCGAACGCGGCGTGGGCGACGTGTTCCTCTCATGGGAGAACGAGGCGTTTCTCGCGGTCAACGAACTCGGCAAGGACAAGTTCGAAATCGTCGTGCCGTCGGTCTCCATCCTGGCCGAGCCGCCGGTCGCGGTTGTCGACAAGAACGTCGACAAGAAGGAGCACGCGCGCGGCGGCCGAGGCCTATCTGAACTTCCTCTACACCAAGGAGGGCCAGGAGCTCGCGGCGAAGAACTATCTATCGCCCGCGCGATCCGGAGGTCGCGAAGAAGCATGCGGACGTGTTCACCGAAGGTCCAGCTCTTCACCATCGACGAGGTCTTCGGCGGGTGGCGCGCGGCGCAGACCAAGCATTTCGCCGACAAGGGCGTGTTCGACGAGATCTATAGCCAGTGACCGCAGTCCTCGATAGCATCGACGCCGGCATGCGGCGTCACGGGGCGACAGCGGTGGTTCGCCGACCCTTCAAACGTCATCCGAGCGTCATTCCCGGATTCGGGATCACGCTCGGGCTGACCTTGACGTGGCTCGCGCTGATCGTTCTCATTCCGCTCAGCGGGCTTTTTCTCAAGACGGCGACGCTGAGTTTCGCGGAGTTCTGGGCGATCGTGACGAGCCGCCGCGCCCTGAATGCGCTGAAACTGAGCTTCGGCCTTTCGCTCGCGGCGGCGGCGATCAATCTTGTCTTCGGCGCGGTCGTGGCCTGGGCGCTGGTGCGCTACGAGTTTCCGGGGCGGCGGCTGTTCGATGCGATCGTCGATATTCCGTTTGCGCTGCCGACGGCGGTCGCGGGCATTGCGCTCACGACCCTGTTCGCCGAGAATGGCTGGCTCGGCGGGCTGCTCGCGCTCGCCGGCGTGAAGGTTGCGTTCACCCCGCTCGGCATTTTGATGGCCCTGATCTTCATCGGCCTGCCTTTCGTGGTGCGCACGGTGCAGCCGGTGCTGCTCGACCTTGATGCCGAGCTCGAGGAAGCGGCGGCCACGCTCGGCGCGAGCCGCCGGCAGACCTTCGCCCGCGTGATCCTGCCGGCGATCTTCCCGGCGCTTGCTGACGGGCTTTGCGCTTGCCTTCGCGCGCGCGGTCGGCGAATACGGATCGGTGATCTTCATCGCGGGAAATCTGCCGAATGTCTCGGAGATCGCGCCCTTGCTGATCGTGATCCGGCTCGAAGAGTTCAAATATGCGGATGCGACCGCGATCGCGGTGGTCATGCTGATCGCTTCGTTCCTGATCCTGCTCGTCGATCAACCGGCTGCAGCGCTGGTCCGAGCTGCGGACCGGCCGCTTGTGAGCCCGACATGACGGTGCGTCACCGGCACGCTGCACGGTCGCCGGACGGACGCGACGTCCGGCGCTGCGGAGCAGGGTTCGCCAGGAGCCCGCCGCGATCCGCTGGGCGATCGTCGCGGTCGCCGTCGTCTTCCTGTCGGTCTTCCTCGTGCTGCCGCTGATCACCGTGTTCCAGCAGGCGCTCGTGCGCGGGATCGGGCCTTTCCTGAATGCGCTCGCCGAGCCCGATGCGCTGTCGGCCATCCGGCTCACGCTGGTGGTCGCCGCGATCTCGGTCTCGCTCAACCTCGTCTTCGGCCTCATCGCCGCCTGGGCGATCGCGAAGTTCGAGTTCACCGGCAAGAGCGTGCTGATCACCTTGATCGACCTGCCATTCTCGGTGAGCCCGGTGATCTCCGGCCTCGTCTTCGTCCTTCTGTTCGGGGCGCAGGGATTCTTCGGGGCCTATCTCCAGGCGCACGACATCCAGATCATCTTCGCGCTGCCCGGCCTCGTGCTCGCGACCATCCTCGTGACCTTCCCCTTCGTCGCCCGCGAGCTGATCCCGCTGATGCAGGAGCAGGGCACGCAGGAAGAGGAGGCGGCGATCTCGCTCGGCGCGTCCGGCCTGCAGACCTTCTTCCGCGTGACGCTGCCGAATGTGAAATGGGCGCTGCTCTACGGCGTGCTGCTGTGCAATGCGCGCGCGATGGGCGAGTTCGGCGCGGTGTCGGTGGTCTCCGGCCATATCCGCGGCGAGACCAACACGATGCCGCTCCATGTCGAGATTCTCTACAACGAGTACCAGTTCATGGCCGCCTTCGCGGTCGCCTCGCTGCTGGCGCTGCTCGCGCTGGTGACGCTGATCGCCAAGGCTCTGCTCGAACGCAACGCTGCTGCGGAGTGATCCATGAGGATCGACGTTCACAACGTCACCAAGCGGTTCGGCGCCTTCGCGGCGCTCGCCGGCGTCGACCTCGAAGTCAAGAGCGGGCGAGCTTGTCGCGCTGCTCGGACCGTCCGGCTCCGGCAAGACCACGCTGCTTGCGCATCATCGCCGGGCTCGAATGGCCGGACGAAGGGCGAGATGCTGTTCGACGGCGAAGACGCGCTTCAGCGCAGCGTGGGCGAGCGCAATGTCGGCTTCGTGTTCCAGCACTACGCCCTGTTCCGGCACATGAGCGTATTCGAGAACGTCGCCTTCGGGCTGCGGGTGCGCGCGCGCGCGACGCGGCTGAGCGAGCAGGACATCCGCGCGCGGGTCGAGCAGCTGCTCGATCTCGTCCAGCTGAAGTGGCTCGCCGACCGCTATCCGAGCCAGCTCTCCGGCGGCCAGCGCCAGCGCATCGCGCTTGCGCGGGCGCTCGCGATCGAGCCGCGCGTGCTGCTCCTCGACGAGCCGTTCGGCGCGCTCGACGCCAAGGTGCGCAAGGAGCTGCGGCGCTGGCTGCGCAATCTGCACGACGAGATCCACGTCACCTCGGTGTTCGTCACCCACGACCAGGAGGAGGCGCTGGAAGTCGCCGACCGCGTGGTGGTGATGGACAAGGGCCGGATCGAGCAGATCGGCACGCCGCACGAGGTCTATGAACGCCCGGCGACCGCCTTCGTGCACGAGTTCATCGGCGAATTGATCATCGTGCCGATCTCGGTCGAGAACGGAGATATCCATTACGCCGGCGCGAGGACCGACCTCGACGCGCAGGGCGTGGCGAGCGGCGCGGCGCGCCTGTTCGTGCGCCCCTACGACATGACGTCTGGCGTCGCCCGACCATGCGCCGCTGCAGGGCACCGTGCGCCGCGTGCACGGCATCGGCCCCGCGCGCCGGGTCGAAGTGGCGCTGGCGGCGAGCGGCGAAACGATCGAGCTCGACGTTCCGCGCACCCTCGATCTCGCGCCCGGGCAGCGCCTCGGCCTCGCGCCCAACCGTTACAAGGTGTTCGCCGCCGACGGGTGAGCCCATTGCACCCATTTCGCTGGTCGCCGTTTCTTCTCAACCCTCAGGACGCACGCGATTCTGCGTCTTGGCTCGCGTGAAGCATCTGCCAGCTCGGCGATGCGATTGTCGGCGCGGCGGAGCCGCCGACAGAGCTCGCGGTTGATATTCTGCATCACCATCGCATACGCGTAGATGTCGGCCTTGTAGTATGTGTAGAGGTTTTGGGCCGTGAGCTCGTACAGCACGGTTGGGCTGTCCGCGACGACGGTGGCTGATCGATTCTGCACTTCGATGAGCGTCATTTCGCCGAAAAAATCACCAGGCCCGAGACCCGTCATGCGAATCGCGCGCCCCGACTCCCCGAGCTTGCTCACCACGAGCTCGCCGGAGTGGACAATATACATTGAGCGTCCCGGTTCTCCTTCCGCCACGACAGTGGCGCCGACGTCGAAGCGGCGCTCGACCAGCATTGAGATCAGAAGATCGAGACTTGCGTCTGTGAGGCCACCGAAGAAAGGTGTAGCGACCAAGAACGCCTTCAGATCGGGCGAACTGACAGTCATCCGCCAAATATACTCCCGCTCCCGGCACTTGACAGCACCTTGTCGCCTTCCGAGCCGGTCCTGCCCGGGTTCGCGGCGACCGAGGCGGTCGAGCGAAGATGCTTTGCTGCGGCGCGCAAGTCCCGAAGCGGCGCATCGCGTCGTTGCTGAAGCGTGATGATTTCGGCTTGGATCGTTCCACCCTCAGTGGTCATGCCCCGCGGAAGCGGGGCATCCAGTAAGCATGGAGCGCGTTTGTGTTTACTGGATCGCCCGCTTTCGCGGGCGATGACGGCAGGAGATCGGTCAATTCCACGTCAATTCATCCCACCCTCGGTCGCCGGCTTTCGGCAAGTTGCGGCTGTGGGAACAAGGCCGTCCGTTGGCGACGCCGCGAAGCAGCTCAGCGCTCGTCGCCCCGGATCGGTTTCTGGAACGCGAGCCCGGTATCCCAGGGAAAGAAAATCCAGGTGTCCTGGGACACTTCGGTGACGAACGTGTCGACGAGCGGACGCCCCAGGGGCTTGACGTAAACGGCCGCCAAATGCGCCCGCGGCAAGAGACCGCGCAGCACGCGCGCGGTCTGCCCGGTGTCGACGACGTCGTCGACGATCACCACCGCGCTCCCCTCCCCGCCGCCGAGCGCCACGATCTCCCGGGCCGGGCCCTTCAGGAGCTTCACGTCGGTGCGCGTCATGTGCTCATAACTCGCGGCGCACACCGTCTCGACCACCCGGATGCCGAGTTCGCGCGCGACGATCGCCGCCGGCACGAGGCCGCCGCGCGCCACCGCCACGATGGCCGAGAACGGCGGCCCCTCGGCGAGCCGCCGGGCGAGCGCGCGGGCGTCGCGATGGAACATCTCCCAGGACACAGGAAGCGACTTGTCGGGGTCGGGCACCGCCGCTGCTCCTCCGCTCAAGGCGAACCGCCGCCGGGCCGGCGCGCCGCCGGCGCGCCATCGCCCGCCTGCTCTGCGAGCGCCGCCTGCACCCGCGCGATCATCCGCTCCACCGCCGCCTTCGCGGCCGCGAGCTTTTCCGGGTCGCGCGCGCGCAGCACCACATTCGTGTTGGGGCCGCGCACATCGTCCATGAAAGGATAGCTCCCGATCATCACGTCGGGACAGGCCGCGGCGACGGCGGCGAGTTCGCTGCCGATATCGCCCTCGCGCAGATCGGCGCGCACCGTTTCGGCGATCAGCTTTGCGCCGGTGCGCAGTTTGGGCTTCACCTCGTCGAGCATCGCCTGCATGATCGCCGGCACGCCCGCCATGACGATCACATTGCC
Source organism: uncultured Alphaproteobacteria bacterium (assembly GCA_963712435.1). GTDB lineage: Bacteria > Pseudomonadota > Alphaproteobacteria > Rhizobiales > Xanthobacteraceae > Rhodoplanes. The sequence goes on along the minus strand of CAVQIB010000013.1, from coordinate 461,548 downwards.
GATCCAGAAGCCCGGCGCGGCGGACGCCCTGTTCTCGATCAGCGCGCCGCCGCGCGGAATGCGGGCCATGCGCATGCGCGCCGCATTGAGAGCGCCGCCGCCCAGCCGTTCGCGCAGCAGCGCCACCGCGCGCGGATGATGGTCGAGCGGCACGCCGAAGGCGGCCGCGACGCTGTCGGCGGTGATGTCGTCGTGGGTCGGCCCGATGCCGCCGGTGGTGAAAAGATAGTCATAGCGGGCGCGCAGCTCGTTCAGCGCGGCGACGATCGCCGGCTCCTCGTCCGCGACCACCCGCACCTCCTTCAGATCGATGCCGATCTCGGTCAAGACCTCGGCGATGTGCCCGATATTCCGGTCTTTGGTGCGTCCCGACAGGATCTCATTGCCGATCACGAGCAGTGCGGCGGTGACGATCTCGGGATCGGACGGGGCTTGCCGCTCATCGGCCGCCGACGCTGGCGCGGACGGCGCCGGGAGTTCGGGGCGGGCGGCGAGGCTTTTCCGGTTTTCTTCAGTCATTAGGCCTGCCTCATGCTAGGTTCGCTGTACCCCGGTGGCCGGCCCGGCTCAAGCACGACGCCACGAGCCGTCGGACGCAGCGCCGCAGTCCTGGTCAGGAACAGCCTAAAGCTTGGGCAGATGTGGGAGCCCAAGACGGCCCCCGGCGTTGTTACCTTTGAGGAAAATCTGGCCTGATGCTTGCAGCTTGGGCTGTTTGGCGAAGTCGAACAGGATTTCGCAGGCTCTTGGAGGAAGTGATGCCGGTCGCTTTCGATGAGATGAACGGGCATGACGTCGAGGTTCGGACGGCCTATTCGATGCTCGACGACTGGCTGAAGAGCCAGTCGCCCGATCTGCTCGAACAGCGTTGCAAGGAGGCCGAGCTGCTGTTCCGGCGGATCGGCATCACCTTCGCTGTTTATGGCGAGGCCGAAATCGACCGAGCGGCTGATCCCCTTCGACGTCATTCCCCGCATTATTTCCTCGGCGGAGTGGGACGTCTTGAAGCGCGGCCTCGAACAGCGGGTGCGCGCGATCAATCTCTATTTGAATGACATCTACGGCCAGCGCGCGATCCTCAAGGCCGGGATCATCCCGGAAGACCTCGTCTTCCAGAACCCGCAGTTCCGCCCGGAGATGAACGGCCAGAAGGTGCCGCACAATGTCTATGTGCACATCGCCGGCATCGACATCGTGCGCGTCGACGAGAAGACCTTCTACGTGCTCGAGGACAATGCCCGCACGCCTTCGGGGGTCTCCTACATGCTGGAGAACCGCGAGATCATGCTGCGGTTGTTCCCCGACCTGTTCTCGCGCTATCGCGTCGCGCCCGTGGAAAACTATCCGGACGAGCTGCTTGCGACGCTGAAATCGGTGGCGCCCACCACCGCCTCGTCGGATCCGACCGTCGTGCTGCTCACCCCCGGCATCTACAACTCCGCCTATTTCGAGCACTCGTTCCTTGCCGACAAGCTCGGCATCGAACTGGTCGAAGGCCGCGATCTCCTGGTCAAGAACGGGATCGTGTATATGCGCACGACCGAGGGGCCGAAACGGGTCGACGTGATCTATCGGCGGGTCGACGACGACTATCTCGATTCGCTCGCCTTCCGCCCGGACAGCGAGCTCGGCGTTCCCGGGCTGATGTCGGCCTATCTGGCCGGACAGGTGACGCTCGCGAATGCGGTCGGCACCGGAGTGGCCGACGACAAGGCGGTCTACAGCTACATGCCGGAGATCGTGAAGTTCTATCTTTCGGAGGAGCCGATCCTCAACAATGTGCCGACCTGGCGCTGCCGCGAGCCGACGCACTTGTCGCACGTGCTCGAACATCTGGACGAGTTGGTGGTGAAGGTCGTGCACGGCTCGGGCGGTTACGGCATGCTGGTCGGGCCGGCCGCCAGCAAAGCGGAGCTCGCAAGCTTCCGCGCGCGGATCGAAGCCAATCCGAACAACTACATCGCGCAGCCGACCCTGGCGCTCTCGACCTGCCCGACCCTGGTCGACAAGGGCGTGGCGCCGCGGCATATCGATTTGCGGCCCTTCGTGCTGACGGGGCGCGACAAGATCAGGATCGTTCCCGGCGGCCTCACGCGGGTCGCCCTGCAGAACGGCTCGCTCGTCGTCAATTCCAGCCAGGGAGGCGGCACCAAGGACACTTGGGTGCTGGACCGCTGATGCTTTCGCGGACCGCTGACAATCTCTATTGGGTGTCGCGCTATGTCGAGCGCGCCGAATACCTCGCCCGCATCCTCGAAGTGACGATGCGGCTGACCGCGCTGCCGATCGCCTATGTCGGCTCCCGCAACGAGTGGGAGTCGGCGGTGGCGACCGCCGGCTGCAGCAAGACCTTCGCCGCGAGCTACCCCGAGGCGAACGAGGCGAGCGTGATGGAGTTCCTGGCCTTCGCGCCGCAGAACCCCTCCTCGATCTGCAATTGCATCGAACTCGCCCGCACCAATGCCCGCGCGGTGCGCACCGCCATCACGAGCGAAATGTGGGACGTCATCAACGGCGCCTGGCTGGAGCTCAAGCGCTTCGGCAATTCGCCCGGCTCGCGCGAGGAGTTCATGCGCTTCCTGCGCTGGGTGCAGGAGATCTCGCTGCGCTTCGACGGCTCGGCGTTCCGCACGATGCTGCGCAACGACATGTTCTGGTTCTCCCGTCTCGGCCTCAATATGGAGCGGGCAGACAACACCGCGCGCATCCTCGACAAGAAGTATCACCTGCTCCTGCCGGCCGACGCACCCATCGGAGGACCACTCGACTACTACCAGTGGGCCGCGATCCTGCGCTCGGTGTCCGCGCTCACCTCCTATCACTGGGTGTATCGGGAGGGGCTGAAACCCTGGCTGATCGCCGACCTGCTCATTCTCAACCCGCAAATGCCGCGGTCTCTCGCAAGCTGCTTTGACAACCTCGTCCGCTACTGCGATTGCATCGCCACCGCCTATGGCCGGCAGGGCCCGGCGCAGCGCCAGGCCCGGGCGATCAGGACGCGGCTGCAGAACAGCCGGATGGAGGAGATTTTCCAGAGCGGCTTGCATGAGTTCATCGAAGAGTTCATAGCGGACAACAACCAGCTCGGCGCCGCCATCAGCCGGCAATACCTGATGTGAGGCGCGTGTGACCTCTTCACCACCGCCACCGAAGCACGCCCGCGATGCGCATCAACGTTTCTCATGAAACCGCCTATCGCTACGACATGCCGGTGACGCGTGTCATCCAGGCATTGCGGGTGACCCCGCGCCCGCACGACGGCCAGCACATCATCGATTGGCGGATCGAAGTCTCCGAGGACTGCCGGCTCGACGCGAATGAGGACGCGTTCGGCAATATCATGCACACCTTCTCCGCCACCGGTCCGCTGACCGAGATGACCATCGTGGTGGCGGGCGAGATCGAGACCCAAGATACGCATGGGATCGTGCACGGCGCGGTCGAGCGCTTCCCCCCCAGCCTGTATCTGCGCGAGACCGCCCTCACCCATCCCGACGCCGCCATCCAGGACTTCGCGCGCAATCTTCGCGCGAGCGACAACAGGCACGGGCTGGACATGCTGCACGCCCTGCTTCGCGAACTGCACAAGGAAGTCACCTACGACCCCGACCCGACGCGTGTGACGACCACCGCGGCGGAAGCCTTTGCGATGCGGCGCGGCGTATGCCAGGACCTCGCCCACATCTTCGCCGCGGCGGCGCGCAGCCTGGGGTTCCCGACGCGTTATGTGAGCGGGTATTTCCGCCGCAGCGACGGCGTCACGGCCGAGGGCGCGAGCCATGCCTGGGTCGAATCGTTCATCCCCGATCTCGGTTGGGTCGGGTTCGATCCGACCCATTCGGTCTGCACCACCGAGGCCCATTTGCGGGTTGCGATCGGGCTCGACTATCTCGGCGCCGCCCCGGTGCGCGGCGCGCGCCTGGGCGGCGCCGGCGAAAAGCTCACCGTCGCCGTCCATGTCGACCAGGCGCTCCGTCAGACCCAGAGCTAGCGCTTCACACAGGAAAGGCTCATCGAGCCGGTTGCCGTTTCGCGCATTGCTGCGCAAAATGCGCCGCCACCGGACGTCGGAGTCGCGTCAATCCATGACCTATTGCTGCGGAATTCTCGTGCGCGACGGCCTTGTCATGATCGCCGACACGCGCACCAATGCCGGTCTCGACAACATCTCGGTGTTCCGCAAGCTGCACGTGTTCTCCGTGCCGGGGGAACGGATCATCGCGGTCGCGTCGGCGGGAAACCTGTCGCTCACCCAGTCCGTCCTCAGCATGCTGAACGAAGGACTGGAGAACCCCGAGACCGGGGAGCGCGAGACCCTGCTCGATGCGCCCACGATGTTCCAGGCGGCGCAGCGGCTCGGGCGCGCGATCCGGACGCTGCGTCACTTGGAAGGCGAAGCGCTCGAGGCCGCCGACGTCAGTTTCGACCTGTCGTTCCTGCTCGGCGGACAGATCAAGCGTGGGCGTCTGCGCCTCTTCCAGATGTACAAGGCGGGGAACTTCATCGAGTGCACGCGCGACACGCCCTACCTGCAGATCGGCGAGCACAAATACGGCAAGCCCGTGCTCGACCGCGCGGTCACCTACGACATCGATCTGTACGACGCGCTCAAGGTCGCCCTCGTCTCGGTCAACTCGACCATGCGCTCCAATCTCAGCGTCGGAATGCCGATCGACACTTTGGTGGCGCGGCGCGACTCCTGCGAAGCGGAGCTCGCCTATCGGATCGAGCCGGACGAGCCCTATTTCACCGACCTCCGCCAGCGCTGGTCGGCGGCGCTGCGGGCCGCCCACGCCAATATTCCCCGCCCTCCCTACGGCATGGTGAAGTAAACCTGAGCGGAGTTGCGTGCCTTCGCCAACAGATGCCATCGTCCACAGCCGCAACTCGTCGAAAGCCGACGACCGACCAACGACGCGATGCGCGATGAGCAGTCATCGCGTCGCGTCGCACAATTCGGCCGGCGCGATTTGACTCATCGACCGAGCATTTCCTAACTCGAACCGCTTCTTTGAGGTTCGCAAGGGCTTCGTCCATATTGAAGCTCGCAGCCTTCTGACGCTGCGGCAGGTCAAGGGTTTTTCGGGGTAGGTGATGACCGCCACTCCACTCGTTTCGGACATCGGCAACTAACGTCTGACGGAGCCCCCGTAACTTTTTGCGCGCCGACGTCGGCCCCCGCAGTGATTAGCCAAAGCGGCTGACGCACACGAGCGGTGGGCGGCATGGAAGGGTCATCCCATTAGCGGAAAGCGCTCCATTATAACGACGGCAATTAGCATCAGAACGCGCCGTTGAACGTGCGGCTCGCGGCCCAAGCAGCCGAAGCGAGCCGTCTGGTGATCGTAGTCGCATTAGTCGTGAAGCTAGCCTAAAGGTAATAGACGACTATGTTCAAAATGGTCATTTCGCGGTGAATGTCGAGCCGCGTATGCTTTCTCAGCCACAGCTTATAAGTTTCGATCCACAAATCCATTCTTTCCGGAATGCTTGCTAGACAGTCATACCACTCGCCGTACAATTGCTCTCGGGACGGGAAGTCGTCAGCACCTACAATGCCTCTTAGAACAAATTCGTGCAGCACTCATTTGGGGCGGATTTGAAACGCATGACGAAGCCGCGCGCCGCTGCAGAACATTCGCGTCGGACGGGCGCGAGGGGGCATGCTGACCGTCCCTTTGGCGAAGGGCTTGCTCCGGCAGATCGACTTGGTGATCCGACGTTCGCGAGCGATGGAACCGTGCCGCAAGCTTTGTCGCGCAGGCGCGCACCGACACATCGCGTGAAACAAGCGCTGATGATGCTCCTCATCGTGGGCATTCCCGTGCCCGCGCTCGCCGACAGTTGCAAGTCAAGTGGTCAATTGATCTTCGTCGGAAGCAACCCATCAAAATCGGTATGGCTATCCGCGACGGGGCCCGGTTCGTTTAAACTTGAGGCGGCCCAAGGCAGTCAGACGGTTGACGAATGGTCCAAGAGTAAATCTGGTCTGCACGTCTCAATTTCGCCCGTCGTTTCCAGCGGTAACGGTGGCACCCACAAGCTCTACGAAACGAGCAATGTCCAAAAGCCCTGTCTCATTGATACTCAGAATCAAAAGGGCGGCTTCAAGTTCCGGTTCCCACCCACCGGCATCTTCCCCGGGCTGCCCGGCTTTTTGAAGCCCCCGATCGCGACCCTCCCGCTACCCATCGGACCCGGGCTGCCCGGCGGCGTGAGGCCGCCGATCGGAAAGCTGCCGCCGATCACCGGCATTACGCCGGGGCTGCCCGGCGGCGTGAGGCCGCCGATCGCAACCCTGCCGCCGATCACCGGCATTACACCGGGGCTGCCCGGCGGCGTGAGGCCGCCGATCGGAAAGCTGCCGCCAATCACCGGCATTACGCCGGGGCTGCCCGGCGGCGTGAGGCCGCCGATCGCAACCCTGCCGCCGATCACCGGCATTACGCCGGGGCTGCCCGGCGGCGTGAGGCCGCCGATCGGAAAGCTGCCGCCAATCACCGGCATTACGCCGGGGCTGCCCGGCGGCGTGAGGCCGCCGATCGGAAAGCTGCCGCCAATCACCGGCATTACGCCGGGGCTGCCCGGCGGCGTGAGGCCGCCGATCGCAACCCTGCCGCCGATCACAGGCATTACACCGGGGCTGCCCGGCGGCGTGAGGCCGCCGATCGGAAAGCTGCCGCCAATCACCGGCATTACGCCGGGGCTGCCCGGCGGCGTGAGGCCGCCGATCGCAACCCTGCCGCCGATCACCGGCATTACGCCGGGGCTGCCCGGCGGCGTGAGGCCGCCGATCGCAACCCTGCCGCCGATCACAGGCATTACACCGGGGCTGCCCGGCGGCGTGACGCCCCCGACCGCGGCGACGGCCGCGCAATTTGGCGCCTTCCAGCTCGGCAGTCAGTTCTTCTCGCTGATGCTTGATCCCCTGGTCTACTGCCCCGCCTCATTTGACAGCGCTTTTGACTCGCAGAATTAAAGGGGCGACGCGCCCGCGTGCCGCGCAGGGTTCGGCGTTGTGTCAGGGCGCATGGGCGGGCGGATGCGGTTGGCGGCAGAGGAAACCCTGCCCTCCGAGATCGCGCTCGCCTACGCTGGAATTCTCAAAGCGCCGCAAGCGCCCGCGGCTGCCATCGTTGAACCGAGCTGGAATGTGTGGGCGGGCGGATATGGCGGGGCGAACCGCACCAAAGGAGATCCGCTCGGGGTCGGCTCGGTTGATGTGTCTGCCAGCGCGGGCGGCTATGGCGCGGGGATTGACTACCGCATGTTGGACACGACGGTCGGTGTCGCGATCGCCGGCGGCTTCACCAGCTGGTCGCTTGCGCACGGCTTTGGCGGCGGCGCCAGTGACGCGTTCCAGGCCGGCCTCTACGGCGTGACCCGCTCCGGCCCCGCCTATCTCGCGGGCGCACTCGCTTTCGCCGAGCACTGGATGACGACCGATCGCTTCGCTTATGCCTTCAATCAACTCACCGCGCGTTTCAATGCGCAGAGCTTTGCCGGACGCATCGAGGGCGGCTGGCGTTTTGCGACTTTCCTCGGCGGGGCGGCGCCCTATGCGGCGGTTCAGGCGCAGAGCTTCCACACGCCGGCCTACGCCGAGACGGGCCAAACGCTCGGCGGATTCGGCTCCGCCTACAACGCGCGCACTGCGAGCGATACCCGCAGCGAGCTCGGCGCGCGCTTCGACCGAACATTGCCGCTCGCCGACACAACCTTACTCGTGCTGAACGCCCGCGCAGCCTGGGCACATGACTGGGTGAGCGATCCAACGCTGACGCCGGTGTTCCAGGCACTGCCGGGCGCGAGCTTCATCGTCAGAAGCGCAACGCCGGCGCCCAACTCCGCGCTCATCTCGGTGGGCTCCGAACTGCGCTTCCTCAACGGCTGGGCGCTCGCCGCACGCTTCGACGGCGAGTTCGCCGACCGCGCCCAAACCTATGCCGGAACGGGAATGCTTCGGTACACTTGGTGAGCTGAAGGACTTGCCCCAGCCTCCGACTTCCGATCCGGGTCCTTTTCGTCGCTTCAGCCACACTGGACCGCACCGGCCCGAAAACCAGACATCGCAGACATCCATGAAGCGTCGGCTTGGTAAGAAGAACTTGCTCAGCCCCGGCGCGACCGGTGGGCGGCGGCCTTGATCGGTGCCGACCGAATGCCATAATTCTTCACCTTTCCCACCGCGGAGAGGCGCTAAAGCGTGATGTATTGGCTTCGCATCGACCAACTCCCGGCGTTATCGCCCGCGCAAGCGGGCGATCCAGTAAACACAACGCTTCCGGTGCTGACTGGATGCCCGCCTGCGCGTCGCCTGCGCGGGCATGACCACGGAGGGTGGGATGATCCGAGGCGACATCGTCACGATCTAAAGGCGCTGAGCTGAGGGCCGGAGTCATGAAAGAAGAGACATCGCCGCGCATCGCCGTCGTCACCGGCGCGGGCAGCGGCATCGGCCGCGCCGCGAGCCTCGCGCTTGCGAAGGCGGGCTTCGCGGTCGTGCTCGCCGGACGGCGCAGGCACGCACTGGACGAGACCGCCCGCGCGATCGGCGCAGCCGGCGGCGCGAGCCTCGTCGTGACGACGGACGTCGCCGACGCGGCATCCGTCCACGCGCTGTTTGCGAAAGTGCGCGAGACCTATGGGCGGCTCGATCTCCTGTTCAACAATGCCGGGATCGGCGCGCCTGCGGCGTCGATCGAGGATATCCCCATCGAGACATGGCGGCAGGTCGTCGACACCAATCTCACCGGCGCCTTCCTGTGCACGCAGGAAGCGATCCGCATCATGAAGGCGCAGACGCCGCGCGGCGGGCGCATCATCAACAACGGCTCGATCTCCGCGCATGCGCCCCGCCCGCTCTCGGCCGCCTACACCGCGACCAAGCATGCGATCACCGGGCTCACCCGGCAGACCGCGCTCGACGGGCGGGCCTATGACATCGCCTGCGGCCAGATCGACATCGGCAACGCCGCGACGCCGCTGACCGAGCGCATGGCGCAGGGCGAGGGCCTTCTTCAGCCGCACGGGCAAACGATGGTCGAGCCGCGCATGGACGCGGCGGAGGCCGGCGGCGCCGTCGCCTACATGGCGAGCCTTCCGCTCGACGCCAATGTGCTGTTCATGACCGTGATGGCGACGAAAATGCCGTTTGTCGGCCGCGGCTGACGCAGCCGCCGCGAACGGATGAACCCGCCCGCGCTGTCTGAATGAATAGGCGTCGCCCGAGCTTCCCAACGCTCCTCAGATGTCGTCTTTCCGCCGGTCGCGGAAATTTACGGTCGTTCGGCTGATCTAAATCAAGGCGGAATTACGCGCTTTGCGCCATAGAGTTTCCCAACAAGGCTCGGTGCGCAGCGTCTAGCCACGGGGGTGCGTGACGCTGCGAGCCCAGCGGGCGGTTCGAGAAGAGCCGCCCGCCTTTTTTTTGCGCGCTGCGCATCAGACGCGCGCGCTTCCGAGAGCAAAGCATCGTGGTCCGGCGCGCGGCGACGCTGCGGCGCGCAGCGACGGACGACGCGTCCAAGCTCACACGAAGGCGAACAGCCGCACCGGCGCGCCGGTCGCGTCCTTCACCTTGGGGAGCCCGACCACGAGGGTCGCTCCGGCGGCCGGCGCGCGGTCGAGATTGGCGACGTTCTCCAGGCCCCAGCGCCCCGCGGGAAGCCAGAGATGATGCGTCTTGAAGTCGCTCGACGGCCCGTGATCGAGCGACAGCGTGTCGACCGCAAGCCCCGCCACCCGCCGCTCCTTCAGCAGCCACTCCGTCGCCTCGGGCGCGATGCCGGGAAAATGCAGCGTGCCGTTGACGTCGCGGCCGATGAACCGGGCCGGATCGTCGGTGGCGAGCCGCCCCCAGCCGGAATGCATGGCGACGCAGCACCCCTCGGGCAAGGTCCCGTGCTTGCCCTCCCAGGCGGCGAGATCGTCGCGCGACAAGAGGTAGTCCGGGTTCTTTTCCGCCTTGGCGGCGACGTCGATGACGGCGAGCGGCGCGATCAGCGTCGCCGCCGCGATCCCGTCGACGGCCGCACCGGTCTCCGAGAAATGAATCGGCGCGTCGAGATGCGTCCCGGTATGCTCGACGAGCTGCCACGCATACATGTTGTAGCCGTCCTTGCGCAGTTCGGCGCGACGCTCCAACTCGATGCCGGGCACGCCGAAGAACGTCGGAAACTCCGGCGAGAGCGTATGCGTGAGGTCGATCACCGCGGTGAACGGCCCCGGCTTTGCGCTCGCCGCGCCGGGCAAGGCAGCGACAACCGCAGCGCCCGCCGCGGCAAGGCCCGCCCCGCGGACGAAGCCGCGCCGCGTAAGCCGATCCCGCACGACATCCATGCAGCCGGGAACGCACATGTTGTTTCTCCTTGTCCCAGTCGCCCTGTTGCTACCCTGTTCGCCCGGCGAGGCGCGCGGAACGCGCTCCCGCCGCCGCCACGCACGGTCCATCGCGCCGCCAACTCCAGCGTGATGGATTCGCTTGGAATCGACCAACTCCCGGCGTCATCGCCCGCGCAAGCGGGCGCCAGTAAACACAATGCGTTTCGGTGCGTACTGGATGCCCCGCTTCCGCGGGGCATGACCACTGAGGGTGGAACGATCCACGGCGAAATCATCACGTTCTAATTCGGTCGTTCGGAACTATTGAACCGGCGCGCCGCCGCTCCATATCAGGCTAGCATGAAACAGTTCGCGCATCCGCCGCCCGACGACGTCACTCTGCCGGGGTTGCTCTCGGCGCTCGCCGACCCCGTCCGTCTCACGATCGTGCGCAAGCTGTACGACAGCCGGGACGGCCTCTCCTGCGGCGACGCCTCGCCCTGCGGCAATCTCCCGAAATCCACGCTGTCGAACCATTTCCGCGTCCTGCGCGAGGCCGGGCTCATTCGCACGGAGAAGCACGGGCTGCAGCATATCAGCCGGCTGCGCCGCGCCGAAACCGAGAAGAAATTCCCTGGCCTGCTCAAGCTCGTGCTCAAGCTCTCAGAAAAGGACATTCCCTGATGCCTGGCCTGTTCGACCCGCTCGCCATGGGCGAGCTGACCTTGCCCAACCGCATTCTGATGGCGCCGCTCACGCGCTGCCGGGCGAGCGCGGGACGCGTGCCGAATGCGATGATGAAGGAATACTACGTCCAGCGCGCCTCGGCGGGCATCATCTTTTCGGAAGCGACCGCGGTGACGCCGATGGGCGTCGGCTATCCGGACACGCCCGGAATCTGGTCGCCGGAGCAGGTCGAGGGGTGGAGGCAGATCACCCGCGCGGTGCACGCCGCGGGCGGACGGATGCTGCTGCAATTGTGGCATGTCGGGCGCATCTCGCACCCGTTCTTCCTCGACGGCGCGCAGCCGGTCGCGCCCAGCGCCATCGCGGCGGATGGGCCGGTGCGACAGATGCGGCCGCCCGAGCCCTATCCGACGCCGCGCGCGCTCGCGCTGGAAGAAATTCCGGGCGTCGTCGAGGCCTATCGCAAGGGCGCGGAGAACGCCAGGGAAGCGGGCTTCGACGCGGTCGAGCTGCACGGCGCCAACGGGTATCTGCTCGACCAGTTCCTGCAGGACGGCAGCAACAAGCGCACCGACGCGTATGGCGGATCGATCGAGAACCGCGCCCGGCTGATGCTGGAGGCGGCCGATGCGGTGATCTCGGTGTGGGGCGCGGGCCGCGTCGGCATGCATCTCGCGCCGCGGGGCGACGCGCAGTCGATGGGCGATTCCGACCAGCGGGCGACCTTCGGCTATGTCGCGCGCGAGCTCGGCCGGCGCAAGATCGCCTTCCTATGCGTGCGCGAGCATGCCGGCGAAGGCCGGATCGGTCCCGAACTGAAGAAGGCCTTCGGCGGCGTCTATATCGCCAACGAGGCGTTCACGCAGGAGGGGGCCGAGCGGGCGCTCGCGGCGGGCGAAGCGGATGCGGTGGCGTTCGGCAAGCTGTTCCTCGCCAATCCCGACCTGCCCGAGCGTTTCCGGCTGCACGCGCCGCTCAATGCGCCGCAGCCCGAGACCTTCTACGGCCAGGGTCCGCAAGGCTACACGGACTATCCCTTCCTCGACGCGAAAGCGGCTTGAGAAAGTTCTTCTTGCCACGCCAACGGTTTTCGGAACGGCAATGTCTCGTTTGGGCCGGCGCCGTCCTGGCGGACCCGGCGGCGCAATTGACCCCTACCGGACGCCGCGATTGGCCTTATGTGGGTAAGACCACATTGATGATTATCTCTGGGTAATTTCCTTTAGTCGCCTTATAGAAACATGACGACGTGCCAGACGCAGCAACCGCTTCACCCGTAAAAAAGGTGTTCTTTGTTGGCATCGCATTCGATCTCAACCAAGCCGCGGCGAACCGCGGATCCGGATCGAATACATATCCAAGGATCCAGGTAAAACCTGTACTTTCCTGATGAAGCATAGTCAACGGCTGGACTTTTGAGCCCGGCGCCGATGTTATGCGGACATCAGCTCCTTCTGAAGGTTGGCCAGAAACCAAAGTAAAATCAGCGTTCGGCGGCGATCCAAAATCCACTTTCCACGAGGCGATCGTCCCCGTGGCAATCCTGGTAACAAGGTCCAACTCGGCATTCTTCACGATCGGTATTTTAGAGCCATAAGTCAAAATGAGGCCAACATCGCCTATCTGTACATTACCTGATGAAGGCATCTGGGCGGTTGCAACGTTGCCAATACTAAATCCAGACGCGGTTGGAATCGTCGCTTGGTTTTTCCAAAGCCACGTGTCCGTCGTCAAAGTCAAAGTCAATTTGTTTCCGGATTGGCCGAGAGTCCATCCTGGCAGACCATCGATTTTCATATTGCGTACATCAGTCGGCTGGAAGTACGACGGCATGCTGATTGTAATCTGGGCACCCTTATTTAGCGCGACGTCCTGAGTCGAGGTGTTCGTAAGCTTGACCGACAGGTTAGTGGCGGGAGCCTTGGAAACGATTTGGTTCGGCGCAACCGTCAGCGTTGCGAATTGAGGTTTCGGTTTGCCCGTCCGTTGATAAGCTGCAAACACAGCCGTCACCAGCGTTCCCGGTGTCCAATCAATTCCCAACGGAAGCTGTACTGAAAGTCCGCATGCGATAAAGGGCCCGCCCACGATTACCTGTTGCTGAATGAGCGAAACACGGACAAAGAAGACCAAAGGAAAATCTTCGTAAGGCACGTACACGTCGGTCAACGTGACCTGCCCCCGTTCTTCGGACCACCGGTTATCTGACTCTGCCCGGTGATCCGGGCCCGACGTGGGCGCCGGTTCAGGCACTCTGCAACATCACCTGCGACGGAGCAACGGGCCGGGCTGCGGAGACCTCAGATATCGCAGCAGACCGGCCCGTTGCGGACCGCGTGCTCCGGCGTTGGCGAGGGGCGATCTCGCCCGCCGCCAGTTTCGCTGCGTAGTCCGCCGGCGTGAGATTGCCGAGCGCGGAATGCGGACGATCCTCGTTATAGTGCCGTCGCCATTGCTCGATCAGCACGCGCGCCTCCTCTCGACTGCGGAACCACTCGATGCTCAAGCACTCGTCGCGGAACTTGCCGTTGAAGCTCTCGCACGTGCCGTTCTGCCAGGGCTTGCCCGGCTCGATCAGCGCGCTCTCTATGCCAGCGTCGGCGATCCATTTCAGCAAGGCGTGCGATACGAACTCCGGCCCGTTGTCGGAGCGCAGAACCTTCGGGGCCCCGCGCTCCGAGATGAGGCGCGACAGCACCTCGATGACACGTCGTGATCGGATCGATCCGGCAACATCGATCGCCAGGCCCTCGCTCGTACCCTCGTCGACGACCGTTAGGCATTTGATCTGCTGGCCGTTCGCCGCGTGGTCGAACACGAAGTCATAGGACCACACTTCGTTCGATGTGATCGGGCTTTCCGGCACCTCGCGCGCCGTCCCGCGCACACGCTTCCTCGGTCGCTTCTTCGGCAGTTGCAGCTTCGCCGTCCGCCACAGCCGGTGCATCCGCTTGGCGTTCATCACGAAGCCGGCGCGTTCAAGATAGACCTGGATGCGCCGGTAGCCGAAGCGCGGATACTTCGCGCTCAGCTCTTTCATGCGCCCGATCACGGCCGCATCAGCGGCCGCCTTCTTGCTCTCGTACTTCAGTGAACTGCGCGCTGTCGCGAGAAGCGCCGTTGCCCGCCGTTGCGAGAGACCACGACTCTCGGCAAACGCAACGCCACCGCGGCGGGCCGCGACGCTCACCATTTTTTTGCGGCGATCTCCTTCATCACCTCGATCTCGAGGTCACGCTCGGCAACGAGCTTCTTAAGCCGCGCATTCTCCTGCTCGAGCTGCTTCAGCCGGCGCACCTCGTTGGCGTCGAAAGCCCCGAACTTCTTCTTCCAGGCGTAAATCGTCTGTCCAGTGATCTTATGCCGCTTGGCGACCACCTCGACCGGATCGCGATCCGCTTCCCGAACGATCGCCACCATCTGCTCTTCCGTGAACCTGCTCTTGCGCATGTGCCACTCCAATTCGGAGGGCAGATTCCAAATAATCCCTGGACCGAAAACCAGGGGGCAGGTCACGGCGTCGCCGAGAAGCGGTGTGGCGTGACGCGATTAAAATCGAATTGCCGGCCGTCTCGCCTGATGCAAGCAATAGTTGAGGACGATTGCGTGACAAAGAGAATCATACAAAGGTCCCGGAGAAGCACATCCTGAGGTACGTGCCGAATATTGCAGCGCATCAGAATGGGGGCTCGGCTTTACCTAAGTTGGATCGGCGTCAGTCGGCGCAAGCGGGCGCGGAAGGCGGCGGCTATGGTCTTTACACGCGCGCCTTCCGACCCGTGCGAAAGCTCTCGCAACGGCGTTGACGCGCGACCCCCACCGATGCGCGCCGCTTTAGCGCGGGACAATGGCCATCATCGCGAAACTGAATGGCACACCGGTTTTCATTGCGTGCAAAAGGGGCGCCTGATGGCGGCAGTTGGCATATCGCGTCGTGGTCGGCCGGGGGCTTTCGGCGAGCTGCGGCTGTACGACGAGCGCGTAGGGTGGGTTAGCGCCGAAGGCGCGTAGCCCACCATCCGACATCGGAGCGGCGGATTGCGCTTCGCCAATCCGTGGCGCGCTCTGCTTCTGGGTGGGTCCATTCGCAGCGATCGGTGTTCCGCGTCGCCGCGCCAATGCTGAACGAAGCGCGTCCACCCTCATGACGGGGACAGCGTCCTCGCGACACGGAAGCCTACGTCATCGAACGGGGATATGGACATGCCCCTGCGGCTGGCGGAGCGGGCGCCATCGGGATCGTAGTGCCAGGAACCGCCGCGGATAACACGCAGGGAGCACTCCCCGCCTTCAATCCAGACTGAGCCGTCCGCGGGCGCTCCCTCGTAACTGCGGTGCAAGCAGTCCTCGACCCATTCCCACACATTGCCGTGCATGTCATGCAGGCCAAATTGGTTGGCGGCGAACGAGCCCACCGGGGCTGTTTGAGCGGCGTCCCACTCACTGCCGCAGTCGCTGCAGTTGGCGTTGCCCTTCCCGATCTCGTCACCTAGAGAATATCTCGTTGTGCTGCCGGCGCGCGCCGCGTATTCCCATTCCGCATCGGAAAGCAATCGATAGGGTTTGCCAGTGATCTTGGAGAGCCAGGCCGCATAGCGCCGCGCGTCGTCCCAAGCGACATTGATCACCGGCCGCCGACCACGTCCCCAGCCGTTGTCGTTGACCACTGGCGTGCAATCGCCATAGGCGACACAGGCATCCCACTCATCGAATGTGACCTCGAACTTCGAAACGGCGAATGGCTTGGCGATGGCGACTGTGTGCTGGGGGGCCTCGTTGCGGAAGCGGCCCTTTTCACTGGTGGATGACCCCATGACGAATTGCCCCGCCGGGACAACCACCATCTCGGGGCAGTTCTTGGCGCATTCCTTAAAGGAATTTCCCGGCTCCAGCGCCCGTTCGGCCGCCGGCGAAAGCACGTATGGGCGAACCTGCGTTTCAATGTAGGGGCGGATGGCCACGAACTGACGGATTTGTTCCTGTAAATAGTCTCGCTTCAGCCAGCCGATCAGGCCCGCGATCACGGCCAAGGCCAAGACACCGATGAACACCCGCATCCGCAGTCCTCTCCGCTTCATTGCCTTTCGGAGCCCCCTCGGCAGCGCCGATCAAGAAAAAGGCATCTACCACTTGGGTATCTTGCTCCCGCCGAAAACCCGCTGGCAGTAGCCTTCAGGCATATAAATCCAAGCCCTCAGGTCATTCGCTTTCGTCGACGTGTGGGCACAGTCAGTGTTGCCGGTCGAGGCGCAGTCGTTCTCCCCAGCGCGTGCGATGCCGTAGCATCGTTCGGCCTTGAATTCCGGCGTCGGCGCCGGTTTTGGCACCACCTTCGAAATCGCCGGCGTCGGCGCAGCCACTGCGGACGCGAGCACGGAGGCTATAAGAAGACGCCTGTCCATCGAATCCTCCCAAGGCGCTCGTGCGCCAAGCGACGTGAGCTAACCGGATCATGCATCAGGCGACGCATTTTTGCGCGTCGGGCGAGTTGACGCGCGTGCCGTGCTCCGTCCGGCGGGATCGGCGTGAGGCAACTCGTGATGCAGCGCGTTCGGGGTTGATCTGCCATGTCGGCGGCTCGGCGGGGCCACACGGCCCTGCGGCTTACGGGCCCGACGGCATGAGGCCGAGGGCAACGGTGCGGAACAGCGCCGCCTCCGGGCAACTCGTCGGCAGCTGGACGCGAATACGCGCGAGATGCTCGCATCACGCGCGCGCCGATCTTGATCGGCGCTCACGGATGGTCGCGAACTCGCATCTGGCGAGCGGGCTTGCGTTCGGGATGGCGGCGCGCACGCCATGCATCAGCCAGAACGCGGCAGTGTGGAGGACTAGCCGTACCTGATTGGCGGTCGCGCTGTGACACGACATGCGATCCGACGCCAGCTGCGCCTTGTGCAGCTTGATCAGGTTCTCCATCTGCCCGCGCTGGCAATAGACGGTCTCGTAAAGATCGCCGCGCCGAGCCTTTGAGCGAGGTCACCACGTAACGAATGTCGACCTCCTGGCGCATGTCGGTCGACCCCGCGACCGGCTGCAGCGAGCACTCGAGCCGCGCCACGATCTTGCGCGGTCGTCTCCAACTGCCGGCCTGCGTACAGGAAACTGCACATAGGTGCGCAGCTTCGGCTTGCGGCTCAGCGCATGACAGAAGCGCAGATTGACCGCGGCTTCCGCCACCAGGGCGTCGAGCGCGGTATTGCCGGCAAGGCCAAAAATGTAGTCCGCGCCGTGCTCCTCCGCCCAGTCCATCGCCTCGACCCGACCGTAGTGGCTGTCGCCCCGCCACACCAGGCGGGTGTTCGGCCATGGCGGCGCAGGCGCTTGCTCACATGCCTGATGACGGTGCACACGCTCGCTGCCCTTGGGCCTGGTGCGTGCCGGCGCAGGATCGCCGCCCACCGGCGTGCCGCTCGCCACGTGATAGATCGTGCATCGACGCAAAACCGCGCTCGTCGTGATGCGCGTTCCAGAACGACAAGCTGCTGGCTGCCATGCGCCGCGCAGAACGTGTCGTCGATGTCGAGCACCTCCACCTTGCCCGGCTTCACCGTCGCGCCGAACTGATCAAGCAGCGCCGCAGACAGACGCCCCGCCTCGGTCCTGCTCGGCGTCGATCTCCCGGCGAGAATAGCTCGATTGCCGACGCCAGCGGCGCTCCCGCTTCGCGGACAGCGGCCAACGGCGACCTTCAGCAAGGATCATGCGCAGCCGGTTAAGGTCGATGGCGTCCGCGTAGCCGCAGGCAATCGCCGCTGGCGCGTCATCGCCCGCTCGAACGTCGCTGCGCGCGACCCGGCCGATCGCGCTGATCCGCATCGCCGCCGCAAGCCGCCGTCTCACCGCGAGCTTGCGCCCGTTCGCCAACAGCAGGCCCGCCGGGCCGGTTGAAGGCCCAGGGCATCCGCGACGGCATCATGATGTGATCCAACCGCTGGCATGAGCCGAGCCGCTGGATGATCAAACGCAACGCCATCATCGAGCATCGCCGCGCTCCCATCGCGTTCCTGGTTCGCGCACCTCAAGCATGTCCGGGCTTCGCCAGAGCGCGCCATCGCGGGCTCCTGCACATTGCCGCGGCAATCCACCTCGCCGCGACCGCCGTGAACCTCGCACGATGGGCCAAGAACGCTCCCGCTCCAGCCTGAGGCGCGCGCCGCACTGACAAAGACCCGACGAGACCAGTCGCCATAAACTCCAGACAAAAACATCGAGCCGAACAACCATTCCCGTTCAAGCCGTCGACTTCCGCAAAGCCCTCGCGCAAGCGGAGCATCCAGTAACCACGACGAATGCT
The DNA here is from genome assembly GCA_963712435.1 of uncultured Alphaproteobacteria bacterium. Taxonomy (GTDB): domain Bacteria; phylum Pseudomonadota; class Alphaproteobacteria; order Rhizobiales; family Xanthobacteraceae; genus Rhodoplanes. The sequence continues at coordinate 443,241 of CAVQIB010000013.1, read as the reverse complement.
TGATAATTTACTCAAAGACCGGGGCTACTGGATCGTCCGCTGGCGCGGACGATGACGAAGAACGGGTTCGTGCGACCGGTGTCCCGAACCCGGCGAGCGGTCGTGACGCCTTACGTCCCCTACTTCCGCGGCATTCCGCAACCGCAACCAGACAGCAGTACATCGCGTGCGGCTAACTCATTCATAGCGTTCGCGCGACACGGAAGCCGTAGCGTGGGCTGCGGTTGACTGCGACGTGCGGTTCGCGATTTGCAGACCGGAGGTATCTTGGAAACGTTTCCCAGGACCCGCCGCGCACGACCCGGGATGTGCAATCCCTGCCGGTCCAGGCCGAGCCGTCAGTCGGCGCGCCGCTGTAATTCTCATTCCAGCAATCCTCGGTCCATTCGTAGATATTGCCATGCACTTGGAAGAGTCCCCAGGGGTTCGGCTGGAAGGAATTGACCGGCGCGGTTTGGTACCGATACTGACCCTTCAACCCGCCCTCGTCCGTGTAGTTGGCCTGGCGCGTCGATATCGAGGAACCCCACCAGAATGGGGTCGTCGTGCCAGCACGCGTCACGTATTCGCGCTGCGCTTCGCTCAGCAGATGGTAGTCGCGGCCCGTCTTGCGTTTCAGCCATGATATGTAGGCCTGAGCATCGTCCCAACTCACATTGATCACCGGCCGCCTGTCGCGGCCCCAATTTGCATCGGAGGGCTCGTAGCCGTTGCAGCCGCCGTCGGCGACGCAGGCATTCCATTCGTCAAAGGTCACCGCGAACCTGCCGACCGCGAATGGCTGGGAAAATGTCACGCGATGCTGTGGACCTTCAGAGCGCGTGCGACCCTCCTCGTTTTGCGGCGAGCCCATGGTGAAGCTGCCGGCGGGCACGACCACCATCTCGGGGCAATCGGGGCAATCCCTGAACGTCTCGCCCGGCTCGTATCGGCGATCCGGCGCAGGATCGGCCAACGCCACGGATGCTGCGAGCGCCGCCAGGGCAAATGCAACGCTTTGAATTATCATGTTGAGCTCCCCCAAGCGGCAGCCGTGAACCGGGAATCTGCGGGCGATCTCGGGCATGCTATCGGTCACGCGGCCGTAGGCTCCTGACGACAGTAGGCGTGGATATAGTCACCCATGGCGGTCTTTGGCACATCGCCTCGCGGGTCGGTCGGCGGCTTTCGGCGCGCGGCGGCGGGTGCGACGAGCGCGCACGGCGGTTCGCGCCGAAGGGGCATAACTTCCACCTCTCCCCGGCGGGGAGAGGTCGCGCGAGCATCGCGTGCAACGTGATGCGAGCCGGGTGAGGGGTTTGGTTTTACGCTGCAATCCCCCTCACCCGAATTCCTCGCACGCAGCCAAGCTTGCGCAGGCTGCATAAACTTGCCTGCGGTGCTCGGAATCCACCTCTCCCCGCCGGGGAGAGGTGTGAACGGCTGAAGCGGACAGCCCGGGCTTTCGCGGGCGATGACGGCGGAGAGCGGTTGACGCTTGCGCGGGAATGAGCGGATAAAATCAACTTGATCGGATTTTGCGCCAATCCGCCCTGCGCGCTCCCCACTCGAGCGGAGGCGATTTGCACCCTGTGATCGCGTGCAACGCCGGTCGGCTCTTGCAATGGCCCGCGCTCTTCGTCCAATAGCGCATGCTCATCATCAATGATTTGTCAGTCCGCGTCGCCGGCCGCCTGCTCATCGAGCACGCCTCGGCGCAGATTCCGACCGGCGCGCGGACCGGCCTGGTCGGCCGCAACGGCGCGGGAAAGTCCACTCTGTTCCGGGTGATCACGGGCGAGCTCGCCTCCGAGACGGGGAGCATCGGCACGCCGGCGCGCGGCAGCGTCGGGACGTTGCCGCAAGAGGCGCCGAACGGGCCCGAGCCGCTCATCGATCTCGTGCTCGCCGCCGACCGCGAACGCAGCGCGCTGCTCGCGGAGGCCGAAACCGCCGCCGATCCGCACCGCATCGCCGAGCTGCACACCCGCCTGGCCGACATCGCCGCGCATTCCGCGCCCGCCCGCGCCGCCGCGATCCTCACCGGGCTCGGCTTCTCCCATGCCGATCTCGTGCGCCCCTGCGCGGAATTCTCCGGCGGCTGGCGCATGCGCGTCGCGCTCGCCGGGATCCTGTTCCGCGAGCCCGACCTGCTCCTGCTCGACGAGCCGACCAACTATCTCGACCTCGAAGGCGCGCTGTGGCTCGAGGACCATCTCGCGCGCTATCCCCACACGGTGATCGTCATCAGCCACGACCGCGATCTCCTCGACAGCGCCGTCGACTCCATCCTGCATCTGGACGCGGGCAAGCTCACATTCTACCGCGGCGGCTACAGCGCGTTCGAGCGCGCGCGGCGCGAGCGCCAGGCGCTCGACCTCAAGCTTGCCAAGAAACAGGAGGCCGAACGCGCGCGCCTGACGGCCTTCGTCGAGCGCTTCCGCGCCAAGGCGACGAAAGCCCGCCAGGCGCAGTCGCGCATGAAGCGCCTCGCCAAGCTCGCGCCCATCGCCGTCCGCGTCGGCGACGAGGTGCGGCCGATCGTGTTTCCCGCGCCCGCCAAGCCGCTGTCGCCGCCGATCCTGGCGCTCGACGACGTCGCGGTCGGCTACGAGCCGGGCAGGCCGGTGCTCAGCCGCCTCACGCTGCGCATCGATACGGACGACCGCATCGCGCTGCTCGGCGCCAACGGCAACGGCAAGTCGACCATCGCCAAGCTCATCGCCGGCCGGCTCGCGCCCGAAACCGGCCGCGTCACGCGCGCCGACAAGCTCAGCGTCTCCTATTTCGCCCAGCACCAGCTCGACGAGTTGAACGAGATGGCGAGCGTCTACGATCACGTTCGCGCGCTGATGCCCGCCGCGAGCGAAGCGGCGGTGCGCGCCAAGGCCGGCGCGATCGGGTTTTCCGCAGGCGCCGCCGACACGCTTGTCGGCAAGCTTTCGGGCGGAGAGAAATCGCGGCTGCTGCTCGGGCTCGCGACCTTCAACGGCCCGCATCTCGTGCTGCTCGACGAGCCCACCAACCATCTCGACATCGACAGCCGCGCCGCGCTGATCGAGGCCATCAACGATTATTCCGGCGCGGTCATCCTCATTTCGCACGACCGTCATCTGCTCGACGCCTGCGCCGACCAGCTGTGGCTCGTGGCGGACGGCTCGGTCGCGCCGTTCGACGGCGATCTCGACGACTACCGCCGGCGCGTGCTCGCGGGCGACGAGGCGGCGCGCAAGACCGACGCAGACGCGGCCGGTTCGCGCGGTCCGTCGCGGTCCGATCAGCGCCGCGTCGCGGCCGAAAAGCGCGCCGCGCTCGCGCCGCTGCGACGTCGTATCGGCGCGATCGAAAGCAAAGTCGGCAAACTCTCCGCGCGCATCAGGGAGATCGACGCTGCGCTCTCCGCGCCGGACCTCTATGCGCGCGACCCCGCGCAGGCGACCGCGCTCGCGAAGGAGCGCGCCGAGCGGACCGCGCTGCTCGCGGCGGCGGAGGACGAGTGGCTTTCGCTCAGCGCCGCCTATGAAGAGGCGATCGCCGCCGAGTGAGCCGGCCGCACACGTACGGCGATAGCCCAGCCGGCGATCTGCGCGCGCCCGGCGCAGCGATCGGTGATTATTGCTTGTCGCCTTTGCCGCTGCGGCTTGCGCCTCCGGCGGGACTTTGCGTGCGGGCGATATCCGCCGCGTCGCGCGCCTTGCGCGCGGCGTCGACGAGCTCTGTCACCGCCTTGCGGTAGGCGGCATGCGCCGCCGCCAACTGATCCGCATTGCCGGCCTGCCGCGTGGTCGAGTCATTGAACACGTTCGCGACGAGGTCGCCTTCGATGTTCAACAGGTCGGCGAGATTATCGAGTTCGCGGCCCGCATCGGTCGAATCCGTATTCGTGTTGGCCCGCTGGAGCGTCTCGGAATGACTGCGCAGGACGGCGCGCGCCCGCTCGACCCGCGCAAGCGCCGCGGCCTTCGCCTCCGCCGAGAGGTCGGCGCGATCCTTGAGCTGCGCGGCGAGGGCCTCCAAGGCCTGATCAAGCCGCGGCAGCTCCTCCTGCACCTGCGCGGTGCGCGCCTTCACCGCCTGGAACTCCGCATCGATCCGCGCCGACAGCCCGGCCTCTCCCGCCGCCTGCGCGTGCGTCCGGCCGACGAACCCGATCGCGTCGAGCCCTGCGCCGAGACAGGCGATGCAACAGGTAAACGCGAGACAGCGGCCAAGAACGCGCGGGGCAGGCGACATCATCGTGCTTCGACCTTGTTGGAACCGGGATGAGCGGGCGCAAGCTCCCTCACCGGGCGGCTGCGCCAATCTACGAAGACACGTCTGCTTTGCCAACCATCGGCGCGCTGTGCCGGCATCGGCGCGGGCGGAGGCCCGGCAAAAAGCGGATCGCCGCGGGGGGATTGACCTTCGCTTGCGCCACCCGCATGAGCATGGCCGAACCTCACTCGGACGCGGACGGAAGCCTTGAAGGCAGCCGACTTCATGACCCGCGACGTGATCGCGGTCCGGCCGGACACTCCCGCGCGGGAGATTGCCGCCCTGCTCCTGAAGCACGGCATCAGCGCCGTCCCGGTGGTGGACGACGCCGGCGCCCCCGTCGGCATGGTGAGCGAAGGCGACCTGCTGCCGCGCGACGAGTCGGCGCGCGAGGCGAGACGCGACTGGTGGCTGCGGCTCTTGGCCGAGGGCGAGACGCTGAGCCCCTACTTCCTCGCCTATGTCGAGCATCGCGAGCAAACGGCTCGGCAGATCATGTCGAGCCCGGTCGTGACCGTTCCCGACACGGCGGATATCGTCGAAGTGGCCGAGGTGCTCGTCACGAACCGCATCAAGCGCGCTCCGGTGCTGGTCAACGGCGTGATCGTCGGGATCATCAGCCGGGCCGACCTGGTCAAGGCGGTGGCCTTTCCCTCGCCGCCGGCCGAACCCGGGTCCGGCGGCAATCATTTCGGCGCCCTGTTTCCGGCCCGCCGGCCCGACGCGCAGCCCCCGCGGCCACAGCCGCCCCCGCCCTCCCCGCCTTCGCGCGCGGATGAGCTGTCCGCGGAACGCTTCCGCGGTTTCGTGCACCGGCACGAGGACGAGGAGACGGCGCATCGCCAGGAGGCGCATCGCCTCGCGCTCGACAAACGCAATCACGAGGTGAGCGAGATGCTTGCCGCCGACCTCACCGAAGCCAAGTGGCAGCACATGCTGCACGACGCGCGCATCGCCGCCGGCAAGGGCGATAAGGAACATATGCTGCTGAAGTTCCCGTGCGAACTGTGCGCCGATCACGGGCGGGCGGTGAACGTGCCCGATCCGAGCTGGCCGGCGACGCTGCGCGGCCTTCCGGCGCAGGTCTTCCTGCGCTGGAAACAAGAATTGCGCGACCGCGGGTTCCGGCTCCAGGCGCGGATCATCGATTTCCCGGATGGCGTACCCGGCCATGTCGGACTGTTTCTGGTCTGGGGAGCGTGATGGCCGCGGGCGCCGCGTTCACGCCGCAACCGCGGCCGAACGGGGGCGCTCGCCCGCCGCGGCCTGCCAGCTCTCCGTCAGCAGCACGATACCAGCGAAAATTCTAGACTTGCCGATGACGCGAGCTTATAGCCTATCCGCATCGGGTCGTTGCGCTTCTCCGCTCGACATCGTTTCGGCACGGGGTCCGAACAGACGGTCCCGCCTCCCCGTGACTTCGCCGGTCCAATGTCGAATTGAAAGTGAAGTCAGAGACTTGATGCACGGCCATGATCGTAATGCGTCGCGTCGCTGCACCTCGCCGCCGGTTGTTTCCCACCGACGGCAAACAAAAACATCTGACGAGGGTCTTCGGCCCACTCAGAGCGGTTTTCGAGGCAATGCAGCACGGGAGGCCAAGCCCACGTAAATTGCGTCCTGACCTCTAATTGGGACGGTCTCTTCCAACATCATCGCAAGGAGGAATGATACATGCGTGTTGCACTCGTAACCGGTGGTCTGGGTGGTTTGGGTGATTTCATCAGCACGAAGCTGCACGAAGCCGGGTGCAAGGTCGCCGTGACCCATTCCCCCGGGAACGCCAAAGTGGCCGAGATGCTGGCCGCGCATAAATCCAAGGGCTTCGACCTGAAGGCGTTCAAGTGCGATGTCGCGGACTTCAATTCCGCCAAGGAATGCGTCGCCCAGGTCGTCAAGGATGTCGGCCCCGTCGACATTCTCGTCAACAATGCCGGCATTACGCGCGACTCGATGTTCCGCAAGATGACCAAGGAACAGTGGGACGCGGTGATCAGCACCAATCTCGATTCCTGCTTCAACATGACCAAGCAGGTGATTGACGGCATGCTCGATCGCAGCTGGGGCCGCATCATCAATATCTCCTCGATGAACGGCGCCAAAGGTCAGTTCGGCCAGTCCAACTATGCCGCCGCCAAGGCCGGCATGTACGGGTTCACCAAGTCGCTGGCCCTCGAGGTCGGCCGCAAGGGCATCACCGTGAACACCGTTTCCCCCGGCTATCTCGGGACCAAGATGGTTCTGTCGGTGCCGAAGGAAGTGATGGACACGAAGATCCTGCCGCTCATCCCGGTCGGACATCTCGGCCCGCCCGAGGAAATCGCCGACCTGGTGGTCTATCTCGCCTCCGAAAAGGCCGGCTACATCACCGGCGCCGACCTCGCCATCAACGGCGGTCAGTACATGTATTGATGCGGCGCGCGCTGCTGCGGCGAGTTCAGGCGCGTGCCTGAATTCGCTTCGGTTTGCCGCTCTTGCGTTCTTACGGCGAGCCCCTCCGGCTCGCCGTAATCGTTTCTGCATCGTCGACCGGCCTGAGCCGCCTTCCCTTAGAGGTGCTGGACTTTTCGCCTCGCGCCGTCGCATGTTGAGCCATGCGCCGTCTCATCCTGCTCCGCCACGCGAAATCCGACCGGGGACTTCTCGGCGTCCCGGACCATGCCCGCCCGCTCAATGCCCGCGGCAAGGAGGCGGCGCGGCGCATCGGCGCCTACATGGCCAAGCACCATCTCGCGCCCGACCAGGTGATCTGCTCGACCGCACAGCGAACCCGGGACACCTGGGAAGTGGTGGAAGAAGCGTTCGCCCATCCTGCTGCGGCGACTTTCGATAAACGGCTCTATGACGCGGATCCGGAGCGAATTCTCGTCGTCCTTCGGGAAACGAAGCCCGAAGTCCATACGCTCATGATCATCGGCCACAATCCCTCATTGCAAGAGCTTTCGATACTGCTGATCGCCGCCGGCGACATCGATCAACGCGCGGATATTCAAAATAAATTGCCGACGGGCGCACTCGTCGTGATCGATTTTGCCGTCGATAGCTGGGCTGATGTTCACGCGCATGGCGGCCGGCTCGACCGTTTCGTCAGCCCCCGCAGCCTCGGCGCTGACACGGCCTAATGCGCGGCGAATCGACGCGGGGCGTAGGGCGCGGCTTTGCAGCCCGCCTGAGGCCATTCAGCCTCTTTTAAGGAAAAGCAGGATTTTAAGCGATTTAATCTGAAGTTGGCGGAACAGATCGGTTTTGCCCACGTTCACTAGCCAAGAAGCAGACGGCGTGGAGGCGAGAAGAGTTCATCCGAGTGATGGAACTTGAGTTCCCGCCCCGAGTTATGTTCGCGCCGAGCAGAGTGGCTGTACCGAGATGAACGCTAAGTTGATCGCCCGCCCCCGGATCGATGACGGCCTTGACCTCGATCTGCGGGAGCCCTCCCCGTCCGTCGCTCAGCCGTTTGATCTGAGCGAACTGGACAACCTTCCCCAGCCGACGGACGATGATCCTCCCTACCGGCCGTGGTGGGTTGTCGATAAGCTTTGACGTGACGCGCACCGCCTTCAGCGGAGCACGCGCGAATTTTATTTGCCAAGTTCATCCCTCCAGCACGAATCTGGTAAGCGATCCGCTCGGCGGAGCGCCTGTGTCCTTGTAGCGCCCGCGTGCCGTTGCATGCTCAGCCACGAGGTTTCCATGACTCGTTTTGCAAGGTTCGCCGCGTCCCTCGCCGCTCTCGTCAGCCTCGCCTCGCCTGAGGCGCTCGCCGCGACACCGTATGATGGCTACTGGAGCGTGGTGATCGTCACCCAGCGGGGCGCGTGCGAACCGGCCTACCGGTCCGCCGTCAGCATCGTCGACGGGAATGTCAGGGGTGGCGACGGAATGGCGACCCTGTATGGTCGGGTCGGCCGGAACGGCGCGGTCAGCGTGGTCGTGACGAGCGGCATGCAAAACGCCCGCGGCAGCGGACGCCTGGGCCGCAGCTCCGGCGGCGGCGTTTGGGCAGGGCAAGGGACCTCCGGACGCTGCACCGGACGGTGGACCGCGCAGCGCCGCTAGACTTCGCGACCCGCATCAATTCGAGCTCGCATCAAGCTCGCCGGCGCTCCGCCGGACGCGCTGCATTGTTCGGTGACGAACCATGCGGAGCCTTGCCGCGTGACGAGACGCCGACAGAGACGGAACAGCGCGGCGCCGGCCCGCGTTTCTTGTCAGGGGCACGACACCCAAGCCGAACAAGAGGATCATCATGCGGGCACGACCAGTCCTGATCGTTGCGAGCGCGTTCGCCGTGGGCCTCGGCGCGGCCGCTTTCGCGCAGAACCCGCAAGCGCCGCTCGCGCCTGGCCCCGAAGTCACGACGCCGTCCCCGCGCAACAACCAGCTCGCCTGCCCGCCCGGCGTCGACGAGAGAACGGCGCCGTCCGTTGGCGGCGATACGACGGGATCGAGCGGGTCATTGAGCCGCCAGTTGTCGGAGTCGGAGGGCATAGTGTGTCCGCCCGCCGGCGTCGATCCCGGCATCGTCGAGCAGCCGCCGTCGGGCGGCACGCTGCGCGTCATTCCGCCGCCGGGCAGCCCTGGAGGGGACCCGACGATCACCCCGAAATAGTCCGCGCCGACATCCGCCGGCTGCCTCTGCATCGACGCGCTGCAAGCAGCCGCCGCAGACGGTGACGAAATAAAAACGCCCGCATTGCGCGGGCGTTTTCGCATTTCCGGTTCGGATCGTCGTGCGGCTTAGACCGCGGCGGCGGCGGTGTTCACGCCCGACTCCGCCATGATCGTAAGCTTGCGATCGGTCGCCTTTTCCTCTTCGAGGTTCTTCTCGAGAACGCTTGCGCAGTCGCTGCGGCCGAGTTCCTTCGCCCAGGCGATCAGCGAGCCGTAACGCGTGATCTCGTAGTGCTCGACCGCCTGCGCCGCGGCGATGAGAGCGGCGTCGAGCACCTTCCCGTCATCGACTTCGCCCGCCACATCGTCGGCCTCCTCGAGGATGCCGTCGATCGCCGGGCAATCCACGCCCTTCACTTCCACGCCATGCATGCGGAAAACTTCCTGCAGGCGCGATATCTGGTTTTCGGTCTCGCCCAGATGCGATTTGAACGCCTGCTTCAGTTGCGGGTCGGAGGCTTTTTCGATCATATCGGGAAGCGCCTTCACGATCCGGTTCTCGGCGTAATAGATGTCGCGCAGCGTGTGCACGAAGAGATCGTCCATCGTGTGCAGATCCTTGGAGAAGAGACCCATGTCGCGATTCCTGTTTTGTTGAGCGGTAAGGTTTTGCCTATGACGGCGGTGCGCGCGTTCGCGGCCGCGCCGCGATCTGCTCGATCGATCAACGTAGTTGGGGGACCGCTAGTTCCGAGCCGGGGCTGAGGCTTGCGGCCGCGATGGCGGCAGGACACAAGCGAGCAGGACAACGCCGGCCGCCGCGCGTTCTGCTGCGAGGAGAATGTTGCCGGTCAATCCGATCGGCGCCGATGACGGATAAACATCCAACCGAATGGATCGTGCGCCGCTCGGCTTCGTGCGCGCAAAGAGCCGGCGGGGCGGCGCTTCGCCGCCCACCATTCGGGCTTGCCGCGCGCCTAGGCCGCCCGGCGGCGCGGGCGGCCGACCCGGCCGTTGCCGCCGCGCGACGGCTGCTTGCGTGAAGCCGCCGGATTGGCTTTCTTCTTCGCCATCGCCGTGAGCTTCTTGTCGGTCGCCTGCTCCTCTTTGAGGTTCTGCGTGAGCAGCGTCGCGAGGTCCTTGCGGCCCAGTTGCTTCGCCCAGGCGACCAGCGTGCCGTAGCGCGTGATCTCGTAATGCTCCACCGCCTGCGCGGCCGCGATGAGGGCTGCGTTCAACACCGCCTTGTCCGAGATCTCGCCGGCGACGTCGTTGGCTTCCTCGATGATGCCGTCGATCGCCGGACATTCGCTGCCCTTGGGCTCCTGATCGAGCTTCTTGAACACCTGATCGAGACGCTTGATCTGCTTCTTGGTCTCGCCGAGATGGGTGCGAAATCCACGCTTGAGTTCGGAATTGGTCGCCTTCTCCATCATGTCGGGCAGCGCCTTCTCGATCTGATGCTCGGCGTAGTAGATGTCTTCAAGCGTATGAAGGAACAGGTCATCCATCGTATGGATCTCTTCGGAAAACAGGGCCATGGGGGAAGCCTCCTTGGAATGTCCCGGTCGAGCGCTTTCGCCGGAGCGGCGCAGCCGTAATCTCGCCACTAACGTATCAACCATCGCTATGTTCCCTCTCGGGTTTCGGCGAGCGGACCAGCCGGTTGAAAAGGAAATGAAAATGCGCTCGAACGAGGCTGACGCACGGTGCGCGAACGGGACCGCCCGCCTCCGCCCCTTGCCGCTCCTGTAGTCCGAGCCTATTCGAGTTCCGATGCCCGAAGAAAAGCAACCGACCTCGCGCGCATTCATCCTCGGCGTCGCCCTGATCGGCGGCGTGGCGATATCCGTCACGACGCAGGTCGTGCTCGCGCATCTCGGTCTCGATCTCGGCGGGCTCTGGCGAGGTTTGCGCGGGCCGCAGGCGACGCAACTCCGCGCGGCGTTCGCCTGGTGGCTGATCGCCGGAATATCCTTTGTCGCGGGCTTGGTCATCGCCGCATGCGCGAAGTATCTCGCCGCACATCCGATACGCTCGGGCGGCGTGCGCTGGCTCGCGGGCGCCGCCGCGGTCGTGCTGCTGACAATCGTTGCGCGACAAGCCACCGCGCCGTCCGGCCTCTCACCCGCAGCGAGCGTCGGCATAGTTCTCTCCGTGATGTGCGTGGCCGGCGTCCTGTCGCTGCTCGGCGCCTTCTTCGTCGTGCGGCGATAGCTGTCATAGGCGGGTCGTGCTAGAAGCCGAGACCTTTCAAGGCTGGCGGGCATCGAAGCGAACCGCCGCGAAAACAGCAGGGAAATGGATGCATTCGACCGCCCGTTCGAAGATGCTCGCCGTTGGCTTCATCTGCGCGATGGTGATTTCCCTTCCCGAATTCGCCGCCGCCGCGCCGCGCGCGAGCGCAGCCGCGTGTACGCAGCCTGATTCAGCCGGCTGGTCCGCCGCCTGCGCCGCGCGCGCCCAAGCGTCGAGGAAAGGCCGCACGAAGCCTCTCGCCGCGCGCCGGTCGAAGGCCGCGCCGCAAGCGGCGCAGAAGCCGCAAGCGCCGCCCGCGCGCGCGGAATTCACGCAACAGCAGCAGGCCGCCGCGGTCATTCCGGGCATTCCCGACGCGCGCTTCTGGGCCGATTCGGAGGAGGAGTATCGCCGCGTTCTGGGGTCGCTCAACGGACCTTGGCTCGCTCTGTCGGCCGGCGGCGAGGATTCCGCGTTCGGCGCCGGCCTCCTGAACGGCCTCTCGGAAACCGGCAGGCGGCCGGATTTTTCCGTGGTGTCCGGCGTGAGCTCGGGCGCGCTGCTTGCGCCCTTCGCGTTTCTCGGGCCGGCGCGCGACGCCGATCTCAAGCGCGACTTCACCGCGATCAGCGCCCCCGACGTGTTCGAGGATCGGCGAACCGTCGACGCGCTGATGGACACCTGGCCGCTGCGCGAGTTCATCGCCAAGCGCATCACGCCGCAGCTTCTCGCCGAGATCGCAGCCGAGCACCGCCGCGGCCGACGCCTGATCGTCGTGACCACCAATATCGATTCCGGCCGACCGGTCGCGTGGAACATGGGAGCGATCGCGTCCGCCGGCGGCGACGCCGCGCTCAAGCTCTTCCAGGACATCCTGGTCGCGACCAGCGCCATACCGGGGCTGTTCCCGCCCGTGCTGATCGAGACCGAGGCGAACGGCCGCCGCCTTGCGGAAATGCACGTGGATGGCGGGCTTGCGGCAACCGTCTACATCGCTCCGGATTCGATGTTGCTCGCCTCCTCCTCGCTCCGCCTTCCCGCCGCGCAGGTCACGCTCATCCTCAACAGCAAGCTCGTCTCGGAATTCGCGATGACGGACCGCACCCTGGTCGGCGTGCTCGGCCGCTCGCTGTCGATCGGCGTCAAACGCGCGACGCGCAGCGCCGCCATTCTCATCGCCGCCGCCGCCCGCCGGAGCGGGACCGACTTCAACGTCGCTTATGTCGATCAGAAGTTCGACCACCCGAGCCGCGGCCTGTTCGACCCGGACTACATGAAGGCGCTGTTCGAGGCGGGCCGTCGGCAAGGCCGCAGCGACGAGCCGTTCCGCCGCGCGATGCCGGAGGCGGCGCCGCCCCAGGCCGCAGTCCCGCAGCCCGCCGAATAGGCGATCAACGGCCCGCACGGCCGCGCGCTATGCGCAGAAGCGGACCGGCGATTTAAATCACCGTCCCGTTCGGACCAATACGCGCCCCTTGGCGCGTGAGAACGGCGTTGCTCGGAACTCGCTCATCGCCGCCGACGTTGCCCGTCCAAGATACCGCGGTAACGAATTGAGGAGTTCATGATGCGATCGAGGCGCGTTGACGTGGCCTTGTTGGCCGCGCTGTGCATGGCGGGCTCCGTTGCGCTCGCCGTCGCCCAAGGCGGCGGCGGAGGCGGCGGGGGTGGCGGCGGCGGATCGGGCGGCGGATCGGCCGGCGGCGCCAGCGGCGGCGCGGCCGGCGGCGGCGGTGCGACCGGCGGCGCAACGGGGAGCGCGCCCGGCGGGGCGGGCGGAACAGGAAGTTCGGGCGTCAATTCCGGCAGTGCGCTCGGCAATTCGAGCACGCTCGGAACGTCCGGCTCGGTCGGCAATTCCGGCCAGCTCGGCGGCTCCGGCTCGCTCAGCAATGGCGGCGTTCAGATGGCGCCCGGCCCGGCGCGCCCCGGGGCCGGCTTGAACAGCCCGGGCACGAACGTCAACCCGAGCACGTCGAGCGGCGGCCCGGCGCCCGGCACGCTTTCCGCCCAGCCTTGCGTGAGCAGCAGCATCGGCGGGGCGACGACCAGCGTGCCCTCCCTCAACGGCCTCGGCACGCCGGACATCACCACCGCGGTCCCCGGCCGGTCGGCGAGCAATCCCTCGACCGCATCGGGCGCTTCGCAGACGGGGTCGGGAACGGGAACGAGCTCCGGAGGCGGCGGCGCAACCACCGGCGCTGCGACGAGCGGCGCCGGCGCAACAAGCAGCGCCGGGGGCACGAGCGGCGCCGGCTGCTGAGCAGGCTATCGCAGCGCTGAAATGAATAATGAAGGGCCGCAGCGATGCGGCCCTTGTTCCTTGGTACGGAGCGCCGGCGTCAGGCGGCCTGCTTCTCGAGGTCCAGCCGCGACACTTCACGGCGGACGAGATCGCGGTAGATGCCGTCGCCGCGCACCAGTCCGCCCGGCGAGCCATCCTCGACCACACGGCCCGCCTGCAGCACCACGATGCGATCGAAGCTGCGCAAGGTCGAGAGACGGTGCGCGATCGCGATCACGGTGCGGCCGGCCATCAGGCGGTCGAGCGCCTCGCGCACCGCTTCCTCCGACTCGGAGTCGAGCGCCGAGGTCGCTTCGTCGAGCAGGAGGATCGGCGCGTCTTCGAGAAACGCGCGGGCGATAGCGATGCGCTGCCGCTGCCCGGGCGACAGCTTCACTCCGCGTTCGCCCATGATCGTGTGCACGCCTTCGGGCAAGGTCTCGACAAAGCTGGCGCAGCGCGCGGCGAACATCGCTTCCATCACCTCTTCGTTGCTCGCTTCCGGCCGGCCGTACCGCACGTTTTCCAGTACCGAGCGGTGGAACATGGACACGTCCTGCGGCACCACCGCCATCGCCGATCGCAGGCTTTCCTGGGTGACGCGCCTGATATCCTCGCCATTGATGCGGATCTGGCCGCCCTGCACGTCGTAGAAGCGCTGAAGCAGCGCGAACAAAGTCGATTTGCCGCTGCCGGACGGGCCGACCACGCCGACGCGCTGACCGGGCTCGATGCGGAGGTCGAAATCGCTGAAAACCCGGCGTCCGTCCGGATACCGGAAGTTCGCCTTCTCGATCACGCACGCTCGCGCCGTGGCTCGACAGCGGCTTGGCCTCCGGATGATCGTACAGTTCGTGCGGCACCAAGAGCGTGACCATCGCCTCCGACAGGCGGGCCATGTGCTGCGTCATGTCGACGAGCGCGACGGCGAGGTCGCGCGTCGCATGCAGAACCGACATGCCGAGCGTGCAGATCAGCACGACTTCGCCGGCCGTCGCGCGGCCGTCCTGCCAGAGCGAAATCGCCCAGGCGAGCAGCCCGATGGTCAGGAACACCGTGGTAATCGCGTGCGCGAGGCGGAGCTTCTCCAGATAGGTCAGGCTGCGCCGCCGCGCCTGCATCTCCCGCCCGACGCTGTCATCGAAGCGCGCATGCTCGCGCTTCAATCCGCCGAACGCCCACACGAGCGGCATATTCCCGACAATGTCGATCATCTCGCCGTCGACCGCGGCGGCCTTGTCCGCGAACTCATGGTGGTAAGCTGTGCCCCCGGCGGCGAAGCGGAACATCCCGATCACGAGAACTGCGGCGACCACGAGCAGCACCGACGCCATCGGAGCGCTCACGGTGAACACAAGGCCGATCGCGAGAACAGTCGCAAGGCACGGCGGCAGGACGTTCCAGACCAGCATGTTCTCGACCGTGAACACGGCGTTCGAGGTCGCCGTGATCCTGCTCGTCAGCGTGCCGGGCAGCCGGTCGGCAAAGTAGCTCGGCGCATGGCCGCTCAAGTGGCGGAACAGATCGCGGCGAACGTCCCCGGTCACCTCGACAAAGGTCTTGATGCCGATCCAGCTCGCGAGCCGCCAGAGCAGATTGTCGGCCGCGATCAGCGCGACCAGCAGTCCGAATGCGAACCATACGGCGGCGGCGGCGGCGTCGCCGCCGGCCAGCGTGTCCACCAGGAATTTGACGCCGTATTGAGCGCCGACCGAACAGGCGACCGCCATCAGCACGGCGGTGAAGATCACGGCGTGGGATACGGGTCGCCGCTTCAGATAACCGACAAAGAACGCAATCGGACGGTGGGAGAGATCGCAGAGGCTATTCATTATGGCCTGTAATGGGTTTGCAGTCCGACTTTCGCTGAGCTGCGATGGATTACCGCTTCTCAACGCGACCCCGTCGGAAAGGTTGCGGCCGCGGAGCGAACGAGCGCCGCGCGGGCGCTGCTGCGCGATCAAGTTTGATGTCAATTGAAATGCAGACCGTCACAGGGGCCGCCTGGGGGCGGCGACCCGCAACAATCGTGACCAAACTGCGAAGTATTTAGGCGCTTTTAGGCCGGGTTTCCGGCATCATCAGCCACGCGAGGGCCAGCCCGACCAAAGCGATCCCGGCCAGCACGGAAAAGGTGACCGTGGCGCCGGCGCGATCGAACAGGTAGCCGGCAAGCGTGGTGCTGAGGGCGGCCCCGATCCCCATCGCGCTACCGACGGCGCCCAGCGCGAGCGTGAACCGGCCGGTGTTGCGCGTGATGTCGGCAATGACCAGCGGAAACATCACGCCCAGCACCGCCGCCGACACGCCGTCCAGCAACTGAACCGCGACCACCGAATACGGATCGCTCACCAGGGCGAAGAGGGCCGCGCGCGTCGCAAGCGCCGCGAAGCACAGGAGCAGAAGCGGACGCCGTCCCCAGCTCTCCGATTGTCGGCCGACGAAGGGCGACGCCACCGCGACGATGATCTGCGGCACGACCATGCAGGCGGCGATGGTGCTGGTGGCGACGCTGCGCCCTTCGCTTGCGAGAATTCCGCCCATCAGCGGAAGCATGCCCGCATTGGCGAGGTGGAACAGGACGACGCAAGCGGCAAAGATGATGAGCCGCCGGTCGGTCAGGACCTTGCGCCATCCGACCACGTCCGCCGTGACGGTAACACTCTCCGTCCCGCGCGGCTTGGCGGCCACGTCGATCTGCGGTCCGTTCGGCCGCTTCCGTCCGCGCTGCCGGACGGATGCGCGAAAGCGTCACGATGGCCGGAAGAGCGAGCGCCGCGGTCAGCAGGAAAACCGACTGGGTGGAGAGGAACTGGCCACATGCGCCCATCGCCGCCGCCGCGATGCCGGCGCCGAGCGACGCGTAGCGCGCATTGCGGCCGAGGCGTTCGCCGAACCCGACATGGCCGACAACCATCAGACTCATTGCAGCGATAGCCGGTCCGAGAATGCAGCTCGCCGCCGCATGCAGGACGCGCGCGCCCATCACCACCGGGAAAATCGGCCACAGCGCGAGCGCAAGCGCGCTCACGGCGATCGCCACGATGGCTATGGTTGTGACGAACCGCGCCGACCGCACCGCATCGACGAGCGCGCCGGCCGGCATTTGTCCGGCGAGCGCGACGAGCCCGCCGGCCGTCAGCACGAGGCCGATATCCCCTTGCGTCCACGCGTTCCCCGCCAGATAGACGGCGACGAACGGACCAAACCCGGTCTGGATATCGGCGAGGAAGAAGGTGAACCAGTCGAGCGCACGCTGGCTCGACGCGGGCAACTCGACATGGCAGGACGCCGCCTCTCGCGAGGCGCCGGCACGAGTGAGTTCTTTTTTTCCGCTGCCCGCGAACGAATTGAAGGCGGCCACATCCGTATACGTGGACAGGGCGTGTTCTCCGACGATGCGGGATCGACGACCGGCCTCGCTTGGCGGGGCAGACCTTCGCCGTCCCTCGTGCTCTGCGGCTCCATTCCACGCCGTTCGGGCTTCTTGCTTGGAGCCGCTCCCGCGCTCCACTCATCCCCGAAACGCGGCAATATTTTGGACCGCGCTGCATAATGCCGAAAAAACAACAATCGTTTAAAGTATCTAATTACTATTCGACCGCACAAGGAGGTTATTTCTTCGTAATACGTGTTTGTGCGTAACGATATTCGACGCAACAGCGGGGCAAAATCTGTGCGACGTCGCGGCCGGTCTGAGATCAGGTGCGACAGTGATACGCGGACCCGCGTGCACTGTAGCCTTGACCGCCGGCCAGGTTCGCCTATCTGCTTGACGCGGAACTCGGCCCGTCTGGTGATGCCTTGCAGAATTTAGATGCGGCGCCCCGGAGCGCATACCTGCTGCGGCTCCGTAAACATGTCCTGTCGCTGGTCGAGGCGAAGCTTTTCACCCACTCGATCACCGCGATCATCCTGTTGAATGCCGTCATTCTCGGGCTTGAGACCTTCCCCACCATCATGGCCCGCATCGGCCCGGTCCTGCTGGCCGCCGATCAGCTGATTCTCGGCATCTTCGTCGTCGAACTCGCTTTGCGGCTGTTCGCCCATGGTGGTTCGTTCTTCCGCGATCCGTGGTCTCTGTTCGACACGGGCGTCGTCGCCATCGCGCTTGTCCCTGCGAGCGAAGCGTTCTCGGTCTTGCGCGCGCTGCGGGTCTTGCGCGTGCTGCGCCTGATCTCGGCGTTTCCGCAGCTGCGCCGGGTGATTTCGGGGCTGCTGACGGCGATTCCCGGCCTCGGCGCGATCGCGGCGATCCTCGTCATCATCCTTTATGTGTTCGCCGTGATCGGATCCAAGCTGTTCGGCGCAGATTATCCGGAGTGGTTCGGCAGCCTCACCATTTCTTTGTTCACGCTGTTCCAGGTTCTGACGCTCGAAGGCTGGGCGGATATCGTCCGCGAGATCGAGAAGACGCATCCCTACGCCTGGGGATTCTTCATCCCCTATATCCTGTTCTCCACCTTCATCGTGCTCAACCTGTTCATCGCCGTCATCGTCGAGGCGATGCAGGAGAACGAGGAAGGCGAAGAGAAAAGATTGAATGCGACGCTCGAGGCGATCAACCAGAACATCGAGCTGTTGAGGCTGCGTGTGGAGGCGCTCGCCGCGTCCACGTCGAAGGAAGGCGCGCCCGACGGCCGCCCCGGCGACCGGCGAGACTAAAAGATCGTGATGCTATTGCGTTGGATCACCCCACCCTCAGGGGTCATGCCCCGCGCAGGCGGGACATCCAGTAAACACCGAAAAGCATTGTGTTTACTGGATCGCCCGCTTACGCGGGCGATGAATTCGGGAGTTGGTCAATTCGGCCAATCCGTCGCGCTGTAGAAAGCGCCCTACCGGCACTCCTGCGCGACACGGTCGAGCGCCTGAGCAAGACCCTTGAGCGAGTACGTGTCGGCCGACGTGGTGCCCCGCGCCGAAACCCCCTTCACGGTCATGTCGGCGGCTTTGCGCATCAATTCCACGAGGCGCGGTTCCTCGGCTGCGTTCTTGACCCAGCCGCCGTCGCTTTGCGTGTACATCGAAAAGCTCGCGCCGCCGATTTCGAGCGACGCCTCGGCGTTCGGCTTGAAGGCGTAGCCGAACATCACCGAGACTTCGTTCTTCACATTGTCGGCCGGACGCGAGGCGATGAAGATATAGCTGGCGTCGCGCGGCCGGTTCGGCGGTTCGGTCTGGGCGCTGGCGGGCTTGGCGAGGGCGAAGCAGACCTTCCGCCCGCCCGGGCTCGCCGTGTAGGCGCCCCAATCGCCGAACTGTCCGAGCAGTTGCGGCTGCGCCCCGCCGGCGGCGGCGGCCGCGCCGCCGGCCGATGCGGGCGGCTTCGCGGGCGCTTGCGCCGGCTTCTGCGCCGGCGGCTTCGGCTTAGGCGGCTGCGCCTGGGCGGGTCGCGGCGGCGTCGGCGCGGGCGCTTGCGCAAGCTCGATGGCGCTCGCCGGCGCCGCAAGGCCGAGCGCTGCCGCAAATACGGCCGCAACCGGGGCGACCCTGCAGCGAATCATCATCAGACCTCCTACGACGCGAATACACATCGTAAACCCTTAATCTGCAATGATAAATGATAGGCGTCGGCGCATCCTAGCCGAACCCGGCGCGCGCGCAAAGGGGCGTACGAAATCGGACGGTCCGCGACATCACGAGGCGTCGAGCGCGCCGGCTGCTCGGATGCGATCCCGCGGCGCGCCGGTCGAGACTCCAATCGGTCGAGCGCGCGCCGCGCGGCGACGCGATGGCTTGGCGAAATGTTCGACGATACGAGCCGAATCACCGTCGCCAGCACCGCCGCGTCATCGGCGAATCCGAGCATAGGCAACACGTCCGGCATCGCATCCACCGGCAGCACGTAATAGGCGAGCGCACCGAGCAGCGCGACGCGGACCTGACGCGGCGTGCTGCGATCGAATGCGCAGTAATAGGCGGCGAGGAGATCCTCGGCGAAAGGCAGCCTGGCGGCGACCTGCTTGGCCTTCGGCCAAAACCCCCCACGCACGGCATCCTCGTCGCGCTGCGCTTGCGCCTCGTCCGTCTCGCCGAAGCCGCCCGCATCCGCGTAACGGTACTGCATCGCCGATCCTCCACATCGCAGGCGCAGAACGCACGCGCTGCGCCGATCTCATCAGGTAATTGCACGCGCGGCGGGCGCAAGCGCTCACCGCCTCCGCCTCACCGGCCGGCGATGCGGTCCATCGTCTCGGCCAGGGCCACGTCCCGCATCGTGAGGCCGCCCGCATCGTGGGTCGAGAGGGTCACCTCGACCGTCTTGTACACATTGGACCATTCGGGGTGATGGTCAAGCTTCTCGGCGGCGAGCGCGACGCGCGTCATGAAGCCGAACGCCGCGCTGAAATCGGCGAACACGAAGGTCCTGGCGATGGCGTCGCGACCCTCCACCTCGCGCCAGCCGGACAGTCCGGCAAGCGCCTGACGCCGTCGATCGCCGGTCAGTTTCTCCGCCATGGCAAGCTCCCCGCGAGGTTTGATGGTGCGCCACCGCTTTTTCGACACGCAACCGGCCCGCAAGCGCACCCGAGCACACGCAATCTCTCGTCCTGCTGGCGCATGCGGCGCGGCGTTCATATCTGCTAGTCGTTCCGCGCCACATGTTAGCGGCGCGGCGGAGGCGAATCCATGGGCTGGTCGGTCAGTATCGGTTCGATCGCGGGCACGGCGGTCCGTATCCACATCACCTTCGTTCTCTTTCTCATTTGGATCTTCGTGGCGAGCTGGGTCCAGGGCGGCCCCGAAGCCGCGTGGAACGGACTTGCTTTCCTGCTTCTCCTCTTTGCCTGCGTGCTCGCGCACGAGTTCGGGCACATTTTCACCGCGCGCGCCTTTGGCGTCGCCACCCCCGACGTCACGCTGCTGCCGATCGGCGGCGTCGCCCGGCTCGAACGCATTCCGGAAGCGCCCGGCGAGGAGCTTCTGGTCGCCGTCGCGGGACCCTTGGTGAATGTCGCGATCGCGCTTGTTCTCGTCGTCGTTTTCGGCGCGAATCTGTCGCTGCAGCATCTCGGCGCGGTCGAGAGCCAGCACGTATCGATGATCGACCGGCTGGCGATCGTGAATATCTTTCTCGTGCTGTTCAACATGATCCCGGCCTTCCCGATGGACGGCGGACGGGTTCTGCGCGCGCTGCTCGCGATGCGGCTCGGCCATGTGCGCGCGACCGAAATCGCCGCGACCATCGGCCAGTGGACGGCCTTCGGGCTCGGCTTTCTCGGCCTGTTCACCAACCCGCTGCTGATTTTCATCGCCATCTTCGTCTATCTCGCCGCGTCGTCGGAGGCGCAACTCGTGGCGATTCGCGCCATGTCGCGCGACGTGCCGGTCAGCGCCGCGATGATCACGCAATATGCGACGCTCGTCCCCGGCGAGCACATCGACGCCGCCATCGAGACGCTGTTGCGGACGAGCCAGAGCGTGTTCCCGGTGATCGACGAGCAGCGCCGCCTGGTCGGCGTGCTCGGCCGCGACGACATGATCCGGGCGCTCAAGGAACTCGGCCCCGACGCGAAGGTCGCCGACGTGATGACGACGGACATCCCCGTCATAGAGTCATCGCGGACGCCTGGAGCAGGCGTTCCGCATGCTGCAGGAGAAGGCCAAGCCGGCGGTCGGCATCATCGATTCGACGAGCGGTCTCATCGGCCTCGTGACATCGGAAACCGTCGGCGAAATGCTGATGGTGCGGGACGCCTTGCCGAAGGGCGCCCGCGTCGGGCCCTGGAGCCGCGCGGCCGGGGCTTAAGGACACGCAACATCCAGGCCGCCGCCCGCCTTGCGGGCGCGCCGCCGATGCTTTGACGTGCGGCGGCCGCGGCGCAGGCACGGCGTGGACTTCGTGCGGCAGATCAGCCTTTTCACGTTCCGGCAGGTGTGAATCAAGCGCGCATTTACCGCCCGTTAACCATATCCGTGCATGGATAAAGCCTCAGATTCCGAGAACAGGAGGCCCAACATGCAGCTGACTTTGGAAGAACGCATCCGCCAGCGCGCTTACTTTCTGTCTGAGAGCGCCGGGGGAGGAGGCGACGACACGCATTTCTGGCTGATCGCCGAACGCGAAGTGCTGGCCGAAGACGCCATCGAATCCTCGGCCGCCGTCCAGATCGTCGAGGCGATCCAGACGGAAGCGGCGAAGCCCGTTTTGCCGGCGGCGGAACCGACGCAGGTGGCGCCGAGCCAGCCGAACAAGCCGGCGCGCAAGGCGCGTCCCGCCGGCAAGACTTCGGCGAAGTCGTCCGCCAAATCGTCGCCTGCCCCGGTTCACTCGGCCGTCGTGACGCCGATCAAGTCGGCGACGAAAGCTCCGGCGAAATCGGCGACCGCGCCCGCGAACAAGGCCCGTGCACGAGCGGCTGCGCGATAAGCTCCGCACGACGACCCGCACTCCTCGTCCGCCTTCGGCCCGCACGCCCAGAGTTAAGAGAGCGAACACCCCCGCTTGCGGACGGGATTCGCTCTCGCTCTGTTTGCTCGCGCACATCTCTCGCACCAGCTTGATCCACCCGATTTTTCCGCCATGCTAGGCGGCCCGCGGGCAGTCGGTGGAGCGTAGGATGGCGTCGGAGAATGGACGGGAGCCGCCGTTCCTCATCGCGGGCGGCGGCATCGGCGGGCTCGCCGCAGCCTACGCGCTGGCGCGGCACGGATTTCCGGTGCGGGTGCTCGAGCAGGCGGACGAGTTCCGCGAGATCGGCGCCGGCATCCAGCTCGGGCCCAACATCTTCCGCGCGCTCGACAAGATCGGCCTGAAGGACGCGATGCTGGCCGACGCCTGGCAGCCCGGCAAGCTCAGGAAATGCGCGATGCGCTCACCGGCGAAGCTGATCACCGGCATTCCGCTCGACGAGCAGTTCTTGAAGCGCTTCCAGCAGCCCTACGCGGTGACGCATCGCGCCGACATCCACGGCGCCTTCCTGAAGGCCTGCCAGCGCCCAGAACCTCGATCACGCTCGAGACCGAGAGCCGCGGTCGACGATTTCCGAGGACCGCGGCGACGGCGTCGACGGTCATCCCTCGACGACGGCGAGCAGGTCGCACGGCCGCGCGCTGATCGGCTGCGACGGCCTGTGGTCGAAAATCCGCGAGCAAGATCGTCGGCGACGGCAAGCCGCGCGTCTCCGGCCACATCGCCTATCGCGCCGTGCTCAAGACGCGAGGACGTGCCGGAGGATCTCTGGCGGCCCGACGTCATGCTGTGGGCCGGCCCGCGCACGCATTTCGTGCACTACCCGCTGCGCCGCGGCGAGCTCTACAATCTCGTCGCCGTGTTCCATTCCGACCGCTATGTCGAGGGCTGGAACACGCGAGGGCGACCCGAGGAGCTGCTGTGCGAGCATTTCAAGGGCCAGCGGCCGCGAGGTGCTGCGCATGCTGGAGCGCATCGAGACCTGGCGCATGTGGGTGCTGTGCGACCGCGAGCCGGTGAAGGACTGGTCGCAAGGGCCGCGTCACGCTGCTCGGCGACGCCGCGCATCCGATGCTGCAATATCTCGCGCAGGGCGCCTGCATGGCGACCGAGGACGCGGTCTGCGCTCGCCGAGAAGGTCGCGGCGCACGCCGGACGATCTGCCGGCGCGTTCAAGGCCTATCAGGACAGCGCGCTATCTGCGCACCGGCCGGGTGCAGATCATGGCGCGCGTCTACGGCGAGTTCTATCACGCGCGCGGCGTCGCCGCGGAGCTGCGCGACCAGATGCTCGACAGCCGCACGCCCGAGCAGGCCTATGACAGCATGGCCTGGCTCTATGGCGGTCCGTGACGCGGGTGACTTGGCCTGCGACCTGCGGCCTGTTCCTCACACCAGCGCGGCGTCGCCGCGCGCCCAGCCCTCGCGCGTCGCGCGGCAGTAGTCGTCGAAGCGCCGCTCGGCGATCGCGGTGCGCGCGCCCTGCATCAGGTCCTGGTAGTAGAACAGATTGTTGAGGCTCAGCAGCATCGCGGCGAGCATCTCGTTCGCCTTGACGAGATGGTGCAGATAGGCGCGCGGCGCGTCGCGGGCGGCCGCGCAGCGGCTCTCCGCATCGAGCGGGCGCGGATCGTCGGCGTGGCGCGCATTGCGCAGATTGATCGGGCCGAAGCGGGTGAAGGCGAGCCCGTGCCGGCCGTTGCGGGTCGGCAGCACGCAGTCGAACATGTCGACGCCGCGCGCCATCGCGGCGAGCAGATCGTCCGGCGTGCCCACGCCCATCAGGTAGCGCGGGCGCGCCTCCGGCAACAGCGGGACGACCTGCTCGATCATCGCCAGCATGGTCTCCTGCGGCTCGCCCACCGCGAGCCCGCCGATCGCGTAGCCGTCGAAGCCCATGCCGACGAGTTCGCACGCGCTCTCGGCGCGCAGCCGCGGATCGTCGCCGCCCTGCACGATGCCGAACAGGGCGCGCCCATGCGCGGCGTCCGCCGCGAAGGCGCGCTTGCAGCGCTCCGCCCAGCGCAGCGACAGCCGCATCGCCCGCTCGATCTCGCGCGCCTCCGCCGGCAGGCGCACGCATTCATCGAGCTGCATCGCGATGTCGGCGCCGAGCAGGCGCTGCACCTCGATGGCGCGCTCGGGGGTAAGCTCGACCGTCGCGCCATCCACATGCGAGCGGAAGGTGACGCCGCGCTCGTCGACTTTGCGCAATTGCGACAGCGACATCACCTGGAAGCCGCCGGAATCGGTGAGGATCGGGTACGGCCAGTTGATAAAGGCGTGCAGCCCGCCGAGGGAGGCGATGCGTTCCGCGCCCGGCCGCAGCATCAGATGATAGGTGTTGGCGAGCACGATGTCCGCGCCGGCCTCCCGCAGTTCGCGCCAGTGCACGCCCTTCATTGCGCCCTGGGTGCCGACCGGCATGAAGGCGGGCGTGCGAATGACGCCGCGCGGCGTCGCGATCTCGCCGAGCCGCGCGGCGCCGTCGGTCGCATGCAGGCGGAAGGCGAAGGGTTCGGGCATGCTTTGATTCACTCGATCTTTGCTCACGTGCTTCCCCCTCAAGGGAGAGCGAGAGGACGCCACACGGCTGTGGCGGACAGTCACGACGAGGCGGGAAACAGCAGGCAGGCATCGCCATAGGAGTAGAACCGATAGCCCGAGGCGATCGCATGCGCATAGGCGCGCCGCATCACGTCGAGGCCGCTGAAGGCTGCGACCAGCATGAACAAGGTCGAGCGCGGCAGATGGAAATTGGTCAATCAGCAGGTCGGTCGCGCGGAAGCGGTAGCCCGGCGTGATGAAAATCGCCGTCTCGCCCGAGAATGGCGCAATCGCGCCGTCCTCGCCGGCCGCTGTTTCCAGAAGCCGCAGCGCGGTCGAGCCGACCGCGACGATGCGGCCCCCTGCCCTGCGCGCGGCGTTCAGCGCCGCGGCGGTGGCCACGCTCACCTCGCCGCGTTCGGCATGCATGCGGTGTTCGTCCGTATCATCCGCCTTGACCGGCAGGAACGTGCCCGGCCCGACATGCAGGGTCACCGCATGCAGCCCGACCTCGCGCGCGCGCAGGCGCGCGATCAGGTCATCGGTGAAATGCAGGCCGGCGGTTGGCGCGGCGACCGCGCCTTCGGCGCGCGCGAACAGGGTCTGGTAGTCGCTGCGGTCCTGCTCGTCCGCCGCGCGGCGGGCGGCGATGTAGGGCGGCAGCGGCATGGTCCCGCGCTCCGCGATCGCCTGATCGAGCACCGGCCCGTGAAAGGCGAAGGAAAGCGTGACCTCTCCTGCTTCACCTTTTTCCTCGACGCTTGCGTCCAACTGGCCGAGAAAACAGACTTTCCCCTCGTCGCCGAAGCGAACGACATCGCCCGCAGCGAGCTTCTTCGCCCCTTTGATGAGGGCGCGCCAGCGCGCTCCGTCGAGACGCTCGATCAGCGTCGCCTCGATGCGCGGCTCGGCCCCCCGGCCCATGCGGCGGCCTTTCAGGTGCGCCGCTATGACCTTGGTGTCATTGACGACGAGCTGGTCGCCCGGCCGCAGCAGCTCGGGAAGGTCGCGCATCGTCCGATCGGCGAGTTCCGGCGCACCGCCCGGCCGCACCACCAGCAGGCGCGCCGCGTCGCGCGGACTCGCCGGGCGCAGCGCAATGCGATCCGCCGGCAAATCGAAGTCGAATGCAGAGGTGCGCATGAACCGCGATTAATCATTTTTGCGTGCGCGAGACGAATTGGGCTTCCGCTTTCAACTTTCGTCTATATAACCCGATTGGCTAGAACGTGGAGGCGGTGATGACCACGGTGACGCGTGAACAGTTTAGAATAAGAAGCGAAGTAGAAATCGTCCATATTCCGACCGGGGCAATTTTTTCGACCTACCCGTACAGCGATCCTGACGACATGTTGCGAAGTGTTACCGCTCACTGGCAGCGCGACTCCGCGACAGGGCTGAAGGAAAACTACCCCCGTCAGGAAATTGGTCGCGTCGCGGCTGAGCTTCTACTTGAACAGGCGCGACGGGCTCGTCGCGTCCGCCAGTAAAACGGCATTCGGCCGATCCTGATCGCGGGCGGCGTCAGGCCGCAGCGGACGCCATGCGCGCGGTCACGATCCGGTCGGGATTCGCAACCGGCTCGCCCCGCTTGATCTGATCGACATTCTCCATCCCCGCAGCGACCTCGCCCCACACCGTGTACTGGCCGTTGAGCCAAGGCGCTTCGGCAAGGCAGATGAAGAACTGACTGTCGCCCGAATTGGGATCCTGCGCGCGGGCCATCGAGACCGTGCCGCGCATGTGCTTCTCGCCGGTAAACTCCGCCTTGAGCTTCTGGCCTGAGCCCCCCGTGCCGGTGCCGTGCGGACAACCGGTCTGCGCCATGAAGCCGTCGATCACACGGTGGAACGCGACCCCGTCATAGAAGCCCTGCCCGACCAGTTCCTTGATGCGCGCGACATGCTTGGGCGCGAGGTCCGGCCGCATCGCGATCGTGACCGGACCCTTGGTGGTCTCCAGGACCAGCGTGTCTTCTGCCTTCGTCGTCATGAGCGTCCTCCGGAAAAAAAAATGGCGCGATCACCGCGCGTCGGCGGCGACCTGCATGCGCACGATCTTGTCGGGATTGCTGACCGCGCCATTGTCCGTCGGCGATCCCTTCTTGACCTTGTCGACCACATCCATGCCGGAGACGACCTCGCCCACCACGGTGTACTGGCCGTTGAGGCTCGGCGCCTCGCCGAACATGATGAAGAACTGGCTATTGGCGGAATTGTTGTCGCCGCCCTTGCGCGCCATGCCGACGACGCCGCGCTTGAACGGCACGCTCGAGAATTCCGCCGGCAGGTTGGGGTATTTCGATCCGCCGGTGCCGTTGCCGGACTGGCCGTCGCCGGTCTGCGCCATGAAGCCGTCGATCACGCGATGGAACGGCACGTTGTCATAAAACTTCTCGCGCGCGAGCGTCTTGATCCGCTCGGCATGCTTGGGCGCGAGATCCGACCGCAGCCGGATGACGATGCGGCCGTCCTTGGTGTCGAGATAGACGGTGTTCTGCGGATCGGTCTTCGCGGGCGCCGGCTGCGCGGGCGCGGCGGCGATGGAAAAACCCAGCAAGGCGAGCACGGCGAGCATGCGGATCATGAGGCTATCCCTACGGAGGTTGGCGGCGGGTTTCAGCGCGCCCTCGTGGCGAACTTGGCCTTGAGGCGGACCGCGACAAGGGGCGGCACGAAGGCGGACACGTCGCCGCCCATTCCGGCAATCTGGCGGACCAGTGTGGCGGTGATCGGGCGCACCAGCGGCGAGGCGGGCAGGAAAACGGTGGCGAGATCGGGCGCCATGCCTTCGTTCATTCCCGCCATCTGCATTTCGTAGTCGAGGTCGGTGCCGTCGCGCAAGCCGCGGATGAGCAGCGTCGCGCCGCTGCGCCGCGCCGCCTCGACCGCCAGATCGTCGAACGTCGCGCAGAATATCTCGCAGCCTTCCGCCTTGGCGACGGGGCCGCAGGTCTCGCTCAGCATCGCCAGCCGTTCCTCGGTGGAGAACAGCGGCGCCTTGCCGGGATGCACCCCGATGGCGAGGATCAGGCGATCGACGAGGCGCGCCGCATGGCGCACGACGTCGATATGGCCGTTGGTGACCGGGTCGAAGGAGCCGGCGTAAAAGGCTACTCGCGGCATGGGCGGTCTATAGGTTCTTCCGGTGCGGCTTATGGGTGACGGCTTTTCGCGCGTCCGCGCCGAAGCGGGACAAGGATTTATCGGAACAGCGCACCCGCTTGCGCGGGAATGAGCGGAATGTCGATCAACCCGAAATCGGAACACGCTTTAGCCCGGACCAGTACCCGCTGCAAGCCGCCTCAGGCCGGCCGGCGGGCGAGCGACAGCCAGAGTCCGCCGCCGATCAGCACCGTGCCCGAAACGCGGCCGAGCAGCTTTGCGCGCGACCGGCTGGCGAGGAAGGCGCGGCCGAAGCTCGCCGCGATCCCCCAGCCGGAATCGAGCACGGCGGCGATCAGGACTGAGGCCGCGCACATGACGGCGAGCTGGAACCCCGCCGGCAGGGCGGGATCGACGAACTGCGGCAGGAAGGCGGTGAAGAAGGCCGCCGTCTTCGGATTCGACAGCGCCACCAGAAAGCCGCGCATGGCATGCACGCGGCCGCGGGCGGGCGCGGCGGGGGCGGCGCGGCCGGCATTGCGCCAGAGCTGGATGCCGAGCCAGACGAGATAGGCCGCGCCGGCGAAGCGGATCACGTCGAACAGCAGCGCCGAACTCGCCAGCACGAAGCTGAGCCCGAACGCGACCGCCCCGATCAGCAGCGCGTTGCCGAGCGTCGTCCCGAGCACGGTCATGAGCGCCGCGCGCGCCCCCTCGGTCGCCCCGGTCGCGATGACGAGCGTCACCACCGGCCCAGGCGTGACGATCAGCACGGCGGTGATAAGCAGGAAGGCTGCGAAGAGTTCGGGATTCATCACTAATCCGCCAGGTTCGTTCTCTGCCCAGATGCCTGAGCTGCGGCGAGCGTCACGCTATCACGCCGCATGACCCGGAGCGCTCGGCGCGCTACCCTGCTTCCGGCGCCCTCGCGCGCCGGCGCGCGCGCGCCGCGAGAGCTTCCGCATGCAACTCGCTCGACAGAGCGCTTGGGACCGCGACAGTCGCTGTGCGTGCGTTGCCTATAACTTCTTTATGCCATGCCCCGTTAGCACGCATCGCTTCTATATGGACTTTCGCTCATTTTTAGCTCTGCGGCCGCGTCCTGATACGATCGCGTGACCGGCGACCGCGCGCCTTGCGCCGGCGAACAGCAGGTCAGATGCGAAGACGTGAGCACGCCAACGCCGAGCCGCTCCATCGGGCGGATCACCAAACGCCAGTCGAGTGGTCGATCGACGGAGCGTCGTAATGACCGCTGCCGGCTGGTATGCTGAGGCTTCGTCTGCCGGTCGCCGCTGGGGCGCATGAACCGCTGCCCCATGTCGCAGCAACTCCTGCGTCGCCCCCATCCTGTCGGCAGTGCGGAATAGGCTACCGATTGCAACGACAATGGTAATTCTCGAAATCCTCGTCGTATTGGCGCTGTTCGTGCTGAACGGATTTTTCGCGATGGCCGAACTGGCGATCGTCACCTCGCGCCGGCCGCATCTGGAACGCCTGGCCAAGGAGGGGCGACCGGGTGCGCAGATCGCTCTCTCGCTCGCCGATGATCCGGCCCGCGTTTTGGCGACGGTTCAGATCGGCGTCACTGCGAGCGCGTCGCTCGCAGGAATTTTCAGCGGTGCGACGCTTGCCGAGCGCTTGGCAGCAGCCTTGCTCGCGTTTTCCGAGCTCGCGGACTACGGCAAGCCGCTGGCCATCATCATCGTTACAATCGGCGTTTCGTATGTCGCGCTCGTCGTCGGGGAACTCGCGCCCAAACATATCGGCTTGAACAATCCCGAGGCGATCGCAATTCGCGTGGCCCGGCTGCTTTCCTTGATCGCCAGGGCGGCGGCCCCGGCGATTTGGCTGCTCAACGCATCGACCCGTCTCCTCTTCCGCCTCTTCAATCTTCGCCCGCGTTTCGAACGGACATTGACCGAAGACGACATTCACTACCTCGTGGCGGAGGGCGCCCGGCTCGGGGTGATCCACACCGTCGAGCGCGACATGATCGAAGGCGTGCTCGACCTTGCCGACAGCCCGGTGCGCACGATCATGACCCCGCGCCCGGACGTGCATTGGGTCGACCTCAACAGTCCGAAGGACATGATCCTCAAGCGCATCCGGACATGCGCGCACGCCCAACTGCTGGTCTGCCGCGGTTCGATCGATGAGGTCGTGGGCATCGTTCGCAAGCAGGACCTGGCCGACCAGATTCTGGAGGGACGCGAGCCGGATGTCGTGCAGGTCACGCGCCCTCCGTTGATCGTGCACGAGTTCGACGGCGATTCTGCGAACGCTCGACCTTTTCCGCAAGACGCCGGTCCACACTGCCCTCGTGGTCGATGAGTTCGGCGCGCTGCAAGGGCTCGTCACGCGGACCGATCTGTTGGAAACGGTGGCGGGCGACTTGCCGAAGATTAACGCGCCAGCGCACCCCAAGGTGACGCGGCGGGACGACGGTTCCTTTCTGATCGAGGCCTCGACGCCGTTCCCGGACGCGATGCGGTCGATCGGCATGATCGAGGCGCCCCCGGGAGACTACGTGACGGTTGCCGGGTTTATTCTCTCGCAACTGCATGAACTGCCCAAGCCGGGCGACCATGTCACGTGGGGTAAGTGGCGGTTTGAGGTCGTCGACATGGACGGCCGCCGCATCGACGCGGTGCTGGCCCAGAAAGAGCCGGCGCCCTGAGCGGCCGGCGCGGTCGAGCCGCAACGCCGGCCCGCCTTTATACCTTTCTTATAACAATGGGCGGGCGGTCCCCTCGAATTGATATGCGGCTGACGGCAAATTAGCGCACGAGCCAACCAGCAAGAACAATGTCCATGACCACTCACCACCGGACCGCGACGCCATCGTCGGGCCATGAGCGCTCCTCGCTCCTGGGACAGGCGGCGGACATCCTTCAGGATGTGCGGAACGCGGTTTTCGGCTCCTACCGACCGGAGTTCCACTATATGCGCGGCCCAGGCCCGCGTTACCACGCAAAGCATGGTTCCGCGCCAAGCGCGCTCGCAAGCGCCGGCGGCCTGACCGCTTGAGAAATTCGGAGACGAAATCATGAGCCGCTTGAACGCCCGCTCGACGACGCCTCGCGCGCGGTCTCCTTTGTTCTTCATCGGCAAAGACAGCCGAGGCCATTGGGTCGTGCAGGACCAGGAACGTCTTCGCGGAGGGTTGTTCGTCGACCGCGCCGAAGCGCTGCGCTACGCCCTGTTCGAAAACGGCAATCGGCCTCAGGCCGTGGTCATGGCGCTCGGCGTGCTGGAACTTGATATGAGCGCTGCGCCAATGCATGCCCCGCCCCGGCCGGTCGAACGAATAACGCCCCCGCGCCGGCGGGCCGCCTGAGAGGTTTTCCCCTCTTCCACTGACGACGCTTTTCCGACGCCGGCAAGCCAGCGCCCGAGGCGCGCTTGCCGCGCTCCGGGCCGCCGGCCGAACTTTTTCGCGCATGGTTGCGCGGCGGCGGCGAATTGGGCCAAGAAGGAGGAATATTACCTGACCGCGGCTGGCGGCTGCGCCGCGCGTGCGGGAAACGGGGGCCGTGTATGGATGCGTCCAGCGAGCTTGCGGCGGCCGACGCTTGCCCGACCCAGCCACTGGTTCGGGAGTTTCGGCAAATCCTGCTTTGGCCGCTTCAGTTGATGCCGTTGAAGGAAGGCGCGCAAATCCAGAATCACTGGGAGCTGCTGGAGCGATTGCAGAACCAGGACAACCCGGTCTGGCGCGAGCTGACTGACGAGTTTCCCGACGACGCCGCCGCCTTCGCCGAGCGACACTATCGCGAATTCGTAGCCTTCCTCCCGCGGGCTCAACGCTTTCTCTACGGGGAGCGCGCCTCGCGCGCCGGCCGTTCCGGCTATGGCGAATCGCCCATCCGCATCTACCGCCGCCAGGATATCCGCGCCATCCGCCTCGTGTTGCGGCAGGGCGAGGCGCCGGTCGCGTTCGCCGTGGCCCACGTCGACCTTTATTTTTTCTATGACGTCGACGTCGTGATCCTCGTATTCGAGCTCTCCGCCAACGATCTGCCGCTGACCGTGGCGCAGGAGTTCGTGCACCGGTTCGGCCGCGCCTATCCCGCCGGCTGGTCGGCGGCGGGCGAGGCGGAGAACTGCCCGGTGCGGGTCGAATGGCTCGACGCCAAGGGCGGCGTGCTCGCCGCCTCCGACTTCGCCGACCGTTTGAAATTCATTGCGTCGGTGTGCCGCCAGACAGCGCCGGCGCTTGCCGAGCATTGGGAATTCCTGCTGCGCCCGATGTGTCCACACCATAGCGAGCGCCCCGGCCCTCTCCGCTTCCGACAGCTTGAATACTACCGCATGCCCTCGATGGTCTATCTTGCGCTCGACGATCCGTGCGCGTTGACGCAAGCCGATTATGTGCGATTTGCGCTGGCAGTGTCGCCGCAGCGGCGCGCGGGGCTGCCCTATTCACAGCGCTTCCTGAGCGATTTTGACCAGCGCTACGCCTACGACCGCTACCACGACCCCGGGCGCGGCCGGGAATGGGCGGACACGCGCATTCTCTGCACGGGGCGCAACCTGGTCGCGGTGGGTGACGCCAATCAAGCCGTTTACGCCGATCCCGAGCGTGGGTTTCTCTCGCAGTTCCGTCACCAGGTCTTTCTGCTCGGACTCATCGCGCATTTCCACCGCGCGGCGATGCTGATGGTTTCCGACCGCCTGATGACAATCATCACGCGCCTCGACATCGCCGACGCAGCGACGGTGCGCGACTTCCGGCGTGAAATCCGCCAGACGCAGGAGATATTCCTGCGTTTCACGCACCGCTACTGGTTTTCCGAAGTGTCCGATCAGCCGATGGCGCGCGATCTGTTCCGCATGTGGTCCGATCACCTCTCGCTCAAGCGCCTCCACGCCGACCTGCGCGAGGAGATCCAGGACATGTTGAATTATCTCGATTCAGACATGCTGCGGCGGCAGTCGACCACGATCGTGCGACTCACCGTGGTCACCATGATGAGCATTCTCGGCACGGTGACGACCGGCGTGCTTGGCATGAACGTATTCGCAGAAGCCGACAAGCATTGGCTCTACAAGCTCGGCTTGGTCGCGCTCGCGCTCGCCGCCACCACGCTCATCACCTATGTCGTCCTGCGCCGCTCCCAGCCGGTCGCGCGTTTCCTCGAGGCGGTCGCGGACACCCGCTCGACGCTGCGCCGCAGGTGGAAAGCGTTCAAGGCGATATTCTGGGAGCGTTGAGCTCTCTCACGCCCGTCAGGCGCGCTCGGCGAAGGCAAGACGATCCGGCTAAGGCCGGTTCGCCCAACGCAAGCGCGTCAAATCGGGCCAGCCCGCCCGGCTATACGCCGCCGTCCCCACCGCCTTCGCCGTCACCGTCTCCGCCGCCCTGCGCGGCCTCGCCGTCGCCATTCCCGTTGTCGCTCTCGCCATCTTCCGAGAGGCGCTCGACCGAGACGACGCGCTCGTCCTCGGCGGTGTCGAACACGATCACGCCCTGCGTGCTGCGGCCCGTGATCGAAATTTCCGACACGCCGCAGCGGATGAGCTGGCCGCCGTCGGTGACCAGCATGATCTGGTCGCTCTCCTCGACCGGGAAGGAGGCGACGAGCTTGCCGATCTTCGGCCGGATGCCGCTGCGCGTGCGGTTGTCCATGGCGACGATGCCTTTGCCGCCGCGGCCGGTGGTGCGGTACTCGTAGGACGAGGTGCGCTTGCCGTAGCCGCGTTCCGAAATGGTGAGCACGAACTGCTCGGCCGCCGACATCTCGACATAGCGCATCTCGCCGAGCTCGATCGCGCCGCTCGCGCCCTCCTCGCCCTCCGTCTCGGGCTCGGCCGGCTCCGGCGATTCCGTCGCGTCCGCGCCCTCGCCCGCATCGCCGTTGAGCCCGCGCCGCACCGCGCTCGCGCGCTTGAGATAGGCCGCGCGCTCCTCCGGCGTGGCGTCGACATGGCGCAGGATCGACAGCGAGATCACCTTGTCGCCGTCGTCGAGCGCGATGCCGCGCACGCCCATCGAGGTGCGGCCGCTGAACACGCGCACGTCGGTGACCGGGAAGCGGATGCACTGGCCGTGCGCGCGTGGTCAGCAGCACGTCGTCCTTCTCGGTGCAGATCTGCACGTCGACGATCGCCTCGCCCTCGTCCAGCTTCATGGCGATCATGCCGGAGCGGCGCACGTCGACGAAATCGGACAGCTTGTTGCGCCGCACGCGTGCCGCGCGTGGTGGCGAACATCACGTCGAGGTCGCCCCAGCTCGCTCTCGTCCTCGGGCAGCGGCATGATCGTGGTGATGCGCTCGTCCTGCTCGAGCGGCAGCAGATTGATCAGCGCCTTGCCGCGCGCCTGCGGCGCCGCCGCCGGCAGCCGCCAGACCTTTTCCTTGTAGACCTGGCCGCGCGAGGAGAAGAACAGCACCGGCGTGTGGGTGGAGGCGACGAACAGGCGGGCGACGAAATCCTCCTCGCGCGTCTGCATGCCGGAGCGGCCCTTGCCGCCGCGCCGCTGCGCCCGGTAGGTCGACAGCGGCACGCGCTTGACGTAGCCGAGATGGGAGACGGTGACGACCATGTCCTCGCGCTGGATCAGGTCCTCGTCCTCCATCTCGCCTTCCTGGTCGATGATGACGGTGCGGCGCGGCGTCGCGAATTTCGTCCTGCACCTCGAGCATCTCGGCCTTGACGATCGCCTGGATGCGCGCGCGCGAGCGCAGAATGTCGAGATAGTCGGCGATCTCGATGGCGAGCTTGTCGAGCTCCGTCCTTGATCTCGTCGCGGCCGAGCGCGGTGAGGCGCTGCAGGCGCAGGTCGAGGATCGCCCGGGCCTGCTCGGCGGAGAGCCGATAGGTGCCGTCGGCGGCGAGCCGGTGGCGCGGATCGTCGATCAGTTCGAGCAGCGCCTGCACGTCGCGCGCCGGCCAGTCGCGCGCCATCGAGCGCCTCGCGCGCCTCGTTGGCGTCCTGCGAGGCGCGGATCAGGCGGATCACCTCGTCGATATTGGCGACCGCGATGGCGAGGCCGACCAGCACATGGGCGCGGTCGCGCGCCTTGTTGAGCAGGAACTTGGTGCGCCGCGACACCACCTCTTCGCGGAAGGCGAGGAAGGCCTGCAGCAGGTCCTTGAGCGTCATCACCAGCGGCCGGCCGTTGTCGAGCGCGACCATGTTGGCGCCGAAGGTCGACTGCAGCGGCGTGAAGCGGTAGAGCTGGTTGAGCACCACGTCGGGCATCGCGTCGCGCTTGAGCTCGATGACGACGCGGTAGCCGTCGCGGTCGGACTCGTCGCGCAGATCGGAAATGCCCTCGATCTTCTTCTCGCGCACCAGTTCGGCGATCTTCTCGACCATCGTCGCCTTGTTCACCTGGTAGGGAATTTCGGTGACGATGATCGCCTCGCGCTCCTTGCGCAGCGTCTCGAAATCGACCTTGCCGCGCATCACGATGGAGCCGCGGCCGAAGTGATAGGCGGCGCGGATGCCCTGTCGGCCGAGGATCACGCCGCCGGTCGGGAAGTCCGGCCCCGGCACGATCTGGAGGAGGTCGTCGACGCTGAGCGCCGGATCGTCGATCAGCGCCACCGCGGCGTCGATGACCTCGCCGAGATTGTGCGGCGGGATGTTGGTGGCCATGCCGACGGCGATGCCGCCCGCGCCGTTGACCAGCAGATTCGGGAAGCGCGCCGGCAGGACCACCGGCTCCCGCTCGTTGCCGTCATAGTTCGGCTGAAAGTCGACCGTGTCCTTGTCGATGTCGTCGAGCAGCGACATCGCCGGGCGCGCGAGCCGGCACTCCGTGTAGCGCATCGCCGCCGGCGGATCGCCGTCGACCGAGCCGAAATTGCCCTGCCCGTCGATCAGCGGCAGGCGCATGGAGAAGGTCTGCGCCATGCGCACCAGCGCATCGTAGATCGCCGAGTCGCCGTGCGGGTGATATTTGCCCATCACGTCGCCGACCACGCGCGCCGATTTCACGTATTTGCGGTCGGGCAGATAGCCGTTCTCGTGCATCGAGAAGAGGATGCGGCGGTGCACCGGCTTGAGCCCGTCGCGCGCATCCGGCAGCGCCCGCGCCACGATCACGCTCATCGCGTAATCGAGATAGCTGCGCTTCATCTCCTCCGTGATCGACACGGGACGGATGTCCGAGGGATGCGGGCCGCTCGGCGGGGGAGTTTCGTTATCAGCCAATGGGGAATCCAGGTGTTATTCTGTTGCTCCATAGATAGTGGATCGGGGGGCAAAAGGCCAGCCGATTTGACCTCCGATCGACCGCTTTTTCCGTTTAATTCACAAGCATTTAGAGATAGAGCATCGCGCGCCGTCCCGCTCGCCTGCGGACGGAGCGGACGCCGTAGCCGGGCGCGGCGGCGCGCCGGCGTCGCGTGGCCGTCATGACCCGTCGTCCTAAAGCGCTCGAAGGGTGCTAGTTTCGTTCGCCGCCGGCCTATCGGCGCCTCGCCAATCAATGGAGCGTTCCGTGCGTGTTCGATGTCTCGTCGCCATCGCTCTTGTCATCAGCGCCATGGCTCCCCTTCGCGCCGAGGTCGGGGTCGTCGCCGATCCCGATAAATGGATCGAGCAGGCGGTGGCCAACCTGTCGCAAGGCAGGACCGACGAATTCGCGCGCAACTACCTGAGCCTGATCGACAAGCCGAACAGCTTCGATTCGTTGGCCGGCAATCTGCGCGCTCTAGTCCCGCTCGGCGCGCCGGCGTTTATGGACAAGGTCGTCGACGTGAAATACGGCGCTGCGCTTCGCGAGGTCATCTATCTCGCGCTCTATCGTCAGACCGACTACGTGTATTTCAGGTTCACCATCAAGAAAAACCTGAACGGCTGGCTGATCTCGGATTTTTCTTTCAAGAGCGAACCGGCGGAGCTGTTTCCCAAGGATTTCGTCACGCTCAAGTGACGCGCCGGAACGATCATGTCGACCATTGGCCTCGACTATCTCGTCTCGGCGGCGGTGACGCTGTTCGTCGTGGTCGATCCGATCGGCTTGGCGCCGAGCTTCTCGCCGCGACCCAGGGCATGCCGGCGAAGGCGCAGCGCAACGTCGCGCGACGCGCCTCGCTGATCGCGGCGCTGATCCTTGCCGGCGCGGCGACAGGCGGCGACTGGCTGCTGCGCAATCTCGGCATTTCGCTGCCCGCCTTCCGCATCGCCGGCGGCCTGCTCCTGTTCGCGATCGCCTCCGAAATGGTGCTCGGCGTGCGCATCGAGCGGCAATCGGAGACGGCGGAGCAGGCGCTCGAGGAGCAGGTGCGCAATGTCGCGGCCTTTCCGCTCGCCATCCCGCTGCTGGCGGGGCCCGGCGCGATCACCGCGACCGTGCTGCTCGCCGCGCTCGCCGTGCAGTATGTCATCGACGGCGTGAAGGCGGCGCTCGCATGAATGCGCCGCGCCGCGCGCCGCAAATCCGCGCAATCCGCGCAACCGCGCACCACGAAAAAGACCGGCCCGCACGGACCGGCCTTCCACACGTCCGGTCAAACCCGCGTCAGGCGGCGCGCATCGGCCCGCGCGCGCCCGGACGCCAAGGATCATCGCTCGTCCAGCTCTTGCGCCATGCTGAAATGCTCTTTCAGCGCCGGCAGCGTGCTGGCGGCCCACTGCTTGAGTTCCGGATTGTCGCCGTTCTCGATATAGCTCGTGAACAGCGTGATCGCGTCGCGATGCGCTTTCAGCTGCATGTTCTTGTACGCGAACTCGAATTGCGGGCCGTTCATCTGGCGCAGCGCGTCGAGCTCCTGCGCGTGCAGCTCGTCCATCTGGGTCGGAAGTTCAGCGCGAACCTTGCCGCTCTGGACGAGAGATTTCAGTTCGCTCGAGGTTTTTTCGTGCGCTTGGACCATGTGATCGGCGAACGTTTTTACGCCGCTTTGACCTGCCTTTTCCTTGGCAAGCTCGCTGGACTGGATTTCGAACATGTCGCTGATCGCCACCCTGCGAACGAATTCAGGGGACAGATCGCTCGCGGGCGCAACGCCGGTGGTCGCAGGCGCCTGCTGGGGAGGCTGGCCCGCGGGCTGACCCGCCGGATGAGGGGATTGCGCCAAGGCGGGCGCGATGAACAGAACTCCCGCGGCTGCGAGAAGGGCCGTGACTTCTCATTGCGTGCTCCCGATTTGAATGCGGCTGCGCCGCGTCTTCGGAGCAATGTCGGGACTGATCGTTGGTTCCGGCGCGTGCGCCACGGAAGCGCGGCGCGCAAGGCGAGCATGTCGAGCGCGCGTCCGCTCGACCTGCGAAAGCCAAGCCGGCGGCTCCGTCTGCGTCCAGAAAGATGACGTCAACCTGTCGCGCGCTCGCGGGATGACTTGAAGGCGGCGACGAAGCGCGCCAGCGTGCGCGAGGTGATCCCGCGGGGAAGCATGGCCTCGATCAGCGAGAACCGCCCGCGCCGCGCCATCGCCCGGTCGAGCGCGCCGACGAGCTCGCGCCGTGTGGCGACGCGCTCGCCATGGCCGCCGAGCGCAGGCGCGATCGCCGCGAAATTCCAGTCGTCGAGGTCGTTGAAGCGCGATTCGGGCTGGAACACCCGCAGCATTTCCCAGCTGCGATTGTTGAACAGCACGACGATCGGGTCGAGCCCGTAGCGGCGGCAGTTGCCGAGCTCCCAGCCGGTCATCTGGAACGCGCCGTCGCCGACCAGGATCAGCGGGCGCTGGCCGGTCGCGGCGGCGACGCCGATGCCGCCCGGCACGCCGAAGCCCATCCCGGCGTAGTAACCGGGCGCGGCGAGCTCGGTGTTGTCGATCTCCAGCGCGGTGAACAGGCAGTCGCCCATATCGGCGGTCATCGGCATGACGCCATGGCGATCGAACAGGTCGTTGATCGCGGTGGCGATATCGGTCGGGGCGATCGGCTGGTCGTCGGCGACAAGCCCGCGCGGATAGGCCTGCCCAGGCGGCATCGACCGCGGCCGGTCGGCCCCGCCCGCCCCGCCACGCGCGATCAGCGCCTCCACCAAATCCTCGATCGGCAGTTCGGGATAGACGTGGTGGCCGACCCGCACCGTGCGGTCGATCGCGAGCACCGTATGCCGCCAGTCGAAGCGCCTTTCCGAGAGTGCGAAATTGGTGTCGCAAACGATCACGCCGAGCAGCAGCAGCGCGTCCGCTTCTTCCACGAGGCGCGTCACCGCGGGATCGCCGGCGCTGCCGAGATAGGTGCCGCGCACGATGTCGGGCGCGGTTCCGAGCAGTCCGCGCCCCATGAAGGTCGTCACCACCGGCAGGCCCAGTTTGCGCGCGAGCGTGGCGACCCGCGCCTCGATGCCGTAGCGCCGAATCTCCACGTCCACCAGGAGCACGGGCGCAGCCGCCGCGGCGAGCTTTGCGATGACCTCCTCGGCGCATTCGGCGAGCGCGGCGGGATCGGCGGCCCGCCGCGGCAGCACCGGGACGGGTCCGGCGGGCGCGCCCACCATATCGCGCGGCAGCTCGATATAGACCGGCAGCGAGCGCTCGCGCGCGCTGCGCAGGACGCGGGCGATCTCCTGCGGCGCGGTTGCCGGATCGGCGAGGATCGCCTGATCGCAGGTGACCTCCTCGAACACGGCGAGCTGGGTGTCGACCGTGCGCGCCTGGTGATGCAGCAGCAAGCCGCTGGCGCGTTCGCGCGCCCCCGGCGCGCCGGCGATGACGACGACCGGCGAGCGCTCGGCATAGGCGCCGGCGACCGCGTTGACGAGATTGAAGGCGCCTGCCCCATAGGTGACGACGGCGACGCCAAGGCCAGGATGATAGCGCGCCGCGGCGTCGGCCGCGAAGCCGACCGCCGGCTCATGGCTCAGGGTGAACCAGGGAAGAATGCCGCTCTCTTCCACCTCCTTGCAAAAGGCGAGCACGAAATCGCCGGGAATGCCGAACAGCTCGCGCGCGCCATGCGCCTTCAGCCCATGCAGCAGGGAGGTGGCGAGCGTCTGCATCGATCATTCCGATCCGTCAAACCCGTCCGGCGGGTTTGACCCCAGAGCCGTTAGAGCGTGATGATTTCGCCCTTGGAATCCGATCATCCCACCCTCAGTGGTCATGCCCCGCGCAGACGGGGCATCCAGTAATCACCGAAAAGCATTTGTGTTTACTGGATCGCCCGCTTGCGCGGGCGATGACGGCGGGCGTTGGTCCTCAAAACCAATTCATCACGCTCTGGTATCCAGTGCCGCTCATATAAAGCAAAGAAGCGCAGCTTCCCCTCGTCATGCCGCGAAAGCGGGCATTCAGGCATGACGAAGAACCGTCCGCGCGCTCAGAACGGGATGTCGTCGTCGAGTTCATTCCGGCGCGATCCGGACATTGCCGGCTGGCGATCGCGGCCGGCGGTGGGCCCGGGCGTTCCGAACTCTTGCGCGCCCTGGTCATGGCCCTCAGCCGAACCGCCCCCGCCGGCGCGGTCGAGCAAGGTCAGCTCCCCGCGGAAGTTCTGCAAAACGACCTCCGTCGAGTAGCGCTCGACCCCTTGCTGGTCGGTCCATTTGCGCGTTTGAAGCTGGCCTTCGATATAAATCTTCGAGCCCTTCTTGAGATACTGCTCGGCCACGCGGCAGAGATTCTCATTGAAGATGACCACGCGATGCCATTCGGTCTTCTCGCGCCGCTCGCCGCTTCCCTTGTCGCGCCAGCTCTCCGACGTCGCGAGACGCAAGTTGGCGATCGGCCGGCCGTCCTGTGTCCGCCTGATCTCCGGGTCGGCGCCGAGATTGCCGATCAGGATCACTTTATTGACCGAACCCGCCATAATCTGATCTCCCTCGAGAATGCGCCCACGCCCGCGGCGAGGCTGTCGTAGCGAGTTCCTTCGATCGGATCGGAATTCGCTCTGCCGATCTTAGTCGTCGCGTCGTCTTGCGGCGCCCCGCCGCCGAACCGCGATTCCAACACTGACTCGGGCCGCCGACAAGAGCAGCGGCGGCGCGCTGGTCCCCGTTAATGCTTCGTTAACACGCGGGTCGGAGCGCCGCCCACTCCCAACAAGGCCCGACCATTGAACGCCGCGCGGCACTTTCGTTCCCATAATGTTCTATCAAGGCACGGTTCGCTAAGCAAACGCGTATTTTTTACAGAGACTCTCATAAAACATTCGCGAAGCGCAGCGCCACAATGCCTTTCTGACGTCACGCCATTTAACGCACGACGCCTACTTGTCTTTTGGTGAATCCCTTGCGCCCGGCGCGCGCACCGCGTCCAGGCGCCGCCGCACAAAAGGCCACCTCCCGACACATTCTGTGATTGCAGACATAGATGATCTTGGCGTGTGGCCTTTTTGCCACCTTTCGGCACGTAAGAATCCGTAGGATGCGGAGATGGGATTTCGGTTTTACCCGGAAGGAGGGGCCGTTATGAAGAAAGTCCTACTAGCCACCGTTGCAGTTCTCGGGTTCGTCGGTGCGGCTTCGGCCGCCGACCTTCGCCCGATCGCCCGACCTGTCGTCGTGCCCGTGTTCAATTGGACGAGCTGCTATATCGGCGGCTATGCCGGCGGCGCCTGGGGCGCCGAGAACGTTCGGGTCATCGACGTCAACGGGTATAATGGCTTCCCGTCGGATGTCTGGAATTACGATACGAAGAGCAGCTTCATCGGCGGCGGCACCCTCGGGTGTAACTGGCAGCCGATCGGCTCGCCCTTCGTGCTGGGCATCGAAGGCGAACTCGGCTATCTCCGGCTGACCGGCTCGGCGATTGATCCGTTCGATCCGGTTTTCAGCATCACTTCCAACACCAAGATCGGTGATTGGTACGGCATGGTGACCGGCCGCCTCGGCTACGCCTGGGATCGCGCTTTGCTGTATGTCAAGGGCGGCGTGGCCTTCGTCGACGTCGAGACGACCGTGACCGATGCGCTCCTCAACCCCGGCTTTGTCGCCAGCACCAGCGAATCGACGGCGGCCTGGACCGTCGGCGGCGGCATCGAATGGGCGTTCGATTGGAATTGGAGCGTCAAGGCCGAGTACATGTTCATTGGCGTCGACAACAATTCGGCTTGCGGGTTCGACGCGGCTGGCGTCGGCGCCGGCGGCCCCGGCACCTACTGTTGGAATCATGAGTTCGATGGCGTTCACACCGCCAAGATCGGCTTGAACTACCGCTTCGGCGGCGGCGCTCCGATCGTGGCGCGCTACTGATCTTTATCCGCAACGTTGCGGACGAAAGCCCCGGGCAACCCCCGGGGCTTTTGCTTTGGCCGGGCAAAGTCATCATGAGCTGCGCCCCGGTGTCGTGATTTGATGCAGACGTTAGCACGCGCGCCGGCACGCCCGCCGCGCAGATGCGCTCCAAGGTCGCCGCCATTTCCCGTCGTTTGGTCTGAACACGAACGCCTCTAAACAGAACTCTTCATTCCACCTCTCCCCGGCGGGGAGAGGTCGGCGAGCGTCGCGTGCAACGAGATGCGAGCCGGGTGAGGGGGCGTTGGCTTTACGTTGTAATGCCCCTCAACCGGCTTCCTCGCACGCGGCCAGCTTGCGCAGGCCTGCGTAAACTTGCCTGCGGTGCTCGGAATCCGACCTCTCCCCAGCGGGGAGAGGTGTGGATCGGCTGAACGGGACAGCCGTGTACGTTCCGCGGCGATGACGCCGAAGATCGGCCGATCTCCCACAGTGTTTCTCGCAAAATGTATTGCGCTGGTCTCGTTAGGCGCCACGCGCCAATCGCTCCCAAGCATTCGGGCCACACGGCGCGCACGCCTGATGCAATCGATATTTTTCTTCGCTTCGCGCCGCGGGACGCCTGAACACAAAGCAGTTTCCGCGGCGAATGGATGGCGGAATTGAAGCTCAAAAAAACACATTCACCGGGGGTGTTGCGCTTATGTCACCTTCAAAGAAGCGAGTCCCTCTATAGTCAGCTCACTTGACGCGAACCATGGGGGGCTTCCATGAAGAGGATCCTACTTGCAAGTGTTGCCGCGCTCGGACTTGCCGGGTCGGCCTCTGCCGCCGACCTGGCGGTGCAGGCTCCCGCGGTGGCGCCGCTATTTACCTGGACGGGTTGCTATCTCGGCATCAACGGTGGCTGGATCGGCGGAAACGACGATTACACCACCAGCCGGCGAATTCTCGCGCCTGGGATCGATCCCGACGGCGCTCCGCTGACTGCGGTCAACCTGCTCACGCGGTCGTATGACGGCGGTGGCTCGGCCGGAACCGTTGGCGGCCAGTTCGGCTGTCAATATCAGTGGGGCTGGTTCGTCCTCGGCGGCGAATGGGACGCCAACTGGAGCGGCCTGAACGAAGACAATTCCTTCTCGTATCCGGCCGTCACCGATCCGGCGACTGGCTTTACCTTCCTGCCGCGGAACGAGTGGAGCACCAAGCAGCTCGACTGGTTCTCGACCGCTCGCGTCCGCATCGGCGCGGCGTGGTGGGACCGCGTGCTGGTCTACGCAACGGGCGGTTTGGCGCTTGGCGCGCTCGACTCCCAGCTGCGCATCGATTTCCCGGCGGGCGGCGTTCCGGAATATTTCGGCGCCTATCGCGAGAAGCACATCGGTTGGACCATCGGCGGCGGCTTCGAATGGGCGTTCGCCCAGAACTGGACCGCGAAGGCCGAGTTCATCTATCTCGACTTCGGCTCGTTCGACTATATCTCGCCGCGCAGCACGTTCGGCGCGGTGGTTCCCGGCGGGTTCGATGGCCGCACGTGGAACACCAGCATCGACGCGAAGGAATATGTCGCCCGCGTCGGCATCAACTACCTCTTCCATCTTGGTCCGGCCGTGGCTCCGGTTGTGGCCCGTTACTGAGCAGTCTCTCCTTCGAACAAACTTCAAACCCCGGGCCTCGGCCCGGGGTTTTTTCTTTGCGTGTCCTCGTCACCGCCGGGCTCGACCCCGGCGGTCCATCTGAGCCGCCGCGCGTGCGAAAGCTCTGAATGGATTGCCCGGTCGCGCCCGGCAATGACGAACAAGAGTTGGCGCTCCGCGGCGCGAACGCAGTGGCGAAACGCGTCCGTTCTCACTACGTTGCGGGCACGCCGCCGCCTTTCTCCCGACAAGGCGATCCTGGCGGCGATGGTCCGCGTGCACGGCATGAACGATTCGAGCAATCCGCCGCGACGTCCCGACGGCCGCGTGATCGCGATCCGCGGCGCGCGCGAGCACAATCTGAAGAATATCGACGTCGAAATCCCGCGCGACCAGCTGGTGGTGTTCACCGGCCTGTCCGGCTCGGGAAAATCGTCGCTCGCCTTCGACACGATCTAC
The DNA here is from genome assembly GCA_963712435.1 of uncultured Alphaproteobacteria bacterium. Taxonomy (GTDB): domain Bacteria; phylum Pseudomonadota; class Alphaproteobacteria; order Rhizobiales; family Xanthobacteraceae; genus Rhodoplanes. The sequence continues at coordinate 399,626 of CAVQIB010000013.1, read as the reverse complement.
GCCGAGGGCCAGCGCCGCTATGTCGAATCGCTCTCGGCCTATGCGCGCCAGTTCCTCGAAATGATGCAGAAGCCGGACGTCGACCAGATCGACGGGCTATCGCCGGCCATCTCGATCGAGCAGAAGACCACCTCGAAGAATCCGCGCTCGACGGTGGGCACCGTCACCGAGATCTACGACTATATGCGCCTCCTATGGGCGCGAATCGGCGTCCCCTATTCGCCCGCGACCGGCCTGCCGATCGAGAGCCAGACCGTGTCGCAGATGGTCGATCGCGTCATGGCGCTGCCGGAGGGCGCGCGGCTCTATCTGCTCGCGCCGCTCGTGCGCGGGCGCAAGGGCGAATACCGGAAGGAACTCGCCGAGCTGATGAAGCGCGGATTCCAGCGCGTGAAGATCGACGGCGTCTTTCACGAGATCGCCTCGGCGCCCGCGCTCGACAAGAAGCTCAATCACGACATCGACGTGGTGGTCGACCGGCTCGTCGTTCGTCCCGACATTGGAACACGGCTCGCCGAATCGCTGGAGACCGCCCTCAAGCTCGCCGACGGGCTCGCCGTGGCGGAATTGGCGGATGCGCCGGCATCCTTCGAGACGCGGCCTGCGGCCGCTCCTCAGGATGAGGGCGAAAAGAGCCCCCTCCCCAACCCTCCCCCGCATGCGGGGGAGGGAGCGGAGCAAAGCTCCGCGGGACGGGGCAGCGCGGGCCCCTCGTCATCGCCGGGCGGCCGCGCAGCGGCCAGACCCGGTGATCCAGCTTCCAGCGAAACGATGGATGGCCGGGTCAAGCCCGGCCAGGACGAGACGAGAGCGCCTAGCCGCGAGCTGGCGCAACAAGCGCGCGCCGAAAAGAAAACCGCGAAAATCCACGACCAGCAGAGCGGCCCCGCGCGCCTGCTGTTCTCGGAGAAATTCGCCTGCCCGGTGTCGGGCTTCACCATTTCGGAGATCGAGCCGCGGCTGTTCTCGTTCAACAGCCCGCACGGCGCGTGCCCCGCCTGCGGCGGCCTCGGCGTCGAGCAGACGATCGACGCCGACCTGGTGGTGCCCGACAAGGACGCAACGCTGCGCCGCGGCGCGGTCGCGCCATGGTCGCGCTCGTCCTCGCCCTATTATCTGCAAACGCTGGAGGCGCTCGGCAAGTTCTACCGCTTCACGCTGGACACCAAATGGAAGGACCTGCCCAAGAAGGCGCAGCAGGCGATTCTCTACGGCTCGGGCGACGACGAAATCCGCTTCGTCTATGACGACGGCCTGCGCAGCTACGAGACGAAGAAATCGTTCGAGGGCGTGGTGCGCAATCTCGAGCGGCGCTGGAAGGAAACCGAGAGCGACTGGGCGCGCGAGGAGATCGCCAAATACTTCACCGCGATTCCCTGCGCCGCGTGCGACGGCGCCCGCCTCAAGCCGGAGGCGCTGGCGGTGAAGATCGCCGACCGGCATATCGGCGAGATCGCGGCGATGAGCGTCAGGCGGGCGGGCGCGTGGTTCGCCGCGCTGCCGGCTCAGCTCACGCGAAAAGCAGAACGAGATCGCCGCGCGGGTGCTGAAGGAAATCCGCGAGCGGCTGCGCTTCCTCGTCGATGTCGGGCTCGACTATCTCACGCTCGCGCGCGCCTCCGGCACGCTGTCGGGCGGCGAGAGCCAGCGCATCCGCCTCGCCTCGCAGATCGGCTCGGGGCTCACCGGCGTGCTCTATGTGCTCGACGAGCCCTCGATCGGCCTGCACCAGCGCGACAATGCCCGGCTGATCGAGACGCTGAAACGACTGCGCGACCTCGGCAACACGGTGATCGTGGTCGAGCATGACGAGGACGCGATCCGCACCGCCGACTATCGTGCTCGACATCGGTCCCGGCGCCGGCGTCCACGGCGGCGAGATCGTGGCCGCAGGGCACGGTCGCCGACATCCTGGCGAACCCCGATTCGCTCACCGGCCAGTATCTCGCCGGCGCGCGATCCATCCCGACGCCCGAGCGCCGGCGCAAGGACGCGCAGCGCACGCTGAAGCTCATCGGCGCGCGCGGCAACAATCTGAAAAACGTCACCGCCGAGATTCCGCTCGGCCTGTTCACGGCCATCACCGGCGTGTCGGGCGGCGGGAAATCGACGCTGCTCATCGACACGCTCTACAAGGCGGTGGCGCGCAAGCTCAACCGCGCGAGCGAGGCCCCGGCCCCGCACGACCGCATCGAGGGTCTCGAGCATATCGACAAGATCATCGACATCGACCAGTCGCCGATCGGCCGCACGCCGCGCTCCAACCCCGCGACCTATACCGGCGCCTTCACGCCGATTCGCGAACTGTTCGCCGGGCTGCCGGAGTCGCAAGCGCGCGGCTACGAAGCCGGGCGCTTCTCCTTCAACGTCAAGGGCGGGCGCTGCGAGGCCTGCCAGGGCGACGGCGTCATCAAGATCGAGATGCACTTCCTGCCCGATGTCTACGTCACCTGCGAGGTGTGCAAGGGCAAGCGCTACAATCGCGAGACGCTGGAGGTGACGTTCAAGGGCAAGTCGATCGCCGACGTGCTCGACATGACGGTCGAGGAGGCGGCCGACTTTTTTCAGCGTGGTGCCGCGCGTGCGCGACCAGCTCGCAGACTGCTGCATCGCGTCGGGCTCGGCTACATCCATCTCGGCCAGCAGGCGACGACGCTCTCCGGCGGCGAGGCGCAGCGCGTGAAGCTCGCCAAGGAACTCGCCAAGCGCGCGACCGGGCGCACGCTGTACATCCTCGACGAGCCGACCACCGGCCTGCATTTCCACGACGTCCCGAAGCTGCTCGAAGTGCTGCACGAGCTGGTCGACGACCGGCAACACGGTCGTCGTCATCGAACACAATCTCGAAGTGATCAAGACCGCCGACTGGATCATCGATCTCGGCCCGGAAGGCGGCGACGGCGGCGGCGAGATCGTGTTCGCCGGCCCGCCGGAGGACATCGTGCGCGTGGAGCGAGAGCTATACGGGGCGCGTTCCTCAAGCCGGTGCTGGGGCGGCAAGGCGGCGGGCGCTGCTGGCCCGGCCGCGCGACGCCGCCGCAGGACGGCGCAAGAAGGCGGCGGGGTGAGCATGTGCGCAGGCGATTTTACGAAGCGAACTCCACGATGACGCGCTCGTCGAAAGAATTCATCCGCGAAGGCCGATACGCGGCCGAAGTCCCGGTCGAGTTGATCGAGGACGATACCGCGTGGTCGCCCTATCTTTCTCCTGACGACGTGCGCAAGCTCGAAACCGTGCGTCTCGCATTGCGCCGCGGCGATATCGCCGAGGCGGCGAAGCACGGCCGCGTTTTCGAACTGACGCCAGTGGCGGGGTGAGCGTCTTGTTTGCCCTTCGGCCTCGTCCTAAGGAGCAAGTAGCCCGGATGAGCGCAGCGAAATCCGGGTTTGCCCGCTCCCGCATTTCGCTTTCGCTCAACGGCAGGCGCTGCCGCTCATGGTTCGAGACGCGTCGCTCCGCGACGCTCCTCACCATGAGGATTTGTCGTGCCGCCGCCCTTCGCCCTCATCCTCAAGCGCGCGCCGGCCCGGGACTTGCATGCGACTGGTCCTGAATTCGGAGACAGCGCGCGCATGGAGATTTCTGCTCGACATCGGAAGAACGAAGGCCGGCATGCGCTGACGAGCGAGGACGAAGCCGCCGCCGTCGCAGCCCTGCTGGCGGGTGCGCCGCGCGCGCGCTCCGATCCCGCTGCGACCGAGCGCGCCGTGCAGCAGGCGCTTGCGCTTGCGCCCGATGACATCGACGCGCGCCTCGCCGCCTACCGGTTCTATTTCTACAATCACCGCCTCGCGGAGGCGCTTCCGCACGCCGCCAGCCTTATCGTCCAGGCGGCTCGCCGCCTCAACATCGCGACGGACTGGCGCCTGGTCAGGCCGCGCGACGCGGCGTTCTCCGACGTCGAGGAGGCGCCGAGCCTGTACCTGCAGGCATTGCTGGCGTGGGGCTATGGCAGCATCCGGCTCGGCCGCGCCGACGAGGGCTGCCGCGGCGCTCGAAAAAGTCGTCGAGCTCGATCCGCGCGACCGCTTCGGCGCCCGCCGGCTCCTCGCCGTCATCGCGGCAGGCGAAGCGGCCGAGGAGAATTAGAGCGGCGCGCAGAGCCAAGTAGCCCGGATTGAGCGAAAGCGAAATCCGGGGTTGGCGCTGCCGCTCATGGTTCGAGACGCGCCGCTCCGCGACGCTCCTCACCATGAGGAGTTGTTGCGCCGCCTTCCTTCTTCCTCATCCTGAGGAGCGGGCGAAGCCCGCATCTCGAAGGATGCAGCAAGTAGCCGTAGGGTGGGGGTAGCGCCGAAGGCGCGTAACTCACCGACACCCTGAAGCCGCCGTGTTCTATTCACAGTCGGACATTCCCGGCCTGCATGTCGAAGCCGCGACATTCGACGAATTCGTTGCGCTCGTTCGCGACCTTGCGCCGGAGATGATTGCGGACAACCTGCCGCAGGCGCAGGGGCCGTTCGCGGTGCATATCGAGCGCCGGTGCGACCTGGTCATAAGCGCCGCCTGAATGCCGAAGGATTTTTATGCGGAGCTCGTCGGCTGCTGCGATCCGCCGGCTGGCTGCCGCGTGCCCGGCGGCAAGGGATCGCATGAGAAATGGCGCACGACGCGACAGCCGTAGCTTGATCGTCCCACGCACGAAGAGCCGTCACACGGCCAATGAAATCCTGAAGGATGCCGGGCTGCCGAAGGCCTTTTGATCGCCTCGGGAGCGTAGCCCGGATCGAGCGCAAGCGAAATCCGGGGTTGCGCTGCTCCCCGCTCCCGCATTTCGCTTTCGCTCAATGCGGGCTACGGACTGCTCGTGGTCTTGTTGTCGGGAATCCGACGGAGGCTTCCCGACACATCGATTCCGCGTCGTTCGCGCCGCTCCCGCGCCGGCGATGACCCCGAACGGGCGCCGACGGTTCGGATAAGATCGCACGCAAAAACAATGATGTGACGGGCATGGGCGAATGCGCCCGGGTCGCTGGCGCCTGAAGGCCTGTCTGATCCTGCGGCGCAACAACTTGGCCCGCACCTTGCTTGACTTCTAATCAACGATCGCCGTGCGGCAGAACCGATGGGTGCTGCCGCCCCGGTGGTCAATGTGCCTGCAACAAGGCGCCCTCAGCGGCGATCCGGTGAGGCTGCGCATCCGTCAAGTCACTCAGCGCCATGACAGGAGTATGCCAATGAGCAATGTGACGTTTTCATCCCCGGTGATGGCGCGCGACCTGACCGTCTACGCGATCGCCGGCGACCGGGGCACCATTCTGGCCGTCGCCAAGGCCCACAAGGTCCCGATCCCGTTCGACTGCCAGGACGGGGAATGCGGGTCGTGCCTCGTCGAGGTCAAGCACCTCGCGACCGACAAACCGAGATACGGGATCTCGCTGACGGAAAAGGAGAAGGAGCTTCTCAAACAGCTTGGGAAGATCACGCCGGAGGAAATCTACGACGCCGAAGTCAACGACATGCCGCCGCGCTATCGGCTGGCGTGCCAGTGCTTCATTCGCGACGAGGACATCCTCGTCTCCTTCGAAGGCGACCAGACCCTGCCGGCCAAGCGGCCGCACGTGACGCCGGCCGCCAAAATCTTCACGGGCGGCAGCCTCGAGATTGCGTCCCTCGACGACTTCCTCGGTTATGCCGTCAAGGCCGAGGAGGATGCCGCGATCCATTACGAAGAGATGGCGGCGGCGATGGAGAAATGCGGCAACCAGCCGGTGGCGAAGCTGTTCGCGCAGCTCGGGCGATTCTCCCGCATGCATCTCGCCGAGGCGCAGGGCCGGGCAGGCTCGATCGACACCTCGAAACACCTTCCGGCTGACTACGCCTGGCCCGACCAGGCGACGCCGGAGCGCGCCGATATCTGGGCCGCCGATCCGTCCCTCTCCCGGCTGGATGCGTTGCGGGTCGCGCTGCAAGGAGAGCGGCGGGCGTTCGACTTCTATTACATGGTCGCCGGCACCTCGAAGGACCCCGCCATCAAGGCGATGGCGAAGGAGTTCGTCGACGAGGAGTCGGAACACGTGCAGATCCTCGAAGCGTGGATCACGCGCGAGGAATGGGAGCAGAAGAACCCGCAGTGACGAGATAGCGCCATCGAGCGGCAAGCGGGGCGAGGCGCGCTGAAGGCGCGCCTCGCCCTAGCGGCTGCGGATTGATCGTCAAAAAGGCCGGGCAAAGCAGCCCGATCAACAGCGCTGGAGGCACTTCTTCCGGTCGGGCGGCGAGTTCCCGTGCTTGAGCCAGCACTTGTCTTCGCATTGCTTCTTCGGATTGGCGTTGCAGACCCGCTGACACATGAACTTGCGTTGTTCTCCCCACGCCTTGTTCAGGATGCATTTCTTGTAGCAGGGATCGATGCCCGCGAAGGCCGGCACGGCCAGTCCGCCCGCGGGCGGCGGCGCGACATAAAAGGCGCCGGCCGGCCCGAGCGTCGCGAGTTGCAGCGCCGCGATCATCGCGAGTCCGAAAGCAGCAGCGTCGGCTTTCTTGACCATCACCGAGTGTCTCCTTGAGAGAAGTAAGCACGGCATGCCGTGTAGCTCAAAGGGTTCGCCTTGTGTACTGGATGCCCGCTTTCGCGGCGCTTGCACGCGCATGACGAACAAGTGGCGACAGGGCTGTCCTTCAGGCACGGACCGATCGCAAGGGCGACTTTCGCTCGCGCTCAACCCACCCTACATGTCGACCATGTCCTTGGTCCTCGACAATGCCGCGCTCGCGCGCTTCGAGCTTCCCGCCGAAGGGGCGGCGGCGCTCGCCTACTACCGCCTCGCCGACGGCGTGATCACCTTCACGCATACCGAGGTGCCGCCGCAATTGCGCCGGCGCGGCTTCGCGTCCCGCCTCGTTCACGACGCGCTCGGCGCGGCGCGGGCGCGCGGCCTCAGGGTGGTTCCGCGCTGCTCCTTTGTCGCGAACTACATCGCGCAGCATCCGGAGTTTGGCGACCTGCTGGCCTGAGCCGGCGCCGCCCAAAGCGCGGGACGGATCACCCCCGCGCGCGCAAAAGGCGGCCGCGCTCGCGGTCCCAGTCGCGCCGCTTCTCGGTCTCGCGCTTGTCGTGCAGCTTCTTGCCGCGCGCGAGCGCGACCTCGAGCTTCGCGCGGCCCTTCTCGTTGAAGTAGAGCTTGAGCGGCACGATGGTCATGCCCTCGCGATCGACGCCGGCGGCGAGCTGGTCGATCTGCCGCGCGATGCAGCAGGAGCCGGCGCGGACGCTTCGGCGCGATGATTGAAGCGGCCCGCCTGCAGGTATTCGGGGATGTTGGCGTTCAGCAGCCACAGATCGCCTTCGCGCGCATCGGCATAGGATTTCGCCGATGCGTCGCCCGGCCCTGGCGCAGCGACTTCACCTCCGAGCCGGTGAGCGCGATCCCGGCCTCGAAGGTCTCGCCGATCTCGTAGTTGAAGCGCGCCTTGCGGTTGTCGGCGACGACCTTGATCTTGCGTTCCGTCTTCGTGGCCAAGCCAGCTTTCTCCGGATATGAGCGGATTCGCGACGCGCATCAGATGCGAAGGTCAGGAACCCCGCACCGGATGCCGGATGCGCAGAATGCGGACCTCGTCGCGATCCGCCAAGACCGCTTGGTCATCGCGGTCACGCATCGGCTTCCTGCATCCGCGGGGGCGCCGCTCAATTGATCAGCCCGGCATGCACCATCGCCTGCGCGCACCGTCGGCTTCGACTTGTCGGACAGCGGCACGAGCGGCAGGCGCACCGTGTCCGCGCACTTGCCGAGCAGCGAGAGCGCGTATTTCGCCGGCGCCGGATTGGTCTCGACGAACAGATGCGAGATGCAGCGGCAGGAGCTTGTCCTGCAGCGCGAGCGCCGCGGCGTAATCGCCCTTCAGGCACGCGCTCTGGAACTCGGCGCACAGCCGCGGCGCGACGTTCGAGGTCACCGAGATGCAGCCGTGCCCGCCATGCGCCATGAAGCCGAGCGCGGTCGCGTCCTCGCCGGAGAGCTGGTTGAAGTCGGGCCCCATCGCGGCGCGCTGCTGCGAGACCCGCACCACATTGGCGGTCGCGTCCTTCACGCCGGCGATGTTCTTCAGCTCGAACAGACGCTGCATCGTGTCGACCGACATGTCGATCACCGAGCGCGCCGGAATGTTGTAGATGATGATCGGAATGCCGATCGCGTCGTTGATCGCCTTGAAGTGCTGGTACAGGCCCTCCTGCGTCGGCTTGTTGTAATAGGGCGTGACGATCAGCACGGCGTCCGCGCCGGCCTTCTCGGCGTGGCGCGACGAGTCGATCGCCTCGGCGGTCGAGTTCGAGCCGGCGCCGGCGATCACCGGGACGCGTCCGCGCGCCTGCTCGACGCACCACTCGCACGACCTGCTTGTGCTCGTCATGCGAGAGCGTCGGGCTCTCGCCGGTGGTGCCGACCGGCACGAGCCCGTTCGTGCCCTCGCCGATCTGCCAGTCGACGAGATCGCGGAAGGCCTTTTCGTCGACCGCGCCGTTCTTGAACGGGGTCACCAGAGCGGTGAACGAACCCCGAAAACTGGTCTTGGCGGTCATGGTCTGCTCCTCGGCTCGGATCGGCGGCGTACTGCCCTCGCACGCATAGATATCGGGTGACGGAAAGCGATGAAAGCCCCGTTTCTGAAATCATCTTTGATCTTCACGCCGCCGCGCGGACTTTTTCATGCCGCAAGTCCGTCGAAACATTGCCATGTTTGCCCGCGATTTAAGCGCTTTCTTAATCCAGCCGACGAATAGGTTCTTGTACTGGCGTCAATTCTGACCGCGAGGGGGGATGGTCCGTGCCTTCATCTAAAGGGCTTCCCACAGTGCGTCTTACGCTCGTGCTCGCGGCGCTGGTCGCGGCGGGCTCCCCCGCGCTTGCGGGTCCCAAGTCGAAGGTGAAAGCGAGCAAGAAGGCGCCGGCCGTCCACGCCGCGTCGCATCAAATCGGTTCCGCTGCCGCGCGCACGGCCGACCGTCGCCGGCGCGCGCGCCGCGGATGCCGGCGCCCGACCGCTCGACCTGCGCGCCACAGCGCCCGCGTCCGCCGCAACGCGTTCCGCCTCTTCGGCTGCCCCGTCGGCCGTTGCATCGGCGGCAGCCACGATCCCGCTTGCCGCGACCTCCGGCGCGCCCATATCGAGCGCCGACATCGGCGCGGTGAAGCAGGCGATCCAGCTCGCGCGCCGCGGACGGCCGGGCGAAGCGACCGAGCTGCAGGGCACGATTTCCGATCCGAGCGCGCGCAAGCTCGTCGAATGGGCGATCCTGCGCAGCGATGACAACGATGCGAGCTTCGCGCGCTACAATGCCTTCATCACCGCCAATCCGAACTGGCCCAGCGTCGGCATGTTCCGCCGGCGGGCCGAGGCGATGCTGTGGGCGGAAAAGTTCGACGCCGCGGCTGTGCGCGCCTTTTTCGGCAAGGCAGAGCCGCTGACCGCCAAAGGCCGCTTCGCGCTCGCGCGCGTGCTGCTCGCGCAGGGCGACCAGGCGGGGGCGCGGGCGCAGGTGCGCGCAGCCTGGACCGAACCGTTCAGCCGCGACGTGGAAAGCGACGCGCGCGAGGTGTTCGAGGGCCTGATCACGCGGGCCGACGACAAGGCGCGGATGGACCGGCGCATTTACGAAGACGACATCGAGACCGCGTCGCGTCTGGCGCAGCGGCTCGGCGGCGACGAGCCGGCCATCCTCAAGGCGCGCAAGGCGGTCAACGACAAGGCGGGCAACGCCAAGGCGCTGCTCGACGCCATTCCGGCGAGCGCGCGCGACGATCTCGGCTACACGTTCAGCCGCATCCAATGGCTGCGCCGCAATGAGCAATACGAAGACGCCGCGCGGCTCCTGCTCGCCGCGCCGTCGGACCTCGGCGGCGCGCACGATACGGATGAATGGTGGATCGAGCGGCGCCTCATCGCGCGCAAGCTCGTCGAGCTCGACCAGCCGAAGGCCGCCTATCTCGTCTGCCGCAACGCCGACATGCCGGCGAAGGAGAACTACCAGGTCGAGCACCAGTTCATGGCGGGCTGGATCGCGCTGCGCTTCCTCAAGGATCCGCACGCCGCCGCGCAGCACTTCGCCCGCATCCCGGCGCTCGGCGTCGGCAATCCCATCGCGCTCTCCCGCGCCGGCTATTGGCAGGGCCGCGCCGCCGAAGCGGCCGGCCGGACCAGCGAGGCGCGCGCCCATTACGAAGGGGCCGCGCGTTACTCGACCGCCTATTACGGGCAGCTCGCCCGCGGCCGGCTCGGCCTCGGCGAGATCGCGCTTCGTTCGCGCCGCGCTGTCGCCGGACAAGCGTGCGGCGGTCGCACGCCTCGAGGTCGTGCGCGCGGTCGAGATCCTCTACGCGATCGACGAGCGGAACCTCGTCATTCCCTTCGTCGCCGATCTTCCCGACCGCACCCAGGACGCGGCCGCGCTGACCGCCATCGGCGAACTCACCGGCAGGCACAATGATGCGCGCGCGATGCTTCTGCTCGGCAAGGCCGCGCTCGGCAACGGGCTGCCGCTCGATCATTACGCGTTCCCGACCATCGGCCTGCCCCAATACTCGGCGATCGGACCCGAGGTCGAGCCGGCGATCGTCTACGCGATCGCTCGCCAGGAGAGCGCGTTCAATCCGCAGACGGTCTCCACCGCGAATGCGCTCGGCCTGATGCAGGTGACCCCGGAAGCCGGGCGGTTCATCGCCAAGACCTACGGCGTCCGTTTCGACCAGAAGCGCCTGCTGCACGACAAGGTCTACAATGTGCAGATGGGCGCGGCCGAACTGGGCGGCAATATCGAGGCCTATCGCGGCTCCTATATCCTCGCCTTCGCCGCCTACAATGCCGGCCGCGGCCGGGTGAAGGAATGGATCGAGCGCTTCGGCGATCCGCGCGACCCGGATGTCGATCCGGTCGACTGGGTCGAGCGCATCCCGTTCTCCGAGACGCGCAATTACGTCCAGCGCATCATGGAGAACGTGCAGGCCTATCGCGTGCGCTTCGGCAAGGGATCGAAGCTCCTGATCGAGGCCGATCTCCGGCGCGGCTCCACGGTCAACTGAGCTCGGCCGTCAGCCACTTGTCGACAGCCTCCGCGCGCGGCAGCCCGCCGGCATGCACCAGTTTGCCGTCGACCACGACGCCCGGCGTCGCCGCAACGCCATACGCGGCGATGGCGGCGTAATCGGTGACCTTCTCGATCGTGACCGGAACGCCGAGCCGGTCGGCAGCGGCCTGGACCATGTCGGCCGTGCGCATGCAACGGGTGCAGCCGGGCCCGAGCACTTTCACGTTTTTCATCAGCTTGGCTTTCGTCAATCGAACAGCGCGTTGAACAGGTAGCCGACGGCGAGGATGCCGGTGGCGACGACGCCGATGAACACGGCGATCAGGCGGGGGCTCAACACCTTCCGCAGAATGATCATTTCGGGCAGCGAGAGCGCTGTCACCGACATCATGAAAGCGATCACGGCGCCGAGAGGAACGCCCTTGCCGATCAGGGCCTCCGCGACGGGAATGATCCCCGCCGCGTTGGAATACATCGGGACGCCGACGACGACCGCGGCCGGGAGCGTCCACCATGCGTCGCGGCCCATGATGGACGCCATCAGCTCGGACGGCACGTAGCCGTGGATCGCCGCGCCCGCGGCGATGCCGACGATGATCCATGGCCATACGCGGCCGACGATCTCGCGCACCGCGGCAAGCCCTGACCTGATGCGGTCGACCGGCGTGAGCTCGTGCACGGGCAGTTCCGCCGCTCCCGCGCGGATGTTGCGGACCCATTCCTCGAGCCAGCCTTCGAGTTGAAGGCGGCCGATCACGAGACCGGACACGATCGCCACCGTCAGGCCGAAGGCGAAATAGGTCAGCGCCACTTTCCAGCCGAGCAGGCCGAATAAAAGGCCGAGCGCAACTTCATTGACCATAGGCGCGGAAATCAGGAAGGAAAACGTCACGCCAAGCGGCGCCCCGGCGCTCACGAAGCCGATGAACATCGGAACCGCCGAGCAGGAGCAGAACGGCGTGACCACCCCAAGCAGCGCGGCGAGCACATTGCCCGCGCCCTCCCGCCGGCCGGCCAGGATCGCGCGCGTGCGCTCAGGAGAAAAGAAACTGCGGATGATCCCCATGCCGAACACGACCAAGATCAGCAGCATCATGACTTTCGGCGTGTCGTAGATGAAGAACTCGATCGACTGACCGAAATGGCTGGCCGGATCGACGGGCAGCCGCCGCACCGCCCAGACGGAGAAAGGCTTGAGCTGACCGTAGATCGCAAACCATGCGATCACGGACGCGACCACGCCGGCGATCCAGAGAGAGGTGGAGCCGTCGCGCTTTCGTTCACTCGCGACGTCGAGGCTCATGCTGCGCTCCGTTCCTTCGACACCGGCAGAGCGAGCACCGCGTCGATCACGGCGGCGACCTCGCGGCGAAGGTTCGGCGCGCGGCGATAGCGCACCCACTGCGCATCGCGGCGATCCACCACAAGGCCGGCCCGCTTGAGCACGCCCATGTGGCGGGACATGCGCGACTGACCGGCGCGAAGCTCGCGCATCAGTTCGCACACGCAGTGCTCGCGCCCGTCCCAGAGGAGCCGTACCGCAGCAAGCAAGCCGGGTGGGCTCGGCAAGCGCCGTCAGGACGTCGAGCGGATCGTTCATGCATACTTAATGCGCTCATGCGCATATGCGGTCAACAACTATCGCCGGATCGGCGCGGCGACGGTTAGCGCGGGCTCCGCGCGGATCGTGCTGCGCGTCCAATGAATACGGCGGAGCGGACGCCGGCCTTGTTGAACCAGTTCCCGAACGACGCAATTGCGCCTAGACTTTCGTGCGCAGTCCGCTCTCGCAGACCGCACTCTCTTCCGTCGCCCAACAAAGCCGCAGCAAAACGATAGGCAAGCCATGAGCAAAGGCGGTTATCGCAGCGTCTATGTCACCGCAAAGGACGGGCTCAGGCTGCACCTGCGCGAGTATGGCGAGCGGCCGGCGGCCGGCCTGCCCGTCGTGTGCCTGCCGGGACTGACGCGGGCGAGCGTGGATTTCCACCCCCTCGCCTACGCCCTCTCGCACGATCCCGACGCGTCCGCGCCGGGTGCTCGCGCTCGATTATCGCGGGCGCGGACTGTCCGACCACGATCCCGATCCGGCCAATTATTCGATCCCGGTCGAACTCGACGACGTGCTCGCCGTGCTGACGGCCTGCGCCGCCGAGCCCGCCGTGATCGTCGGAACCTCGCGCGGCGGCATGATCGCGATGGCGCTCGGCGTGGCGCGGCCGACCGCCATCGCCGGCGTCGTGCTCAACGATATCGGCCCCGTCATCGACACGGCGGGGCTGGTGCGGATCAAGGATTATGTCGGGAAGCTGCCGCAGCCGAAAGACTTCGCGGAAGGCGCCGCCGTGATCCGCGGCCTGTTCGCGAGCCAGTTCCCCAAGTTCGGCGAGCGGGACTGGATCGCCGCCGCGCACCGCACCTGGCGGGAGGAGAACGGGCGGCTCGTGCTCGCCTACGATCCTGCGCTCGCGAAAACGCTCGCCGCCTTCGATGTGAATGCGCCGATGCCGAGCCTGTGGCCGCAATTCGACGCGCTGGCGGACATCCCGATGCTGGTGATCCGCGGCGCGCTGTCCGACCTGCTCTCGCCGGAGACGGTCAAGGAGATGGGCGCGCACCGGCGCCAGCTCGACGTGCTGGAGGTGCCGGACCAGGGCCACGCGCCGCTGTTGATCGAGCCCGATGTGATCGCGCGCATCGCCGCCTTCATCAACACGTGCGACAAGCCGCGCTGAACGTCGGTTCCGCGCGGCTAGCGCAGGATGAATTGACGTGGATTTGACCGATCTCCTGCCGTCATCGTCCGCGCCAGCGGACGATCCAGTAGCCCCGGTCTTTGAGGAAATTTTCAAGCATTCGTCGTGGTTGCTGGATGCTCCGCTTGCGCGGAGCATGACGATCGGTGGGATGAATCGGACAGCCGGGGCTTAAGCCCGGTAACGACAGCCCATGCGCCCTCAGCCCTTGGCGATCCAGAACTGGTACATGGCGGCGAAGGTGTCGGGGTTGTCCTGCTCGAACGCGTGCCAGCGATCGAGGTCGATCATCGCGGAATCGTCGGGACAGCGCGCCCGATACCCCTCGGCCGTCGCCTGCGGCAGCTCGAAGCCGATCATGCGGGCGCCTGCGGCGGTAAGAAAATCCTTGATCGCGGGCAGCGTCAGGCCGTGTTCCTGGACGTGGAAGAGCAGGTCGCGGCATTCGCTCGTGCTGAAGAAATCGTGGCGCTGCGCCACGCTGCGCAGCGGCGTTGCGAGCAGGTCCTCGCGGCAGCGGCGAATATCGTCGGGGGTCGGCGCGAAACCGCGCTCGGCGACGAAGCTCCGCGCCGCGCCGATGTCGCGCCGCGCGCGTGCGCTGTAGAGCGCAACGCGCATTACCCCGCCTTCGCGCAGCAGCGACCACAGGATGCGCCACCCGGCGAACGGATCGGCGAGATGGTGCAGCACGCCGCCGGCGTCGATCGCGTCGAACCGGCGTTCCAGCGTTCCGAGCTCGAGGATGTCGGCCTGTGCGTACTCGATGTTCGCGAGCCCGAGTTCGCGCGTCTTGCGCAGCGCATAAGCGAGGCTCCTGCGGCTGAGATCGAGCGCAAGGATGCGCACACTGGCGAACCGGCGCGCGACTTCGACCGGATGCCGTCCCGTGCCGCAGCCGGCGACGAGCATGTCGCAGCCGCCCTCGCCGGCCGGAAGCATGGCGGCCGGAAAGCGCCGGCGCAGATAGGCGCGCACCGTTTCCTGCGGCGGCTGCGAAGCCGGCTCCACCCAGCGCGGATAGGGATTCTCCTCGTATTGCCGGCGCACCGCGGCCGAAGTGGCGTCCGTCACCTCGGTGAGGCGCGCGATCGCGCTCTCGAGCTCACGTTCAAGCCGCGGCTCCGCGACCTGCTGGGCGATCACGCCGGCGAGCGGAGCGGGCCAGTCCGGCCCGAGCAGGCGATCCGCGCCCGGCAATTCGCCGAGCGGGACATAGCTCGCGAGCGCGGCGAGCCGCAGCGGCGCAACCGGCCGCGCCGCATCGAGCTCGGCGATCACCGCTTGCCGCAAGGCGTCGGCCTGCTGCGCCTCCTCCGGCGTCGAGGCGAACACGTAATCATTGAGAAAGCACTGGCGCGCGAGCGCGCAGCAGAGGCGGAGCAGCGGCGTATCGGCGTCGCCGGCGGGTTCGCTCCGCTCCGCGGCCGCCGCGAGCAGCGGGCGAAGCGCGGTGAGGAAGCGCTCGAAGCCGAGGTCGCACACGGTGTGAGATTCGAGCAGCCGGCGCAGGAACGCATTGTCGGCGAGCGCGCCGACGCCTCTCGGCCCGAGCAGGGCTTCGGCGTCGAGCCGCGTCGGCCAGGCCTGCGCCGCCCGCGTGACAGCCTCGCCGATCGCCGGAAACAGCTGGAAGAACGTGGCGAGGACGTCGCCATAGGTCTCGTACAGTTCCGGCGCGAGCGCGAGGGCCCGTTCGAGGTGGATCGCCGCCTCGTCGTGCTTGCCCTGCATGAGCAGGACGCTTCCGAGCCCGTTATGGGCCTCGGCCAGATCGGGTACGAGCGCGAGCGCGCGGCGGAAGACCGCGACCGCCCGCTCGGGTTCGCCCCGGCCATTGGCGAATGCGCCGATGCGGACGAACAGGAGCGCATAGTCGTGTTCGTTCGGGCCGGGCGACGGTTCGTTCGGCGCTGTCTGCGCAGCCGGCGCGAATGCCTGGCTCGGCCGCGCCTTCTGCCGCAACGCGAGCGCTTTCTCGAATGCGGCGACGGCCTCCTCGATCTGTCCGCGCGCGGCGCAGATGTTGCCCAGTTCATCCAGCGGATCGGGATCGCGCGGGCTGAGCGCGACGGCGCGCCGACTATGCGCGGCGGATTCCTCCAGGCGCCCGGCGGCGAACAGGCCGGCGGCGAGCTCGCGGCGCCAGTCGCCCTTGTCGTCGTCGGCGGCGCAAGCCTTGCCGAGCCAGATCAGCGCGGCGTCGAAGCGGCCGGCGTCGCGGGCGATCGCTCCCATCAGATGCAATGTCCTCGCATGCTCCGCATGCCGTGCGAGAATTTGTCCGCAGAGCGCCTCGGCCTCGGCCAGCCGGCCGGCCCGGCGCAGCTCGCCCGCCTGCGCCAGGAGCGGCGCGATCGATCCCTCGTCGCGGGCCGCGGCGGCGGCGTTCTTTTTCTGCGCGGCGCGGCGTTCTTTGCGGTTCATGAGCGTGCCTTATCGGCTTTCATTGCGAGGCAGGAAACCGGGCATGCTACGGCCCCCTCACCCGGCCGCTGCGCGGCCGACCTCTCCCCACCGGGGAGAGGTATAGGCAAACGGAGCAACCTCGCCTAGCGAGGAGCGGCATAGCAGATGGGGCTGAGCCAAAATACTACACCCCTCCCCGGCGGGGAGAGGTCGGATTTCGAGCGCAGCGAGGAATCCGGGTGAGGGGGTGCAATCTGCCAAGCTCCATCCCCCTCACCCGACCGCTGCGCGGCCGACCTCTCCCCGCCGGGGAGAGGTACAGGAGCAGCCTCATCTCGCGCGCATTAAAAAACCCCGGCGTTTCCGCCGGGGTTCTGCTTGGACCGCCGTGAGGCGGTCGGCATGTTCACGCGATCAAGGAACGATGTCGCGATGGACGCGGAAGGTGACCGAGAGCGCGTCCTGGTCCTCGACCGTGTAGAAGGGCCCGATCGGCCCAGCTGCTCGGCCGCGGCGTGCCGGCGAGCGCGGTATAGGCCGCCAATCCCGCGAAGGCCGTGTCGAGCTTCTGATAGAGAACGTCCACGCCCATGTAGAAGTCGGGGCGGATGTTCCACTGCGTCCGGCTGCCCACATACCAGAGACCGAAGTCAGGCGTGCAGGTCCCCTGGTTGAATGCCCCGTTGATGTTCACGGGCCGGATGGAGCCACCAGCAGCTGCCCCGAGATTCAGGTTGTTGCAGATGTAGGTGGTGGCGTCGCTGTTGTAGTCGATCTGGATGAAGCCGCCATAGGCCGAGGTGCGCAGGCGCGGCGTCCAGAAGTGTTCGAAGGCCGCAATTGCTCCCCACCCCGTGGTCAGCTCGAGCGAGCCGTTCTGGACCCCGAAGATGTTGTCGCGCAGAATGGCGTCCTGCGCAAAGCCCAGCCCGAGCGAGTAGGAGCCGCCGAACGCCGCCGGGTTGGCCCCGCCGCCGTTCTGGATGTTGCTGATATACCGCATTGCGCCTTGCGAGTAGTTGACCTGGAAGGCGAACGTGTCGCCCGCCGCGATGAAGGGCAGGTTGAAGATGCCGCCCACGCCAGCCGCATAGCCGATCTTGTCGTCGGGATGGCCGCAGTTGAACGCGCCGGTGAGCGCCTGCGTAGCCGCCACGCTGGTGCAGCCTCCGGCCAATCCTGTGGCCGTGTTGGAGAAGTAGTAGGCCGCGCTCACATCATGCAGGGCGCTCATGACCTGGAACGAGCCCCAGGCCTGATCGATGCGGATGTTGCTGACGATGTCCGGATACTTGACATTGCCCAGGTCGTTGTTGAGCTGACCGCCAACCACGAACTGGTTGCCAGCGCCGACCTCGACATTGGTGATCCCGAAGCGGCGCGGATCCTCGATCGCAATCGTCGAGGAGATGCCGTTGCCCCATTGCGTGGTGTAGGCGGCGAGGTTGATGCCGCTGTCGCCGGTGTCGCTGAAGGGCAGGCCATGATAGGTGCGCGCCGCGAACGGGAAGAGATCGTAGAACGACTGCGCCTTGCCGAAGGTGAAGCCGGCCCACTGGATGAAGGCGCGGTTCGCGTACACGCTAGGGCCTGCGCCGTTGAAGGCGAGGCCGGCGGTGCCGCTTAGCGGGCTGTCCTGCGTCCAGCCGATATTCATATAGGTGCGGACCGTGCCCCATTCGGTCTGCGAGCGCGCATCCATCGTGATGATGGCGCGAGCGCGCATGATGAAGTCGTTCGTGTTGTTCGCCTGCCGGGTCTGCTGATTGCCGCCCGAGCCGGTGTAGAAGTAGCCGTTGGTGCCGCTGTTGCCGTTATTGACGTAATACTGGCCGCGGACATAACCGCCGAACTTCACGCAGATGTCGGTGCCGGGAATGTAGTAGAACCCTGCGCCATAGAGGCTGCAAATCTTCACGTATTCGACCGGAGCGGCCTTAACGGGAAGATCGGCTGCCTGCGCTCCTGCCACCGCCATGAGACCTGCCGCGGAGCCGAGGAGAAGACTTTTGACCATCTTCATTGAAACCTCCATTCGTTTGCCGTGGGAGGGTTCCGTCTCCGGCGGGTGCTACGCACCCTGGAAGGTCCCCTGATTCCCAGATCCACCCAGTGCCCTTCCCGTAACTTGCGATTGCTCGATGCGGTCGGAACTCTAGACGGGGCGACCCGGGATGCCCCCCTTAGTCGCACCGTAAGATTAACCCACGGGCCTCCCCAGGCAACAAAGAAGCGACCTCAGACCCGGTCCAACGGTCTGAATCCCAGCACGTGTTGCTCAAACAGCACGAACGAAGAACGGGCAAAGTCCGTAGCTAAAGCAAATAAATACATTGTTAATTCAGTTTGTTAAGTAAGGTTACTGAACTCAATTATCTGTGAGTTGTCCGTGAGTGTGGCGCGGCGGGCGGGAGGCGGGGTCGGCCCCCGGCGGGCTCGAAATCGGCCGCGCGGGCGGTCCGATTTCGACCAATTCTCGTCAAACGCCCCCGCGACGGGCTGGTGGCGCGCCCCCAACCATTGTCGGGTGCTGCCGACAGTTAAGCCGCTGTCAACGCGGACGATTTTTTCTCCGGCCGGCCCAGGCTAAGAACAAAAAGGGATCGTTCCCCGCCCGGCTCCGCCGGGCCGGTGTCTGAGACGCGTTGACATGTGCAGCACATGTTTCTATGTTCTTTGCATGGGAACGATGGTCCAAATCCGCAATGTCCCGGATGCGCTGCATCGCCGGCTCAAGTCGCGTGCGGCGTTGGCAGGCATGTCGCTGTCTGAGTATCTGCTCAGCGAGATCCGTCAGGTGGCGGAACGGCCGACGCTTGACGAATTGCGGACGCGTCTGCACAGCCGCACTGAAACAACCCCTTCCGTCGCGCCCGCTGAAGCGGTTCGCGCAGAGCGCGATCGCGCGTGATCGTCGTCGATGCCTCGGCTTTGCTCGAAGTGCTTCTCCGCACGCCGGCAGCTAATGCCGTGGAAGATCGGCTGTTCGCGCCTCGCGAAACACTCCACGCACCTCATTTGCTCGATGTCGAAGTCGCCCAGGTGATCCGACGTTATGCCGCGAATGGGGAGATCGATAGCGAGCGCGGTCGTATGGCGCTCGCTGACCTGGCGGACCTGTCCCTGCGGCGCTATCCGCACGATTTCCTTCTGCCGCGCATATGGGAGTTACGGAACAATTTGACCGCCTATGACGCCGTCTATGTCGCGCTGGCCGAGGCGCTCGACTCACCTTTGCTGACACGCGACAAACGTTTGGCCGCAGCCGCGGGCCATCACGCGCAGATCGAATTGGCATAACTCCATCGGGCGCCGCAGCCACGCAGCGAACACGTCACACCGCCGGATAAGCCCGGATAGCCCAGCGCGCCGTACCGTCGCGCAGAATTGGCGGAGCCGGAGGGATTCGAACCCTCGATACGCCTTTAGAGCGTATAACGGTTTAGCAAACCGCCGCCTTCAGCCTCTCGGCCACAGCTCCGTCTCTTCGATATGCCGAGGCGAAGCGTCTTTGGCAAGGTCGGCGGCGCGCGGCATGGCCGCAGAGCGCCGCCCGTCACCTGGGCTCGCCTTGCTCCGGTCCTTCATTTCCCATGCCGCGGCGCGCCGCCCGCTCACCAGCCATACGCCCGAACCGGGCGAATCTCGGCGAGATATCCGCCAACGTAAGGTGGCGGCCAGCCCCAGCGGACATAGTTCGCGTAAAACCGGCGGCGCGACGCGCCCGCGTAGTACGGCGCGGGCCAGAGGTAATTGCGATAAACATAATAGTGCCGCCCGGCCCAGCCAGAGGTGCGGCAACGCCAGCAGCGATGGTCCGCGGCGGAGGCTTCGGTGGGCGCGACAATCACGCCACTCGCCAGCATTGCCCCGGCGACGAGCGCCATCGCGAGTTTTTTCAGCATAAGAGTCTCCTGTTCGAACAAAGGATCAACGATGTCTCAGCTCGGCGCAAGGGCGGCGCAACTGGCCGGCGTTCCTTGTCTCGCTCTCCGGCGTCCGACCGTCAAACGGGGCGCGCACCCAAACGGTCGCTAGTCATCGGCCCAAGGGGGAGTTCGCGGCGCAGCGTTCGTGTCCCGGGCGCAGCGCAGCACGACGTGCGCGCTGCAGGACCGGGACCCGTCATTGCGGGCGGGTGGGTCCCGCATTTGCGCCGCACCGCTTCGCTGCGTCGCGCGCGGGACACGCGCCGGTGCTGGCGAGGAGCGAAGGCGTCAGCGTCCCGGCGCTGTGCGATTCATCGAGGTGCGCCGATCCAGTCGCGCGCGGCCCGCTGCGCCGCCGAGATCTCGGCTTCCGACATCAACTCGGCCACCTCGCGGCGCAGGCGGATCGCTTCGCTGCAGCCGCCCCGCGCCGCCAGATTGAACCATTTGTGCGCGGACACATAGTCGGCCGGCACGCTGCTGCCGGTCGCGTACATCAATCCCAGCTTGAAGAACACATCCGCCCCGTCGACCGCCGCACCAAGCGTTCCCGCCTCGCCGGCGGCTCCCTCGAAACGCGCCATGTCAGCCTCTCCCCGGTTCGCAATGTCGCTGCCGTTTTCCGCGTTCCCTGCTCGGTCGCCACTGGCGGCCGACAGCGCGATCATCGGGGAGGAGTTCTGAATCGGCGTTTAAGCCATGCGATGAATCAGCCGTGAACGCCGCAACCCGCCGTTGGCTGGCTGCACATAGGCATGCGGATAGATCAAGCGTTTCGCCGCTTTATCCGCATCCGGCGACGCTGCGCTAACCACGCGGCTTGAGCGCCCGCTAACCACGGTCGCATTTGCTCGCGCCGCTCGCGGTTCGATCGAGGCCTTGCCGGTCGTCAGCCGGGGCGCGCCCGCTGCGCGAACAGGATGGCGCGAACATTCGGGTCATTCGTGTCCACTTGCGCGGCGGCCTCGACGCGGACGCCCATGCCGCGCTTGACCGCGGGGCGCGCCATCACCGCCTCGAACCAGCGCTTGAGATGCGGGAATTCGTCGAGGTCCTGGCCCTGCTGCTTGAAGCGGCTGATCCAGCCGACGCAGGCCATGTCGGCGATCGAGTATTTGCCGGCCAGGAAGGCGCGATCTTGAAGCCGCTTGTTCATCACGCCATAGAGCCGATGGCATTCATTGGTGTAGCGCTCGATCGCATAGGCGATCTGTTCGGGCGCATAATTGCGGAAGTGATGGGCCTGGCCGGCCATCGGGCCGAGCCCGCCCATCTGCCACATCAGCCATTGCTCGACCTCGACGCGGGCGCGCTCGTCGGCCGGATAGAATTTTCCGGTCTTCCGCCCGAGATACTGGAGGATCGCGCCGGACTCGAACACCGAGATCGGACGCCCGCGCGGACCCTGCGGGTCGACGATCGCCGGCATGCGGTTGTTCGGCGCGATCGCGAGGAACTCCGGCTTGAACTGCTCGCCCGTGGCGATGTTGACCGGACGCACCGCGTAGGGCAGCCGGCATTCCTCGAGCATGATCGAAATCTTCCAGCCGTTCGGCGTCGGCCAGTAGAACAATTCGATCGGGCGCTGCCGCGGCGCCGACCGGCCGGCGCGTTGCGTTCCTGCGGCGGGTTTGCGTTTCGCGGACGGCGCGGCCGGCCTTTGCGCGGGCTTGCGCGACGCGCGCTGCGCGGACCGTCCCGTCCGCACCGGCGTGGGCTTGGTGACGCGGGCCATGGTCTTGCTCCCGGCGAATGGCTTTGTTCAACCCGGCGCTACGACGCGCCGTTCAACCCGGCGCTAGCGACGCGCCGCGCGAATGGGCCCGACGACACATCGGGACGATCCGGTTCGCCCATATCACAGCGCCGGAACGAGAATGACCAGGTATTTCGTCGCCGCTCATGCGCGCGGTCTTCCGCATGCCGGCGGCGCCGCGCCGGTCATCTCGCCGACGCTTCCTTCACCCGGCGCGCAAGGCGCGGCGACGCGGAGATTTCACTTGCGGCAAGCGGCACGAGACGATGCCACTCCCGCCGGGAAGAGGCGGCGTTGAGCGCCGGTGGCGCGCGGCCGACCGAAAGGAGCGGCGGCCTGCAAAGCTGAAAGGTGGAACTGGCTGCGCGCCCTTGCCCTGCAAGGCGAAAGGGAAGGCGTCGGCGAGAGGTCCGAGCGGCAGACCCGCATCACGGCGACCGCCGATGAAGATGCGGGACTGCGTCAAACTTGCTTTTCCGAAACTGCGCCCGGCTGTCTGCCTCGCGCCAGGAAAAGGTTGCCTCGGTCTCGCCGACGCCGTCTTCCGTCGAATTCTGTCGGCGTCATCGGCGGCGCTGTTTGCGATCCCCTGATGCCGCCCGTCGATCGACGAAGTTCACGGAGGCTTCGGAGGCTGATGCTCCGAAGCGCCGCTGCGTTATTTCTTGCGAGTTGCCGTCTTACGCTTGGCGGCAGTCGACTTCTTCGCAGTCGTCTTCTTGGCCGCAGGCTTCGTCTTCGCCTTCGTTGTTGCTTTTTTCGCCATGCCGTCCTCCTGACCGTGATAGATGGCGATATCGAAAAGTGCCTACGCGAATTGCAGGTCACTGCATCTCGATTACTACAGCACAATAAAAAAATCAGCGAGTCCAACGCGACTTGTCGTCGGCGCGCCCACCGCCGCGCGCGTCGCAGCAAGCGCGCCGCACGGCGTTTGATCGCCGCCGCGCGCGACCGCATCGCCGATCGATCCGCGCTTTATGCTCGACGCGCAGCATGCAAAGAAATGCCGATGAAATGGGCATTTCTTGCGACGCATCGGCGCGCCGCGCGGCGCTGTGGGCAGCGCGCGCACGATCCTTCTGCGCGCCGCGATGCGCGCGGCGAACGCGTTTGATCCTGTCCGCCGCGCTTGAAAAAATTTCTGCGGATTCCTGCCGGCGACGGCCCGCCGCGCGCGCTCGCGCAGGAAAAAACGCGCGAATCGCTTGGCGACGATTCGGATGGAGGCGTCGCGCGAGCAGCGCATCGCCTCCGCAGACGCGCTCTGCGCGCCCGCGCACAGGCGCTCCTACAGTCCGAGCTTCGCCTTCAGGAGCTCGTTAACCGTCTGCGGATTCGCCTTGCCGCCCGAGGCTTTCATCACCTGGCCGACAAACCAGCCGATCACCGTCGGCTTCGCCTTGGCCTGCGCCGCCTTGTCCGGGTTCTTCGCGATGATCCCGTCGACGATCGTCTCGATCGCGCCGAGATCGGTCACCTGCTGCAGCCCGCGCGCGGCGACGACCGCGCGCGGGTCGCCGCCCTCGCTCCACACGATCTCGAACAGGTCCTTTGCGATCTTGCCGGAGATGGCGCCCTCGGCGATCAGGTCGAGGATCGCGCCGAGCTGAGCCGCCGACACAGGCGACTTGCCGATCGTGAGCGCCTCCTTGTTGAGACGGCCGAACAGCTCGTTGATCACCCAGTTCGCCGCCGTCTTGGCGTCGCGCATCGAACCGTCCGGCCGCTTCGCCACCTCCTCGAAGAAGTCGGCGCTGTCGCGCTCGTCCGCCAGCACGCCGGCGTCATAGGCGGAGAGCCCGTAGTCGCGCATGAACCGCGCCTTCTTCTCGTCCGGCAGTTCGGGCAGGTCGCGCGCGAGCGCATCGACATAGGCCTGGTCGAATTCGAGCGGCAGGAGATCGGGGTCGGGGAAATAGCGGTAGTCGTGCGCCTCCTCCTTGTTGCGCATCGAGCGCGTCTCGCCCTTCGCCGGCGTCGAACAGCCGCGTTTCCTGTTCGATCGCGCCGCCGTCCTCGAGAATGCCGATCTGCCGGCGCGCCTCGTATTCGATCGCCTGGCCCATGAAGCGCAGCGAGTTGACGTTCTTGATCTCGCAGCGCGTGCCGAGCGGCTCGCCCGGCCGGCGCACCGAGACGTTCACGTCGGCGCGCAGGCTGCCCTTTTCCATGTCGCCGTCGCAGGTGCCGAGATAGCGCATGATCGTGCGCAGCTTGCCGACATAGGCCTTGGCCTCTTCGGCCGAGCGCAGGTCCGGCCGCGACACGATCTCCATCAGCGCGACGCCGGACCGGTTGAGATCGACGAAGGACATCGCCGGATGCTGATCGTGCATCGACTTGCCGGCGTCCTGTTCGAGGTGCAGCCGCTCGATCCCGACACGGACGGTCTCGCCGTCCGGCATGTCGATGATCACCTCGCCCTCGCCCACGACCGGCGACTTGTACTGGCTGATCTGGTAGCCCTGCGGGAGATCGGGATAGAAATAGTTCTTGCGGTCGAACACCGATTTCAGATTGATCGCGGCCTTGAGGCCGAGGCCGGTGCGGACCGCCTGCCGCACGCATTCCTCGTTGATCACCGGCAGCATGCCCGGCATCGCCGCATCCACCAGCGAGACATGCGCATTGGGCGCGCCGCCGAACTCGGTCGCGGCGCCCGAGAACAGCTTCGCCTGCGAAGTCACCTGCGCATGCACCTCCAGGCCGACGATGATTTCCCAGTCGCCGGTCGCGCCCTTGATCAGCTTGCTCTTGGTCGCACTGCGCACGGCTTCATTCATGACGGCACCTGGCATTTGCGGTCGCTGATCGAGAGCTATGGGGCTTGGGCGGAGCGGTCAAGCCTGGCGGCGCGTCGGCCGCCGCTTCCTCGCGTCGGAACGATGCGTGCAGGCTTGCGCCGCGCATGGCGCGGAATCCGCGGTTCACTCGGCTTTGCCGAGCAGCGCCGCGACGATCGCGTCCCATTCGGTCTCGAGGCTGCCGGCCGCGGGCGAACGGCCGGCGCGGGCGTACCAGTAGCGCGCATTGCCGAGATCGCCTTCGAGACGATGCAGATAGGCATGCACCCAGGCGGCGTCGGCGCCGTCGTCGTTCTGCGCGATCGCGTGCGCCTTGTTCCAGTCGCCCTTCGCCGCCCACCACAGCGCCGCAAGTGCAAGGGAAATTCCGCGGGGCGGCTCGTGATCAGCCAGGGAATCTTTAAAGCACGGCAAATCCAACCCCCAATATGGTGCGGCGGGATCAGTAAGATCGGTGCCTGGCGCAAGCTGCACCGTGCCCTTCAGGAAGCCGAACAGCGGGCGCCGACTTGAGACTCTGGGCACGGCAGCCACTCCTTGTCCTGTCCCATCGATTTGACGCGCTCCCGAAGCTATCAACCGCAGCGCTGCACCGCCAGGGACGCACACCGCGGCGGATCATCGCCAAGGGTGCACGACCATGCTGAACGCGACCTCACGCGATTGTTTCCCAATACGCTTGCGGATAAGCTCCGGTGCTCGAATTGAGAGGCGAAATTGAGCAAAGGCGCACTCACGATCTCGATCGACCTCGAACTCGCCTGGGGCGTCTGGGATCAGCTGACGCCGGACGACCTGCGGATGGCGGAGACCGCCGAACGCCCGATCTGCGCGGCGCTCATCGAGCTGTTCGATCGCCACGGCGTGCCCGCCACCTGGGCGATGGTCGCGGCGCTGCTCGACGAAGCAAGCGCGAAGCCGCGGCCCGGGCCCGTTCATTGCTGGTACGCCCCGGACGTGATCGAGCAGATCGTGCGGGCGAAAGCGGGTCACGAGATCGGCAGCCATGGCGGCCGGCATATCGACCTGGCCGCCGCCGGCGCGACACAGGCCGCCGACGATCTTCTGTTCGCCAGGGAAACGCACCGCAACGCCGGCCTGCCGTTTCAATCCTTCGTCTTCCCGCGCAACCGGATCGGCAATCTGGATGCGGTGGCGCAAGCCGGGCTGCGCGTCTATCGCGGCCGCGACGTCGGCTGGACCAGCGCGGTGCGCCGCGCCGGTCGCTGGGCGGCCAAGGCCGCCAACCTCGCCGACAAGATGCTGCCGATCCCGCCGCGCGCCGTCGCGCCGCACGCGCAGGCCGACCTGATCGACCTGCCCGGCTCCATGCTCCTGATCGGCCGCAATGGCGCGCGCCGGTTCGTGCTGCCGGCGGTCACGCGCGCGAAGCTGTCGATGGGGCTCGCCCACGCGATCAGCACGGGCGGCGTGTTCCATCTCTGGTTCCACCCGTCGAACTTCTATTATCGGCGGGACGAGCAGTTCGCGACCTTGGCCTGGTTCCTCGCGCTCGCCGCCGAGGAGGCGGGCCGCGGCCGCATCGAGATCGTCCCGATGGGATCGTACGCAACGTCCCTGCCCTCTGCGCCGCAGGAGGGAACTTCAGCGCCGCGATCCGAGCGAGCGCCGCCTGCGGCCGCGCCGGCAGGCTGACAGGCTCAGCGCCGCGCGATCGCGATCAGGTGGCCCGCGAACGCCCGGCCCCATTCGCTGCCGGACAGCATGGGCTCATGCGGCATGGTCCGCCGCGCGACCGTCCGCGCGAGGCCGCCTGAGAGCTTATGCAGCGTCCGCAACGGCGCGAACATCGCTCCCCGCACGACCACTTGCGAGAACCCCGCCTTGCGCAGCTTCGCTTCGATCGATGCGGGCGTTTCGAATTCGACATGGTAGCGCGGCGCGATCCCGCGCAGGCGCGCCGCGATCGCGCCGAGCTGGACGAACTGGCGGAATCCGTCCAGCGCCCATTTGTTCACATAGGTGCCGAAATAGGTTCCGCCCGGCTTGAGCACGCGCGCGATGTCCCGGTGGCCGGCGTCGTTGTCGGCCGCGTCGAGATAGCGGAACACCTCGATGGCGTAGACGAAATCGTGCGACGCATCGCCCGCCGCGAGGTTCAACACCGAGCCGTCGGAGACGAGCTCCGCCGGCACGTGGTCGGCGGCGAGCCGGCGCATCTCCGCGCTCGGCTCGATGCCGGTCACATGGAAGCCCGCGGCCAGCAGGCGCGCCATGTAGACGCCGACCCCGCATCCGATGTCGAGACATGTCGCGTGCTCGGGCAGGTCCGCCACGCATTGCGACCAGGCCCGATCGATCAGATGCCGGCCGTAGCGGAACGGAGAATCGAACACATCGTCGCCGCCGTATTCGGCGGCGAACATGCCGGCCGTCTCGTCGTGAACCTCGACCGCTCGCCGGCGCGACCAGTCGGCGCCCGTTGCCATCACGCCCACCATCGCTCCGGCGCAAACCGGCCGGCCTGCGCCTCGATCGCGCCGGCGAGCGAGAACAGCGTCTCCTCGTCGAACGGCCGGCCGATGAGCTGCAGGCCGAGCGGCAGGCCCTGCGCATCGAGGCCGCCGGGGACCGCGATGCCCGGGAGCCCGGCCATGTTCACCGTCACGGTGAAGACGTCGTTGAGATACATCTCGACCGGATCGCCCGAGGATTTCTCGCCGATGGCGAAGGCCGCCGAGGGCGTCGCCGGCGTGAGAATGGCGTGAACGCCGCGCGCGAAGCAGTCCTCGAAATCGCGCTTGATCAATGTGCGCACCTGCTGCGCCCGCAGATAATAGGCGTCGTAATAGCCGGCCGAGAGCACATAGGCGCCGATCATGATGCGCCGGCGCACCTCGCGGCCGAAGCCCGCCGCGCGCGTCTTCTCGTACATGTCGGTGATGTCGCGTCCGGCCACGCGCAGCCCGTAGCGCACGCCGTCATAGCGCGCGAGATTGGACGAGGCTTCCGCCGGGGCGACGATATAATACGCGGGCAGCGCGTATTTCGTATGCGGCAGCGTGACCTCGACGATCTCGGCGCCGGCCGCCTTGAGCCAGTCGGCGCCGCGCCGCCACAGGGCCTCGATCTCGTCCGCCATTCCCTTGACGCGATACTCTTTCGGGATGCCGATCTTCATGCCTTTGATCGAGCGGCCGACGGCCGCTTCATAATCGGGGACCGGACGGTCGACCGAGGTCGTGTCCTTCGGGTCGTGCCCCGCCATCGAGCGCAGCAGCAAGGCGCAGTCCTTCACCGTGCGCGCGAACGGCCCGGCCTGGTCGAGCGAGGAGGCGAAGGCGACGATGCCCCAGCGCGAGCAGCGGCCATAAGTCGGCTTGATGCCGACAATCCCGGTGAAGGCGGCGGGCTGGCGGATCGATCCGCCGGTGTCGGTGCCGGTCGCCCCGAGGCAGAGACCGGCCGCAACCGCCGCCGCCGAGCCGCCCGAGGAGCCGCCGGGCACGAGCTTCGCTTCCGAGCCGTTGCGCCGCCACGGCGACACCACCGGGCCGAACGCCGAGGTCTCGTTCGACGAGCCCATGGCGAACTCGTCATTGTTGAGCTTGCCCAGCATGACCGCGCCGTCGCGCCACAACTGGGTGGTGACGGTCGACTCGTAGACCGGGACGAAGTTCGCAAGGATCTTCGAGCAGGCGGTGGTGCGGATGTCCTGCGTCGCGAACATGTCCTTCACGCCGAGCGGAACGCCTTCGAGCGGCCCGCCCGCGCCTTTGGCCAGCTTTTCGTCGGCGCGCTTCGCCATCTCTCGCGAGCGCTCGGGCGTCTCCAGCACGAAGGCGTTGAGCGCGCGCGCCTGCTTGATCGCGGCGAGATGCGCCTCGGCGAGTTCGAGCGCGCTGAACTCGCGCTTGCGCAGGAAGTCGCGCGCTTCGGCCAAAGTGAGCGAGGTGAGGCTGGTCATGTCGGGCGCGCCCTTTGCGGCCGTTCGTCCGCCCTGCCCGTCATTCGACCACCTTGGGCACGAGGAAGAAGTGATCCTCGCTCGCCGGCGCGTTCTTGATGACGAGGTCGGCGATCTCGCCGTCGGTGACGACGTCCGCGCGCTTCTTCATCGTCATCGGCGTGACCGAGGTCATCGGTTCGACGCCCGCGACATTCACCTCCGACAATTGCTCGACAAAGGCGAGGATCGCGTTGAGTTCGCCGCGCAGATGTTCGACCTCATCGTCGGCGACCGCAATGCGGGCGAGATGGGCGATGCGCCGGACCGTCGCGGAATCGACCGACATGCGGGTTCCCTGGATGTGTCTTGGTCACGGTGACCGGGAGCGCGGCGGCCGGGGGCCGCGGCGCGCTGACAGGGGTTGGCTATAGCAGAGGGGATTCCGCCGCGGCAACCACGCCGGCGCAGCCGCGCGGGCTCGAACGCCTCATGGTGAGGAGCGCAGCGAAAGCGACGCGTCTCGAACCATCCTTCGAGACGCCCGCTGCGCGGGCTCCTCAGGATGAGGCTGCGGCGGACGAGACGCGACCTCCGGTCGGCTCCTCAGGATGAGAGGGAAAGGGCCGCTCACACCGCCCTCATGGTGAGGAGCGTCGCGAAAGCGACGCGTCTCGAACCATCCTTCGAGACGCCCGCTGCGCGGGCTCCTCAGGATGAGGGGCGAACAAAGCCGTAGCGAGTTGGCTGCTTCATCCTCCCCCGCTTCACGGGGGAGGATGAGTTGGGAATGCCGACGGCAACTCACTTGGACCGCCAGGTCGGCGCCAAAGAACGGCGGCTCGTCCGAGAGCTCAGCAGCGCCCCTACATTCTCGGCAGCGTCATTCTCGTAGCGTGCGGCGACGCCAGCCACTCATCGATCCACTCGTTAAACACGTTTTCGGTTTTCGCCGAGAACACGTTTTCGGTTGCCCCCTCTTGCCGGCCTTCCGTCTTGACCAGCGCTTCCAGGAGCGTCTTGGCCGCAAAACGCGCATAGGCGGCCGTGTCCCGTTGGCTCGGCTGCTGGTTCGGCACGTCGCGGAATGCGTCCAGAATAGTCGCCATGCACGCCACTCGCTGGTCCGCGGTTTTCGCCGTGGTCATGAGGACGGAATAACAAGCCATCGTCCGCCAACGGTCCTGCTCCCGTTGTTCGGGAGTTACAAACTCACTCGGAAAACCAAATTCGTTGTCGCTGATTTGTTTCGTCATAACTTTCTCCAACTTGTATTCAGCAAAGTTCGCTTTCGTCTTCAGCACGGCAAAGTTTGCTTCGTGCTCAGCGGCGGCCTTTTTCACCGCGGACGCGGCCGAAATGTGTCGACACGGCGCTTGCGCATGCGTCACATTCACGCGCGGAGGAAAATAAAACCTTTGCAGTGCAAAATTTTTTGCAGTGCAAATCGGCTGTTCGGCGCGTGTTGATTGGCTGAGCTTTTGTTGTGCCGCCGCCAAAACCAGAGCGCCGATGCCTGAATGCTTGCGCGTGACTTCAGTCAAGTACGCTCGACGCGGCGATCGATTTTCCCTCCCGCGACGCTCGCCGTTCAAACAAAGAGGACATGTCGCAGCTAACTTAACCGGCCCCGAAAATGCGAATGCGGCCGTCGCGCCAGGTGAAGCGAGCCGTCATCACGCCGCCGTCCACCCAGCCGAAGCAGAAATAACGCTGTTCCGCGCCGCCATGGCTCAAATCCTCGGCGCAGCCGCGCGGGCTCGAACGCCTCATGGTGAGGAGCGTCGCGAAAGCGACGCGTCTCGAACCATCCTTCGAGACGCCCGCTACGCGGGCTCCTCAGGATGAGGGCGGAAGGCGACCTCTCCCCCACACCACCCTCGTTGTTTCCATCCTCCCACGCGATGCGGGCGAGGGGGACCGCCATCGCAGGCAAGCTTGCGCAGCCTGCGCAGGCTTGCCTGCTTCGGCGGTGGCAGGGGGCAATCCCCGGCCTCGAACAAAGGTCATCGCAAGTGGACTTCAGAACCGCGCTCCGTCGCACGCGCCCCCTCCACCATGCTGCGCATGGTCCCCCTCCCCCGTTTCACGGGGGAGGATGGGTTGGCGTGCCTGTATGCCGACGGCTATTTGCCGCGTGGCCCCCTCCACCATGCTGCGCATGGTCCTCCTCCCCCGTTGCACGGGGGAGGATGGGTTGGGCGTGCATGTTCGCTGCGCCCTTGCGTCTACGCGCCACACTGCCGCCGCAAACTAGGATAATATTCCTGTACAGCCCGTCCCCGACTACGAGGGGCGTTTCGCGAGCGTCACGAGGCGCGGGGCGGGCGGCGGTGGGCCTTTGCGGGGCGACTAACGCCCGCGCCGCATCGGGCGGCCCAAGCCGCATGGCCCTGGCGCGCCGCACCGCGCGTCACTTGGCTTCCACTGGCGGCGACGCCGGGCGTGGTCAGAACGCCGGCCGAGCGTCGTTTGGAGCCCATCAGCGGTGGATAGCAACGGTCAGTCCACCGGGGGGCATGCGGAGCAAGCCCAAAAACACCGCGCGCGGGACGCCGGGACAACCGGCAAAGCCTGCGGCGACTATGTCCTGTGTGCTTTCCAACCACACCGCACACAGGGCTGCGGGGTTTGCGGCCCCGGCGTTCCGCGCGCCCTCGCATTGCGAGGGAGACTTGCGGCAAACCTCGGGCGCGTCCGCGCCGCGAGACTGCTTCTGCTTGGCTGGAGCACATGAACGCGCGGCGACAAGAAACCCCACCCCTAACCCCTCCCCACAAGGGGGAGGGGAACAACAAGGCCTGCGACACAGGCGGCGAACACCAAGGGCCAGAGCTGCAGACGCAGGAGGGAGACCGGGACGCAGTAGGGAAACAAGGAGAAAAACAAGCGCGCGCTCGGCCGGGACGTCGCTGCGCTCCTGCACGCACCACCCCTCCCCGCCGCGGGGAAGCGAGACGCGCGGGCGCCAAGCGGGTGAGCGTGCGACCTTGAGCCGTCGACCCCACTCCGGCGCGTCCTCCGCGCCGCACGCCACTTGCCGAAAAAACCGCGCTTCGCTAGCGTCCGCGCAAACGCGGGAACCCGGCCATGCTCCACCCGATCAATTGGTCGCTCGCGCTGCCCTATTTTTCGGCCGCTTTCGCCTTCGGCTATCTGCTCGGCTCCATCCCCTTCGGCCTCATCCTGACGCGGCTCGGCGGCACGGCGGACCTGCGCACGATCGGCTCGGGCAATATCGGCGCGACCAACGTCCTGCGCACCGGCCGCAAGGGCCTTGCCGCGCTCACGCTGCTCTTCGACGCGCTCAAGGGCACGCTGGCCGCGGCGATCGCCTATCGCTATGGCGGGCAGGACCTCGCCGTGCTCGCGGCGCTCGGCGCCTTCCTCGGCCATCTCTTCCCGGTCTGGCTCAAGTTCAAGGGCGGCAAGGGCGTCGCGACCTATCTCGGCCTCCTGGTTTTTTTCTCCTGGCCGGCCGCGCTCGCCTTCGCCGTCATCTGGCTCGCGACGGCCGCGGCCACCCGCTACTCCTCGGCCGCCGCGCTCGCCGCGAGCGGGGCGACGCCGATCGTCCTGTGGCAAGCGGCCCTTCTGCAGGAGGCGCAGCTCTTCGCTCTGTTCACCGCGCTGCTCTGGCTCAAGCACGCCGGGAATGTGCGGCGGCTCGTCGCCGGCCGCGAAGGCAAGATCGGGCGCGGCCGACAGACCGACGATGCGCTCGGCTGATCGCAGCCCCCCACGCATGCGCGGCTGAGGCGTGCGGCCAAATGACACCTCGCAAGCCGCGGGCGTGCTTCGCACGATGCCGGCGGGTGCGACCGCGGGCTGGCGGTCGCTGGAGGCACGGGGGCTGTTGAATTGGCTATTGGGTGGGTGGATGACGACGTCGACTTTATCCGTCGGCGCTACGACCGCATTGGCAATCTGCACGACCTGATCGAGCGGTTGCTGTTCCTGCCGTTCGGATTGCGCCGGAAGGCGATCGATTGGCTCGGCCTTCGTCCGGGCGGCCGCGTGCTGGAGATCGGCTGCGGGACGGGACCCAACCTTCCGCTGCTGCGCGAAGCCGTCGGGCCGGGCGGCTCGGTGCATGGCGTCGACATCTCGGCCGGCATGCTGACGCATGCGCGCGCGCGGTGCGCCGATCAAGGCTGGAGCAATGTGAGCCTGACGCAGAGCGACGCCATCGACTATGTCGCGCCGGCGCCGCTCGACGGCGTGCTGTTCAGCCTGTCCTACAACACGATGCCACACCACCGCGCGGTGCTCGCGCACGCGCTCGCCCAGCTCCGGCCCGGCGGCCGGATCGTCATCATGGACGCGAAGCTGCCGCCCGGGCGCGCCGGCCGGCTCGTGCTGCCGTTCAGCGTGTGGCTGATGAAACGAACCGTGCTCGGCAACCCCTATGTGCGGCCATGGGAGCATCTTTCGCCCGTGACCGCCGATTTCGAGATGCAGGAATGTCTGTTCGGCTCGTACTATGTTTGCCGCGGGACCAAGCCCCGCGCTTACGATCTGCCGAATGGACGCGAAAGTGACGCGTGAGATACGCCTGAACGATGCGCAGCGGCTCGACTGGCTCCGCCTGATCCGCAGCGAGAATGTCGGGCCGCGCACCTTCCGCGCGCTGCTCAACCACTATGGCGGGGCGCGGGCGGCGCTCGACGCCCTCCCCGACCTCGCCCGGCGCGGCGGGGCCGCGCGCCCGATCCGCGTCGCGTCCGCCGACGACGCCGAGCGCGAGCTTCTGGCGGCGCGCCGCCTGGGCGTCAATCTTGTCGCGCTCGGCGAGCCCGAATACCCGCGCAGCCTGCAGGCGACCGACGATGCGCCGCCGCTCCTCGCCGTGCGCGGCCGCCTCGCGGCGCTCGCCGAACCCGCCGTCGCCATGGTCGGATCGCGCAACGCATCCGCCGCCGGCCTGACGATTGCGGAACGCCTCGCGCGCGATCTCGCCGAAGCCGGGCTGATCGTGGTCTCCGGGCTTGCGCGCGGGATCGATGCCGCCGCGCATCGCGGGAGTCTTGCGCGCGGCACGGTGGCGGTGCTGGCCGGAGGGCACGACCGCCCCTACCCGCCCGAGCATGTCGATCTGCTGGCGGCGATCATCGAGCACGGCGCGGCCGTCTCGGAAATGCCGCTCGGCTGGACGCCGCGCGGGCGGGACTTTCCCCGGCGCAACCGCCTCATCGCCGGCCTTGTCTTCGGAGTGGTCGTGGTGGAGGCGGCGCGCCGCTCCGGCTCGCTCATCACCGCGCGACGCGCGCTCGATTACGGCCGCGAGGTCTTCGCGGTGCCGGGCTCCCCGCTCGACCCGCGGGCGGAGGGCGCGAACGACCTCCTCAAACAGGGCGCCACGCTGGTGAGCGGCGCGCAGGATGTGATCGCCGCGCTCTCGCCGCTGATCGAGCGGCCGCCCGAGCGCCCGATGGAAGAGCCGGCGCCGGCCGCCCTCCCGCCGATTGCGGTTCCGGCGGACGGCGACGCGCGCCAGGGCATTGCGGACTTGCTCGGCCCCACTCCCGTCGCCATCGACGATCTCATCCGCTGGTCGGGCGCTCCGACCCCGGTGGTGCTGACCGCGCTCCTGGAGCTCGAGCTCGCCGGGCGCCTCGCGCGCCAGGCCGGCGGCCGCGTGGCGCTGCTCTGATTACGAGCCGACGGCCGTGCCGCCATTCGGATGCAGCACCTGCCCCGTGATGAAGCAGGATTCCTTGCTCGCCAGGAACACGTAGCAGGGCGCGATCTCGTTCGGCTGCGCGGCGCGCGACAGCGGCGGCTTGCTGCCATGCTGGGCGACATGCTGCTCGTCGAACGAAGCCGGAATGAGCGGCGTCCATACCGGTCCCGGCGCCACCGCATTGACCCGGATGTTCTTGTCGGCGAGCGTTTGCGCCATCGCCCGGGTGAAGGAGACGATCGCGCCCTTGGTCGAGGCGTAGTCGATCAGCGTCTTGTTGCCCTGGTAGGCCGTCACCGAGGTGCTGTTGATGATGGTCGCGCCCTCCTTCATGTGCTTGAGCGCCTCGCGCGTGAGAAGAACATGCTGAAGATGTTGGTGCGGAAGGTGCGCTCGATCTGCTCGGAGGGAATCTGGGTGAAGTCCTTGGTCTCGTGCTGCTCGGCCGCGTTGTTGACGAGGATATCGAGCCGGCCGAGCTGCTGCACCGTCTTATTCACGATCTCGCGGCAGAAATCGGGATCGCCGATGTCGCCGGCAAACCGGATGCACTGGCTGCCCTCGCGCTCGACCGCCTGGACCGTCTCGTCCGCATCGGCGTGCTCGTCGAGATAGGCGATGGCGATTTTCGCGCCCTCGCGCGCCATCGCGACCGCGACCGCGCGTCCGATGCCGCTGTCTCCGCCGGTGATGAGCGCGACCTGCTCGGCGAGCTTGCCGACGCCGGGAAAAAACGGCTCATAATCGGGACGCGGACGCATTTCGCTTTCGCGCCCGGGCTGGCGTTGCTGTTTCTGCGGCGGCTGGTGCACGGTCATGGCGCGTCTCCGGAAGCATTATGCTTGCCGGCCAACGCTCGCGTTCGAGACAGGTTCCTCAGACCCCTCTGCGCTTAAGCTGCCGCCAAGCGCCGCCCGTTCGATCGGTCGCGGGCGTGCTTACGGACGCGGTCCGGCGACCACGTGATCGTCGTGCAGCTTGGCGATCTCGCCGTCGCTCATCCCGATCTCGGCGAGGATCTCATCGGTGTGCTCGCCCAGCATCGAGGCGCGGCGCGGCGGCTCGCGTTCCAATGCGCTGAAATTGAGCGGAAGGCCCGGGACGAGGTAGCTGCCGATGCCCGGCTGCTCCAGCATGCTGAACATCGGATGCTGGGTCGAGCAGTCGGGGTCCTGCTCCACCGCCTGCTTGAACGAGCGGAACACCGACCAGGTGACGCCGTGCTCGTCGAAGGAGCGGGCGAAGTCCTCCACCCGGCGCGTGCGGAACCAGGGCTCGAGGATTGCGGTGATCTCCTTGCGCGCCTTGAACCGCTCGCCCTCGCGCGCGAGATTGATCCCAAGCCGAATGGCCAGTTCCTCGAACTCCTCTTGCATGCCGGTCGCCGCGCGCAATCCGTCCCACTGGCGCGCCGTCAGGCCGATCACCATCACGCGCTGCCCGTCGGCGGTCGCGAAATCCTGGCCATAGGCGCCGAAGAGCGAGTTGCCGTATCTGGCCCGGTCCACGCCGTTGACCATCACTTCGCCGATGATGCCGAGATGGCCGAGCGTGGCGAGCGCCACATCCTTGAGGGCGAACTCGACCAGCTGACCTTGTCCGGTGAGCCGACGGTGCCGTTCGGCCGCCAGCAGCGCGGTGGCCGCGGTCTGTCCGGCGATGAGGTCCCACGCCGGCAGCGTGTGGCAGACCGGTTCGGCCGAGTCTTCCGGTCCGGTCGCGAAAGGGAAGCCGACCGCCGGATTGACGGTGTAGTCGACCGCAGGGTGGCCGTCGCGGGTCCCGAGCAGCGAGAGCATGATCAGGTCGTCGCGATGCTTTTTCAGGCTCTCGTAATCCATCCATCCGCGCACGCGCAGATTGGTCAGGAACATGCCGGCCTCGGGCCCCGGAGCGCAGATCAGCCTGGTCACGATCTCCTGGCCGCGCGGCGTCGCCATGTCGACCGCGAGGGAGCGCTTGCCCTTGTTCAGTCCCGCCCAGAACAGGCTGCGATTGTCCTTGGTCACCGGCCATCGATGATAATCGAGACCGCCGCGGATTCGGTCGAACCGAATGACGTCGGCGCCCATCTGCGCGAGCGTCATGCCGGCCAGCGGGACCGCGACGAATGCGGATCCCTCCACGACCCGCATGCCCTGAAGAATCTTCGCCATGACTTTCTCCCGTCTGACGAGGCGATGGCGTCGCTCGACCACGCCCGCTCTTCTCCTGCGTGGGTCGCACGAAGGAGAAGAGCGCGCATGCGCTCGCACGCAGCCACCCGCGAGCGGACCGCGCTGAGAGCCTACCGCCCATCAATGTGTTGCGTGATTAACGCCTTGGATGGCAAACTGTCTTGACAGCATTTTGCGTGATCTGCGCGTGAGTGACAAGCACTCTTTACAAGCGCCGCCCGCAAACTCGGTGGGGTCTACACGACTGTCGCAGACCCCACCATCCGCCTCAGGCGAACTCCATGATCATCGCGTCGACCGCGAGGCTGTCGCCCTTCTTGGCGAGGACGCGCGAGATCACGCCATCGCGCTCTGCCCGGATGACGTTCTCCATCTTCATGGCCTCGACGATCGCAAGCGTCTCGCCCGTCTTGACCTCTTGTCCCTGCTCGACGTCGATCGACAGAACGAGGCCGGGCATCGGGCAAAGCACCTGCTTGGCGGAGCGGGCCTCCGGTTTCGCCGGCATGATCCGGGCCGCCGTGGCCTCCCACGGCATGTAGACGAAGGCCTTCACGTCCACCCCGTGATAGGCGAACTCGTATCCGTTCGGGATGGGACGCAGCTGGACAGCGATCGGGTCGTCGTCGATCACCCCCTGCCAAACCGGCTCGCCCGGCTTCCACCCGGATTCGGTGTACCGCTTTCGCCCCCGTCTGCCCTTCTCGATGAAATGAACCGCGATGCCGTTGCTCTCGCGTTCGACTTCGAGCTCGATCTCCATGCGCCCGAGCGAGACGATGCGCCGCCGCTCATGCGTGACATGCGGGGTCGGCATTTGCCCGCTGATGCGCCGGCGGCGCTCGGCGCGCTGGAAATCGATCACCGCCGCGACCGCCGCAATGACCTTCGCGCTCTCGCCCTCCGCCGGCAGCGCGTGGAAGCCGTCGGGCCATTCCTCCGCCATGAAGCGCGTCGACAGCTTGCCTTCGCGCCAGCGCGGATGCTGCATCAGCGCCGCCAGGAACGGCACGTTGTGGCGGATGCCTTCGACGCAGAAGCAATCGAGCGCGCGCGCCTGCGCGTCGATCGCCGCCGCACGGGTCGGGCCATGGGAGATGAGTTTGGCGATCAGCGGATC
The DNA here is from genome assembly GCA_963712435.1 of uncultured Alphaproteobacteria bacterium. Classification (GTDB taxonomy): domain Bacteria; phylum Pseudomonadota; class Alphaproteobacteria; order Rhizobiales; family Xanthobacteraceae; genus Rhodoplanes. Next base: position 362,055 of record CAVQIB010000013.1, on the reverse strand, counting down.
GTAGTAGAGCGAAATCTCTCCGCCCTCGTAAACGCCGGTGTCGACGCGAACGGTGATCGGGTCGACTTCATCTCCCGCCTGCTCGACCGGCGTGCGATAGCGCACCAGACGCCCGATCGAGGGCAGGTAATTGCGATACGGGTCCTCGGCATAGACGCGCGACTCGACCGCCCAGCCTTTCAGCTTCACGTCGCTCTGTTTGATCGCGAGCTTTTCGCCCGCCGCGACCCGGATCATCTGCTCGACGAGATCAAGGCCGGTGATCAGTTCGGTCACCGGATGCTCGACCTGCAGGCGCGTGTTCATTTCCAGGAAGTAGAAGCTGCGATCCTGGCCCGCGACGAATTCGACGGTGCCCGCCGAGTCGTATCCGACCGCCTTGGCGAGCGCGACCGCCTGCATGCCCATCTTCTCGCGGGTGGCGGCGTCGAGCAGCGGCGACGGCGCCTCCTCGACGACCTTCTGGTTGCGGCGCTGGATCGAGCATTCGCGCTCGTGCAGATAGATGACATTGCCGTGCTTGTCTCCCAGCACCTGGATTTCCACATGCCGGGGATCGACGATGAACTTCTCGATGAAGACGCGGTCGTCGCCGAACGAGGACTTCGCCTCGGAACGGGCGCGGTGATAGCCCTCGAGCACCTCCGACTTCTCGTAGGCGATGCGCATGCCCTTGCCGCCGCCCCCGGCGGAGGCCTTGATCATCACCGGAAAACCGATCTCCTCGGCGATCCTGAGGGCATGCTTGTCGTCCTCGATCACGCCGATATGGCCCGGCACGGTCGAGACATTCGCCTTGGCCGCCGCCTTCTTGCTCTCGATCTTGTCGCCCATCGAGGCCATCGCCTTCGGATTGGGCCCGATGAAGACGATGCCGGCCTTTTCGAGCGCGACCGGGAACGCCTCCCGCTCGGACAGGAAGCCGTAGCCCGGATGGACCGCCTCCGCCCCGCTCCGTATGCAGGCCTCCAGGATTTTCTCGATGACGAGATAGCTTTCGGCGGCGGGGGGCGGGCCGATATGGATGGCCGTGTCGGCCATTTCCACATGCAGCGCGTCCTTGTCCGCATCGGAATAGACGGCCACCGTCTCAATTCCCATGCGGCGGGCCGTCTTTATGATTCTACAAGCGATTTCACCACGGTTCGCAATCAGAATTCGTTTGAACATCACGCTATCCGCTTCCGAATTAATCGGGAGCTTGTTGCCCGCTCCCCAAACGTGGCTTTGCCGCCGCACCGCAAAAAAGTCAACGCCAATCCGCCGCGTCGCAAGGAGATAACGGATATTCAGCGGATATTCCGCGGTCGCAGCCGAGCGCGGGTGGGGGCCCCGCCGACGCGATCGACCGACGCCCGGCGTGCGCCGCTCCAAGAGCGGCGTACGCCCGTATCCCATGTCTCACGGTGAAGGCCGGCGCGCCGCCCGACTTTTCCCGGCGCAAGATCGCCGCGCAGCCTAGTTCTTGGGCGGCGTGAACATTTTGGACAGGCCCGACAGCGACTCCGTGTTGGTGAGCTTCTGGGCAAGCGTCCCGAGTTCCTGCGTCTGCGCGGTGACGGTCTCGAACTGCTTGCGGGCATAAGTGGTCGACAGCTCGATGAACTCGGTGGGCGACTTCACCGTGGCGAGGCGCTCCGCATATTCCAGCATGCCGTTGAGATTGGCTTTCATGAACTGGAACATGCGCGACCGATACTCCTCCGCCGCCTTGGTGGCGGAGGAGATTTCCGTCAGCGCCGGCGCGGACAGGTTCTGCCCGGGCGCCTTTCCGGCGGACAGGCCCATGAAATCCGCCGGCCATTTTATGCTGGCGAGATTGTTGGCGTAGTCGAGCGCCGCGTTCATGTTGATGCGCATGTACTCGAACACGCGCGTCCGGTAGTCGTCGGCGGCTCGGCTCGCCGCCGAGACGTCGTAGCCCATTTTCGCCATCGCGCTCTCGGTCCGCGAAATCGCCTCATCGACGCTTTTCTTCACGTCTTCGAGCACGCGGTCGGCAGCATTTGTATTCTCGTCCGCCATGAAGGCCTCCATTCGTGTGGCGCTATTTTCATTGCCCTCCTCCCGGACCCCGCTCCTCTTAGGGCCCGGCGCGACATTCGACAGGCCGCAGGGAGAGGGAAGTTCCAGACCTATTGGATTCTACCTTAGCCCTTTCGTGGCCATACGACAGCCTGAAAATGCACGTGTCGCGACAGCGCGCCGGTCCTTCCGCACCATCGGGCCGGAAATCGGATCGCGCCGCCGATCTCGTTTCCGCGAGGCTTCCCCTCCTCCCGGCTCGCCCCTATAAGGGCGGCGGGACAGGGGGAGAGACGGTTGGCCGTGCTCCCTCTCCGGAAGGCATGCCATGGCGCAAACCGTCTATGTCATCAACGGGCCGAACCTTAACCTGCTCGGGACGCGCGAGCCCGAGATTTACGGACACGCCACCCTTGAGGACATCGAAAAACTGTGCCGCGCCGCGGCCCAGCCGCACGGCCTGGCGATCGAATTCCGCCAGTCCAACCACGAAGGCCAGCTGGTGAGCTGGATTCAAGAAGCCGGCGCAAGGAACGCCGTCGGAATCGTGCTCAATGCGGCCGCCTACACCCATACATCGATCGCGCTGTTCGATGCGGTCTCGGCCTGCGCCGCGCCGGTGATCGAAGTGCACATCACCAATATCCACGCGCGCGAGGATTTCCGCCGCACCTCTTATGTGGCAAGAGCGGCGAAAGCAGTAATCTGCGGCTTCGGCCCGCTCGGCTATGCGCTGGCGATCTCGGGACTGGCCGCGACGACCGAATGGGAGAGCTGAGCCGTGAGCGCGGAGGAAACAGGTGTCCAGGCGTCCGCCGGCGGCGCGGCGAAGCCGACATTGAGCGCGCCGAGCGAACAGATCGTGCGCGCCTTGGCGCGGCTGCTGCATGAAGCCGGTCTCACCGAGATCGAGATCGAGCAGGCGGGCCTGCGCGTGCGCGTCGCCCGCCAGGGGCTGGCGATCGCCTCCAGCGCGGCGGCGCCCGCACCGGGCGCGCCATACGGGCTCGGGCATTTCGCGGCGGCGGCCGTCGCCGAGCCGGGCGATCGCCCGGGCGTTCTCACCTCGCCGATGGTCGGCACCGCCTATCTCGCGCCTGAGCCGGGCGCAAAACCGTATGTCGAAATCGGCAGCGTGGTGAAGGCCGGAGACACCATCCTCATCATCGAAGCGATGAAGACGATGAATCAAATTCCGGCCCCGCATGCGGGGACGGTCACCCAGATCCTGATCGAGGATGGACAGCCGGTGGAGTTCGGAGAGCCGCTGATGATCATCGAGCGACCCGGGGGCGTCCCCGGGCCGTGAGCGTCGCGCGCGGCGCACAAGCCGCGCGGCGACGTTCTCTCGTCATCATCCGCGCAAACGGATGATCGGCTATCAGCCGAGGTCGGGAGTTCAGGCCAAAGTTGTGGGAGAAAGACCGGATGCCCCGCTTTGCGGCGCATGACGGAACGGGTGAACCGATGCGCCGTGCTCAAGCCCGGCGCTGACGCGGTGAGGTCGGCGGACGTCATGTTCGAGAAAATCTTGATCGCCAACCGCGGAGAGATCGCGCTGCGCGTGCTGCGCGCCTGCAAGGAGCTCGGCATTGCGACCGTCGCGGTGCACTCGACCGCGGACGAGGACGCAATGCATGTGCGCCTTGCCGACGAGAGCGTGTGCATCGGGCCTCCGCCGGCGAAGGACAGCTATCTCAACGTTCCGGCGCTGCTCGCCGCCTGCGAGATCACCGGCGCCGACGCGTTGCATCCGGGCTACGGCTTCCTGTCGGAGAACGCCCGCTTCGCCGAAATCCTCACCGATCACGGTCTGCATTTCATCGGACCGAAGCCGGCGCATATCCGGCTGATGGGCGACAAGATCGAGGCGAAGCACACGGCGAGGAAACTCGGCATACCGGTGGTGCCGGGCTCCGACGGCGCGGTCGGTTCCGACGCCGAGGCGAAGGCCATCGCGCGCGAGATCGGCTTTCCGGTGCTGGTGAAGGCGGCGGCGGGCGGCGGCGGGCGCGGCATGAAGATCGCGCGCTCCAAGGCCGATCTCGCCAATGCGCTTGCGACCGCGCGCGCGGAGTCGATGGCCGCCTTCGGCGACGACACGCTGTATGTGGAGAAGTATCTCGCCGAGCCGCGGCATATCGAGTTCCAGGTTCTCGGCGACGGCCACGGCAAGGCCATCCATCTCGGCGAGCGCGACTGTTCGCTGCAGCGACGCCATCAGAAGCTCCTGGAGGAGAGCCCGTCGCCGTCACTCAACGCCGATCAACGCGAGGAGCTCGGCGAGATCGTCGCCCGCGCCATGCGCGACCTGCAATATCTCAGCGTCGGCACCGTCGAGTTTCTCTACGAAGGCGGCAAGTTCTACTTCATCGAAATGAACACGCGCATCCAGGTCGAACATCCGGTGACGGAGATGATCACCGACTTCGACCTGGTGCTCGAACAGATCCGGGTGGCCGATGGCGCCCGCCTCGCCATCGAGCAGAAGGACGTGGCCTTTCACGGCCACGCGATCGAGTGTCGCATCAACGCGGAGAACCCGGTGTCCTTTCGCCCGTCGCCGGGACGGATCGTGCACTATCACGTGCCGGGCGGGATGGGCGTGCGCGTCGATTCGGCCGTCTATCAAGGCTATACGATCCCGCCCTATTACGATTCGCTGATCGGCAAGCTGATCGTGCACGGCAAGTCGCGCCCCGAATGCCTGATGCGGCTGCGCCGCGCGCTCGACGAGTTCGTGGTCGACGGCGTCGACACGACGCTGCCGCTGTTCCGCGCCTTGGTGCGCGACAAGGACATCCTCGACGGCGCCTACCATATCCACTGGCTGGAGCAGTTCCTCGCCCGCGCGAGCGCGGAGGACTGACGGCGGCAGGCTTTCACGGCCGCCGGGCATGGCGTGCGCAGCGAGCGACGCCGCGCCCTCCGAATAATACCGGCGTCAACGAATTGTTAACCAAAAGCATGAATAATCCCGCTCGATCGATCGAAACGACCAACCGAGCCTCGCTCTCGATCGAACTTCTCGGGCTGCGGGGCGCTTTGAAAAACTCGGACCGCGTCGCGTGGGGGGACCGCGTCGCTTGCCGCATCCGCTAATAAAAATTGCCGCAAGGCGACGAGCGCACGCAGAACGCGCGCCCGGGCCTGGCCAAGCGAAGGATGCGCCGGCTAGTCAGTGCTCGCCATCTCGGCGACCATCGCGCACACTTCGGATGGCGCGTAAGGCTTCGGTACGAAGGTAGAGCCGGGGACCGCGTCTATGATCGTTCTGAGGGTGCCGGAAGCATAAAGCACCGCAAGTTCCGGATGCAATTCGCGCGCACGCCGCGCGAGCGCCTGGCCGTCCATGTCGCCTTCGATATTGATGTCGGTGAACAGGACGTCGACCTGCGGTCCCTCCGCGAGGAGCTGCAGCGCGTCGCCGGCGTTCGTCACGGTGTAGACCTCGAAGCCGCGCGCCAACATCTCATCCTCGATCATCATGCTGATGAGCACCTCGTCTTCGACCAGCAGCACGCGCGGCGCTCGCGAGAAACTCCGATCCATCGCTAATCTCCCGCCCAACTGGGCGTTGACCGTGGAACGCTGTTCAGCGAATTTGATTTAGTTTCCTTGGAGAACTACGTATTGCCGGTTAGCAACCCGTTAATCCGCGTCGGCGTGATGCTTCACGTTCCGTTGAACGCGGGTGCGCAATCGGCGTGAAGCCGGCTCGCACTCGACGGCGACGACTGCTGGCACTGCGAAAAGAGGCCACGGAGACATGCGGCTATGCAGGATGCGCAGAGCAAATTCCGAACGTCGCCGGTTCGGAATTCCCTCGAACCGATCGGTGGCCTGATGGCCCGTCGCGATTCCGCTTCGGTCGAGATCACGCCGGAGGTGCTGCTCAAGGCCTATGCGTGCGGGATTTTCCCCATGGCCGAGAGCGCGGAAGATCCGGCGCTCTACTGGATCGAGCCCGAGGAGCGCGGCGTGATCCCGCTCGACGGCTTCCATGTCCCGTCGCGGCTTGCGCGCTTGGTGAAATCCGAGCGCTACACGGTTATTGCGGATCGCGATTTCGACGGCGTGATCGACGGCTGCGCCGCCCCCGCCGCGGGGCGGGCGCGCACCTGGATCAATGTGCGCATCCGCAAGCTCTATCGCCGGCTCTACGATGTCGGGCATTGCCATACGATCGAGGCTTATGACGGCGAGCGGCTGGTGGGCGGGCTTTACGGCGTGAGCCTCGGCGGCGCGTTTTTCGGCGAGAGCATGTTTCACTGCGCGCGCGACGCCTCGAAGGTCGCCTTGGTGCACCTCGTCGCGCGGCTGCGGGCGGGCGGCTTCACGCTGCTCGACACGCAGTTCGTGACCGACCATTTGCGCCAGTTCGGGGCGCTCGAAGTGTCGCGCCGCGGCTACCACCGGCTGCTTGCGCACGCGGTCGGCTGCTCGGCAAGTTTTGCAGCGTTGCCGCTCGATCGCCCGATCGCGGGCGCGACCGCGCTAGCGCTTGCGCGCTCGACCGCGCGCGACGGCTGACGGACGGCGCAACGCCGTCCGCTTCGTCGCGATCAGGTGGAATTCCTCAGCGCTCGGTCAATACTGCTGCGTGCGCGGCGCGCGTTGCGGCGATGCGGGCGCGCCGGGCTGCGGCTCCCGGCTCTGTCGCTGCGACGCGCCTGATTGCCGGGGCGAGCCGCCCGTGCGCGCGCTCGGCTGGGCGCGTTGCGTGGCGGGAGGCTGCGCTGCGGCGGGCTCCTCGACCGCGGCCGTTTGCGCGCCCTTGCAGTCGGCAAGCCACACGTCATAGATCGAATGCTCGACCCCGTGCAGGCCGGGGCTTGCCGCGAACATCCAGCCGCGAAACAGCCGCTTCACGTCTCCCTGCAGCGTGACCTCGTCGACCTCGATGAATCCGGTGGTGTTGGGCGCTTCCGTCGGCGGGCGCGTGTAGCAGGCGCGCGGCCGCACCCGCAGCGCGCCGAACTGCACGGTCTCGTTCATCTCGACGTCGAAGGTCGTGATCCGGCCGGTGATCTTGTCGAGCCCGGAAAACACCGCGGTCGGGTTGAGTATTTTCTGCGACGGCAGTTCGGTCACGCCTTCATCGGAGGGCGGACCTGCGGCCGGCGGCGGCGGCGCCCCACGCGCGGCGGAGGGCGCGGAGGCCGGTCCCGGCGGGAGCGCCGCAGGTTGCGTCGACGCGCCGGGCGCTTGACCCGGATCCGCCGTCCCGCCCGGCGGCGGAGCAAGCGGCTGCGATTCCACGCCTCCCCCGAAGCCGCGCGACGGCGCGGCGGCGCTCGGGGGCGGCGGCAGCTGTTCCGGCTGCGCCGGGTATTGATCGGGCTGCGCGGGGTACTGACCGGGTTCAGGCGGGTACTGACCGGGTGGGGGCAATGAGCGCCCTGGCCGCGTCGGCACGGACGACGGGGGCCGCGGCGGCTGTTCGCCGAAGAACCCCTGCGCAACCGCCGGATCGGCGACAGCAAGCAGGCCGAGCAGCGCAAACTGTGCGGTCAAACCGCTGATCGCAAAGCCTGCGTGAAAAGATCGGGCCATGGGCTTCCGTTTGCGGCGATTGCGTTCTTGGATTCGGCGCACGTCCCGCGAGCCGCCGGAGCCGAGTTAACATGCGGAATGCGGCAGTGAAAGGGTGGCGCAGACGGCGTCCCGGCCAGGGCAGACGAGCGCCTGCTCGCGAACAGCCCGCGATCCAACGGCCCCAGCCGACCCTGCGCCGTTTCAAGGTTCAAACGCTGGACCGAGCGACTGATCGTTTCCGCGCCGCTGGCCGAATGCTACCGGTTCGGCGTCCAGGGCCGGTAATCCCCGGTCGCCGCCGGACGCCGGTTTTGCGCGAGCGTCGAGCCGGGAGGACGGTAGGCGCCGGGAAGCCCCGTGAGATTCGGCTTGTGCGGCTTCCACCACGGTCGCGGCGTGACGATCTCCTCGGTCGGCGGCACGTCGACGATGTAGTGGATCCAGGCGTGCCAGGCCGGCGGAATGCGCGACGGCTCGGCCAGGCCGTTATAGATCACCCAGCGCCGGTTGTAGCCGAGCGCCGGGCTGATCCGGCCGCCCGCCTCGCGATAATAGGCGTTGCCGAACTCGTCGGCGCCGACGAATTCGCCGTGCCGCCAGGTCCAGAACTGGGTTCCAAAGGTCTGGTCGTTCCACCAGGAGAACACGCGCGTGAAGAAGGTCTTGAGAATTCATTGGCTCCGAGCCGGTGCGGGCGGAATTGGCCGTGCTCGTGATGCCACCGCGCCGGCCCCATGTCCAGGCGGCGTTGGCGCGCACGCCACGGCGCACGCCTACGCTCATAGGCGCTGTTTTCGGGAAGGCCGCCCCGCGACGCCGGCGAAGCTGCAGCGGCCACTCGGAATACCCATATCTAGGCAGCTGTTGGACGGCTAACACTAGTTCTTGACGGACACGGCCGAATTGCCTTAGTTTTCAATTCTGCGGCGGGGTTGGTTCGAGGGTTGGTTCGACGTCCTGCCGGCCGACTCCGAGAGGCTTGCTCAGGCGCTCCGTCGAGGCCAAATGGTCCCGCAGGCGGCCTTGGTTCTTGAGTCTCAGTTCTCGGGGCATCCGGCCGGCGCTCGATCCGGACCGCGCGTAAAGTGCAGCCGGTAGCGTATCCAGTCAGAAACGAAAAACAGGGCACGGGGGAGACGCAAGCCACGCGGCATGCGGTCGAGTCCGGTTGGCGCGCCATGGGCTTCGGCGCTTGGCGGCGAATGAGAGGTGGGACGATGCGGATCGAGCGGCGCTACACCAAGGACGGCCAGTCGCCTTATGCGGATATCGCATTCCGGCTGACGACGAGCGAAATCCGCAACCCGGACGGCTCGGTCGTGTTCCGGGCCGACAATATCGAAGTGCCGATGGCATGGTCGCAGGTCGCCTCCGACGTGCTCGCGCAGAAATACTTCCGCAAGGCCGGCGTCCCTGCCCGCTTGAGCAAGGTCGAGGAAGAGGGCGTGCCCTCCTTCCTGTGGCGTTCGGCCCCGGACGACGCGGCGCTGAAGGAATTGCCCGAGAAGGAGCGGATCACCGGCGAGCATTCCGCGCGCCAGGTGTTCGACCGGCTCGCCGGCGCGTGGACCTATTGGGGCTGGAAGGGCGGCTATTTCGATTCGGAGGCGGATGCGCAGGCCTTCTTCGACGAACTGCGCTACATGCTCGCGATGCAGATGGTCGCGCCCAACTCGCCGCAATGGTTCAACACCGGGCTGCATTGGGCCTATGGCATCGACGGGCCGAGCCAGGGCCACTTCTACGTCGACTTCAAGACCGGCAAGCTCGTGAAGTCGAAGACGGCCTACGAGCACCCGCAGCCGCACGCCTGCTTTATCCAGGGCATCAAGGACGATCTCGTCAACGAAGGCGGGATCATGGATCTGTGGGTGCGCGAGGCGCGGCTGTTCAAATACGGCTCCGGCACCGGCTCGAATTTCTCCCGCCTGCGCGGCGAGGGCGAGAAGCTTTCGGCCGGCGGGCGCTCTTCCGGCCTGATGAGCTTCCTCAAGATCGGCGACCGCGCGGCGGGCGCGATCAAGTCGGGCGGCACCACGCGCCGCGCCGCCAAGATGGTGATCGTCGACGTCGACCATCCCGACATCGAGCAGTACATCAATTGGAAGGTGCTCGAGGAGCAGAAGGTCGCGAGCCTCGTGACCGGCTCGTGGGTCAACCAGAAGCATCTGCGCGCGGTGCTGAAGGCCTGCCTCAACTGCGAAGGCTCGGGCGACGACTGCTTCGACCCGGAGAAAAACCCGGTGCTGCGCCGGGAGGTGAAGGCGGCGCGCCGCAACCGCGTGCCCGACAGCTACATCAAGCGGGTCATCCAGTTCGCCAAGCAGGGCTACAAGGACATCGAGTTCCCGATCTATGACACCGATTGGGACTCGGAAGCCTATCTGACCGTGTCCGGACAGAACTCCAACAATACGGTGCGGGTGACCGACGAGTTTTTAAAAGCGGTGGAGGCGGACGGCGACTGGGACCTCACCTGGCGCACCAAGCCCGGCAAGGTCGCGAAAACCGTCAAGGCGAGCGATCTGTGGGAGAAGATCGCCTACGCGGCCTGGGCCTCCGCCGATCCCGGCCTGCAATACCACACCACGATCAATGACTGGCACACCTGTCCGGCCTCGGGGCCGATCCGCGCGTCAAATCCGTGCTCGGAATACATGTTCCTGGACGACACCGCCTGCAATCTCGCCTCGCTCAATCTGCTCGCGTTCCACGGCTCCATCCTTCCCTCCCCCGCAGGCGGGGGAGGGTCAGGGCGGGGGCGATGGGGAGAGGGCCGGCGTGAGGGGCTTTCGCCGCACGAACGAATTTCGGAGGCCCCCTCACCCGGAATGGGCGCAAGCGCAAATTCCGACCTCTCCCCGCACGCGGGCAGAGGTGGAGAGGCAATCCTGTTCGACATCGACGGCTACGAGCATGCGGTGCGGCTGTGGACCGTCGTGCTGGAAATCTCGGTGCTGATGGCGCAGTTCCCGTCCAGGGAGATCGCGCAGCTCTCCTACGAGTACCGCACGCTGGGCCTCGGCTACGCCAATCTCGGCGGCCTCCTGATGTCGTCCGGCATCCCCTACGATTCGGAGGCGGGCCGCGCGATCTGCGGCGCGCTTTCGGCGATCATGACCGGCACGGCCTATGCGACCTCGGCGGAGATGGCGGCCGCGCTCGGCGCGTTCCCGGGCTACAAGAAGAACCGCGAGCCGATGCTGCGGGTGATGCGCAACCATCGCCGCGCCGCCCATGGCGAGAAGACCGGCTACGAGACGCTCGCAAGCCCGCCGGTGCGGCTCGACCATGCCGCCTGTCCGGATGCGCGCCTGATCGAGCGCGCGCGGCTCGCCTGGGACCGCGCGCTCGCGCTCGGCGAGCAGCACGGCTACCGCAATGCGCAGGCGACCGTGATCGCGCCGACCGGCACGATCGGCCTCGTGATGGATTGCGACACCACCGGCATCGAGCCCGACTTCGCGCTCGTGAAGTTCAAGAAGCTCGCCGGCGGCGGCTACTTCAAGATCATCAACCGCGCGGTGCCGGAGGCGCTGCGCGTGCTCGGCTATTCCGACAGCCAGCATCGCCGACATCGAGACCTATGCGGTCGGCCACGGCACGCTCGCCAATTCGCCCGGCATCAATCACGCCGCGCTGAAGGCGAAGGGCTTTACGCCCGAGGCGCTCGCGCGGCTGGAGAAGGCGCTGCCGACCGCCTTCGACATCCGCTTCGCCTTCAACAAATGGACGCTCGGCGAGGCGTTCTGCACCGACACGCTCGGGCTCGCCGCCGAGGACCTCGCCAAGCCCTCGTTCGACATGCTGGCGGCGCTCGGCTTCTCGCGGCGCGAGATCGACGCGACGAATGTGCATGTGTGCGGGGCGATGACGGTCGAGGGCGCGCCGCATCTGCGCGCCGAGCACTATGCCGTGTTCGACTGCGCCAATCCGTGCGGGCGCAACGGCAAGCGCTTCCTCTCGGTCGACAGCCATATCCGCATGATGGCGGCGGCGCAGCCCTTCGTCTCCGGCGCGATCTCCAAGACCATCAACATGCCGAACGACGCGACGGTGGAGGACTGCAAGCAGGCCTATCTGCTCTCCTGGAAGCTCGGGCTGAAGGCGAACGCGCTCTATCGCGACGGCTCGAAGCTGTCGCAGCCGCTGCAGAGCCAGCTCATCTCCGGCGACGATGACGAGGAGGACCTCATCGAGGCCTTCATCGAGAAGCCGGCGGCCGCGCGCGCCGCCGCGCTTTCGGAAAGGGTGGTCGAGAAGGTGGTCGAGCGCATCGTCGTCATGCGCGACCGCGAGAAGATGCCGGACCGCCGCAAGGGCTACACCCAGAAGGCGGTGGTGGGCGGCCACAAGGTCTATCTGCGCACCGGCGAATACGACGACGGGCGGCTCGGCGAAATCTTCATCGACATGCACAAGGAGGGCGCGGCGCTCCGCTCGATCATCAACAATTTCGCCATCGCGGTGTCGCTCGGCCTGCAATATGGCGTGCCGCTCGAGGAATATGTCGACGCCTTCACCTTCACGCGCTTCGAGCCGTCCGGCCCGGTGCAGGGCAACGACTCGATCAAGATACGCCACCTCGATGCTCGACTACATTTTCCGCGAGCTCGCGGTGAGCTATCTCGACCGCTTCGATCTCGCCCATGTCGACCCGGCGGCGATGGGCGGGTTCGACGCGCTCGGCAAGGGCGTCAGCGAGGGCAAGCTGCCGGACGGACCGCATGCGCGCTACGTGTCGCGCGGCCTCACCCGCTCGCGCACCGACCGGCTCGGCGTGATCGCGGGCGGGGCGGAACGCGAAGCGGGCGCGCGGGGCGAGGGCGGGGAGACGCGCGGGACCGAGACGCGCGGAAGTTCTTTACCCTCCCCCCTCGGCGGGGAGGGTGGCGCGCGCAGCGCGCCGGGTGGGGTGGCGAAGGTTTCCGCGCTCTCGCACGGCGACCTCTCCGGCGCCGCGGCGCTGAAGGCCGAGCTCGAACAGAAGCTCTCGCCGACCGAGCAGCTCGAAGGGCGCCATCTCGCGGCGTCGCGCAGCGAGGCGCGCGCCGAGGCCAAAGCCTACGCCGCGGAAATGCGCGCGGAAGCCAAGGCCAAGGGCTACGAGGGCGAAGCCTGCGGCGAATGCGGCAACTTCACCTTGGTGCGCAACGGCACATGCCTCAAATGCGAGACATGCGGCGGAACCACGGGGTGTTCGTGAGGGTCAGTCTATGCTTGATTTCGGAGGACCTCGACGTGGAGATGACAGCTCTGTCGACTGCCATTCTCGGAGTTCTTGGACGGCATTCGGCTCTCCCATGGCTACAAGCACGTATTCGACAAGAGTTCGGACGACCAGCAGGCTACGAGAATCGAAGCGACGTTAATCGCCAAGTGGCGAGAGCGAATGCTATTGCATCCGACGAGTATGATATTTTGGAGAGAACGGCTGCGATGCGTTCTAATCCCAAACGTGCGCGGCCGACTGATTGAGACAAAAATCTTCCATACTCGAGCGCTTGAACGCCCGACTTTCCCCGGCAGGCCACTGAAAGATCATCGATAACGGTACAGACCTTGGCAACACGCTTTATGCTCGCATTCAGTCGACAGATAGATGCCTGTCCGTTTGATTGATTTTTAACGAGATTGCGCGTTTAGCAACGAAGAATGGGGCGTGGCATAACCATTTCAGAAGAGCGTAGCCGAGAAGCAGATGGCCTGGACGGAGCGGAGTGACATCCGGTCAGGCGGGCGGGATGCTTCTGCATCCCGGATCGCTGACGCTCAATCCGGGCTACGTCCCTCATCCGGCGAACGATCCCCTCCCCTCGTCACCGCCGGGCGGAAACCAGCCCACCTGATGCCCTCATGGTGAGGAGCGCGGCGAAGCCGCGCGTCTCGAACCATGTCGCGCCCGCGGCCATCCTTCGAGACGCCGACCTGCGGTCGGCTCCTCAGGACGAGGAGATAGTGGAATTCCCCTCCCCCGTTGCAAACGGGGAGGGGGAACCGATGCGCAGCATGGTGGAGGGGGCGCGCGCAACTGACGGCAGCAGGTCTTGTTCGATCGGCATCGAGCGGCCGATCGGAACACGAGCCGTGGTTTTCGTGAATCCCCTCCCCCGCCGACGCAGTCAAGCCTGCGCGGCTGCGCAAGCTTGACACTGCGATGTTCATCCCTCATGGTGAGGAGCGCGGCGAAGCCGCGCGTCTCGAACCATGTCGCGCCCGCGGCGATCCTTCGAGACGCCCGCTTTGCGGGCTCCTCAGGATGAGGGGGTTGAGGAAGTCCCCATACTCATCCTCCCCCGTGCAAACGGGGGAGGATGAACGGGGATGGCTTTAAGCCATCGGCACGCGACCGATTGGGATGCGCAGCGGTTTTCGTGAGCCCCCTCGGCCAGCGCCGTTCAGGCCCAGCGCTTTTCCGCCTTGCGCAGGGCGTGCTCGCGGCGCAGGCGCAGGCGCATGACATCCGGGGTCGGCAGGCGGACCCGCCGCTGGGCGCCGCCGCGCCGCGCATGCGCATCGCGCACGCAGCTGTGCACCTGCAGCAACCAGTCGAAAAAGCCCAGGCCTTGCTCGGCGTCGGAGTCGGTGAGATCGTCGGACAGAAGGTCGGGGGTGGTCATGGCGTCCTCCGGGGTCTTCTTTTTCGTAGAACACTTCAACTTGCCTCGAACGTTAGAGCGGACGCGCGGGCGCGATGTGCGATCCGTCACATTCGCGCTTAACGAAACCGTGAAGGACAACCGCCGCAGCAAGGTCGCCCGGCGCGTCGCGACCCTCCCCGCACGCGGCGCAAACGAAGGAGAACAAGACCATGAGCGGCCCACGCCACGGGATCGTCGAGCATGTCACCAGCCTTGCTTTCGGGCCGACCCTGCAGCGCCTGAAGGATAGGATCGCATCCGCCGGCATGACCGTGTTCGCCTGCATCGACCACGCGGCGGGGGCGCGCGAGGTCGGCATGGACATGCCGCCGACGGCGGTCCTGCTCTACGGCCACCCGCGCGGCGGCACGCCGATCATGCTGGCTGCGCCGCAGGCCGCCCTCGACCTGCCCCTGCGCGTGCTGGTGCGCGAGGATACGGACGGACGCACGGTGGTGTCGTTCCGTCCCGTCGCGCCGATGCTGCGCGAGGCGGGCGTTCCTGACCCGCTCGCCAGCCGCCTCGACCCGGCGCAGCAGATCCTGGTCGATGCGATCGCTACGCCGTAGGAGAGTGAAGGGCTGAACGCGCGCAGGCGCGGCGGGCGTGCTTCTTGTTATGAAACAGAAGGCTTCGTTATCTCCCCCCAGAGATGACGATCGGCAACCCTTCCGCAGCGCTGCAAACCGGCTTTTCCGGCGGCGCAAGCCCATCGACACACCCTCCGCCGCAATCGTCGCCGCATCGTTCACGGCGTCGACACGAAAGCTGTCGACGGCCTTGCCGACCGCGCGGAAAAGCAAGATAACAGCTTCGCGCCTGCGAGATGCCGATGCGACGCTCGCAGTTCCTTGGCTCCTTCCCAGTCCGGATCAATAACGACGTGGATACGAAAAAACCGCCGGCCCGCGTTGCGAGGCCGAAAAAGCAACCCGCCCGCACCGCCCCTTCGAGCACGCAGGACATGGTCCCGCACCCGGCGACGGACGCCCCGTCCTACGGGCCCGGCCTCGCCAGCCGCACCTTTTTCATCGAGGCGATCGACCCCAGGGTCGACGGCGGACGCTTTGCGGTCAAGCGGATCGCCGGCGAGCCGATCGAGGTGACGGCCGACATATTCCGCGACGGGCATGAGGTGATCACCGCCGCGCTGCGCTGGCGGCGCGAGGGCGACCCCGCCTGGCAGACCGTCCCCATGCTGTTCCACGAAAACGACCGCTGGCGCGGCGTTTTCACTCCGACCGAGCTTGGCCGCCACGTGTTCGCCATCGAGGCCTGGACGGCCACGTTCGGCACCTGGCGGCGCGACTGCCTGCTGAAGCAGAAGGCGGGCGTCCCCATCCATGTCGAGCTCCTCGAGGGCCGCGCTCTCGTGGCCGCGGCGCTCGCGCGGGCGGGCGGGCGCGCCGGCACGCTGCAGGCCGTGCTCGATGCGTTCGCGCGCTCGCACGCGCCCGAGCCGCTGCTCCAGGAGGAGCTCGCTTTGCTGATGGCGGAGGTCGAGGCGCGGCCGGACCTCACCTGGAGCGACGCGTTTCCGGTCATCGCGGAGCGTCCGCGCGCGCGCTGCGGCGCGTGGTACGAACTCTTTCCCCGCAGCCAGACGAACGACGCCAACCGGCACGGCACGTTCAACGACGTGATCGCGCGCCTGCCCGACATCGCCGCGCATGGGCTACGACGTCCTGTATTTCCCGCCGATCCATCCGATCGGGAAGGCGAACCGCAAGGGCAAGAACAATTCGCTCAAGGCCGGGCCCGACGATCCGGGCAGCCCCTACGCGATCGGAAGCCACGAGGGCGGCCACGACGCGATCCATCCCGAGCTCGGCACGCATGCGGATTTCGACCGGCTGGTCGAGGCCGCCAAGGCGCACGGGCTCGAGATCGCGCTCGACTTCGCCACCCAATGCTCGCCCGACCATCCCTGGCTGCGCGACCATCCCGACTGGTTCAAGCGCCGCGCCGACGGCTCGATGCGCTACGCCGAGAACCCGCCGAAGAAATACGAGGACATCGTCAACCCGGATTTCTACTGCGCCGACCGCGTCGCGCTGTGGAACGCGCTGCGCGACGTGTTCCTGCACTGGGCCGAGCACGGCGTGCGCATCTTCCGCGTGGACAATCCGCACACCAAGCCCTTCCCGTTCTGGGAATGGGTCATCCGCGAAGTGCAGACGCGCTATCCCGATGTCGTCTTCCTGTCGGAGGCGTTCACCCGGCCCAAGGTGATGAAGGCGCTGGCCAAGCTCGGCTTCACCCAGTCCTACACCTATTTCACGTGGCGGACCGGCAAGAAGGAGTTCGAGGAATACCTCACCGAACTCACGCGCTATCCGGAGCGGGAATTCTTCCGCCCGAACTTCTTCGTCAACACGCCGGACATCTTGCCCTTCCACCTGCAGTCGGGCGAGCGGTGGCTGTTCATGTCGCGCATCGCGCTCGCGGCGACCCTGTCGGCGAGCTACGGCGTCTACAGCGGCTTCGAACTCCTGGAGCACACGGTGCTGGCGGCAGGCAAGGAAGAGTATCTCGATTCGGAGAAGTACGAAATCAAGCCGCGCGACTGGAACGCGCCCGGCAATATCACGGACTACATCACGCAGCTGAACAGAATCCGGCGTGAGAACGCGGCGCTGCAGCAGACCGCCGATCTCCGCTTTGCGTTGATCGACAACGACAACGTCACCGGGTTCGTGAAGGAGTTGGTCGTTCACGACAATGCGGTGGCGGTCGCGATCGCGCTCGGCCGCGACCCGTGCGAATTCTGGTTCCATTTCGGCGACACGCAGATCGGCCCGGAGGGCGCGCGGCGGCCGGTGCGGGCGGTGGAAAACCTTCTGACCGGCGAGCGGCGGATGATCGAATGGGGCGGCCTGCGGCTGTTCATCGATCCGGAGAAAGACCCGGCCGTCTTCTTCCGCTGCATCGCCTGATCCCGTTTTGGCGCGAGACGGACGGGTCCGCCTCGCGCTCGCTCGGTTCGACCGCGGCTGTTTTCGTGCACGCACCGCCCGGGAGGGGCGTGGCGATCCGCAGGGCTCATCTTCGGCAGGGGCATCACCAATGCGCGTTCTACTCGCCACCAACGAATATCCGCCTTACGTGTATGGCGGCGCCGGCGTCCACGTCGAATATCTGTCGCGCGAACTCGCGAAACTGACGCCCGTCGAGGTGCGCAGCTTCCACGACCAGATCTACGACGACGGGCAGCTGCATGTGCGCGGCATCAAGGTGGACACCACCCATTTCGCCGGCTGCCCGCAATCCTTCGTCTCGCCGCTCCGGGCCCTGAGCACATGCCTCGCCTTTGTCGGGCAGGGCATCGGCGACGAGCTGGAGGGCAATGTCGAACTCATCCACTGCCACACCTGGTACACGCATTTCAGCGGCATACTGGCGAAGATTCTCTACAACATACCCATGGTGATCACCGTCCATTCGCTGGAGCCGCTGCGGCCGTGGAAACGCGAGCAGCTCGGGCACGGCTACGATCTCGCCCGCTGGATCGAAAAGACCGCGCTGGAATGCGCCGACACCATCATCGCCGTCTCGAACAGCACCCGCGAAGACATCCTGCGGCTGTTCGACGTGGAGCCCGCCAAGGTCATCATCATTCCCAACGGCATCGACACCGACGAATACAAGCCGGTTCACGCCCCCGAAGTGCTCGACCCGGCTCGGCGTCGATCCCGAGCGCCCCTATGTGCTGTTCGTCGGACGCATCACCCGGCAGAAAGGCCTGTACTATCTGCTGCAGGCGATCCCGCATATCGATCCCAATCTGCAGGTGGTGCTGTGCGCGGGCGACGCCGACACGCTCGCCATGCAGCGCGAGATCGAGGAAATCGTGCACGAGCTGCAGTCCCAACGGCCCGGCATCGTCTGGATACCGAAAATGCTGCCGCGCCCCGACACCATCGCGCTCTATTCGCACGCCACGGTGTTCTGCTGCCCGTCGATCTACGAGCCGTTCGGCATCATCAATCTGGAGGCGATGGCCTGCAACACGCCGGTGGTCGGCAGCGCAGTCGGCGGCATCCGCGAAGTGGTGGTGGACGGCGAGACCGGCATTCTGGTGGACCCGCATCTGTCGCCCGAACCGCCGCATGATCCGGTCGCTCCCGCCCGTTTCGAACGCGGGCTCGCCGACGGGATCAATCGCATCGCGAACGATCCAGAACTCCACAAGCGCATGTGCGAAGCCGGCCGACGCCGCGTCGAGGAACGCTATAGCTGGCGCAGCATCGCCCGACAGACCTACGATCTTTACTTGAAGCTGCGCGCGCAGTATTCCGCCGCGCATTGATTTCGAGAATTCCCCCGCGCGCGAAACGGGCGCGGCGCCGGTTCCGGCGCGCGCACGCGATGGCGGGATCGGAAGCCGTTCAGGAGCGGAGGCGCTGCGTCTTGCTCTCGCCTTCGGCCGCGGCCCGCGCAGGGAACGCGTCAGTCGCCATGTGCTCTGCAAGTTCGGCGAGCGAACGCCGCAGGTCCATGTCCTCCAGCGCGCAGAACGCTTGCAGCAAGCGCAGGACATAGGGTTCGGCCAGCATGGCCACGGGCGACGGTCCGGCATCCTCGCTCGCGGTCTGACCCGCTCCTTCGAAGAAGGCGGTGATCGGCACGGCCAGAATGGTCGCAATCCGGAACAGGCGGCCGCTTCCGACCCGATTGGTCCCGTTCTCGTATTTCTGCACCTGCTGGAACGTGACGTCGATCTTTCGGCCGAGTTCGGTTTGCGACATGCCGCGATCCTGGCGGAGAATCCGGATGTTGCGGCCGACCAGCATGTCGACGGCGTCGCGACGCCTTTCGCCCATGGCTTATTCCTCCCCTTGCAAGGCAAGACATCGCAGGGGCCGCCTGCTCGGACTGGCGACGCGGCGCGTCCCGGCGCGCCTTAGGCGAAGCGCTTATCGCATTGACCATCACGCAGTACCTCCTTGAGCGGGCGACACTTTCGGTTTGTCCCTCAGAGCATTCTCACCCATGGGCGGTCCGTGAGATGACTCACATAGCCATGTACCTCGGGCCTCAGAAACACGCGTCCAACGGAACAGCCGTTCCGTTTACCCTAGGTATAGGTAGTTCTGTCCTTCACAATCGGACATAGCGCCGCAACAATACGGCTTAGACCGGTTGGCCTATTGGTCGTTCGGGGACAATGCCGCGCCGGTGGCTGCCGCCTGGCTTCGTCCGATTCGCATTTCTGATCGCGTCGGATCGATCAAGAGCGAACTCCCGAGCGCCATGCGCATTAAGCTGAGCCGCTCAAAGGCAGCGCCGCTATTGCGTTCGTGACGGCAGATTTCCAGCGCCGGCCGCGACGGTCGCATTCTTGGTCGTGATGCACAATCAGCCGACTGGCTAGTTCGAGCGGGTTTTCATTGCGCCGCGCGATCGACCGATCGGCATACGTCGCGACCTGCTGCCTTGTGCGCGCCCCGCGCCTTGCCAACAACGCGGACACAGAAACAGTCGCGTCGGACATCACGAATGTCGAATATCGGCGTCGCTGAGCCGAGCCGCGACGCCAACTCGTTTGCGGACCAAAACGAAAGGCTCTATAAAGGTCGGTAACAATCTCAAACACTGCGAATAAACCGCGCTGGCCGTTTGGCCGCCGCGGTTGGGCTTAACAGGCACGACCAACGTGCCGGCCCTCAGGGAGGACGGCCGTGGTGACTGCCCCAGCGGCGGACACGTTTCCGAGGCTATTGATTCGCAACGCAGATCGCTTCGGCCGCCGGCCAGCGATGCGTCACAAGGATTTCGGCATCTGGCAGACCTGGACCTGGGCGGACGTGCTCGACCAGGTCAGGGCGCTTGCAGTCGGCCTCAATCGCCTGGGTCTTGCGCGCGGCGATACGATCGCCATCGTTGGCGCGAACCGGCCGAAACTCTATTGGTCGATCATGGCCGCCGAGGCGCTCGGCGCCGTGCCCGTGCCGGTCTATGCCGACGCGGTGGCGAACGAACTCGCCTATGTGCTGGCTCATGCCGAGGTCCAGTTCGCCGTGGTTCAGGACCAGGAGCAGGTCGACAAGGTTTCCTCAGTCTCCGACCGGCTGCCGAAGCTTAAACACATCGTCTATGACGAGCCGCGCGGACTGCGCGATTACGAAGATCCGCGCCTGCACGCGATCGACGAGGTGATTGCGACCGGGCGCGCCGCCTTGCGGATCCCGCCACCGCGACCTGGCTCGAGCGCGAAATCGCGGCGGGCAAAGGCTCGGACGTTTCGATCATTCTCTATACGTCCGGCACCACCGGCCAGTCGAAGGGCGTGATGCTGTCGGCGGCGGGCTGCATCAACGCCGCCGCGGACACGGTCGCCTTCGACAGGCTCGACGAACGCGACATCGCGCTCGCCTATCTGCCGCTCGCCTGGGTGGGCGACCATTACCTCAATTACGCGCAAGGCATGGTGGCCGGTTTCTGCCTCGCCTGCCCCGAGAGCGCCGAAACGGCGATGCAGGACTTGCGTGAGATCGGGCCGACATTCTTCTTTGCTCCGCCGCGCATTTTCGAACAGATGCTCACCCGGATCACCATCCGGCTGGAGGACGCCGCGCGCATCAAGCGCCTTCTCTACCGGTATTTCATCGGGGTGGCGCAGCGTTACGGCGAGGCGATCCTCAACGGCCAGCCCGTGCCCCTGCACGGACGGCTCCTCTACGGGCTCGGCAGATTGCTGATCTACGAGCCGCTCAAGAACGTGCTCGGCCTGTCGCGGGTGCGCGTCGCCTATACGGCCGGCGAGGCGATCGGACCGGAGCTGTTCTCGTTCTATCGGTCGCTCGGCCTCAATCTGAAGCAGCTCTACGGCCAGACCGAAGCCTTCCTCTACATCACCGCCCATCCGGACGGCCACATCCATGCCGCGACGGTCGGCCCCGCGGCGCCCAATGTCGATCTGCGGATCGCCGACAGCGGCGAGGTGCAGTTCAAGTCGCCCGGCATGTTCATCGGTTACTTCAAGGACGATGAAAAGACCGCCCAGACATTGACGAGCGACGGCTATGTCAAGACCGGCGATGCCGGCGTGTTCGATCCGAAGACGGGGCATTTGCGGATCATCGATCGCGCGACCGATGTCGGCCGGCTCAATGACGGCACGCTGTTTGCGCCGAAATACATCGAGAACAAGCTGAAGTTCTTCCCGAACATCAAGGAGGCGGTCACCTTCGGGGACAAACGCGACCATGTCGCGGCGATGCTCAATATCGACCTCACGGCCGTGGGAAACTGGGCCGAACGCAACAACATCGCCTATGCCTCCTATCAGGAGCTCGCCGGCCACCCGCTGGTCTACGACATGCTCGAAAAGCACGTCGCCGAGGTCAACCGCCTGCTTGCCGAAGAGGAGGTGATGGCGGGCGCGCAGATCAGGCGCTTCCTCATCCTGCACAAGGAGCTCGATCCGGACGACGGCGAACTCACCCGCACGCAAAAGGTCCGGCGCGGTTTCATCGCCGAGCGCTATGCGCCGTTGGTGAAGGCGCTCTATGACGGTTCCGCCGAGGCCGACATCACCACCGAAGTCACCTTCGAGGACGGCCGCAAGGGCGTGATTTCGGCGCGGGTGAAAATCCGCGACATGGACATCCTGCCCGCGACTCAGCTCACGCGTCGGGAGGCGGCGGAATGAGACTGCTTGCAGCTCGAGAAGAAGCAGTGGCGGTCGCAGCGTCGCCCAACGCGTTCGAACGCTCCGGACGTGTCCTCCCCCGTGAAACGGGCGGGGGAATCGCATTTGGCCGGCATTGCCCGCCTCCCCCTAAAAGGGGGAGGCCGGCGCGCGGCGCCGGGTGGGGGTCGCAGGCGGCTTTCGACCCCTCCCCGGACCACTTCGATGCTCCGACCCTCCCCTTTCAGGTGCGGGTAATTCAATATGCGATAGCCCTGGGGTAACGGAGGAAGATGAGCGATCGCTCAGAAGCCATGGAGAGCGAGGGCCGCCGCATGGATGACGTGATCCATCGAACCGCCCTGGCGGTCGATTTCGCGAGCCGGATCAAGTTCAATCCCGCGCTCGAGGTGATGGAAATCGATCTCAGCCACGTCGCATTCGCAAACCGTGAGCTGGTGCGACAGTTCTACGACGAAGTCGACCGGCAGATGGCGAAGGCGGGCGGGCGCTGGTACTTCCTCGTCAATTACGACGACTGCACCGTCGCTCCCGAAGCCTGGGAGGACTTCGCCGCGCGCGGCAAGCTTGCCAATGTGCAATACAGCAACGGCACCGCGCGCTTCGCCGCGACCGACGAGACGCGGAAGGCGATCCGCACGCGCGCGGAGGCGGAGCGCTTCCGCTCCAACCTCTACGAGACGCGCGACGAAGCGCTGGCGATCCTCGCCACCATGCGCCGCCGGCACCATTTCCTCGGACGCGGCTCGCGCGTCGATCCCGGCCGCGCGGCCGACATCCTGCTGAAGATCGACAACGTGTCCCTGCGGTTCGGGGGCGTGCACGCGCTGCAGCAGGTCAGCTTCGAAATCGAGCGCGGCGAGATCGTCGCCATCATCGGCCCGAACGGCGCCGGCAAGACCTCGATGCTCAACGTGATCAACGGCTTCTACCAGCCGCAGGAAGGCTCGATCACCTTCAAGGGCGAGAAGCGCACGCATATGCGCCCGCACATTGCGGCAAGCCAGGGCATCGGCCGCACCTTCCAGAATGTCGCCCTGTTCAAGGGCATGTCCACGCTCGACAACATCATGTCGGGCCGCGCGCTCAAGATGCGCAAGGGACTTCTGTGGCAGTTCCTCCATTGGGGGCCGGCGCAGAAAGAGGAGCTCGAGCACCGCGAGGCGGTGGAGCGCATCATCGACTTCCTCGAGATCGAGCACATCCGCAAGGTGCCGGTCGGCCGCCTGCCCTACGGCCTGCAGAAGCGGGTCGAGCTCGGCCGTGCGCTCGCGATGGAGCCCGAGCTCCTTCTGCTCGACGAGCCGATGGCCGGCATGAACCTCGAGGAGAAGGAGGACATGTCGCGCTACATTCTCGACGTCAACGATCAGTTCGGCACGACGATCGCCCTGATCGAGCACGACATGGGCGTGGTCATGGATCTCTCCAATTTCGTCGTGGTGCTCGACCACGGCGTGAAGATTTCCGAAGGGCCGCCCGGCGAGGTGCAGCACGACCCCGTGGTCATTCGCGCCTATCTGGGCATGGGGCACTAGATCATGGTTTCCAGCGCACCCTCATTCGGCCTCCAAGAGCACGCTTTGGGCGCGCGTAGCAATGTGGGACGGCCGGGCAGCTCGACGCGAACCGATCCTCCCCCGGGAAGCGGGGGAGGAGGACCGCCGAAAGGCGGTGGAGGCGGCGGCGGCGTTGGATTCTTGCCGATCGCCCCCTCCACCATGCTGCGCATGGTCCCCCTCCCCGTTCACCATGTTCACGGGGGAAGACGAATATCCTCAACCCTTTCATCGATTCGAGCGCCCGTTGTGAGTTTGCGGTCGGGGCGCCTGGGCTGACTCGTCGGAGCGGGTGATCTCATGTTGTTCTTGGCGGAGACGGTCATCAGCGGGCTCCTCACCGGCGTGATGTATTCGCTGGTCGCGCTCGGTTTCGTGCTCATTTTCAAGGCGTCGGGAGTATTCAACTTCGCGCAGGGCGTCATGGCCCTGTTCGCCGGCCTGACGCTTGCCGGCTTTCTCACGGGCACGATCCCGATCACCCATCAGATCAATTCGGCGCTCGCGATGCCGCCCTGGCTCGCCATTACCGCGACGGTGTTCGTGATGATCGGGCTTGCGATGCTGATCGAGCGGCTGGTGCTGCGCCATCTCGTCAATCAGGAGCCGATCATCCTATTCATGATGACGCTCGGCCTCGCTTACGTCCTGGAGGGCGCCGGCGATCTCTTGTGGGGCTCGGACGTCAAGGTGCTCGATCTCGGCCTGCCGAGCGGCGCGAACGACTGGCTGCTCGACAGTTTCGGACTCTATGTCGAACAGCTCGAAATCATCGCCGCGGTGGTCGCCGCGCACTCGTCACCGCGCTCGCCATCTTCTTCCAGAAGACCCGGATCGGGCGGGCGTTGCGCGCGGTCGCCGACGACCATCAGGCGGCGCTGTCGGTGGGAATCTCGCTCAATACGATCTGGGCGATCGTCTGGGCGGCCGCAGGGATCGTCGCCTTGGTCGCCGGCATCATGTGGGGCGCGAAATCGGGCATCCAGTTCTCGCTGTCGCTGATCGCGCTCAAGGCGCTGCCGGTGCTGATCCTGGGCGGCTTCGATCTCCGTCCCGGGCGCGATCGTCGGCGGACTGATCATCGGCGTCGGCGAAAAGTTGGCGGAGGTCTATTTCGGCCCGCTGGTCGGCGGGGCGGTGGAGAACTGGTTCGCCTATATGCTCGCGCTCGCCTTCCTGCTGGTGCGCCCAGAAGGCCTGTTCGGCGAAAAAATCATCCGCAGGGTTTAGCCATGAACCATTCTCTAGCCCCATTCGAATCCTGCCCTGCGCGACGCTCGCCGACCTTCTCCCACCCGGGAGCTCCGAACCGCAAACGGGCGCGCAATTGGCTGATAGGCGGACTCGGAGTTCAGCGCCCTCATCCTGAGGAGCCGACCGCAGGTCGGCGTCTCGAAGGATGCATGGTTCGAGACGCCGTGCTTCGCACGGCTCCTCACCATGAGGGCAAGAACGGCGCATCAGGCTTCCGCCAAATCGGACACTAGAGCCGTCAGGAACTCAGACGATGCTTTACCGCGAGGTCGGTCAGTTCAAGACGTCCTACGCCGCCGACCAGGCGATCTTCCCGATCGCGCAGGATCGCTGGTTCGTCATCGCGGTGCTGCTCGCGGCCTTCCTGGTCATGCCGTTCTTCGTCACCGCCTATACGCTCAACGCCATCCTGCTGCCCTTCCTCGTGTTCGGCCTCGCCGCGCTCGGGCTCAACATCCTCACCGGCTATTGCGGCCAGCTCTCGCTCGGGACCGGGGCCTTCATGGGGGTGGGCGCCTACTCGGCCTTCAAGCTGATGACGACGATACCTGAGCTCAATCTGGTCATCGTGTTTCTGCTGTCGGGCCTCGTCACCGCCGCCGTGGGCATGCTGTTCGGGCTGCCGAGCCTGCGCATCAAGGGATTCTATCTCGCGGTCGCGACGCTCGCGGCGCAGTTCTTTCTGGTGTGGCTGTTCTACAAATGGGGCTGGCTGCGCAACTACAGCGCCACCGGACAGATCACCGTCCCGCCGCGCACCTTCTTCGGCGTCGTGATGACGGGATCGAGCGCGGCGCCCGCCGCGAAATACCTGCTCGCGCTCGCCATGGTGACGGTCCTGGCCTTGGGCGCGAAAAACCTGGTGCGCGGCCGTTTCGGCCGCTCCTGGATGGCGATCCGCGACATGGACGTCGCGGCGGAGATTGATCGGCATTCGCCCGCTCGCGGCGAAGCTCTCCGCTTTCGGGGTGAGCTCGTTCTATGTCGGCGTCGCAGGCGCGATGATGTTCACGCTGTGGCTCGGCGCGGCGGAGGGCGGCGACACCTTCGGCATTCAGAACTCGTTCCTGGTGCTGTTCATGATCATCATCGGCGGGCTCGGCACCGTGCTCGGGAGCTTTCTCGGCGCGGCCTTCCTCGTGCTGATGCCGATCGTGCTGAAGAACACGATGGTCGACACGCTCGGCATGACCGCCGTGTTCGCCAAGCACCTCGAATATGTGCTCATGGGCCTCTTGATCATCTTCTTCCTCATCCTGGAGCCGCACGGCCTCGCGCGGCTGTGGCAGATCGCCAAGGAAAAGCTCCGGCTCTGGCCGTTCCCTTACTGAGGGCCTGCCGGCGCGCATCGCCCGTCACAAAGCAAGAGAGCCTCGACTCTCGCAACTGGAGGAAAACGGAATGTCCCGCAGTGAACTGATCAAATCGGTTGCCCTTGGGGCCGTCACCGCGGTCATGGCGGCCGGCGCGGCGGGGGCCTACGAGCTCGTGATCCCGGCGCTCGATTTCCGCACCGGCCCCTATGCGCCGAACGGGATTCCGTTCGCCAACGGTTACGCCGACTACTTCACCATGCTCAACGAGCGCGACGGCGGTCTTTGCATCAAGCCGGGGGACTGCGTGAAGTTCAAGATCGTCCCCTGCGAAACCGAATACAACACCCAGAAAGGGGTCGAGTGCTACGAGAAGACCAAGGGCGAGGAGCCGTCCGGCGGGCTCGTCTACCAGCCGCTGTCGACCGGCATCACCTATCAGCTCATTCCGAAAGCCTCGGTGGACAAAATCCCGGTCTTCTCCATGGGCTACGGCCGCACCTCGGCGGCGAACGGCCGGGTGTTCGAGTGGGTGTTCAACCCCCCGGCCACCTATTGGGACCAGGCGTCCGCCTTCGTGAACTATGTCGGCGAGCGCGAAGGCGGGATGGACAAGCTGAAAGGCAAGAAGATTTTCCTCGTCTACCACAACTCGGCCTATGGCAAGGAGCCGATCCGCACACTGCAGGCGCTGTCTGAAAAGCACGGCTTCGCCTTCCGCGACATCGCCGTCGATCACCCTGGCCAGGAGCAGAAGGCCGCCTGGCTGCAGATCCGCAACGAGAAGCCGGATTGGGTCTTCCTGTGGGGCTGGGGCGTGATGAACCAGGTCGCGATCAAGGAAGCCGCGTCGATCCGCTTTCCGATGGACCGTTTCATCGGCGTATGGTGGTCCGGATCCGAGAACGACGCCAAGCCCACGGGCGAAGCGGCCAAGGGCTATCTGTCCGGCACGTTCCATGCGGCCGGGGCCGATTTCCCCGTGCACAAGGACATATTCAAGTATGTCTACGACGCCGGCAAGGCTGGCGAACCGGCCTTCCGGGATCGCGTTGGCGAAGTGCTCTATAATCGCGGCCTGGTCGCCGCCATGTGGACGGCGGAGGCGATGCGCACCGCGATGAAAATCCACAACACGAAGGAGATCAAGGGAACCCATGTGCGCGATGGATTTCGAAAATCTCGACGTCGACGAGAACCGTCTGAAGGAGCTCGGCCTCGAGGGCTTTACCATTCCGCTGAAGATCACCTGCGCCAATCACGAAGGTCCCGGCAAGGTTGCGATCCAGCAATGGGACGGCAAGGCGTGGAAGATGGTCTCCCCGCGCTATTACGAGCCCGACCGCGAGGTTGTCGGCGCCCTCATCAAGGAAGACTCCGAGCAATACGCCAAGGAAAACAACATCAAGCCGCGCGAGTGCAAATCCTGACATGCGGCCGGCGTCCAGCACTGCCGAAGCCAAACAGGGGGCGGCGCCCGCGCCGCCTTCCATCCTCGCCGTCAACAATATCGAGGTCGTGTACAACCACGTCATTCTCGTGTTGAAGGGCGTTTCGCTGAGCGTGCCGAAGGGCGCGATCGTCGCCCTGCTCGGCGCCAACGGCGCCGGCAAGACGACCACCCTCAAGGCGATCTCCAACCTGCTGCAATCCGAACGCGGCGAGGTGACGAAGGGCGCGATCGTGTTCGACGGCGCGGAGGTGCAGGCGCTCACGCCCAACGAGTTGGTGCGGCGCGGCTGCATCCAGGTGATGGAGGGACGGCGCTGCTTCGCCCATCTCACGGTCGAAGAGAACCTGCTGACCGGCGCGTTCACCCGCCGCGACGGCAGCGCCGCGATCAAGCGCGACCTCGACCTCGTCTATACCTACTTTCCGCGGCTGCGGGAGCGCCGCAGCTCGCTCTCGGGCTACACGTCGGGGGGCGAGCAGCAGATGTGCGCGCTCGGTCGCGCCCTGATGTCGCGTCCGAAAATGATCCTGCTCGATGAGCCCTCGATGGGCCTCGCGCCCCAGGTGGTCGACGAGATTTTCGCGATCGTGAGCAACCTCAACCAAAGCGAGGGCGTGTCGTTTCTGCTCGCCGAACAGAACACCAATATGGCGCTGAAATACGCCAATTACGGCTATATCCTCGAGAACGGCCGCGTGGTGATGGACGGCGCGGCGCAGGCGCTGCGCGAAAACGAGGACGTCAAGGAGTTCTATCTCGGCATTTCCGAGGGCAGGCGCAAATCGTTTCGTGACGGCAAGCACTACAAGCGGCGCAAGCGCTGGCTGGCCTAGCGCGAGATTCCTGACTAGGCTGGTGCGGACCGCGCCGTTCGTCCCGCGCAATGCGGCGGACCGCGCTTACGCAATTGGATTTCGGCTTCCGGGAATGAACGGGAGCCGATCTGCACTGCACGAGGTGAAAAAACAAAATGGGGCGAGCTGAAAAGGTGACGGCGCAGACGAGCCGCATCGCTGAAGGGACGAACGCAGCGCCCGCCCCCTATCGCGCGCGCAACAAGGTTCGGTTCATTACCGCGGCCAGCCTGTTCGACGGGCATGACGCCGCCGTCAACATCATGCGCCGGCTGCTGCAGGCGAACGGCGTCGAGGTGATTTATCTCGGCCACAACCGCTCGGTCGAGGAAATCGTCACCGCCGCCATGCAGGAGGACGTCAACGGCATCGCGGTGACCTCCTATCAAGGCGGGCACATCGAATTCTTCAAATACATGCTCGACCTGCTGCGCAAGGCGGGGGCGACCGACATCAAGGTGTTCGGCGGCGGCGGCGGGGTGATCGTGCCCCACGAGGTCGCCGAGCTCCACGCCTATGGGGTCACCCGCATCTACACGCCGGAAGACGGGCAGATCATGGGCCTGCAGGGGATGATCAACGACGTCATCGCCCGCGCCGATTTCGATCTCGCCACGCGGCTGCCCGCCGATGCGACCGCTTTTGCGCGGGGCGACCGGCGGGCGCTCGCGCGCGTCATCACGGCGAGCGAGAACGGCGCCTGCCCCTCCGAGATCAGGGCCATCCTTGCCGACGCAGCGCAGCAGGAGACGCCTATTCTCGGCCTCACCGGCACCGGCGGCTCGGGCAAGTCGAGCCTCACCGACGAACTGATCCGCCGGTTCCGGCTGGACTATCAGGACGAGCTGAAGATCGCCGTGCTGGCGGTCGACCCGTCCCGGCGGCGCTCCGGCGGAGCCCTGCTCGGCGACCGCATCCGCATGAACGCGCTCGATCATCCGAACATCTATATGCGCTCGCTCGCGACGCGCGGCGCGGGCGCCGAATTGTCGGCCGCCATTCCCGACGCGGTCGCCGCCTGCAAGGCGGCCGGCTTCGACCTGATCGTCGTCGAGACCTCCGGGATCGGCCAAGGCGACGCGGCGATCACCGAGATCGCCGACGTGTCGATCTATGTGATGACGCCGGAATTCGGCGCCGCGAGCCAGCTCGAAAAGATCAACATGCTGGACTTCGCCGACTTCATCGCCATCAACAAGTTCGAACGCCGCGGCGCGGAAGACGCCTTGCACGATGTGCGCAAGCAGTATCAGCGCGACCATGTGCTGTTCGATCGGCGGCCGGAGGAGATGCCGGTCTACGGCACTATCGCTGCACGCTTCAATGACGACGGGGTGACGGCGCTCTATCAGGCCGTCGCGGCGCAGCTCACCGGGTTCGGACTTCCGATCGGAAAGCGGTGGCTGCCGCGGGTCGCAGTCAAGCAGTCCTCCGCCTGCCGCGCCATCGTGCCGCTTGAGCGCGCGCGCTATCTCGCCGAGATCGCCGAGAGCGTGCGCAGCTACCATCAGCGCGCCGCCGAACAATGCGAGGTCGCGCGCGACCGGCAGGCGCTAAGCCGCGCGAGCGCCGCCTTCCTCGAATGCGGGCGAGACATCGCCCAGTTCGAACCGCTGATCGCGGCGAAGGACGAACAACTCGCGCCCGACAATCGCGCGCTCCTGGCCTCCTGGCCGGAGACCGTGAAGCGCTATGACGGAACGGAATTCGTCACCACCGTGCGCGGAAGGGAGAGCCGCACCGCGCTCACCCACACGACGCTCTCTGGCACGGCGCTGCGCAAGGTCGCCCTGCCCCGCTGGCAGGATGAAGGCGAAATCCTCCATTGGCTGTTGCGGGAGAACGTTCCGGGGTCGTTTCCCTTCACCGCCGGCGTGTTCGCCTTCAAGCGGGAGAACGAGGACCCGACCCGCATGTTCGCCGGCGAAGGCGATGCGTTCCGGACCAATCGGCGGTTTCACCGGCTGTCGGAAGGCATGCCCGCGGTCCGCCTGTCCACCGCCTTCGAACTCGGTCACGCTCTACGGCTCCGATCCGGACGAACGGCCGGACATCTACGGCAAGGTCGGCAATTCCGGCGTCTCGATCGCGACCATCGACGACATCAAGGCGCTTTATGCCGGGTTCGACCTGTGCGATCCCGCGACCTCGGTGTCGATGACCATCAACGGTCCGGCGCCGATGATTCTCGCGATGTTCCTGAACGCGGCGATCGACCAGCAGATCGATCGCTTCCGCGACGAGCAGGGGCGCGCGCCCACGGCCGAGGAAGAGCGCGGTCTGCGCGCGTTCGCGCTCGCCAATGTCCGCGGCACGGTGCAGGCCGACATCCTGAAGGAAGACCAGGGCCAGAACACCTGCATCTTTTCCACCGACTTCGCGCTCAAGCTGATGGGCGACGTGCAGGAATATTTCGTCCACAACAACATCCGGAATTTCTATTCCGTGTCGATCTCCGGCTATCACATCGCCGAAGCCGGGGCCAATCCGATCTCGCAGCTCGCCTTCACGCTCGCCAACGGCTTCACCTATGTCGAAGCCTATCTCGCCCGCGGCATGCATATCGACGATTTCGCGCCCAACCTGTCGTTCTTCTTTTCCAACGGCATGGACCCGGAATACGCCGTGATCGGCCGGGTGGCGCGCCGCATCTGGGCGATCGCGATGAAGCATCGCTACGGCGCGAACGAGCGCTCGCAGAAGCTCAAATATCACGTCCAGACCTCTGGGCGCTCGCTGCACGCCCAGGAAATGGCGTTCAACGACATCCGCACGACGCTGCAGGCGCTGCTCGCCGTGTACGACAACTGCAATTCGCTGCACACCAACGCCTATGACGAGGCGGTCACGACGCCGACCGAGGAGAGCGTGCGGCGGGCGCTCGCGATCCAGCTGATCCTCAATCGCGAATGGGGCTTGGCGAAGAACGAGAACCCCAATCAGGGCTCGTTCATCATCGAGGACCTCACCGATCTCGTCGAAGAGGCGGTGCTGCGCGAATTCGAAGCGATTGCGAGCCGCGGCGGCGTGCTCGGCGCGATGGAGACCGGCTACCAGCGCAGCAAGATTCAGGACGAGTCGCTGCATTACGAGCAGAAGAAGCACGACGGCAGTCTGCCGATCGTCGGCGTGAACACGTTTCGCGGCAGCGCAACGGAGACGCCCGCGCCATCGGGACTCACGCGTTCCACCGAGGCGGAGAAGCAATCCCAGGTCACGCGCCTGCGCGAGTTCCACGAAGCGCATGCGACGGAGTCGGAGCAGGCCCTGGCCCGCCTCAAACAGGCGGCGACCCGCAACGAGAACCTGTTCGCGGTGCTGATGGACGTAGTGAAAACCTGCTCGCTCGGACAGATTTCCGCCGCGCTGTTCGAGGTCGGCGGGCAATATCGGCGGAACGTCTAGTCTAGCGCGTGATGATTTTGCCTTGGATCATCCCACCCTCAGTGGTCATGCCCCGCGCAGGCGGGACATCCAGTAATCACCGAAAAGCATTGTGTTTACTGGATCGCCCGCTTGCGCGGGCGATGCCGCCGGGAGTTGGTCGATTCGTGAAGGGCATCAGGCGACTTCGATGCGTGCGTCGCGGCGGGCGTTCGCAACCTGGCGCGCGGAGGGGATGCGGAAGGAGAAGGTCGAGCCTTTTCCCGGCTCGCTCTCGACCCAGATCTGGCCGCCGAAATGCTCCAGGATCTGCCGGCAGATCGGCAGTCCGAGCCCGGTGCCCTGCGGCTTGTCGGTCAGCGTGTTGCCGGCCTGCTGGAAGCGCTCGAAGATCCTGCTCGTGGTCCTGCTCGCGCGATGCCGATGCCGTTGTCGCTGCACGTCGACGCGCAGCGCGCCGTCCTCGGTCCGCGCCGTCGATGGCGACGCGGCCGTCTTCGCTGGTCGCAGAACTTCACCGCATTCGAGATCAGATTGACGATCACCTGGGTCAGGCGGTCGCGCGTCGACGTAGACCAGTCGGCAGGTCCGTCGGCGATGTCGGTCTCGAGCCGGATCACGTGGTCGCTTGCGCGAACAGGCCGCGCGGTGGCGGCGAGCGCCTGCTCGATCACCGGCGCCGGCGCGATGCTCGACCATCTGCCAGTCGCGTCTTGCCGGCCTCCATCTTGGCGAGATCGAGGATGTCGTTGATGAGCCGCGTCAGCCGCTCGCTCTCCTGCACGATGATGCGCAGGAACTCCTTGCGCTGCTCGACGTCGAGATCGGGATTGTCGTGCACGATCTCGCTGAACGAGCGGATCGAGGTCAGCGGCGTGCGCAGCTCGTGGCTGACGGTCGAGACGAAATCGTCCTTCAGCTTGTCGAGCTCCTTGAGCCGCTCGTTGGCGGCGCGAAGCTCGTCGGTCGCCGCCTCGAGCTCTGCGACTTTTCCTCGAGCTGGCGGCTGTAGACCACGAGCTGCGAGGCCTCGTCGAGGATCTGCATGACCTCGTCGATGTCGTGCATCTCCTCGCGCAGCACCGAGGCGACCATGATCCGCGCCGAGGCCGCGCCGATGGCGCCGGCGAGCTGCCGCTCGACGTAGGCGACGATGTCGGCGTCGGCCGGGCTGGGCGTCGTCGAGGCGGCGGTCGTGTGTCGCGCTCGAAGCGCGCGAACGCGGCATCGGCGCGCTCCTCGCCGATGAAGCGCGGCAGCAGGCGCCGCAGGTCGCCGATGGTGGCGCGGCCGCGCCAGATGCGCGTCGCCGCGCTGCGCGTCGCTTGAAGATGTCGACGAACTGCACTGGCCTGGCTGCGCTCGATGATCGATCTGGGTGGTGACCAGCGACACGCCGACGTAGCAGCCCGACATTGACGACCAGCGTCCAGAACGTCGCGTGCGTGATCGGATCGAGGCCGTCAAGCCCGAACAGCGCGTAGGGCTTCGAGCAGCGCGATGCCGAACAGGCCCGTCGGTCGACGAAGCGTCTCCGACATCCAGCCCGAGCGCGCGAACGACGGCAGCAGCAGCGTGTAGATCCAGACCACGAAGCCGCGCGCTGAGGCCGGCGAGCGCGCCGAGCCGCGTCGCGCCCTTCCACAGAACGCCGCCGACGATGGCGGGGACGAACTGCATGGCCGCGACGAACGACACGAGGCCGATCGTCACGAGCGCGTAGGATTCGCCGATCAGCCGCACATAGGCATAGCCGAGCAGCATGCACGACGATGATGGCGCCGCGGCGGATCGCGAGCAGCAGCGCCGGTCAGGTCCCGGCGCTCGGACAGATGCAGCCGGCCGAGGCGCAGCAGCAGCGGCATGACGAGATCGTTGCAGACCATGGTCGCGAGCGCGATCGTCTCGACGATGATCATGCCGGTCGCCGCCGACAGCCCGCCGATGAAGACGAACAGCGCGATCGCCTGGTACTGCTCGGCCATCGGCACGGTCAGCACGAAGGTGTCGGCATCGACCGCGCCGTTCGGGGAAATGCAGGAGGCCGGCGAACGCGATCGGCAGCACGAACATGTTGATCAGCAGGAGATAGAGCGGGAACAGCCAGATCGCCTTCGTGACGTGGCGCTCGTCGACGTTCTCGACGACGAGGACCTGGAACTGGCGCGGCAGCACGACGACCGCCGCCATGGCGAGCGACGGTCAGCGCGATCCAGCTCGTCATAGCCGCCGCGCGACGCGTCGATCGTGAACAGGCGCGCAAGCTCGGGCGACGGCCGCGGCGCGCGCGAAGATGTCGCCGAAGCCGTCATAGACGCCGTAGGTGACGAACGATGCCGACGGCGAGGAACGCGAAGAGCTTGACGACGGACTCGAATGCGATGGCCGCCACCATGCCCTCGTGGTGCTCGCTGGCGTCGATGTGGCGCGTGCCGAACAGGATCGCGAAGGCGGCCATGATCAGCGCGACATAGAGCGCGGTGTCCTGCAGGAGCGGCATCGGCGCCGAGATTGGCCGGCATCGTCGATGTCCGGATAGTGCGAGCGAGCACGCGTGAAGCTCGTCGAGATCGCCTTGAGCTGCAGCGAGATGTAGGGCAGGATGCCGACCACCGCGATGATCGTGACGAGGCCGCCGAGGTAGGAGCTCTTGCCGTAGCGCGAGGCGATGAAGTCGGCGATCGAGGTGATGCGGTTGACCTTGCTGATGCGGATGATCTTGCGGATCAGGAACCAGCCGAGGATGAAGGTCAGCGTCGGCCCGAGATAGATCGGCAGGAAGCCGACGCCGCGTCGAGGCCGCGCGGCCGACGCTGCCGTAGAACGTCCACGACGTGCAGTAGACGGCGATCGACAGCGCGTAGATGTAGGGGTTCGCGATGAGGCTGCGGCCCTGGTCGGCGCGCCGGTCGCCGTAGTAGGCGATCGCGAACAGGATGCGAGAGATAGAGGAGCGAGCGCCGAGACGATGGTGACGCCGGTGAGCATGGCTCAGCCCCGCGCCCCGTTTGGCCCGAGTCGCGCGTCCGCGCTCGGCGAGCCTGCTCGCCTTCCGCCAGATCGTCGTCGCTGCGCGGCCGCTCGACGATCAAGCGCCAGCAACGCGATCAGCAGGCCCCAAGCGACGAAACAGATAGAGATAGAGCACGGGTATGCCGCCGATCAGAGTCGCGGCTTGTTGAAGATGCCGAGCAACGGCGGCGTGAACAGCACGATCCCGAACAGGAACAGGCCGATCAGACGCTCGCTGGTCAGTCCTCGCCGGACCATGTCATCTGCCCGACGCGTCTGAGCCGGCTGGTCGGCGCTCACGCGCGAGCTCATCGCAACTGCGCGACTGCCGGCGCTCCTGCATCATCCGGCTTGAAATGCGCACCGCCTGGCCGAACGTGCTCGACGACGCGCGCTTCCAGCAGATCGAGCAGCCGACCAATATCGCCGCCGTCATCATGCGCATCGCCGAGGGCGGTGTGGCGACCGACGATGTCGATGCCGATTCGCGTCGGCCGCCGCGGTCAGCGAGTGATCGGGCGCGTCGTGATAGCAGGTACACCGACGAGCAGCAGCGCATCGAGCACCGGATTGTCGAAGCGTACGCCGGCCTTCGCCGACTCCTTGAGCTCCAGGAATTTCATGTCGAAGGCGGCATTGTAGGCGACGAGGACGGCATCGCCGACGAACGACTTGAACTGCGGCAGCACGACTGGCGCCGGCGGCTTGTCGCGCACCATGTCGTCGGTGATGCCGTGAATGCGCGTCGTGCTCGCGGGAATCGGCGCGGCCGGGATTGATCAGCCGCTCGAACGTCTCGCCGGTGAGAATGCGGCCGTTGACGACGCGGACGGCGCCGATCGAGACGAGTTCGTCGCCCTGCGATGGGCCTGCAGGCCCGTGGTCTCGCGTTCGAACACGACGAAGGTCATGCTTGCGCAGCGGCGTCTCCGTGAGCGCCTCGCTCGGGCGCCTTGAACAGGTCGAAATCGTAGAATTCCGGCCGCGGCGGAGACGCGCGCGGAGCGTTCGCGCGCGCGCGGATGCTCGGCGCGCGCAGCGGCAATCGCAGGCAGGTGCGGCCGTCGGCGAGCGACTGGCTCCACAGCTCGCTGCGCGTGCCGCTCGACGATCTGGCGGATCGTGCGGTTGCCGATCGTGCCGCGGAGCGGCTCGTCGAGCCAGCTGTCGATCACCGCCGAGGGGACCGGCTCGCCGTCCCAGGTCATCTCGACATAGACGTGATTGGTCGCGCGGGACGGCGCTCGACGTCGAACGCCGATCTGCCCGGTGTGCCGCGCGATCGCGCGGATCAGGTGCTCGAGCGCGAGCAGCAGAGAGTGGCTGTCGGCATGGACCCAGGTCGGCACGCCGACGAGCGTGACCTCGGATGCCGTCGCACTTCGGCCAGATGCTTGCGCACGGCGCGGAACAGGTCGAGCGAATGGATGTCGGCGATCGGCCACGGTCCCGCGGCAAGCTGGTCGTAGTCGCGCGAGTCAGATCGCCGAACGCGCGTGTTGAGCGCCGCGACCTCCTTGCCGACGATGTCCTCGAAGGCGCTGCGCTCGTTCGGCGCGAGTGTCGGGATGTCCGCCAGCATCTCGGCGGCGGCGCGCAGACTGGCGAGCGGTCGCCGCCATTCCACCATGACCTCGCGCAGCAGTGCGTCGCGCTGCGCCAGGCTCTCGATTCGCGCGCTCACGTCGGCGAAGGTCAGCACATAGCCGGACGCGATCCCGGATGGCTTCGCGCACCAGGCTCAAGCGCGCCTGCGAGCAGCGCGCTCGAGATCGACCGTCGCGCACACGAAGCGGCGCGTCGCCGCCTCCGGGCACCGCTTCGCGGCCGACTCCTCGTCGTCTTTCGCCGCCTCGGCCTGTTCGGCAACAGCAGCTCGAGCGTGTAGAGGATCGGCTCGCGGGTGAGCAGGCCGAACAGCGACCGACCGAGGCCCGAGCGTCTCGCGCAGGTCGAGAATGCGGGCGGCGGCCTGATTGTAGAGCAGGATGCGATGATCGAGATTGCAGACGATCACGCCTTCGGTGAGATCGAGCAGAATCGCTTCGAGCCGGCTCTTCTGCGCCTCCGCGCGCAAGGTGGCGGCGGTCACGGCCTTGTCGATCTCGCCGCGCGCGCGCGCGCAGCGTGCAGGCGAACTTCGCGACCGATGCCGGCAGCCCGTCGAGCCAGTGGCCGGGATCGATGGTGGGCGCCCGATCGATCCGGGTCTGCGCGTGCATCGTCAGTTCGCCGGTCAGCGTCGCGAGCGGCTTCAGAAGCTTGCGATGCAGCAAGCCGTAGGCGGCCGCCGCCAGGCGCGGCGGCGACGACGAAGGCGATCGACATATAGGCGCCGACGCGGACACCGCCGCTCCTGACCGCCCACCACATCGCAAGCCCGGAGACCGTGAACGCGGCGAGGACCAGCGCGCCAAGAAGGACGCTACTGCACCGGGGGCTCGCATCGCTCGACGTTTCCATCGGCCGAACCAGGGCGCCGGCCACCAGCCTCTCGACCGCGCCACCACCTCCCGGGTCGAGAACGGCTTGGTGATGTAGTCGTCGGCGCCGAGCGCGAGGCCCTTTTCGCGCTCGACGTCGCGCCCCTTGGCGGTCAGCAGGACGATCCGGACACCCTTCCATGCGGGATTGGCGCGGACGTCTGGCAGACGTCGAAGCCGTCGCGCTTGGGCATCATGACGTCGAGCAGGACGAGATCGGGGCGCGCGCGTGCGCATCTCGGCGAGCGCCTCCTCGCCGTCGCGCGCGGTGCGCACCTCATAGCCGGCCTTCTTCATCAGGAACTCGAGCGACAGGACGATGTTGGGCTCGTCGTCGACCATGAGCACGCGATGCGGCATCGATTCCTCCCTTATCGCCGGGCTTTCGCGGCGCACGCACGCAACTCTGCCGCCAAGCTGCGTGGGCTCTGACGCCCTGGCTTCTTTCTGTTGTACGTAGAATAGCAAATCGCGCGCGGCCTCGGAAACATTCGCCGCGACGATCGCGTGCAAGCTTCCGATGCTCGGCTTTGTTAAGCGATAGCGACGTCTTGCGACCAATCGCCTCACCAGAAGCCGAAATACGGGCAAGCGACCGCGGGCCGCGGGCCGTCGCCTGGTCAATGCGACGCGTCGAACAGCGGCGGTCGCGACCGGGGCCGCGCTTGCTGTGCGGACGTTCTTCGCCTTAGGGATGCCAGCCGACGACGGCGAGCATCACAAAGAAGCCGATGACATAGGCGATCGCGACCCACCAGCCGTGTCGCAGCCAGAGGCCGACCGATTTTGCTTCCGGGTACATGTTGGACAGGGCGACGCCGGCCGATGAGCCGAACCAGATCATCGAGCCGCCGAAACCCACCGCGTAGGCGAGATAGCCCCAATCATAGCCGCCCTGCTTCAGCGCCAGCGCGGTGAGAGGGATATTGTCGAAGACGGCGGAGACGAAGCCGAGCCCGAGCGCGGTCTGCCATGCGGCGGCCGGCAGCTTCTCGACCGGCATCAACGAGGCCGAGGTGACGAGCGCGAGCAGGAAAACCGTGCCCTTGAACGTCTCCGGCATCACCTCCCAGTCCGGCCGCCGCAGCGGCGCGGTGGCGAGGAGGACGGCCCAGACCGCGAGGCCGATCACCGGGACCTGGTCGAGCACCGCCGGGAACCGCACATTCGCGATCACATTGGCGGCGATCGCCGTGATCAGGATGGCGGCCACGATGTAGACGCGCATCCACTCGATCTGCAGCCCGCGCGGAGCGCCCTTGACGATCGGGGAGAACCGGTGCTGCTGCACCGCGGCGGGCACGCCGAACACGAGAAACGCCGCCGCCGCGCCGACATAGGCCTCGACCACGCTCAGCGGGCTGACTCCCGCGATCCACATCATGGTGGTGGTGGTGTCCCCGACGACGCTGCCGGATCCGCCGGCATTGGACGCCGCCACGATCGCGGCGAGATAGCCGATATGAACCTTGCCGTGAAAAACGTGGCGCGCCATCGTGCCGCCGATCAGGGCGGCCGCGATATTGTCGAGAAAGGCCGAGAGGACGAACACGATCGCGAGCAATGCGAGGCCGCCGGTCCAGCTGTCGGGCAAGAGCGCCGGCATCGCGTCCGGGATCCAACTTCTCTCGAAGTGGCGCGACAGCAGGGCGAACCCCATCAGCAGCAGGAACAGATTGGCGAGAATGACCCACTCATGCTGCATATGCAGCGCGAGACCCAGCAATCCGGGGCCGAAACTGAAGCCGGTGAAGGCGAGCTTGTAGCCGATCACGCTCGCCAGCCCGGCCAGCGCGACCGCGAGCGTGTGATGGTGGAACAGGGCGACGCCCAACAGCGTCAGAGCGAACAGGATGAAGTCGACCGGAATTCCGAGGAACATCAGAGGTTCGACGGCGACGGCCTGGGCGCTGGCGGCGTGCGCCGCCGCGGTGAACAAGCAGAGGGCGGCTGCACCGGCGACGCCGACCAAGAGCCTCGGCGCCCAAGTCCCGATCATCTGCCCTGCCTCCCCCGCTCTGCGCAGACGATGCGTCCGTCCGTCCGCCCGGCAAGTCAATCCTACTTTTATCTGATCGGCAACACGCCTCGGCGATCTGAGCCAGCGCTCGCGAAACGCCCGTTTGCGCCGCGACTGGCTTTCAGTAAGAGCGCGGCAGATCGAGCACGTGCTCGGCGAGATAGGACAGGATGAGATTGGTCGAGATCGGCGCCACCTGATAAAGACGCGTCTCGCGGAACTTGCGCTCGATGTCGAAATCCTCGGCGAAGCCGAAGCCGCCATGCGTCTGCACGCACATATCGGCGGCGGCCCAGGACGCATCGGCGGCGAGGAGCTTGGCCATGTTGGCCTCCGCGCCGCAGTCCCGCCCGGCCTCGTAGAGCGAGGCCGCCTCCTTCACCATCAGCTCGGCTGCGCGCATCTGCGCATAGGCGCGGGCGATCGGGAACTGCACGCCCTGGTTCTGGCCGATCGGGCGGCCGAACAGAATGCGCTCCTTGGCGTAGCCGGACGCCTTGGCGATGAACCATTTCGCATCGCCGATGCATTCGGCGGCGATCAGGATGCGCTCGGCGTTCATGCCCGAGAGGATATAGGCGAAACCCTTGCCTTCCTCGCCGATGAGATTGTCCGCCGGCACGCGCATGTCGTCGAAGAACACCTCGGTCGTCGCATGATTCATCATGGTGCGGATCGGACGGATCGCGAGGCCGTTCGCCGCCCGCATGTCGACCAGAAAGACCGAAAGCCCCTCGGTGCGCCGCTTGACCTGCTCGCGCGGCGTGGTGCGCGCGAGCAGCAGCATCAGATCGGACTGCTCCGCGCGCGAGGTCCAGATTTTCTGGCCGTTGACGACGTAGTCGTCGCCGTCGCGCAGCGCCGTGGTGCGCAGGCTGAGCGTGTCGGTTCCCGACGTGGGCTCGGTGACGCCGAACGCCTGCAGCCGCAGGTCGCCGCTCGCGATGCGCGGCAGATAGCGCTGCTTCTGCTCCGCGCCGCCATGCCGCAGCAAGCGTGCCCATCGTGTACATCTGGGCATGGCAGGCGGCGCCGTTGCATCCGGCGGCATGGACC
Organism: uncultured Alphaproteobacteria bacterium; assembly: GCA_963712435.1. Classification (GTDB taxonomy): domain Bacteria; phylum Pseudomonadota; class Alphaproteobacteria; order Rhizobiales; family Xanthobacteraceae; genus Rhodoplanes. The sequence continues at coordinate 321,809 of CAVQIB010000013.1, read as the reverse complement.
TCCTCGAGGATCGCCGCGGCGGCCGAGAGGCTGAGCCCGCTGCCGCCGAATTCCTCCGGAATCAGCGCCGCGAGGAACCCCGCCTCGGTCAGCTCCCGCACGAATTCGGTCGGGTAGCCGCGCTCGCGATCGAGCCTGCGCCAGTATTCGCCGGGGAATTTCCCGCACAGGGCCCGCACGGCCGCGCGGATATCGGTGATTTCTTCAGTCTCGTTCGTCACGATGGATCAACGCCCCCGGCCGCAATGAGTGCCGCACCCTTGGTTGGGTTGGACCGCATGCATCGCCGGCCATCGCTCGGTGACCGGAAACAAATGCCACCTTTCCTACGTATATGATTTGACGATCGTTGGTCGCGGAAATCGAGTGGAGGAGCCAGCATGCACGTCATCCATCGTCGCGGCTGGGAATTGCCCGAGCGCCAGGCGACGCCCGAGGATGTGTTCTTCAACCGCCGCAGCGTGCTCGCCGCGGCGGGCGCGGCCGCTGCGGCGGCGCTCATCCCGGGTTTGGCGGCCGCCCAGCGCCTCTCCGACCTGCCCGATCCGAGCGCCGCGCTCTATCCCGTAAAGCGCAACGCGAGATACGTGCTCGACCGCCCGATCACCGATGAGGCGGTCAACACGACCTACAACAACTTCTACGAGTTCGGCTCCGCCAAGACGATCGCCCCCGCCGCCCAGGCGCTGAAGGTCAGGCCGTGGACGATCAAGCTGGACGGCATGGTGGAAAAACCGATGGACGTCGGCATCGACGACCTCTTGAAGCGGATGCCGCTGGAGGAGCGTCTCTACCGGCACCGCTGCGTCGAAGCCTGGGCGATGGCCGTTCCCTGGTCGGGTTTTCCCTTCGCCAAGCTAGTCGAATTGGCAAAACCGCTGTCATCGGCGACCTATGTTCGGATGCAAACATTCCTCGACCCGTCCGTCGCCTCCGGCCAGCGGCAAACCTGGTATCCGTGGCCTTACACCGAGGGGCTGACCATGGCCGAGGCGACGAACGAGCTCGCCTTCCTCGTCACCGGCGCGTACGGAAAGCCGGTGGCGAAGTCGATGGGCGCGCCGCTGCGCCTCGCCGTGCCCTGGAAGTACGGGTTCAAGTCGATCAAATCGATCACGCGCTTCACCTTCACGGCGGAGCGGCCGAAAAGCTTCTGGGAGCGGTTGCAGGCGAGCGAGTACGGCTTCTGGGCGAACGTCAATCCTGCCGCGCCCCACCCGCGCTGGAGTCAGGCGAGCGAGACATTGCTCGGCACCGACGAGCGACGTCCGACGCAACTGTTCAACGGCTATGGCGAGTACGTGGCGCAGCTCTACAAGGGGCTCGATCGCGAACGGTTGTGGGTGTGAGCGGCGGGCGGGACGACCCACGCACAAAAACGCCGGACCTTTCGGCCCGGCGCAGTTGTGTCAATCTTTTGGACCGACACCACCTTCCAGAGGGGCAGCCGACTACGCGTTATCGTATTCCGGGAGACGATAACTTACTTGCCAGCTGCGATTTTTAGAATGGATCAATCATAGCAGGTTGGCACAACGGTTAATTTCTCATGCCTCCCATGTCCAAACAGCGGGGCTCGCTTATGCGGCGCCGCGCCGCCCCGGCCGAGAGCACTCAAAAGCGCCAGCGCTGCGCCTTGCTGACCAGGAAATCGCGGAAAACCTGCACCCGGGACACCGACCTCAGCTCTTCCGGATAAACAAAATAGGCGTCCAGAGCGATGGTCGTATCCTGGCTGAACAGCTGGATCAGCCCGCCGTCTTGTTCGACGATGTAATCGGGCAAGAGCGCTATTCCGATGCCGGCCTGGCAGGCGCGCAGGATTCCCAGGATATTGGTGATGATGAGATGCGGCGTGCGCGGCTGCTTGCCGTCGCGGCCGGCGCCCGACAGGAGCCAGCGCGTATCCTGAAGATTGGGCGGAACGTCGGAACCGCCGAGGATCAGCAGCCGGTGGCTGTCGAGGTCCTCGAACGAATGCGGCGTCCCGAAGCGCTTCAGATAGTCCGGCGACGCATAGGCGTGGAAATGAACGGAAAAGAGCTTGCGTTGGACCAGGTCCGGCTGGGTCGGCTGGCGCAGGCGGATCGCGACGTCGGCCTGGCGCATGCCGAGGTCGAGCTCTTCGTCGGTCGTAATGAGGGTTAATCGTATATCGGGATAAAGGTCGGTGAACTCACCAAGCCGGGGCGTCAGCCAATGCACCCCGATTCCCATAGTGGTCGCGACCTTGAGCTCGCCGGTGGGGCGCTCGCGGCTGTCGCTGAGCTTGATCCGCGCCGCCTCCAGCTGGGTGAACACGTCGTGGGCGGTGCGAAACAGCGTCTCGCCCTGCTCGGTCAGGATCAGACCACGGGCGTGGCGGTGGAACAGCACGACCGACAGGTCCTGCTCGAGGGCGCTGACCTGCCGCGACACGGCCGATTGCGACAGCCCGAGCTGTTCGCCCGCATGCGTGAAGCTGCCGGCCTCGGCGGCGGCGTGGAAGATCTTGAGCTTGTCCCAATCCATGATCGTCCGCTCGAAGAATCCGTCGCCGCGCCCGCCTATCCCGCCCCGCATCCGACAGAGACGGCGGTTGGGAACCAGCACGCTTACGTAAGCCGTCCGCGTCCGTTTGCCGACCCCGGATCAAGCTCGGAGCAGGCTTCCCGCTTCGTCTCGCCGCGGCCTATTCCGCCGCGGCGGCTCCGGACTCCGTCTGCGCCGCTAGAAAGCGCTCCGCCTCGAGCGCCGCCATGCAGCCCATGCCGGCCGCCGTGACCGCCTGGCGATAGACGTCGTCTGCAACATCGCCCGCCGCAAACACGCCCGGCACTGAGGTGGCGGTCGAAAACGGCGCCACCTTAACATAGCCGGACGGCTTCATGTCGAGTTGGCCGAGAACAAGCTCGGTCGCCGGCACATGGCCGATGGCGATGAAAACTCCGTCGCAGTCGAGCGTGGAAAGCGCGCCCGTTCTGGCGTTCCTGAGCGCGACGCCCGCGACCTTGCGGGGATCGTCGGAGCCGATGATCTCCTCGACGACGCTGTCCCACACGACCGCAGATTTTCGGATTCCTGAACAACCGGTCCTGCAGGATGCGCTCTGCGCGGAACGTGTTGCGCCGATGCACGACGGTCACTTTGGAGGCGAAGTTGGTGAGGAAGAGCGCTTCCTCGATCGCCGTATTGCCGCCGCCGACCACGACGACCGCCTTGTTGCGGTAGAAGAACCCGTCGCAGGTGGCGCAGGCGGACACGCCGAAGCCCTTGAAGGCCTGTTCGGAGGCGAGCCCCAGCCAGCGCGCCTGCGCGCCGGTCGCGATAACCAAGGTCTCGGCGAGATAGACATCGCCGGAATCGCAGGCGATGCGGAACGGCCGCCGGCCGAGCTCCACCTGCGTCACATGATCGGCCACGAGTTCGGGCGCCCACCTCCGTCGCCTGTTTCGCCATCTCCTCCATCAGCCAAGGGCCCTGGATCACCTCGGCGAAGCCCGGATAGTTCTCCACATCGGTCGTGATGGTGAGCTGGCCGCCGGGCTGAACGCCCTGGATGAGGACCGGCTCCAGCATGGCGCGCGCCGCGTAGATCGCGGCGGTGTAGCCGGCGGGGCCGGAGCCGATGATCACGAGTTTGGCGTGGACAGGTTTGGCCATGGTCAATCCGTCGAACAGCGCTTCGGTAAGCGAGGGTCCGCCCACATTCCGCATGACCGGCGCCGGCGCGACCCTGCGCTATTTAGCGAATGCGAGAAAAGCTATGCAAGCCGGGCGATCCCCGCTCCGCGCTTTTTCCCGGCTTAGCAGCGTGAAGATGCGTGCGGGCGCAACAATATTTCCGCACTGCGCGTTGTCGTGTAAACCATCCCTCCTCATCACTCCCGCGGAGAAGCTTCGTGTCCGTGCGTCCCGACCCCATCGACCGACAGATCCTGAAGGAGCTTCAGGACGACGGCCGCATGTCGAATGTGGAGCTTGCGCGGCGGGTCGGCATGTCCCCCCCGCCCTGCCTACGGCGCGTCCGCGCCTTGGAACAAAGCGGATTCATCACGGGCTATCGGGCGCTGCTCGATCCGAAGGCGCTCGGTTACGAGGTGACGGCCTTCGCCATGGTCCACCTCGCAAGCCAGGCAGAAGCCGATCTCGCCGCGTTCGAGGCCTTCGTGCGCGGCCGGCCATTCGTGCGGGAATGCTGGATGCTTTCCGGCGAGATCGATTTCCTGTTGAAATGCGTCACGCCCAATCTCGCGGCGTTTCAGGCGCTGGTGGTCGAACTCACCGGCGCGCCGCATGTACGCAACGTGAAGACCTCGTTGACCCTGCGCAATTCCAAAGACGCCCCGACCGTTCCGCTCGACGGCGACCGCGCCCCCTGAGCTACCGCCACTCGACCTTGAGAACCTCGTAGGCCTTGGCCCCACCGGGGGTGACGACTTCGACCTGCGCGCCCTTTTTCTTGCCGACGAGGGCGCGGGCGAGCGGCGACGTGATCGAGATCTTGCCGGCCTTGGCGTCCGCCTCCGGCTCGCCGACGAGCTGCCACACCGCCTTCTTCTCGGTATCCTCGTCGATCAGGGTGACGGTCGCGCCGAATTTGATGGTCTCGCCGGACAGCTTGGAAACGTCGATGATCTCGGCGCGCGCAAGCTTGTCCTCGAGCTCGGCGATGCGCCCCTCATTGATCGACTGCTGCTCCTTGGCGGCATGATACTCGGCATTCTCCGAAAGATCGCCGTGCGAGCGCGCCTCGGTGATCTGCTGGATGATGCGCGGCCGTTCGACCTGCTGGCAGTGCTTAAGCTCCTGCTCGAGCGAAGCGAAGCCGGCGGCCGTCATCGGTATTTTGTCCATCGCGGTTCCTCCGGCAGGAAAATTATGCGATCGCGAGCCGGCGGATGCCCGGCGCGCAACCGTCACGGCAATTTCGTCCGTGCCCTCGTTGTCGGCTCGCCCTTGAGTCAGGTGCGGCCGGCGAAATAGCTCTGCAGCGTGCGGACCTCGAGGTCGCCCCCGAGATAGGCCTTAATGCCCAGGGCCGCCGCCACGGCTCCGGAAAGAGTGGTGTAGTACGGGACTTTATGCAAGAGGGCGGCGCGGCGCAGCGACCCCGAGTCCGCGAGCGCCTGGACCCCCTCGGTCGTATTGAAAACGAGCTGCACTCCCCCGTTCTTGATGGCGTCGACGATGTGCGGACGCCCCTCCAGCACTTTGTAAACCCTCTGCGCCGGCACGCCGCGCTCTTCGAGAAAGCGTTGCGTGCCCGAGGTGGCGATCACCTTGAAGCCGAGCTGGGACAGCAGCGTGACGGCGTCGAGAATGCGCGGCTTGTCGGAGTCGCGCACCGACACGAACAGGGTGCCGGCGCGCGGCAGGCGCGCCCCGCCTCCGATCTGGCTCTTGACGAACGCGATTTCGAAACTGGTGTCGATGCCCATGACTTCGCCGGTCGACCGCATTTCCGGACCCAGCACGGTGTCGACGCCGGGGAAGCGGGCGAACGGGAAGACCGCTTCCTTGACGCCGACATGGTCGATCTGCGGCGGCGTGAGCGCGAAGCTTGCGAGGCTCTCTCCCGCCATGATCCGCGCGGCGATCTTGGCGATCGGAAGGCCGACCACCTTGGCGACGAACGGCACCGTGCGCGAGGCGCGGGGATTGACCTCGAGCACATGGATCTCCCCGTCCTTGATCGCGTATTGCACGTTCATCAGGCCGCGCACGTGCAGCGCGAGCGCGAGCGCCTGCGTCTGCCGCGTGAGTTCGGCCATCGTCTCCGCGGACAGGGAATAGGGCGGCAGCGCGCAGGCCGAATCGCCGGAATGCACGCCGGCCTCCTCGATGTGCTGCATGATGCCGGCGATATGGGCGTCCTTCCCGTCGGCGATGCAGTCGACATCCACCTCGATCGCGTCGGTGAGATAGCGATCGATCAGGAGCGGGCGCTTGTCGGACACCGCGAGGTCGGAGGGACGGCCGAGATCGACGACGAGCCGGGCGAGATAGCGATCGAGCTGGCCGGCGTCGTTGACGATTTCCATCGCCCGTCCGCCGAGCACGTAAGAGGGCCGGATCAGGACCGGATAGCCGATGCTGTCGGCGATCGCGCGCGCCTTTTTCAGGCTCTTGGCGATGCCGCTCAGCGGCTGGCGTAGCTTCAGCCGGTCGAGCAGCCGCTTGAAACGGTCGCGATCCTCGGCGAGGTCGATCATATCGGGCGAGGTGCCGAGGATCGGCGCCTGGGCCCGCTCCAGGGCTTCAGCCAGTTTGAGCGGCGTCTGTCCGCCGAACTGGACGATGACGCCGTGCAGCGTTCCGTTCCGGCGCTCGCTGTCGATGATCTCGAGCACGTCCTCGGCCGTGAGCGGCTCGAAATAGAGGCGGTCCGAGGTGTCGTAGTCGGTCGAGACCGTTTCCGGATTGCAGTTGACCATGATGGTCTCGTAGCCCGCCTCGCGCAGCGCGAACGACGCGTGGCAGCAGCAATAGTCGAACTCGATGCCCTGCCCGATGCGGTTCGGCCCGCCGCCGAGGATCACGATCTTGGTCCGATCCGTGGGGGCCGCTTCGTCGCGCGGCTCGCCTGCGAAGGGCGGCTCGTAGGTCGAGTACATGTAAGCGGTGGGGGATGCGAATTCGGCCGCGCAGGTGTCGATGCGCTTGAACACCGGCCGCACGCCGAGCGCGTGCCGCCGTCGCGTCGCTTCGTCCGTGTCGATTCCGGCGAGCGTCGCAAGACGCGCATCGGAGAACCCCATCGACTTCAGGCGGCGCAGCGCGCCCGCCTTTGCCGGCAGGCCTTTCGTCCTGACCTCGGCCTCCATGTCGACGATCCCGCGGATCTGCGCGAGGAACCAGGGATCGATTTTGCACGAGCGGAAAATGTCCTCGTCGGAGGCGCCGAGCCGCATCGCCTGCGCAAGCGCAAGGATACGGTCCGGAGTCGGCCGGCCGAGCGCCGCGCGGATCGCGTTCTTGTCGTCACCCTCGCCGATCCCCTCGATCTCGATTTCGTCGAGCCCGGTAAGGCCGGTCTCCAGCGAGCGCAGCGCCTTCTGCAGCGATTCCTGGAAGGTGCGGCCGATCGCCATGACCTCGCCGACCGATTTCATCGACGTGGTGAGCACCGGTTCGGCCCCGGGGAATTTCTCGAAGGCGAAGCGCGGCACCTTGGTCACGACATAGTCGATGGTGGGCTCGAACGAGGCGGGCGTGGCGCCGCCGGTGATGTCGTTGGCGATCTCGTCGAGCGTGTAGCCGACGGCGAGCCGCGCCGCGACCTTGGCGATCGGGAAGCCGGTCGCCTTCGAGGCGAGCGCTGACGAGCGCGACACGCGCGGATTCATCTCGATGATCACCAGCCGCCCGTCGGCTGGATTGACCGCAAACTGCACGTTCGACCCACCGGTCTCGACGCCGATCTCGCGCAACACGGCGATCGAGGCGTCGCGCATCACCTGGTATTCCTTGTCGGTGAGCGTGAGCGCCGGCGCGATCGTGATCGAGTCCCCCGTGTGCACGCCCATCGGATCGAGGTTCTCGATCGAGCAGACGATGATGCAGTTGTCGTTCTTGTCGCGAACGACCTCCATCTCGAACTCTTTCCACCCGAGCACGCTCTCCTCGATCAGCACCTCGGTGGTGGGAGAGGCGTCGAGCCCGCGCTCGACGATGGCGATGAACTCCGCCTTGTTGTACGCAACCCCGCCGCCCGTTCCGGCGAGGGTAAAGGAGGGACGGATGATCGCGGGCAGACCGACCTCCTCCAGCGCCGCGAGCGCTTCCACCAGCCCCTTCGCGATGTAGCGGCGCTTGCGGTCCGCCTCGCCCGCAGCCCAGGCCGCCTCGAAAGCGTCGAGCGCGCGCTGTTCCTCCTCGGCCGGCAGACCGAGCAGCTTTATCTTCTCGATTTCGCCCGTGCGTTGCTCGCGGTCCGCCTTCTTCATATCGGAGGCGTTGGCGAGGCAGGATTTCGGCGTCTCGAGGCCGATCTTCTTCATCGCCTCACGAAAGAGCTCGCGGTCCTCCGCCTTGTCGATCGCCTCGGCGGTCGCGCCGATCATGGTGACGCCGAACCGGTCGAGCACCCCCATGCGGCGCAGCGACAGCGCGGTGTTGAGCGCGGTCTGTCCGCCCATGGTCGGAAGCAGGGCGTCCGGCCGCTCCTTCTCGATGATTTTTGCGACGATGTCCGGCGTGATCGGCTCGACATAGGTGGCGTCGGCCATCTCCGGATCGGTCATGATGGTCGCGGGATTGGAATTGACCAGGATGATCCGATAGCCGTCGGCCTTGAGCGCCTTGACCGCCTGCGTGCCGGAATAGTCGAATTCGCAGGCCTGCCCGATGACGATGGGCCCCGCGCCGATGATCAGGATCGAAGAAATGTCGGTGCGTTTGGGCATTCCATTCCCGGAATCGGGCACAAAAAAAGGCGTCGTTTATGCGCCGCCCGCCGTTCTGCGTGCGCGCGCCCTTAGCCGGCGCGGCGCGCGATGCTTAGCCCAGAACAGCCGGAGAGGGAAGCCCGGCAGGACAGCGTTGGATCGCGGCGCCACCCATACCAGAGCCTTCGACGCGGAGCCCTCCCCCATTCGTCCAATGGCCGAACGACGCCTGCAACCCCGGAGTCGGGACCTCAGTCGGCGCGATCCCGCTCGGCGGCCCGTTTCACCCGCGCCCCTGCGGGGGCTCGCCCTCGTCCGGTTCGATATCCTCAGCCTCCGCCTCGACGGCCGGAACGGCATACACGCCGGACAGCCAGCGGTTGAGGTCGACGTCGGCGCAGCGGCGCGAGCAGAACGGACGGAACCGGTCGACGGCGGGCTTCGCGCAGATCGGGCATGGGCTGTGTTTGGGCGGTCGTGCGTCTGCGGGCGAGTCCATGGAGCACATGTGGGAGCGGCGCTGCGGAATTGGAACCGCGTTTCCCGCCTCCTCAGCGCGGGAACAACGAAGCGCCCGCCGCGAAAATCGGCGATGCGAGAATTCCGCTCAGGCGGGATTGAGCCAGCCGAAATGCACCGGATAGCCCTCGCCCCCAAGCATCGTCATGGTCTCGTAGAGCGGCAGGCCGACCACGCTCGAATAGGAGCCGACGATCTTGACGATGAACGCGCCGGCGAGCCCCTGCGCCGCGTAGCCGCCCGCCTTGCCGCGCCATTCGCCGGCGGCGAGATAGGCCTCGATGTCCTCCGGCGACAGCCGCTTGAACCGCACCCGCGTCTCCACCAGCCGCTGGCGAAAGCCTTCCTTCGGCGTCACCAGGCAGATCGCGGTATAGACCCGATGGTTGCGCCCCGAGAGCAGGCGCAGGCACTGCGCCGCCTCGTCCAGCAATTCGGCCTTGGGCAGGATGCGGCGGCCGACCGCGACCACCGTGTCGGCGGCGAGGATGAAAGCGCCCTGCAGGTCGGGATCGCCGCGCACGGCGGCGAGTACGACCTCCGCCTTGGCGCGGGCGAGGCGATTCGCGCAGGCGCGCGGCAGCTCGCCCTTTTTCGGCACCTCGTCGACGTCCGCCGGCCGCAGCGCGTCCGGTTCGATTCCCGCCTGGTTGATGAGCGTGAGGCGTCGGGGCGAACCCGAGGCGAGCACGAATTTCGGCCGGCCGATCATGGGATGCCGTTCAAGCGCGATTGATGTCGAAGGCGAATCCAGGACGGCGTCGCCAGCCGAATCGCCGTTTCCGGCGGAACGGACCCTGACAAGCGTATCGGCAGGTGCATAAGGTCATCGCGGAGTCGATCCGTTATTGCAAATGGTCGGATGATTATTTGAAGCGGTAGGTGATGCGGCCTTTGGTGAGGTCATAGGGGGTCATTTCAACAAGCACCTTGTCGCCGGCGAGCACGCGGATGCGGTTCTTGCGCATGCGGCCCGCGGTGTGGGCGGTGATTTCGTGGCCGTTCTCGAGCTTGACTCGGAAAGTGGCGTTCGGAAGCAATTCCGTCACGACGCCGGGAAACTCCAGCAGTTCTTCTTTGGCCATACGCGGTCCATCGCTCAGCCGGACTTGGAGCGGCTGCCAACGGTCTTCGCGTCCGCCGCGAGCGCCCCCTCGAAGGTCGGGCGCGGACCCTACCGGAAACAATGCGAGACGACAACGGCCGATGGCTTGGGATGACGTCGGCGCAATCAAGGAACACGCTACTCGTTGCCGCCGGGACGCCAGCCAAAACGTTTTTTGATGCGCGCCATCAGCTGATCGCGCAGCGCGCGGTAACCGTCGAGCCGCTGCTCGCGGCTGCCTTCGGTAATGGTCGGATCGTTGGTCGGCCAGTACTCGACATCGACCGCGAGCGCGCGCGTGATTTCGAGCGCGCGATGATGCGCCTCGGGCGACAGCGTCACGATGAGATCGAAGTTCAGTCCGTCCAGGTCTTCCAGCTCCTCGAAGGTGCGCGGCCGATGCTTGGTGAGATCGATGCCGATCTCGTCCATCACCGCGACGGCGAACGGGTCCGCCTCGCCTTTGCGGGCGCCGGCCGAGCGGGCATAGCTGATCTGGCCGAACAACCGGCGGAACATGGCTGCGGCCATCGGCGAGCGCACGGAGTTTTGCGCGCAGGCGAACAGAACCGCGTGGGGAAGCCCAGCGCGGGTCGGCGCGTCCATGTCCGTTCACCTTTTCCAGTGCAGCACGGTCAGCAGGGTGAAGAGTCGCCGCGCGGTGTCGAAATCCATGTCGATCTTGTTCTTCAGGCGCTCCATCAGGAGCTCCGATCCCTCGTTGTGCAGGCCGCGCCGGCCCATGTCGATCGCCTCGATCTGGCTGGGGCTCGCCGAGCGGATGGCCTGATGGTAGCTTTCGCACATCATGAAATAGTCTTTCACAAGGCGTCGGAACGGCGTCAGCGAAATGTAGTGCGCGATGACGGGCGCCTCGTCCTCGAGCCGCACATCGAACACCAGCCGATCCGCGGCATGCAGGAGGTGCAGGCGATAGGGCCCGCCTTGATGGCCAACCGGCGCGAACATATTGTCCTCGAGCAGGTCGTAGATCGCGACCTCCCGCTCATGCTCGACGTCACGGCTGCCCGGATCGAGCGACTCCTCGTCCAGGGTGATCCCGACAAGCCGTTTTGGCGATTTCGCTTGCTGGGCGGAGCCGGTCATCGCGCGTTCAGCCGAATGGCGACCGAGCGTGCATGGGCATCGAGTCCCTCGGCCTCGGCGAGCGCGATCGCGGCGGGGCCGAGCGCGGCGAGCTGGTCCGGCCCGCATTTGAGGATCGCCGTCCGCTTCATGAAATCGAGGACGCCGAGCCCGGAGGAGAAGCGAGCCGAGCGCGCCGTCGGCAACACGTGATTCGATCCGGCGACATAGTCGCCGATCGCTTCCGGCGTATGCTGCCCGATGAAGATCGCTCCCGCATGGCGCACCGCTTCGGCGAGCTGCTCGCCGTTTCTCACGACGATTTCGAGATGCTCGGGCGCAAGCGCATCGGCGAGCGCGGGGGCTTCGTCGAGCCCCCCGACGCGGATGATCGCGCCATAGTCCCGCCAGGAGGCGGCGGCGATCTCGCCGCGCGGGAGCGTGGCGAGTTGCGCCGCGACCGCGCGCTCGACGTTCTCCGCGAGTTCGTCATCGTCGGTCATGAGGATCGCCTGGGCGGCCACGTCGTGCTCGGCCTGGGCGAGCAGATCGGCCGCGATCCAGTCGGGATTGGCTTCGCGGTCGGCGATGATCAGCACCTCGGAAGGACCGGCGATCATGTCGATGCCGACCTTGCCGAAGACGAGCCGCTTCGCCGCCGCGACATAGGCGTTGCCGGGCCCCACGATCTTGTCGACCGGCGCGACCGTCTCAGTGCCATAGGCGAGCGCTGCAACCGCCTGCGCGCCGCCGATGCGATAGACCTCGTCGACGCCGGCGAGCCCCGCCGCCGCCAGCACCAGCGGATTGAGCGCGCCGTCCGGCGACGGCACCACCATCACGAGGCGCGCGACGCCGGCGACCTTCGCCGGCACGGCGTTCATCAGGACCGAGGACGGATAGGCCGCGGTGCCGCCCGGCACGTAGAGGCCGGCCGCCGCCACCGGGCGCCAGCGATGACCGAGTTCGACCCCGATCGGGTCGGTGAACCGCTCGTCGCGCGGGAGCTGTCGCCGGTGATAGGCCTCGATCCGGTCGCGCGCGAGGCGGAGCGCCGCAAGCTGCGCAGCGCCGCAGCGATCGAGCGCCGCTGCAATCTCCGCCGGCGGGATGCGCAGGCCGCGGTCGGACAGGTCGACGCGGTCGAATTTCCGGGTGAGATCGATCAGCGCACGGTCGCCGCCGGCGACCACGTCGGCGATGATCGCGCGGACCGTCGCCTCGATATCCAGCGAGGCCTCGCGCTTGGTGGTCAAGAAGGCGCGAAACCGCTGGTCGAAGTCAGCTTCCCGCGTGTTCAATCGGATTGGCATGGCCTGTCGGCACGAAAACCAGCGCAAAGCCCAGGTCGAGGCACCCAGGTCGCCGCAGCCGGACTACAGGAACGAAAAGGGCTTGGGCGTCGGTCCGCCACCGGACCGGTCGGACGCCGCAAACGACGGAAGCGCTTTAAGCGATCTTCAAGCCGTCTTCGTGCGCCGGACAACAGGTCGTATCCCATACCGGGCCTAGGTCGGCAAGCTCGGCCTCCAGGCACTCGACATCGAGGCGCAACTCCGCACCGCCGGAGAAAAGAAGCATGATGCTGCCGCTCGGGGAGTCCTTCTGGTCGAATTCGATCGTCAGCAGGTTCAGGACCATATCCTTGTCCTGCGCGCTCATATTGCGGCACTTGCAGGCATTGACCCGCTCGAAACGGAGCGCGGTGCGGCGGCGTTGGAAGTGCGGCTGGCCGCACAGAGCGCATTCCCAGTCGAACCGGTTGAGGCCCATCACCAGCCGCTTCTCACTGGGTCGCCAGTGGATGTCGCCAATCTTGACCACCGCGTCCTGGAGATGGGTCGCGACCACGTCGAGGTCCTCGTGGTCGACTGCGACGAGTTTGAGCGCATCCATGGCGGCCCTCCTGCTGAGCCGTAGTTAGGGAGCAGGCGGGCGGTGTACAAGGTTCAATTGCGGCGTCTGCGGCCAAGTTCGGCCGCATTTCGACGCGAGCTCACGTGGCGAAACGGAAGTGCATCACGTCGCCGTCGGCGACCGCGTAATCCTTGCCTTCGAGCCGCAACCTGCCGGCGTCGCGCGCCGCGGCCTCGCCGCCCAGCCCGACATAATCGTCATAGGCGATGGTCTCGGCGCGGATGAAGCCGCGCTCGAAATCCGTGTGGATCGCGCCGGCCGCCTGCGGCGCCCGGGTCCCCCGCGTGACCGTCCAGGCGCGCGCCTCTTTCGGTCCCGCCGTGAAGAACGTGACCAGGTCGAGCAGCGCATAGCCGGCGCGGATCAGCCGGTTGAGCCCGGGTTCGGCAAGGCCGATCGCGGCGAGATAGTCGGCCCGGTCGGCGGGCGGGAGCACGGCGATCTCGGCCTCGATCTGCGCCGAGATGACGACCACGCCCTCTCCTTCGGCTTTCGCACGCTCCTCGACCGCGCGCGAATAGGCGTTGCCGGTCGCAGCCGAGGCCTCGTCCACATTGGCCACATAGAGCACGGGCTTGGCGGTCAGCAGGCCGAGCAGGCGGAACGTCTTCTCTTCTTCGGGGCGGCGGTCGGTGAGGCGGGCCGGCTTCCCGGCGCGCAGCAAGGCGAGCGCGCGGGCGACAAGGGCGAGCATCTCCTTCGCCTCCTTGTCGCCCGTCTTCGCCTTCTTCTCCAGGAGATCGACCCGCCGCTCGAGGCTGTCGAGATCGGCGAGCATCAACTCGGTCTCGACGGTCTCGATATCGGCGACGGGATCGACATGGCCCTCCACATGGGTCACGTCCGCGATCCTCGAAGCAGCGCACCACATGCGCGATCGCATCGACCTCGCGGATATTGCCGAGAAACTGGTTGCCGAGCCCCTCCCCCTTGGAGGCGCCGCGCACGAGACCGGCAATGTCGACGAAGGCAAGACGCGTCGGCACGATCACGGCGGATTTGGCAAGGCGGGCGAGGGCGTCGAGGCGCGGATCGGGCACCGCGACCTCCCCCACATTCGGCTCGATCGTGCAGAACGGATAGTTCGCCGCCTGCGCCGCCGCGGTCGCGGTCAGCGCGTTGAAGAGCGTCGACTTGCCGACATTGGGCAAGCCGACAATGCCGCATTTGAAGCCCATAGCGATTATCAACCTGGGGAAAGCGCCTGTACAGAAGTGGCGCGGAACGGACAGAGGATCGTGAGCGTATCAATCGTCATGCCGTGCTGCCTGTCTTCCGTGAGAAGCAAATGACAACAGGCTGCCAGCGCCGACGCGACGATGAGGCAATCCCACCACGACACGCGGTAGCGTTCTTCGATGGTGAAGGCCTCTCGCGCGATTGTCGCGTCCGGGCGCGAAAGCAGCTGGGCATGAAGTCGCCGCCGAACGCATCAGTTCGGCGGTCGGGACTTTCGGACACTGCGCGGCAAGCGAACCAGTAGATTTCATTCAGAACCTGGGGGCTGACGATCAGACTCTGCGTCTTTGTCAGTCGGCTGAGCCACTCCCTTGCTCGACGGCTCTTGGCCGATCCGCGCGCGTCCATCACGGAGTGCGCGATGTTCGAATCCAAGAAAACCCGGCCGATCGCGAGAGGTCTCGTGTAGTTCTGCGCGACGTCGAAGCGGCTGCTCGCTCGACGGCCAGCCCGGATGCGAAAGCCAAGCCCGCGGTCCGGCCGATCGGTCTCGGTTCGCCGCCAGCTTTTTCTCTTCAAGCAGGTCGGCAAGATACTTTGACAAGCTCTTGCCAGACCTGGCCGCCTCCAGGCCAGCCCACGCCGCCAAGGCGTCGTCCAACGTAATCGTCACGTTCTTCATGCGTGTTGCTTTTCGCGTTCGGCCAAAAAGCGCGATGAACTCTTCGACTGCCGCGCCGCCTCGACGCGCGCTCGTCCAAGGATCTCGTCGGGCCGGCGTGATCGTGACGCTTTCCATCTAAGGGGCTCCCTGGACACAGATTTCTTGTTCCAGTGTTTTTGTTCAAGCCTGCCCGGGTCGTTTAGAATTTGCTTTCGGATCGGACTTTAAGTCTTTGTCCGCGGACGAAGAAGCCCTTGGCCTCCATTGCGAGATGAACCTTGTTCTGAAAGCTCGCATCCTCGCCTTTCGCGATCAGAGCGGCGTTCTCGGCCATCGTGTCACACACCGTTTCGACCCACTCCCGCTCGGCCTTGGCGAAGTCCTGGAGCACGTAATACTCAACGAGTTCGCGCACCCCGGGGTGGCCGACGCCAACGCGCACCCGGCGGAAGGCGGTGCCGATATGCCCCGCGATCGAGCGGATGCCGTTGTGGCCGGCCGTCCCGCCCCCGGCCTTGACCCGGACCCTTCCCGGCGGGAGGTCGATCTCATCGTGGAACACGACAAGATCGACCGGCTCGATCTTGTAGAAATGCGCAGCCTCGGCGACCGCGCGGCCGGAATTGTTCATGTAGGTCTCGGGCTTGAGCAGGAGGACGCGCTCGCCCGCGAGATCGCCTTCGGCCACGAGCCCATGGAAGCGTCGCCGCCAGGGTGAGAAGCCGTGGCGGCGAGCGATCGCGTCGGCGATCATGAAGCCGACATTGTGGCGGTTGCCCGCGTAGCGCTGACCCGGATTGCCGAGCCCGACCAGAAGCCGCATGGCCGACCCCGATCGGAGGACCTACGCCGTCCCCGCTACTTCTTCTCTTTCGCGGCAGCCCCGCCGCCGCCCGCAGCAGCCGCAGCACCCCCGGCCGCACCCGGCGCCGCAGCGGCACCCGGCGCTGCAGCCGCACCAGGCGCCCCCGGAGCAGCCGTCGCAGCGGCCGCGGCCGCCGCCTCCTGCGCCGCCCGAATTTCTTCGGCGTAACCGGAGGGCGGCACAATGGTGACGAGGGTCAGGTCGGCGCGGCCCATAACGCGGACATTGGCCGGCAGTTCGACGTCGGTGAGATGCTTCGAGTAGTTGATTTCAAGGCCGGCGACATCGACCTCGATCGCTTCGGGAATAGCTTCTGCGGGGCACTGCAGCTCGATGGCATGGGCAACGATGTTCACCGTGCCGCCGCGCTTGACCCCGGGTGAAAGATCGGCGTTGCGCACCCGAACCGGGACGCGCACGCGAATGGTCGCGCCCTCCCCCAGTCGCAGGAAATCGACATGCAGCGGGCGGTCGCGCACCGAATCGAGCTGGAAATCGCGGGGAATCACGCGATGTTTCGCCCCGTCGATCTCGATCTCGAAAATGCTGGTGAGAAAACGCCCGCTGAAAATGCGCTGGCGCAGCTCCTCCTGATCGACAGAAATGCCGAGCGGCGGCTGGTCGTCGCCATAGATCACGCCCGGCACGCGGCCTTCGCGGCGCACGGCGCGCGCGGCCCCCTTGCCGGTTTCCGGCCGGGCCGTCGCCTTCAACTCGTTCACCATCGCCATTGTCGCATCCTTCCCTGAACGGATACTCGCCGCGGCGGCGATCCGTCCTCGCATCGAGAATTGAAAAAGCCGCGTGCGCGGCGGGCGGCCGGGGTGACGATGGGCAACGCGGCCACGGGTGCGCGCTTATAGAACAGGATCACCCGCATTGACAAGGAACGGCAGGCGCCGCGACGCTCGCGCGCAGGCCCGCCGGGCGAGCGCTCAGGGCGCTCCGGGAACGGGAGGGGGCACGCTTTCGCCCTCGCCGCCGCTGATGCCGAGCCTTGCCTCGATCGCCACGATGCGCGCCTTGAGGGCGTCGTTCTCCTCGCGGGCGACCTGCGCCATCTCCTTGACCGCCTCGAACTCCTCGCGTCGCACGACGTCCATCTCGCGCAGGATTTTCTCGCCTTGGGTGCGCATGACGGTCTCGACCTCGCGCCGCACCCCTTGCGCGACGCCTGCCGCATCGTTCATCAATCGCGCGATCTCGTCGAAGAATTGGTTGCTCGTCTGTGCCATGCCTGCGACTCCGGGGCGGAGAGCGATCCGATCGAGCCGGATCTCGCTCTGTTCGATAGACGCGCATTTTCTACGACGATTCGATGCTCGTTTCGCCGGAAAATGCGATGAGGTGTTTTCGCACGAATTAATGGCGATCGGCGGTGCTCCGACGCAAGGCCCATCCCGGTTCGCCCCGCGTGGCGTCGGACCGCGCGCGTTCCATCAACCGTCGCCAGGAAGCTCCATGCCGCTATTGGCCCTGCCCTTTCCCGCCATCGATCCCGTGCTGGTGAGCGTCGGCCCGTTCGCGATCCGCTGGTACGCGCTCGCCTATATCGCCGGCATCCTGCTCGGCTGGTTCTATGCCCGCCGGCTGATCGCGCATCCGCGGCTGTGGGGCGGAGAGCCGCCGATGACGGTTGCGGACTATGACGACTTCGTTTTCTGGGTCACGCTCGGCATCATTCTGGGCGGACGCACGGGCTATGTGCTTTTCTATAATCCTGCGTTCTTTGCCGCCAATCCGCTCGAAATCCTGCAATTGTGGAAGGGCGGGATGTCCTTCCACGGCGGCTTTCTCGGCTGCGTGCTGGCGGCGGCCTTGTTCGCCTGGAGCCGCGGCGTCTCGTTTCTCTCGCTCGGCGACGTCACCTGCGCCGTCGGGCCGATCGGCCTGTTTCTCGGGCGGCTCGCCAATTTCATCAATGGCGAGTTATGGGGCCGCCCGGCCGACGTGCCTTGGGCGATGGTTTTCCCGGGCGCCGGTCCCCTCCCCCGGCACCCGAGCCAGCTCTACGAAGCCGCCCTTGAAGGCCTCGTCCTGTTCGTCATTCTCGCGATCATGGTGCGGGCGGGCGCGCTCAGGCGGCCGGGGCTCATCGTCGGCGCATTCGCCTGTCTCTACGCGCTGATGCGCGCGTTTTGCGAGTTGTTCCGCGAACCGGACGCACAGCTCGGCTTCCTGTGGGGCGGATTGACGATGGGCATGCTGCTGTCGATCCCGATGTTTCTCGCCGGACTTGTCTTCCTCGCCATCGCGCTCCGTCGCCCGCCGCTGCGGGAAGCCTGAGGCGAGGATCGATGTCCCCGCTCGAAGCCGAGCTGCGCGCCATCATCTCCGCGAGCGGGCCGATCCCGGTGGCGCGCTACATGGCGCTCTGCCTCGGTCACCCCGAGCATGGCTACTACATGAACCGCGACCCGCTCGGGCGCGCCGGCGATTTCATCACTGCGCCGGAGATCAGCCAGATGTTCGGCGAACTGCTCGGACTATGGGCTGCGGCGGCATGGCGGCAGATGGGATCGCCCCCGACCGTGCAGCTGATCGAGCTCGGGCCGGGCCGCGGAACGATGATGGCCGACGCAGTGCGGGCGGCGCGGGCGGTGCCCGCCTTCCGCTCGGCGCTGCAGGTGCATCTCGTGGAAACGAGCCCCGCGCTCGAGCGCCGCCAGCGCGCGACGCTCGACGCGTGCGGCGTCCCGGTCGCCTGGCATCGGGAGCTGACCGACATTCCGGAAGGCGACGCCATTGTCCTCGCCAACGAATTCTTCGACGCCTTGCCGATTCATCAGGCCGTCAAGGGCGACCGCAGGGTTGGCATGAACGCCTGGTCGCCCTCGACGAAGCCGGCCGGCTCGCCTTTGCCGCGGCGACGGCGCCCTCGCCGGCGATTGCAGCGCGCGTGCCGCAGCGCCTCGCTGCGCAGGCCACTCCCGGCGCGATCTTCGAATGGCGATGCGCCGGCGAAGTCGGCGCGCTCGCCGCCCGCGTCGCCAAGCGGGGGGCTGCGCTGATCATCGATTACGGTCACGCCGAAAGCGCGCTCGGCGACACGCTGCAGGCCGTGCGCGGCCACCGTTTCGCCGACGCGCTCGCCGATCCGGGCGAAGCCGACCTCACCGCCCATGTCGACTTCGCCGCGCTGCGCGCGGAAGCCGAAGCCGCCGGCGCGCGAGCGCATGGGCCGATCGAACAGGGAGTATTCCTGCGGCGACTCGGGATCGACATGCGCGCCGCCCGGCTGAAAGCGGCGGCGCCGGCGCAAGCCCCGGCGATCGACGCCGCGCTTGCGCGTTTGACTGCGCCCGGCCGGACCGGCATGGGAACGCTGTTCAAGGCGCTTGCGCTGTCCGCTCCGCAACTCGGACCCCTGCCCGGATTCGATCCATGACGATGATGCTGCAAGCCCGTTCGCTCGCCGCCCTCGCCGGCGGTTCGCCACGCCTTCTTCACCCGCGCGGGCGGCGTCTCGCAAGGGGTGTATGCCAGCCTGAACGCGGGCGTCGGCTCGGGCGACGATCCGGCCCTCGTTGCGGAGAACCGCGCCCGCATGGCGGGCGCGCTCGGCGTCGGCGCGGAGCGTCTCGTGAGCGCCTACCAGGTCCATTCGCCCAAGGTCGTGGTCGCCGAGGAGCCATGGCCGGCCGACGCGCGGCCGCGCGCGGACGCCGTCGTCACGCAAAGGCCGGGGCTCGCCATCGCCGCCTCGACCGCCGACTGCGGGCCGGTGCTGTTCGCCGACGCGACCGCCGGCGTGATCGGGGCCGCCCATGCGGGATGGCGCGGCGCGCTCGCCGGCGTCACCGATGCGACGATCGTTGCGATGGAGCGGCTCGGCGCGCGCCGCGCGCGCATCGTGGCGGCGATCGGCCCGATGATCCGCCAGTCCAATTACGAGGTCGGCCCGGAAGTGGTGGACCAGTTCGTTTCCGAAGAACCGACCAACCGGCGTTTCTTCGCGCCGTCGCAGCGGGCCGGCCGCGCGATGTTCGACCTCGCCGGCTATATCGCCGCGCGTCTGGTCCGCGCCGAGGTGATGAGCGTCGAGGATATCGGTGTTTGTACTTATGCCGATGCCGAGCTGTTCTACAGCTACCGGCGGATGACGCATCTGGGCGAGTCGGACTACGGCCGCCACCTCAACGCGATCGCGCTCGCGCCCGAATGACGCTTTTGCTGGACCCGGGCGGCCGGGAATAGTAAATTTCGGACCGGCTCAGCACGCGGATCAATCCGCAGGCGAGGCCTGCTCTCGCAGGCCTACGCAGCAAGCCGACGGGGGTGTTGATGGACGGGGGAATGGACCGGCGCGCTGGCGCGCCGCGGTCGAACGCATATGCGCGCGGGTTCGGGCTGATCGCAGCGCTGATGCTGGCGCTGAGCGGCGCCGCCTGCAATTCGACCACAGCGCAAATGCCCGCGCTCGCGAGCGTTTCCGCGGGCCGCGGAGCGACGATCGCCTTCGAGTTGGTCGACGGCCCGCCCGAGAGCATCTACGCAAAGCTCGTGCGCAGCCTGTCGGAGGAAGCCGAAGCGCGCCAGATCGCGGTCGTGTCGCGCGGCGCGCCCGCGCATTATCGCGTCCGCATCTACGCGGCCACCGTGGTTTACCAGAAGCGCACGGTCGTGCATTGGGTGTGGGACGTATACGACGCCAATCAGCAGCGCGCCCGCCGCCTGTCGGGCGAGGAGCCGATGAGCGGCGCCGGCCGCACCACCTGGGCCGCGGCCGACGACCAGATGATCCGCAAAATCGCCAGCGTGGGCATGGATCGGCTGGTCGCCTTCCTCGGTTCCTCGCCGCGCGCGCCCGCAACCTCGCCGCCGCCGCCGAACGACGCGCCCGCCATGGCGATGGCGACTGCGCAGTAAGGCCGAAGGCAAGCGCGATCGTCGGGCGCAAGCGCGCCGCGGCCCGGCGATTCCACCCGGCGAAAATGCTCTCCAAAACAAATCCTTCGTCTTGCTAAGCCGCGGACCTGCCTGTAATCAGAGCCGCGTCCGGGGGGCGCTGCGCGATGAGCGTTCGGGAGGTGGGAATGGCTGGCATCAACGGAGCGATCAAGCTCGTCGCCGGCAATTCCAACCCAAGACTTGCGGAAGCGATCGCCGCCTATCTCAAGACGCCGCTCGCCAAGGCCGTGGTCCGGCGCTTCGCCGACATGGAAATCTTCGTCGAGATCGTCGACAATGTGCGCGGCACCGACGTGTTCGTGGTTCAGTCGACGTCGTATCCGGCCAACGATCATCTCATGGAGCTGTTGATCATCATCGACGCGCTCAAGCGCGCGTCGGCGCGGCGCATCACGGCGGTCCTCCCCTATTTCGGCTATGCGCGGCAGGACCGCAAACCGGGGCCGCGCACGCCGATCTCCGCCAAGCTCGTCGCCAATCTGATCACCCATGCGGGCGCCAACCGGGTCCTCACGGTCGATCTCCATGCCGGGCAGATCCAGGGCTTTTTCGACATTCCGACCGACAATCTCTACGCCTCGCCGGTGATGGTGCGCGACATCCGCGATCGCTTCGATCTGTCGAACGTCATGGTGGTCTCGCCGGACGTCGGCGGCGTCGTGCGCGCGCGGGCGCTCGCCAAGCGAATCAACGCGCCGCTCGCCATCATCGACAAGCGGCGCGAACGCGCGGGCGAATCGGAAGTCATGAACGTGATCGGCGAGGTCGAGGGGCGCATCTGCATCCTGGTCGACGATATCGTCGACTCCGGCGGCACGCTCGTCAACGCGGCCGACGCGCTGCTCGGACAGGGCGGCCGCGAGGTCTACGCCTATATCAGTCACGGCGTGCTGTCGGGCGGCGCAGTCGCGCGCGTCACCGCCTCCCGGCTCAAGGAGCTGGTGATCACCGATTCGATCCAGCCGACCGAGGCGGTCCGCGTCGCCGAGAATATCCGCGTCCTGTCGATCGCGACGCTTCTCGGCGAGGCGATTGCCCGAACGGCCTCGGAACAGTCGGTCTCGACCCTGTTCGATTGACCGCTCGCAATTGCCTGAGCGCTGGACGCAGCCAGTAACCTCCTGCCGAACGCGGAACGAATGGCTTCCCCCGTCCGTTTCTCCCTATTCTCGCAGACGACCGCGAGAGCGCGCGTGACGTGCAAAACTCATCTTGAGTCAACATGTCGCAGTCTTCGCTGTGGACCGAGCAAACACGCACGTTGCTAAATTCTGCCGAATCTACAATCCGTTGCACTAGCGTGGGTGGGCTAGTCAGAGGGGAAGGCTGATGGGCGAGGCGAGTTCGGCGCCATTCGGGACCCCGTCAGTCGTCGTCTGTGCGCACGTGAGCCTCGGTCGATCAGCGCAGCGCTTGGTCTGCGCGGGTAGGCACGTCAACAGCCGACAACAGGTGGAAATGCCATGTCGCTGACGCAAATCCCGATGCCACGGCCGGCCAACCCGGTTGAGACGGTCGAACATGTGGCGGCGTCGCATGGCTGGTCGTTCGCCCGGGCCAGCGAGGACGAACTCACCCTCGTGATTTCGGGACTCTGGGCCGACTACCAGGTGTCCTTCACCTGGATGGGCGAAATCGAGGTGCTGCACCTTGCCTGCGCGATCGACCTGAAATTTCCCGAGCGCCGGCGCGCGGAGATGACCGAGCTCATTTCCATCATCAACGAGCAGCTGTGGATCGGCCATTTCGACGTTTGGGAAAAAGACGGGCTCGTGATGTTCCGCCATGCGCTCGTGCTCGCCGGGGGCGCCGCTCCCTCCGGTCCCCAGTGCGAGTTCCTGCTTTCGACGGCGGTCGATACGTGCGAGCGCTACTTCCAGGCGTTCCAGTTCCTGCTCTGGGCGGGCAAGAGTCCGCGCGAGGCGATCGAAACGGCGCTGTTCGAGACGCGCGGCGAGGCTTGATCGACGCGTCACTCGTCATATTCGTCCGCACGCCGCCCGCGGGTCGCCGCGAGAAGCGCGAACAGGGCGATCGGCGTGAGAAAATCGGTGAACAGGATCGGCCCCGCATTCCCCGGAGCGAAATTGCCGGCGCGGATAATGTCGCCGATATGCACGATGCCTGCGCCGCAGAGAAATCCTGCGACCACGAGCGCGGTCGCAAACCGCGCCTCGTAGGAGCGGAATGCGGCATAGAGGCCGGCGAGGCCGACGCCGAGATTGGCCGCCCCGACCTCGGACTGAAACGGACTTGTCCGCCCAGCCGATCGCTTGCGCCGCCTCTGCCGGAAAGGCGAGGTGGCCGAGCGCCGCCCACAGCCCCATCAATCCGACCGGAAACAGCATCAGGTAGCGCAGCAGGCGGTCCGCCGCGAAGCGCCATCCGATCGGCCGCGGGCCGCGCATAACCGCAATCGCCGCGGCGATCAGCGCGGCGAGCCACGACAGAACCGGAACGATAACGACCACGGGCTCCCCCGACTTGCCGAACTTGAATCGCGACCTTCCCGCCTTGCGTCCGCCCGGACGATCGCTTCGTCCGGCGCCGGGACACACGAAGGTGTAACCAAATCGCGCGGTGAAGGCACGCGAAGAGGCTTGCGTCACTGATCCGAGCCGCGCCATAGACGTGACCGTCATCTGCGCGATTGCACAACCATGAACATCCTGCTTCTCGGCTCCGGTGGACGCGAGCACGCGCTCGCCTGGAAGATGGCCGCAAGCCCGCTGGTCGACCGCCTTTACTGCGCGCCCGGCAATGCCGGCATCGCGCAGGAAGCGGAATGCGTCGCGCTCGATCACGCCGATCACGCCGCCGTCGTCGCGTTCTGCAAGTCGAAGGCGATCGATCTGGTGGTCGTCGGGCCGGAAGCGCCGCTGGTGGCCGGCATCGTCGACGATCTCGAAGCGGCGGGCGTCAAGGCGTTCGGCCCGAGCAAGGCGGCGGCGCGGCTCGAGGGCTCCAAGAGCTTCACCAAGGATCTCTGCCGCGCGCACGCCATCCCGACCGCGGCCTATGAGCGCTTCGCCGAGGCCGCGCCGGCGCAAGCCTATGTGCGCGCGCGCGGCGCGCCCATCGTGGTCAAGGCGGACGGGCTCGCCGCCGGCAAGGGCGTCGTCGTCGCGGCGACGATCGCCGAGGCGGAGGCGGCGATCGACATGATCCTCGGCGGCGGCCTGGGCGCGGCCGGCGCGGAGCTCATCATCGAGGAGTTCCTCGACGGCGAGGAGGCGTCGCTTCTTCGCGCTGTGCGACGGCGACACCGCGCTGCCGCTCGTCTCCGCGCAGGACCACAAGCGCGCCTTCGAGGGCGACCGCGGCCCCAACACCGGCGGCATGGGCGCGTATTCGCCGGCGCCGGTCATGACGGACGAGATGACGAAACGCGACGATGGACGAGATCGTGCGGCCGACTCTTGCGCGCGATGAAGCAGATGGGCGCGCCCTACAAGGGCGTGCTGTTCGCCGGGCTGATGATCACCGCGCGAGGGGCCGAAGCTGATCGAGTACAATGTCCGCTTCGGCGATCCGGAATGCCAGGTGCTGATGCTGCGCCTGAAGTCCGATCTCGTGCCGGCGCTCATCGCCGCGCGCGACGGCGTGCTGAAGAGCTTCGATCTGCGCTGGCGCGACGATGCCGCCCTCACCGTCGTCATGGCCGCGAACGGCTATCCCGGCACCTACGCCAAGGGATCGGCCATCGCGGGACTGGACGAGGCCGCCGCCGTCGAGGGCGTGGAGATCTTCCATGCGGGCACCGCGACCGGCGCGGACGGCAACGCTCGTCGCGAATGGCGGACGCGTGCTCAATGTCTCGGCGATCGGCAAGACGGTCGCCGAGGCGCAGGCGCGCGCCTATGCGGCGGTCGACAGGATCCGCTGGCCCGGAGGGCTTCTGCCGCCGCGACATCGGCTGGCGCGCGGTCGAGCGGGAGACAGGCGCTTAGCCCGTCATTGCGACTGGGCTGCGCCGTTTATATATTCATCGCCTTGCGATATATACGCGGTGCCGACATGGGCGTGATCATCAAAAATCCGGCGACTGAGAAGAAGATTCGCCGGCTCGCGAAGCGGACGGGCGAAACGCTGACGCAAGCCGTCGAACGGGCGGTCGACGAGCGGCTTGCGCGCCTGCCGGCGCCCCGAAGGAAAGGCCGGATCGACCG
Source organism: uncultured Alphaproteobacteria bacterium (assembly GCA_963712435.1). Classification (GTDB taxonomy): domain Bacteria; phylum Pseudomonadota; class Alphaproteobacteria; order Rhizobiales; family Xanthobacteraceae; genus Rhodoplanes. The sequence continues at coordinate 297,025 of CAVQIB010000013.1, read as the reverse complement.
CGCAAAGCTGGCGGAACTGCTCGCTTATTTCAACTCTCTTCCGGTCGATGACCCGCGTAGCCCGGACGAGATCATTGGTTACAATGAATATGGAGCGCCTGAGTGATCGTCGTTGACACCTCAGCTTTGTTTGCAATCGCAACTCAGGAAGACGAACGCGACATGTTCGTCGGGATATTGGAGGCGTCCAGTTCCGCCATGTGCTCGACCGTCACTTATGTCGAGACCATAATGGTGCTTACGGGGCGGTCGCGCCGTTTGGCGCGAAGCCGCGTCGATGAGATGTTTGACGTGTTTCTGATCAAATTGGCTCCCGTCGACCGTGCGCTGGCGGATGCTGCGATCCGTGCGTTCGAGCAATTCGGCAAGGGCCGGCACCCAGCGCGACTGAACCTCGCGGACTGTTTTTCCTACGCCCTGGCCAAGAGCCGCGGCTTGCCTCTCCTGTTCAAAGGCGACGATTTTGTAAAAACCGACATCATCCCCGCCTGGCGCCCCTAATTTCTCCTCCCGAGCGAGCCATGTGACCGATCATGCCCGATCTCGCCGACCTCTATCCCGGCTTTGCCGCCCACTGGATCGACACCTCGGCGGGCAAGATCTTCGCCCGCGCGGGAGGCGGCGGACCGCCGCTCCTGCTGCTGCACGGCTATCCGCAGACCAATGTGATCTGGCACAAGGTGGCGCCGATTTTGGCGAAACGCTTCAGTCTCGTCATTCCCGACCTGCCCGGTTACGGCTGGTCGGCGGTTCCGCGCTCGGGTCCCGATCATGCGCCCTACAACAAGCGGGCGATGGCGCTCGCGATGATCGACCTGATGGAGGCGCTCGGCTTCGCGCGCTTTTCGCTCGCCGGCCATGACCGCGGCGGGCGCGTCGGCTATCGTCTCGCGCTCGATCATCCCGGCCGCCTCGGCAAGCTCGCCGTGCTCGACATCGTGCCAACCTATACGATGTGGCGTCACATGGATCGCACGCTCGCCTACAAGGTCTGGCACTGGAGCTTTCTCGCGCTGCCGGCGCCGTTCCCGGAAACGCTGATCGGCAAGGACCCGGTCTATTATCTCGACTGGAAGATCGCGAGCTGGACCAAGACCAAGGACCTCTCGGCCTTCGATCCGCGCGCGCTCGCGCATTACCGCGCGTTCTTCGAGGATCCGTCGCGCATTCATGCGACCTGCGAGGACTACCGCGCCGGGCGCACGATCGACCTTGCCCTCGACGAGGACGACCGCGCCGCGGGGAGACTGATCGACTGCCCCGTGCTCGCCCTGTGGGGCGACGCCGGAATACCGAGCGAGAGCGGTCCGCTCGCGACCTGGCGCGAATGGGCGAAGGACGTGCGCGGCGTGGCGATCGATTCCGGGCATTTTCCCTGCGAAGAAGACCCCGAGCCGACGGCGAAGGCGCTCGTGGAGTTCTTCGCCGGACCGCCATGAAGACCTTCGCGCTCGCGCTCGGGGCGGGCGGCGCGCGCGGGCTCGCCCATATCGCGGTGCTCGAGGCGATCGACGAGCTCGAGCGTCAAGCCGGTTGCGATCGCGGGTTCCTCGATCGGCGCGGTGATCGGCGCCGCCTATGCGGCCGGCATGAGCGGCAAGGCCATCCGGCGGCATGTCATCCGGGTCGTGCACGACCGCGCCGACCTGATCCGCCGCCTGCTCGGCGCGCGCGCGGCGCCTTGGTCGAGCTTCCTGCGCCGGCCGCTCGGGCAGAACCCCGTCCTGCTCGACGCGGACCGGCTGTGCGCGGCGTTCCTGCCGGACGAAGTGCCGGATGACTTCGCAAAGCTGCCGATCCCGCTGCTGCTGGTCGCGAGCGACCTCTTCACCCGCGAGGAAATCGTCTTCACTCAGGGCCCGCTGCGCCCGGCGATCGCCGCGTCGATGGCCATTCCCGGCCTGGTGCGGCCGGTCGAGCACGAGGGCCGCGTGCTGGTCGACGGCGCGGCGGTCGATCCCCTCCCCTTCACCCAGCTCGCCGGTCGCGCCGATGTCGTCGTGGCGGTCGATTGCTCGGCCGGCCCGGTGGCCGGCGGCAGCGTGCCCGACCCCTGGGACACCGTCTTCGCCACGATCGCCATGATGGGACAGACCATCGTGGCGGAAAAACTCAAGGGCCGGGGGCCCGACCTCTTGATCCGGCCGCATGTCGCCGCCTTCCGCATGCTCGAATTCCTCAAGGCGAGCGCCATCATCCGCGCCGGCGAACGGATCAAGGTCGAGGTGAAGAAGGAGCTCGCCGCGCTGCTCGAGCTGATGTTGCTGCCGAAGACAGCAACTCACCGCCGGGCGCGGAAAAAATCCTTGAGCAGCGCCGACGCTTCCGCCGCGCCGATGCCGCCATAGACCTCGGGGCGGTGGTGGCAGGTGGGCGACGCGAAAAAGCGCACGCCGTTCTCGACCGCGCCCCCTTTGGGGTCGGCCGCGCCGTAATAGAGCCGGCGGATGCGGGCGAACGAGATCGCAGCCGCGCACATCGCGCAGGGTTCGAGCGTGACATAGAGGTCGCAATCGGCGAGCCGCTCGGAGCCGATCGCAAGCGCGGCGGCGCGGATCGCCAGCATTTCCGCATGCGCGGTCGGGTCTTTGTCGGCGAGCGTGCGGTTGCCGGCCCGCGCGATCACCTCGCCGCCGCGCACGACGACGCAGCCGACCGGCACCTCGCCGGCCGCCGCGCGCGGCGCGCGCCTCGATCGAGCGCCATGTCCATGAAGGTCTTCCGCATCGCTCCCGCCCGGACCAGAACTCTGCTATCAGGCCTTCACGCCGTCCCTGTCAGCAAGTGCCGTCATGCCGCGCAAACGACGCAGACGCCGAAGCGCCGTCCGGCGACCGCCCCCGCGGCGGCCGGAGCGGCGAGCGCATCGCCAAGGTGATCGCGCGCGCGGGCCTTTGCTCGCGCCGCGAGGCCGAGGCCTGGATCGCTGCCGGCCGCGTCGCCGTCAACGGCGCGGTGATCGCCGCGCCGGGCGTTTCACGTGACCGCGCAGGACCGCGTCGTCGTCGACGGCAAGCCGCTGCCGCAACGCGAGCGCACCCGGCTGTTCCTGTACTACAAGCCGGCCGGGCTGGTGACGACGAATGCGGACCCGCAGGGGCGGCCGACCATCTTCGCTGCGCTCGCCAAGACGCTGCCGCGGCTCGTCACCGTCGGCCGGCTCGACATCGCGACCGAAGGGCTGCTGCTGCTGACCAATGACGGCGGGCTCGCGCGCGTGCTCGAACTGCCCGCGACCGGCTGGCTCCGGCGCTATCGCGTGCGCGCCCATGGCGAGGTCGACCAGGCTGCGCTCGACCGGCTGCGCGAGGGCCTTACCGTCGACGGCGTGCGCTACGGGCCGATCGAGGCGAGCCTCGATCGCGCGCAGGGCGCCAATGTGTGGCTCACAATGGCGATCCGCGAGGGCAAGAACCGCGAGGTGCGCAATGTGGTCGAAGCGCTCGGGCTGCAGGCGAACCGCCTCATCCGCGTGTCGTTCGGTCCGTTCCAGCTCGGCGAGATGCAGGACGGCGAGATCGTCGAGGTGAAGACGCGCGTGCTGCGCGATCAGCTCGGCGACCGCATCGCGGCCGAGGCGGGATGCGATTTCACCGGGCCGGTTCTCGTGCGCGCGGCGGACGAAGCGCCGCCACCGCCGCCCAGGCGCGGCGACCGCCCGCATCGCGCCGAGCGCAGCCCGTCCCGCGGCCGCTCCGAGCGCCCGGAACGTGACCAGCCACGCGGCCGCTTCGAGCGCCCCGAGCGCGACCAGCCACGCAGCCGCTTCGAGCGCCCGGAACGCGACCGCCCGGGGCAGCGCCCAGAGCGTGACGGCGCGAAACGCCCGGGGCAGCGTCCGGAGCGTGACGGCGCGAAACGTCCGCAGCGCGACGGTGCGAAACGCCCGCCTCGGCGGGGCGAACGGGGGCGCGCCGAGCGTGACGTATCCGACAAGCCGGCGGGACGGCCGCGGCGCGGCCATGCCTGGCGGGCCGAGGACGCCCCGCTCAGCCGGCATTATCGCGGCGCCGGCAGCAAGGCGCGCGAGCTTCCCGAGGGCGCGGCCGGGCCGAAGCGCGCCGGCCTCATCGCCGACCGCAAGGGCCGCCGCGTCCTGGTCGAGCGCTTCGGCGAGAAAGCGCCCGCGCAACCGGCTCGCCCGGCGCAGCTTTCGAACTCGCCCTCGCCGAAAAGGGGAAGGGTGAAGCCGGGTCCGAAGCCGCAAGGAAGAGAGCGGACGAGAGGCGAGCCGCAGCGCAAGTCGTTCGACAAGCCGCCTCAATCCGCTGGCAAGCCGCCGCGCCGCGGCCGGCCGGAGACGCGCGACCGTCCGCGGCGGCGCGGGACCGCGCCCGTCGCGGCCGAAATCGCGGCCGCGCTGACCCGTCACCTTGAGGGGCGCTGGCTCTTTGGTTTGACGCATGATCTTATCGGAAAAGTCTGCAACTTTCCCGGATCGTGCTCTCATGCGCATCGTCGGCGGACGGCTGCGCGGGCGCAGGCTCGCCGCGCCCAGCTCTGCGGCTGTTCGGCCGACCAGCGACCGGCTGCGCGAGTCGCTGTTCAACATTCTGGCGCATGCCTATGGCGATCCGGCGAGCGGGGCGCGCGTGCTGGACCTGTTCGCCGGCACGGGCGCGCTCGGCCTCGAAGCGCTGTCGCGCGGGGCGGCCTTTGCGCTGTTCGTGGATGACGGCGCGGAGGCGCGCGCGCTGATCCGCCAGAACGTCGAGGCGCTCGGGCTGGGCGGGGCGACCCGCATCTTCCGCCGCGATGCGACGCGGCTCGGCCCCGTGCACCCGCTTACGCCGTTCTCGCTCGTCTTCCTCGATCCGCCCTATGGCGAGGGACTGGCCGAACGGGCGCTCGCCTCCGCGCGCGAGGGCGGCTGGCTTGCTCCCGACGCGCTGATCGTGGTCGAGGAGGCGGCGCAGCCGGGCTTTGCTGCGCCCGAAGGGTTTCGCGAGCTGGAGCGCCGCCGCTACGGCGACACCGAGCTCGTGTTTTTGCGGGCCGACGCTACGCCTCCGAGTCGCTGATCATCTGCTCGATCCATTGGGGCGAGCCTGGGCAGGCTTTCGGTCACGACGCGCCACAGAACCTCGGTTTCAACCCGCTGATATTCGTGGCGAAGAATATTTGCCATCCCGCTGATCGCGCGCCACTCGACCTCAGGATGATGGTCGGTCAACTCGCTCGGAAGCGCCTTGGAGGCCTCGGCAATGATCAGTATTGCCCGCTCTGTCGTGCGTATCATCCAATAGGTGTTGGCAAAGGTCGGGTAGTCGATTCCTTTGAGGACGCCGAGCAGGCTGAGGATTTCGTCCCGGATGTGGCGCAGACGGACCACGGCGCTCGCGCCGACGCACCGGCGACTTGGTCGCGGCCATCAGAACACGCGCACGGCTTCCCGCTCGACGGCGCTCCGAATGTATTTGGACAGACCGTTGCGCGTGCCGTAACCGATTTCCCGGCCGGGAATGGCCTTTCGGATGGCCTCGAACGCCCCGGTGAAGTTCGCGAGCGCATAGAAATCCGCGGTTCCGGGCTCGACGAACAGATCGATATCGGAATCGTCTCGCGCCTCATCGCGGGCGTAGGAGCCGAACAAATACAGCGCCGCCACGCCGCGATCCCGCAGCTCGGGTTCGAGGGCCTTGAGCTTGGCGATGACTTCGGCGCGGTTCATGTCAACCATGCTATCGCATTTTGGCGGCGCCGGGTACGCGGGCAGCGCTGACTCCTACCTTCTCCCGAACAGCCGCTCGATGTCGGAGAGCTTCAGCTCCACATAGGTCGGACGGCCGTGATTGCACTGGCCGGCATTGGGCGTGTCCTCCATCTCGCGCAGAAGCGCGTTCATCTCCTCCGGCTTGAGCCTGCGGCCGGCGCGCACCGAGCCGTGGCAGGCCATGGTCGCGGCGACCGCGAGCAGCCTTCGTTCGAGCGGCAGCGCCTCGTCCCATTCGGCCATGTGCTCGGCAAGATCGCGCACGAGCGCGCCGGCGTCGATCGCGCCGAGCAGCGCCGGCGTCTCGCGCACCGCGACCGCGCCGGGACCGAACGATTCGATCGCGAGCCCGTAGCGCGACAGCTCGTCGGCGCGTGCGAGCAGGCGCGCGACATCGGCATCGTCGAGCTCGACGATCTCGGGAATGAGCAGGCTCTGCCGGGCGATCCCGTTCGCCGCGAGCGCCGCCTTCATGCGCTCGTAGACAATGCGCTCATGGGCGGCGTGCTGGTCGACGATGACCACGCCGTCGCCGGTCTGCGCGATGATGTAGGTCTCGTGCAGCTGCGCGCGCGCCGCGCCGAGCGGCCGCTCGATCGCCGCGGCCGACGCTTCGGCCGGCTGCGTGCGCGTGTCCGCCGCCGGCGCGCCGATATCGAACGCCGCCTGTGCGGTTTCCGCGAAACCCGGCGCGAAATTCTCCAGCGTCGTCGCGCCTTCGCGCGCGAGCGCCGCAGCCGCAGCGGACAGGCCGGGCCGCGCCGGCGAGCGCCGCCAATCCCAAGCGCGGGGGCGCGCGTCGCCCACGCCTTGCAGCGCGGCGATCGTCGCCGTTCCCCCGGTCGAGGCGGCGCGCCCGGCCCCGCGCGCGAGCGCCTCGGCGAGCGCGCGGACGATGGTCGCGCGCACGAGGCCGGCATCGCGGAAGCGCACCTCGGCCTTCGCGGGATGCACGTTGACGTCGACCTCATGCAGGTCGATAGCGAGAAACAGCGCGACGATGGGATGGCGGTCGCGCGGCAGGTAGTCGGCATAGGCTGCGCGCACCGCGCCGACCATCAGCTTGTCGCGCACCGGGCGGCCGTTGACGAAGAGAAACTGGCCGAGCGCATTGGCGCGGCTCAGCGTGGGCAGGCCGGCGAAGCCTTCGATGGAGAGCCCCTCGCGCCCGCCGCGCACCTCGATCGCGTTCGCCGCGAAGTCGGCGCCGAGCACGTCGCCCAGGCGCGCGAGCCGCCCCGTTCCCGGCAGCGCCGCGGGAAAATTTGCGGGCGCGCGCTCCTCGCCGGCGAGCGTGAAGGCCGCGTCCGGGCGGCTCATCGCCAGCCGCCGCACCACGTCGCGGATCGCCTCCGCCTCGGTGCGGTCGGTCTTCAGAAATTTCAGCCGCGCCGGCGTCGCATGGAAGAGGTCGCGCACCTCGACGCGCGTGCCCTGCGCGAGCGCCGCGGGCTTGAGCTCCGATTTCGCGCCGGCCTCGACGGCGATCGCCCAGGCATGCGGCTCGTCCGCCTGCCGGCTCGTGATCGCAAGCCGCGCCACCGCGCCGATCGAGGGCAAGGCCTCGCCGCGAAAGCCGAGCGTGCGGATCGCCAGCAGATCGTCTTCGGGGAGCTTGGATGTCGCATGGCGCTCGACCGCGAGCGCGAGGTCCGCGCGCGTCATGCCGCAGCCGTCGTCCGTCACGGTGATGCGCCGCCGTCCGCCGCCCTCGGTGAACACGTCGATGCGCCGCGCGCCGGCGTCGAGCGCATTCTCGACGAGTTCCTTGACCACGCTCGCCGGGCGCTCGACCACCTCGCCCGCGGCGATGCGGTTGATCACGGCAGGGTCGAGCTGTCGGACGGGCATGGGCGATTCGCACCTCGTCCGGCATCGTATCCGGGCGGGCTCCCGCCGCCAAATCCGGCGATCGGCGATGCGCAGACATCCGCACCTCGGCCGCCGCTCCCTGCACCGGCGCTCGCCGCGTCGGACGCGCGGATCAGATCACGTAATCGAACGAGTGATAGGCTTCGCGGCTGAGCAGCTGATCCATCGTGCGCGCGGGCTCGGGACAGCCGGCCGGGCCGACAGGGCGCGCGGGCACGCCCGCGACCGTGGTGTTGGGCGGCACCGGCTGGAGCACGACGGAGCCCGCGGCGATGCGCGCGCAGTGGCCGACCTCGATATTGCCGAGGATTTTCGCGCCGGCGCCGATCAACACGCCGTGGCGGATTTTCGGGTGACGGTCGCCGGTCTCCTTGCCGGTGCCGCCGAGCGTCACCGTCTGCAGGATCGACACGCCGTCCTCCACCACCGCGGTCTCGCCCACCACGAGGCCGGTCGCATGATCGAGGAAAATGCCTTCGCCGAACGGCACGGCGGGATGAATGTCGGTCTGGAACACCTCGGATGAGCGGCTCTGCAGATAGAGCGCGAAATCACGCCGGCCGCGCCGCCACAGCCAGTGCGCCAGACGATGCGTCTGGATCGCATGGAAGCCCTTGAAATACAGGACGGGCTCGATCAGGCGGGTGGCCGCGGGATCGCGGTCGAGCACCGCGAGCGCGTCGGCGCGCATCGCCCGGCCGATCGCCGCATCGGTGCGGAACGCCTCGGCGAAGGCGTCGCCGAGCAGATGAGCGGAAATTTCCACATTCGCAAGCCGCGCCGCGATGCGGCGCGCAACCGCGATTTCGAACGATGGCGCGCTGAGAATGGTGGGAATGACGAGACCGCCCAGTTCGGGGGCCGCGCGCACGATCGCCTCGCCCTGTTCGCGCAGCCGATCCCACAGCGGGTCCAGCTTCGGCGAGGGCATGGCCAGAACGGCGCCGCCGGGCGACGGGCTCGCAATGTTCATTCGGCGTCCCTCCTTGCCGCGCCGTGGACCACGGGCGCGGAAGTCCGGTTCACGGTGCTCCGCATGTCGGTGTATTCCCGTGCCTTGTCAAGGAAATGACTTGCTCTTTTCGGCCGCGGCCGCAGTAGGGTTATTCCCTTCCGGCGATGGCCGGCAAGATCGGTGGACTAACCGGAACTGACCGATATCGCCTGGCGGGAGTAACCCACGCGGCGCGTGTTCAAAGCAAAGGCCTTGGAGATCGGACGTCGGTCGCCAGGCCATTCATCACGAACCGCCGCAAGGCCGCGCCGACGTCGAATTCTTCGTCGGCGTCGAGCGCCCGCTCCGCGGCTGCGCCGAGTGCGATCCCGTTCACGAGGGCTTCGCGGAACAGGAATTCGCCGCGATCGAGGCGATCGAACCGAAACGCTCCGCGCGATCCGCAAATCTCGAGCCAGATGGCGACGGCCGACAGCCGATGCTGCTCCGGCGCGGCGTCGGTCAGATAGAATTTCATGAGATCGTCGACCGGCCACGGGCTCGCAAGATAGGTTAGGCCGGGCTGCGCAACGAGTTTGAGGTCGGGCAGACGATCGCCATGGTTCGCCAGACGTTGCAGGTCGAGCGCAGGCCGCTCGATCGCGATGGCCGCGTGCACAAGCCGCCATTCGAGTTCGGCGAACCACCGCAGATAGGCAAGACGACGAGAGCCCTCATGACCGGCCAGAAAGACGGGGAAGCTCTCGCCATACTCCGCGATGCACGGGCTCGTGGGCGGGTGAAGGTGAGCGAATGCGCGCGCCGCCGCGTGCATCGTCGGTGAGCCGATCAGCCATGTGGTTGCCGGAAACTTGTCCAGGAGAGCTCTGACGAGGCTTCCCTCGTAATGGCGGCGATGGATCGCAAGGCGCTCGCCCGGGTCCGCGCCTCCGACCAGCAGCGGGATGATCGCGGACGACCCGGGACCCACGACGGCGTCGCGCAATCGCCGCTGCACCTCAACAAGCCGCGGCACGGGCCAGCTCCGAGGACAAAGCATCCGCCGTTATCTGGTCGGCGCGCATGGCCTCCTCGAGCAGTGTGGCGAACGAGGGAATGTCGTTGTCCCATTCGATCAGCGTGGGCGTCGCGCCGAAGCGACGAACAGCGTGAGCGTAAAGCGCCCACACGGGGTCCGCCACCCTCGCCGCGTGCGTATCGATGAGAATGTCCGCTCGGGAATTTGGTCCATCGGGTTCGGCCGTGAAGCCACCCAGATGGAGCTCGCCGACGGCCTCGACCGGAAGCTCGTCGATATACCGGCATGCGTCAAAACCCATATTGTGCGCGCTGACATAAACATTGCTGATGTCGCACAGAAGTCCGCAGCCGGTCCGTTCGGCGAGTTCGCCGAGAAATTCGACCTCCGTCATGGTGGAGTTGACGAATCCAAAATAGCTCGACGGGTTCTCGACGAGGTAGCGGCGTCCCAGACCGGACTGGACCTCGTCGATATGCTCCGCCAGCAGACGCAAGGTTTCTGCATCGTAAGGCAGAGGCAACAGGTCGTTGAGATACTCGCCCTGATGCGTGGACCAGGCGAGGTGGCCCGATACGAGACACGGGTCAAGCCGGTCGACGAGCGCGCGGACCCGCCGCAGATGGCCGCGGTCGATGCCTCCGGCGCTCCCGATCGACACGCCCACCGTATGCAGCGAAATGGGATAAGTCCGGCGGGCGTCGAGCAGAAGCTCGGTTGCGTGCGGATTGGCGAGGAAATTCTCGGGATGAATTTCAAGCCATCGCGCCGGGGGCAAGGTCGCGACCAGTTCCTGGAGATGCGGAAGCCTCAAGCCAACGCCTGCTCCGGCCGCGCCGAGACTGCCCTTCGGTATCACCATGCGGACGCCCCTGTCCGGTTTCGGTTGTCAGAGCTTGGGCAGTTTGCTGCCGCCCTGGATGCGATGGCAATAGCCCTCGGGAACATAGATCCAGGCCCTCAGGTCATTGGACTTCCGCGAGGTTCCGGCACACTCGTTGTTTCCTGTCGAGGCGCAGTCGTTCTCGCCGGTGCGTGCAATGCCGTAGCATTTCTCAGCCTTGAATTCCGGCGCCGGCGCCGGCTTCGGCTCTTGCGCGGAAGCGGGCATGGGCGCCGCCACAGCGGACGCGAGCGCCGAGGCGATCAACAGACGCTTGTTCATCAGAATTTCTCCCGTTCCAGAGCGGAGCGACGTGAGCCATAGAATGACGTGAGCAGCTTAATTTGTAAAATAATGGACCTGACGCCCCGGCGGCAATGCTGCAGGGGTTCACAGCGGATCAAATCGCGAGGCCGTCGAGCGCGCGACCTGTATGCCGCCCGCCGAGAAGTCGATATCATTGGTCTCGATTAATTCGTCGCGTGCGGCATCGGCAGGAGACGGCGACATGACGAGTTCGATCATCACGGTGGCGACGATGAAGGGCGGCAGCGGCAAGAGCACGCTGGCAAGCTGCCTTGCCGTCCACTGGCGCCGCGACGGCCGCAACCCGGTCATCATCGATGCCGACCCGCAGCGCTCGATTGCGCGACTGGCGGCCCGCGAGAAGGCCCTCGGCGGCGTGTCCGTGGTGGAGGACGCGTCCGAGGATGTGGGGAAGACCGCCCAATATCTTGCCCGCGGCGCCGGCCCCGTCATCATCGACACGCCCGGCTTTCGCTCGCAGGCGACATTGGCGTGCATCGGCGTCACCGATTTCGTGCTCGTCCCGGTCAAGCCGTCGCCATTCGACGTCGACCGCATGCTGGATACGCTCAATATTCTCATCAATGGCGTCAGCGGCCGACGGCCCCCGTTCCGTTGCGTCTTGACCCAGACGACGCGGGACTCGGTGATCGCCAAGCACATCCGATCCGAGCTCATCGAGGCAGGCTTCCCGGTCCTCAAGAGCGAGTTGATCAACCGCGTCATCTACGCGGAAGCGGCGCTTTGGGGCGCTACCCCGAGCCTCATCGAGCCGTTGGGACCCGCCGCGCAGGACATTGCGGCAATCGCCGGCGAGGTCGACGGAATTCTCGCGTTCAGACATGCCGCCGTAGCATGAACAAGAAGAAGCTGCCCAAGGCGATCATGCGCCCGCCGGATGGCCTGCGCGAGAGCGATGCGACACCCCTGGCATTGGAGCCGATCCGGGCCGACGCCGCCACCGACCATGCACAGGGCGCAAGCCCGGCGATCGCCGCCGACCCCGACCCGGCCACCAAAGTCGCCATGACGATTACGCCGCGGTTGGAGGCGGCGCCCTCCCCCGCCCGCGCTTTGACACGCCTTAGATCAGATGACGCACGCCGCCGCCGGCGGCTGGCCGAGGCCGTCGTCGAGCGGCATGCGAACTACTCGGCCTTGGGCGGGGTGATCCCCCTGCCGTTCGTCAATTTCGCCGCCGTGCTGGCGATCATCCTCCGAATGGTGAAGGCGCTGAGCAGCCTGTACGGCGTACCGTTCGAACGCGATCGCGCCCGCGCCATCGTGCTCGGACTGATCGGCGGCCTCACGCCCACCGCTGCGTCGACGATGACCGCGTCGACGCTGCTCTACTTGGTCCCGGGCAGCAATCTCGTCGGACTCGCCGTCTCCTCGGTCACGGCGTCCGCGTGCACCCGCAAGATCGGTGGGATCTTCGTCGAGCACTTCGAGAGCGGAGCGACCTGGATCGATTTCCCCGCTTCTTCCGCACGCCGCCCGACACCCTGAAGCCCGCCGAAGCGTCGCGCGACGGCGGGCAGGCAAGCCTCGCTCCGGTCAGCCTTGGCCGGAGTTTTTCATCCGTTCGATCAGGCTTTTTGGCCGCATGTCGGTCCAGTTCTTTTTCATGAACTCGAGACACGCGGCGCGGCTGTCCGAATTGTGGATGATCGTCCAACCGTCCGGCACCTTGATGAAGGTCGGCCAAAGCGAGTGCTGTCCCTCATCATTGACGAGTACGTGATAGGCGCCGTTTTCGTCTTCGAACGGATTAGCCACGTGTCTTCTCCTCGACGTCGAGTGCCGGCGGGTTCAGGCGTTTTCCGAGTTCCGCCGCGAGCACCCTGCCGATTTTCTCGGCAGGGAGCGGATCCATCATCTGATCGTGAGTGCAGTCGATCGGACAGGCCCTGATCAGGCCGTCGATATAGGGCTTCCAGGAATTGATCGGCGGTTTGATGTCTCCTGCCGCGGCGACGAAAAGCAGCACGTCGCCATGAAAACGCTGGGGCACGAAGGCCCGCATGATGCCGGCATTATGCTGGAAGGCATGCATGATCGCCGCGTGCTCGCGCTCTCCGAATGCGGCGCCTAGGAATCCGTCGCGCCGCAGCGTCTCCAATGTTTCCCGCAATGGATTATCGACCGCTCCGGCGAAGATGACCTCTTTTTCGACGGCAGCGCCGCGATCGCGCGCCGCGTTCTCGCGGTTGACCGGGTAGCTGTCGAGGAGGGCGAGCAGAGCGACCTCTTCGCCGCGCGACTGCAGCTCCGTGGCCATTGCGTGAGCAACCAAGCCGCCAAAGGACCAGCCGAGCAGATTGTACGGCCCGGCCGGCTGGACCCGCTGAATAATGCTCAGGTATTCGGCGGCCATGTCTTCGATCGTGTCGAAATACATGCCCTGGTCACCGAGGATGTGCGACTGGAGTCCGTAGATCGGATGGGCTGACGGGACGTGGCTGACGAGCCGCGAATAAGGCAGGCTCAATCCCGCGGCCGGATGGATGCAGAACAAAGCGGATCGCGATCCGCGCGATCTGAGCGGGAGCAAGACGTCAAAATCGGACCGGGTTGGAGCGCCGTCGCCCAGCCGGCGGGCGAGCGCCTCCACCGTGGGGGCCTCGAACAGGCTGCGGATGGCAAGCTCGACATCGAGCGTCGCGCGGACGCGGCTGACCAGCCGGGTCGCCAGCAGCGAATGACCGCCCAGTTCGAAGAAATTGTCGTCGACGCCGACCCGCGGCAGACCCAGCACCTCGGCGAACAGGCCGCACAGGACCTCTTCCGCCGGCGTGCGCGGCGCGCGATAGCCCCGCCCCGCCAGCGGCTCGGGCAGAGGCAGCGCCGCCCGGTCGAGCTTGCCGTTCGCCGTCAGCGGCAGCCGCTCCAGAACCACAAAGGCCGCCGGAACCATGTAGTCCGGCAGCCGCAGCCCGAGCTGCGCCCGCAGCTCCCCGGCATCGAGCACAGCCCCCGCCGCCGCAACCACATAGCCCACCAGCCGCGGATGGCCCGATCCCTCCGCGCGCGCGACCACCGCCGCCTGCAGCACGCCGGGCTGCGCCAGCAGCGCCGCCTCGATCTCCCCCGGCTCGATGCGGAAGCCGCGCAGCTTCACCTGCGCGTCCGCCCGCCCGGCAAACTCCAGCACCCCGTCGGAGCGCCAGCGCGCCAGATCCCCGGTCCGGTACATCCGGCTCCCCGCCGGCCCGAACGGGTCCGCCACGAACCGCTCCCCGGTCAGGTCCGCCCGCCCGACATAGCCGCGCGCCAGCCCCGCCCCCGCGATGTACAGCTCCCCCACCACCCCCGCCGGCACAGGCTCAAGCCCGCCGTCCAGCACATACACCCGGTAGTTCGGCATCGGCCGGCCGATCGGCAGGACCGGGCCGGCTTCGTCGCCGGCGACGGACCAGCGACCGCATCGATCGTCGTCTCGGTCGGACCGTACAGATTGGTGAGGCGGCCGATCTCGAGGCGACGCGCAATCTCCTGCCGCAGCTCCGTCGTGAGGCCTCGCCGGCGAGCACCAGTGATCGAGCCTCGGCCGGCCGGGAGCGTCGGCGATGACGCCGGCCAGAAACGACGGGGTGCAGGTCCAGGAGACTGACCCCGCGCGCGCGCGAGCGCGTCCCAGAACCGTCGCGGCGCTTCGCGGACCGCATCGCCGATGACGACGATGGCCCCGCCATGCGCGAGCGGCAGCATCGCCTGCTCGATCGACGGGTCGAACGCCGACGAACTCAGCAGCGCCACGCGCAGGCCGGGCCCCGCGCCGAACGCCTCGCCCAGGGTCAGGATCTTGTTGGCGAGGCTGGCATGCGTGACGACGACGCCCTTGGGGGTTCCGGTGGAGCCGGAGGTGTAGATGACATAGGCGGGGTGGTGCGGGTCGAGCGCGAGCGGCGGCGGGGTCGCCGGGCAGGCGGCGATGGCCGCGGCGTCGGCGTCGAGCCGCACGATCCGGGCGGCGTGGTCGGGCGGCAGGACGCCGAGGAGCGCTTCCTCGGTGACGAGCACGGTCGGCGCGCGCATCGGCGAGCATGAAGGCGAGCCGCCCGGGCGGGTAGGACGGGTCGAGCGGCAGATAGGCCCCGCCCGCCTGGAGAATGCCGAGCAGGCCCACCACCATCGCCGGCGAGCGGGCGACGCACAGGCCGACCACCGTCTCCGGGCCGACGCCGAGCCCTCGCAGATGATGCGCGAGCCGATTGGCGCGCGCCGCGAGCTCGCCATAGGTGAGCGTCTCGTCCTCGCCCACCACCGCGATCGCGTCCGGGCTGCGCGCGGCCTGCGCCGCCACCAGCTCCGGCAGGCTCAGCGCGGGGACCGCGCGCGCGGTGTCGTTCCACGTCATGCAGAAGCGTGCGGCGCTCGCCGGGGCCGAGAATGTCGAGCGCCCCGATCGGCCGCTCGGGGTCCGCAACGGCCGCCTCCAGCAGGCGCACCAGCCGGTCCGCCAGCGCCTCCGCCGTCGCCCGGTCGAACAGGTCGGTCGCGTATTCGATCGCCCCCTCGATCCCCGCCGGCGCGCCGTCCGCCGCATGCCGCTCGCCCAGGCTCACCGACAGGTCGAACTTCGCGCTCGCGATCGCGACCGGCTCGACCGCCGCCGCCAGCCCGGGCAGCGCAAGCCCGGGCTCGGCGTCGGTCGAGAACGCCAGGTTCTGGAACGCCAGCATCACCTGGAACAAGGGATGCCGCGCCAGCGAGCGCGGCGGGTTGAGCGCCTCCACCAGACGCTCGAACGGCAGGTCCTGGTGGGCATAGGCCGCCAGATCGGCCGCGCGCACCCGCGCCAGCAGCGCCCGGAAGCTCGGATCGCCCGACGTGTCGGTGCGCAGCACCAGCGTGTTGACGAAGAAGCCGACCAGGTCGTCGAGCGCGCTGTCGGTGCGGCCCGGCGATCGGGCTGCCGATCGCAATGTCGCCGCCCGCCCCCAGCCGCGTCAGCAGCGCCGCAAGCCCCGCCTGCAGCGCCATGAACAGGCTCGCCTGCCCCGCCCGCGACAGCGCCAGCAGCCGGCCATGCAGCGCAGCCGACAGACGCACCGGAACGCTGTCGCCGCGATGGCTCGACACCATCGGCCGCGGCCGGTCAAGCGGCAGCTCGATCTGCCCGGGAAGCCCCGCCAGCGTCCGCGTCCAGAACGCGAGCTGGCGGGCGATCGCGCTCTCCGCATCCCCCTCCGCGCCGAGAACGTCATGCTGCCACAGCGTGTAGTCGGCATATTGCACCGGCAGCGGCGCAAACCGCGGCGCAGACCCGGCGCGCCGCGCCGCATAGGCGCGCGCCAGGTCGCCCGCCAGGGGCGCCATCGACCAGCCGTCGCCGGCAATGTGATGCAGCAGCAGCAGCAGCACATGCTCGCCCGCGCCGAGCGCAAACAGATGCGCGCGCAGCGGCGGCTCGCAGGCAAGATCGAACCCCTGCCGCGCCGCCGCCGCCAGCGCCGCAGAAAGCTCCGCCTCGCTCACCGCCGCGCGCAACAGCCGCGGCCGCGCCGCAGGCCCCGCCAGGATCAGCTGCCGCGGAACCCCGAGCGTGTCCGGAAACACCGTGCGCAGGCTCTCGTGCCGCTCGGCGAGATCGCCCAGCGCCGCCTCCAGCGCGGCGGCGTCGAGCTCCCCCGTCAGGCGCACCGCGAGCGGGATCGTATAGGTCGCGCTCGGGCCTTCCAGGCGGTTGAGAAACCACAGCCGCCGCTGCGCAAACGACAGGGGAATCTCCGCCGGGCGGGCCGCCGGACGCAAGGCCGGCCGCGCCCGCCCCGCCTCGCCCAGCCGGCGGGCGAGCGCCTCCACCGTCGGCGCCTCGAACAGGCTGCGGATGGCAAGCTCGACATCGAGCGTCGCGCGGACGCGGCTGACCAGCCGGGTCGCCAGCAGCGAATGACCGCCCAGTTCGAAGAAATTGTCGTCGACGCCGACCCGCGGCAGACCCAGCACCTCGGCGAACAGGCCGCACAGGACCTCCTCCGCCGGCGTGCGCGGCGCGCGCCAGCCCCGCCCCGCCAGCGGCTCGGGCAGCGGCAGCGCCGCCCGGTCGAGCTTGCCGTTCGCCGTCAGCGGCAGCCGCTCCAGAACCACAAAGGCCGCCGGAACCATGTAGTCCGGCAGCCGCCGCGCGAGCTGCGCCCGCAGCTCCCCGGCATCGAGCACAGCCCCCGCCGCCGCAACCACATAGCCCACCAGCCGCGGATGGCCCGATCCCTCCGCGCGCGCGATCACCGCCGCCTGCAGCACGCCGGGCTGCGCCAGCAGCGCCGCCTCGATCTCGCCCGGCTCGATGCGGAAGCCGCGCAGCTTCACCTGCGCATCCGCCCGCCCGGCAAACTCCAGCACCCCGTCGGAGCGCCAGCGCGCCAGATCCCCGGTCCGGTACATCCGGCTCCCCGCCGGCCCGAACGGGTCCGCCACGAACCGCTCCCCGGTCAGGTCCGCCCGCCCGACATAGCCGCGCGCCAGCCCCGCCCCGGCGATGTACAGCTCCCCCACCACCCCCGCCGGCACAGGCTCAAGCCCGCCGTCCAGAACATAAACCCGCGTGTTCGCGATCGGCCGCCCGATCGGGACGGCGCCGTGAACATCGTCGCGCCAGTCGCCTGCGCACACGTCGCGCTGACCGTCGTCTCGGTCGGCCCATAGGCGTTGATCAGTGGCCGCCGGCCGGCGACCAGCGCCCTGCCAGCATCCGCCGGAGCAGGCCTCGCCGCCGCGACCAAAAGCGTTGCAAGCGGCAGCTATGCCGAGGACGCGTCCGCCAGCCAAGCGCCGGCGGCAGGGTCGCAGGACGTGACGCCCCGTGCGCGGATCAGCCGTTCCAGCTGCGTCATCGACTGCGCTCCGCCGACGGAGAACGAGGGTCGCCCCCGCCGCGAGAACCGTCACGATCTCCGACACCGCCGCATCGAAGCCGAGCGACGCCGAACTGCAGGACGTGCGATCGTCAGACGTGATGCTCGAAGCGCTCGACCTGCGCCGCCACGAGACTTGAAATCCTCGCATGGGTGACGACGACGCCCTTGGGGGTTCCGGTGGAGCCGGAGGTGTAGATGACGTAGGCGGGGTGGCGCGGGTCGAGCGCGAGCGGCGGCGGGGTCGCCGGGCAGGCGGCGATGGCGGCGGCGTCGGCGTCGAGCCGCACGATCGCGGGCGGCGTGGTCGGGCGGCAGAACGTCGGCGAGCGCTTCCTCGGTGACGAGCACGGTCGCGCGCGCATCGGCGAGCATGAAGGCGAGCCGCGCGGGCGGGTAGGACGGGTCGAGCGGCAGATAGGCCCCGCCCGCCTGGAGAATGCCGAGCAGGCCCACCACCATCGCCGGCGAGCGGGCGACGCACAGGCCGACCGCCGTCTCCGGGCCGACGCCGAGCCCTCGCAGATGATGCGCGAGCCGATTGGCGCGCGCCGCAAGCTCGCCATAGGTGAGCGTCTCGTCCTCGCCCACCACCGCGATCGCGTCCGGGCTGCGTGCGGCCTGCGCCGCCACCAGCTCCGGCAGGCTCAGCGCGGGGACCGCGCGCGCGGTGTCGTTCCACTCGCGCAGAAGCGTGCGGCGCTCGCCGGGGCCGAGAATGTCGAGCGCCCCGATCGGCCGCTCGGGGTCCGCAACGGCCGCCTCCAGCAGGCGCACCAGCCGGCCCGCCAGCGCCTCCACCGTCGCCCGGTCGAACAGGTCCGGCCGATAGTACAGCCGCAGCCCGAGCCGCTCCCCCGGCATGGCGGCAAGGCTCAGCGGATAATGCGTCGCATCGTGCCCGCCCACCGGGGCGAACCGCACGCCGCCCGCCTCCGCCAGGCCGGCCGGGTCCACCGGATAGTTCTCGAACACCGTCAGCGTGTCGAACAGCTCGCCCACCCCGGCCAGCTGCTGGATCTCGGCGAGCCCGAGATAGGGATGCGCCATCAGCCGCGACTGCCCCGCCTGCACCGCCTCCAGCAGCTCCGCAAGCGGCGTCGCCGGCGCCAGCCGGACCCGCAGCGGCAGCGTGTTGATGAACAGCCCGACCATGCCCTCGACGCCGGCGATCTCCGGCGGCCGGCCCGCCACCGTCACCCCGAACACCACGTCGGCGCGGCCGGTCAGCCGGCCGAGCAGGATCGCCCAGGCCGCCTGGATCAGCGTGTTCAGCGTCAGGCCCCGCCGCCGCGCCAGACCGCTCAGCAAGGCCGTCAGCGGCGCCGCCAGCGCCAGCCCGACCTGCTCCGGCGCAACCGGCGCGCGGGCGCGCGCAGGCGGCGCGAGCCGCGTCCCCTCGTCCAGCCCGGCCAGCGCCTCGCCCCAGGCGGCGAGCGCCGCGGGGCGGTCCTGCGCGGCGATGAAGGCGAGATAGTCGCGGTAGGGCGTCGCCCGCGGCAGCGCGTCGGGGGCGCCCGCCGCCGCATACAGCCGCACCAGCTCCTGCACCAGAACGGGGGTCGACCAGCCGTCCATCAGAAGATGATGATTGGTCAGCACGAGCCGGTGCTCGGCGGGCGCCAGCCGCACCAGCGTCCAGCGCATCAGCGGCGCGGCGGCAAGATCAAACCGCGCCCGCCGGTCCTCCGCCAGGAGGCCGGCCAGCCGCGCCGCGCGCCCCGCCGCATCCAGCATGGACAGGTCGATGCGGCGAACCGGAACCGGCCGCGGCGGCGCAATGACCTGCACCGGCCGGCTCAGCCCGGCATGCCGGAACCCGGCGCGCAGGCTCGCATGGCGCGCCGCCAGCGCCTGCACCGCCGCCTCCAGCCGCCCCGGCTCGAGCGGCCCCGTCAGTTCCAGCTCCAGCTGCACCGTGTACACGTCCGGCGCCTGCGCATCGTACAGCGCATGGAACAGCAGCCCTTCCTGCAACGGCGACAACGGCAGGATGTCGTCGAGCCCCGGCTCTTCCAGCTCCAGCCGCTCGATCTCCTCCTGCGACAGCCCCGCCAGCGGACAATCGCTCGGGCTGCGCCCGCCCGCCCCCGCCGCCGCGCAGTCCGCGAGCGCCGCCAGCGCCCGGAACCAGCCGCCCGCCAGCGCGCGCACCGCATCCTCCGTCAGCAGCCGCGGCGCCCACGACCAGTGCGCCACGAGCTCCGCCCCGCCCGCCCGCTCCAGCGTCACCGCATTGACCTCGATCGCGTGCGCAAGCGGCATCGCCGGGTCCAGGCCCGCCCCGAGCAGCGCCGTCTCCCCCGCCGCGGACCAGTCCGTCCCCTCCGCCGCCGCAAACCGCCCCAGATAGTTGAAGCCGAGCTGCGGGGGCGCAAAGCCGGACAGCTGGCCGGCCGTCGCCGGGTTCAGATAGCGCAGCAGGCCATAGCCGAGCCCGCGGTCGGGCAGCGCCCGCAGCTGCTCCTTGACGCGCTTGAGCGCGCGCGCGAGCTCCGGCCCCCCCGCCAGCGCCGCTCCCACATCGCCCACCCCGGGATCGAGCCGCACCGGGAACAGGCTCGTGAACCAGCCCACCGTGCGCGAGAGATCGACATCGGCGAACACCTCCTCGCGCCCGTGCCCCTCCACATCCAGCAGCACCGCACCGCCCACGTCCGGCGGACCGGCCGCAGCCTCCGCCGAACCGCCGTCCGCCCGCCGCCACTCGGCGACGGCCAGCGCCAGCCCGGTCAGCAGCACGTCGTTGACGCCGCAATGGAACGCCGCCGCCACCCGCGTCAGCAGCGCCTCGGTCACCGCCGAAGGCAGCGTCAGCGTGACCTGCCCGGCGGTTCCCGCAAGATCGCGCGCAGGATCGAGCGCCCCGGCGACAAGCGACGGCGACGGCTGGCCCAGCATGCCCGTCCACACGGCAAGCTCGGACACCCGCCGCGGCTCCTGCGCGTGATGCGCAAGCCGCTCCGCCCAGTTCCGAAACGACGCGCCGCGCGGCGGCAGGACCGGCCGCTCCCCGCGCGCGATCGCCGCCCACGCCGCCGCCAGGTCGGGAACCAGGATGCGCCACGACACCCCGTCCACCGCCAGATGATGAATGCTGAGCAGGAGACGCCCCGCCCGCGCGGGACTTGAGTCAAACCACACCGCCTGGAGCATCCGCCCGGCAAACGGCGCAAGCCGGCCCGCCGCCGACCGCGCGGCTTGCGCGATGCAGCCGCGCAGACCCGCCGCATCGAGATCGCCTACGTCGATCCGGCGCAGACAATCCGCCGCCGCCACCGCGCCCGGCGGCATCGCCTCGAGGCCCCACGCCGCGCCCGCCCCTGCGTCCGTGGTCAGCCGCAGCCGCAGCGCATCGTGATGGTCGAGCAGGCTCTGCAGCGCCCCCGCCAGATCCGCCTCCCGCAGCCCGGCCGGAACCTGCAGCACCATCGCCTGGTGAAAGCGGTCGAGCGGACCGCCCAGCTCCGCCAGCCAGCGCATCACCGGCGTCGGCGGCAGCGCCCCGATGGCGATGTCCGGCGCGGCGGAACCCGCCGCCGCGAGCGGCGTGGCGACCAAAGCCAGCGCCGCCACGCTCTGATGCGCAAACACCGCGCGCGGCGTCAGCACCAGCCCGGCCCGCCGCGCCCGGCTCACCAGCTGGATCGACATGATGCTGTCGCCGCCCAGCGCAAAGAAATTGTCGTCGACGCCGACCCGCGGCAGACCCAGCACCTCGGCGAACAGGCCGCACAGGACCTCCTCCGCCGGCGTGCGCGGCGCGCGATAGCCCCGCCCCGCCAGCGGCTCGGGCAGAGGCAGCGCCGCCCGGTCGAGCTTGCCGTTCGCCGTCAGCGGCAGCCGCTCCAGAACCACAAAGGCCGCCGGAACCATGTAGTCCGGCAGCCGCCGCCCGAGCTGCGCCCGCAGCTCCGCGCCATCGAGCACAGCCCCCGCCGCCGCAACCACATAGCCCACCAGCCGCGGATGGCCCGATCCCTCCGCGCGCGCGACCACCGCCGCCTGCAGCACGCCGGGCTGCGCCAGCAGCGCCGCCTCGATCTCCCCGGGCTCGATGCGGAAGCCGCGCAGCTTCACCTGCGCGTCCGCCCGCCCGGCAAACTCCAGCACCCCGTCGGAGCGCCAGCGCGCCAGATCCCCGGTCCGGTACATCCGGCTCCCCGCCGGCCCGAACGGGTCCGCCACGAACCGCTCCCCGGTCAGGTCCGCCCGCCCGACATAGCCGCGCGCCAGCCCCGCCCCGGCAATGTACAGCTCCCCCACCACCCCCGCCGGCACAGGCTCAAGCCCGCCGTCCAGAACATACACCCGGTAGTTCGGCAGCGGCCGGCCGATCGGCAGGACCGGGCCGGGTTCAGTCGCCGCGACTCATCGTCGACCGCATCGATCGTCGTCTCGGTCGGACCGTACAGCATTGATGAGGCGCCGATCTCGAGGCGACGCGCAATCTCCTGCCGCAGCTCCGTCGTGAGGCCTCGCCGGCGAGCACCAGTGATCGAGCCTCGGCCGGCCGGGAGCTCGGCCGATGACTCCGCCAGAAACGACGGCGGCAGGTCCAGGAGACTGACCCCGCGCGCGCGCGAGCGCGTCCCAGATCCGTCGCTGCGCTTCGCGGACCGCATCGCGATGACGACGATGGCCCCGCCATGCGCGAGCGGCAGCATCGCCGGCTCGATCGCCGGATCGAAGCCGACGAACTCAGCAGCGCGACGCGCAGGCCGGGCCCCGCGCCGAACGCCTCGCCCAGGGTCAGGATCTTGTTGGCGAGGCTGGCATGGGTGACGACGACGCCCTTGGGGGTTCCGGTGGAGCCGGAGGTGTAGATGACATAGGCGGGGTGGTGCGGGTCGAGCGCGAGCGGCGGCGGGGTCGCCGGGCAGGCGGCGATGGCCGGCGGCGTCGGCGTCGAGCCGCACGATCCGGGCGGCGTGGTCGGGCGGCAGCGCGTCGAGGAGCGCTTCCTCGGTGACGAGCACGCCGGCGCGCGCATCGGCGAGCATGAAGGCGAGCCGCGCGGGCGGGTAGGACGGATCGAGCGGCAGATAGGCCCCGCCCGCCTGGAGAATGCCGAGCAGGCCCGTCACCATCGCCGGCGAGCGGGCGACGCACAGGCCGACCACCGTCTCCGGGCCGACGCCGAGCCCTCGCAGATGATGCGCGAGCCGATTGGCGCGCGCCGCGAGCTCGCCATAGGTGAGCGTCTCGTCCTCGCCCACCACCGCGATCGCGTCCGGGGCTGCGCGCGGCCTGCGCCGCCACCAGCTCCGGCAGGCTCAGCGCGGGGACCGCGCGCGCGGTGTCGTTCCACGCATGCAGAAGCGTGCGGCGCTCGTCGGGGCCGAGAATGTCGAGCGCCCCGATCGGCCGCTCGGGGTCCGCAACCGCCGCCTCCAGCAGCCTCAGAAATCGTTCCTGGCAGCCCGCGAGATCGGCCTCTCCATACCGAGCGGGATTGGCGTCGAAGTCGATGCGGATCGGACCGCCATCGGAGCGGTCGTAAACGGATAATGCGAGGTCATCGACCGGTCCGAGCGAGAGATTATTGGCGACGGCTGCGCAATCCGCGAACCGGAAGCTGTAGTCGAACGGCATGATATTGACCGCGAGCGCGAACACCGGCCGGCCGTCTTCCAGCGCGCGAGCATCGCGGCGCAAATCCCCGAATGGAAAGCGTTGGCGCCGCAGTCCCCGGCGCATCTGCAACGCGGTCCGCTGCACGGCCTCGGCGACCGACAGGCCGGGATGCAGCGCCATGCGCAGCGGCAGCACATTCGCAAGCATGCCGGGAATGCGGCGCGAGACCCTGGTGCGGGCTGCGGCGGCCAATCCGATGATCAGGTCAGTCTCGCCAATGAGCCGGTGCAGAAAGATCGCCGCCGTCGCGGCGATGATCTGCGGAATGGTTGACCCGGTCCGGCGCGCGATCGCATGCAGGTTCGCCGCGCATTCGTCCTGCAGATAAATCGTTCTGCGGATCTTGCCATCGGAGGCTGGCAATGGGCGGCCGGCGGGACCGAGCGGATCAGGCCGGTCGGCAAGATTTTCAAGCCAGTATTTGCGGTCGGATGCGTACTGCTCGGACGCGCGATAGGCCGCTTCGTCGTCAAGCAACGCAGCGAGCGAGCCAGGCGAGCGGGGCGATGGAACCTGCCCGTTGCAAAGCTGCGTGTAGACGTCGGCGACGCGCCTCGCCACCAGGCTCATCGCGAACCCGTCCATGACGACGTGATGATAGCGCGCGTACCAGAGGAACTGATCGGCCGACGTCTTGAACAAGGCGAAGCCGAACAGCGGCCCTTTGCTCAATTCGATCGGCTGCGCCAGATCAGCCTTCATCCAGGCTTCGGCGGCGGCTCGCCCGTCCGCCTCGGCGCTGACATCGATAAAGGGCGCCGACCAGGGCGGAGTTACGTCGACCGTCTGCCGCGGTTCTCCACCGTGGTCCGCAATGCGCACACGCAGCGTTTCCGTCTCCGCGACGACCTGCCGTAGCGCTCGCTCGAACAGGACTGGATCGAGGCGGCCGTTTAATTCGAAATACTCGCCAAAATTGAATCTGGGGCTCAACGGATCGATCTGTTGAGCCAACCAAATCCCGAGCTGAGCGGATGACAGCGGGAACATGTTTTCAGGCGCCGACATGTTCTTGTCTTGGAAAACGACCCGGGGTTGACAATAAAAACGTTCCTAGCGTCGCGCGCGCCGGCAGCGTCGCACGCGAAGCGGCTGGAGCAAACGGACCTCGTCGCGCGCCGATTCGGGCGGAGGAATCGCCCTTGCGTAATTCGGAAAAAATCCCACGATGTTACTGCAAGCTCATCCCAAACACCCAGCGTAACGGCGTGTCCCCATGACAGTCTCCACGCATAGCAGTGTGCGCCGCAGAACGAGGATCAATTCTCTGTTGAATGAGCCGAATCTTCGCTCAGCCGACGCAATTTAGTGGTAGCGAGACAAATGTGCAAAGAGCGCGCTCCGCACGCGCAAACGCGGCGGACGTGAACGCTTATTTAGACAGCGCGAGAATCGGACTGTCCTTGCGTACTGACCTTACCGCGGCAGGCGAACGGGTTTTTGCAGAAGAGGTCGGGTTGCGGCGCATCCGACCATTCGTTCCGATCATGGGCGCCAACCGGAGGCGTCCTTGACCTTGACACGGCGCGACCTCATTGGAAGCGCCGCTTCGGCGGCGGCCGTTCCCGTGCTTGCTCCGCTGATCGGACGCCCAAGCCCGAGCGTGGCGCGTGAGATGGGCGGCCAAGCGCCGGTCTTCCGGCACGGGCTGTCGCTCTTTGGCGACCTGAAATATCCGGCTGACTTTCGGCATTTCGCTTATGTCAATCCGGATGCGCCGAAGGGCGGCGTGGCGCGCCAGAGCGCCATCGGGGCCTTCGACAATTTCAACATCGTCGCGTCCGGCGCAAAAGGCACGCTCGCGAACGGCATCGAGCTGATCTACAACTCCCTGCTGACGCCGGCGCTCGACGAAGCGTCGTCTGAATATGGCCTGCTGGCCGAAGCCGCGAGCCATCCCGAGGATTTCTCCCATGTGATCTACCGGCTGCGGCCGGAGGCGCGCTGGCACGACGGACGGCCCGTCACGCCAAAGGACGTGATCTTCTCCTTCGAGGTTTTCCGCAAGAACCATCCCCCGCTTGCGGCCCATTACCAGCATGTCGTCACGGCTGAGCAGATCGGCGAGCACGCAGTCCTGTTCGCCTTCGACCAGCCCGGCAATCGCGATCTGCCGCTGATGATCGGCCGGCTCAATGTGCTGCCGCAACATTGGTGGGAGGGCGCCGACAAGACCGGCGCGGCGCGCGACGTGACCGCCACCACGCTCGAGCCGCCGCTCGGCTGCGGCCCCTATCGCATCAAGGATTTCGCCCCCGGCCGTTCAATCGTCTATGAGCGCGTCCTCGACTACTGGGGCAAGGACCTCCCGGTGAATGTCGGCCGCGACAATTTCGACGAGATCCGCTTCGAGTTCTTCCGCGACCCGACCGTCGCGCTGGACGCTTTCAAGGCCGATCAGATGGACTGGCGGACCGAGCACAGCTCCAAAAATTGGGCGACCGGGTACGATTTCCCGGCGGTGCGCGAGAAGCGCGTCGTGCTGGAGGAGTTCCCGATCCGCAGCATGGGAATGATGCAGGGCTTTGCATTCAATACGCGGCGCGACAAGTTCAAGGACAGCCGCGTGCGCCGCGCGTTCAACTACGCTTTCGATTTCGAAGAGATGAACAAGCAGCTCTTCTTCGGCCAGTATAAGCGCATCGCAAGCTTTTTCGAAGGAACGGAGCTTGCGTCCTCCGGGCTGCCGGGCGGACCGGAGCTTCAAATTCTCGAATCGGTGCGCGGGCAGGTCCCGCCCGAGGTCTTCACCACTCCCTACGCCAATCCGGTCGGCGGGAGCCCGGACGCGGTGCGCGCCAATCTGCGTGAGGGCATCCGGCTCTTCCGTGAAGCGGGCTATGAGGTGCGCAACCAGACGCTGGTCGACGCCAAGTCGGGCGAGCCCTATGAAGTCGAGTTCCTCTGCTCCGAACCAAGCACCGAACGCCTCGTGCTGTTCTACAAGCCCTCGCTCGAGCGGCTCGGCGTCACCGTCAACATCCGCACCGTCGACGATGCGCAGTTCGAGAACCGGCTGCGCCAGTGGGACTTCGACATCATCACCGGGACCTGGCCGGAATCGCTCTCGCCGGGAAACGATCAGCGCGGCTATTGGGGCTCGCGGGCGGCCGACCAGCCAGGCTCACGCAATGTGATCGGCATCCGCAATGCGGCGATCGATGCGTTGATCGACCGGATCATCTTCGCCAAAAGCCGCGCGGAACTCGTGGCCGCAACCCGGGCGCTCGACCGCGTGCTGCTCTGGCACCACTTCGTCGTGCCGCAATGGACTTACGGAAAAGTGCGCGGCGCACGCTGGAACCGCTTCGGCCGGCCGGACCCAATGCCCGAATACGGTATGGCGGCGTTTCCGACCATCTGGTGGTGGGACGCCGCCAAGGCGGCCAAAGTCGACGGCCGCTTGTGACTGGCGCGGGAGCAGCGCTTCCGCCGCGCCCGATCCGAGCGATGCGTCAATTCGACCGATCTGGCGTCTCGCCGGACCGCATGATAGGCTTTGTACAACGCTTACGCCGCAGCGGCGGGATCAAGATATTGTCAGTAAACATCATTTAACTGCTGCGCTAACTTAGCTGATCGACCATCGGCGGATCGTCGAAAGAGGAAGGCTCCCACATGGCACATGAGGTGACTGGGTCTGCGACCGGAGAATCGAACCAGCAGACCGAAGGCGCAATCGACGCTCCGTCGGCCGAGACGACCGATGAGCGTCGCGACGAACTCGCCTCGCAAATCGTCGATCGGTTTTCGTTGTATTCCGGCGCAGCCGGGCTCATTCCGGTGCCGCTCGTGGACGTGGCGGCGGTCGGCGGCGTTCAGCTTCAGATGCTGCGGCGGCTTTCGGAAATCTACGACGTTCCCTTTTCAGAAAATCGCGGCAAATCCATCATTGCAAGCCTGGCCGGCGCATTGATCCCGGCGAGCACCGCGACGACCACCGCGATGGGGGTCGGGAGTTTGTTGAAGGCCGTGCCGGGAATCGGAACATTGGTCGGCGCGGTCTCGATGCCGGCCTTCTCCGCGGCCGCGACCTATGCGATCGGCAAGCTCTTCATCCAGCATTTCGCATCCGGCGGGACGCTGCTCGACTTCAATCCTCCCGACTACCGAGAGTTCATCAAGGCCCATAAGGACAGGTTGGGCATTCAATCGGCCGCGCAGCGGAACGCCTCCAGCAAAGAGACCGCGGGTCATTGATGGAGGTTGCGCTCGACCTCTGAGCCGGACGTGTTAGCCGAGGTCGGAATAGCCGCACGCGGCGACGAGATGGAAACATGCCGCAATGGCAGAAACGATCGCGTTAATCGTATACATATTGTTCTGCATTCTCGTCGGCGTCTGTGGCAGCCAGCGGCGCATGGGCTTCACGGGCACGTTCATTCTTTCGTTTTTTGTCACTCCGTTGGTGGTGCTCATCGTTCTGCTCTTGACGGGCCCATCGCAGCGGGTCGAAAGACAGCGCCAATCGCAAGGCAAATAAAATCAGGTGTGGCCGGCGCAAAGACCTGTTGAAATCCACCATGGGCTTTGGCGTGTTCTGAACGCCGCTTGAGCGGACCACATCCTATGTCTTTCTTCCAGCTCGTTCGCCGCGAGATGCAGGGCTCTCTCCGGCGGCTGCTCTTCGTTTCCGGCATCGGAGGCTTGAGCGGATACGCAATACTTGCGTCGATCAATTCCGGGGCGCAAGCCGCCGACAAAGGCGAATCGAGCATATGGTCGGCCGCCCTCTTCGTCGTGGCGTTGCTGCTCTTCGTCCAGACCCAGCATTACATCCTGATTACGACGACGGCCGAGATCCAGGCCATCATTCATAAAATCCGGGTGCGCCTGATGGACTATGTCCGGCGATCCGAACTCCTGCCGCTGGAGGCGATCGGACGCGCGGAGATCGTGGCCGCCATTACGCGCGAAACCGCGACCCTCATGCAAGCGGCCAATGCATTCCCTTTCGCGGTGCAGGCCGGGCTTCTCATCCTGCTGGTCGCGGCTTACGTCGCCTATGAGTTGTTCTTCGCCTTTGTATTGGGGGTCGTCATTGTCGGCGTGGGCGCTGCGCTGTTCCATGCGAAAAACCGCCAGCTCGCAGTCGAACTGCAAGAGGCGTCCATCTGGGAAAACCAGCTTTACGATCGGCTGACCGATCTCCTCGACGGGTTCAAGGAGGTGCGGCTCAACACCGCCCGCAGCGACGATCTGTTCGACGATATCGTCGAGGTGTCGAGAGCCGCCGCCAACATCAAGATTTGCACCCAGAGCGAGACCTTCAAACGGCTCGTTCTGCTGCAGAGCTCCTTGTACACATTGCTGGGGGCGGCGGCGTTCGTTGTCCCCGTCCTGAGCTCCGCCGCGGGACCAGGCTCCATCACCAAAACGATCACGGCGCTCGTGTTCATCGTCGCGGCGTGTTCCGGATTGATCCAGTCAATCCCGATCGTCACGGCGGCGAATGACGCCGCGGACAGCATCCAGAAGCTCGAAGCGAAACTGCTTGAGACCGCGACGGCATCCGCGGCTGCGATTGGCGAACCGCGCAAGCGGTTCGACACGATCGAGATGCGCGACGTCGAGTTCAGTTATGTCGACAAATGGTCCGATACGTTCTTCAAGGTCGGGCCGCTTCACTTCACGCTGCGCGCGGGTGATCTCGTTTTCATCACGGGCGGCAACGGGTCGGGCAAGTCGACCTTCCTGAAATTGCTCGCCGGGTTTTATCTGCCCGAGTCGGGCGAGATCGTCTTCGACGGGGTGCACGTCACCGATCGGACGCGGCAAACCTATCGCGAATTGATCGCCGCCGTCTTTCCCGATTTTCACATTTTTCAGAAACTGTACGGAATTCCCGACCCAAATCCCGATGAAATTGAGCGCCTGCTGGCCGAGTTCCGCCTTCTCGACAAGACGGGAATCGTCGACCGGCAGTTCCGCACGGTCGATCTGTCGAGCGGCCAGCGCAAGCGGCTGGCGCTCATCGTGAGCCTGCTCGAGAAGCGTCCGATCCTGTTGCTGGACGAATGGGCGGCGGACCAGGACCCGGAATTCCGGCGCAAGTTCTACTACGAGCTGTTGCCCGCCCTGACCCGGGCGGGGGCCACCGTGGTGGCGATAACGCACGACGATCGCTATATAAACGAGCTGGAAGTGCCTGCTCGCAGACTTCGCATGGACGAGGGTCGTTTCGTCGAGCAACAACAGTCGGAGAACGGCGGATGAAAGCGGATGTCTTTTCGCTCGACAAGACGACGCCGCAGCCCACGGTGCGCGGCGCCTGGCGACGCTTTGTCGAGCGCGGCTTGCCGACCCTCGTGTTCTTCTTGATGGTGCTGGCGCTCGTGACTGTTGTGGTCCTCCCGCGCGTCATCGTGACTGTCCCGAGCGGCGAGGTCGGCGTCCTGTGGAAGCGCTTCGCAGGCGGCACCGTGCTCGACCCCCGCGAGTTGCGGGACGAGGGCCTTCACATCATCATGCCGTGGGACACGCTGTTCATTTACAATTTGCGAATCCAGTCCCTTCAAGAAACGTACAACGCCATCTCCAGCGATGGCGTGAATATGTACGCCACCATAAACACCCGCTTCCGGCTGGCGCGCGACTCGGTGCCCACGCTCCACCAGGTGGTCGGGCCCGACTACACAAAGCTGCTGGGTCCGCAGATCGCCAGCGAAATGCGCGAGGTCGTCGCCCAGTTCACCGCGGAACAGGTCTACTCGACGGCCCGCCAGGAGATTCAGGAAAAAATCCGCGAGCGCGCATTGGACAAGCTCGGCCACAAGATGATGGAAAGGGAGATGGAAGAGCGGTCGTATAATGTCGCCATGCGCGACACGGTCATCCTCTACGACACGCTTCTTTATGGGATCGAGCTTCCCGCCACCGTCGTCGACGCGATCAATCGCAAGGCCGAGCAATACTACGTCGCGGAGGAGTACAAATTCCGCCTCGAGCGCGAGAAAAAGGAATCCGAACGCAAGCGGATCGAGGCGGCCGGCATCCGCGATTTCCAGCAGATCGTCAGCACCGGGATTTCCGATTCCTATCTGCGATGGCGCGGCGTCGAGGCGACGCTGCAGCTCGCGCAATCGACCAATTCGAAAGTCGTGATCATCGGCGGCGGCAAGGACGGCCTGCCCATCATCCTCGGCAATGTGGACGGGACCCCGGCGGCGGCGCCTCCGGCCTCCGGCGCACCGGCGACGCCCCCCGTCTCCGGCGCAAACGCAGAGCCCTGGCAGAACGCGCCGAATACCGGCCCGACTGCGCCACTGGAGAAGCAGCGGGCCAGCGATCTGGCGACGCCGGCGGAGAGAATGCCCGCCGGTCACGCGGCGGCGTCTTCGGAAAAACAGGCCACCACCGATTCCGCCACGCAGCGCGCCGCCAGTTCGTCAGACGACGGCTCGGTCTTTCCATTCAGCCTGTCGGATATCGGTTCGTTTTACCTGCGGCTGACGCGCCAGTCGGAGCCGAAAACCGAGTTCGGCCCGCCGGCGCCGGCCGAACGTCCGGCGGCGGCGCAGTCGAAGTAGCGGCCGCCGTGAGCGCGTTAATCGGGACGCGCCCGGCCTGTTCCCTGCGCTCGGCGATGATCCGGGAGCGGCAAGCCGGGTAGCCTGCCGGTCCGGCGCAGGCGGTCAACGCTGTTCGATATTGACCCAGTCTGCGATCCGCCCCTTGTCGTCGGTGTGATAGCCGACATTCACCCGCACGCCGGATTTCAGATCAGAAAAGGCGCCGTTCTTTCCACGGACGCGAAAGGACGTCTTGCCCGTGGTCCGGTAGGTCCAGCTCTTATCCTTCCATTCGCAGACGAAGGACTTGGCTCCATCATCGATCGAGATGATGGTCCCGGTCTGCTGCTTCGCTTGCGCGCTCACGACGAACGCAGTCGAGAGAACAGCCGCCATCAACACCTTGCGCATCGTCATCTCCCTAAAAAATCCCGGCGCGGTGGCGATCGTGTCGACCACCATGTGAAGATTAACATAAAAGAACAAAGCAGGCTGTGCCGGCTCGTCTCACTTTGAGTTGAGTTGCCTTTCCCGGAGGTTCAAAGCCGCCTCGGCGCGTTCAGTCGCTCCCGCAGGCTCAGGGCGCGGTCAGTCCCTTCCCGTCCCGTGGCGTCGCTGCAGGACAGGCAGGAACGCCAAGACAATCAGATGGGTCGACATGCAGTAGCGCAGCTCGACCGCTCGGCCGTTGCGCACAACCCCCCTCCGATTGGCAAAATCGATCTGAACATCGTGATGCTCGAGGAACGTGCGGTCGAGCGGATAGACCGCCTTGTACACGGCCTCCTTCGCCGCGAACAGCAGCCGTCCGGCCAATGGATCGCCGCTTATTGTCAGCCGCTCGTCAGGCCTCGTGACGATATCGAGCAGGTCGTCGGGCAACGCCTCGGCGGGCTCGACGTCGATTCCCAACGCGCCGAACCCACCGCTCGCGCCGACCGCGGCGACGGCGACCCGGCGATCATGCGCAAGCGAACCGACCACGCCCGCCGGCCAGATCGGCGCCCCGGAAGAGGCCCTCGGCAACCGGCATTCGCCCAGTCCAAGCCTCCCGAGCAGTTCGCGGGCGACGATCCGCGCCGCCCCGCTGGCGCGCCGCCTCTCGACGACGCTCGCCGCGATGCCGCGGACCTCGTCCGCCGCGAGCGCATGCTCATCGCCCGGCGAGATCAGGCGATGGCCGATCAAGACGCCCGGCACAGCGAGCGCATCGATTGCCGATTGCAGCGCCGGATCGGTGAAGCTGGTCATGCGCCGGCGCCGACCGCGCGCGCCGGCGCCTGCGGCCGGCCGGCGTCGCCTCCGCCGGCCGTCACCCCGCCCCGCTCCTCCTCCTTCACCCGGAACCACAGCGCATAGAGCGCGGGCACCACCAACAGCGTGAGGATGGTCGCGACGAGCAGGCCGCCCATGATGGTCACCGCCATGGGCCCCCAGAACAGATTGCGCGCGAGCGGGATCATGGCGAGGATCGCTGCGAGCGCGGTCAGCACCACCGGGCGGGCGCGCCGCAGGGTCGCGTCGATGATCGCCTGATGGCGCGCCTGTCCCGCGGCGATATCGCGGTCGATCTGGTCGACCAGAATCACCGTGTTGCGCATGATCATGCCGGCAAGCGCGATCAGCCCGAGCAGCGCGACGAAGCCGAACGGCCGCCCGGAGATCAGGAGCGCACCGGTCGCCCCGATCAGGCCGAGCGGCGCCGTCACGAAGACGAGCGCGAGCCGCGAGAAGCTCTGCAGCTGGATCATCAGGATCGCCAGCATCGCGATCGTCATCACCGGAAACACCGCGAGCAGCGCCGCATTGGCCTTGGCGCTTTCCTCGATCGATCCGCCGGTCTCGATGCGATAGCCGGCGGGCAGCGCGGAGGCGACGCCCTTCAGGTCGCGCAACACCTCGGCGCTCACGTCCGGGGCCTGCACGCCGTCGATGATATCGGCGCGCGCGGTGAGCACGAGGGCGCGGTCGCGCCGCCACAGGATCGGCTCCTCGAACTCGTAAGTGAGCCGCGCGATCTGCGACAGCGGCACGGCGACGCCGTTCCTCGTCGCGATCGTCAGCCCCGGCAGGCGATCGAGATCGAGCCGCTCGCCCGCGACGGCGCGCGCGACGACGGCGATCTGCTCGATGCCCTGGCGCAGCTGCGTGACGGTGTAGCCGGACAGAAGCGTCTGCAGCGTCTGCGCCACGTCCTGCGGGGTCAGCCCGAGCGCGCGCGCACGGTCCTGGTCGACTTCGAGCCGGATCGATTTGACCTGTTCGCCCCAATCGAGATGCGGGTCGATCAGCTTTGGGTTCTTCACCATCGCCTGGCGCACGTCCTCGCCGATCGCCCGCACCCGCATCGCATCGGGCCCGATCACCCGGAACTGCACCGGAAAGCCGACCGGCGGCCCGAACACGAATCGATCGACGCGGGCGCGCGCCTCCGGAACGACGCCGTCGGCGACCGCCTGTTCAAGCCGCGCCTTGACGCGCTCGCGCGCCTCCAGGTCCCTGGTGACGATCACGATCTGCGCGAAACTGGCGTTCGGGAGCACCGGATTGAGGGCGAGCCAGAAGCGCGGGGAGCCCTGCCCGACATAGGTGGTGTAGCTTGCGATATCGGGATCGCCGGCGAGCAGACGCTCGGCCTTGCGGGCGGTTGCGTCGGTAACGCCGATCGCGGTCCCTTCCGGCAGCCGCATCTCGAAGAACAACTCGGTGCGCGTCGAGGTGGGGAAGAACTGCTGCTGCACGAGGCCGAACCCGGCGACGGCGGCGACGAGCAGCAGCACCGTGACGGCGACCACGGTCTTGCGCCAGCGCAGCGCAGCCGCGATCACGCGGCGGAGCGCGCGATAGAGGCGGGTCTCGTAGATCGCGTCCGGCGACCGATGCGCGCCGGGCTTCGCAAAGTCCGGCAAGAGCTTCAGCCCGAGATAGGGCGTGAACACCACCGCGACGATCCACGAGGCGAGGAGCGCGAGCCCGACGATCCAGAAAATGCCGCCGGCATATTCGCCGGCGCTCGATCTGGCGAAGCCGACCGGCAGGAAGCCCGCGGCGGTGACGAGCGTGCCGGTCAGCATGGGGAAAGCGGTCGAGGTCCAGGCGAAGGTCGCGGCGCGCGCGCGGTCGAAGCCCTGCTCCATCTTCACCACCATCATCTCGATCGCGATGATGGCGTCGTCGACGAGCAGGCCGAGCGCGATGATGAGCGCGCCGAGCGTGATGCGGTGCAGCGCGATTCCGGCCGCGTCCATCACCACGAACACGATCGCGAGCACCAGCGGCACCGACAGCGCGACGACGATGCCGGTGCGCCAACCGAGCGAGATGAAGCTCACGATCAGCACGATCGCGAGCGCTTCGAGGAAGGCCATGAAGAACTCGGACACCGACTGCTCGACGATGCGCGGCTGATCGGCGATCTGCGCCACCTCGATTCCGACCGGGAGCGCGCCGGCGATCTCGCTCATCGCCTGTTTCAGGTTGGCGCCGAGCGTCACGATATTGGCGCCCTCCTGCATGGAGACGCCGATGCCGAGGGCGGGCTTGCCGCCCGCGCGCACGATGAAGCGCGCCGGGTCCTGGTAGCCGCCCTTCACCGTCGCGATGTCGCCCAGCCGGAACACGCGTCCATCCGCCTCCACCGGCACGGCGGCGAGCGCCGCCACGCCCGCCAAGGCCCCGGTCACGCGCAGATTGATGCGGTCCGCCGAGGTGTCGACCGAGCCGCCCGAGACGACGGCGTTCTGGCGCGCCACGCTCTCGAAAATCTGCTGCGGCGCGACCCCGAGCGTCGCGAGGCGCGCATGGCTGAACTCGACGAAAATCTGCTCCGGCCGCACGCCGATGATGTCGACCTTGTTGACGTCGGGAACGCGCAGCAGGCGCTGGCGGATGTCCTCGGCCCGCGCCTTCAGGTCGGCGAGGCTCAAGCCGTCGGCGGTGAGCATGTAGAGCGCGGAATAGACGTCCCCATACTCGTCGTTGAAGCTCGGCCCGACGATCCCGGCCGGCAGGTCGCCGCGGATGTCGCCGACTTTCTTGCGCACCTGGTACCACAGGTCCTTGACCTCGCCCGGCGGCGTCGTGTCGGTGAGGAAGACCTGGATGAAGGAGACGCCCGGCTGCGAATAGGTCTCCACCCGATCGAGATGCGGCAGTTCCTGCAGCTTCTTCTCGATCTTGTCTGCGACTTGCGTCTGCATCTCGGCCGCGGTCGCGCCCGGCCAGGCGGCGCTCACCACCATGGTCTTGATGGTGAAGGACGGATCCTCGGCGCGGCCGAGATTGAGATACGAGTACACGCCCGCCGCGCCGAGCAGGACGATCATGAACAGCACGAGCGCTTGATGCGTGATCGCCCATTCGGACAGGTTGATGCGCTGCATGATGGGCCCCGCTGACGCGTGCTCGCTTCAATGATCCGCAACCCGCTCATTCCCGCAAGTCTCGCATTCCCGCGAGTCGCCAGTTCCGCTAGCGGTTCTCGACGATGCGCACCTTGTCGCCCGGCGCGAGCTTCTGCACGCCGAGCGTGACCACGGCGTCGCCGGCGCTCACGCCCGCGGCGACGAACGCCCAGTCCTCGTTGAACGAGGCGACCTCGACCTTGCGCAGCGCGAGCGTGTCGCCCTCGCCCACCACGAACACCGACGGACCCGAACCGCGGTTGAGGATGGCCGCGAGCGGCAGCTTCGCGCGCGCCGATTCGCCCGCGCGGGTGAGCGTCACGGTCGCGGTCATGCCGAAGGCGACCGTCTCGTCGGCGTCGGGAATGGTGAAGCGGGCGGCATAGGTGCGCGTCGCGGGATCGGCTTGCGGCGAGAGTTCGCGCAGCCGCGCGGCGAAACGGCGGTCCGGCTCGGACCATAGCCGCAGCGTCGCCCGCGGCGGCGCGCGCCTCGGCGAGCCAGGTCTCCGGCAGCGCGATCGCCGCCTCCTTCTCCCCGCGATGCGCGAGCCGGGCGACCGGCTGGCCGAGCGCCACGACCTGGCCGGGCTCGGCCAAAGTCGCGGTGATCACGCCCTCGGCGTCGGCCTTCAGCTCGGCATAGTTCAACTGGTTGCGCGAAAGATCGAGCGCGCGGCGCGCCCGCGCGATGCGTCCTTCCGCCTCGTCCTTCGCCGCCGTCTTGCGATCGAACTCGGCGATCGGAGGCGAAGCCGCGCGCCTTCAGCGTGACATAGCGCTCGAAATCGGCCGTCGCCTGCGCGCGGTTAGACTTGGCGGCGGCGTATTCGGCTTCGGCGCTTTCGACCTGGAGCTGGAGATCCTGCGGATCGAGGCGCGCCACGACGTCGCCCACGCGCACGCGATCGCCGACATTGACCACGCGCGCGACGATCTTGCCGGCGACGCGGAAGCCGAGATCCGTCTCGTAGCGCGCGCGCACGACGCCCACGAACTCGCGCGCGGAATCCTCGGCGCCGAAGGCGACGCGCTGCACCTGGACCGGCGCGTTCGGACTTCGCCGCCGGCGCCGTCTCCGCCTGGCAGGCGGGGAGCAGCGCGAGCACGCCGAGCGCAGCGAGCGCCCCGGCGGCCGGACGCGCCATCGCCAGCGCGCGCCGCACGGATGACAATCTTGTGATGGCTGACGAAATCCGTCCTTTGTCATTCGTCAGGCGTGCGAAAGCGCGGATCGGGTGCGACATGGGGTCAGCTCCGCGGGGTGATGGCGCGCAAGAGGAAACGGACGGTGGCGCGCGCGTTTCCTTCGATGTCTTCGTCTTCGACGCACTGGCCGATCACGATCGGATGCATGAACGCGACGAGCGCGATCATCATCACCCGCGCCGTCTCGACCGGGTCGACCCGGTCGAACTCGCCGGCCTCGATCCCGTCGCGCAAGATCAGCTCGACCACGTTGCGGATCACCGCCTTGTGCGCGAGGATCGCCTCCCAGCTGTCTTCGATGGCGACCAGAACGATGTCATGGACGCGCTTGTCCGTGATCAGATTGTCCTTGTGATAGGCAAGAATCTCGAGCACCAGCCGTTCCATCCGGACGGAGGCCGGGCTGCGCGACCGCGCCACCGCCCAGGCGGTCTCGTCGAGTTCGCCGAGGCAGCGGCGGCAGATCGCCTCGACGATCGCGGTCTTGGACGGGAAGAAGCGGTAGACATTGGCGGGCGACATGCCGAGCTCGGCGGCGATGTCGGCGACCGCGGTCTTGGCGTAGCCGAGCCGGCGGAACAGCGCCTCGGCGGTCTCCATGATCCGCGCGCGGGTGTCTTCATGCCGGGACTTGGGCTGCGCGGTCACGGACGGCGGCTCCCTGAGCGATAACGAGTGACGTTTTTTATAATTCGTCAGGGTCGGCAAGTCAAGGCGCCGGAGAAATGGCGAACCGCGCCGCCGGTGGCGGCCACCTGTCCCGCGCGGGATCAGGAAGACTCAGCCGCAATCGTTCTCGCGGCGCGACGCGCCCGAGGCTTGCGCAAAGTCTCTCCCTCGCAATGCGAGGGCGCGCGGAACGCCGGGGCCGCAAACCCCGCAGCCCTGTGTGCGGTGTGGTTGGAAAGCACACAGGACATAGTCGCCGCAGGCTTTGCCGGTTGTCCCGGCGTCCCGCGCGCGGTGGTTTTGGGCTTGCTCCGCATGCCCCCCGGTGGACTTTACCGTTGCTATCCACCGCTGATGGGCTCCAAACGACGCTCGGCCGGCGTTCTGACCACGCCCGGCGTCGCCGCCAGTGGAAGCCAAGTGACGCGCGGTGCGGCGCGCCAGGGCCATGCGGCTTGGGCCGCCTGAGCGGAGCGGGCGTTAGACGCCCCGCACAGGCCACCGCCGCCCGCCCCGCGCCTCGTGACGCTCGCGAAACGCCCCTCGCAGTGGGGACGGGCTCTGCAGGAATATTATCCTAGTTTGCGGCGGCAGTGTGGCGCGTAGACGCAAGGGCGCAGCGAACATGCACGCCCAACCCATCCTCCCCCGTGCAACGGGGGAGGAGGACCATGCGCAGCATGGTGGAGGGGGGCACGGCAAATGGCTGTCGGCATACATGCACGCCCAACCCATCCTCCCCCGTGAAAACGGGGGAGGGGGACCATGCGCAGCATGGTGGAGGGGGGCACGGCAAAATCACGAGAAGAGCCCCCTCCCCCGCCGACGCAGGCAAGCTCGCGCAGGCTGCGCAAGCTTGCCTGCGATGCCGGTCCCCCCTCCCCCGCTGCGCGGGGGAGGATGAAGCAAGCTAGCCCCTCAATGGGGGACCGGGTCGCACCTTCGGTGCGCCCCGCCCCAGCCCGTAGGGTGGGTTAGCGCCGAAGGCGCGTAACCCACCGGCTGAGTTTTCCCCAAGGCAAGACGGTGGGTTACGGCGTTGCGTGGTGGGTTACGGCGCTGCATGGTGGGTTTCGGCGCTGCATGGCGGGGCACGGCGCCTGCGCGCCCAACCCACCCTACGCTTTGGTTTCAGCAAGCGTAGCCGGATGGACCCCCGGGCT
Organism: uncultured Alphaproteobacteria bacterium; assembly: GCA_963712435.1. GTDB lineage: Bacteria > Pseudomonadota > Alphaproteobacteria > Rhizobiales > Xanthobacteraceae > Rhodoplanes. The sequence continues at coordinate 258,827 of CAVQIB010000013.1, read as the reverse complement.
ACAAGCGGGCTGCGCCCATTCCGGATTCGCCGGTTGGAGCATTGCGCGTTCTTGACCCCTTCCAGGACGCCAATGAGAGCCGCTACTGTGCCGCCGCTTGGGCTTGGCATGCCGCCGCTTGGGCTTGGCATGCCGCCTCTTGGGCTTGGAGGCGCGCGCGGCGCGCGTTCATGATGAGCGCTTGGCGCGAAAGTTCAATTCGATCGGCGACGCAACTGCGGAGTATCGGATGACGACACCCACGCGACGCGGTTTTATGGAAGCAGCGGCGGCCGCCATCTCCGGCGTAGCCGCCAACAGCGCGGCGTCGCCATTGCAGGCGAACGCCGCCGCCGCTTACGACGCGGATGCGATGGCGGCCGATATCTCGGCCAGGCTGTTTGCCGAAGACGGACTGGCCCGGCCGGTCCCCGAGACACCCATTGTCTCCGACCTCGCCAAAGGGCTCGATCGCACCCTGGTTCTTGGCGGCGGCGGGGAATATTACGTCGCCTGGTATTGCGGCTTCTTCCATGGCCTGTATGAACTGGCCGTCGATCTCAATATCGCCGAGATGGTGGTCGGAACCTCGGCCGGCGCCTATGCGGGCTCGTCACTGACGTCCGGGCATTTCCAGCGCTTGCGGCTGGAGTTCGATTTCTTCGGCCATTTCCCGGCGCTGTTCGCACGGCTTGCGCCGGTTGCGAGCGCCAATCTCAGCCAGAAGCGGGCGCAGGAGATCAACTTCAGCGTCAAGGACGGCAGCCCGGCCTCGATCCGCGCCATCGGCCATGCCGCGCTCGCCGCCGACAACCGTGAGAACGGGCCGGCGGTCGAACGGCTGGCGGGCTTATTGACCGGCGACAGCACAACCGGCTGGCCGGTCGCAAAGATGTACACCACCGCCAACGATTGTTACTCGGGCGAGCGGCTCGTCGTCGGGCAATCGGTCGCGCGCAAGAACAACATTCCGCTCGCGCACGCGGCCGCCGCCAGCTCGTCGCTGCCTGGCGTGATCGGTCCGGCATTGCTTGGCCAGCGCTTCTGCATGGATGGCGGTATCTCCAGGACCTGGGCGCACACCGATCTCGTCGCCGGCTCCAGGCGCGCGCTTGTCATCACCCTGACCAATGGATACGAGGGCAGCCTGTTGAGCGGCATCCCGCACGACATCTACAAAGAGATCGACGCTCTCCAGGCGACCGGGACCCAGACGATGCTGATCATCGCCGGCACGCCCCCCGGCGTGAACCTGCTCGATCCCGGCCAGATCGAGCCGGCGCTCCGGGCGGGACACGGGCGCGCCAAGACTGAAGCCGACAAGATCCAGAAATTCTGGGCATGACGCTCTTGGCTGAGGCTGCAGGGGTGCGCGGGTCAAGCCCGCGCATGACGAGCCTCGAAGCGCATGACGGAAAGCGATACCGCATAACGAACAAAGATGCGCTGCGCCGCACAAGGACCGCGGACGATGTGCTACCATGCTCCGGCGCCGGGGATTGGAACCGGCGCTCCACACGCCATTTCTTCCTGTGACGCCATTTCTTCATGTGACGCCATTTCTTCATGTGACGACAACGAACTGCAAATAACAAAAGGAGCCGCACAATGTCGGACATCAGCGACGCATTCCTGGCCGGGCGAAACCAAGCCGGCGGGACACGCGAGGACCAGGCCAAAGCCGATACGTTCCAGCTCGGCGCCGACTGGGTCGAGAAGGTGCTCAAGCCCGCGGTCGAGCAGGCCGACGCCGAGCTGCGGCCGCATGGCGTGGGCGTGCGCCTCGACATGAATCTCGACCGGCGCTCCACGAATCACGCGCACGCCGATTTCTGGCTGCTGCAGACGCAGACCGCCTCCGGCCAGAGCTATGACGGGCCGAAACACTCGATCAACGTCGTCGGGCGCGACATCATGCTCTACAAGCCCGGCGTCGAAGGCCGCTCGCTCGGAACGACGGACGCGGTGGGCGGGAACGAGCTGCACGACCTGCTGCGCCAGGCGGCGGCCGAATACGGCAAGCAGTTCCGCACCGAGTAAGCCTGTCGTTTTGCGGCGCTGCCGCTCTTGCCGGCGACGCCGGCGCTCCGGACCCGGCCCGCGCCGTTTCCGGAGCGGGCGGCCTTGCCGTGCGCGAAGGCTGCCGCTACCACATCCGAGTCACAGCGCAGGACGCGGAGAAGACAATGTCGTTCCTCGCCGAATCCCTCGGCCGCATCAAGCCGTCCGCCACCATGGCGGTGACGGACAAGGCGCGCATCCTCAAGGCCGCCGGACGCGACGTGATCGGCCTCGGCGCCGGCGAACCGGATTTCGACACGCCGGACAACATCAAGCAGGCGGCGATCAAGGCGATCGAACGGGGCGAGACGAAATACACCGCCGTCGACGGCATGCCGGAGCTGAAGGCCGCGATCGTGCGCAAGTTCAAGCGCGAGAACGGCCTCGACTACAAGCCGAGCCAGGTCACCGTCGGCAATGGCGGCAAGCAGGTGCTCTACAACGCCTTCGTCGCCACCCTCAATCCCGGCGACGAGGTGATCATCCCGGCGCCGTATTGGGTGAGCTATCCGGAAATGGTGCTGCTCGCCGGCGGAACGCCGGTCGAGGTCGCGACCACGCTGGAGTCCGGATTCAAGCTTGCGCCCGAAGCGCTCGCCCGCGCGGTCACGCCGAAGACCAAATGGCTCCTTCTCAACTCGCCCTCGAACCCGACCGGGGCGGCCTATGCCCGCGACGAGCTGAAGGCGCTCTGCGACGTGCTGATGCAGCACCCGCATGTGTTCGTGATGACCGACGACATGTACGAACATCTCGTCTACGACGACTTCGTCTTCTCGACGCCGGCCGAAGTCGAGCCGCGGCTGTACGACCGCACGCTGACCATCAACGGCGTGTCGAAGGCCTATTGCATGACCGGCTGGCGCATCGGCTTCGCCGGCGGGCCGGAGCCGCTCATCAAGGCGATGGCGACGGTGCAGTCGCAATCCACCTCGAACCCGTGCTCGATCTCGCAATGGGCCTCCATCGAGGCGCTCGACGGGCCGAAGGATTTCATTCCGAAGCACAACAAGGTCTTCAAGGAGCGGCGCGACCTCGTCGTCTCCATGCTCAACCAGGCGAACGGCTTGAACTGCCCGACGCCGGAGGGCGCGTTCTACGTGTTCCCCTCCTGCGCGGGCGCGATCGGCAAGACCGCGCCGTCGGGCAAGACGATCGCGAACGATGAGGATTTCGTCACCGAATTGCTGGAGGCCGAGGGCGTCGCGGTGGTGCAGGGATCGGCCTTCGGCGTCGGCCCGAACTTCCGGATTTCCTACGCGACCGCGACCCCGGCGCTGAAGGAGGCGTGCCAGCGCATCCAGCGCTTCTGCGGGAATTTGCGATAGCTAAGCAATAGATGACACGGCGATTCGCCTCCGATCGCGCTCCACGGTCCGGTATTCGCTGAGGCGTTCGGCTTTCAAACCCTGATACAAAGCGCGCTTGTCCGGAGGCTGTCATCCTCCCCCGTGAACGCGGTGAAACGGGGGAGTGGGACCATGCGCAGCATGGTGGAGGGGGCGCGGCGGCGGCAAAGGCGGGCTGCCCCTTCCACCGTCCTTCGGACGGTCCCCCTCCCCCGCTGCGCGGGGGAGGATAAGGCCGTCTTTCCACGCCTGCTGTGGAGCGTTCGCCCACGGAGAGTGAAGCCGGCCGGATACTCCCGGTCCACCCACGATGCGCGGAGGAAACAGGCTCACTTCCATGCGCGAAGCAAAGAGGCTCAGTTCGTAGACTCTGTTGTAAATTGAAAGCGCGATTTCGCTTCAACCATCGAAAGGGGATTGCATGATCAAGCACATTGCGGGCGCGGCCGTGCTGGCTGCGGCCGCCGTGACCGCCGCGACGGCGCTCGCGCAGGAACGCATTCAGGCGGGCAGCCTCACCTGTGACGTATCGGCCGGATTGGGCCTGATTGTGGGATCGCAGCGCCAAGTCTACTGCACCTTCACGCCCGCCGTTCCCGGCGCGGTCGAAGTCTATACCGGCAGCATCACGCGGATCGGGCTCGATCTCGGCGCGACCGCCGGCGGTGTGATGATCTGGATGGTCTATTCGCCGACCGCGCGTCCGGCGGGCGCGCTCGCGGGCGAATATGCCGGCCCGAGCGCGGAGGCGTCATTCATCGCCGGCCTCGGCGCGAATGTGCTCGTGGGCGGCTCCGGCAGCACGGTTGCGCTTCAGCCGGTTTCGGTTCAGGGTCAGGCCGGTTTGAACCTCGCCGCCGGCATCGCCGGCCTCCAGCTGCAGTTCGTGCGTTAAACCTCACAACTGGTCTCGCACGGCGGGCGGTCGGCGGAAGCGTCGCAAACCGCGGGTTGCGCGCGCCTCGCGGCGTCGCATCGGTTGCTTCGCCGACCCGAACGCGAAACAGCCGCCCGCGCTTCGCGACACCCGCGATCGATGCGGCGGCGCCCGCCCTTGCCAAGCGGCGCGGCCCCTGGAACGATATGCTCGAAGCCTCGCGGGGCCGAGCTCGAAACGACGGAGAACAAAATGGGAGACAACGTCGGCGGACCAAGAGGACCGCGCTGCATCGCCATTGTCGGGCCCTTCCAGAGCGGGAAGACGACGCTTTTGGAAGCCATTCTCGCCCGCACCGGCGCGATCACGCGGCAGGGATCGGTGGACGCGGGAACGAGCGTCGGCGACGCCAGCAAAGAGGCGCGCGAGCATCGCATGAGCGTCGAGCTCACCCTCGCCACCACCACCTTCATGGGCGACGTCTACACGATGGCGGACAGTCCGGGCTCGGTCGAGTTCGTGCATGACATGCGCATGGCGCTGCCTGCGGTCGACGCCGCGATCGTCGTGTGCGAGGCGGACGAAAAGAAGATCCCGCAGCTTCAGCTCATTTTGCGCGAGATCGAGGAGCTGAAGATTCCGCACTTCCTCTTTCTCAACAAGATCGACAAGGCGGACACGCGGCTATCGGATGCGCTGAAAATGCTGCAGCCGGCCTCGCGCGTCCCGCTGCTCTTGCGCCAGATCCCGACCTGGAACGGCGATATCGTCACCGGCTTCGTCGACCTCGCGCTCGAACGCGCCTTTGTCTACAAGGAGCATGTGCCGTCCGAGATCGTGCCGCTCGAAGGCGAAGCGCTCGACCGGGAGAAGTCCGCGCGCTTCTCCATGCTGGAGACGCTCGCCGATCACGACGACGAGCTGATGGAGCAGCTGCTCGAAGACATCCCGCCGCCGCGCGACAAGGTGTTCGAAGACCTCGCGAAGGAACTGCGCGACGGCCTCGTCTGCCCCGTGCTCATGGGCGCCGCGCTCCGCACCAACGGCGTGCTGCGTCTTCTGAAGGCGCTGCGCCACGAGGCGCCCGGCGTCGCCGAGACGGCGAAACGGCTCGGGGTGAAAGCGGGCGCCGAAGCGGTCGCCTATGTGCTCAAGACCTTCCACACGACGCATGGCGGCAAGCTGTCGGTGGCGCGCGTCCTCGCCGGCCAGCTGCCCGACTCCTCGACGCTGCATACGCCGGCGGATGAGGCCGGCCGGGTGGCCGGCGTGTTCAAGCTCCTGGGCGCCGCGCATGAGAAGCGGCCCGCGGCCGCCGCGGGCGACACGGTCGCGCTCGGCAAGCTCGACGGGGCGAAGACCGGCGACACGCTCTCGACCGGCAAGACGCCGCACAAGCCGCTCGCCGAGGTGAAGCCCGTCCCGGCGGTGCTCTCGATCGCGATCTCGGCGAAGGAGCGCAAGGACGACGTCAAGCTCGGCCAGGCGCTCACCAAGCTCGTCGACGAAGACCCCTCGATCACGGTGGTGCACAATCCGGAGACGCACGAGGTGGTGCTGTGGGGCCAGGGCGAGATGCATCTGCGCGTCGCGACCGAGCGGCTCGCGGACCGCTTCGGCGTCGCGATCGAGCGCCGCCGCCCGAGCGTCGGCTATCGCGAGACCATCCGCAAGCCGATCACCCAACGCGGCCGCCACAAGAAGCAGTCGGGCGGGCACGGCCAGTTCGGCGACGTGGTGCTGGAGATCAAGCCGATGCCGCGCAGCTCGGGCTTCGAGTTCACCGAGCGCATCACCGGCGGGGTGGTGCCGCGCAACTATATCCCTTCCGTCGAGGAAGGCGTGATCGACGCGCTCAAGGAAGGCCCGCTCGGCTTCCCGGTGGTGGACATCGCGGTGACGCTGATCGACGGCTCGTACCATACCGTCGACTCCTCGGACATGGCGTTCCGCACCGCCGGCCGCATCGGCATTGTCGAGGCGCTGCCGCAGTGCAATCCGGTGCTGCTCGAGCCGATCCACCAGGTCGAGATCGTGTGCCCGAACGAGGCGACCGCCAAGATCAACGCGATCCTGTCCGGCCGGCGCGGGCAGATTCTCGGCTTCGACACGCGCGAGGGCTGGCCCGGCTGGGACGCCGTGCGCGCGCTGATGCCGGAATTGGAGATCGGCGACCTCATCATCGAGGTGCGCTCGGCGACCGCCGGCGTCGGCACCTTCACCTTCAAGTTCGACCACATGGCCGAGCTCACCGGCAAGCCGGCCGAACACATCGTCGCGGCGCGCAAGGCGGCGGAGTGAAATCGAGCGCGGAAGCCGGCGGTGTGGTCAACGCGCCCTCATCCTGAGGAGCCCGCGAAGCGGGCGTCTCGAAGGATGCGGGCATGCCCTGCCGCTATGCATGGTTCGAGACGCGCGGCTTCGCCGCGCTCCTCACCATGAGGAAGGGATTTCATTCCGGATGCGCCCTCCTGAGGAGCCCGCGAAGCGGGCGTCTCGAAGGATGCGGGCATGCCCTGCCGCTATGCATGGTTCGAGACGCGCGGCTTCGCCGCGCTCCTCACCATGAGGGCGTATATTCCGTTCCGTAAGGTGGCGCTGCGCGCTACCGGCGCTGGCCCTGCGAGACCGAGCCCATGCGCTCGCAGCACTTGACCTTCCAGCCCGAGAAGCAGGCCTTCTGTCCCCTGACCACGAAGCCTGAGCGACACCGGCCTGCGCAGAACGGGGAGGTGCCGTCCCAATAGCAATTGCCGTATTTGGCGGCCTCGGCGGGCCCGACCGCCAAGCCCATCAATGCAAGCATCCCGATCGCGCACAGCTGCGAACGAAGCGTCATGATGCAACTCCCCTGGAATCGAAGGCGCATCGTAGGCGCAATCGAGGGCGAGCAACCAGATGCCGACGGTAATATGGCCGTGATTGATGGAGCATAAGCGGAACGGCGAGTGCCGCGACGCAGCCGAACATCCGCACCGTTCTGCGCGCGCTTGGCGCGCCATGCGCTCCGTGCAGGCTGCACGATGCCCATCGTTCGGCTACAATGCGGTTCGTCGTTCTCCGAAACCAAAAAGAAAAATCCCATGAACATTTTCATCCTCACCGGCGCGGGCATTTCCGCCGAAAGCGGGCTCGGCACCTTCCGCGACAAGGACGGCGCGTGGGCCAAATTCGATCCGATGAAACTCGCGACGCCGCAGGGGTTCAAGCGCGCGCCGCATGACGTGCACCACTTCTACAATCTGCGCCGGCGCGATCTCCTCACCGCGCAGCCGAACGCGGCGCATCGCGCCCTCGGCCGGCTTGAAGAGGCGTTGGCCGCGCGCGGCGGCGAGCTTTTTCTGTGCACGCAGAACATCGACGACCTGCACGAGCGCGGCGGCGTGCACCGCGTCGTCCACATGCATGGCGAGCTGCTCAAGGCGCGCTGCAATCATTGCGGACTGGTCGCCGAATGGCGCGACGACCTTTCCGTCGACCTCCCCTGCCCCGACTGCCGGCGAACGGGCGGCATGCGCCCGCACGTCGTGTGGTTCGAGGAAATGCCGATGTTCATGGAGGAGATTTTCCAGGCGCTCATCGATGCGAACCTGTTCGTGTCGATCGGCACATCGGGCGCGGTCTATCCCGCCGCCGGCTTTGTGCAGACCGCGCGAAGCGCCGGCATCCGCACCTGCGAAATCAATCTCGACCCGTCGGACAACGCCCACGTGTTCGACGAGCGCCGCTACGGCCCGGCGAGCGAACTCGTCCCCGCCTGGGTCGACGAGGTTTTGTCCCGCCTCCCCTCATCCTGAGGAGCGCGCGCGAGCGCGCGTTTCGAAGGACGGGACACGCACCGCCGCGGCGCATGGTTCGAAATGCGTTGCTGCGCAACGCTCCTCACCATGAGGGTTCGACGACGCGCGGCTTCGCCGCCGCCGCCGGCGTCAGAACACGATGACGCCGCGGAGGTTCTTGCCGGCCTCGAGGTCGGCATAGCCGCGATTGACCTCGTCGAGACGATAGGTGCGGGTGATCAGCTCCTTGAGCTTCAGCTCGCCTTTGCGATAGAGCGCCAGCAGCTCCGGGATCTGCAGGCGCGGGCTCGCGAACCCATAGACCGCGCCCATGATCGCCTTCTGGGTGACGAACAGTTCGAGCGGCGGAATCCTGATCTCCGTCACCGTGTCGGGGGTGAGCGCCGTCACCACCACATTGCCGGCCTTGGCGGTGGCGCGGAACGCCGGCACGAGCGTCGCCGGCGGATCGATGCACACGAAGGCATGGTTGACGCCGACGCCCTCGGTGAGCGCGAGGACGGCGCGGGTGAGCGCCTCGCCTTCCGCCTTGACGGTGTGGGTCGCGCCGAAATCGCGCGCCCAGTCGAGCTTCGCCTGGACGAGGTCGGCGGCGATGATGGTCGAGGCGCCGCACAGCCTCGCGCCCTGCACCACATTCATGCCGTCGCCGCCGCACCCGACGACGAGCACGCTGTCGCCCGGCTTCACCTTGGCGCGATGGCGCGCCGCGCCCACCCCGGCGGGCACCCCGCAGGCGACGAGGCTCGCGAGATCGAGCGGGATGTCGCGATCGATCACGATGGCGGAAGCCTGGTCGACCACCGTGCGCTCGCTGAACGCGCCGATCATGCAGAACGCGCCGACCTCGCGGCCTTCGTCGTCGCGCCGGCGATAGCCGCCGTCGAGCTGCGGGCCCTGGGTGATGCGCGGCCCCTCGGCGCAGAGATGATGCAGGCCCTGCCGGCACCAGCGGCAGCGCCCGCAGCCGGGAATGAAGGTGAGCGCGACATGGTCGCCGATGGCGATCCCTTGCACCGCCGCGCCCATCCCCTCGACCACCCCCGCCGCCTCGTGGCCGAGCGCCATGGGCTGCATCGCGACCCGCCGCTCCCCGCGCATCACGTGATAGTCGGTGCGGCAGAGGCCGACCGCGGCGACGCGCACCAGCACCTCGGTCGGTCCGGGCGGGTCGAGTTCGATGCGCTCGATCGAAAGCGGAGCGCCGGGCGCTCGAAACAAGGCCGCCATGGTGAACATGCTCGAAGGCGCTCCCAACGCCGCTGCCGCGCGAGCCATATAGGACGGCGCGGGATTTCGAGCTACCATCCTGCTGGCATGCTTGCGCTGGCGCGCGTCCCGCACGCGCAGCGCGCAGGTGCGCCGCCGGGGCGGGACCCCTATCTTCCGTCCGAGGACTGAGCTGATCCCGGGTCGATAGCGCAGCGCCCCGCGATCGTCGCGCCGCACGACGCCCCGGGCGCGAAGCCGGAGAAGGGACAAGCAATGTTTGCGCGTGACGACGACATCCTCAAAGCGGCCGAAAGCTGGCGGCGCGGCGGCAAGGGCGTCGCGCTCGCGACCGTGGTGGAGACCTGGGGCTCGGCGCCGCGGCCGGTCGGCGCCAATCTCGCGATCGACGAGGCGGGCAACTTCCTCGGCTCGGTGTCGGGCGGCTGCGTCGAGGGCGCGGTGGTCGCCGAAGCGCTCGACGTGATCGAGAGCGGACAGCCCAAACTGCTTGAGTTCGGCGTTGCGGACGAGACGGCCTGGAAGGTCGGCCTGTCCTGCGGCGGGACGATCCGGGTCTATCTGGAGAAGGTGGAGTAAGGCGGCGTCATGCCAGACCCCGAGCTGCGCATTATCGGTTGCCTTCACCTCTCCCCGATGGGGAGAGGTCGGCGAGCATCGCGCAACGCGGGATGCGAGCCGGGTGAGGGAGCCTCGGACTTCCCTCATAACTCTCCCTTACCCGGCTTCCTCGCACGCAGCCAAGCTTGCGCAGGCTGCCTAAACTTGCCTGCGGTGCTCGGAATCCGACCTCTCCCCGCGGCGGAGCGGTGGCTTTTGTCGAGGTAACCGTGAAACTTGAGATTCTCAGCGCTCTCAATGCCGAGCGGGCGGCGCGCCGCGCGGCCGTCATCGTCACCGACATTGCGAGCGGGGCCCAGCGCTTCGTGCCGGCGGCCGAGATCGCGGGCGATCCGCTCAAGGAGACGCTGCAAGCGCATTTGCGCACGGGAAAAAGCGGCATGGCGGAGACGCCGTCCGGCCGCGTCTTTCTGACCGTCTACGTGCCGCCGCCGAAGCTAGTGATCATCGGGGCCGTGCATATCAGCCAGGCGCTCGCGCCGATGGCGCGCCTCCTCGGCTACGACGTGACCATCGTCGACCCGCGCACCGCTTTTGCGAGCGCCGAGCGGTTTCCTGACATTCGGGTGATCGCGGACTGGCCGGACACCGCGCTGCCGCCGCTCGGCGTCGACCGCTACACCGCGTTCGTCGCGCTCACCCATGATCCGAAAATCGACGATCCCGCGCTCATCCATGCGCTCAGGTGCGGCTGCTTCTATGTGGGGGCGCTCGGCTCGAAGAAGACGCATGCGCGGCGGGTCGAGCGGCTGACGGCGCAGGACGTGAGCACAGCCGACATCGCGCGCATCCACGCGCCGATCGGGCTTTCCATCGGGGCGGTATCGCCGCCCGAGATCGCGGTCGCGATCCTTGCCGAGATCACCGCGCGGCTGCGGCTGCCGGCGGACAAGGCGGCGTGACGCCGTCCGCCGCCCCAGCGGGCGCGTTGCGGCGCCACATCGCCCGCCGGGGCGCGGCGCTTGCGATGCACGTCGCGTTGAGCGTGCAATCCCGCCTCATTTCGCCCGTCTTCTCCAAAAACCTCTTCTGGTCGAAAAAGCTTGCGTTTGCTCGCGCAATACAGAAAAAACTTGCCTTCTTCGTCGTATTGAAGTCGTATTTCAAGGGTGCAATGTAATACTCTGTCGTAGCGTAGTTTATTGTGCGCTGCATCAAGCATGCACTGTCGCCGCAGCGCCTTGAATCGACGGTTTCGAGTTGGGCATGTACACACTTTATTCGATGCAGCGATCGGGCAACTGCTACAAGGTGCGACTGGCCTTGTCGCAACTGCGCATCCCATTCCGCGCGATCGAGGTCGACATTCTCAAGGGCGAGAACCGCACGCCCGAGTTTCGCGAGAAGAATCCCAGCGGGCGCGTGCCGCTGCTCGAAGTGGCGCCCGGCCGGTTCCTGCCTGAATCCAATGCAATCCTGTGGCACATCGCGCGCGGCACGCCGCTTGCGCCGGAGGACACGTTCGACCGCGCCGAAGCCCTGCGCTGGATGTTCTTCGAGCAGAACAGCATCGAACCTAGTCTCGGCGCCGCCTATTTCTGGCTGTCGCTCGTGCGCGGCGGGCGCGACCTCAAAGTGCACGCGATCGAAGTCGTGGTCGGAGGTCGGCTATCAGGCGCTCGGCGTGATGGAAGAGCACCTCGAAATCAATCGCTTCTTCGCCGCCGACCGCTACACCATCGCCGACATCGCCCTTTACGCGTATACGCACATCGCCCATGGCGGCGATTTCGATCTCACCGGATTCCCATCCATTCGCGCCTGGCTCAAGCGCGTGGCCGATCAGCCGCGCCATGTGACCATGGATTGGACCCCGGCGGCGATGGCGGTCGCGGAATAGCGCGGCTTTCGTTCGCGACCGCCCCCTGTCCTCTATCGGCGCTCAATCGCCGCCGACATAGCCCGCAATCTTCCAGCCGCTCGCGTCCTTGACATAGCAGAGCTGGTCGAGCGCCAGCGGCTGGACGGCGTCCGCGGCGACATAGCCGGTCTTGCCGGCGGGCGTCACGATGCGCAGCGTGGTCGGCGGGGCGGTCGGCGGCGCGCCTTCGCTGTCCGGCAGGATGCGGACGAGCACGGCGCCAAACGTCTCGGTGACCGGCGCGTCGGGCGCGCTCGATCCGCGCACCTCGGTCTGCGGCGCGGCGGGATAGCCCCATTCGAACGCGTCCGTGCGGGTGTTCTTGAGGAGCTGCTCGAACGCCTTGTCGTCGAACACGGGCGTCGCCGGCGAGCACATGACGCCCTTCGGCTGCGGCAGCGGCTCCAGGGTCGGATCCTTGGCCGCCCCCATCAGCGTGTCCCACCCCGATCCGTCGGTCGCGTCGAGATCGATCGCGGCCGCCAGATTGTCGAACCCCGACTTTTTCTTGTCGGCCTTGTCGCCCTGCTCGCCCATCAGGAAGAATTGCGGCGCGACGAGCGCGGCGAGCGCCGCGCGATCCTTGCGGCTTGCGACCTCGCCGAGCTGCTTGCGGAAGGCTTCGAAGCTTGGATCGGCCGCCGCCTTGGGCAGGGTTATCGGGAGCGCTTTGTAGGGCTTCGGCGGCGCAACGCTCGCCTGGCCGGGCTCGCCTTGCGGAGGACCGCCCGGACCGCCCGGCCGCCCGCCGGCGGCAGTTGCGTCGGTCGCGGCAATTGCGACTGGGCGGCGACCGGGTCGGGACCGGCTGCAAGTGCGATCGCCGCTGACACGAGGAGGACGTAACGAGACCCACGCATTGCGAATGCTCCGGGATTGAGTCGGAAGGACGATGTTAAGCCGGAAGGACGATAGTGATGCCACGGCTAACAGCGGATTGCGACGCTCGTGCGGCTTGCGCGGACACACGCTCCCGCCTCGCCCGAACCCCACCAGCAGGCGCGGGTTGATGAAGCACCGGTCCGGCCGCCGATCGATCTGAGGGACACGCATGTCACCTTTGTTCGTCTCGCCCTATGCGCTCCCGATCGTGCTCCTGCTCGCCTCCAACCTGTTCATGACGACGGCCTGGTATTGGCACCTGCGCTTCAAGGAAGTGCCGCTGTGGCAGGTCGTCCTCATCAGCTGGGGATTGGCGTTCATCGAATACTGCCTCGCCGTGCCGGCCAATCGCTGGGGATCGACGGTGTATTCCCCGGCGCAGCTCAAGACGATGCAGGAGGTGATCACGCTGATCGTGTTCGCGGGCTTCTCCTGGCTGTATCTGAACCAGCCGCTCGCCTGGAATCACGCCGTCGGCTTCGGCTTCATCGCGTTGGGCGCCTTCTTCGTATTTCACCGCTGGTAGCCGTCCAGGAGCATTGCCTTCGTCATGCTCCCGGGGAACTGCTCACGGCCAACGGCGCGCGGGCGTCGTGGCGACAAGCGCCATCAGTCCGCCCATGCCGATCATCACCAGCGCCACGACAGCGGCAAAGGCGATGCCGCTGCCGGCCTCGTGCACTGATGTCAGCACTCCCGCTTCGGCGATCTCCATGCTGACGGCGACCGCGGCGATCGCGATCGCAACGATCAATGCGAGCGTCGCCAACAGGTGTGCGAAAATCTCCGAGCGCCGCCCATGAAAACGGCCGCGGCCAGGATGCGTGAAGCCGGGAATGTTGTCGGGGGTGTCGAGCATGGACGTGCTCCGCTAACAGGATACAAGAGCGTGTGATCTGCGGACTAATGTCCTCGGTAAGCGCGCCCGCCGATCCGATGGGCCGAACGATTGCGCGGTGGGGCAAATGCACGGGACCGCGTAAACAAAATCCCTAAAACCGCGCGCCGCATGCCCCCGGCGCATGCTCCGATCACGAAACGAACCCCTTGCGGCGGCTGCAATCATGCGGATTTTACGCAATGCGAGCGCTTGCCCCGCGCCGCCGCGCGGCTCGCGATCAACTTTTTGCGATCGTCGTAGAATTACCTATGCTCGGCCCCGGAGGAGAACCCCACGCGCGGCGTGGCGGGCCGGCTAGACTCACCCGTACCGAAGTTTCAGCGCGATGATCACCAGCATCAGCGCGAGCGTGATCACGTTCGCGCCGATAATCGGCCAGTCCACCCGCGCCACGCCATAGGCGAGCCAGAAGGCGATGCCGGCGGTGAAAGCGATCGTGGCGACGAGCGAGATCGCCCGCGTATCCTTGTCGCGGATGATCTTCACGGCCTGCGGGAGCCAGCAGAGCGTGGTCAGCACGGCTCCGGTCACGCCGATCACGTCGACCCAAGCTATCGTCATGCCATGTGACATCTCAGGTTTGCTTCGACGCGGCATGTCATGCTCGCCGGCGGCGCAAACAGGTGCCGCATTCCGGTCGGCGTTTCAAGCCGCATCCACTTGACGGACGCGACGCCGGTTTGGCACCTTTGCGGCCAAAGGGACCGCACCGGGATGGACGCCATGCGCGTCGGCCGTGGCGGCGCTGGGAGGCAACGTCATTCCGCAAGAGGGCCATGGCGGCGGCGCGCCGCAGCCCGGATCCGCGCCCGTCCGGCCTCGCGCGTCCCTCGCGGCGCTGGGCGGAGTGATCGCGGCGATCTGGCTGTTGGCGCTCAGCCGGTGGATCACGACGGACACCGTCGTTCCCTGGGACTCCAAGAACCAGTTCTTCGCGTTCTTCCGGTTTCTCGCGACCGCCCTGCATTCCGGCGCGACGCCGTTCTGGAACCCTTATCATTACGGCGGGCATCCGAGCGTCGCCGATCCGCAATCGCTGGTGCTCTCGCCGGTCTTCGTGTTGTGGGCGCTGTTCGACCCGACGCCGTCGCTGCGCAGCTTCGATGTGATCGTGTATGCGCATCTGCTCGCCGGCGGGCTCGCGATCGGCGCGATCGGGTGGCGCGCGCGCTGGCCGCTGTCGGCCTGCGTGCTGACCGCAGCGATTTTCATGCTGGGCGGCGCGGCGGCGGGACGCCTGCAGCATACGGGCATCATTCTCAGCTACGCGCTGTTTCCGCCCGCCCTCCTGCTTCTCCAGCTTGCGCTCGCGCGCCGCTCGCTCGTCCTCGCCCTCGCCTTCGCGTTCGTGGCCGCACAGCTCGCGCTCGGGCGCAACCAGGTCGCGCTGCTGCTCTGCTGTCTCCTCGCGGCGTTCGCGCTCGCCGAAATCGCGACCGCCGCGCGGCCGATGCGCTACCTGCGCGAACGCGCTGGCGGTGCTCGCGATCATGGCGCTCGGCGCGACGGCGCTGCATCGCCGCGCCGATGCTGCTGACCCTGCAGTTCACCGCGCTTTCCAACCGCCCGGCCGTTCGTTTCGAGGATGCGATCGCGGGATCGCTCCACCCGGCCAATCTCGCGACCCTCGCGGTCGCCGACCTGTTCGGGACGCACGGGCCGAACTATTGGGGGCCGGGCGCGCAGACGCTGCCCGAGGTGCGGTTCACCGACGACTCGTTCAACTACCTGTTCGTCGGCGCCGCGACCACGATGCTCTTCGTCTGGTTCGGCGTCGCCGGCGCAGGCGCGTTCCGGCGCGGCCGCATTCTGCTGGCGGCGGCGCTCGCCCTGTCGCTCCTCTACATGCTCGGCCGCTACACGCCGTTCTTTCCGCTCGCCTTCGCCTGGTGGCCCGGCGTCAGCCTGTTCCGCCGCCCGGTCGACGCGAGCTTCGTGTTCCTGATTGCGCTCGCGCTCCTCACGGGGCGCCTGCTGGCCGATTACGTGCGCGACGGGCTGCCGCGGCTTCGCCTCGCGCCGAGCCTGGCGGCGGCCGGCGGCGTCATCGCGGTCGCCGCTGCGGCGGCGATTTTCGCTGCGCGCACCGGGCATGCGGACGCCCTGGCGATAGCGGCGCTGAAGACCGCGCCGCTCGCCGCCCTCCCCGCCATCCTGCTCGCGGCCGCGGCGCGCACCCAGCGGCTGCGGGCCTTGGCGGCGGTCGCCTTCGCCGCGATCGTGGTCGGGGAGCTGATCTGGTGGAATGCGGCCTTCCGGCTGAATGCCGAAAGCCGCGCCCATTATGCCGTGCTCGAACAGCCGACCGGGGCCGAGGCGCAGGCGATCGGCGTTCTGGACGAGGCGCTGCGCGCCCGCCGCGCGCAAGGCGAGCGGCCGCGCGTCGAGGTTCTCGGCCTCGGCGGGCCATGGCAGAACCTCGCGGCGGTGCGCGGGTGGGAGGCGACCAACGGCTACAACCCTCTGCGCATCGGCTTCTACGACCGTCTCGTCGCGCCGGGCGAAGCGAACTGGCGGTCCGGCATGCGGGACTTTCCCGCGTCCTTCGATGGCTATGACTGCGCCTTGGCGCGCGCGCTCGGGCTGGAATTCCTGGTGCTGGGCCGCCCGATCGAAGAGGTGCCGCACCTGAAGCGCCGGCCCGTCGCCGATATTTTGCTGGCCGGGCCGAGCGTCTGGATCTACCGCCTGCACAACCCGACGCCGCGCATCACCTTCACCGCGCCTGTCGAACTTGCCGATGCAGGCGCCGCAACCGGCGCGGCGCGAGCGTTTCCGGCGGCGAAGCCCGACGCGGCGCTCACCGACGACCCGCCGCTGCAGCGCCGGTACGGCGAAGCGGCGGCGGCCGGCCGCGCGCGGCTCGCGTCCTGGCGTCCCGATCGCGTCGAGATCGAGACGGAATTGGAGCGCGGCGGGATTCTGACGCTGCACGGCAATTATTATCCCGGCTGGATTGCCGAGGTCGACCGGGACGCGCAGCCCATTCTGCGCGCCAAGGTGCTGTTCGGCGCCGTCAAGGTGCCGCCCGGCCGGCGTCGCGTCGTGTTCCGCTACGCGCCGTTCAGCCTGGAGAACCTCAAGGACGCGCTCAACCAGGCGCTCTCGCGCTGATCGCCGCCGGCGGGACAGGAATTCCCCGCAGCGTGGACGAAGAATACAAGTGCTCTGTTCGGCATGCGCAGAGGAAATAGTTGCTGATTACGCCTCATGCTAGAATTATTTTCTTTTATCTGCGGTTTAGTTGTTGACTATAGAACAACCGTCTATCTGAGCGTTGTCGCAGGCCGAGTTGGGTTGCAGCGGACGAACGCCGGATGGCCGCCATGACTGATGTCTCCGTCCACACGGATCTGCTCGCTTCCGAGCGGGCGCGCGGTCCCACCCGGTTCTCCGGACAGTCCATCGTGGTCGGGGCTGCGGGCGCGCTTCTCCTCGCCGGGGCCTTCGCGCTCATCCTCACCCAGAGCTGGCGGCAGGGCGCGCTGTTCCTGCTCGGCGGCGCGCTCGGGCTTACCTTGTATCATGCCCTGTTCGGATTCACCGCGGCCTGGCGCGTATTCATCGCCGACGGGCGGGGCGCGGGCCTGCGCGCGCAGATGCTGATGCTCGCGCTCGCCGCGGCCCTGTTCTATCCGGCGCTCGCCGGCGGGACCCTGCTCGGCCACCCGGTGCAGGGCCTCTATGGGTCGATCGGCGTATCGCTGATCGTCGGCGCGATCCTGTTTGGCGTCGGGATGCAACTCGCCGGCGGTTGCGCCTCCGGGACGCTCTACACGGTGGGCGGCGGGAGCACCCGCATGCTCGTGGTGCTCGGCGCCTTCATCGGCGGATCGGTGCTCGGGGCCTATCATTTCTCCTGGTGGGCGGCGCAGCCCAATATCGGCGCGGTCAACCTGATCGCCGCGTTCGGCTGGCTTCCGGCGCTCGCGGCGACGCTTGCTCTGCTGGGGGCGATCGCGCTCGTGACGGTGCTGATCGAACGCCGCCGCCATGGCCGGCTGACCTCGGACACTCCCGTTGAGGAGCGCGGCTTCCGGCGGCTGCTGCGCGGGCCATGGCCGCTCGTGGCGGGTGCGGTGGCGCTCGCGCTCGGGAACTTCGCGACGCTCGCCTTGGCCGGTCACCCGTGGGGCATCACCTCGGCCTTCGCGCTGTGGGGCTCGAAAGCGCTCGACGCGATGGGCGGCGAGGTCGCGTGGTGGGACTACTGGCAGTCGCGCGCGCATGTGCTCGAGCAAAGCGTGTTCGCCGACGTGACCTCGGTGATGAATTTCGGCATCATTCTCGGAGCGCTGCTTGCGGCGGGGCTCGCCCGGAAATTCGCGCCGACGCTGAAGGTCCCGCTGCGCTCGCTGCTCGCCGCGCTGCTCGGCGGCCTGATGATGGGCTACGGCGCGCGGCTCGCCTATGGCTGCAATATCGGGGCGTATTTCAGCGGCGTCGCTTCCGCCAGCCTGCATGGCTGGCTGTGGTTCGTGCTCGCCTTTTTCGGCAGCATCGTGGGCATCCGGCTGCGCCCGCTGTTCGGCCTCCCGGTGGAGCGCTCGCGCGCCGGCGGATGCTGAGCGCAAGCGTGCTCCGCCCCGGATTCCCGGCGCGCGCGCCGGGACGGCGCTGGCCGCTGCGGCTTGCCAAAACCCGGCCTTGCGCCTAGTTTCCGGGCGCTTCCACCCGTGCAGCTGTAGCTCAGTTGGTTAGAGCGCCTGACTGTGGATCAGGAGGTCGGTGGTTCGAGTCCACCCAGCTGTACCAAATTAATCAATACAATTAAGGACTTACGGATAGGCCCCTCGGGGGCGTCAAAATCGTGTCAGCAGCATGTCCGCATCCGGCGCAGAGTTCGAGGAAGCCCTTGCGCCGCAGGGGCCTGCTACGCCCACAGAGGCCACCGGGTGCCCCGCCACGGGCCACAGGGCGGGCGCTGGCGCGCTTAAAAGCGCTGGGGTGCCCTGGGGCAGCCGCGCCTAGCCCGAGGGTCCCAAGGGCTGCGCTGTGGGCGCTCAGGCTTTTTTGTTCCGGCAACTTGCCGGAACAAACTGATCGCGAACTTGAGGGCAAGTTGCCCACAAGTGCCGCCCTCGAACTCGTCGCCTTGGATACGAAGTCAATGGCTTGGCCTTTTGAACCCTGTGGCAACTTGCCTGAAGCTTTGCCGCCGCTTCGCCCGCCTTTCGGTCCTGGCAAGTTGCCCGAAGCGGTCTCGCCCTTGATAGGGTCCGGCAAGTTGCCGGACCCTTTCCCGCGTCCACCTTCCTTGCCTTGACCCTGTGGCAACTTGCCATAGGGTCTGTGCCTTCCTCGACTCGTCGCCTTGGACACGACGTCAACGGCTTGGCCTTTCGTATGTTCAGGCAACTTGCCTGAACGTACCTTGCCCGGTCGACCCTGCCGCCTTCAAGCCTTGCAGCCGGCTCCCCACCAGCGCGAGGCGACGCTCAGTTTCTGCATTACGTTCGGCCTCACGTCATCGATGCTCCTGCCGACGAGTTCGTCCAACTCGGGTCCGCTCAAACTCGTGCGGTCGAGCAGCACCTCGGCGATGCGTCGGATCAGGTCACGGTGCCGGCGCACGAGCATGCACGCCATTCGGCGCAGTCGATCTTCGTCGCCGCCGAACTCGTCGAGTTTTCTTGCAATCTCGGTTTCATCATATTCGTCGCCGATGTCGAAGTGAAAACCGAACTGCCGATCCGCTTCTGCGCCGCTCATGTCGCAAATGAGGATCGCCGTGACGGCGGCACGCGGCGTGCGTATCTTGCCGCGCCGCAGCCATTCGATGTCGCACGCGTCGAGCGGCCCGTACTCGCACCGACCGAGCACCTTGCCGCCATCGTCGTCGGGGGCGATCGTGGCCGGACCACAGGGGATCGCGAGAATCCGCCCGACCACGGCGTGACCAGCCTCGTGCACGGCAAGCCGGGCCGGAAGCGCTTGAGATCATCAACAACTGGCGTGCCTCCCACGCCTATATCCTGAACACCTTTCAAGCCACTCTCCGCAATCGAACCAGGGGCACAGGCATTGCCGTTGCTCAGCGCCTCAAGAGATTGCGGACGCTGGTGAACAAGCTCGAACGGCTACCGAGGATGCAGCTTTCGCGAATGGATGATGTGGCCGGCTGCCGGCTTATTTTCAAAAATATTCGCGACATGACCGAATTTCGGGACGCCGTCCACAAGGCACGGTTCGACCACAAGCTTCGGAACGAAATTAAAAAGTACGACTACATCGTCTCGCCAAAGGCAGATGGGTATCGCGGCATCCACGACATTTATGAGTACAATGTGAAGTCCCATACTGGGAAGGCGTACAACGGGCTCCTATTGGAATTGCAGTACCGAACGATCTACCAGCACGCATGGGCAACGACCGTTGAAATCGTCGGCATGATCACCGAGAACCAGCCGAAGTTTCACGTCGGGGACGAACGACACATCGAATTCTTTCGCCTCGCGAGCGAGATCATTTCGCGAACCTATGAACGAAAAACAAGTTGCTATCCCGACATGGACAGCCGTGAATTGGTGCGCCGCTTTCGCAGCTTAAATCGTGATATTCACATCCTACAACTGCTTCGTGGCCTCAACATCTCGACCGAACAGATGGGCGGCAAGAAAAACGTCATCCTTTCCATGTCTGCCGGTCAACTCAGCCTATTCACGTATGCAAAAGGCACAGATGCACTACGTAAGTATTTTGAACTAGAAAAATTGCACGGCGGAGCGGACGTTGTGCTCGTTAAAGCAGACACAGGCGCTGATATTAGACTTTCATACAAAAACTACTTTAGCGACCCTGGCGATTTCTTGACATACGTCAATCATGGCTGCGAGCGGCTGTCTCGCCCTGCCGCGAGCCGGAGATGATCATGAACAAGTTCCTTACTACAGCCGCCGCGCTGCTCGCGTTGTCGAGCGCCGCGCAAAGTGCGTCGTGCTTCGCTGTGGTGCATACCACCCACGGGCGATTCGTGGCCATTCGCGACGATGCCGGAATGTTCAAGACGGACGTGACGCGGGTTTGCCCGAAAGGCGGCGGGATAAACTGGTCGAACGTGGCGCACTTCAGCGGTGGAGGGCTTTCGCGATGAAAACGCTCTTGCTCGCAGTCGCGCTGCTCGCGCTTGTCACGCCTGCTCAGGCGTGGCGAAATCAACCGGGATGGGATTTGCCAGACTATGGCCCGACGTGGGGCGGCAATCCTCCTGGCGCGGCGGTCTATCCGCCGGCGGGTTATAGATACCGCCGCATGCCTCCGGTTGGATCGTACTTGCCCCCGCCCGGTTATCTTGCACCGCCTACACCTGGACCCAGTTCAATTCCTCCGCCTCGCGTCTACAGTCGTCCACAGGCGGTACCGCTTCCACAAGGGGAGGGACGCGAGCAGACGAAGCGACGGCTGTTCGACGAGATGAACTCATATTGCGCGAAATGGCCCGATGACGGGGCGTGCAACGGAGAAAGAAAATGAACGCGACTGAACAGTTGAAGGACGTCAGGCCGGAAGACTTGATCAAATTGATTGAAGTCTGGACCAACCGGGCAAAAACCTTAGGCTTCCTCGTCCGCTTCTACCCCTCGCATGACTTCGACGAAATCCTGCAGGACGAAGGGTTTGATGAGGAGTGTCGGCCAAATATCGACGGCATCATCTGCATGGACAAGGAAGATTACGACCGTGGCATATACATCCGCGAGGACGCCGACCTCGCGTCTCAATTGTGCGCCGTCATTCATGAAACACTGCATGCTGAAAGGCCGGATTGGGATGAGCCCATGGTTCACGCCGCAACGTTGTGCGAAATGGAGCGGATATCTTGCGCCGCCCACACCGGGGCCGGGCTCGATCCCGCCGCCGCGTGATCGGCCGCCGCCAGCGCGCGAGAGCCGGGACCAGCTACGCGACCGTCTTTTGACGAAATGAACGCCTTCTGCGCCAAATGGCCGGCTGACGACGCGTGCAGGCGGTAATAAGCGTCCTCTGTGGGCGCAGTGAAGCCCGTTGGCGCGTTTTTTCAGGCCGGGGGGCTAGGATGGTGCCGGCCCGGTCGCAAAGCGCCCCACGAGGCCGCTACAGGAGGCGAACATGAGCACGGACAATGGACTTCCACCGGGATGGCTGGAGAAAGCGTCAAAGAAGGCGCTCGCGTTCGAACTGGAGTTGTGGCGCTCCTTCCGCCGGGATTATCCCGATATGAGCTTCGACGAAGCGGTGGAGCACTGGCTGGCCGGGGGCGGACCCGACATGTCCCATCTCGCGCATAAAGAAAAATAATGCAGAACTGCAAATTTGCAGATGTGCATCCGACCATTCTTCCTTCTCCGCCCGCGTCAGCCATTTCTTCTGCTCCACAGGAGGAAGATCGGCGACTTGAAGATGGTGGGAAAATGAAAGAACGTCTATTCGAATAGACGTTGTTACAGATTTTGCCACCCAACCATACTGCATAACCGTTTCAAATTTCATCTCCTCCAGCGGGCCGCCCTGAACAGCGCCTTGCGCGCGTGCGACCGCCGTTCTTGCGACGTTCGATCGTCAAGGTGCGTCAATTGGCGCACCTACCCAGGAAGAAGCCGCCGACAAACTCAACGGGAGCAGCGTGCAGCGCGCCAGGGAGCTTATTGACAACGGCGACGAGGAGCTAGTGCGCGCTGTGGATGATGTGGTCCGGCCGGTAGAGAATCATTCAGGGTCGGTGCTTAAATCGCCGGTTTCTGGGGGCCGAATCATCGCTGGAGGCGGCGGCCACAGACGAAAGACGCGCTCCCATAGCAACCAACAACTCTTGAACGTCCCGCTCCACTGATGAAGTTCGGAAACAAAATTATTCTTAACCGGGGAAGATTTGCTCGCCCAAGAACAACTAACGTAAACGAGCAAATGCGGTGGGTCGGAATAATTCTTCTCGGCCTTCTTCTTAATGGCACCGAAAATGCTACGGAGAGCAGTGTCTTCTTCTTCGCCGACATCGCATAGCTCAACCTCAGAAGGCTTCCCTTCGAGTTTGTGCTTTGCTGCGAGGCGATACTCGTCATTTCGTCGGCGTCCCTCATGGTACGCTTCGGTCAACTCAAAGCAATTAATCTCCTGGTTCTCGCGAATGAAAAAATCAGGGAAACGATCCGACCCAAGCTTTATGAAGATGGGACGATGTTGCGATCGAATCTTTGCAAACTTGCTTGCTGCCCACGCCTCGCGCAGCGGCTGTAATTCTGGTCGATACATGTCCTCGAAAAACCGAAATCGCCGTCTGTGGATTTCGACAGCGGTTAGCAACTCGTTCGGCTCCCACCAGTCGCACGACCATGCCCGTGGAATTGAAAAATCCCCGATGCTCGACTTAGCCTGTTTCGTCATTCGAACGGAATCTCGCACCCCGGGTGGCGAGCCTCTCTGGCCGATGTTTCTGGCATCGGCGATTACGTTTGGTCAAGCCTTCTGGTTTTGTTCGCCTCGGGTCCGTCGCATGCTTTCGGATGCAAGGCTTGAGGCAAAAGAGCGAAAGCGTGAAGGCGGGCGAAGCGGCGGCAAAGCTAGTGGCAAGTTGCCACAAGCTTCGACGGGCAAAGCCGCCGACATCGTGGCCAAGGCTACGAGTTGAGGACGGCTCACCCTCTCCCGATATCGGCAAAGTTGGACATGCGCACGTCTCGTTGCTCGCGCAGGACGCGAAGGCGATCGGAGAACCGCGAGAAGCCCGAGCGCATCTGCAAGTGCGAGCCGCCCTGGTCGCAACGAGATCGCCCTGAATCCCGGTCTCACGTCGCATCGCCATCGCAGAAACCCTATCCGAATCTCGATGTTCGAACGAAATCAGGTGATGGCAACTTCGCGCGCTGTTAGTTAGAACGGCTTTCCTGGAGGCCATTCGGGCCGTCTAGCGGGCAGCCCAGGGACGACGATGGCAGACGAGAACAAGCGCTTTGTAGAAGAGTTCGCCAATCCGCATTCTTGGCTGCTGACGGCCGACAACCTTCACGAACAAGCAACCGCGATCTATGCGGGCCGAGCCTACTCGTCCATCAGGACGAAGATCGATGCGAACAACATCGTCCTCAAACAGACCCGGGGGATCGACAGGTCGATTTTCCTTCTCAGCGGCTTCGCATTGGAGAACGCAATCAAAGCGTTCTTAGTGTACGAAAATCCGCATTGGGTCTCGAACGGGCGGCTGTCGAAGAATTTGAAGTCACACAGTCTGACGGCTCTCCAATCAAGATCAAAGCTCGTCCCGTATAAGAAGCAGCACATCTCGATACTGAAGGCCTTCGAGGACGGGTTGGACTCGTGGTTCCGTTACCCGTGCGCCCTTACGATCGAGGAGAGCAAGGAAGAGGGCCACCTGTACGACAACTTGTGGCACGGATATTCAGCCGTCATGCGCGCGTACGGGCGCAATCTCACAACGCTGCTCGGCAAAGGTTGGGAAGGCCCACACGGTTTCTACGGGCGCTGGATCATCAAGGGCGAGCACCTCGGCTACAAGACGCGAGCCGTCCCGACCTATCGCGCGACACAACAGCCGTTAAAGGTGAGCACGCATAAGGGCAAGCCTGTGACCTGACCTACTCTAGGCCAACGAAGGCGAGCTGGCTGATACTTGTCGGCGCGCTGAGAGCGGCACTCTCGCTATCGCACTACAATAGAGCCCTGCGCTCGCCGCCGAGAGCCTATGGCGAATTCTGAATTGCCGGATCTCCGAATTGGGTCATCTTCGCCAGTCGATTGGCGGATGACCGACGGACGGTTTACCTTCCATAGCGGAAGGTCAGTGCCCCGCGCCCGCCATTCGCGGCAAGACCCCAACTTCCGCGACCAACACGACCGGCAGCCGGCACGGACGGTTCGTGCCATAAACGGTCACCCGGCCGTGCTCCGAAGTGGTTCGTTCCGACTCCATTGTAGACTTAGACTCTATGCCATGATGGTCAATTCACATGCTGTTGTGGCTCGGTCCCCTCGGGGCATAGTCGTGGACGCAAGCAGTGGCTAACGGCCGCCCTCAAGCTTTTATCCGCATGGCGGCTCCCAATTAAATGGTTCTTCCTGGAGAATAGTATGATCCCAGACCACTTCGAGCCTCTACTTCTCAGTTCTGCCAATAAGATAATATCTCAGGTTTGTCGCGCGAAGTTGGGAAAGATGAAAAGAATCCCCTCTTCGGAGGTGGATTTTATATCTTCACTCATCGAGAACGGCGTTGATCTGCTTGAAGATGCTGACCTGCCCCCGTTCTTCGGACCACCGGTTATCTGACTCTGCCCGGTGATCCGGGCCCGACGTGGGCGCCGGTTCAGGCACTCTGCAACATCACCTGCGACGGAGCAACGGGCCGGGCTGCGGAGACCTCAGATATCGCAGCAGACCGGCCCGTTGCGGACCGCGTGCTCCGGCGTTGGCGAGGGGCGATCTCGCCCGCCGCCAGTTTCGCTGCGTAGTCCGCCGGCGTGAGATTGCCGAGCGCGGAATGCGGACGATCCTCGTTATAGTGCCGTCGCCATTGCTCGATCAGCACGCGCGCCTCCTCTCGACTGCGGAACCACTCGATGCTCAAGCACTCGTCGCGGAACTTGCCGTTGAAGCTCTCGCACGTGCCGTTCTGCCAGGGCTTGCCCGGCTCGATCAGCGCGCTCTCTATGCCAGCGTCGGCGATCCATTTCAGCAAGGCGTGCGATACGAACTCCGGCCCGTTGTCGGAGCGCAGAACCTTCGGGGCCCCGCGCTCCGAGATGAGGCGCGACAGCACCTCGATGACACGTCGTGATCGGATCGATCCGGCAACATCGATCGCCAGGCCCTCGCTCGTACCCTCGTCGACGACCGTTAGGCATTTGATCTGCTGGCCGTTCGCCGCGTGGTCGAACACGAAGTCATAGGACCACACTTCGTTCGATGTGATCGGGCTTTCCGGCACCTCGCGCGCCGTCCCGCGCACACGCTTCCTCGGTCGCTTCTTCGGCAGTTGCAGCTTCGCCGTCCGCCACAGCCGGTGCATCCGCTTGGCGTTCATCACGAAGCCGGCGCGTTCAAGATAGACCTGGATGCGCCGGTAGCCGAAGCGCGGATACTTCGCGCTCAGCTCTTTCATGCGCCCGATCACGGCCGCATCAGCGGCCGCCTTCTTGCTCTCGTACTTCAGTGAACTGCGCGCTGTCGCGAGAAGCGCCGTTGCCCGCCGTTGCGAGAGACCACGACTCTCGGCAAACGCAACGCCACCGCGGCGGGCCGCGACGCTCACCATTTTTTTGCGGCGATCTCCTTCATCACCTCGATCTCGAGGTCACGCTCGGCAACGAGCTTCTTAAGCCGCGCATTCTCCTGCTCGAGCTGCTTCAGCCGGCGCACCTCGTTGGCGTCGAAAGCCCCGAACTTCTTCTTCCAGGCGTAAATCGTCTGTCCAGTGATCTTATGCCGCTTGGCGACCACCTCGACCGGATCGCGATCCGCTTCCCGAACGATCGCCACCATCTGCTCTTCCGTGAACCTGCTCTTGCGCATGTGCCACTCCAATTCGGAGGGCAAATTCTCAAATAATCCCTGGACCGAAAACCAGGGGGCAGGTCAATGCCTGGAAATGCATATTGGCGCCTGCCAGGATAGATGTGAGTGTTGCTGGCATTTTCTGCCATCAATCACCAAAAGTTCACATCAAAGGATCGCCGCCCCGATCAATGAGAACTCAAACCTGCGAGCTTGCAGACCTTCTAGTGCTGCACTCCCATCGCACCGCCGCAAAAAAAAATTATTGGCGAGGAACACTTATTCAGATGAAAATGTACTCTGGTCCGTCGATTGTTCCCGAAGACCCGCAGTTCTGGCTGTATGATGATTGGCCAAGATTCTCGGTGGACGCACCGGGATTCGATGACCGAATACGAGACTTCAATGGCGATACGCGATCCGGGCAATATGCACTCGTTTCGAACGCCGATTGGAAAATTTTGCCGGCGAATAACCCATTAGTTGGACAGTCCGCACAAAGCGTCGACTTCGCCACATTTTTGGTTCGTATGCTTTACGATATGGACCCGGCCCAATCGTTACGGACGTCATCCCACGGCCGGCAAGTTTACCACAATTCATCGAAAGATTGGTCAACGACAGTGTGGGATATTGTCTCTGCCACTGCCAAAATGAAACTCAAGCATATGGGAAATAAAAAGGGGCTGTATGATTGCGCGCTGCCAACCCGAATTGGCGGCCATGTCATCCTGGGATTTCATAGCGCGGAACCAAAATCTTATATCATCCCTCCAGCGCCGACTGGAGAAGCTGAGGTGGAATACCGAAGGGGTATGAGCATCTTCCACATTGCGTCAGCGACAGAGGCGGAATAGGCCCATTTCGCGGCACAACTCGACGAACCGCGCACACACCTTGCGGATCGCTCGGCCGTTGTCCTTGCGGAAGTCGGCGATCACCTTGTCGTCGGGGACGAGCCGGCCCAGCAGCCACATCACTTCGAGATTGCGGCCCGCTTCGCGCTCCAGCCGCCGGCTCGACTGCACCCGATTGAGGTAGCCGTAGATGTACAACTTCAGCAGAACCGAAGGGTGATAGGCGGGCCGGCCGGTCGCCGCTGGCTCGACTCCCTCAAACCCGAGCGCGGCCAAATCGAGCGCGTCGACGAAAGCGTCGATAACGCGAACAGGATTGCTCTCGGCAATGAAGTCATCCAGGCATTCCGGAAACAACATCGATTGCCCGCGATCCGCCCCCACCACGAAGCGCTTCATGAAATTCCCCCGCAAATCACGAGGAAAATCATAGCAGCGATGGCGTTTTCACGCAGCCAGGGTCACGGGCTGCCGTGAAGATGGCGTGCCGGCCACGGACGGTCTACCTTCCATTGCTGAAAGTCGGTGCCCCGCGCGCAGCATTGGCAGCTCGACCCCCACTTCCGGACCAACCCGAGCGGTGGCCGGCACGGACGGTTCGTGCCATGAGCAGTCCTTCGGGATGCCGTCGCGGAGCGCCAGCGGTTGCCCGGATAGCGGCGGTTAAACGGACCGCGGCCGAACCGCGTTGCCTTTGGCCAACCAGCCCGCGCATTCATTTAATAACGCTCAGGTTTTCGGAATGCGGCGCGCTCCCCATATGACGCACATGAGCAGCGATGATTACGTGATCGGCAAGCGCATGTGCGAGGACATGACAGCCGAGGCATTCAAGAGCAATTTCCCGAAGGTGACCGGCCGCACGGTCGAAATCGTCGGTGTAGAGGACCCGCCCGATGTGATCGCACTCATTGACGGCGTAGAGACCGGCCTCGAACTGACTGCGATAATGGCCGCGGGCGCCGAAGACATCGTGCTCGGGATGCACCGACTGGCGAAGCAGAAGCATGAGAAGTATGACCGCCGTGCGCTGTTCGGCGTCCGGCCGATGATCTTGTTGGGCCATCTTACTTGGCCTGCCATCGGCACCAAGGAGCGCGAAAGCCTGACGATGGAAGCCATGTACCAGGCGATGGCAACCTACCCTGCCCTATGGAATGTGTGGGAGGAAGTCGATGGCATGTATGACCCATCCGACTTCGACGGGTTCGGTTTCTCCGAGGTTTGGCTGATGGACGACGGCATGAAGCACACTTCCCGCCGCGATCCGCGCGCTCCGGCGGATTTCTTCTGCTTTGCACCGTCTGAGCAAGGCGGGTTCTGGGAGCTTGAGAGAAAGCGCCGGCCCCCTTACTGGCACCTCTATGCCGGCTACTAGAAGAGCGCGCCGAGGCGGTGGTGATATGGGAGGTATCGGAATGCGACGTTTCACGGACCCGGAGATCGTATTCCATTACGAGGGTACTGGCGGCGGGATGGAAAAGACGTTAGAGGCCAATGAGGATGGCACCCTAACCTACGACGAGTCACCCAATTACTATGCGCATCTCAGGGGCGAGAAGGGCAAGGTAGAGAGACTGTCGCCGGCCGAAGCAAAGGCGCGGTTTCCAGGTTACGATGAGAAGATCGATAGTGCTGTCGCCTATATGAAGGGCCGGCGCTAGGTCAGCGTCAGAATTTAATTAGCGCCGGCTAGGAGCGGAGAACGTCGCAGACCCGACCTCGCCGTCCGTTCTGCGGGCGTCAGGGTCGGCTTCGGAGGCAAGGGCCGTCGGTCTCGCCAGCGGGGTAAACGACGGTTTTGGGTCACGGGCTGCCGTGCAGACGGCGAGTTGCCGACGGAAGGTCTCCCTTCCCAATGCGGAAGGTCAGTGCGGCGTGGATGCCGACTTGCGTGACGTCTTCGATGCTTAGGCGAATGGAAGTCTCATGTTCGGCCATCGCAATTTTCCTCCAACATGAGGCGGCCCCTGGCCCACACTGAAACCAGGGGCCGCCTTAGCCTCGTGCTGCGCAGCATAAGGCCGCTCGCCGCGCCGGCAAAAGGATGAGCAACGCCGGCCGCGAGCAGTCGGCGTTATTACGGCCACTAATCCGACTGGGCCGACTTCTCGGGAGAAAATGTCGAAACCCGAGAAGATCAGGTCATGCGGGACACACGCATGACTTTATCGCCACGCGTTGGATATGCGCGAGATGTAACGCTCGCGCTGCGCGTCAACGTCGTCATCGAATTCCTCGTCGAGGAAAGCGTCATTGTCCTTGCCGCGCCATGCATCGCTCACGCGGCGCGCGTAGACCGCGCGCTCGGCCTCGCGTGCCGCCTCGCGCACCGCCTCGTCGTCGTGGCGATTTCTCGCGTCGCAAGCGGCTTTGATTTCCTGACGGCGGATCGAGTTCATGAAGGACATCGAAATCGAAAGGCGCTCGCCGTCTCGGAGAAATTCATTCTCGTCGTCGAGTTCGTTTCCGTCTTTATCAAATCGGCGAAATTTGCGGGCCATTGGCGTGCTCCTTGGCTGGCTGTGGGCGCTCGGGCTTGGGCGGGCTGTAGCCCACAAAGGGGATGGGACGCGGCAGCAGATAGGGGTCGGATTTATCGTGCTCGAAGCGCACGAGTTTTGTTTCCTGGCCGATGCGCGGAATCGTGACGAATTGTTGCGGCGAGAAAGACTGAAGACCGCGTGCGATGAGTTCGGCGCTGCGCAGTTTCGCGGTACGGTTGGGCAGGGCGTAATTGTTGAGATTGTCGATGGCGGCGTCATTCTTGGCGAGCCGTTCGACGATCGCGGCAAGGCGCTTGGCCAGGGCCGGGTATTCTTTCAGTTCCTCGACGATCTCGTCGCGTTCGATTTCCAATTTTTTGTAGGAGGCCAAACGATTTGCGTTGAGTTCGGAGTCCTTGAGTTCCTTAAGGCGTTCGTTGAGGCGGGGCAACGCAGCCTGGAGCCGATCACGCGCAAATGCCGCGTCATCCATATTTTTGCGCGCTTCGCGAATTTGATCATTGGTCAGCGTAGGATCAAGTGCGCGCACGCGCGCATCGTTCGCCGCCTTGGCGGAATCGGCCAGGGCGACTTCCGCTTCCTTGATCAGCGCGGCGACGACATCGGACTTCGAAGTTGTCGTGAAAGCTGATGCGATTTTCTCGTCGATGCTCATCCCTTTTTCCTTTCCTGTGGTTTATCGTCGTCCAAAAGAATTGATGTAGGAAAAATGTTGCTGACGACGCCATTCGTCGCGTTGCTCGGCCTCGGCCTCTGCGCTGCGTGACAGCCCGTCGACCCATCTGAATAATGGATCGTAGCCGGCGTTGCTGACTGCGGCCCACAGGGAGCCAACGAGCGCGTTCGCGTGATCGTCGCTTCCATTGCGCCCGTGGTCGACGATATCCTTGCCTTGGCAACTCGTGCGCCGCTCAAGCAGTCTTAGTTCTTTGATCAGTTTTGGATGATCGGGAAGCGAGATGGCGCAGCGCATGAAGTGCGGGAGCGCTTCGAGATAAAGTTGAGATTTGTTCAGTTCGCTGCGCTCGTAAAGAATGCCGGCGGAGCGAAAGGCCGTGACAGCCCACTCGGCGGAATAGTTATCTCCTATAACTGACGAGAGCTTGTAGGACTTGAGCAGCGAGGCGAACTCGTCGACTACAGCGTTGGGATCGAACGGCGGATATCTGCCGCGCACGACATCGATCACATAGCTCTCGCCCACCTTGTGGGCGATGCCCAAGGTGAACGCATCGTGGCGTCCACCGCTCGGATCGACGAAAGCCTTGTAGACGATGTCGCTGCGCGGAGGGAGTTCGAGGGGTCGAGCATAGTCGACGCACGCCTCGATGATTTCGTCGTCGAGAAAGGCGGAGATGTCCGAGCGAAATTCCCCCTCCCATTCTGCGCGGGCGGATTCGGGATCAGAGGCGCAGGCGGCAGAGATGACGGCTTGGTCGAGCGTGGGATTGAACAGGCGAGACGCGCCTTGCACGACAAGCACGTTAGGATCGTCTTGGCCGAAGTGATCGCGATGCTTCTCGAAAAGAATTCCGGTCTTGCGATATGGTGAGGAGATTGCGATCAGCATCCCATTTGTGGTCACGAGAGATGGAAGCACGGCGCGGTAAGTTTCGACGTCGGGAAGGGCGCTGTCGGCGTCGCGCCAAAATGATACCTCGTCAAAAATCGTGGCGAGCAATGTCTTGCCGCGAACCGTGCGATAGCTGTTCGCATGCACCGCGATCGTCGTGCCGTTCGTGAGACGGATTTTGCTCGCTGTGGTCGACGCGATTTCGTGCTTGAGGATGGGGCTGGCGTTCAAAAAGCCGAGGCAATATTGAAAGACAGTCTGCGCCTGCGTCGACGAGGCCGCCAGCACCAGCACCGTGCCAATCTCGCCAGCGGCGAGACGGCGCGGAACGAAGCAGGCGGCATACACAGCGAGCGCGGCGGCGATTTTGGATTTTCCGCTGCGCCTGCCGACGGACATCCAAAGTTCTCTGACGCGCGCTGTGGGCGGAGCGCGATTGCCTGATACTTCCGCGAAGGCCGTGCGATCTTCATCGCTCATGGGCAGGGCGAACGCCGCGCGCAATGTTGAGACCCACCGCAACCAGGATGCAGGGTCGCCGAGCGCCGCGCCAAGCAAGTTTTTATCCAGCAGCGCTTTATCAATCGCGATGGGCTTTTTCATGCGGCGACGCCTATCTTTTTCGAGACGAAAGATACGGCTGCATGAACATGATCGTCTGTGACGTCGTCGACCGCGAGCAAACGATCTACGATCGCTTCAAGGAATTGCGATCGCCATTCCACAGGCACGCGCGCGGCGGCTGCCTTTACGGTTTCAAGCTGTTTGTCGGTTAATCCAATCATGCCGCGTGTCCGTGACGCAAAAGCACCGCCTCAATGATCACGTTCAGTGCGGGCGCTCCAACTATGATCGTGCGGAACGGCGTATTGTGCTCGTCCATCTCCAAGGGCGTCGTCTTGATCAATGCGCCAGCGATCTTGGCCGCACTGCCGCCGTGCGCTTGAAGCGAACGCAAAATGATGTCGAGTTCGTCGGGGCTCACGCGCACTTGGTGCAGCGGCCCCGGGGCATTTTTGAGTTGTGCGGCAAGCTCGGACATCGTTTGTCATCCTGGTGCGCGAATTTGCGCACCTCATGCCGGCCAACAGGGTTCGCAAATTTGCGAATCCTCATGCCGGCAAGGTCATAGTCGGGCTACCGACTGTTTGATCTACACCGAGCAAGGCGTGCTCCTGCTCGATCGCCCCGGCGGATAATGCAGGCGCGCCGGCCACAGCGCGCACCGGCCACAACAGGCCGGGCACGCCCTCGGCGGTTTGCTTGGCCGCCATTTCGCACGAGTTGAAGATCGCCGCGTCAGTGCGCGGCCCGCCCATCTCGACTGGCTCGTGCGCCAGGATATGGCCGCACAGCAATTCATCGAACACGCGGAAGGCGGCCGCGCCGTAGGCCTGCGCCTGCGCCTGCACAGTTTCCACTTCGACAAGCTGCGGGGATGTCAAACCGAGGCGTGTGCTGATTTCGGCGGGCATGTTCAATTTCCTATTAGGACGACGCTGGCCCATGCGAGCGCCGTGAGAGCGGCGTAGGCGAAAACGACGCGAAGAAAAAGTTTGTCCGGCGTCGTCGAAATTGCATCTCGCCAAGTTCGAACTTCGTTTCGAAACGAAGTTTTCCGAACGTCATTTCGAAATGACGTTGTTTTGGAGGTCACGTTTTTCACGTCGCATCCTCCGTCGCATCATCCAAATAATCCTTCAAAAGTGGAGTAACGACACGAGCGCGGCGATCAATGCCAATCCTTTGAGCCAGACGGCACGACGATGATACGAGGAGGGCGTGTTCGGCGACGTCGATCTGCTCGCCGTTTGCAAGGCGCGCCTCAAGCGCCTCGGCAAGCACGCTGCTCGCTGAAAATCTTCGGATGAGTTGCAGCCTCGTTTCTGAAATCGTTTCGAGGCCCTGGTCACGGCACACGGCTTCGGTGATATCGCGAAACCGCCGGCCTATTACGGACCGCCCGTCGATTCCTGGAAGAATTGAATTGCCGTTCGACACGCGGGACTTCGCTAGTCGATGCCGGACATTCACCACAGTAGCCGCGTGCATTCTCGACCTCTCGAACCCCCGGCCGAGCATAATGCGCTGTTGCAACGAGAATTGCAATGCGACCGTGACATGGTGCTGACACGGCCGGCATCAATACGCCATTTAGTGAATAACACCAATGCATTAACTGGTGACTCGCCTCTGACTGATAGTCAGGTTCAAGCAAAATGGGCATGCCCACAGGGACGATCGAGGGGTCAGAAATCGCGTCGGGCGGTTTTTCGAGAAAATGAGAACAAAACGTGAGGGTCCCCTTCGGAACCCCTTCGAGGCCCCTCTTGAGGCCCCCCGAGGCCCCTTTTTTGACCTTCCGAGTGGCCTTTTTGACCTCGGCCAGCCCTCAGAACGCCCCATGCCGCCTCCAGCAGCCCCGTACGTGCGTCCAACGCCCCCAGCCGCCCCTACCCTGGCCCCCGGCCCCTCCTGCCCGCTCTCCTGCCCCCCCTGTGGGCCGCTGCACGTCTCGCAACTTCTGAGTTAGAACTTGTGAACGTTCACAAGTTGCGGAACGTGTGAACGTTCACATGTTTTCATCGTCTTCGGAGCGTTCCGAAGTTCGTTTTCCAACCTCTGAAAGTTCAGAGGTTCGGGTTATCAAAACGTCACGACGTCGTGACGTTCCAAATCTGTAATCGGTTTGGCTCGCGACAATCTCATTTCGAAATGAGGTTTCATCCTAAGCCCTCTGAGGTTCGCAACGTCTATTCAAATAGATGTTCTTGGATGCCGCTAGTTTTTCGACCGTCGAACGGACGTTTCAAAGATTGCTCTTTCTTTCCAAAATGTGTCGCGCAATAGCCGCTGCACGCCTCGCACACAACTTCTGGTTTCAGGGGTTTCAGGGGTTTCCTACAGCCCCCCTACCCAAACTGTCACTGCCGGTTTTAAATCCTCTCTGCGCTACAAAGAATTGAAAATGTGCAATGACAGTTTGCTCGCGTTGACTGTAGAAGACCACTAAAAGCCACTAAACCACTTTTTGAAGTTATGCCCATTTCACAGGCACATTAAATTGTTTTTTAAGGATGTTTTTCTATGGTCACTTGACACTTTGGTAAATCACTTGACATTTTGGTTATCGCTTTGGCACATTTTCAATCCTTTGTAGCGCAAGAGAGGATTTATTTTCGGCATTCCGGGGCGGCGTACAGCGCCCAGTGTTTTATGCCGTCATACAGCCCTTGAGGGCGCAATTGCAGCCCGTCGACCGGCTTGTTCTCGTTCTTAGCGAGCCAGATTCCCAACCGTCGACTATTGATATTTTGGCCGTCGCCGGCGACGTTGAACAGCGACGATTTGAACTCCCCTCGCATCCGCACGACGAGCGACTTGCCGCCTCGCACGGGGGTCATGCTGGTTGCGGCCTGGATTATGTCGGACGCGCTGTAGCGCACGCCGAGGTCGAGATGCTTCTCCATCTGCGCCAGCACGGCGGCCAGCGCCGCCCGCTCGGGGTCGTCGGCGCGCACGTTCTCCACCGTCGCGCAGGGGTCGGCGCAGCCGAGCCACACCAGCGCCTCGCGCACGCGGCGCGACCACGTCTCGAACGAGCCGAACGGCGACACGTCCACGCGCTCGCCGCTCACCCAATAGGCCCGCAGCAGCGTCAGCGCGGCCGCCACCAAGTCCGCCCGCCGCTCGCGCACCATCTCCACCGGGTCGAAATCAAACCGCCGCAGTTCCGGCCGCTCCATCTTTGGGTCCAGTGAGCAGCGCAGGCTGCGCCGGGTCAGATCGCCAACGAGGGTCAGCTTGTTGCCGGTCGCCGTCACGAACGCGTTGCACGGCAGTTCTGGCTGTATGCTCTGCCCAAGGATGCGAACCTTCACCTGCTGCTGCGTCAGCATCATGCACAGGAAAGAACTCTCCAGCGGCCGCGCGCAGTTATCGATCGACACGCTGGCGTCGCCCGCCAGCAGCGCCGCCCCCAGCCGTTTCTCAAGCTCCTCCTCGCTGCGCCCCTGTGCGATCACCGGCGCGTAGTAGCCGGTCGCCAGCACGGACGAGATGTCTATCAGCTTGGTTTTCCCGCTTCCGGCGGACGGCGCGTCGACGCCATGCAGGGGCGGCGACGACGGCAGTGCATGCCGGTCCAATACGCTCAGCATGGCCGAGAGCGCGACCGCCTCGTCCGCCGCTCCCACGAAGGGAAAACGTTGAATTCGGCTCGCGTAGCAGCGCCAGCGCCTTGCGCGCGTCGCGCCTGCTGGGCCGCTCCGGGATCGGGGGGAACGTCTGCCCGCCGGGCTTGAACAGAAGGCCGCTCTCGCTGTCGTAGCCGGGCGTCTGGCAGATCGAGCCGTCAGCGCGCAGGAAGGGCGTGCCGACGACGCCGACGAGCACGGGGGCTTTCCACTCGCCCTCGCGCGCCAGATAGGTCGAGGCCACCTGCTCGGGGGCGTTGATCCGGACGAAGCGCTTCGAGCGTGCGTCCCAGCGCGTGAAGCTTGCGCTGCGCGTCATGACGTCGACCAGATACGTCGTAGTGATCTGGACCAGCCGCCAACCTTTTGTGTCGCGGTCGTCGCTCGCCTTCAGCGCCGACAGGACCGGCCGCACGAGCATGCCGCCGCGCTGATAGATTTCGTTGTCGGATGCGAGCAACGCTTGCTCGGCCGCGTTAACAATCTGCGGCAGTTGCCCGCCGGCCACTTCAATATTTTTGTCGCGCCACTTCCCGACCGATCGTTCGACTTCCTGTTGCAGACGGTCGGCATATTTTGCGCCGATGCCGTTGGGATATTTCGCCAGTTTGCAAACGATGTCGTCGACCGACATGCCCTTGCCGGCGAGGTGCCAGACGACGCTGTGGAACGCCTCCGAGCGGTCGCCTCTCGCCGCGCCGTTTCGGATCAGGTTCTCGTAGTCGGTCCCGTTGGCCTGACGTTGTCCATCGTATTGCGCTTTCAGCGCGTCGAGCAGATTGTCGATCGGCGCGAGCGTGCTGCGCCTCGGCGTCAGTTGCCTCCCTGTGACGCATATGAATCGCGCGCACGCGCGGTAGAGTTCGATTCCTTCCTTGCTCTCGGGCTCAAGGGGGAAGCGGCGGTGCAGTGGGTCCCCTCGGCGGTGCCGAGCACGCGGAAGCCGCTGCCCGAGGGTGTCAGTTCGCGGTACTGGTCCCTCGCCTGTTGCGCCAGTTCGGTCGCCCAGGGCTTATTGAGCGGCTTGCCTGCCTCCATGCACGCGTCGGCGTCCACTGCGCCCGCATCAATGTCGCGCAGCATGAGCCCAAGGCCATCCGCCTTGCCGCGACCGACAGCGTCGAGCGCCTTCTTGTAAGGCGACCACGAATCCGGGGTTGTTGACCTCCGCATGGCGGCTAAGGTCGCTGGCCAAGAGCGGCGGCTTTGACCACCTCCCTCGTTTAAGCTCCCAGCGCCACGGTGCCCAAATGCGTTGATCCGTCCATTCCTCGATTGCGGCCGGCAAACGCGAGAGGTCGCCGTTAAAAGTTTTCGGACGTATTTTCATTTCAATTCCTCCGCGCCCATGATCAGGTCGCGTGCGAGAGTCTAAAAACTCATTCTCGTGGCGATGGAACGTAGCGCGACAAACATCCTCATCGAGCAGGTCGGCGTCCGTGTCGCCCTCGGCGATGAACGGCGCGCGCAGGCGCACGTCGGGGCGCACCTTCTCGACTGCCACGAACCAAGCGACGTCTGGTGGAAGCGGACCAAGCGGCGATCCGCCCACAAGCTCGAACTGCTCGCGCTCGTGCGGATACATCCGCCGGACGCGAAACTGGCGGTGCGGGAATTGAACGAAAAAATTGCGATCGCTGTCGAGTTCTCGGTCAACGCGTTCGTTGATCGCGCGTAGCCGCCGCTTCGAGGGCCGCTTCATGACGCGGCCCTCCAGGCGAGATAGGCTTGCATGAGGCGCTCGCAGCCGGCTTCAAGCTTGGTCCATTCGGCCAAGTCGAACTGCCACCAGACGCGATGCTTGATTAACCAATTTCGGAACGACGGCCAGCTTTTGACCTTTTTAAGTTCGTCAGCGCGGGCGATGAACTGGTCGGTGTAAAAATGATCTAGGCAGCGCGACGGGGCTAACCCCGCCGCTAGCCAGTCGGGAAAGCTAGCTTGACGAACGCGCCTTGTTCGTCTATAAGCAGGCTTCCCACTACTTCTGTGATCCGCCGCCTTGCCCAACTTGCCATTGGGCAGGCGGCTTTCCTTTGTCGTACACATAATTCCATCGCAAACTCAGCCCTGAGGTGGATGGGATAACTTTTTAATCTCAGCGGCGCTTTGCCGCTTGTTTTCGAATTATGGCTTTCAGCTTGCGCTTGACCGCCGCCGGGGCCGCGACGCCCCCCACGCGTTTCGGGGGGTGATTATCATCGCCTGCGTAAACGCCGCGCTTTTTTGGCGGAATTCGGCAGGCATCTGTTCCGCGCAGCACATCCTCGTCGTCGTCAAGGCTCTGCGTCGCGTGGTCCCGCCATTCCTCGTAATTTTTGAAATGGATGGGGACGGTGACGTAAACAACGGTGCCGTCTGGTTGCAGTATCCCGCTTCTTTCTCTGCCATAGTCTCGGGGCACGATGCCTTCGATCGTCACCGGCTCGACCCCTGCGCGTTCCTCGTTGTCGGGGTCGACCGCCCAGCCGATGATCGGCATCTTCGAGACCGAATAGTCGACGTCTTCCATTTCGAGATAAAAAAATCCGGGCGCAGCCGGGATAACCATCCTATTTGTTTTCATGTCATTCTCATCCTTTATTGCATTGCGCGCGGGGTCCGCCCGCGCTCGGTCGTGTTGCAAAAGCCGCGTTGATGGCTGCGATGGCCTTCCTCAGACGCCGAGCGCGAGCTTCGCGTTGACATGCCCAGTACTCGGCCTGATTAGCTTCCGTCGTAATGATGCGGACGTTATCGACGGATAGCTCCCACGATCGCCGTGGCGTGCCATCTGAAACTGGTCACGTTTTAAACCCCGCTCGTGCCAATGGCCGGATGCTTGCCAAATGCCCCACCACTCCTCAAACGTCATCTGGAACGGGATGCCGCGTCTGGCGGCGCTCTGCTTGTGCATGTTAAATTTTGTTCGTGCGCCCCACCCATTCCGCTCGGCATGTTCTTGCCGTTTGGTCAGCCCGCCATTCGTTCGCCATTCGCCTCGCTTGCGTCGCCACGGCGGCTTGCGCAAGTGATAGTCCCGCAGGACGCGGCGCTCGGCGCGCGTGAGCTTGATCTCGCCCGCTCGCAACTGCGCGTGCAGATTATCAAGTTCACCTTCGTCGCCCGTGCAAAAAGCTCGGCCGCACGCCATCAACGCGCGATTGCGCAAGCAAGGCGCAAGGAGTTTCATCGGATATGCTTCGGGCGGCTGCGGCGGAAAATCCGTGCGGCGAGCCATTCCTGCGATTGACGCAAAGGACGATATTTTTTCCCCGCGACGATGACGAGGGGAAGTCCCTCGGCTTCGTATCGAGTCGCCGTCCGGCGATTTGCGCCTCCTAACACGAGGTCGCAAAACTCCTGATCCGAGATAAGCGTGTCGCCAGGGATTTCGATTCGATTGAAGTAGGACATCGCCGCCTCCAAACGCTGACGAGCCGCGAAAGAGCGGCGCGCGATGAAACCCACGTTCCGCCGATTCGTTTTGCCGGCAGTCTCCCGTGGGTCAAAAGATAGTAGGTCGACTGCGGAGAGCGGCCGATCAGTTTGGAAATTTGATCCGCGCCCCAAACGATATCGAGCGCGATTTCAGGCTGGGGGGCAGGCGCACGTCGAGCGCGCGGTTTTTGGACGGATTGGGACATTGCGACCTCGAATGATCGCTCCGGGGGTTCGCCCCAGAGGTTTGCGCAATCATTCGCGGTGCGTTTCGAGGCAGGACCGGTCGGGCCGATTTAATCGGCGACAAAACCCAGGATCGAGCTTAGCGCAGCGAGCCACACTTCGTGTGGCAACTCGTCTCGGGTCGCATCGTCTCCTGCGCGGCATTGCTGCATGCCGCTTACTCTCAGAGCCGCTTCGTAGCTGGTGGCCTCGTATGCCCCAGGCAGTCGGCCGGCGCTTGCACCCCGGCTAGCGTGAATGTGGAACGGTTCGTGAAAAAGTCAATAAGGGTCGCAAAAACTATAACCATGCGCCGCCGTAAAGGTTCTGAAATTATTCAGGAATTTTTTATGAAAAGCTTCACTCTGACGAGCGCGAGCGACGGCGGCCCCGCGTCAACAATGACGCGGCCGACTTTCTCGACCGCCGCTCTTTGAGGATCGTCGAACAGGTGCGCGTAGCGCGCGGTCGTGCTCGGGTTCGAGTGCCCGAGCAGCGCGCCGATCAACGGCAAGCTCGCCCCGCCGCTCGCAAGCTGGCTGGCGAAGCTGTGCCGAAGATCGTGAACGCGAAGGCCCTCGATGCTCGCCGCTTTGCAGACTTGCCGCCAAAACTTTTTGACGTCGGCGACATGTCCGGTGACGCCGCTACCGGGAAAAACATATTCGCCCACAGGACGGCGATTGGCCATCTGCTGTTCGCGGATCGTGTTCAACAACAACCGCGCCGGGGCTGAAAGCGGCACCTCATGATCCAACTTTTGTTTTGTGCTCGCCGCTGGCTTGGCCCATGTGCCGGTAGCTAGATCGATGTCGCTCCAGCGAGCGGCTAGTACCTCACCGCGCCGTGCGCCGGTCAAAAGCAACATGCGGATGATGTTTGCGGCTTGTCGGTCTGGATGTGCTGCCAGCGCCGCTGTGAGCCTCGCCAACTCGTCGGCGCTCAGATAGCGCCGTCTGCCGAACTCGGTGTTGCGCTCAATTCCGCGCGCCGGGTTCGTCGTCGTACACATTCCCCATCTGATGGCCAACGAAAACATCTTGCTCAGCACGGCGACGCATCTGTTCGCCGCGTACGTCGCGCCGGTTTTGCTGATTTTTCTGTGAAGCGCTTCTACATCAGCGAAGACAACATCACCAACTTTCGTATGTGCGCCAAAAAATGGTTTAATATGGATTCGCAGCATGCGCTTGTACTCTTCGGCTGTGCTGGCACGTTTGCGGATGCAGTGCTCGGCCTCGAACCGATCAGCCAACTCGGACATCGTAGGCGCTTCGCGTTGTATCTCCAGATCAGCGAGCGGGTCGCCGCCTTGGTCGATGAATTGCTTGAGCCGCCGCGCCTCGGCGCGTGCGGCTGTGGTTCTCCAATCCCCTGCGCCGCCTATGGTGAAGCGGCGCTCGCGGCCGGTGCCGCGAACCCGGTAGTTCAACACGAACGACCTGTTTCCGCCGGTCGTCACTCGGCACCCGAAGCTGGCGACCTCATCGTCGAAAAATATCTTGTTGCCCTTGGTCGGGGCCGGAAGGCGTTTGACCAGCGCATCGGTGAGGTGATGGGCCATGTGTCCGTCTCGTGTCCGTCCTAATATGAGCATGTCGTGTCTGCTTAAAATAGTGCGTTGTCCAGGCTTGTCCAGGGGAAAGCGTTATATTTCGGGGGGTTAGATGACGCGCTGAAATAAAACTGTGCGCAGCCAAGGGCTTGCCGGCGGCCCTGGCTCAAACTGTGGATCAGGAGGTCGGTGGTTTGAGTCCACCCAGCTGTACCAAGTCGCCGCTGAAGAATTCTGAAGCGCCTTGCGGCCGCGGTGCTGAGCGCGCGTTCGACAGGTATTCGGAATTGCAGGCGCGGGGGAGCGGCGCGTCTGCTCACAACGCACGCGCCACCGGCCATCGTTCTCCATGAAATGCGTCTGGCTTCGCCGGATCAGCCGCGCGCCGGGGCGGATGCATGGACGATTTTGTAGAGACCGACGTCGAGCGCGCCCGTGCGGAAGCCCGCTTCGCAATAGGCAAGGTAGTATTCCCACATCCGCTTGAAGCGGAGGTCGAAGCCGAGCGCTTCGATTTCCGGCCAGCGCCGCTGAAACCGCTCCTGCCAGGCGGCCAGCGTGAGCGCGTAACTGCCGCCGAACGTCTCGACCGCCTGCAGGTCCAGCCCGGCGCGCGCGATCTGCGCGCGCAACGCCGCGACCGTCGGCAGCATCCCGCCCGGGAAAATGTAGCGCTGGATGAAATCGGGATTCGCCCGGTAGTGCGGGAAATATGCGCCGTCGATCGTGATCGCCTGCAACACGGCGGTCCCGCGCGGGCGCAGGCTTGCGGCAAGCTTGGAAAAGAAGGCCGGCCAGTTGTTCTCGCCGACCGCCTCCAGCATCTCGACCGAGACGATGCGATCGAACGAGCCGGCGACGTCGCGATAATCCTGCAGGCGCAGATCGGCGAGATGCGACAGCCCCTGCTCGTTCAGCCGGTTGCGCGCGTAGGCGAGCTGCTCGACCGAAAGCGTCAGCCCGGTCACCTTGCAGCGGCGCCGACGAATCATCCGCTCGGCAAGGCTGCCCCAGCCGCACCCGATTTCGAGCACCGCGTCGCCGGCGGCGGGCTGAAGCCACTCGATCACGCGATCGAGCTTTGCGCTTTGCGCCGCCTCCAGCGTCTCGTCCGCGGACGAGAACAGCGCCGACGAATAGGTCATGCCCGAGTCGAGCCAATACGCGAAAAACTCGTTGCCGAGATCGTAGTGCGTCGCGATGTTGCGGCGGCTTTCTCGCCGGGTGTTCCGATTGAGGCGATGCCGGAGGCGATACATCGCCTGCAGCGGCGCAAGCGGCGTCCGCGAGGACATCGCCGCATTGCGACAGGCGAGGTCAAGGAAGTCGACGAGTTCGGTGGAGGACCAGTCCCCGTCCAGATAGGACTGCGCGAAGCCGAGATTCCCGCGAGCGAACAGCCGCCACAGCGCCCGCCAGGAATGCAGCGTCAAACGCGCCTGCGGCCCGGCCCGGCCGCTGTCATGCGCGAGCCGCCCGCGCGGAGTGTCGACCACCAGCTTGCCGACCGCAAGGTCGCGGAGCATGCGGCGCAGCACGGCGGCGGCGAGCGCCGGCGCGGGAAATGCGCCGGTCGGTTCGACGGCGATCGAGCAATCATGAGAGGACATTCGGCTGATCCGATTCAATCGCGTGAGCAGGAACGATGGTGACGGGGCGCTCGGGCGGGGCAGGTCGCCGGCGGAGGCGTACGCCCTTCAGCCAGAGGCGAAGCGCCTCCCAGTGGATCGCCGCAATCACCTTGAGCGTGACGAAAGGGACGGCGATGAAGGCGCGCAGCAAGGCGCGGTCGCTGAGGTCTTGGCGTTTTCCCGTCAGGCACGCATGGATCACCGGCCCGTCGCCGGCGCTGCCCCGGATCGCGATGGCGACGTGCTCGCCGGGCGGGTGAACCCGGAACGTGTAGCTCATCTCCATGTCCATGAAGGGCGACACGAAGAACTGCTTGCGACAGCGCTGGCGCAGCGCCTTCTCCGGAGTCTCCACGGGAATGAGATAGCTGTGCCGCTCGCCGAATGTATTATGCACCTCGTAGATCATCGCGGCGAGTTCGCCATCGGCGGCGTGGCAGAAATAGACGCTGAGCGGATTGAAGTCATGGCCCAGCGTGCGCGGCATGCAGAACAGCCGGATCGCGCCGCCGGCGAGTTCGATTCCCGCCGCGGCGAGGCAGCGCTCGACCTGCAGGCGCAACGGGGTCGCGCTTCCGTCGCCGTGATCGGCGTCGTTGAGGCTGAACAGATTGGCGCGGTTGTATGAGAAGAGGCGAAGCCGGCGGGCGAGCGCCGGCGCCTCGTCAAGGTCGAGCAACAGCCAGAACAGGCGATAGCGAAGGCAATGACGGCGCGGCGCCATGCGCCGATGCATGACCGCGCCGACATAGATCGCGGAATGCACGCTCACGCCGCCGGCTCCGGCGCGCCGGTCCTGCGCGCCGGCTCGGATTGCACGATCCGCCCGGACGCGTCGGGGACGCTCCACGGCCGCCGCACGCCGCCGAGCTGCTCGGCGACGGCGAGGCCCGCCTGCAAGCCGTCCTCATGGAATCCGGACCCGAAATACGCGCCGCAGAACCACGTGTTCCGGTCGCCTTGCAGCGACCACAGGCGTCGCTGCGCCGTCATCGCGCGGGCGTCGAAGATCGGATGCTCGTAGGTCTCGCTGTGCATGATCGATCCGGCCCGCGGCGGCCGCGGCGGATTCAGCGTGACGAACACCGGCGTCTCGATCCCAATGGGTTGCAGGCGGTTCATCCAATAAGTGACGCAGACATGCGCGGCCGTCGCGCCGCGCCGCCCGACATAGTTCCAGCTCGCCCACGCCGCGCGCCGCCGCGGCATGAAG
The DNA here is from genome assembly GCA_963712435.1 of uncultured Alphaproteobacteria bacterium. Classification (GTDB taxonomy): domain Bacteria; phylum Pseudomonadota; class Alphaproteobacteria; order Rhizobiales; family Xanthobacteraceae; genus Rhodoplanes. Next base: position 215,606 of record CAVQIB010000013.1, on the reverse strand, counting down.
CCGCCGTCGTGGTGAAGCACCGCGAGATTGCGGCTGTAACGGAATGCGCCGAGCAGCTCGCGCTCGCCGGCGCTCGGGTCGGACAGCATCGCGAGCGCATCGTCGGCGTGTGTCGCCAGCACGATATGGTCGTAATGATCGGTGCGCCCGCTCGCGTCGGTCACGCTGACCCCGCGCGGGGTGCGCGCGATCGCGCGCACCGGCGTGTCGCACCGGATGCGATTGGCGAGCGGCCGGGCCATCCGCTCGACATAGATGCGGCTGCCGCCGTTCACCGTTCGCCAGACCGGCCGGTTCCGAATCTGCAGGAGGCCGTGGTTATCGTGGAAGCGGACAAACGCGGCGGCCGGGAAGCCGAGCATGGTCGCCGGCGACGCCGACCAGATCGCGCCGGCCATCGGCAAGAGGTGGTCTTCAATGAACGGCCGCCGATAGCCGCCTGCGGCAAGGTATTCGCCAAGGCTCGGCGCTACGTCATCGATGCTCCGGAGGTCGCGCGCGGCTCGCCGATAGAACCTCAGGAGGTCGGACAGCATGGACCAGAAGCGCGGCCGGACCAGATTGAGCGGCTGGGCGAACAGGCCCGCGAGCCCGGCCCCGGAGTACTCGAACTGACCATCGTCGAGCGAAACGGAAAACGACATATCCGACGCGTGCGTCGGCACGCGGAGATGATCGAACAGCGCGGTCAGGTTCGGATATGTCTTTTCATTGTATACAAGAAATCCGGTATCGACGGCGATGCGCCGTCCGCCGATAAACGCCTCGACCGTGTTGGAATGGCCGCCCAGCCGGCTGGCCTTTTCGTACACGGTTACATCATGCCGCTGGCTCAGCAGCCAAGCGGTGGACATTCCCGAAATACCTGATCCGATGATGGCGATATTCAGCCGATTAACGCCCCCCATGCAACCCCAAGTCCTTGCCGGACAGGCGGAACCAACTCCCGCCCCGGACCGTTATTACCGTCGATCCCGGGCTGCCTTACGCATCGGCGCTCCTTTTGGATCACCGGGCGGTGATCCATTGCCACCGGATCGGCGTAATCGGGCTCATGCGCTTCGTCGCCCTCCACTCCGCGCGTTTGGGCGCGCCGCCCGCGCCTGTTCCTTCGGGGGCCTTCGGGGCGGATCGTCTGCGTTTCGGGCTGAAGCATTCGGCCATGTCCGCTGAGCGCGATCTTGCCGCCGACCGTTGGGAGCGCCTGATCAGGGAGGTCGCGACGCGTCAGGACCGGGCGGCGTTCGCCGCCTTGTTCGAGCATTTTGCGCCGCGGGTGAAATCGCTCATGTTGCGCTCAGGCGCGAACGTGGCGCGCGCGGAAGAACTCGCCCAGGAGACGATGCTCGCGGTCTGGTCCAAGGCGGCTTTATTCGATCCGGAGAAGGGCTCGGCGGTCACCTGGGTTTTCGCGATTGCGCGCAATCTGCGAATCGACGCGCTCCGGCGCGACCAGCGTGGCGAGCGCGATCTCGATGGCGACACCGACATCGAACGATACATCGACAGCCTGCCGGGCTCGGATTCCTTGTTGGCGGCGGCTCAACTGGAACGGCGCGTGCGCGCAGCCCTGGAAAAGTTGTCGAACGACCAATCGCGCGTCGTCGAACTATCGTTCTTCGAGGAGAAAGCGCACGGCGAAATCGCGGAGCTCCTGCAGATTCCGCTCGGCACCGTCAAATCGCGATTGCGGCTGGCGATGGCCCGCCTGCGGGCGCTTCTGGGCGACCTGTCATGACGATTCACCATCACCCGCCCGACGTGAAGCTGGCCGCCTTCGCGGCCGGCACGCTCGACTTGGGCCAGCGCGTCGTGATTGCGACCCATATCAGCGGATGTGCGCAGTGCCGCGCATTCGTGCAGGCGATGACGCATGTCGGCGGCGTCGTGCTTGACCGTCTTCCGCCGACGCCGATGGCGGACGGTTCATTTGCGAAGCTGATGGCGCGGCTCGACGCCAAGCCGGCCCCGCCGACGGTCGCGTCGCCTCCGCCACTCGACGACGTTCCCGAACTGCCGGAGTTTGTCCGACGTCGCGGGTTCGAGCGCTGGAAATGGATCGGCCCGGGGGTGCATTTGCGCCCGATGTCGCTGCCGAAATCGAGTGCGACCCGGGTGTTTCTGCTCAAGGCGGCGCCGGGCACGCGAATGCTTGAGCATTCCCATACGCAGCTGGAGATGACTTGCGTTCTCGCCGGGGGATACAGCCACGCGGGCGGCCATTTTCTGCCCGGCGACTTTGACCTGGGAGACGACGAAATCGACCATCGGCCGGTGGTCGATGCGGGAGAACCCTGCGTCTGCCTCGTTGCTTTGCAGGGCGAACTCCGACTGTCCGGGCTGCTTGGGCGTCTGATTGCGCCCTTCGTCCGGCTTTGACGCGATGAGCTTGCTGATCCAACTCCGCCGCGGCCGCGTATGCGAGCCTGTGACATGTGGGTGATCCATCTGCCGCCTGCCCCCCGGCAGAGCGGTCGTGGCCGGATGACGTTCGCATGAGCCTCGGTCAACTCCTCGCCTGCGCCGTCATCATCGCCGTTGCGCTGTCGCTTGTGATGATCGCCGCCTGGCGGGTCCAGCAGCGAACCGGCAATTCCGGCTGGGTCGACGCGTTCTGGACCTTCGGGACGGGCGGCGTGTCCGCGCTCGCTGCGCTTGCGCCGCTTGACGGCGCGGTCAGCTCCCGCCAAATCCTCGTCGCCGCGCTTGCGGCGCTGTGGTCGCTGCGGCTGGGCTGGCATATCGCGACCCGCACCCGGCGCATCGTCGACGACCCGCGCTATCGGAGCATGGCCGAGGGATGGGGCGACGACGCGCCCCGGCAGATGTTCTGGCTTCTGCAGAAGCAGGCGGCGGTGAGCATACCGCTCGCGCTCGCGATAACGCTCGCCGCGCACAATCCGGTTCCGCACTTGCGTCTCCTGGACTTGCTCGGAACGGCGCTGCTTGTCGCCGCCGTTCTCGGAGAGAACGCGGCGGACGGGCAATTGCGCCGGTTCCAGGCCGATCCCGCCAATCGCAACGGCGTCTGCGACATCGGCTTGTGGCGCTGGTCGCGTCATCCGAACTATTTTTTCGAATGGCTGGGCTGGCTCGCCTATCCGCTGATCGCGATTGACTGGTCCGGCGCGAATCCCTTCGGCTGGCTCGCGCTGCTTGCGCCGGCCTGCATGTATTGGCTGCTCGTGCATGTGTCGGGCATCCCGCCGCTCGAGGCGCACATGCTCCGCTCGCGCGGCGACGCGTTTCGCGCCTACCAGCGCCGCACGCGCGCGTTCTTCCCGCTGCCGATGACGCCCAGGAAACCGAGCCGACCATGACCCTGCTGGCCGCCGCCGCTGCGCTGTTCGAGCGGATCGATCTGCCCGACGCGATGTCGCGCTACGGCATCGAACTCATGGTCGGGCGCGCCAGCCGCCGGCTCGCCGCCGCCGATCCGCACGCTGCGGCGTCCTTCGCCCGCGCCATGGCGCAGCGCCCGATCGCAGAGCATGTGGAAGCGGCGAACGCCCAGCATTACGAACTGCCCTCGAGCTTCTTCGATCTCGTGCTCGGGCCCCAGCGCAAATATTCGTGCTGCTTGTATGGCGCGGGCGTGCAGTCGCTCGCCGCCGCCGAAGAGCGAGCGCTGTCTGCGACCGCAGCGCACGCCGATCTGTCCGACGGGCAGAGGATTCTCGAGCTCGGCTGCGGCTGGGGATCGCTCTCCTTGTGGATGGCGCGACGCTATCCCGCCGCGCATATCCTTGCGGTGTCCAATTCGCTCTCGCAGCGCCGTTTCATCGAGGCGCAGGCCGCCGCCGAAGGCCTGACCAATCTCTCGGCGGCGACGGCCGACATGAACGCATTCGCGCCGCGGCAGACGTTCGACCGCGTTGTTTCGGTGGAGATGTTCGAGCACATCGCGAACTGGCGCGCGTTGCTCGGCCGCATCCGCGGATGGCTCGCGCCGGACGGACGGCTGTTCATCCACGTGTTCAGCCATTGCCGCAGCCCCTACGCGTTCGATCATCGCGACAAGTCCGACTGGATCGCGCAGCATTTCTTCACCGGCGGCGTGATGCCGAGCCGTGATCTGATTTATGAGTTCGCCGACGTGTTCGCCGTCGAGGCGGATTGGCGCTGGGACGGCTCGCACTACGCGCGGACGCTTCTCGATTGGCTTGCGAATTACGACCGGAACGAGGAGCAGATCGTGCCGATTCTACGCTCGGTCTACGGCGCGGATGCGAAGTTGTGGAAACGGCGCTGGCGGCTGTTCTTTCTCGCCTCGGCCGGATTGTTCGGGTTCCGCGATGGGCGCGAGTGGGCGGTCGATCATTTCCGGCTGCGCGCGGCCGGACGCAGCTAAGCGGAACCAGTCTGGCCGCGCGTCCAGGGGCGGCGCAAAGATCCGTCAGGACGCGCCGGCGAACTTTGCGGCCGCCCAATAACCAAATCCGGCGGCCGCCGCCGAGACGAACGATCCCCACGCGATATCAACCAGCGTGATCTGCCAAGCCCAGTTCCGCAGCGTGGCATGGTTGGTAAGGTCATAGGTCGCGTAGGTGAAGAATCCGAACAAAGCGCCGTAGATCAACGCCGTGGACAGAGTTCCCGACTTCAGCGCCGGCGCGATCGCGAAGATGACCAGCCCAACCGGGAAGACGAGGTAAAAGACGATCGCGGGCGCGAGATCGACGCTGGCGGCGAGAATATCCCCCAGGATAGGCCGGTACAGTCGGGCCGCCATCGTGGCGAGCCACGCCCCGTCGATCACGACAAAGGCGACGAGCGCGGTGGCGTACGCCGCCAGATAAGTCCCCATGGTGGTCGTCTTCGCTCCTGCCCCGACCGCCAGATGGGCTAAAATCCCCGGAAGAAGCGCCCGAGCGGACCGGCCGGCTGGTCTCTCCTGTCGTCAACCGTGCTGGCGCTATTGTCCCGGTAATCAAGTCTTTCCCCTGGCTTGAGGGGCTCAACGGTCGCCCCGACGCTGTCCACTACGCCCTGGAGACGCGCGATCGTGCCCGCATACTCGTTTTCCGAAATCTGGTTGAAGCTTCGGCCGTTGAGAGCCAGCTGCGTTTGATCGGGCGCAACGCGAAGCGCCGTACGATAAACCGCCTGCAGTTTTTCCAAGCTCATGACCTGTTCCTTGACTGGTTCTATTCCGTTGACCTTCCATGCGACGCGCAAGCATTGATCATCGCATCGATTTGCCGGACGCGAGACGCTGAGCGCCGCAGCCGCACTGCTCTGCATCGATCAATCTCAGGCTATCAATACATCAGTTTGTCCCTTCTCTCCCGTCCCGCAACTGCGATCGTTTGATCGCCGATCTGTGCCCTCGGCCGCGAACTCCGCTGTTCGAGCCGAGGCTGCCACTACGACAACACGCTGTTCTGCTGCGGCGCGAATTCGGTCCGGCGAATGAGCGGAATCATGACGATGAATGTCGCGCCGAGCATGACGATTTCCAAGCCGTAGACGAAAATATAGCCGATCGCCGCGCCGAACGCATTCGGTGGAACCAACTCGACGACGATGTCGCGGATCACGCCGCCGAGCGCGATCGCCAGTCCCGCCGCAGAGGCTTGCACGGCGCCCCAGGCGCCGAGCGCCAGCCCCGTTTGCTTTTTCGGCGCGAGTTGCATGGTGGCGGTCAGGGTGCCGTGCCCGAACAGCCCCGCCCCGAAGCCGATGAAGAATGTTCCAACCCCGAACAGCAAGGGTGAAGACATCGGCGCTGCGACGATCACCGCAAGAAACGCCGGAATCCCGACGAGCGAGCCGAAGCCCGCCATGCGGAACGGATCGAAGCCGCGGCTGAGCACGCGCGATGCGAGGGCGAATCCGAACAGGCTCCCAACCGCCAAAGTCGCGGTCAAAAACGTCGTCGCCGAAACGGTGAGATTGAGGATTTGCCCGCCATAGGGCTCCAGCAGAATGTCCTCCATGCTGAAGGCCATGGTTCCGATGCCGATGGCGATGAGACAGCGCAGCGCCCGCCCTTCGCGCATATAGCTGTCCCAGGCCTCCCGGAATGACGGGGACTGTTGTTGCCGCGCGGCCATCTGACCGGGCTTGCGCGTCTCCTGTTTCCATAACGCAAAGACGTTCAGCGCGAGCGTTATAACGGCCGAACCTTGAATAACCTCCACCAAGCGGCCGCGGGTGAAGTCCACCAGCAGCGCCCCGTAGATCATCGCGCTTACGATCATCCCGAACAGCAGCATCACGTACATCAGGCCGACGACTTTCGGCTGCGTCTCGGTAGGCGCGAGGTCCGTCGCCAGGGCAAGACCGACGGTCTGCGTGATGTGCACCCCCGCGCCGACCAGCAGAAAAGCCAGCCCCGCGCTGAGATAGCCGAGCCATAGCGGCGCGTTGGCCGAGTTGCCGTCCCGCGAAAGCACAAGCAGCGCAAACGGCATGATCGCAAGGCCGCCGAATTGGAGCAGTGTGCCCTTCCAGATGAACGGCACGCGCTTCCACCCGAGAGCCGACTTGTGGTTGTCGGAGCGGAATCCGATCAGCGCCCGGAAGGGCGCAACAACGAGCGGCACCGCGACCATGATCGCGACGAGCGAGGCGGGCACCTTGAGTTCGACGATCATCACCCGGTTGAGAGTGCCGACGAGGAGCGCCAGGGCCATGCCGACCGACACTTGAAACAGGGAGAGACGCAACAGTCTGGAAAGCGGCAGATCGGGCGTGGCCGCGTCCGCAAACGGCAGGAAGCGGGGGCCCAAACTCAGCCACCGGTGCATCAGTCGCTGACTAAGACGGTTCATCGACGCAAACAACCACCTGTCACGCCCGGGGGGCCTCATGCGTTGCGACGGCGCGCGGCGTTTCTATTCTTCCAGTGAGGCAACAACCACGGCGCGCCCCGCGTCCGGCGCTCGCAAGCGATATCCGGCCGCTTCGTCCCATCGCCTGCCCAGGCCCGGGCTTGTCGACGTGAGACGGCTTGTCTCACGCCGCTCCAAACGACGAGGGCCAGGATTTTGCGCAATCCCGGCCCCCCGTAGGACTTAACGCATATCCACTACTTCGCAGCGATCAAGCTCGAAGTTGCGTCAGCGACTTTGGGCGCGGAAATGCTCATCTCCGCCGCCTTGACCGCCTTGCCCTGCCAGTAGGCCGGGTACCAAGTCGTGTTGCTCAGGATCGCATAGTGAACGATCAGCGAGGTCACGGCGACGCTGCCGAGGAAGAGCGGCAGGCCGACCGTCGGCTTAACCACACACCAGATTTTTCCATTGTACATGATTAAACCCCCTACTTGAGCCAGGGCGTGAGGGCGAACGCAAGAATATGCGCCACCAGTGCAATCGCGCCAAAGACGCGCGTGCCGTCGATCACGTATTTGTGCAGCTCTTCGGCTTCCGCGATAGTCAAGCCGGTTGGCCAAACTCTATTCGGATCGTCTGCTGCTTGTCCTCTGCCATTCATAGCGTTTAGCTCCTTGAGAGACTACGACTATGCTTTGCTGAATCCCCTAATATGCCGATCGCCGTTGCTTTGGGGCTCTACTGTCCTCTCCGCAGCGTTTCTTGGCATATTCCAGCCATGACACACACATCGCGCCTCGTTTAATGCCGTGGCCTTCTCCACGTCGAACGGGCGAGAATCCGTATGCACAGGCTTGCGTGGGTCTCGTCCGCCACAGCTGTAACGATAATTTGACGCATGGATTTGTCAATCATACATTACGCCTGAGGGTGTCCGGATGTTGCCGGGACGGGACTACTCTGTCCGGACATTCCCTTACGCGGCCAGACCGCGATTTCGACTTCGGGGGAGCATGCGGACCGAGAATACGATGAGCGAACATGGCTTGGCCTTCGATCTGGCCGAGCTGACGCGCTGCGACCGCGAGCCGATTCACATCCCCGGCTCGATCCAATCGCACGGCGCGCTGCTGGCGTTCGACCCTCGCGATTTCCGCATCGTCCACGCGGCCGGCGAAACGGCGACGTTGCTCGGCGTTCCCCATGACGAACTGCCCGGCCGGAACGCGGAATGCGTTCTCTCCGCCGGCCAGGTCGAGCGGCTGCGCAGCCTGATGGAGCCCGGCCAATCGATCACCCGCCCGCTGCACGCTTTCACTTTGGAACTCCGACCCGACGGCGCGACCGCGGACGCCGTTGTCCACCAGAGCACAGGGTTGCTGGTGCTGGAGTTCGATCCGCGGCGCGAGCCGGAGCCTGAGAATCCGCTTGCGCTCGTCCAGAGCATGATCCGGCATGTGCAGCTTGCGGGGACGGTGCAGGCGTTCTGTCACGCGGTGGCGGCCGAGATTCGCGCCGTCACCGGTTTCGACCGCGTCATGGTCTATCGCTTTCTCCCGGACGGCTGCGGCGCGGTGACCGCCGAAGCGGTTGCGCCCGGAGTTGAATCATTTCTTGGACTGCATTACCCAGAATCCGACATTCCCAAGCAGGCGCGGTCGCTCTACCTCACCAACTGGATACGCACGATTCCCGACGCACGCTATGCGCCTGCGCCGCTCATCCCCCCGGTCAATCCGCGCGACGGCCGCCCGCTCGATCTCAGCCAAAGCGTGCTCCGCAGCGTCTCGGCGGTGCACCGGCAGTATCTTGCAAACATGGGGGTGGTCGCCTCGATGTCGCTGTCCCTCGTCGTGGACGGGCAGCTCTGGGGATTGATCGCCTGCCATCACCGCACGCCACGCTATCTGCCCTACCGTCTGCGCGAAGCCTGCGAGTTGTTCGCCGAGATGGCCTCCGCGCAGCTTGAAATGAAGTTCGCCGCCGAGCAATACGAAACCCACCTCCGCACGGCGAACATCCAGGAAGAAGTCATCACGCGCATGAGCCGGGAGCCGGATCTCGCCGACGGCCTGATCCGGTTTCGTCCGAATCTGCTCGACCTGATCCCCGCCGCCGGCGTCGCTCTGTGGATCGACGGGCGGTTTTCCGGCCTCGGCGCGACGCCGCCGGAGGATGCGATCGAGCAGCTGGTCGCCTGGCTCAATGCGAACGCTGGCGACGGCGTGTTCCACACTGACTGCTTGTCATCCCTGTATGCGCCGGCGGAGAGCTTCGCCGACGCCGCGAGCGGCCTCCTTGCGCTGTCGGTGTCCCGCACCCCGCGCGATTATGTGCTCTGGTTCCGTCCGGAGGCGATCAGGACGGTGACCTGGGCCGGCAACCCGAACAAGCCGGTGGAGGTCGGCTCGGACGGAGGCTTCCTCAGCCCCCGCCGAAGCTTCGCAGCGTGGCAGGAGTTCGTTCGTCTGCATGCTTCGCCGTGGCTGGACACCGAGGTCGCGGCGGCGAACCGGCTGCGCGTCGCATTGCTCGAGGTGGTTCTGCAGCGCATCGACCAGATGGCGCGCGAGCGCGAATCAGCGCGGCTGAAGAAAGATCAGCTCATGCAGGAGCTCGATCGGCAGCTGGAGCGCTCGCGGGCTGCGGCGCGGGTCTTGCAGCGCGAGACGGAGCGTCGCGCCAGCGTCGAAGCAGAGCTTTCGGAGGTCTTGCGCCGCACGGTCACCGACCAGGAGGCCGAGCGGCGACGCATCGCCCGCGAATTGCACGACACCCTGGGGCAGTCGCTGACGCTGCTGCAGTTCGGTCTTGATGGCATCGATCAGGCGTCGCCCGCCGGCGCCGAGCTTCGCCAGCGCCTGTCCGAGATGAAGACGCTGGCCGCCGATATCGGGCGCGATGTCCACCGCTTGGCCTGGGAGATCCGGCCGACCGTGCTCGACGATCTCGGCATCCAAGTCGCGATCCGGAACTTGCTCGACACCTGGAGCGAACGCGCAAACGTGCCGTTCGATCTGCATCTGACGCTCGACGATCGGCGCCTGCCGGCCGCGGTCGAGACGACGCTTTACCGCGTTCTCCAGGAGGCGCTCACCAACGTGCTCCGTCATGCCCGAGCGACGCGCGTTGGCGTCGTGCTCGGCTTTGCGGACCAGCAGGTGACGATGATCGTCGAGGACAATGGAATTGGCTTCGACTGGAATGCCGCGAAGTCCGCCACACCCGAGGCGAAGCGGCTCGGCCTGCTCGGGATTCGCGAGCGCCTGTCGCTCGTGCGCGGCGCGCTCGAGGTCGAATTGGCGCTCGGCCGTGGAACCACCTTGTTCATAAGGATTCCGATCTGATGACCTCGCAAACATCGCCAGTGCGGGTATTCCTGGCCGACGATCACCCCGTCGTGCTGAACGGGATGAAAGCGCTTGTCGCGGCCGACTCCGGCCTCGAACTGGTCGGCGAAGCCCAGGACGGGCCAACCGCCCTCCGGCGCGCGACCGAGTTGCAGCCCGACGTCGCCGTTCTCGATCTTTCGATGCCGGGCCTGAGCGGGATCGATGTCGCCCGCAAGCTGCTCGCCGCTCATCCGCGGTGCCGCGTGCTTGTGCTGACCGTGCACGAAGACGGCGCATATCTACGGCAAGTCCTCGAACTCGGCGTCGTCGGCTACGTGCTCAAGCGCTCGGCCACGGCGGAGCTGAGCCGCGGCATTCATGCGGTTGCGGCCGGCGGGCTCTTTCTTGATCCCGCGATCGCCGGTCGAGCGGTCGCCCGGCATGCGCCGCAGGCGCGCAAGAGCAGCGAGATCGATTCCGACGCCGATCTCAGCACGCGAGAGATGGAGGTCCTGCGGCTCGCCGCGGCCGGCCACAGCAACAAGACGATTGCGGCGAAGCTTCAGATCGGCGCAAAGAGCGTCGAAACCTACAAAGCGCGCGCGATGGCGAAACTGGGTTTCCGGAGTTGGGTCGAACTGGTTCGTTTCGCGGCAAGCAGAGGCTGGCTGAGCGAGCCGTGATCGAAAGAGCGAACCGGCGGGCGGTGAGAGCGGCAGCCGGGAATCAGGTTACCGGTTTATTGTTTCCCTTGCGCACCGCCAGAACGGCGCCCGGCGGGATTTTCGTCGCCGTTTCGTGGCGGTGACTCTTGACGACGACGGGCTCGGGACAGCGGTCTCGCGTGTTGTTCGCCGGTTAGCGCGGTTCCGATTGGATTGAATCAGTTCCCGCTCGTCCCCGCGAAAGCGACGCGAAAGCGGGGATCCAGAAACCCAAGAAAGCGGGATTCACGCTTGCGGGAATGAGCGGATAAAATCAACTTGACCGGATTTTGCGTCAGCGCAAGCGCGGACCAGCTCCAGCAATCTCAAGCAAGCACCGGCCGGACGGTTCGCTACATCCGTCTGGTCATATCCACGCGTGAAAGGAGCACGACCATGAAAGGCTTGTCGCTGCTCTGGCCTTGGCGACCGTGATCGCCGCGCCGCTTCCGTCCGGTCCGTGCTCGCATCGGCGACCGACGGATCAAACTTTTCAGACCAGATAGCGCGTCGATTCGTAACGACCATGGCCGAACAGACTGGACAGCACGGCCGCTGCTTCCGGCGAACGGAGCGTGAGCGTGCCGGCGGAGTCGACCGATGCGGTGATCGAGTTCCGGACGACCGCGGCCGCGAAAAATGCCCGCAGCGTGGTCCGCGCCTCGACCGGCATGGCGAGGAACGCCCGGATCAATTCCAGCAGCCCGGGCTCCTGGGTCCAGTAATAGCATTCGAGCACTTGTGCGCTATTGCCCGCCTGTTCGACGAGGGTTTGCACCACGCTCGCGAGATCGCATTCGCGTTCTTGCTCGTGCTCGACACGTTCGCTACAGCTCATATGCCCCCACTTTCGGCCGGCCACCGAGAGGATGGCCGGCGACGAGCCGACGACATTGCCACACTCCTCGCGCAGGTGAACCGAATCCGTAATCCTCGAACCATCGATTTCGGCGCCCCGTCGATCGCTCAGGGGCTTTCCAGCCCAGTATTTTTCGGCATAGTATGGCCGCCTGTCCGTGAAACAAATCATTCAAAGGTCTTGGCGTGCAAGATACTTTAGTCTCAAAATCGGATGATCTACCGCTCTGCCTGGCGGGGCGCGCGGCGTATATGGGTTATCCGCGCACCGCCCGAACAGGACATTCTCGCTACGTCCGAAGCAAGACAAGCCCGAGGCTTCGCCTGCATGCGAGACGCGCGACAGACGCCTCTTAGAAGCTGCACCGCAACAAAGCACACCAAAGCAGGCCCGCAGAAAGCGGGACCTATCGCTCTTGTCGCCCGAGGAGGACAAAACCATGGGGGAAAGGCGTCGCGACGCCGTCGACATGCTGGTTGGCCGCAACATCAGGATCCTTCGCCAGGACCGTAAAATGTCGCAAACGGAGCTCGGGAGGAAGATCGACGTGACCTTCCAGCAGGTGCAGAAATACGAAAACGGAACCAATCGCGTCGGCAGCGGTCGGCTGTTCAGGATCGCTTCCGTTCTCGGCGTCCCGATCACCGCCTTCTTCGAGGGGGCGCATCAGACCGCGAGCGAAGATGCCGGAGCATCGCCCGTCGCCATGCTGACGGAACCGTACGTGTTGCGTCTGATGCAGGCGTTCTGCACCCTCGAGGACATGGACCTGCGGCGCTCGATTGCCGAACTCACCGAACACATGGCGGCCCAGGCGCTCCCCGCATGGCGCACGGGCGATGGCGATAGCTAAGCCGCCCCGCCGCCTTCCGTCCTGACCTTTCGCGTGCCTTGAACGCGGCGGCCGCGTTCGACAAGCTCGCCGGCGCGCGCGCGCGGATCAGCTGCGCGCGGGGCGCGACGCCGGTTGATCGCACCGTCCAGTGCGGCGAGCGATCTGCGCCGCCAAGCTCGACACCTCAACGATGCAACCACAAGCTATGTCGCGCGCGCCGAGGCCTGTCCTTGCAAATCTTCGAACCACCCGCGCCTGCTTGCTCCCGCGCCGGCATTCATATAGCGAATTTCAGCAAGCGACTTGGGCGCATGCTGCGGGTGACGTGAGCGTCATGAGTGACCAACGTCCCGCGCGTAGCGCGGGCGAATGTGCGAACCGGCAACCATCGAAGCTTTGCGTCGGAAGGTCAGGTCGAACAAAGTATCCCGGTCCGGACGACTGTGAGGCCGACAATGCATACATAAGTCGTCCGAATGACGTATTCTCGGTTCGGCTCGACAGGGATTGTGTGCCTGATGAAAATTCTTGTGATCGACGATCACGTGCTCATCCGCGAGGCGCTGCGCGGCGTCCTCAAGGAACTGAAGCGCGACGCCATTTTGCTCGATGCGTCGACCAGTAGCCAAGCCATGCAAATCATCGCTGATCACGCCGATATCGGCCTTATCCTGCTCGACCTGAACCTGCCGGATCGCGACGGCTTCGAGGTGCTGGCGGAATTGCGCGAGCACCACCCGGCCATCACCGTCGTGGTCCTGTCGGCCCTGCAGGACCGCACGGTCGTTCTCAAGGCGCTCGATTGCGGCGCGCTCGGATACATTCCGAAGTCAGCCAAACGCGAAGTGATGATCAGCGCGCTGAAGCTGGTGTTTCGCCGGCGGCATCTATATTCCGCCGGAGATTCTCGCCCGCGAAGCGCTGTCCTCGCCCTCCCCGGCGCCGCCCGTGCAGAAAACCTCGCCCTCCGATCTCGGGCTGACCGATCGTCAGCTCGACGTGCTCGCGCTCATGATGCAGGGCAAGAACAACAAGCTCATCTGCCGCACGCTCAATCTCGCCGAGCCGACGGTGAAGAATCACGTCACTGCGATCCTGAAGGCGCTCAAGGTGTCCAACCGCACCGAGGCGGTGATTGCAGCCAATCAATTGGGCTGGGAATTCCCAGTCAGCACAACTCCGCGGGATGCTCTGACCTCTTGAGCCTTGTTCGGGCTTATCCATGCGCGCGCTGCACGCCCTTCGCCGTGGGCGCGGAGACCTGTTTTCTCAGAAGCTGCGTGACGAGAGCCCGCAGGGTCATCGGCTCGACCGGCTTGTGCAACATATGGTAGCCGTTGATCCGGGCTTCGCGTAGCAGCGTCGGATCGATGTCGCCGCTGACCAGGAACGCCGGGATGTCGGCGGAGAGCTCGGTTCGCAAGCCGCTCGATGACCTCGACGCCGGTTCTGCCGTCGAGCAGCCGATAGTCTGAAACGATCAAGTCGGGCGGAGTATCGTAGTCGGCAAGCTTGGCGAGCGCGGCGGCGTCGTCCTCGCCCGTGACGACACGATAGCCCCAGCTTCGCAGCAATCCGCCCATTCCATCCAGCACCAGCGGATCGTCATCGATCACCGCGACCAGCTTGCCGCTCGCCATGCCGAGCGGCGCGCGGATCGCGACGGGTTTGGCGATCGCGGCCGGCGCCGCGACGCGCGGCGCCGCGACGGAAAAGCAGGAGCCCTTGCCGACGGTCGAGGTCAGGCTGATCGGGTGTTCAAGCAGCCGGCACAACCGGTCGACGATGGCGAGGCCGAGACCGAGGCCCGCACGGCGCTCGTGACCCGGTTCGCCGAGGCGATAGAACTCGCCGAAGATGTTCTTGTGCTGATCCGGCGGCACGCCGATTCCGGTATCCCAGATCTCGATGCGCAGACGCTCGCCGCGACGACGGCAGCCGACAACCACGCGTCCGCTGTTCGTGTAGCGCAGAGCGTTCGAGACCAGATTGAACACGATCCGCTCGAGAAGGATGAAGTCGCTACGCACCCAGGCCGTGCTGTTGACCACGCGCAATGACAGGCCCTTCTCCCGCGCCGCGCCGGCGAAGGTCGTTTCCACCCGCTTGAGCAGCTGCGCGGCGGGAAACTCCGTGATGGTCGGCGTAAGCACGCCAGCGTCCAGCTTGGAAATATCGAGCAACGCATTGAACAGCTCATTCATCGCCGCGAGCGCCGCATCGATGCGGGAGACGAGCTGCCGGCGTTCGGCCGCCTTGGTGCGGCCCTGCAGCTGCGCGACGAACAGGCCGAGCGCGTGCAAGGGCTGCCGCAGATCGTGGCTCGCCGCCGCGAGGAAACGGGACTTCGCCTGGTTGGCGATTTCGAGCTGGCGCGTCCGCTCCTCGACCTTGCGCTCGAGCGTCGCATACGAGTCCCGCAGCCGGACCGCCATGTCGTTGAACTGATCGCCGAGCGCTTCCAGCTCGTCGCCCGTGTCGATCGAAATGCGTTGCGCGAGATCGCCGCTGGCGATGCGCGCGGCGCTGCGGTGCAGGGATCGGATCGGCACGACCATCCTGTGCGCAAGCAACAGCGCGGCCAAAACCGCAAGCGCAAGCGACGCCAGGAGCAAGAAGCCCGAACGCTTGATCGAAGCGTAGAGCGGGGCATAGGCCTCATCGAGGGGCAACTCGACAAACAGGAGCCAGTCGAGCGGCGCCACAACGGCATGCGCGCTCAACACGTGCCGACCCCTGATGTCGACGGCCTGCGGATGCTCATCCGGCTCAGCGCTGCCCGCCGCGCGCGCCGCCTTGCACATGGGCCAGATGGGACAAATCGGTGTTGCGCAACACCTGGCTGATATCCGGATCGGCGATCAGGCGGCCCTGCGCATCGATGACATAGGCGTGCCCACGATTGCCGACGCGGATTTTCGACACCACCTCCCAGATGAATTTGAGATTCACCCGGGCGACGATCACGCCGTATTCGCGATGCGCGCCGGCCAAGGCGATCGTCATATAGGGTTCCGATTCACGAACGAAATCGACCGGCCCGAAATACACCTTGTTCTTCATCGCCTCGATGAAAGCGGGATCGTGCGAAAAGTCTTTTTGGCTGCCGACCACGTCCGGCGCCTCCCGCGACACGCGGAATTGCTCGCGGCCCCGTGCATCGAGTTGCGTGATTTCGGTGACGGCCGGCAATCGGCGCATCAACCGGACGGCGTCAAACCGCCATTCGTCGAGCGTTCTCGTGCTCCAAGGCAGTTGCGTGGCCCAGGCCAATTGGGCTTCGATCTCCTTGAGGAATTGCGTGATCTTTTCGGCGGCCGCTTCGGCCTGACCGCGCTGAATACGCGTGAGCAGCGTCTTCTGCTCCTGGTATGAGAACCAGATATCGGACAGGCCGTTGACGACCAGCGCCAGGCAGACGACGGCGACGAAGGTCGCCGCGTATTTGCGAAACAGCCGGCCGCGCCGGGGCCTGAGATCCCCGTCGCCCGCTCTGCGGCTGTCCGCGACCAGTTTCATGCGGTCACCTGCGCTCCCGCCGCCATAATGTCATCTGCAACTCCGTCGAGCAAAGCGTTTGCGCGATCCGCGCAGTCGACACAATCCAGGCTTGTTCGCGTCGGTTTGCCCGCGCGGCATTCCAGAGGCGCGATCCGTCATTAGGACGACAGAAAGACCGAGCGCAACAACGCCCTCTGCGAACGGATTGCACGCTTTGCCGCAGCATTCATCCATGAACGCGGCAAAATGCAGCAGACGCCGTTCCTCGCGCTCGCGTCTGCGCTTGTGGCGCGCATGGGTCCGGTCGCATAGTGGCGGACCGGCCGCCGGCCGATATCAGGTCCGAGCACCCGGCACGGGACGAATGGCAATGCTGCTTGGGCGTCGCGCGTTCATGGCTATTCTCGGCTGTGCGCTCGCGAGCCGGCCCGTTCCTGCGGTTGCACAGCAGGCGACCCGCCCGCGCACCGTCGGGGTGCTGATGGGATTCGCGAACGACGCCGAGAGCGAGGCGCGCACCAAAGCCTTCGAGCAGGGTCTCGAAAAGGAGGGCTGGTCCCTCGGCAAGGACCTTCGCATTGAGTATCGGTTCTCCGGCGGCGAGTTCGACCGCATGCAGGCCTTTGCCAACGAGCTTGCCGAACTTAAGCCCGACTGCATACTCGGCCACAGCACCCCCGTCGTCGAAGCGCTGAGGCGGGTGACGCGCACGATTCCGATCGTGTTCGTTGCCGTGACCGATCCGATCGGCAGCAAGTTCGTCGCGAGCATGGCGCGACCAGGCGGCAACGCCACGGGATTCACCCTGCTGCAGGCCACCATCACCGGCAAATACTTGTCGATGCTGAGAGAGATGATCCCGCAGCTCGCCCGCGTCGCCATCATCTACAATCCAAACTCCGTGCCTGCCGCAGGAGCGTTTTTTCTCCCGTCATTTTTCGACGCAGCAAAGCAATTCAAAATCGACCCGATAACAGTTCAGGTCCACAACGCGGCCGAGATTGAAACGAGGATCGCGCAACTCGCCGCCATGCCTGACATTAGCTTTATTGTCTTGCCGGATAACTTTATGGTGGTCCATCGTGAGCTGTTCATCGCGCTCGCAGCGCGCTACCGCATCCCAGCGATCTATCCCTATCGTTACTTCGCCGAGGCGGGAGGGCTGCTGTCCTACGGGGTCGACGCGGTCGACCTCTTCAGGCGCGCCTCGGTGTATGTCAGTCGCATTCTCCGCGGCGCGAACCCGGCAGACCTTCCGGTCCAGGCGCCAACCAAGTTCGAGCTCGTGATCAATCTCAAGACGGCCAGAGACCTTGGCCTCGCCGTGCCGCGCGTGCTCATCGCCGGCGCTGACGCCCTCATCGAATGACCGACGCAGCGTATCTCACTTCTCCCCGAGCGAGCCGGGCGGCGGCGCACTCCCGCGGGTCGGATGAGAACGATATTTCACGGTTGCAGCACGGAGGCGTCGACCAGCGCGCGAAGCGTCGCTGCGTTCACCGGCTTGTGCAATAGCTGATACGCGCCGCTGGCGGCGCTGGATTGCGGCGAACTCCCATCGCCGCTGATGAGAAGGGCCGGAATCGCAAACGCGTTCCGCAGCCTCTCGATTGCGTCAATCCCGGTTGCGCCTTCCGACAGGCGATAGTCGCAGACGATCAGATCGGGCCGTCGTCCCATGTCGATGAGACGATTCACGGCCGCGCCGTAGGATTCGGCTGTGACGACCTCGAACCCCCAGGAGCGCAGCAGGCCTCCGGTCGCCTCGAGCACCAAGGCATCGTCGTCGATCACGACGACAAGCTTGGCTTTGGGCGCCGCGCGGGTCGCTTTCATTGCCAGGAATCCTAAAGGAATTATTTGCGGCCATTATTGTCCGAAGCGCGACTTTATTGAATCAGTCGAAGGTCCCGGCGGCGGGGATACTTTAGTCCTGATCACGCGCATACGCGGGTCAATACTTATGCCGGGTAACCTTAATCCTTATGATTTCTTGTTTGACGTAAGCGATTGGATAATGATGGGGCCATCGAGAATAGACGTCCCCCTTCAATCCAGGAGAAGCACCATGACGAAGACCACCAAGCAGCCGATCCGCGCGGGCGACAAGGTGATCCGTGACGCCGCGACCCAGAACGAAGGCAAGGTGAAGCTGGGCGAAGGCGCTCCCATCTTCCGCCCCTCCAAGTAATCTTGGGCCTTATTGCACATGGAAAGCGCAGCGCGCTTTCCATGCGCAATCACCGTGCTCTGCGACGCACCGCATCTGAGGGAACATGATGGCCGCCGCCGAACCAGTCGATGTCCCGCTGGTCGAGTTCTTCCAGATCGTGCCGAATCCGCATCCCCCGCGCAGGGGCGATCGCGCCGTCGGCGGCACCATTCCGGCCCGGGCGCTGCGCTATTGCGAAGCCATCACGACGGCCTCTGCGTTCGGCTGGCACGTCTTCCTCCCGATCAACTTCAAGGTTGTTTGGGACGGCCACGACATGCTGTGGACCTACGACGGCGTCGACGAATGGCTGCCGCTCACCCGCGACGGCGTGCAATATCCGCATCTCACCGAGCGGTTCAATCAAGTTGCGCCGCCCGAGGTGCGAGGATTTACGCCGCCGTTCCTGACGCCTTCCATTCAACCCGGCGGACTGCAGGTCTGGACCGGCTGTATCGCCAAGACCGCGCCAGGGTGGAGCCTGCTGATCCGCAGCGTCGCGAACCTTCCGAGAAGCCCGTCCTACCAAATGTTCGAGGGCATCATCGAAACCGATGAGTGGTTCGGCCCGCTGTTCGACAATATCCGGATCGCCAAGACCGACACCCCGATCGAGTTCAGAAACGACACGCCGTTCCTGCAGGTCCAGCCCATCCGCAAGGAGGTCTATGGCGACAAGTTCCTGCGGAATTTCCGGGTGAAAGAGCTCAAGGACCTGTCCGCGGAAAACTGGCAGGCGTTTCACCGCACGGTGGTGTCGCCCAACCTCGAAGCGGACAGAACGCCGGGGAACTATGCGGTTTCGGTGCGCAAGCAAGCCCATCAGGCGCCGCCCAAACACTCTCCGGTCGAATGAAGGATCGCCTTCGGCGATCGCGACAAAACACGCCGCGCATCTCCTCCGGCCAATGCCTAAGGTTGCAGCCGGCCAGTACTTAGGTATCGGCGATTACGTACCTGTGTACGATTTGTTGTCCTCCTGTCAGAATATAACGATAAGTCACGGCCGCTGTTCGCGGTGATCCGTCATGTCGCACATGACGTCTTCACATGCGGCGGCGAACGGACCGGGCTCACTCCCTAAGCGCGTGAGGTCGACCGAGAATAGGCGCAATGTATCGCTGCTCATGGGACGTCGCATGTTGATGGAAACTCGCACTCTGCCGAGTGGACCGGGCGCCGAACTCGGCAACCTGTTTCTCGCGCTCGGTTCAGTTGCGGATCGAACCGGCCAGCAGGCCGGCGCGGCGCTGCTGATCGTCCAATTGCTCGCCAGAGAGCGCCTTATCCCCTTGCCCGAAGCGAGAAAGCTCGTTCGGCTCCTGGCGCCGGACTCACCGAACGCTCAGAGGTTCATCGCGGCGCGATGCGTGACCCCGCGTAAGGTGCGGTCTGCCGGCAACGGTCGGAGCAGGCCCTGACGGCGCAAATGCGCCACACCGTCCTCCGTCGCTCCGTGCGGCCGCAAACATGAGCGGCTCTTCAGCAGCACGACGATGAGCTGGGCTCATGCTATCGCTCAGGTTCTCGCCGCGTCGGGGCGCGCCGCCTTCGCGATTGCGACGACGCTGTCGACCGGCGGCGACCCATCCGCCCTCGATCCGGCCTGCGCAGCTTTGCGCCCGCGGCGTCATTCACGGCTGACCGCGTATTCGGCAAACCGCGCCGCGGCCGATCCTCCCGGCAGCGCGTCGGGGACGACGAGGCGAATGTCCTTGACGAGGTCGGCATCGACAAGCGGCAGAGCGACGAGGTCCCCGGCCATAACCTCGTCGGTCACTGACGAGGCAATGACGAGCGAAACGCCAAGTCCGGCCCGGACCGCGCGCTTGACGCCCTCCGTGCTGCCGAACCCGTTGACGATCTCGATACGGTCGGCAAGCGGACCGACGGTCCGGCGCAGCAGCGTTCCGGTTCCGGTGCCGGCCTCGCCGCCCAGCATGCGGAGGCCGACGAGATCCATGACGGCCACCCCCTTGCGGGAAGCCCAAGGATGCGCAGGCCCCACGATCAGAACGAGCGGTTCGCGGCGCCATGTGCGAACGCGGAAGCCGGGCCGGTCGTCCCACCATTCCGTCAACGCGATATCGGCCCGCCCGTCCCGCAGCCGGTCGGCGACCGCGGGATTGCCGCCGATCCACAACTCGGTCGGACGGGGATCGACGCGCTGGTATGCAGCGAGCACGGACAGCAGCATGTAAACGCCGACATTGGTCGCGGCCGCGATCCGCAATGGCGACGACGCGATGGTCTCGCGGGCGCGCTCGGCGGTCGCGAGAAGTCCGCGCGCCAGGGGCACGAAGGCCGCGCCTTGCGGGGTGAGGGCGAATCCGCGGCGCCGTCGCACCAGCAGATGCGCGGAGAGTTCGGTTTCGAGCTGGTTGATGTGCTCGACGACGGTCGACGGGGAAAGCTGCAGGTCGCGCGCGGCGGCGCGGAATCCGCGCCTGTCGAGGACGGCCAGAAAGGAGCGTGCGTGAAGCAGGTTCAGCATGCGCTTTCCGTCGGCGTCGGCCTGTTCAGCGCATTGCGCGGCGCGCGTCCGGCGAGGACATCGCGGCAGATGCGCCGCAGGTCCGTCAGCACTTTCTCGGCAGCGGCGGGATCGAGGCTCGCGACCGTCTCGTCCGCGAGCACGACCCGCAGCCCCTGCGCCATCGCGCGGGCGATGCCGACCCGCTGTTGCTGGCCGCCGGACAATCGATCGGCGCGGTCCAGCGCCCGATCGAGCAGGCCCACCCGTTCAAGCGCGACGAGGGCGAGCAACCGATCGGCGCGCGGCGGCGGCAGGAGCGAGCGCAGGAAACCATGCTCGGCGAGGCGGCCGAGCAGGACATTCTGCAAGGCGGTCAGCCGGCCGATCTGATGGTGCTGCTGGAATACCATTCCGGCGCGGCGACGGTGCAGCCGCAGCGCGCGGCCGGACGCGAAGATCGATCCGACGCCCTCGGCGAAGACATCGCCCCGGGTTGGCCGCACGAGGCCATTGAGACAACGCAGCAAGGTCGACTTGCCGGCGCCCGACGGTCCGATCAGCACCGTGAACTGCCCGGCGCGAATTCGAGACTGGTCGGCTGAAGCGCGGCGATCCCGCCCGGATAAGTCACAGCGACGTCCTGGAGCCTGAGCATCGCTGCCTCGTCGAGCCTGCGAGGAGTGTTCGGCAAAACCGGACATACTGCGTATTCGATCTGGATTGACGATCTACTCCGGCACCATGACAGGCGAACGACACCGCTGAATCGGAACTGATTCATGTGTCGGCCCGCCCGTGGCGACGCTGTTGTCGCCGCACGTCGCCGCTGCGCAGCAGCGGGAAAGACGCTGGATTGGCCGCTGACTATGGCGGCGGATCGCCTGCATCGTCGCGGCTTGCGACCGGCGACTTGGGCCGGGCGGCCAAGCGCAGTTCACGGATTGCGAGCGCCGTGATCGCGAGCGAAAGCGGAATAACGAAATAGAGGAACCGGAACATCAGCACCGCAGCCACCAGCCCCTCCTTCTCGAATTGGGGGAGGCCCACCAGCATGGCCGCATCGAACACGCCGAGGCTGCCCGGCGCGTGACTGACAAATCCGAGCAGCGTCGCCATGACGAAGGTCACGAGCAGGGGGATGAAATCGATCGGCGGCTGCGTCGGCAACAGCATGTACATGGCGAGCGCGACCGACGTCAGATCGACCACCCCGATCCCGATCTGCACCAGCGTGAGCGGCGCGCTCGGCAGCGTCACCCGCCAATGGTCCCGCCCAATGATCCTCGGACACGGCAGGAGCCAGACGAGATAGCCGAGCATCGCCGCCAGTCCGGCGCATGCCACGAGGCGATTGAGCCAGGCCGGCAATTGCGTGACGGCGCTCGCGGCCTCGGGCGCGTAGGCGATCCCGAGGCCGAGCACGAACGCGTTGCCAAGCCAGAAGGTGAGGCCGGTGACGAAAGCGATCTTTGCAACATCGACAATGCTCAGCCCGTAGGCCGAGTAAATCCGGTATCTGACCATTCCGCCCGTGACGGCGGTCGCCCCGAGATTGTGGCCGATCGAATAGCTGGTGAAACTGGCGAGCGCGGCGATCCGATAGGGCACGTCGCGCCGGCCGATCGTACGCAGCGCAAAAAAATCGTAGCAGGTGAGCGTCAGATAGCCCGCGGCGACGAACGCGCCCGCGGCCAGCATGGCGCGCATCGAGGTCGCCTGCAGCGCCGCGGCGACCTTCTCGATCTGGATGTCGCGCAGCAGGTGGTAAAGGGCGACCGAAGCGGCCGCGATGAGCACGAGACTGATGACGACGCCGATGCGATTGTAGGCCGCCCTCCCCCGAAATGCCTGCGCAATGCGCTCCGTTCTCCGCATCGGCCGTCGATGATGTGCTCGCATGATGGGCGGGTGGGCGCGTCCGGTTACGAGTGATTCGCGCCGCAACCTCCCATCTCGTTGCAACACAAATGTTACAGTCGGCGGCGACACAATGACTGGCGCGTCGGAACCGGCACGCCGCCGCAGAGATCCGCCGCCGGCCTGTTGAGGAATGCCGCGACCGTCATACTCCTGAGATATAATCGGGCAATTTCTGTCGCATGGTATTCCTAGTCGACGTGAGAGCCGCTCGGCCGCCGCAGGCGCCGCGCCCGGCTGGCGACATCCCCCGCTGGTCTTATCAGTTCCCGGCGCCCGACCAAGCGGTGTTAGGCAAGCGAGGTGCGGCGTGATGCGCGTATTGGTGGCGACGGATGCCTGGCATCCGCAGGTCAATGGCGTGGTGCGGACGCTGACGTCGCTCGCACAGGCCGCGCGCGGACTTGGCGTCACAATTGAGTTCCTGACGCCTGACGGCTTCCCCTCGATGCAAGTGCCGACCTATCCCGGGCTGCGATTCGCCCTGTGCAATCGCGCCGAGATCGCTCGCCGCATCGAACACGCCGAACCCGACGCCATCCACATCGCGACGGAAGGGCCGATCGGCCATACCGTGCGCGCCTATTGCCGCAAGCGCCGCCTGCCGTTCACGACCAGCTTCACGACGCGTTTCCCGGAATACATCGCCGCGCGCGCGCCGATCCCGGAATCCTGGACCTATGCGCTGTTGCGTCGCTTCCACGCCGCCGCCGCCGTCACAATGGTCTCGACCGCTTCGCTGATGAGCGACCTCAGCCGCCGCGGTTTCAAGAATCTCGGCATGTGGACCCGCGGCGTCGACACCGAGCTGTTCAAGCCGGAGCGGGCGATCCCGCTCGATTTTCCGCGCCCGATTTTTCTCACGGCCGGCCGGATCGCGGTGGAAAAGAATCTGGAAGCCTTTCTCTCGCTCGATCTTCCCGGGAACGAAGGTCGTCATCGGCGAGGGACCGCACGAAGCCGCGTTGCGCCGCCGGTTTCCCGCGGTGAAGTTTCTCGGCCTTCAGGCGAGCGAAACCTTGGCGGCGCATATGGCGGCGGCGGATGTCTTCGTTTTTCCGAGCCGAACCGACACATTCGGCGTCGTGCAACTCGAGGCTCTGGCCTGCGGCGCGCCGATCGCCGCCTTTCCGGTGATCGGCCCGAAGGACGTGATTGGCGATCATCCGGTCGGCGTGCTGCAAGACGATCTGCGCGCGGCGTGCCTGGGTGCGCTTCAGATTCCGCGAAAGCTCTGCCGCGAATTCGCGCTCACCTTTTCCTGGGAACAGAGCGCGCAGCAATTCATTGGCCATGTCGAGCAAGCGGCGACCGCCGATTGCGGCAAGCCGCTGCCGAAATCGGCAGCGGAAGCGGCGGCGCGCAAGCAGTTGGCGCGCGGACGGCTGATGGCGGCGGCCGCAGGCGCAAGGGACGTCGCGCGGCGATGACGGATGCGAGTTGGCGGCGGGGAAATCGACCGGCAGGCGATCGCCAAGGCCTATGGCCGCTGGGCCCCGGTTTACGATCTCGTGTTCGGCGCGGTGTTCGAGCGCGGCCGGCGCGCCGCCGTCGCGGCGGCCGACCGCATCGGCGGCCGCATCCTGGAGGTGGGCGTGGGCACCGGCCTGTCGCTCCCCGACTACGCGCCGTCCAACCGGCTCGTCGGCGTCGACATCTGCGAGCCGATGCTGCGCAAGGCGCGCGAGCGCGTCGCCGAGCTCGGCCTGAAGAATGTCGAGGGGCTCGCGGTCATGGACGCCCAGCAGCTGTCGCTGCCCGACGCCTCGTTCGACGTGATCGTCGCCCAATATGTCATCACCACGGTCCCCGATCCGGAGGCGACGCTCGACGAGTTCGCGCGCGTGCTCAAGCCGGGCGGAGAGATCGTGCTGGTGAGCCGCGTCGGGGCCGAGGCGGGTTTGCGCCGCGCGCTCGAGCAGTGGTTCGCGCCCGCCGCCCGCCGGCTCGGCTGGCGCACTGAATTCGCCTGGGCGCGATACGCGCAGTGGGCCGAACGCACGCACGGCATGCGCTTGATCGAGCGGCGCGCGATGCCGCCATTCGGCCACTTCTCCCTCATTCGTTTTATAAAGCTCGACGACGTTGCCGCAAGCTGCGAGCATGAATCCGCGGCGGCCGCAGGAGCGTGACACTCTCGACCGCGACGCCGCTACCGAAGAAAGGAGGCGATCGATGAAAGGCTTCTTCCAAGCTCTCGAATTGCAGCGATGGGACGATCATCGTTATTATCACCACAGCCGGATCAACCAGGCCCTGCACCTGGTCAGCGCGGTCAGCTTCCTCGTCGCCTATGCGCTGATGTTCGCAGACCCGGCGATCGCCGCGCTGGTCGGCTGGCTGGTGTCGATGACGACCCGGCAGGCCGGTCATTTCTTCTTCGAGCCGAAAGGCTATGACGAGGTCAACCAGGCGACGCACGAATACAAGGAAGAGATAAAGGTCGGCTACAATCTGCGGCGCAAGATCGTGCTGCTGACGATCTGGGCGGCGTCGCCGCTCGTGCTCTTTTTCGATCCGACGCTGTTCGGGATATTTGAGCCCTACGCCAGCACCGCCGACTTCATTCGGCACGTGGCGAAAATCTGGCTGTTCCTCGGACTGGCCGGCCTCGTGTTCCGCACCGTGCAGCTGTTCTTCATCAAGGATGTGCAGACCGGGCTCGTGTGGATGACCAAAATACTGACCGACCCCTTCCACGACATCAAACTCTACTACAAGGCGCCGCTATACCTGATGCGCGGCGAATTGCTCGACCCGACGCCCTCCAAGCAGCACGGCTGAGAGGGGCCCCCTCATGGTGAGGAGCGCGGCGAAGCCGCGCGTCTCGAACCATGATTAAACTGGCATTGGCAGCATCTCGAACCATGCATCCTTCGAGACGCCGACCTTCGGTCGTCTCCTCAGGATGAGGGGGGAACGTTAGCGCGCCGTCTGCATCCGCGCGGCTGCGATCACGGGCCGGCGCGGCGCACTCACGGAGATGAAAAGCGGTGAGCGATCATCTCCCGCAGGATGCGACGGCGGATCGACTTGTTCGTCGCCTTGTCGTCGCACCACCACCAGCCGTCGCGCTGCATCGCCATTGCCGCCGTCACGAAGCGCTCCGCCACGGCGTCGAAATCGGCCTGCGTGTAGTTGAGGCTGAAGATCAGGCGCCCGGTGCCGACCCAACTGAGCGCCAGACCTTCGGCGCGCAGATAGTACTGGAGCATCCAGTTGTAGCGCGAGGGCCGGGTGTAGAGCACCGTCCAGATGGAGGACAGATTGGCGACCCGCACCGGCAGCCCCTCCTCCGCGAGGCGCTGGTTGAGCGCTTCGACGCGGCGATTCCACACCTGGTCGAGATCGCGGTACAGCGCGCTGATCTCCGGCGTGCCGAGCCGGTTCAGAAACTCGTCCATCGCCGCCATCACATAGGGGTGCGAATTGAAGGTGCCGCGCGCGAAGCAGATGTCGAGCGGGCGATCGTCGCGAAACCGCCGCATCAGGTCCTTGCGGCCGCAAATCACGCCGACGGGAAGTCCGCCACCGAGCGTCTTCCCGTAGGTGACCATGTCGGCCTTGACGCCGAAATACTCCTGCGCGCCGCCGGGGGCGAGGCGGAAGCCGACAAAGACCTCGTCGAAAATCAGGACGATCTTCCGCTCGGTGCAGACGCCGCGCAATTGCTTCAGCCAGTCGGCATACGCCGTGCGGTCGAAATGCGCAGTGCGCGCGCCATCGACCAGGGCGGAATTGGCGGGCGCATTCGCATTCGGATGAAGGGCCTGAAGCGGATTGACCAGCACGCAGGCGATGTCGCGGCGACGCCGCAGCACGCGCAGCGAATCCTCCGACATGTCCTTGAGCGTGTAGGTCTCATGCGCGGGCGCAGGGTTGCCGAGACCCGGCTGCACGTCGCCCCACCAGCCGTGATAGGCCCCGCAGAAGCGCACGAGGTGCGATCGTCGCGTATGATAGCGCGCGAGCCGCACGGCCTGCATGACCGCCTCGGTGCCGGACATATGAAACGACACCGCATCGAGCCCGGACATCTCCCGCAGCCGTTCGACATTGCTGGCGACCACCGGGTGATAGGGGCCGAGCACCGGACCGAGCGCGGCGACCCGCTGCCGGCTCCGCTCCAGACAGTCCTTGTAGAAGTCGTATCCGAACAGGTTCACGCCATAGGCGCCGGTCAGGTCGAAGGCGGGGTTGCCGTCGAGATCCGTGATGGCGACGCCGGAAGACGACTGAACGAATGCCCCGAGTTCGAGATGGCGGCGCACGAAGCGGCTGTACTGGAAGGGCACGCGATAGGTCTCAGTGAATTGCAGATCGGGAATTCCCTCTCGCGCCTCCGCCGTCAGCCGCAGCGTCTTCGGAGCGCGCTCCCGGAAAAGTCCCGCGAGCCTGAAGAATCCGGCGCGGCGCGCAGCGGCGATCGGTTCCGGCGCGCCGTCCGAGCGGAAGATCTGCGCCTCGTCGTATTCATAGAACGGAACAAGCGACGCGATCCGCCGCGCCATTCGCGCATGGCCCGCGAGCGAACGGTGCTTCGCCCGCGACAGCTCCAGGCGCGTTTTCAGCCGCGCCAGCATGAAGGCCAGAACGGCCGCGCCGAGCGCGTAAAGCGCTGTTCTCACGGAAACCGAATCCATCGACTCCAGCCTTATCGAGCCAGGTTTACCGAACGGTGACAGTGCGTTCCCTGATAGCGCGGCTGATCGCGCAGGAGGACCTCAATTTCCTCCTGACCAATCGCATTCCGCGGCGGCTGGCGACCCGGTTCATGGGCTGGTTCGGTCAGATCGAGCAGCCGCTCGTGCGCGATCTGTCGATCGCGGTCTGGCGGCTGTTCTCCGATCTCGACCTGAGCGACGCCAAGAAGACGCGATTCGACAGCGTGCACGACTGCTTCACCCGCGAACTGCGGGACGGCGCTCGGCCGGTCGACCCCGATCCTGCCCTTCTCGTGAGCCCGTGCGATGCGATCGTCGGCGCATGCGGCGCGATCGACGGCGCCGAACTGCTGCAGATCAAGGGCTTTCCCTACACATTGCACGACCTGTTCGGCGACTCCGACCTGGTCGAGCTCTACCGCGGCGGGCGTTACGTCACGCTGCGGCTCACCTCCGGCATGTACCATCGCTTCCACGCGCCGCACGACTGCCGCGTGGAGTTGGTCACCTCCATCCCCGGCGATACGTGGAACGTCAATCCGATCGCGCTCCGGCGGATCGAAAAGCTGTTCTGCAAGAACGAGCGCGCCGTGCTGCGGACGAGGCTCGATCGCGACGGGCCATCTCGTCACCCTGGTCCCGGTCGCAGCGATTCTCGTCGCCGGCATCCGCCTGCGCTTTCTCGATATCGCGCTGCGACCGCGGGCGCGGTGGGCCGGCGTTCTTCCCGTGCGACGCCCTGCTCCGCAAGGGCGAGGAAATGGGCTGGTTCGAGCACGGCTCGACCATCATCGTGTTTGCGCCGGACGGGTTTACGCTTTGCCCCAATGTGCGGGACGGGAGCGTGGTCCGGATGGGACAGCCGCTCATGCGGCTCCCCTGACCCCTCGCCGTCGACCGGCCCGCCCGGCAGGCCTTGTCCCCTCCCCGCCGCCTGGTTGTCGCTGGCGATCATGCCGGCCCGCAACCGTTTGCCTTCCTTCCTCGTTTTCGGCAGAACCGCGCGAGACAAAGGCGCTGCTGACTGGAGGAGGCCTGCGGTGAAAACCATCGTCGTCCGCAACATCGCGCGCACTGAAGCCGGCATCGTGCAGCGCCTGGGCGCGCTCGGCGTCTCGACGGTGCACGAGGCCTATGGCCGCGCCGGGCTGATGAAGCCCTATATGCGCCCGGTCTGGCCGGGAAGCGCCGCCGCCGGGCCGGCCGTCACCGTGCTGGCGCAACCCGGCGACAACTGGATGATCCATGTCGCGGTCGAGCAGTGCCGGGCGGGCGACATGCTCGTCGTCGCCTGCACCACCGACAATAGCGACGGCATGTTCGGCGAGCTGCTCGCGACCTCGCTGATGGCGCGCGGCGTCACAGGCCTCGTCATCGACGCCGGCGTGCGCGATGTGAAATTGCTGCGCGAAATGGGCTTCCCGGTCTGGTCGCGGGCGATCTCGGCGCGCGGCACGGTCAAGGCGACGCTCGGCGCGGTGAACGTGCCGGTCGTGTGCGCGGGCGTCAGCGTCGACCCGGGCGACGCCGTGGTGGCGGACGATGACGGCGTCGTCGTGGTGGCGCTCAAAGACGCCGGCGAGGTCGCCGCCAAGGCGGAGGCGCGCAGGGCCGACGAGGAGGCGAAGCGGCAGAAGCTCGCCGCCGGCGTGCTCGGCCTCGACATGTACAATATGCGCGAACCACTCGCGCGCGCCGGCCTCGTCTATGTCGACCGCCCCGACGAGGCGTAATTGGTCCTGGGCAAGAAACGATGATCATCGATTGTCACGGCCACTACACGACCGAGCCGCGCCAGCTGCTCGACTTTCGCCAGCGCCAGATCGCCGCCTTCAAGGACCATGCGGAGAGGCCGTCGCCGGCCGCGCTCGACATCAGCGACGACGAAATCCGCGCGAGCCTGGAAGGCGCGCAGCTCAAGCTGCAGCGCGAGCGCGGCACCGATCTCACGATCTTCTCCCCGCGCGCCTCCGGCATGGGCCACCACATCGGCGACGCCGGCGTGAGCCTCGAATGGTCGCAGGCTCTGCAACGAGCTGATCCATCGCGTCTGCACGCTCTATCCGCAGCAACTTCATCGGCGTGTGCCAGCTGCCGCAATCGCCCGGCGTCGACCCCGCGACCTGCGTCGGCGAGCTCGACGCGCTGCGTGACGCGAGTTCGGCTTCGTCGGCTGCAATCTCAATCCCGATCCGTCCGGCGGCCACTGGACCGGCCCGCCGCTGACCGACCGCTGCTGGTATCCGCTCTACGAGAAGATGGTCGAGCTCGACGTGCCGGCGATGATCCATGTGCAGCGCTCGTGCAACGCGAACTTCCACACCACCGGCGCGCACTACATCAATGCCGACACCACCGCCTTCATGCAGTTCATCACCGCCGACCTGTTCAAGGACTTTCCCGACCCTGAAATTCGTCATCCCGCACGGCGGCGGCGCGGTGCCCTATCACTGGGGCCGCTATCGCGGCCTCGCGATCAAGCTCAAGCGCCCGCCGCTGGAAGAGCTGCTTGAAGAACGTCTATTTCGACACCTGCGTCTATCACCTGCCCGGCATCGAGCTTCTGACCAAGGTGGTGCCGGTCGACAACATCCTGTTCGCCTCCGAGATGGTCGGCGCCGTGCAAGGGCATCGATCCGGAGACCGGGCACCATTTCGACGACACCAAGCGCTATATCGATCAGGTGAGCTGGCTTTCGCCCGAGGACCGGCAGAAGATCTTCGAGGGCAATGCGCGCAAGGTCTACAGCCGGCTCGGCGCGCGTTTGGCCAAGTCCTCCGCTCCGGCCGGCGGATAGCGCGCGCGATGCCCGGACCCGGCGGAAGAACGACGCTTCACACCTTGCTCGGCGATTATCCGCACACGCGCGCCCTGCGCAGCGGCGCGCTCCGCTCCGACCTCGTCGCGTTCGCCTTCGCCGACATCGCGCCGGCAAACCGCGGCTTCAAGCCGCTGGTGCGCGAGCACGCCTTCGACCTCGGCGAACTCGCGATCGTGACCTACCTCCAGGCGAAGGCGCAAGGCGCGCCCTATGTGCTGATCCCGGTGACGGTGATGGGCCGCGGGCAGCTTCATACGATCGCCTATGATCCGGCGCGCGGGCGGCTCGCGCCGGCCGATCTTCCCGGACGCCGCGTCGGCGTGCGCGCCTACAGCCAGACCACCGGCGTGTGGCTGCGCGGCATGCTGGAGGAGCTGTACGGCGTCGATCCCGCGCGCATCCGCTGGGTGACGTTCGAGGATGCGCATGTGGCCGGCTACGCCGATCCGCCGCATGTCGAGCGCGCGCCCAAGGGCAAGGAGCTCGTGCCGATGCTGCTGGCCGGCGAACTCGACGCCGCGATCATCGGCGACGCCTTTCCCGATCCGCACCTCGCCCCGCTCGTTCCCGACGCCGAGGCGCAGAACCGCGCCTATGCCCGTTCGCATGGCGGCGTGCCGATCAATCATATGCTGGCGATCCGTGAAACGCTCGCCGCCGCGCGGCCCGATATCGTCCGGGAGGTGTTTCGCCTGTTCCGCGCGAGCAAGGCGGCGGCCCGGCTTTCCGAGCCCGCGGACGGGCTCGATCCTTTGCGCTTCGGCGTCGAGGACAACCGGCGCTCGCTGGAACTCATCATCGCTTACGCGGTGAGGCAGAAGCTCATTCCGCACCTTGTTACCGTCGACGACCTGTTCAGCGACACGACACGGCGGCTCGCCTGAGACTTGCCAACCTGCGCGTTTCGTCGCAGCCCCCGCCCGCCGGGTCCGGCGAGCGCCGCCGTTAACCTTCCGTTAATGACAACGGTGGAACGTTTCATCGATAGTAGGACTACGGACGATCGCCATGGCTGTGCAGGGCGCGCTGAAACCCGACGCCGGTTCGTCCGTAACATGAGTGATCAATGCAGGCCAGCCGGCGACGCCGCTGGCCGCAGGCGACGCGCCGAGGCTGCGCGCAAGCCCGTCGCCCATGCAACGGAGCCAACGACCATGCAAGACGCTCTCATGCCGCGCGCTGCGACAAAGACGATGGCAAATCCGCGTGAATTCGAGGCGGCCCTTCTGCTGGAAGCCGCGTTGCGGCTGCAGGACGTGCAGAGCCGCTGGGACAGCGCCCGGGACGAAGTCGACGGGGCGTTGCTGTACAATCGGAATCTCTGGCGTCTCTTTCTCGCCTCCATCGCCGATTCCGCCCCTCCCCTGCCGCTCGAAATCCGGCAGAACATCGCCAATCTCGGGCTGTTCGTGACCCACCAGACGCTCGCCATCGCTTCCGATCCGCGGCCGGAACGGCTGACCTCGCTGATCGGCATCAATCGCGAGCTGGCGGCGGGCCTGCTCGGCCGCGCCTGACGCGGCGAACCGTTCTGTCACAAACAATTGATGCGTTCGCCCGCGCGGCGCACGCTCACGGTTTGCAGCGGCGCGCCGCGCTCGGCGAGGCGAGGCCTCCGAACGCGTTCCGCGCGCGTCCGGGCTCTGCGCCCATGTTTTCAGCCGGCGACCCCGTTCCCACTGACCGCAGAAATGCTTTAAGGTCGCTGCGCCCCCGTCACCAAGGTCGGACATTCATGCGTTTCGAAGGCACCAGCGCTTACGTCGCCACCCAAGACCTCAAGGTCGCCGTCAATGCGGCGATCGCGCTCGAACGGCCGCTGCTCGTCAAGGGCGAGCCCGGCACCGGCAAGACCGTGCTCGCGATCGAGATCGCCAAGAGCGTCGGCGCGCCGCTGCTCGAGTGGCACATCAAGTCGACCACCAAGGCGCAGCAGGGCCTCTACGAATACGACGCCGTTTCGCGCCTGCGCGACAGCCAGCTCGGCGAGGAGCGGGTGAAGGACATCCGCAACTACATCAAGCGCGGCAAACTGTGGGACGCTTTCGTCGCGGATGACCGGCCGGTGCTCCTGATCGACGAGATCGACAAGGCCGACATCGAGTTTCCCAACGACCTCCTGCAGGAACTCGACCGCATGGAGTTCTTCGTCTACGAGACCGGCGAGACCGTGCATGCGCGCCGCCGGCCGATCGTCGTCATCACCTCGAACAACGAGAAGGAACTGCCCGACGCGTTCCTGCGCCGCTGCTTCTTCCACTATATCCGCTTCCCCGACCAGGACACGATGCGGGCGATCATCGAGGTGCATTTCCCCGGCATCAAGCAGCGGCTCGTCGCGGAAGCCTTGAAGCTGTTCTACGAAATCCGCGACGTGCCCGGCCTGAAGAAAAAGCCTTCGACTTCGGAGCTGCTCGACTGGCTCAAGCTCCTGATGGTCGAGGACATCGGCCCGGACATGCTGCGCGAGCGCGACCCCAAGAAGCTGATCCCGCCGCTGCACGGCGCGCTGCTGAAGAACGAGCAGGACGTGCATCTGTTCGAGCGCCTCGCCTTCATGGCCCGGCGCGAGGGGCGGTGAAGAGAGGCAGCCTGAAGATCGCGTCATGGGGACGGCCGACCGGACCTGTATCGTCTTACTGCTTCCTCGCCGCGGCAGAGCCCGCGGGAACCACGGCTCGCGCCGCGGTGTTTCCTGTCGAACGATCGCGACAGGGAGACCGCCATGCGATTGCAAAGGACAGCGCTGCTGGCCGGCTTGTTGATCCCCGCTTTCGCGCTGCCGGCGCTCGCGCAACAGAGCCCGGGAAGCGCGCAACGGGGCGCCGGCACCACGCGGACCGACCCGAACGCGCTCGCCGAGCAGACGCGCGTCGTCGAGATGAAGGACGCACAGGGAAATCTGGTCGGCACCGTGCAGGTCAGGCCTACCGCGCACGGCACTCTCTTCAGCGTGAGCCTGATGAACCTGCCGCCCGGCGGGCACGGCTTCCACGTGCATGAGCGCGGTTTATGCGAACCGCCGAACTTCCAATCCGCGGGCGAGCATCTCAATCCGACCGGCGCCCAGCACGGCTATGACAATCAGCAAGGGCCGCATGTGGGCGACCTGCCCAACCTGTTTGCAAATGAGGAAGGGCAAGCCCTCGCGGAATTCTATTCCGAACACCTCACGCTGCGGCCGCAGCAGACGGCGAAGAGCGGCCAGCAGACAACCGGCCAAGCCTCCGGCGGCAACGCGGCGGGACCGTTCACGCTGCTCACCCAGGCCGGCACGGCGATCGTCGTCCACGCCAACCCCGACGATTATCGCAACATGGCCAGCGCCGGCGGCCGCATCGCCTGCGGGGTGATCAAGCCCCCGTCGTGAGCGTCCTTCACCGAGCCGCAGTTCGGGTGGCGCCGCTGCTGCCCCGGGTGATCACCGCGCCCGCCGTACCGCGGCACGCTCGCCTTGAAGGCGCGATAGTCGTCGCCGAACTTCGCTTCGAGATAGCGCTCCTCGCGCCTGACCACGCCGTAATGCAGCGCGAGCGCGGCGGGAACCAGCATCGCGAGCGTCCAGGCCGAGGCGAGCGCGACGGCGAGCCCAGCGACGAACAGCCCGAGTCCGATATACATCGGGTTGCGCGTGTAGGCGTACGGGCCGGTCGCGGCCAGCCGCAGCGCAGGTCTCCAGGGAGCGGCGTTGGTGCCGAGCCGGTGGAACGTGCGCTCCGCGACGATGGCAAGGCCGAGCCCCGCCGCCATGCAGAGGCCGCCCAGGGCGAGGCGGCCGGAAAATCCCAGCGCATCGCGCAGCAGGTTCACGGGCCACAGCCAATCGAGCGCAAGACCGGCCGCAAGCGCCGCGAGCGCGATCAAGGGAGGCGGCGCTATCACGCCCGGCTTATCGGAGGTTGCCGACATGGTTCGGAGATAGGCGATCGGGTGCGGAGGATCAATCACGCCGGGCGTTGGAGCACGGCGGCGGTGGTTTATGGCCTATAGTCGAGTTCGCAAGCATCGCCGAGAGTATTACTACTCGCCTATCGCCTGAGCGAGCGCTCGCCGGCTTGGGCGCTCAGCCCTCGCGATAGACCCGTTCACGCCGCTCATGCCGCTCCTGCGCCTCGATCGACAAGGTCGCGATCGGACGCGCTTCGAGACGCTTGATCGAGATCGGCTCGCCGGTTTCCTCGCAATAGCCGTAAGTGCCGTCATCGATTCGCTGCAGCGCAGCATCGATCTTGGCGATCAGCTTGCGCTGGCGGTCGCGCGCGCGAAGCTCGATGGAACGCTCGGTTTCCGATGAGGCGCGATCCGCGAGGTCGGGATGGTTTTGGTTTTCATCCTGCAGATGCGAAAGCGTCTCTTTCGCTTCTCGTAGAATGTCCTCTCTCCAGGCCAGCAGCTTCTTGCGAAAATATTCGCGCTGCCGTTCGTTCATAAAAGGTTCTTTGTCGGTCGGCCGATAATGGCCATTCTTCTCCGGGCGCATGATACATTCACTCCCAACGCCAACTCCCTGGCTCAGCGGCTTCTTCTCTGGCCGCCTAAGGTTTGCGGAGGTATATACATTCGTTACGACGCACTCACAACAAGAGAGTGAAATTTCTTCCGGCGGCGACTGCGGCCGCGTGACCGAAAGCTTCAGCATGACGTGAGCTCCGGCCGGTCATCTTGGGCGGATCGAGCGCGATCATGGGGTTCCGCGTTCGGCGCGACCCTATCCCGGCCGCCCAAGCGTTGCAATCAACGGGTGCAGAGACAAAGCCGAACGCGGGCAAAACGCGCCTTCTGCCGCCGCCGCACAATGGAAACGCTAGACGGTGACCTGGGTGCCGACCTCGACCACCCGTCCCGTCGGAATCTGGAAGAAGTCGGTCGCGTCGCTGGCGGATTTCGACAGCCGTATGAAGAGGTCGTCCTGCCAGCGGGGCATCCCGGATTTGGCCGCCGGCTTGAGCAGCCGGCGGGACAGGAAAAACGACGTCGACATGATGTCGAAATGCCACCCCTGCTTGCGGGCGATGGCAAGCCCCTTCGGCACGTTCGGCGTCTCCATGAACCCGAATTGCAGCTCCACCTTCTTGAACAAAGGCGACAACTCGGTCATGCGCACCCGCTCCTCCTCGGATACGCGCGGCATGTCCGCCGTGGCGATGGTGAGGACCACATTGTGCTCGTGCAGCACCTTGTTGTGCTTCAGATTGTGCAACAGCGCGGTGGGCGCGGACTCGGGGTCGCTGGTCAGGAATACCGCGGTGCCCGGGACGATATGCGGCGGTTTCTTCGTGAGATTGTCGACCAGCATTTCGAGCGGTATTTCGAGGTGGCGGGTCTTGGCGCTCAGCAGCCGCGTGCCGCGCTGCCAGGTGGTGATCATCAGCACGATGACGCCGCCGAACAACAGCGGCGCCCACGCCCCTTCCAGCAGCTTGAGCAGATTGGCGCTGAAGAAGGTCAAATCGACCAGGACAAACGGCGCGACCAGCGCGGCCGCGGCCCACGGCCCCCATTGCCACAGCTTCCAGATCACGACGAAAGCGAGCAATCCGTCGACCACCATGGTCATCGTCACCGCGATCCCGTAGGCGGAGGCGAGATGGCTCGAGGTCCTGAACAAGGCGACGAGCAACAACACGCCGACCAGCAGCGCGGTGTTCACGCGGGGAATGTAGATCTGCCCCGACTGCGTTTCCGACGTGTGACGGATGGCGAGCCGCGGAATGAGGCCGAGCTGGATCGCCTGGCGGGTAATGGAAAAGGCCCCGGTGATCACCGCCTGGCTCGCAATGACCGTCGCCGCGGTCGCGAGCACCACCATGGGGATCAAGAGCGGCTCGGGCGCCATCCGGTAGAACGGGTTTTCGAGCGCGCTCGGGTCCGCCAGCACCATGGCGCCCTGGCCGAAATAGTTGATCACGAGAGCCGGAAAGACGAGCACGAACCATGCGGTCTGGATCGGCCGCCGGCCGAAATGGCCGAGATCGGCGTAGAGCGCTTCGCCGCCCGTCACGGCGAGGAATACGAGGCCGAGCGTGACGAGACCGATCATGGGATGCGCGATCAGGAACTTGACGCCGTAGAGCGGGTTGATCGCGGCGAAAATGTGCGGATCGTCGGCGAGATGCAGGAAGCCGAGAGCCGCAAGCGTGACAAACCACACCACCATGATCGGGCCGAAAAACGCCGCCACCCGCGCCGTGCCGTGCGCTTGCACCGCAAACAGGCCGATCAGGATCGCGATCGTGAGCGGCAGCACGGCGTGCCCGAATGCGGGGGTGACGATCTTCAATCCTTCCACCGCGGACAAGACCGAGATCGCCGGCGTGATGATCGAATCGCCGTAGAACATGGCGGCGCCGACAATGCCCAGCAGGAAGACCGGCATGGTGCGCTGGCCGAGAGCGCGCGAGGCGAGCGCCATCAGCGAGAGCGTGCCGCCCTCGCCATTGTTGTCGGCGCGCAGCAGGATGAGAACATATTTCGCGGTGACGACGATGGTCAGCGCCCACAGGATGAGCGAAAGCACGCCGAGCACCGCGTCCTGCGTGATCGGCCCGTCGCCGACCGCCGCCTTCAGCGCCTCGCGAAAGGCGTAGAGCGGGCTCGTGCCGATGTCGCCATAGACGACGCCGACGCTGCCAAGCGTGAGCGAGAGGAAGCGCCTCCCGACGGGCTGGTCGGCATGGTTGTGTGCGGGCATCGTCTCGGTTCGCAGGGGGGCAGCGCGTTGATCCATGGAACTGAGCCGAATGCTGTGCGCGGCGCGGCCGGGCTTATACCATCACGGGCGCGGACCGTCAGGCCCAATCTTGCGGTCGGCCGCGCAACTCCTTGAAGCGTGGATGGACATGGGCGCGAACAGGCGCGGAACAAGGCGTCGGTGCGGTTTTCCACGAGCAGGCCTCGCTCACGCCGCTCCTTATTGAACAAACTCGAGGCAAAAACGAGTGGAATGTGCGTTCGACCGCCGCATTCACGCATGTGTCACGCGTCCGTTTGCCGCAAGCGAACAGGCGGCGGCTCGCTCGCCCCCGCCGCGGAGTCGAGATGGACTATGCCGTGTGCTAGCCGATCGGCTTCCGCGGCGCCCGGCGTTACGCTACACGTCGCCGCGCCGCTTTTTTCCGATTTGGATTTCTGCGATGGCCGAATACGAGCTCTACTGTTTCGCCCAGTCCGGAAAACGCGTACCGCGTCGCGCTGATGCTCAATCTGGTCAGCGCCGATTGGCGTCCGATCTTCGTCGACTTTTTCGGCAAGGGCGAAACGCGGACTGAGGAGTACCGCACGAAGGTCAATGAGATGGGCGAGGCGCCCGTGCTCGTGCATGGCGAGCGAAAGCTCAGCCAATCCGCCGTTTGCCTAACCTACCTCGCTGAGAGGTCGGGCAAATTCCTGCCGCAGGGACAAGACGAAGAACGCGAAACGCTGCGCTGGATGATTTTCGACAACCAGAAAGTCGGCGGCTTTCTCGGCCCCTATCGCTTCCTGAGAACGCTTGCCCCCTCTCCCGGCGACCCTGCGGTGCTCGGCTATATCAAGGGGCGCATCGACGTCTCGCTCGCGATCGTGGACAAGCGGCTCGCCACGCGGCCCTTCGTTCTGGGAGAACGGCCGACCATCGCCGACCTGTCGATGTGCGGATACATGTTTTACCCGGCCGATGAGTTCGGCTTCGACATCCCGGCCATCTATCGCAATATCGGCGGCTGGCTTGAGCGCATCAAGGCGCTCCCGGGCTGGAAGCACCCTTACGACCTCATGCCCGGATATCCCCTGCGACGGTGACGACGGTCTTGCCGTTCGCCCGCGGCTCAGCCGCCCCGCTCGGCAAGAACACGCGGCAAGGCCGGCGAACAGCGCGCGGCCGTCGATGCATCCCATGGCCGGTTCGACGTGGTTCTCGGGGTGCGGCATCATGCCGAGCACATTGCCGCGCTCGTTCAGTATGCCGGCGATCGCGTAGATCGAACCGTTGATGTTCCACTCGGGCGTGAGCGCGCCATCGGGCGAGGCGTAGCGGAAGATGATGCGCCCCTCGCCTTCGAGCCGCGCGATCGTCTCCGCATCGGCGACGTAATTGCCTTCCCCGTGCGCAACCGGCACGCGGATCACCTGACCCGCATCGTAGCCCTGCGTGAAGGGTGTGTCCGAGCGTTCGACGCGCAGATAGGCGTCGTGGCAGATGAACTTCAGCCCCGCATTGCGCATCAGAGCGCCCGGCAGGAGCCCCGCCTCGCACAGAATCTGGAAACCGTTGCAGACGCCGAGCACAAGCCCGCCGCGACCGGCGAAGGCGCGCACCGCATCCATGATCGGCGCACGCGCCGCGATCGCGCCGCAGCGCAGATAATCGCCGTAGGAGAACCCGCCGGGAACGACGACGAGATCGGCGCCAGGGGGAAGCTCGGTCTCCGCATGCCAGACCATGGCCGGCGGGCGACCGGCCGCGAAGGTCAGCGCGCGCGCCATGTCACGCTCGCGATTGATGCCGGGAAAGACGAGGACGGCGGCGTTCATGATGGTTCCGGCCAATAAGCGCGGGCGTGCGTCAGCCTGTTTCTCTCCGGCCGCGCGCGTCAGGGCGCGATCTCGACGCGGTAGTTCTCGATCACGGTGTTGGCGAGAAGCCGGTCCGCCGCTTGCTTCAGCACCGCCTCGACGCCCGCACGGTCGTCGCCGGCGACCTCTATCTCGAACACCTTGCCCTGGCGCACGCTGGTGACGCCGTCGACGCCGAGCGAGCGCAGAGCGCCTTCGATCGCCTTGCCTTGCGGATCGAGGATGCCGGACTTCAGCGTTACGAAAACTCGGGCTTTCATCGCCTGCCTCTGAATGACGAACGGGGCGTTGCGCCCCCGCGTTACCACCGTTTCCCTCCGGCCTCAATGCGGGCGCGCGCATCTTCACCGGCGAATTATCATGCAAGACCCGTGTCGCGGTAAATCTCGGCGAGCGGCAGGACTACCCCGAGCGTCGGGAAATCGATCGCGTCGGCGCGCGCGCGGAACCGTCGCTCGGCAAAGCCGCTGTCGCGCGCGAACACGACCACGTCGACGGCGTCCTGCGCGATCACGACATAATGGGTCAGCGACGGGATAGAGGTGTAGGCCGCGCGCTTCCACCGCAGATCACGATCCGCCGTGGATGGCGACAAAATCTCGAATACGACGATGACGTCGTCGCGATCGCGCTCGAACGGATCGAGTGGAGGCGCGAGCTTCGGGAGAATGAGAACGTCAGGCTCGGGACGGCTGATGTTGGAGATGCGCACCCCGAGGCCCGGCAGAACTTCCCACGGCGCGTCGCGTTCGCGCTCCCGAAGACCAAGCGCAATGGTGAGGTTTTTCACGATGCGCTGGTGCGGAGGACCGGGCGACGCCTGCAAGACGAACTCCCCCTCGATCAGCTCCCACTTCTCCTCGTCCGGCTGCTTGGCGGTGAATTCGTAGAACTCGTCGACCGTTTGGGGCGCGGTGCTGATCCTCGGGACAACCATGACGGCTCTCCAAATCGCCTGCCGCGCGAAAATAAGCCCCCGCAAGCCGAATATCCAGCCGGTCCCGCGCTCCGAACCGGGTCACCGAACGTCGCCAGGAACATTGCGCGCCAAAATCGGGGCGACCGGGCGCATCGCCCGGCTTCGCGGGCCTCAGCCCTTCACGAGGATCGGGCCCGACCCCTGCGGACGCTCGTTCTCGCTCATGATGCCGAGCCTGCGCGCGACTTCGGTATAGGCCTCGAGCAAGCCGCCGAGATCGCGACGGAAGCGGTCCTTGTCGAGCTTCTCGTTCGATTTGATGTCCCACAGCCGGCAGGAATCGGGAGAGATCTCGTCGGCGACGACGATCCGCATCATTTCGTTTTCCCACAGCCGGCCGCATTCCATCTTGAAATCGACCAGCCGGATGCCGACGCCGAGAAACAGGCCGCAGAGGAAATCGTTGACGCGGATCGCAAGCGCCATCACGTCGTCGATCTCCTGCGGGGTCGCCCAGCCGAACGCGGTGATGTGCTCCTCCGCCACCATCGGGTCGCCGAGCGCGTCGTTCTTGTAATAGAACTCGATGATCGAGCGCGGCAGCTGCGTGCCCTCCTCGATCCCGAGCCGCTGCGACAGCGATCCCGCGGCGACATTGCGGATCACCACCTCGAGCGGAATGATCTCCACCTCGCGGATCAATTGCTCGCGCATATTGAGCCGACGAATGAAATGCGTCGGCACGCCGATATCGTTCAGATGCTGGAACAGATATTCGGAGATGCGGTTGTTGAGAACACCCTTGCCTTCGATCACCTGGTGCTTCTTGGCGTTGAACGCGGTGGCGTCGTCCTTGAAATGCTGGATCAGCGTTCCAGGCTCCGGGCCCTCGTAGAGGACCTTCGCCTTGCCTTCGTAGATGCGGCGACGGCGGCTCATAGGGGTGTACCGTGGCTTGAGGAAATCCATCTGATGCCGTGGCTCCGAGTTCGAGTTTCAAGGCCGGCGGCGACATCGAGCAGAGAGACTTGGCTCGCCTGCTGCGACAGCAAAACTAGCCGAAGGTCGGTGCAAGCACAATTGACATAGACCTCTCCCCAATGGCGTGCAATGAGGACTAGCGCGAGGGTTCGACCGCCCTTGACCTACGCGCGCCAATGTGCAAGGCGCGATACCGAACCCCCACGCGCGATTTTACCGGCGCGTTAGAGTGACGAGGTTTGCCATGAACAGTTTCGACAAGCGCAAGGAAGGTTTTGAAAAGCAGTTCGCCCATGACGAGGAGCTTCGGTTCAGGGCGACCGCGCGCCGCAACAGGCTGCTTGGCCTGTGGGCGGCGGAAAAGCTCGGCCTGTCCGGCGCGGAAGGCGACGCTTACGCCAAGGAGGTCGTGATCTCCGATCTCGAGGCGCCCGGCGACAACGACGTGTTCGCGAAGGTGCGCGCGGACTTCGACGCGAAGGGAATCACGCAATCCGATCACCAGATTCGCCGCACCATGGAGGAATTGATGGCGCGCGCGATCGACGAGGTGAAAACAAAGTAGCGGAAAACGCGAGACCGCCTGAACGCCGCGTTTGCACTTCGGCATGCGCCCTTCGGCCGGACTGCGCACACTCGGCGAATCGCCGCTCCCGCCTTCGTCGCTCGCATCGATCCGGCTTGGAGAGCAGCGATTGGACAAAGTCCGCATGATCGGCCTCGCCGTGCTGCTCGCCTGCGCGGCGCAAGCAGGCGCCGCAGCGCAGAGCGTCGGCAGCGCCTTTCCCGGCGTCGCGCCATCCGTTCCTTCGCCGGGCGGCGGACTGGCCCCTCCGGCGATCGCGCCCGGCGCGGCCGGAGCCATCGCGCCCGGTCCTGCCGCCCCAGAGCTGCCGGGACTCTCGACCCCGGTCGCGCCCGGACCGGCGACGCCAGACCGGATGGGACGGCGCGCGGGGCCGCGCATCGTCACCGCGCCGGGCCTTCCGCCTGTCGTGATTCCCCGTGGAACGGCCAAGCGCAGCAGCTACGGCGATCGTGTCGCGCACTGCGTGCATTACGGGACGGCCGCCGGCGTCCCGACGAGCGAAATCGGCCGCTTCACCGCCTTTTGCGTCC
Source organism: uncultured Alphaproteobacteria bacterium (assembly GCA_963712435.1). Taxonomy (GTDB): domain Bacteria; phylum Pseudomonadota; class Alphaproteobacteria; order Rhizobiales; family Xanthobacteraceae; genus Rhodoplanes. Next base: position 173,933 of record CAVQIB010000013.1, on the reverse strand, counting down.
AGTGACGGCGATCGCTTGAGCCGACGGATTCAGCACGCGACCTGGCCGCAGCGCGCCCAGCTCACTTTCTGTTTCAGCGCGTCCTGGCCGACCGCGCCAATCACGACATCGTCGCCGATCACGTAGCTCGGCGTGCCGTTGAGGCCGAGCGATTCGGCGAGCTTGAGGCTTTCGGCGAGCGTCGCGCGAACCTCGTCGCCCGCGATGTCGCGTTCGATGCGCGCGACGTCGAGCCCGACCTCCTTGGCGGCGGCGAGCGCGCGCGCCTTGTCGACCGGCCCGCGGCTCGCAAGCAGCTTCTGGTGCAAGTCGAAATACTTCTTCCCGCTCTTGTCCTGCAGATTGGCCGCGACCGCGACGCGCGCCGCATCGACCGAGCCTTCGCCCAGAACGGGAAACTCCTTGAGCACGACGCGCAGCTTGGGATCGGCCTTCATCAGGTCGAGCAGGTCGGTCAGCGCGCGCTTGCAGAACCCGCAATTATAATCGAAGAACTCGATCAGCGTGACGTCGCCCTTCGGATTGCCGATCACCACGCTGCGCGGCGAGTTGAACAGCAACTCGGCATTGCTCTTCACCGCCGCCTTGGCTTTTTCCGCTTCCGCCGCCGATTGGCGCTTTTCGAGTTCGAGCATCACGTCCTGCAGCACCTCGGGATTGCGCAGAAGATAGCCGCGGACGACCTCTTCGATCTCCTTGCGCTGCTCCGTCGAGAAGCTCTGCGCGCCGGCGGCGACGACGCCGCCGATGATCAGACACGCCGCGGGCGCGAAGGCGAAGGCGGCGAGAAGCAGGCGGCGGAACGGCATGCGGTCGTCCTCGGTTAGCGGCCGGCCCGTTGGGCGCCAGCGGGGGGTCTGTAGCTTGCGATGTCGTCCGCCTTCACCCAGCCGGGCGAGCCGACCGGAAAGCGGTCCTTGGCGCGGGCGGCAAGCTGGCGCGCCGTTCTGATGTCGCCGCGCGCGAACGCGGCCTGCGCCGATGCGAGATCGGCCTGGGCGAAATCGCCCTTGCGGCCATAGGCCATGGCGAGCTGCGCATAGCCCTCGGAAATGTCCGGATCGGATGCGACCGCCTGGCGCAGATAGGCGATGGCATCGTCCGCCATTTTCGGGTCCTTGGTCCCGATCAGCGCCTGCGCGAGCATCACTTTAATGAGGAGCGGGTTGGGCGCGGTCGCGGCGGCGCGGCGCAGCGGCGCAACCGCCTCCGCCGCGCGGCCGGTCTCGAGCAGGGCCTGGCCCTTCAGCTCGTGCAGATAGGGGTTGTCGGGCTGCGCCTCGATCAGCGCATCGATCTGGCCGAGCGCGGTGCGGACGTCGCCATGGCGATAGGTGGCGATCGCGCGGGCATAGCGGGCGGGAAGGCTCTGGTCGCTCGGCATGTAGCGGCGCGCGACCGTGCCGGGGCCCTCCAGGAAGCCGAAGAGCTTCGCCCGCATCATGTCGTGGCGGAGCTGCAGCTCGGGCGGATCCTTCTTGTCCCAGTACTGCGTCTTGGTGATGGTGGCGAGCGCGGCGAGGCGCTCGGACGCGAGCGGATGCGATTGATAATAGGGGTCGGCGCCGCGCGCCGCGAACAGCTGCTGGTCCGCCATGCGCTTGAACGTCTCGTACATGCCTTTGGCGGATTGCCCGCTGGCGGTCAGGAACTTGACCCCGGCGCGATCGGCCTGGTCCTCGTGCTGGCGCTGATAGGCGAGCAGCGAGCGCTGCATCATCGACCTGCGGCGCCGACATCGCGACCGCCCCGGGATTGCCGCCGACATTGCTGCCGGCGCGCGACGCGGCGAAGGTCGCGCCAAGGCCGAGCAGCATGGCGAGGATCGAAATCGTCTGGGCGTTGGCGAGCTCGGTCCTGAGCTTGCTGAGATGGCCGCCGGCGATGTGGCCGGTCTCGTGCGCCAGCACGCCGATGATCTGGTTCGGCGTCGCCGAATTCGAGCAGGGCGCCGGCATTGACGAAGATGCGGTGCCCGTCCATCACGAAGGCGTTGAACGAGCGATCATTGATGATGACGACGCGGACATTCTGCTGGGCGAGCCCGGCCGCGCGCAAGATCGGCTGCGTGTAGTCGCGCAGCACCTGCTCGATCTCCGCATCGCGGATGATCGGGAGGCCGCGCGATTGCGCGGCGACGGGCGCGGGCATGCCGGACAGCGCGACCGCGCAGGCCGCCACCGCGGCGACCGCGCGAAACGCGTGCTCTCTCAGCTTGCGCTTGACAGGTCTGTGTGCTGCGCTCATTCGAACTGACGCATTCGTCCACCCGACCGGCGGACAATAGTGGGGGCGAATCGGCGCGGTCAACACGCGCTCTCGGCGCTTCTTCGGTCAACAATGCGAAAAATGCGGCAACAGAGCGGCGTCGGGCGACCGACCGGGGAGCAGGGCGCGACGCGCGATCGGGCAAACCCTCCTCGCCTTGCCTCGCGGCGCAGCGACGTCCCGCCTTTCATGGTGATGGACGTGATGACGGCGGCGGCCCGCCTCGAGCAGAGCGGCCACCACGTCATCCACATGGAAGTGGGGCAGCCGGCGGCGCCCGCGCCGTCGATGGCGATCGCCGCCGCGCGGGCCGCGCTGGAGGGCGGACGGCTGGGCTATACCGAAAGCCTGGGGCGGCCGAGCCTGCGCCGCCGGATCGCGCGGCACTATCAAGAGACCTACGGAGTTTCCGTCGATCCCGCGACCGTCATCGTGACCACCGGCTCATCGGCGGCGTTCACGCTCGCCTTTCTCGCCCTACTCGAACCCGCCGACCGCGTCGCGCTCGCGGCGCCCGCCTACCCGCCCTATCGCCATATCCTGACCGCGCTTGGCTGCGAGCCGGCGCTGATCGCGGCGTCGCCGCGAGTCACGCTACGCACTGACGCCGCAGGCCCTGCTCGCGGCCCATCGGGAAAAGCCGCTCACGGCCGTGCTGATCGCGAGCCCCGCCAATCCCACCGGGAACCATGATGAGCGCCGACGCGCTCGCCGAGCTCGTCGCCGCCGCCGAGGATGCCGGCATCGCCGTCATCTCCGACGAAATCTATCACGGGCTCGACTACGCTTTCCCCGCGAAGACCGCGCGTTCGCTCTCCGACCGCGGCATCGTCATCAATTCCTTCTCCAAGTATTTCTGCATGACGGGCTGGCGGGTGGGCTGGATGATTGCGCCCGAGACGCTCGTGCGGCCGATCGAGCGGCTGCATCAAAATCTCGCGATATCGGTTCCGACCCTGTCGCAGATCGCCGCCGAGGCCGCCTTCGACGGCCGCAGCGAGATGGAGGCGGTGAAGCGCGGCTACGAGGTGAACCGGCGCATCCTGATGGAGGGCTTGCCGAAGGCGGGGCTCGACCGCTTCCTGCCGGTCGACGGCGCATTCTATCTCTATGCCGACGTGTCGGCCTTCACCGACGACAGCCTCGACTTCGCCCGGCGCCTGCTGGCGGAGGCGCATGTGGCCGCGACCCCCGGCATCGATTTCGATCCGGTCGACGGCCGCCGCTTCATCCGGTTCTGCTATGCCGGCGCGCAGGAAGACATGTGCCGAGGCCGTTACGCGCATCGGCGACTGGCTCGCGCGATAAGACCGGGCTGCAGTCCGAGTTCAGCCTTTGCCGGCGCGTCGCTGAGGCCCGGCCGCCTTGTCGAGCGCGCCGACATCGTCGGGGTCGTCGTCCCCATTAATCTGCTCGTCCTCTTCGCGATCGTCGCCGTCGTCGCCGTCGTCGCCGTCCTCACCGTCCTCGTCGTCTTCCTCGAGATCGGTTTCGACCAGATCGAGCGCGATCGGCGGGAGAGACTCGCGGAACAGCTCGCCTTCCTCGCCGATCCAACGCACTTGATCTCGTCTTCATCAACGGCCACGACCGTCATCGGCGGTCCGCCCGACCTGAGCAAGACGACGTCGCCCGGTTTGAATGCCATGTTCGATCCTCCGCAGAATTCACCGAGCCACACTTAGAGCTGGATAATGACACGCCGATCACGGTCGCCGTCACGAGCAGCCGACGCCAGCTTGCGCAAATCCGATGCATCAATCGCGGCGATGCGAATGCGACCTATGCGGCGAATGCACAATCGTGCCGGCCGCCGCAGTCGAACGCAGCAAACGCGCGACGGCGGAACCGCCACCGGCTAACGGCCAGCGGCCAGCGGCGCGGCCGCCCCTGACCCATTCACGCACGCCTCCGCAGCGCGTTCCGCCCGTCCGCTCAGGTCCGCGTGCGGCTGCGGATCATGAAGGTGTCGAAGCCGTATTCGGCGACCTGCCACCAGAAATATTCGTCGTTGCGGAACGCCTGCACTTCCGTGATGAACCGCTTGAAATCCTCGTTCTTGGCCGAGATCTCCGCCCACAGCTCGTTCGTCGCCTTCAGGCAGGCGTCCATGATCTCGTTGGAGAACGGCCGCAGCTGCGCGCCGCCCGCGATCAGCTTGCGCAGCGCGCCCGGATTGAGCGCGTCGTAGCGCGACAGCATGTAGATCGTCGCATTGAAGCCGGCATTGATGAGAACCGCCTGATAGGACTTCGGCAGCTCGTTCCATCTGTCGAGATTGACATAGGCGTGCACCATCGGGCCGCCTTCCCAGAAACCGGGATAGTAGTAATAGGGCGCGACCTTGGCGAAGCCGAGCTTCTCGTCGTCATAGGGGCCGACCCATTCGGCGGCGTCGATGGTGCCTTTCTCCAGCGCCGGATAGATATCCGGACCAGCGAGCTGCTGCGGCACCACGCCGACCTTCTGCAGCACCTGCCCGGCAATGCCGCCGATCCGCATTTTCAGGCCGGACAGGTCGGCCACCGTCTTGATCTCCTTGCGGAAGAAACCGCCCATCTGCGCGCCGGTGTTGCCGGCCGGAAAGCCGTAGACGTTGAACTTCTTGTAGAACTCGTTGAACTGCTCGGTGCCGCCCTGCTGCGTCAGCCAGGCGGTCTGCTGGCGCGCATTGAGGCCGAACGGAACGCAGGATGCGATCGCAAAGGTCGGGTCCTTGCCCACGTAATAGTAGGAGACCGAGTGGCACATCTCCACCGTGCCGCTCGAAGTCGCGTCCAGCGCCTGCAGGCCGGGCACGATTTCGCCCGCGGCGAACGGCTGAATCTGGAAGCGGTTGTCGGTCATTTCGGCGACCTGCTTCACCAGCACCTCGCCGGCGCCGAAAAGCGTGTCGAGCGACTTCGGAAAGCTCGACGCCATGCGCCATTTGATTTCCGGCATCGACTGCGCAATGGCGGGCTTGGCGATCGCCGCGGCGGCGGCGCCGCCGCCGAGCGCGCCGAGGAACTGACGTCTCTTCATCGCGAGCATTCCTCTGTTTGTTGGAGTTGGAGCGGCGGCTCGACAGCGCCGCCCAGCCTGAAACAATAGGCTTACCAGAGCATGGGCGCTTTCAGGGCGCAAGCGGGTCGGGCGGCGCGGACCGGTCGTCCGCGCCGTGTCCGTCCAGCCCCGCCGTGCTTACGCTTCGATGACGATTTTCGGCGCCGCCCGCCCGGTCCCGACGACGGCAAGCTGGTCGCGCACCTTCCCTGCGATGTCGCGGAAAATCTGCGCATGCGGCCCGTTCGGGTCGGAGGCGACCACCGGCCGGCCGGCGTCGGAGTTCTCGCGAATGGCCATGTGCAGCGGCACCTCGCCGAGGAACGGCACGCCGAGCCGCGCCGCCTCGTCGCGCGCGCCGCCATGGCCGAATATGTCCGAGCGGGCGCCGCAGCTCGGGCACAGGAAATAGCTCATATTCTCGACGATCCCGAGCACCGGCACGTTCACCCGGCGAAACATCGCGATGCCGCGGCGCGCGTCGATCAGCGCGAGATCCTGCGGGGTCGAGACGATCACCGCGCCCCTGAGCGGCACCTGCTGGGCCATCGTGAGCTGCGCATCGCCGGTGCCGGGCGGCATGTCGACCACCATGACGTCGAGCTCGCCCCACTCGACCTCGCGCAGCATCTGGGTGAGCGCCGACATCACCATCGGGCCGCGCCAGATCATCGGCGTCTCCTCCTCCACGAGGAAGCCGATCGACATGACCTTCACGCCATAGCCGAGCATCGGGATCAAGCGGCTGCCGGCCATCTCCGGCCGGCCCTTGATACCGAGCAGCTTCGGCATCGACGGCCCGTAAATATCGGCGTCGAGCACGCCGACCTTGAGGCCGAGGTCGCGCAGGCCGAGCGCGAGATTGACCGCGGTGGTCGACTTGCCGACGCCGCCTTTGCCGGAAGCGACCGCGATGATGGAGCCCACGCCGGGCACCATCGGCTGCTCGGGCTGATGCGCGGCGGGCGCCTGGCCCTGCGGCGCCGTGCGCGCGGCCTGTCCGCCGCCGCTGCGCTCCGCCGTGAGCGCGACCATCGCCGAGGTCACGCCGGGGATCGCGCGCACCGCGGCTTCCGCCTTCGCGCGCACCGGCTCCCAGCTCTTGACCGCGGCGGCGTCCACGCTGATCGAGAAGAACACCTTGCCGTCGCCGGCAATGATTTCCGACAGCGCGCCGCTCTGCGGCAACGGCGTGCCGTCCGGACTGTGCACGCCTTCGAGGCTTGCGAGAACCGTCTGTTTGCTCAATGCCATTTGAGTCTCCCTTCCCGGCGGGCCAAGTTCCGCGGGCGGTTGAGGTCGTTCGAACAATAGGCCGCTCGCCGGTTCGGTCAACGGCGGCCGCCGTCATCCGATCTTCAATCCGATGATGCCGAGAACGATCAGGCCGACAGAGGCGAAGCGCATCAGCGTCCCAGGATCGCCGAACGCCCACACGCCGACCAGGAAAGCCCCGACCGCGCCGATGCCGGTCCACACCGCATAGGCGGTGCCCATCGGCACCTCGCGCTGCGCCAGCAGGAGAAGCGCCCCGCTCGCGAGGATGCACACGATGGCGAACAGGATCCAGAGCGGCCGGAGGCCCTGTTCGGTCCAGCCGAGCTTCAGCCCGACCGGCCAGCCGATCTCGCAGAGTCCCGCGAGCACCAGAAAAACCCACGCCATTTGAAGCTCCCTGCCAAGGCAAGCGCGAAAAAGCCCGGCCAAAGACGGTTGACGCCGCGCGCGCGGGCGGCACATTGGCGCAACGAGCAAACCCCCTGCAAGCTCACCGCCGCAAAGGAAGCAAGCCATGGCGAAGGTCGCATTTCTCGGACTGGGCGTGATGGGCTTTCCGATGGCCGGCCATCTCGCAGCCAAAGGCGGCCATGCGCTCACCGTCTACAATCGCAGCGCCGAGAAGGCCGAGCGATGGGTCGCCCAATATGGCGGCCGGCGCGCGCCGACGCCCGCGGGAGGCCGCGGACGGCCAGGACGTCGTCATGGCCTGCGTCGGCAACGACGACGATCTGCGCGAGGTGACGCTCGGCGCGACCGGCGCGTTCGCCGGGATGAAATCCGGCGCGGTCTTCGTCGACCACACGACCGCATCGGCGGAGATCGCCCGCGAGCTCTACGCGGCCGCCGGGGAGCGCGGCTTTCGATTCATCGACGCGCCGGTCTCGGGCGGCCAGGCGGGCGCGGAGAACGGCGTGCTCACGGTGATGTGCGGCGGCGACGAGGAGCCGTTCGCGCGCGCCGAGCCGGTCATCCGCAGCTATGCGCGCGCCTGCACGCTGATGGGTCCGTCGGGCGCCGGCCAGCTCGCGAAGATGGTCAACCAGATCTGCATCGCCGGCCTCGTGCAGGGCCTCGCCGAGGGGCTCGCACTTCGCCAAGAAAGCCGGGCCTCGACGTGCGAGAAGCTGATCGCCACCATCTCCAAGGGCGCGGCGCAGTCGTGGCAGATGGAGAACCGCTACAAGACGATGGTCGCCGGCAAGTTCGAGTTCGGCTTCGCCGTCGACTGGATGCGCAAGGACCTGGCGATCTGCCTCGCCGAGGCGCGCCGCAACGGCGCGCATCTGCCGGTGACCGCGCTGGTCGATCAGTTCTATTCGGACGTGCAGGCGATGGGCGGCCGGCGCTGGGACACGTCGAGCCTCATCGCCCGGCTGGACCGCTGAGGTCCGGCCCGTCCGATCGGCTGCGGCCGGCGTTTCACCGCTGTCCGCTTATCTGTCATCGCATCGATCGCGCGCCGGGTCAGCGGCAGATCTCGGCCCCGTTGACGACCACGCACTTCTTTCCGGCGCGGTTGGCGGGCGCGCCGGCGGCGCGCGCCGGGCCGGGCGGCGGACCTCCCGCACGATTGGGTGGCGGGCCCCCGGCCGCTTGCGGCGGCGGCGGGGCCGGTGGGGGATTGGCCGCAGCGCCGGGCGGCGGCGGAGGAGGAGGTCCCGGCCGCGTTGCCGCGGCGGTGGGAGGCGGCGGCCCGGGGGCGCTTGCCGCGCAGCCGCGCCCGGCGGCGGCGGCGGTGGCGGACCCCGTCGCATGGCGGCCGGCGGCGGTGGCGGCGGGCCGCCCCTCATAGCGGCCGGAGGCGGTGGCGGACCAGGGCTGGCGATGGCCGGGGGGCCGGGCTGTCCGGCCGCGCCATTTGGCGGCGGCGGCGCTTGCCGCCCGATGACCCGCGGCGGCCGCGGCGGAAGACCTTGCGGCGCAACCGTCCCAGGCGGCGGGGCGGCTTGGCCCGGCGGTGGTCCTGGCGGCGTGCCCGGCGGCGTGCCGTTGATTGCGCCCTGCCGACGTCCGCGCGGCGGCACATTGGTCTGCTGCTGCTGCGGCGGCGGCGGCGCGCCCGCGGCGGGCGGCGGGGCACCCGCAGGACCAACCCGAGCGCCGGGCGGCGGCGCAGCCGCAGAACCGCCCCGAGCGCCCGCCGGCGGCGGGGGTGCGACCGCCGGCTGGACGGCCGGCGGCGGGGGTGCGACGGCTGGCTGGACGGCCGGCGGGACGCCTTCCACTCCGGCCGGCGTTGCGCCCCGTTGCGGAGCGGATGGGCCGGGCCGCGGTCCCGGAGGCGGCGCGGTGACGATGCCGGGCGCGCGCGGCCGGCTCGCCGTCGGCGCGCTTCCCGGCGCGGGCGGACCGCCCGCCGGCGGCGCGTAAGCTCCCTCGCTTTGCGATCCCGATGGCGGCGGCCCGCCCTGCGGCGGCCCGCGCCATTGGCGATCCGGCCGGCCGACCGCGACGGGAATGCGGACCCCCGGGGCCACGCGCGGGATCACCGGAAGCACCGTCACCGCCGGCAAACCGCCGCGCGTCAGCGGCGGCGGCGGCGGCAGATCGACGAAATAGGCCGGGCCCGGCTCGATCAGCACGACGGGCGGCGGCGGGGCGGGCGGAGCGTAGTCGATCATTCCCAGAGGCTCGTCCGCGAGCGGCGGCGGCACGTCGACGAACTCCATCGGCGCGAAATCGGGCGGCGGCTGGAACGCCGCCGACAGGCGGCGCAGCCGGCGTTCGGCGTCGAGCGCGTAAATCCCGTTCGGATAGCGCTGCAGATAGGTCCAGTAGGACTGCGGGCTGTCGATGCTCGCCGCCCGTCGCCAGGCAAGCGCTTCGCGCCGGGCGCGGATGATCGCCCAGATGCGCGCGGCATAGGGATGGCGCGGATAGGCCTCGACGAATTCGGCATAGCCCGGCAGATCGTCGCGTTCGATCGCGACCGCATAGGCCTCCTCCGGGCCGACCTCGCGGAACGGCCGGCGCGCGCGGGTCGTCGCCGGCATGGCCGGCGCGGGCGCAACGGCGGCCGCCTCGGCGGGCACGAGTATCGCCGCAGGCCCGCTCAGGGCTGCGACATGCCACGGCGTCTGCTGGCCCTCGGTCAGTTGATGGGTCCGCGCACGAATCCGGGTGAAAGCGCCGGCGATATCGAGGCCGGCGGCGCGCACCATTTCGGCGGTGGCGGTGGCGTAGGCGCCGTAGGGTCCCGCCCCGTCCGCGAGCAACTGCCCGGGCGCGGCGGAAAAGCCGATCAGCATGGTCTGCGGCACCTCGACGGCGATGAGTCCCGGCGCCAGCCCGGCCGTGGCGAGCGGGAACGGCAGGCGCCGCGCTGCATCGATCGCGACCACCTTGGTGCGGGCAGGCACGCCTTCGAGCGTGCGGATCAGGTCGGAAAGGCGCATCGTCTCGAGCGGAATGTCGCTCTCGCGATCGAGCTTGGCGTCGACCGCGACAAGGTAGTTGTCGGCGTCGAAGGCGAATGCGTAGCCCGACACATAGATGAACAGCACGGCATCCGGGCCGCCCGCCTCGGCCCTCTCCAGGAACTTGCGGAAGGACAGGACGAAGTCGACCTGGTTGAGGTTCGCCCCTTCGATGACCTCGAACCCGACCGAGCGCAGCGCCTCGGCCACGAGCCCCGCGTCGTTGAGGGCGGTTGGAAGCGGCGACTGCCCGTAGTCGGCATTGCCGACGACGAAGCCGATCCGCGCCGTCTGTTGCGCGCCGGCCGGCGCGGCCTGCATCCACACGAAGAACGCGAGCGCCGCCGCGAACGCCACCAGCCGCCTGATCATGCAAAGTCCTCACGCTTCCGGCCGTGACGGCCGGAAACCGAAGACCGTCGCAAGCCCGACATACCGGGTCGCAATAGGGGCACTGAATCTCAGCGCTTTTGAGGCTGCAATCCCGACGTTTTTGCAGCGGGATGGGGCCGCGATCAGGCCTTGGCGCTGGGGCGCGCCGACACTTCGCCGTGCCAGCGCCGCAGGTTCGCGAGCTCGTCGGGAACCGCCAATCGCGCCGGCTTCATCCAGTCGACTGCGACGAGCGCGGTGATGTCGGCGACCGAGAACGCCGCGCCGGCGACGAAGGGCTTTTCCGCCAGTTCGCGGTCGAGCAGCTTCAGCGCGCCAAAAACGCGCGCCTTGTTCGCCTCGCCCCAGGCCGGGATCTGCGGCTGCTCCAGGCTCTTCATCGCGGGATGGAAATGGCGGAACACCTGGGTCACCGGGCCGAACAGGTAGTGCTCGACGCGGCGCTCCCACATCTCGATCAGCGCCGCCTCGATGCCGCTGCGGCCGAACAGGACGGGGTCCGGCCGGAGCCATTCGATGTAGCGGCAGATCGCGATCGACTCGGTGAGCACCGTGCCGTCGTCGAGCACCAGCGCCGGCACGCGCTGGAACGGATTGATCGCGGTATACGCCTCCGTCTGGTGCGCGCGCGCCCCGAGATCGACCTCCTCGGTCGGCACGCTCATCCCTTTTTCGGCGAGAAAGATGCGCACCCGCCGCGGGTTGGGCGCAACCCGGTTGTCGTAAAGCTTCATGATGTCAGCGCCTGAGCAGAGCGTTGCGAGCCGTTATCGGGCAAAAACCAGCTTAATCGGTTCCGCGGCGACGCCTAAGCCTGATTTAAGGAATTTGCGACACTCTCCGGACGCCCCTGCAACCGACAGGTCCGGATGACCCTCGCGACGGCAGAGCCGACCGATTATTGCTCGCGCGCGGACTCCGCGCAGGCGGGCCTCGGATGGCTGTCTGCCCGAGGGGCGCGCAAAGCGCGCCACCGGCTCGCCCAGGCCGCGACGCGGCCGGCCTTCGATGCGGAATTGCTGGGTCAATACGCGCAGAACCGCCTGTCGGGGTCTCTGCTGATCCTGCTGCTGGTCGGATCGATCGGCTGCCTGTCGAGCCTATGGGCGAGCCCGCTCGCGGCCGCCGGCTGGACCGCCGCCGCCCTCCTCATTCACGGCGTGACCGTGATCACGTGCCGCAAATTTCTCGCGCAGCCGGCAAGCGGCGCCAATCTCCGCGCCTGGCGCGTGCGTTTCGTGCTGCTCGACCTGTTCTTCGGGCTTGCGTGGATCTTCCAGCTCGTCCAGCCGGTCGACCCGTACGAAGGCTCGCCCACCTTCAACCTGTTCGTCATGCTCCTGGTGGTCGCGGTCGCGAGCATGCTGGCCTCGAGCCTGCCGCTCGCCGTGCTGGCGGCGACGACGCCGGTCACCGTCGCGGTCGCGCTCAATCTCATCCTGGGCGGCAGCGTCGATCATCTGATCCTCGCCGGCATGGCGATCGCTGCGCAGTGCTATTTCGTCCTGCTTTCCTACCGCATCTACACCGCCAATCTCGCCGCGCTCGAGGCGCGGGCGGAGAAGGACGCGCTGTTCGGCGAGCTCGAACAGGCGAAGGTGACGTCGGACGAGGCGCGCCGGCGCGCCGAGGCGGCGAACATCGCCAAATCGCGCTTCCTCGCGCAGATGAGCCACGAGCTGCGCACCCCGCTCAACGCCATTCTCGGCTTTTCCGAGGTGATGAAGAACGAGGTGTTCGGCGGCCACAAAGTCCCGGTCTACAAGGATTACTCCACCGACATCCACAATTCCGGCGTGCATCTGCTCGGGCTGATCAACGAAATCCTCGACCTGTCGCGCATCGAGGCCGGCCGCTACGAACTGAACGAGGGGATGCTCGGCCTCGCGCAGACCGTGCAGGAGTGCCATCGCCTTCTGACGCTGCGGGCGCGCAACCGCGGCATCGCCGTCCGCGAGTGCTTCGAGTCCGGCCTGCCGAAACTGTGGGCGGACGAGCGCGCGGTGCGGCAAGTGTGCCTGAACCTTCTCTCCAACAGCATCAAGTTCACGCCCCGCGGCGGCGAGATCTGGCTGAAGGTCGGCTGGACCAATGCGGGCGGCCAGTATCTGAGCGTGAAAGACACTGGGCCCGGAATTCCGGAGGAGGAAATCCCGATCGTGCTCGACTCCTTCGGCCAGGGATCGAACGCGATCAAGTCGGCCGAGCAAGGGGCGGGCCTGGGCCTCCCGATCGTGAAGAGCATCGTCGACCTGCACGGCGGCACCTTCACGCTCAAGTCCAAGCTGCGCGAAGGCACCGAAGTGATCGTCACCTTCCCGCCGGAGCGCGTCACCTCCGCGCTCGAGCCGATCTCCGGCGCCGCCGCGAAGAAAGCGCAGCGCCTGCCCTCCCCCGCCCGCCCCTCGACGCATGCCGGACCCTGGCTGCGCGAACGGCTGGGCCGCCTGAAGCTGCGGGCCTGATCCCGCTGCGATCCGGCGACGGCGATTGCCTTCTGCGCCGGGGCTCTTATTTTTGCTCGGCCGGAAGTGGGACGAATTCGAAAAGGCCTGCGGCGTCGTTCGGCGAGTTCGCCCCCGTTCGCCGCAGACCGTGCGACGGCCCAAAAACAACGAGCGAAACTCTTGTTCGGGCAAGATTGATTTCGCTCGAGGAACGCCGTCGCATGCGCCGATCGCTGACATGGTTTCTCCTGCTCTGCGCGATCGGCGCGCTCGTCGTGCTGGCGACGCGCCGGCCGGACGGACCGGGCGCCAATTTCACCGAGGGCGACATTGCGGCGCTGATCGGCAAGATCGGCTTTCTCGTCCTGATCGGCGGCGCGGCCTTGACCCTGTTCCGCGAACGCTTCGCCCAGGCGGTGCAATGGACGCTGCTGTGGGTGGCGATCGGGCTGCTTCTGGTCGTCGCCTATGCGTTCCGCTTCGAACTGCGCGACGTCGGCGACCGCGTGCTGGCGGAGCTTTCGCCCGGACGGCCGACGACCAATGGCCGCGCCGTCGCAGATCGCGCGCAGCCGGACCGGCGAGTTTCACGTCGCGACGCAGGTGAACGGCGCCGCCGTCCCGATGGTGCTCGACACCGGCGCGAGCGCCGTCGTGCTCACCTATGAGGCGGCCAAGGCGGCGGGGCTGCCGCTCGACTTCATCCGCTACAATGTCAATATCGACACCGCGAACGGGCGGGCGCAGGCGGCGTCCGTAACGCTCGATCGCATCACGGTGGGCGGGATCGTCGAGCGCGCGGTGCCCGCCCTGATCGCGCAACCCGGTCAGCTCAAAGTAAGCCTCCTCGGGATGAGCTTCCTCAACCGGCTGGACGGCTGGGAGGTGCGCGGCGGCAATCTCGTGCTGCGCGCGCGGCCCGCGACCTGACCGCAAGTGCGTCGTGCGCCTGGACCGCTCGTATTCCCCGCAAGTCACGCCGCCAAGAGCAGCGTCCGCACGATGTCGTAGAGAAAGCGCGCGCAGACGATCGCGAGAAAAATTCCGAACGCGACCTCAAGCTTGCGCTTGGGCATCCGGTGCGCAAGCCGCGCGCCGAACGGCGCCGCCAATGTCGTGATGGGCGCGACCAGCACGAGGGCGATCAGCGAGACATAGCCGAGCGACAGCGGCGGCAGGAGCTGCGTTTCGGGCCAGCCCCCGAGCACATAGCCGAGCGTGCCGGGCACGGAGATCAGCACGCCGAGCCCGGCCGAGGTCGCGACCGCCTGGTGGATCGAGCGGCCGTACAGGGAAAAGATCATATTGGATATGGCGCCGCCGCCGATGCCCATCAGCGCGGAGGCGAAGCCGATGCCGAAGCCGTAGGCGCGCATGGCGAGGGTCCCGGGGAAGTCCGAGCCGATGCGCCAGTCGTCGCGGCCCGCCAGGTTCTTGATCGCGTTCGAGCCGGCGACCACCACGAACACGGCTTTCAGCAGGAGCCCCGGCGCGAACGCCGCGAGCACGCTGCCGATCGCTGTGCCGAGCACGGTCGGCACGGCCCACAGCTTCAGCACGTCCATGCGCGTCGCACCCTTGGCGCGATGGGTGCGGAACGACTGTATCGAGGTGGGAATGATGATGGCGAGCGAGGTGCCGACGCACAGATGCATCCGCACCGCCTCCGGCACGCCGAGCGAAGCAAAGACCTGGTAGAGCACGGGCACGATCACCGCGCCGCCGCCGACCCCGAACAGCCCGGCGAGCAGTCCGGTCATGACGCCCGCCACCGCGAGCGCGAGGACAAAGGCGATAAAGTCGGGGAGAGGAATGCCGAACATGGAAGTCCCCGCAGCGGCGGACGGCGCGCGCTCAGGCCGCCATGTCGCCCATATCGCGCCTGCCGTCCATCAGTTTCGCCAGCGCGGCGCGGAACGCCGCGGCGGTCGCGCCGGGCTTCACCGCCTCCTCGGCGAGATGCCGGCGGAACGCGCGCGCGCCGGGCACGCCCTGGAACAGGCCGAGCACATGCCGTACGATCGCATAAAGCCGCACCCCCGCCGCGGTCTCCCGCTCGATATAGGGGATCAGGCCTTCCGCCGCCGCGCGGAGCGACGGCGCCGGCGCCGCCTCGCCGAACAGCACAGGATCGACGTCGAGGAGACGCCAGGGTTCGCGATAGGCCGCGCGCCCCAGCATCACGCCGTCGACATGCGAAAGATGCGCGGCCGCCGCCGCGAGCGAGCCGATGCCCCCGTTGAGCACGACGGGCAGCGCGGGAAGGCTTCGTTTCAGGCGGTAGCACGCGGGCATGATCGAGCGGCGGCACGTCGCGGTTCTCGCGCGGCGACAGCCCGTCGAGCCAGGCCTTGCGCGCGTGCACGATCAGCGCATCGCCGCGCGCGGCGACGACGGCCGCGGCCATCGCATCGAGCGCCTGTTCGGGATCCTGGTCGTCGATGCCGAGCCGGCATTTGACGGTGACCGGCACGCCCACCGCAGCCTTCATCGCCGCGACGCAATCGCCGACCAGCACCGGCTCCGCCATCAGGCAGGCGCCGAACCGGCCCTCCTGCACGCGGTCCGACGGGCAGCCGACATTGAGATTGATTTCGTCATAGCCGAGATCGGCGCAAATGCGCGCGGCCGCGGCGAGCGCCGCGGGGTCCGATCCGCCGAGCTGGACCGCGACCGGATGCTCGGCCGGGTCATAGGCGAGCAGCCGCGCGCGGTCGCCGCGCAGCACCGCCGCGGTCGTGACCATTTCGGTGTAGAGCAGCGCGCGCCGCGTCAGCAGGCGGTGGAAGAACCGGCAGTGCCGGTCGGTCCACTCCATCATCGGGGCGATGCAGAATCGGCGATCGAAGCCGTTCATTCGCTCATCTCTTGCGCCTTCGGTTCTCTTAGCCTTTCGTCCGCACATGGCTCGGATTGTTTCTGGCGCAAGCCCGGCGAAACGCATTCGGGAGTTGAGAACAACATAGCCTAAGGCACGCTGCAAAGGCCAACCCCGCCGCTTCGGCTGAACCGGCTGGAAGGTCTCGCGGCAGGCTTCGGACGCAGTCGAGCGTGCTCACGCCACTCGATCTCCGCCACCGATCTCGTTCACCCCACTCACTCCGAGGCGAGTCGCGCGAGCGTCGACCGGTAGCGCCCGCTGATCGCGCGGCGCGAGCGGTGCCGGCCGCGTTCGACGAGACGATCGCCGCCGACGAAAACGGAATCGATGGCGCTCTTTCCGGTCACGAAGATGTAGGCATCGAGCCAGCGATCCCCGGCCACGGCGGCAAGATCGGGATGAGCTGCGTCGAGCACGACGAAATCCGCGCGAAAGCCGGTGGCAAGCGCGCCGATACGGCGCTGCAGCGCCTGGCTGCCGCCGGCGAGCGCGGCGCGATAGAGGCTCGCCCCGGTCGATGCGCCCGCGTGCCGCGGAAGCACGTTGCGCGCGCGCAGCGCCAGCCGCTGGCTGTATTCGAGCTGCCGCAGTTCCCCCGGCGCGGTCGATCTGGATGTTGGAATCCGAGCCGACGCCGAACCGCCGCCTGCGCCGACAGAAGGCCGGCGCGGCGAAGATGCCGTCGCCGAGATTGGCCTCGGTGATCGGGCAGAGGCCGGCCACCGCGCCGCGTCGCGCCATCGCCGCGGCTCTCGGCGTCGGTCATGTGGGTGGCGTGGATCAGGCACCAGCGCGCGTCGACCGGCGCGTGCGTCGAGCAGCCATTCGACCGGCCGCGCGCCCGACCAGGCGAGGCAGTCCTCGACCTCCTGCACCTGCTCGGCGACGTGGATGTGGATCGGGCCCGCCCGGCGCAGCGCCGCACGACGGCGCGCGAGTTCTCCGGCGTGACCGCGCGCAGGCTGTGCGGCGCGATGCCGACCACCGCGTCGGGCAGGCCGGCGACGGCGCTGCGCGCTCGCCTCGAGCAGCCGCGCGAAGCGATCGAGGTCGTTGATGAAGCGGCGCTGGCCCGGCGCCGGCGGCGCGCCGCCGAAACCGCCATGGGCGTAGAACACCGGCAGCAGGGTCAGGCCGATGCCGGTCTCGCCGCGGCCGCGGCCGCGATGCGCGCCGCCATCTCGGCCGGATCGTCGCATAGGGCGCGCCGTCGCGGTCGTGGTGCAGGTAGTGGAACTCGCCGACGCGGGTGAAGCCGGCCTCCAGCATCTCGACATAAAGCTGCGCGGCGACCGCCTCGACGTCGTCGGGCGTCAGCCGGTCGAGGAAGCGGTACATCACCTCGCGCCAGGTCCAGAAGCTGTCGTCGCCGGGCCCGCGCCGTCTCGGCGAGGCCGGCCATGCCGCGCTGGAAGGCGTGGCTGTGCAGGTTGGGCAGGCCCGGGCAGCGCCGATGGCGTGGCGCTCGTCCGTCGGCCCGGCGAGCGCGCCCGGTCGTCGACGGCGGCGATCACGCCGTCCGACCGATGTCGAGGCGCACGTCGTCGGCCCAGCCGGCGGGCAGCAGCGCCGTGAGCGAAAAGCAGGTCGTCATCGTCGGCATGCGTTCGTCCTGGACATGCTTGGTCTTTATGTATAGACATAATACGGGCGCAGGGCAAGGCGACGGACGCATGCAGCTGTCGACCGCGCTCTGGCGCGAACGCCCGGCTCGCGACGATGGCCGGCGATGCCGGGCTGGGCGTGGTCGAGGACGGCGCTGGTCGCCGCCGAGGACGGGCCGCATCGTCTATGCCGGCGCCGGCGGCGGAGCTGCCGGCGGCTGCGACGCCGCCGAGACGCATCGACTGCGAGCGGCCGCTGGATCACGCCGGGCCTGATCGACTGCCACACCCATCTCGTCTTCGGCGGCGACCGCGCGCACGAGTTCGAGCTGCGGCTCGCGGGCGCGAGCTACGAGGAGATCGCGCGGGCCGGCGGCGGCATCGTCTCGACCGTGCGCGGCGACGCGCGCGGCGAGCGAGGACGAGCTCGTGCGCCAGCGCTGCCGCGGCTCGACGCGCTGATCGCCGAGGGCGTCACGACGGTCGAGATCAAGTCCGGCTACGGCCTCGACCTCGAGACCGAGCTGCGGCATGCTGCGCGCGGCGCGCCGGCTCGGCGCGCGAGCGGCGCGGTGACGCGTGCGTGACGACCTTCCTCGGCGCGCACGCGCTGCCGCCGGAGGCCGACGGCGACAAGGACGCCTACATCGACCATGGTCGTGCGACGAGATGCTGCCGGCGATCGCGCGGCCGAGGGCCTGGCCGACGCGGTCGACGCCTTCTGCGAGGGCATCGCCTTCTCGCCGGAGCAGATCGCGCCGCGTCTTCGCCGCGGCGCAGGCGCTCGGCCTGCCGGTGAAGCTGCACGCCGACCAGCTCTCCAACCTGCGGCGGCGCGGCGCTCGCGGCCGCGCTACGGCGCGCTGTCGGCCGACCATCTCGAATATCACCGACGAGGCCGGGCGCCGCCGCGATGGCGGCGGCCGGCACGGTCGCGGTGCTGCTGCCCGGCGCCTTCTACTTCCTGCGCGAGACGCAGAAGCCGCCGGTCGAGCGCGTTCCGCCGGCACGGCGTGCCGATGGCGCGTCGCGACCGACTGCAATCCCGGCACCTCGCCGCTGACCTCGCTGCTGCTCGCCATGAACATGGCGCGCGACGCTGTTCCGCCTGACCGTCGAGGAGTGCCTCGCCGGCGTGACGCGCGAGGCGGCGCGCGGCGCTCGGGCTGGCCGGCGAGATCGGCACGCTCGAGGCCGGCAAGTGCTGCGACCTCGCGATCTGGGACATCGAGCGGCCGGCCGAGCTGGTCTACCGCATGGGCTTCAACCCGCTGCACGCGCGCATCTGGAGGGGCCGATGACGCGACGCGGTGCATGCCAGCCGGGCGCGGTGCCGCTCGCCGACTGGCGCGCGATCTATCGCGGCGCCGACTGTCGCGCTCGACGCCGGCCTGCCGCGCCGCGGTCGAGGCGCGGCCGCGGCCGATCGCCGCGCATCGTCGCCAAGGGCGAGCCGGTCTACGGCATCAACACCGGCTTCGGCAAGCTCGCCAGCGTGCGCATCGACGACGGCCGATCTCGCGACGCTGCAGCGCAACATCGTGCTGTCGCACGCGGCCGGCGTCGGCGAGCCGCTGCCGGCGCCGGTCGTGCGGCTGATGATGGCGCTGAAGCTCGCGAGCCTCGGCCAGGGCGCGTCGGGCGTGCGCTGGCCGACGCTCGCAGCTGCTCGAGGCGATGCTCGCGCGCGGCCTCGTCGCCGGTCGTTCCCGGCCAGGGCTCGGTCGGCGCCTCGGGCGATCTCGCGCCGCTCGCCCACATGGCGGCGGCGATGATCGGCGTCGGCGAGTTCGATCGTCGACGGCGAGCGCATGCCGGCCGCCGAGGCGCTGGCGCGCGCCGGGCTGGCGCCGCTCGCGCTCGGCGCCAAGGAAGGGCTGGCGCTGCTCAACGGCACGCAGGTCTCGACCGCGCTGCGCGCTGGCCGGCCTGTTCGAGGCCGAGCGCGTGTTCCAGGCGGCGCTCGTCACCGGCGCGCTCTCGACCGACGCCGCGCGGGCTCCGACGCGCCGTTCGATCCGCGCATCCACGCGCTGCGCGGCCATCGCGGCCAGATCGAGGTCGCCGCGGCGCTGCGCGCGCTGATGGCGGGCAGCGCCATCCGCGCCTCGCATCTCGACGGCGACGACCGCGTGCAGGACCCCTACTGCCTGCGCTGCCAGCCGCAGGTGATGGGCGCCGTGCCTCGACCTGCTGCGCCAGGCCGCGCGCGACGCTCGCGACCGAGGCCAACGGCGTCTCCGACAACCCGCTGGTCTTCGCCGAGACGGGCGAGGTCGCTCTCCGGCGGCAACTTCCACGCCGAGCCGGTCGCCTTCGCCGCCGACATGATCGCGCTGGCGCTCTGCGAGATCGGCTCGCTCGCCGAGCGGCGCATCGCCATGCTGGTCGATCCGGCGCTGTCGCGGCCTGCCGGCCTTCCTCACGCCGCGGCCGGGGCTGAACTCCGGCTTCATGATCCCGCAGGTGACGGCCGCGGCGCTCGTCTCCGAGAACAAGCAGCGCGCCTATCCCGGCCAGCGTCGACTCGATCCCGACCTCGGCCAACCAGGAGGACCACGTCTCGATGGCGGCGCACGGCGCGCGCCGCCTGCTGCCGATGGCCGAGAACGCCGCGCGCGTCGTCGGCATCGAGCTGCTGGCGGCCGCGCAGGGCTGCGACTTCCACGCGCCGCTGCGCTCGAGCGCGCCGCTGGAAGCGCGTCCGCGCGCTGCTGCGCCGGCACGTGCCGCCGCTCGACGACGACCGCCATCTCGCGCCGCGACATCGAGCGCGGCGACCGCGCTCGTCCGCTCGGGCGCGCTCGCGCAGGCGGCCGGGACCGATGTGCTGCCGGCACGTCGCGGGCGGCCGCAACGGGAGCAGCCCGATGACCGACGCGTCCTGGCTCACCGTCGCGCGCGGCGACGGCGCCGCTCGTCGTCAGCCTGCCGCATGCCGGCACGGACATCCCGGCGGACATCGAGCCGCGCCTCGTCTCGCCGTGGCGCGCGCGCAAGGATGCCGACTGGTGGATCGACCGGCTCTACGACTTCGCCGCCGACCTCGGCGCGACGATCGTGCGCACGGCGATCTCGCGCACCGTCATCGACGTCAACCGCGATCCCTCGGGCGCCTCGCTCTATCCCGGCCAGGCGACGACCGAGCTCTGCCCGACCGACGACCTTCGACGGCGAGCCGCTCTACGAGCCCGGCGGCGAGCCGAATCCCGGCGAGATCGCCGAGCGGCGCGCCGCGCTGCTTCGATCCCTATCACGCGGCGCTGGCGCGGCGAGATCGAGCGCCTGCGCGCCCGGCACGGCGCGGTGGTCCTGTACGACTGCCACTCGATCCGCTCGCGTCATCCCGCGCCTGTTCGACGGCGTGCTGCCGGACTTCAACATCGGCACCAATTCACGGCGCGAGCTGCGCGCCCGCGCTGCACGGCCGCCGTCGAGGACATCTGCGCGCGGCACCGACGTTCAGCCACGTCACCGACGGCCGCTTCAGGGGCGGCTGGATCACGCGCAGCCTACGGCCAGCCCGACGCGGGCGTCCACGCCGTCCAGATGGAGCTCGCCTGCCGCGGCTACATGCGCGAGCCGCCCGGTCCCGTCGCGGACGGGCTGTGGCCGACGGCCTACGACCCGGCCTATGCCGCGCCGATGCGCGCTGCGCTCGACCCGCATCCTCGACGCCTGCCTGAGCTTCGCCGCCGATACCCGATCGAGGACGACGACCGCATGACCCGCATCGACAATAGCCGCGTCATCCGCGCCCGCGCGGGCACCGAGCTCTCGGCCAAGAGCTGGCTGACCGAAGCGCCGCTGCGCATGCTGATGAACAACCTCGACCCCGAGGTCGCCGAGCAGCCCGAGCGAGCTCGTCGTCTATGGCGGCATCGGCCGCGCCGCGCGCGACTGGGAGAGCTTCGACCGCATCGTCGCCGCGCTGAAGCGGCTCGAGGACGACCAGACGCTGCTGGTCCAGTCCGGCAAGCCGGTCGGCGTGTTCCGCACGCATGCCGGACGCGCCGCGCGTGCTGATCGCCAACTCCAACCTCGTGCCGCACTGGGCGACCTGGGAGCACTTCCACGAGCTCGATCGCAAGGGGCTGATGATGTACGGCCAGATGACGGCCGGCTCCTGGATCTACATCGGCACGCAGGGCATCGTGCAGGGCACCTACGAGACCTTCGTCGAGGTGGGCCGCCAGCACTATGGCGGCGACCTCGCCGGGCAGCTGGATCCTGACCGCCGGCCTCGGCGGCATGGGCGGCGCGCAGCCGCTGGCCGCGACGATGGCGGGCGCGTCCTGCCTCGCGGTCGAGTGCCAGCCGAGCCGCATCGAGATGCGCCTGCGCACCGGCTATCTCGACCGGCGGGCGACCGACCTCGACGAGGCGCTGGCGATCATCGAGGCGTCCTGGCCGGGAGCGCAAGCCGGTCTCGGTCGGCCTGCTCGGCAACGCCGCCGACATCTTCCCGGAGCTCGTGCGGCGCGGCGTCCGCCCGGACTGCGTGACCGACCAGACCTCCGCGCACGATCCGATCAACGGCTACCTGCCGAAGGGCTGGACGCTGGCGGAGTGGGAGGCAAGCGCGGCGAGCGATCCGACGGCGGTCGAGCAGGCGGCGAAGCGCTCGATGGCCGAGCATGTCCGCGCCATGCTCGACTTCCATCGCATGCGGCGTGCCGACGGTCGACTACGGCAACAACATCCGCCAGATGGCGAAGGAGGAGGGCGTCGCCGACGCCTTCGACTTCCCCGGCTTCGTGCCGGCCTATATCCGCCCGCTGTTCTGCCGCGGCATCGGTCCGTTCCGCTGGTGCGCGCTCTCGGGCGATCCCGAGGACATCTACCGGACCGACGCCAAGGTGAAGGAGCTGCTGCCGGACAACCGGCATCTCCACAACTGGCTCGACATGGCGCGGGAGCGCATCCGCTTCCAGGGCCTGCCCGCGCGCATCTGCTGGGTCGGCCTCGGCGACCGCCACCGGCTCGGCCTCGCCTTCAACGAGATGGTGGCGGCGGGCGAGCTGAAGGCGCCGATCGTCATCGGCCGCGATCATCTCGACTCAGGGCTCGGTCGCCAGCCCCAACCGCGAGACCGAGGCGATGCGGGACGGCTCGGACGCGGTGTCCGACTGGCCGCTGCTCAACGCGCTGCTCAACTGCGCGTCCGGCGCGACCTGGGTGTCGCTGCACCATGGCGGCGGCGTCGGCATGGGCTTCTCGCAGCATGCCGGCATGGTGATCGTCTGCGACGGCACGCCCGAGGCCGCGAAGCGCATCGAGCGCGTGCTGTGGAACGACCCGGCGACCGGCGTGATGCGCCATGCCGACGCCGGCTACGACATCGCGCTCGACTGCGCGCGCGAGCACGGGCTCGACCTGCCGGGCGTGCGGTGAATGGCGAATGAGGAAGTTCGGGTCAGTTCGTGGCGGCCAGCACCGCCTCGACCCGGATTTCTTCCGTGAGCTGGGCCTTGAGCGCCGAAAATTCGGGACCGGTCTTCATCCTGTAATGGCGCGGATGCGGAAGGGGGACCGTGACCTCCGCCTTGATCCGGCCGGGCCGGGCCGACATCACCACCACCCGCGAGGCGAGAAAGATCGCTTCCTCAATGTCGTGCGTCACGAACAGCACCGTCTTGCGCTCGCGCTCCCAGATGCCGAGCAGGAGTTCCTGCATCAGCGATCGCGTCTGGTTGTCGAGCGCGCCGAACGGCTCGTCGAGGAGCAGGATTTCCGGATCGTTGGCGAGCGCGCGGGCGATCGCGGTGCGCTGCTGCATGCCGCCCGAGAGCTGCTTCGGATAATGGTTCTCGAATCCGCGCAGGCCCACCTTCTCCACGTAAGCCGCCACGATCGCGCGGCGCTCGGCGGCCGGCGTTCCGCGTTCGCGGAGCCCGAAGGCGATGTTCTCGGCGACCGTGAGCCATGGGAACAGCGTGTAGGACTGGAACACCATGCCGCGATCGGCGCCGGGGCCGCGCACCTCGCGCCCGTCGAGGAGCACGCGGCCGGCGGTCGGACGGTCGAGCCCGGCGATAATGCGGAGAAGCGTGGACTTGCCGCATCCCGACGGGCCGAGAATGGTGAGGAAGTCATTCTCCGCGATGGTGAGGTCGGTCGGCTCCAGCGCCCGGACCGGGGCGGCGCGGCGCACGCCCGGAAAGACGCGCGACACACCCTCGACGCTGAGCTTGACGGGGCTTGGCGCAGGCGCGCCCGCATCCCGGGCGTTGCTCGCGCCATTGTTCAAGACAAGCCCGCTCACGCGAGCCTCCAGCGGAACAGCCGGCGGTTGACGGCCTTGAAGACGAAGTCCGAAACGAGGCCGATGAGCCCGATCACGATGATGCCGAAGATGATCTGTCCCGTCGCGAGGAGAGCCTGGCTTTCGATGATCATGTGGCCGATGCCGGAGGAAGAGCCGATCAGTTCCGCGACGATCACATAGGTCCACGCCCAGCCGAGCACGAGGCGCAGGGTCTCGGCGATGTCCGGCGCGGTCGCCGGGATCAGCACCCGGCGCACGATGCCCCGCTCGCTGGAGCCAAGCGTGTAGGCCGCCTCCACGAGATCGCGGCGCGTCTGCCCGACCGCAATGGCCACCATCAGGATGATCTGAAAGACGGAGCCGATGAAGATCACGAGAAGCTTCTGCAGCTCGCCGATCCCGGCCCACAGGATAAGGAGCGGGATGAAGGCCGACGCCGGAAGATAGCGCGCGAACGAGACGAATGGCTCGAAGAAAGCCTCGACCGGCTTGTAAGCCCCCATCAGGATTCCCAGCGGCACGGCGATGAGCGCCGCGATCACAAAGCCGCCGAGGACGCGCCAGACCGTCACGCCGATATCGGACAGGAAGCCGAAACGGGTGAGAAGCGTCCAGCCGTCCCGCAGCATGGTGATGGGATCGGCGAGGAAGGTCGACGATACGAAGCCGCCGAACGTCGCGAACGCCCAGAGGGCCACGAAGACCACGAAGAACGACAGTCCGAGCGCGATGCGCGGCGCATCGGCGATAGGCTCAAGGGGGCGGAGCATCGAATGACCCTTCACGCTGCGGTGCGCAGCTCAAAGGCGCGGCGCCGCAGCCGCAGCCTCCGCGCTCCTGAAACTGGGCGTCGGCCGCGATGAAGTTCGCGGCCCTTACTGCACGAAGCGGTTGTCCATGATGGTGCTGGAGATCCGGCATCTCCTTGATGATGCCGATCTGCTTCAACAGCGCGCCGGCCTCCTGCGAGAAGGCCTGCCACTCTCCGCTGAAGAACTTCTTGTTCGCTTCGCGGTCCTGCCAGCGCAGGAACTTGGCCGAATTGCCGAACTGCTCGCCTGTCTGCCGCACGTCCGCGCCCATGATCTCGTAGGCCTTGGCCGGATCCTTGTCGATCATCTCGACGGCTTCGAAGTAGCTGTCGGCGAGCGCCTTTGCAGCCTTCGGGTTGTCGTCCAGGAACTTCGGCGTGCAGCCGAACGTGTCCATGATCATCGGATAATCGAGGGTCGTCGCAATGATCTTGCCGGCCTCGGGTTTGGCGCGCACGTTCGACAGATACGGCTCGTATGTCACGGCCGCCTCGGTCTGGCCGGCCAGAAAGGCCTGCGCCGCCGGGCCCGGCTCCAGATTGACGATCTTCACGTCCCGCACCGACAGGCCGTTCTTGTTGAGGAACCAGGCGAGCGTGAAATACGGCGCGGTTCCGGGCGCGGAGGCCGCGACCGATTTGTCCTTCAGGTCCTTGATCGACTGAATGTCGTTGCGAACGACCAGGCCGTCCGCGCCGTAGGACTTGTCGAGCTGGAAAATCTGCTTGGTCGGAATGCCGTTGGCGTTCCAGACGATCCAGGTCTCGACCGTCGTCGCAGCGCACTGGATGTCGCCGCTCCCGATTGCAAGGTGTCGGCTGGCCTGCGGAATCTTCTTCAGCGTGACATCGAGACCGTTCTTCTTGAAGATGCCGGCCTCCTTGGCGAGCGTAAGAGGCGCAAAGCCGGTCCACCCGCTGATCCCGATCGAAACCTGCGTCTCCTGTGCAAGGGTCGGGGCGGCGGCGAGCATGGCCGAGAGCGCCAGTCCGATCGTCAGCGCCTTCATTGACATCCTCCGTATCGATGCGTCCCCACCTTGGTCGGCATTCTCTAAATCTCGATAACAGCCCGGAAATCCTTTGTCTCGACAAAATGGCGATGGATCGCGCGCGAGCGATCGCGGAGCGGCGCAAGGGGCGCAATTCCTCCGCCCGAAACACTCAATCGAATTCGACGTGGAGCTGGTCGGCGAAGGCGCCGCGCTTGCTGAGCCGACCCGCGGCGTCCGGCGCCCGCCGCAGCTTTGGCCGCTTCAGGAGCGGCTTCAGCATCAAGGGCAACATGACCTTGTTCATGTGAATGCCGAAGCAGGTGTGGTGGCCATAGCCGAAATGAATGTATTCGTGCGGCAGCCGGCGCGGATCGAACGACTGCGGCTCGGGCAATCGCCGCTCGTCCATCATCGCCGAACTGAACGCGACATAGACGGCGGTCCCCTCCTTCACCTCGGCGGCGCGGCGCGTTCCCTGGGCGATGATGGTCGTCCGCGTGGCGGTGCGGGGCAAGGCCGGGGCGAGCGGATCGAAACGCATGGCTTCGAACACATGCCCCGCGAGCAACGCGTCGTCGTTGCCGCGCGCCGCCTGCTGCGCTCCCGCGAGCGCCTCCGGCCGGCGCAGCAGTTGTTCGAGGGCCTGCGGAACCACCATCGGCGGCTGCGGCGGTCCGCCCACGATGAAACCCATCAGCGATGTGCGAATCCGCTCGTCGCTGAATCCCTCCTCCCCCCGCGCCTGCATGTCGAGGCAGCGCCCGAGCACGTCGTCTCCGAAGCTTCCGGATTGCCGGCGGGCGTCGATGAGGCTTTGGATGTGGTCGCGCAAAGCGGGAGCGATCGTGTCGACCTCGGAGCGCAGCGCGGGATCGTTGCCCGGATCGGCGAACTGGAATTCGAACAGCCGGGTCGCCCAGACGCGCAGGTCGCCGCCCGGAGGGTCGGGGATGCCGAAATACGCGCCGAGCACCTCGAACGTCGTCCGCCGCACGAGCGCGTCGACGACCTCGAGCCGGCCGTTCGCCTCGCCCACGATCGCTTCCGCCGCCTGCTCCGTGCGGGCGGCGAGGCTGGGAAGATCGCCGGCGCGGACGACCTTGCGCATCGCCTCCGTGTCGCGCCGGTACTCGGGCGTGTCGTCCATGCTGAGGAAGAACGGCTGCCCGCCCATGATGACGTCGAGCTTCTCGGCGTAGGGCACGCGAAACGACCGGTCGTCGAGGAACACCTCGCGCACATCGTCGTACCGCGTCACCACGACCGTGTCGCCGAAACGAACGATGGGGCGGACGGCGCGGAGAAGGCGAAACCCGAGCGGCAGGTATTCCATCGCCAAGGCCGTCACCCGGCCAGCCAACCCGGTGCGTCCCGGACGGAGGACGTCCTTGGTCGTGATTGCGTTCACAGGGCCGCCAGATAGGCGAGCGCCGGGAGGCTCGGCAGGAAGAAATACTCCCCACCGGCGGACTGGACGAAGGTCTCCACCTCGACGATCCTGCGCAAGGGCTGCTCGCGGATCGTGAAGCTTCCTTTCGGCCCGACCAACGGGTCGGTCTCGTCGAACAGCGTCGCGAAATTGCGATTGAGAATCCAGTGCTGCTGGATGAACTCGAACTGACGGGAAATGTCGGTGTTCAAGCAGATGAACAGCAGGCCGCGCTCCTCGCCGTCGGGCTGATCGCGCTGCGCGATCGTGCCGCCGTACTTGCGGCCGCGCCGCAGGATGCGGTGGTTGTTGGTGGCGTCGAGCAGCGTTTGCGCAGCGTCCGGGTCTGTCGCATTCCCGTCGCGCGGGTTGGCCCGGCGGACATGCGATCCGGGCGGACAGCCGCGGCCGTGCGGGTCGCTCTTGGAGAAGCCGAAGGCGTTCTGCGGGTAGTCGTATTCGTCCGGGGGCAGAAATCCGCTCGGGCACAAGAGGTGGCCGTCGACGGTGCGGCCGACGACCCGCTCCGCGAGCCAATCGGCGGTGACATGCGTCGCGCTCGGATCGTTCGCACGGATCGCGGCGGCGCCCCGCTCGAGCGATTGCCAGAAGGCGGCGACATCCTGCCGGAGTTCGCGCACCACCATGTAGGCGCCGTTGAGGCCGAGGTTCCGAAAACCTTCCGGCGCACCGTCCGCCGGCAGCGCCGCGGCGCGTTGTCCACACGGCGATGCGTCGCCGCGATCGTACGGCACGATCGGGCCGGGCGCCCTTTCGCCGTGCGCGTTGACGTGTCCGAACAGGATCTCGCCGAGCGGCACGCCGTGCCAGCGATCCGGCGCAATCGGTCGTCCATCGAGCAGAACCGTGCCGGCGCCCTCCTCCCCATAGGGAATCGGGTGCGACAGGCCATCGGCAAAGCCGAAATGCTCGCGGCCGACATCGTTTTGGTCGAGCCGGAGGCTGAGCGGCAGGCGGTGGACGATTTTCACGCCGTGCGGCGCCAGCGCGGCCTCGACGCGCTCGGCCCAGGCTCGCACGAGTTCCTCGGTCTCTTCGTAGAGCAGCAGCAGCGCGTGCACCGTTTTCGGCGTTTGGATCTGGAACTCGTCGCGCTCAGTCAGATCGCCGACGGGGCCGGTGCGAGCGTCGTCGGCGTTCCCGGGCTCGGCCTTGCGCACCGGGGTGTTTCCGCTCCAGCGCGGGCCGCCCTCGATCACGGTCGGCTGCCATTCGCCGTCGATCCTGTCGCCGAGCCGGCGGAGCCGGTCTTCCTGGTGCATGCCCTCGCGGAACGGCGCCGAGAAGCTCTGCAGCGCGTCGTGCGGCAGATCGAGAATTTGCAGGCCCGTCCAGGTGAAGCCGAGGATTGCGACGCGCGGGTCCTTCTCGTCGGCGTCGGTGATCGGCGCGACGGCGTCGAGCGCCTGCAGCCACCCTCCCCGGCTGCGCCCTTCGTCGCCCGGCGGACGGCCGTCCGGCCAGTCGCAGAAGAGAAACAGCGCCACCGCGTCCGGCAGCTTGCCGAAGCCGCTGACCACGATGCCCTGCGCGGACGCATCGATCGGATGCGCCAGCTTCCAATTCGCAGGTTTGGTCCGCGGCGGACCGGTCATAGATCCAGCGCCCATTCGGCGGCCTCCTTCGGCGGCAGCGCGGCCCTGCGCAGGCCGGCGGCGATGCGGGCGTGACGCTCGATCTGGTCGACCGTGAAGTCGCGGTAGGCGCTGAACCAGAAGCGGCTCACAGCCATGGAGTGGCGCGCCCAGGCCTTGAACTGCCGGCCGTGCTGCGCGCCGTCGAGCACGAGAAACCGGGTCGCCGGAAACCCGACGCAGCTGCCCCATGCGAGCGTGAGCCCGCCATGCGCCTTCTCGATGAAATCGTCGAGATAGCTTTCCCAGCTGTGATCGAAGTTGCTGAAGAACATCAGCCGGCTTCCATTGTTCACGAAGGCCCAATGGGCGAAGTGGATGGTGCGCATGCTGCCGAGATAGCCCTCGGTCGCCACCACCCGCAGCAGCAGATGCAGGCCGAGATGCCCGGCGCGGAACAGCGCCGTGCGCAGGATGCCGGGCTTGACGAGAACGACGCTCCCCATGTGGTTCTGCGGGATGCGGTCCTCGCGACGGGCCATTTCGCGCAGCATGCCCTCGTCGACGGGCGGGGCGTCTTGCGACGAATCGCGCCGTTCCAGCCAGCGCAGCCACAGCACGAGCGCCGGGACCGTGAAGAGCATGCTCACGAGGCCGAGCACAACGGCGCGGGCGACCGGCCAGAAAGCCTCGCCGAAATCGGCCCCGGCGATCAGCGTCGCCGCGACCGAAAGCGCGAGCGAGGCGACAACGGCATAGATCGCGAGGACAACCACGATGCGCAGGATGAGCCCCACCAGGGGCGCCGATGTGGCGTCGGCGATAGTGGACAGCCGTCCGAGCAGCGGTGCCCCCGAACGGCTCGGAACGCCCTTGCCGGTCAGCGGGGCGCGTATCCGCCAAAGAAGCGCCCCCACGACGGCGGTCGCGAGGACGACGAGGACAAGGAACCGGCCGGTCGGAGTGAAGGGCGCAAGGACAAGGCCGGGAACCGAGAGGCAGAGGAGCGCCAGAAACACGAATCCCGAAAGCCGCGCCACGTCGAGCGCCCGCTCCCTCGCCGAGATTCGTTCCGGCGCCAGTTCGCCGAGCCATGGGAATCGGCCAAGCATCTCCCTGCGCAAGGTCTGGTGAATCTGCTCCGCCGTCATGCTGCGATATCCGTTGGGACCCTCCAGATCCGATCGCTTCAACTCGTCCCGGATCGCGAGGAAGAGCTCGCCTTCGCCCAGGATCCGGGCCCGGTCGAGTCCTCTGTTTCCCTGGTGGAACGCGCTCGGGCGCAATGCTCTCGCCTCGAAATAGGGTGCGAGCGGATAGCGCGAATTCTCTTTCGTGACGGCGTCGTACATCGGTCCGTCGTGGTCGGACGGGCGCTTGCAGCAGCGCAGCATGGGCCGGAGATAGGAGCCCAGCGCGGCTTCCAGTTGAGCCCAGAACGGACCGGGCGGCCCGTCGAAATTCGCCTCGATGACGAAAATCGGATCGTAATGAGGGTCCTGGAACACCGACATCGAAATGAAGTGCAAAACGGGCACGCCGCTCTTCAGTCGGCTGTACTTTTCCTGGGAGTCCGAAACGCTTTCCTCGTCGATCTTGAGGTCGTTGATCAGGCGAGACAGGCGGCGCGCGCTCGCCGGCTCGACCTCCAGGACGACGGACAATACGGTCTGGCGCATCGTTGCCCCCATCACACAATTTCTACGAGCGGCACGAGCGCGTCAATGCCTCATCGAGAGGCTTGATGATGACGGGAGCTTCCGCAATGCGGCTCCGGAGAAGGAACGCCCATTGGTGCGAATGCGCGGTCATCGGTCGGCCTGTCGGTTGCGCATGCGGCAGGTTCTGCCCATCCCAAAATACCTCTTTCGATTGCGAAACACCTCTGTCGATCGCGCGCGGAGCGGAGATTCGCTGGGCGAGCATTTCACGCTTGGCGTCCGCGCGAATGGGCCAATCGATCCAATGAAGGTCCGGTCGAAGGTGCAGATCGTCGTCCCGAATTGCGGGGCACATGCCGCTCGCCCATCCGCTCGGCGCCGGAGTTCCTGTGCATGAGCGATTCTCCGGAGGTCCAATCATTTTTCAAGTGAAAACGAACTGCTCCGCGGCGACGGCGGCGATGATGAACTCGCGCAGATAGTTCACGCGGGCGATGTTGCGAACATCGTTGTGCGTCACGATCCAATAGGTGCGTTTGACCTTGTTCGGCAGAACCTGCTGCAGGTCCGGATGGCCATGCGCCGCGAAGTCATGCAGCGCGCCGACGCCGATGCCCGCTTTCACCGCCTCCATCTGGCCGATCACGCTGGCGCATTCGAAGCGCAGCGTGTCCGGAACGTTGAACTCGCCCAGATAGTCCAGCGCGTCGGAGAAGAGCAGATCGGGCACATAGGCGATGATGCGGTGATTGCGCAGGTCGCCGACATCGGCGATCGGCGGGTGTCTGGCGACATAGTCTCTGCTCGCATAGAGGCCGAGCGTATAGTCGCTGAGAAGCTCGACGCTGAGCCGCGCGGTGTCCGGCCGATCGATCGTAATCACGATGTCGGCCTCGCGCTTGGCGAGCGAAAAGACGCGCGGCAGCGGCACGAGCTGCACCGTGACGTGCGGCTGCCGCTCGAGCAGTCGTCCCAGACGCCGCGCCAGGAAATAGGTGCCGAAGCCGTCCGGGGCGCCGATCCGCACCGGGCCGGACAACGCGGAATCGATGCCTGAAATCGCGCTCTCGACGCCGATCGCCGTCGTCTCCATCGCTTCCGCCGCGACCATCAGCTGCTCGCCCGGCCCGGTCAGCCGATACCCCTGCGGGTGATGCTCGAACAGCTTGGCCTTCAGCGCGCTCTCCAAGGCCTGGATTCGCCGGCTCACCGTGGCGTGGTCGACGCGCAGCTGGCGGGCGGCCGCGGTGAGCCGGCCGGTCCGCGCGATCGCGAGGAAAAACCGCAGGTCGCCCCAATCGAAGCAATTCATCGCCCAACCTTCGGCATGCGCATTTCCGCACAACAGACGCGCAACATATCTTATCGACCCGCCGCGGGCGCGTCGCTACCCTTCTGTAGCAAAACAATAATCGCAGGGAGGTCGACGGCGTGATCACCTATGGCCATTTCATCGGAGGCAGGCGGGTCGCCGGCGCCTCTTCCCGCTTCGTCGACGGCTACGAGCCGATGACCGGCGAGGTGCGTTCCAAGGTTGCGCTTGCCTCACGCGAGGAGGTGCGCGCGGCGGTGCGAGACGCCGCCGCCGCGCAGCCGGCCTGGGCCGACACCAACCCGCAACGGCGGGCGCGCATCCTGATGCGGTTCCTCGATCTGGCGAACCGGGACATGGACGCGCTCGCCGAGCTGCTCGCGCGCGAGCATGGAAAAACCATCGCCGACGCGCAAGGCGACATCCAGCGCGGGCTCGAAGTCATCGAGTTCTGCCTCGGCGCCCCGCATCTGCTCAAGGGCGAGTACACGACCGCCGCCGGACCAGGCACCGACGTCTATTCCATGCGCCAGCCGCTCGGCGTCGTCGCGGGGATCACGCCGTTCAATTTCCCGGCCATGATCCCGCTGTGGAAGGCCGGGCCTGCGATCGCCGCCGGCAACGCCTTCATCCTGAAGCCGTCCGAGCGCGATCCCGGCGTCCCGCTCAGGCTTGCCGAGCTGTTCCTGGAGGCCGGCCTGCCGGCGGGAATTTTCAATGTCGTCAACGGCGACAAGGAAGCGGTCGACGCGCTGCTCGACGACGCCGACGTGAAAGCGATCGGCTTTGTCGGGTCGACGCCGGTGGCGGAATACATCTACACGCGCGGCTGCGCGGCGGGCAAACGCGTGCAATGCTTCGGCGGCGCCAAGAACCATATGATCGTGATGCCCGACGCCGACATGGACCAGGCCGTCGACGCGCTGGTCGGCGCCGGCTATGGCTCCGCCGGCGAGCGCTGCATGGCGATCACGGTCGCCGTTCCGGTCGGCGAAGCGACGGCCGAGGAGCTGCTCGCCAAACTGACGCCGCGGGTCGAGGCCTTGAAAATCGGCCCGTCGATCGATCGCTCGGCCGATTACGGCCCGCTCGTCACCAAGGCGCATCTCGACCGGGTCAAGAGCTACATCGACGTCGGATTGGCGGAAGGCGCCAAGCTCGTCATCGACGGACGCGGGTTCAAGATGCAGGGCTACGAGAACGGCTTCTATCTCGGGCCGTGCCTGTTCGACCACGTGACGCCCGACATGCGGATCTACAAGGAAGAGATTTTCGGGCCGGTGCTATCGGTCGTCCGCGCCCACAGCTACGAGGAGGCGCTGCGCCTGCCGTCCGAGCATGAATACGGCAATGGCGTCGCCATCTTCACCCGCGACGGCGACGCCGCCCGCGATTTCGCCGCGAAGGTCCAGGTCGGCATGATCGGCGTCAACGTGCCGATCCCGGTGCCGATCGCCTACTACACGTTTGGCGGCTGGAAGCGCTCGGGCTTCGGCGACCTCAATCAGCATGGGCCGGATGCGTTTCGTTTCTACACGAAGACGAAGACCATCACGTCGCGCTGGCCCTCGGGCGTCAAGGAAGGAGCCGAATTCGTCATTCCGACGATGCGATGAACGGTGCTTCCGCCCCTCCCCGCGCAACGGACACTCAGAGCGTTGCGCGCCGCCGAGGGGCCCGACGGGCCTTGCTCTGCCGGTTGCTCGTAGCGTAGATGGTGCGGTCAGACCCCTGTGACGCACCGCCGACCGTTCCTAGATAGCTGAACGAGCGCGTCGGCACTGGGCGCGGTCCCAACCAACGAACCGCCGGCCCCATCGTGCTCCATAACCCCATGAAATCGAGCGACCTTGATCCGGACGACTGGAACGATTTCCGTTCCAACGCGCACGATGCGCTCGGCGGCATGATCGATTTCATCGAAACGATCCGCGAGCGGCCGGTCTGGCGGCAGGCGCCGGGCCCGGTGATCGAGCAGTTCCGTCAGCCGCTGCCGCTCGCGTCGCAGGACTTGCGTGACGTCATCGCGGACTTCGAATCGTACATCATGCCCTATTCGACCGGAAACCTGCATCCGCTCTTCTTGGGGTGGGTGCACGGCGCCGGGACGCCGGTCGGCATGGTGGCCGAGATGCTGGCGGCCGGGCTGAACGCCAATTGCGGCGGGCGCAATCACATCGCGATCGCGGTCGAACAACAGATCGTCCGGTGGGCGGCGGAGATGCTCGGCTTTCCCGAGGGCGCGTCGGGCATCTTTGTTACGGGAACGTCGGCCGCCAATCTGTCGGCGGTGGTGATCGCCCGCAACTTTGCGATCGGCGACCAGGTCCGCCAAGAAGGGCTTCGGCAGGCCGGGCTGCAACTCGTCGCCTACACATCCGCCGAAGCGCATGGCAGCATCCGCCAGGCGGTCGAGGTCGCCGGCGTCGGGTCACAATTCCTGCGCGGCATACCGGTCGATGCGCGCGGCGCGATGCGCATCGACCTGCTGACCAGGCAGATCGCCGCCGACCGCGACGCCGGACTGAAGCCGTTCCTCGTCGTGGGAACGGCCGGCAGCGTGAATGCCGGCGCCATGGACGACCTTTCGGCTTTGGCCGATCTCTGTCAGGCCGAAGGCTTGTGGTTTCATGTCGACGGCGCGTTCGGCGCGCTCTGCGCGCTGTCGCCGCGCTTGAAACCGCTGGTGCGCGGCATCGAACGCGCCGCTTCCGTCGCCTTCGATTTCCATAAATGGGCGCACGTGCCCTACGACGCGGGCTTCCTGCTCGTGCGCGACGCCGAGGCGCATCGGCGCACCTATTACAATCCGGCGACCTATCTGCATCGCATGCCGAGCGGGCTCGGCGCGGGCGAGACTTGGCCGTGCGATCTCGGTTTCGACCTGTCGCGCAGTTTCCGCGCGCTCAAGACATGGTTCACCTTTCGCGTCTTCGGCGCGGAAAAGATCGCCGAATGCATCGAACGCACCTGCGACCTCGCCAAATATCTGGAAGAGCGGCTGAAGCAAACGGCGACCTTCACGCTGTGCGCGCCCGTCACGCTGAACATCGTCTGCTTCGCATTATCGCAGCCCGACGCCGACGAGCTGACCAAGCGGATCGTCATCGATCTGCAGGAGCGCGGCGTCGCAGCGCCGTCGAGCACGCTGCTTGGCGGCAGGACGGTGATCCGTGCGGCGATCGTCAATCATCGCACCACCGAAGCGGATATCGACGCGTTCCTTGTCGCGCTGGAGGAAATCGGCGCGCCGGGTCACGTCTGCGACGTGACGCGCGCTACCACGGCGTGATGATTTCTCGCCTTCGGGTCGCCCGCAAACCAAACCTCGGAGGTCATGCGCGCACAGCCGCGGCATCCGGTACTCCCAAACCGTTGTGCTTGCTGGATCGCGCGTTTTCGACTGTCGCCGCGACGCGTTCCGATTGTCCTTTCCGCCGCGATTGCTCCGATAACCGCGCCAGGGCAGGCAATTCAAACTAGCGGCCGGCGAAATATTTCCCAGATGTCGTTGGTCTTTGTTCGCAAAGGAGCAGGACCATGTCGACCAAGACCAGTTTGGCGCTCATCGCCGCGCTTGTTCTGACCTCGGCTGCGACCGCCTTCGCGCGGAGCGACCGGCAGAACGAGGTCGCGCCGACCAGCGTCCGAGATCCCGTCCAGCGGCGGCCCGGCTGCAACGCCACATATGAGGGATTTTCGCTGTGCCAGTGGTACACCTCGTCCCCCTGGCCCTGATCAAAGGCGCAGGCCGCGCCTGAGATCCGTGCGCGCATCCTCGGTTGTCTAAAAAAAAAGGGCGTTTAAACAAGGCGGGAGCCGCGCGTAGTCCCTCGCGCCTGCGACGCCAAGCGGTTCTATCTCCTTTGCGTCGTGCTGTTCACGGCGAGCGGCGGCCGCGCACTGCCGGCGTATGCGACCGGCGCGCTTGCCCATCCCAGTCACGTTCAATGACGGCGTTCTGTATGCGCAAGCAGTATCACTGAACATGCACGCCCAGCGCACGTTCATGACCAAATGATGGAGGCGGTCGCGTCCGTCGCCATCCATCGTCGTCATGATCCTTGAGGTATTGTTCAGGCGGATACAGCGGAGCACGGGGCATGAGCAACTTCTATGTCGTCGGCGTCGACATCGGAACCACCAGCACCAAGTCGGTGGTGTTCGACGCCCACGGCAAGGTCGAAGGCCATCATGCCGTCGGCTATGCGCTGAAGACGTCTGCGCCGGGCGTCGCCGAGCAGGACCCGGACGAGGTCTATCGCGCGGTGACGGAGTCGATCCGCGGGGCCGTCCGCGCGGCGCGCGTGCGCCCCGAGCGCCTCCGCGGCGTCGGTTTCAGCGCCGCCATGCATAGCCTGATCGCCGTGGATGGCGCGGGGCGGCCGCTTACGCCGAGCATCACCTGGGCGGATACGCGCAGCAGCGGCTGGGCCGACACAATCCTGGAGCAGATGGATGGGCGGCAAATCTATCGCCGCACCGGCACGCCGATCCATCCGATGTCGCCCCTGTGCAAGC
The DNA here is from genome assembly GCA_963712435.1 of uncultured Alphaproteobacteria bacterium. Lineage (GTDB taxonomy): Bacteria > Pseudomonadota > Alphaproteobacteria > Rhizobiales > Xanthobacteraceae > Rhodoplanes. Next base: position 138,006 of record CAVQIB010000013.1, on the reverse strand, counting down.
TCGTCTGGCTGCGCCACGAGCGGCCGGATGTTTTCGCTGCGGCGCACCGGTTCGTCAGCATGAAGGAGTATGTCTTTTTCCGCCTGTTCGGCGAATGGATGGTCGATTTTTCCATCGCGTCCGCCACCGGCCTGTTCAATCTCTCTGCGCTCGACTGGGACGCGGGCGCGCTCGCCGTCGCCGGCATCGACGCCGGCCGGCTTTCCCGACTGGCGCCGCCCACCCACCACATCGAGGGGCTCGCGCTCTCGGCCGCCGCCGAGCTCGAATTGCCGCGCGGCACGCCGTTCGTGATCGGCGCCAATGACGGCGTGCTGTCGACGCTCGGGCTTGACGCCATTCATCCGGGCGATGTCGCGGTGTCCATCGGCACCAGCGGAGCGATGCGCGCGGTCGTCGATCATCCGCTGACCGATCCGGAGGGCCGCACCTTCTGCTATTTCCTGACCGATCGCCATTGGGTGGTCGGCGGCCCGGTGAACAATGGCGGCATCGTGTTCCAATGGGTGCGCGACGAGCTCGCGGCGGCGGAAACCGAAACGGCGAAGCGACTCGGCATCGACGCCTATGACGTGCTGACCCGCATCGCCGAACGCGTGCCGCCGGGCTGCGAGGGGCTCATCTTCCATCCGTTCCTGACCGGAGAGCGGGCGCCCTGGTGGAACCCGCGAATGCGCGCGTCGTTCTTCGGTCTCGCCGCGCATCATCACAAGGAGCACATGATCCGCGCGGTGCTCGAGGGCGTCATTTTCGGCCTGCACAGCATTCTGCCGGCGGTGGAGGAGTTGATGGGCCCGGCCCGCACGATCAAGGCGAGCGGAGGTTTCGCCCGCTCCGGTCTCTGGCGGCAGATGATGGCGGACGTCTTCGATCGCGAAGTGGTGATTCCCGAGAGCTTCGAAAGCTCCTGCCTGGGCGCCGCCATCCTCGCGCTGTATGCGCTCGGCGATGTGAATGCGATCGAGGTGGTTGGGGGCATGGTCGGCGCCATTCATCGGCACCGGCCCATCCCGGAACACGCCGCTGTCTACCGAGAGCTCGCCCCCATATATAAGGCGGTGCCGCAGAAGCTCGCCGCCGAATACGCGCAGCTTGCCGCTTTCCAGCAGAGTGCGAGAGCGGGGCGTTCCGAGGCGGCGTCGGACGCTCCGACGCGCGCGGCCTGCAATCCCCCGAGGACTCGCCTATGAACATTCATCCCACTTTGGCCGCGGTCACCGCGCGCATTCGCGAACGCAGCCGCGCGACCCGCACGGCCTATCTCGCCCGCCTCGATCAGGCGAAGATGCGATGGCCGGCGCGCAGCCGCCTCTCCTGCACCAACCTGGCGCATGCCTTCGCGGCGTTCGCGCCGCCGGACAAGGACGTATTGCGCGCGAGCCGGTGGCCGAATATCGGCATCGTCTCGGCTTACAACGACATGCTGTCGGCGCATCAGCCGCTCGAACGTTTTCCCGCGATCATCAAACAGGCGGCGCGCGAAAGCGGCGCCGTGGCGCAGTTCGCGGGCGGCGTGCCGGCCATGTGCGACGGCGTGACCCAGGGTCAGCCGGGCATGGAGCTGTCGCTGTTCAGCCGCGACGTGATCGCGCTCGCGACCGCCGTGTCGCTGTCGCACAACGCCTTCGACGCCGCGCTTTGTATCGGGATCTGCGACAAGATCGTGCCGGGCCTGCTGATCGGCGCGCTGAAGTTCGGCCACCTGCCGACGATCCTTGTGCCCGGCGGGCCGATGCCGTCGGGCTTGCCCAACCAGGACAAGGCGAGGGTCCGCCAGCTCTACGCGGAGGGCAAGGTCGGCCGCGACGCGCTGCTCGAGACGGAGTCGCAAGCCTACCACGCGCCCGGCACCTGCACGTTCTACGGCACCGCGAACAGCAACCAAATGCTGATGGAGGTGATGGGCCTGCATATGCCGGGCGCCGCCTTCGTCAACCCGAACACGCCGCTGCGCGACGCGCTGACCGCCGCCGCCGCGCGGCGGGTGCTGCAGCTCACGGCGCTCGGCGACCGATACACGCCGCTCGGCCGGGTGCTGGACGAACGCGCCATCGCCAACGGCATCGTCGGCCTGCTCGCCACCGGCGGATCGACCAATCACACCATTCATCTGGTGGCGATCGCGCAGGCCGCCGGCATCCGCATCGACTGGGACGACTTCAGCGAGCTCTCGGCCGCCGTGCCGCTGCTTGCGAAGATCTATCCGAACGGCGCAGGCGACGTGAACGATTTCCAGCGCGCCGGCGGCATGGGCTTCCTGATCGCCGAGCTGATGGACGCCGGCCTCCTGCACGCCGACACGCTGACCATTGCGGGCGAAGGCCTTGCGCCCTATCGCCAGGAGCCTTTCCTGGAGGACGGCCGGCTCGCGTGGCGGCCGGCGCCGCCGGAAAGCCGCGACGAAAGCATCCTGCGTCCGATCTCCCGGCCGTTCGCGCCCGACGGCGGGCTGAAACTGCTGCGCGGCAATCTGGGGCGGGCGGTGATCAAGACCTCGGCGGTGCGCCCCGACCGCCATGTCGTGGAAGCGCCGGCGATCGTCTTCGACAGCCAGGAGGACCTGATGGCCGCCTTCGATCGCGGCGAACTGCGGCGCGACTTCGTCGCGGTCGTGCGCTACCAGGGACCGCAGGCGAACGGGATGCCCGAGCTGCACAAGCTGACCCCGCCGCTCGGGGTCCTGCAGGACGAGGGCTTCCGCGTGGCGCTGGTGACGGACGGGCGCATGTCCGGCGCATCGGGCAAGGTGCCGGCGGCGATCCACGTGATCCCGGAGTGCCTCGCCGGCGGCGCGCTCGCCAAGGTGCGCTCGGGCGACGTGATCCGGCTCGACGCCATACGCGGCATGCTCGACGTGCAGGTGGCCGCCGACGCGCTTGCCGCGAGGCCGACCGAAGCTCCCGACCTGACGGAATCGCATTTCGGCCTCGGCCGCGAACTGTTCGCCAATTTCCGCGCCAATGCCGCGTCGGCGGAGCAAGGCGCGATGACCTGGCTGACGGCGCAGGAACGGGAGTTGCCGACCTCGACGGACGTGAAGGCGCCGCGCGTGCATGACCATTTCGTGTACGGCCCGGAGGCGACGCGATCCGAGGCGGCGCGATGACCATCTCCGACCTGCTGGGGATGGGGCCGGTGATCCCGGTGATCGTCCTCGCCGACGCAGACCGCGCCGTCCCGCTTGCGAACGCGCTCGTGAAGGGCGGCGTCCGCGTCATCGAAGTGACGCTGCGCACGCCGGCGGCGCTGGATGCAGTCCGGCGGATCGCGGACGCCGCGGCGGACGCGATCGTCGGCGTCGGCACGATCACGCGCCCGCAGGATTTCGCCGCCGCCAAGAGCGCTGGCGCGCGCTTCGGCGTCAGCCCGGGTCTCACGCCGGAGCTTGCCCAGGCCGCACGGGAGAGCGGCTTGCCGCTGCTGCCGGGCGTCATGACGCCCTCCGACGTGATCGCGGCCGCGACCGCGGGCTTCGGCGCGCTGAAGCTGTTCCCCGCGCAGCAGGCCGGCGGCATCGGCATGCTGAAAGCGCTGGCCGGCCCGTTTCCCGACGTGCGGTTCTGCCCGACGGGCGGCATTACCGCCGAGACTGCGCCTGACTTCCTGGCGCTGCCGAACGTCGCCTGCGTGGGCGGCTCCTGGCTCACGCCGAAGCGGGCCGTCGAAGAGAAGGACTGGGCCGGCGTCACGGCGCTTGCGCGCGCGGCGTCCTTGCTCCGCCCGAAAGCCGCCCATCGCCCATCCGAATGCGAGGTCTTCTCGCTCGACGGCGTGACGCCGTCCGTCGATCCCGCCGCGTTCGTCCATCCGACGTCGGTGCTGATCGGCGACGTTGTCGTGGGGGCGCACTGCTATGTCGGGCCGGGAGCGGTTCTGCGGGGCGACTTCGGCCGGTTGGAATTGCGCGCGGGAAGCAATGTTCAAGACAATTGCGTGCTCCATTCCTTCCCGGGAGAAGGCGTGCTGATCGAGGAGGATGGGCATATCGGTCACGGCGCCGTGCTGCACGGCTGCACCATCCGCCGCAATGCTCTGGTCGGCATCAATGCCGTGATCCTCGACGGCGCGGAGATCGGCGAAGACTCGATCGTCGGCGCAGGAGCGCTCGTTTCGGCGAAATTCGTCGCGCCGCCACGCTCGCTTGTCGTCGGTTCGCCGGCGCGCGTCCGCCGAACGCTGGCGCCGGACGAAATCGACCGGAAGGCCGCTGGCACCCGGCATTATCAGAGGCTTGCGGCGCGCTGCCTTGCCGGCATGGCGCGGACACAGCCGCGCACGGGCCGGGAGTAAACGGCGCCCGGCAAGGCGGCCGCGTTCGGAAGCGCGCCGTCGCCGAGCTACCTCCCCTGGTATCGATCCTTCCGCAGGGGGAGCGGTGCGATACGGAAACGGTTCCTCGGTCTTCTGTTCGCGGGCGGTCTCCGCCGGATACAGTCGGCCATGCTTGTCGGAAGAATCCGATCGGCGCGCCCATCGGAAACAACTCGAGAAAAAACTCGATCGGCGCAGGGAACGCACCGCGCGAGGAGAGGCCGATGCTGCAGCAAGCGCTCAGTGAATTCCGTAACAAGATCGCTCTCAAGACCCGCTACGACAACTTCATCGGGGGCCGATGGGTGGCGCCGGTCGGCGGCCAGTATTTCGACAATCCGAGCCCGATCACCGGCGAGCGGCTCTGCGAGATCGCGCGATCGACGGCGGCGGATATCGACCTTGCGCTCGACGCGGCGCATGCGGCGAAAGACGCCTGGGGACGCATGGCGCCGGCCGAACGGACGCGCATCCTCAACAAGATCGCCGATCGCATGGAGGACGCGCTGGGCCTCCTGGCGCTGGTCGAAACGATCGACAACGGCAAGCCGATCCGCGAGACCACGGCGGCCGACCTGCCGCTGGCGGTCGACCATTTCCGCTATTTCGCCGGCTGCATCCGCGCCCAGGAGGGCAGCATCGGCGAGGTGGACGACAATACCGTCGCCTATCACTTCCACGAGCCGCTGGGCGTGGTCGGCCAGATCATTCCCTGGAATTTCCCGCTGCTGATGGCGGCATGGAAACTGGCCCCTGCCCTGGCCGCCGGCAATTGCGTCGTGCTCAAACCGGCCGAACAGACGCCGCTCGGCATTCTCGTCTTCGCCGAGCTCGTCGCCGACCTGCTGCCGCCCGGGGTCCTCAACATCGTCAACGGCTTCGGCACCGAGGCCGGCAAGCCGCTCGCGTCCAGCCCGCGCATCGCCAAGATCGCCTTCACCGGCGAGACGACCACCGGCCGGCTGATCATGCAATACGCCTCGGAGAACCTGATTCCGGTCACGCTCGAGCTCGGCGGCAAATCGCCCAACATCTTCTTTGCCGACGTGCTGTCGAAGGATGACGCCTTCGTCGACAAGGCGCTCGAAGGCTTTGCCATGTTTGCGCTCAATCAGGGCGAAGTCTGCACCTGTCCCTCGCGCGTCCTGGTGCAGGAGTCGATCTACGACGCCTTCATGGAAAGGGCGGTCGCCCGCGTGCGCAGCATCAAGCAGGGCAACCCGCTCGACAGCGCAACCATGATCGGCGCGCAAGCCTCCAACGACCAGCTCGAAAAGATACTGTCCTATATCGACATCGGCGAAAAGGAAGGAGCCAAGGTGCTGACCGGAGGGCGGCGCGCCGACCTCGGCGGCGACCTCAGTGGCGGCTATTATGTCGAGCCGACCGTTTTCGCCGGCCACAACGAGATGCGCATCTTCCAGGAGGAGATCTTCGGACCGGTGGTGTCGGTGACGAGCTTCAAGACCGTCGAAGAGGCCCTCGCTATTGCGAACGATACGCTCTACGGCCTCGGCGCAGGGCTGTGGACGCGCGATATCAACACTGCCTATCGGGTCGGTCGCGCCATCCAGGCCGGACGGGTGTGGACCAACTGCTATCACCTGTATCCCGCGCACGCCGCTTTCGGCGGCTACAAGCGATCCGGCATCGGTCGCGAGACCCATAAGATGATGCTCGACCATTACCAGCAGACGAAGAACCTGCTCGTCAGCTACGACCCGAACCCCATGGGCTTTTTCTGAGAGCCGGCCCGGCCAAGGCAGCGCCGAGGATGCCTTCGCGATCGACCACGCCCGCGGCGGCGCAAGGGGAGGCCTCGGACGTGGACGCACAACGGGTTGCGATTACGCCCGCAGCCGTGGCGGTAATCGAACGGCTGCGGACGGCGCACGGCGATCTGCTGTTCCATCAGTCTGGCGGGTGCTGCGACGGCAGCGCGCCCATGTGCTATCCGCGCCGGGAATTTCGCGTCGGCAATTCCGATGTCCATCTGGGCACGATCGCCGGGTGCCCGTTCTATATCGGCGCCGAGCAATACGCGTACTGGGCGCACACCCATCTGACCGTAGACGTCGTCCCCGGCCGCGGGGCGGGATTCTCCCTCGAGGCGCCGGACGGCGTGCGCTTCATCACCCGCTCCCGCCTGTTCAGCGACGCCGAATTGCAGGTGCTCGAACAGGCGGGTCCGCCGCCGAGAGGGACGGCGTCCGGGTGACGCTCCAAGTCCCGAAATTGCAATCGCTCACGCCGGAGCGACCGCGCAGACAATGCCCGTATTCTCCAGCCGCTCGATCGTGCGCAGCAGGGCGTCCGCAGCCGCCGGCGGCAGGGCGTGACGGGATACGAACTCGGCCACCGCCGCGTCCAAGGAGCAGACGCCGTCCAGGCCGGCGATGAAGTCGGCGGCCTCTCGCGACTGAATGACGTGAAGCTTGCGGCTGTCGTAGTGATAGACCAGCGCTCCGAAAGGTTCGGATCGGAGAGCCACGCCCGGCGCCAAGCGGTAGGGGCTGGCGGCATTCATTTCAGCATCCTCCCGGCATCGACCGTCAGCGCGTGTCCGGTGACAAAGCGGGCGTCGTCCGAGGCGAGCCACAACGCCGCCGTCGCGACATCCGTCGCCTCGATGAGCTTCACCGGCAGCGAATGCCCGGTGAAGATGAAATCGACCAGCGCGTCCGTGCCCATCGACGCCGCCTTGGCCATCCCAGGAATAAGGTCGGTATTGACGGCGGTCGGATGCAGCGTGTTGACGGTGATGCTGTGCTCCGCGAGTTCCTGGGCGAGGGACTTGGCGAGCCCGACGACGCCCCACTTCGACGCGCAGTAATGCGACATGCCGGGTTCGCCGCGCAGACCGGCCACCGACGACGTCATGATGATGCGGCCGCCTTTCTTGCGCGCCAGCAGATGCGGCACGACATACTTCACCGCCAGCCAGTAGCCCTTCAGATTGACGTCGATCAGGATGTCCCACCACTCTTCGGTGATGTCCCAGGTCAGCGCCATGTCGGCGATGCCGGCATTGCAGACCAGAATGTCGATATGGCCGAACTCGGCGATCGTCTGCGCGACGGCGGCTTCCATGTCCCGGGCCGAGCGGACGTCCGCCTCGATGGAAAGGGCGCGCCGCCCCAACTGCCCCACCAGTCCGACCGTTTCGACCAGATCCTCCGGTTTGGCCAGGGAGTAGCGCGGATAGGGCAGATCCCGACAAATATCGAGAGCGGCGATATCGGCCCCTTCGCGCGCCATGGTGACGGCGTGCGCCCGTCCCTGGCCGCGCGCGGCGCCGGTGATGAGGGCAACCTTTCCGTCGAGCTTGCCCACGGGCGTTCCCCTTTCTGCAGGCCAGCGCTTGACCTGACGATTGAACCCGATTGAAGCCGCGTGTCCGCGGGCGCGGCGCAAGTACGCAGCGAAAGCCGAGTGGTGCGCCGCAGACCCGGGATCCATGATTGCCGGTTCGGCGTGGCTCCCGCATCTGCGACGCGCCGCGTGCGGAACACGCACGCCGTGTCGCCGGTCGCGGCGGCGTCAGTACACCCCGCACATGCCGTCTATGCTGACTTCCTCGATGACGACCTCTTCGAAGATCCGGGGCTTCTCGCCGACCGGCTCCCCTTGTTTCAGGCTCTCTTTCAGGTTCACCGGCGGCGGCGCGGCGGCCGGCCCGGAGAAATCCGCCTCGGACAGCCCGGCATCGGCGGTCGAAACCGGCGCGGTGGCCTTGACCTCGTTGAACATGAGCATGCAGCACCCTCCTTGTCAGTGTGTGAATCGTTGGTCATCCAACCTTACGCGCGCCCGCTGATCGGGTCGCTCGCGGGATTCTGTGCGGATCATCTTCATGGCCGCCAGCGGATTCTGGGCAACAGCGGACGCCAGCACCGCCGGTCAAGGCAGCCGCGCCACACGCCGCGCTGATAAAAGGCCATCTCCAGCCAATACAGGCCGATGAACGCCGGCAGCGACACGGACGGCTTGCGGCGGCGATGATCGCAGATCGGCGGGACCAGCAACAGCACGGCCGCGACCGCCAGCAGGGGCGGCCAGAGCACGCCGACCGCCGCGAGCGGCACGCCGTAATATCGCGTCACGTCGCAGCCGAGGTGATAAAGCGAAGCCGCCTGTTCGCGCAGGATGGACTGCGCGAGGCGGCGCGCCGGAACGGGCAGGCCCATCCGATGAAGCCGCCGGTGCTTGCCGACCGTTTCGCCCGCGACGATCGCCAGCGCGAGGAAAGCGAACGCCGCACCCAAAGGCCACGACGCCATGGACGCCGCGAGCGCGGCCAGTGCGGCCAGTCCGCCGCGCGGCAGGTGCATGATCCGGCCGTTGTGCGGATGGCGGCGCTGCAAGTCGGCCTCGGACGAACCATAGTCGGCGCGCCGGCGCAGCAGCGCGCCGAGCCGCACCCGATGGTCATGCGCGACAGCCCCGGCCGCCGCATACTGGACGCGCGCGCCGCTCTCGCAGCCACCCGCCAGACGAAGTCGACGTCCTCGCCGACGCGCATGTCCGCGGCGAAGCCGCCGAGACCGAGCAGCACGTCGCGCCGGACGACCAGATTGCAGGTCGGCAGATAGGCGACCGCCTCGCGCGGACCCACCTCCGCGTCCGCCGATCCCATGTCGAGCGGCGACCGCACGGCTTCGAAGGCGGCGACCGGACCCGCAGGCGGGTGGCCGATCACCCGGCCGCCGACGATCGCGATGGCGGGATCGCCGAAGTACGGGACCAGATCGCGCAGCCAGCGAGGGGTCGGCGACGCAGTCATTGTCGATGAAGGCCAGCAGCTCGCCTTCGGCCTCCGCCGCCGCCAGGTTGCGCGCCGCCGACTGGCCGACATTGCGGTCGAGACGGAAGCAGCCGGACCGGCAAGCCGGCGAGAGCCGCGGCGAGCGGCGGATCGGAGGCATCGTCGACGACGATGACCTCGCACCTGTTCGCCCGGATAGTCGAGCGCGAGCAGGGATTGCACGCAGGCCCGCGTCGCCGCGGTGCCGGCCGCGCGCGGCGACGATGATGGAAACGGACGGCCAGCTGCGCGGGCGGGCGCGGGGTGCGCACCAGCAGGCGGCGGCGCGCCAGACTGTCGAGAAAGGCCGCCGCCTCCGTCGGCGACAGCGCCGGCACGCGGGCGGCCGCTCGCGCGGCCGTGCGCCCCCCGTGACCGACAAGCCGGAGAGCAAGTGCGAAGGCCGGCTGCGTTCAGCCGCATCGCCATCAGCGGACGCAAGCGAGAACAGGATGCCGCCGCCGTTCGCCCGAGATCCGTCTGCCGGCGCCCGGCGCAAGCGCGGTAGCGTGCGCTGCTCGTCGCCGACGCGGGCGCCGCGACGCCGTCCGTTGATTGCGGCGGCTCCGGTGCAGCGCTGCGGCTGCCGCATCGCTCATGCCCTGGTCCTGGCCGCTTGCCATCCATCGCCGACGCTCGGCACAGCGTTGTCCGGTAGCTGTCGATCTGCGCGGCGAGATACCGCTGCGCCGCGCGCGGCGCTGGGCGCGCGCGCGGATCGCCCAGCGTTCCGGTCGGCGTCACCGCGCGCACGCCGTCCGTTGCCGCAGCCGCGGCATGACGTCCGCCATCGTCCGGCGTAGCCGGCAACGGCGCGCTCCATGCGGACCAGATCGGGGCGCAGGCGCAGCATCTCCGAGGTCTCGCCTTCGCCGGCATGCAGTCCGACCGCGTCGGCCGTGAATCCATCGGCCGCCGCCGATCGCGCAGCAGCGCCTCGGTCAGGGTCGTCGACGCGTCGAGGACCACCACCTGCAGCGCCGGCAGCTCTTCCTGCAGGCGCGCGCGCGCCAGATCCAGCGCACGGCCGTTGCCGCCGTGGGCGGAGAGCAGCACCAGCCGCCGCACGCCCCAGGCGGCCATGCGCCGGCCGCAGTCGACGATCACGCGCGCCAGCGTCTCGTGATCGAGGCTGAGCAGGCCGGCGAACCCGTGATGCTCGTCGGAACAGCCGACCGGCAATGCCGGCGCGACCAGCGTGTCGGGCAGGACCGCGGCCAGGCCGTCGGCGAGGGCCGCGGCGCGAAACGTGTCGGTGCCGAGCGGCAGGTGTGGGCCATGCTGCTCGGTGGCGCCCAAGCGGCAGGATCACCGTGGTCGTGCCCGGCGGCGACCGCGCGGTCCACCTCCGGCCAGGTCATTTCGGCGAGCAGCGGCTCATGCCGGCTGGTCCAGAAAGCCGCGTTCGCGCAGGAACGCGATGATGACGTCGGCCATCTCTTCGGGCGGCCCCTCGACCATTCGGCCCGCCTTCTGCGCTGACGCCGGCGGACATGATCTGGCCGACGCGCTCGTGCGGCGGCAGCTCGCTGTCGGGGATGAAGATGGTGCGCGGCCGCGGCCGCGGCGGCGTCGCCGCGTGCACCGTCGAGGCCGGGAAACGCAGGTCCAGCGGCGACAGACCGAGGTCGGGAAGATGGCGAACCGGGATGCGTCGCCCGCCTGGCCTGCATCAAGCCGGGCAGGCTGGCGTAGCGCAGGCGCACGTTCTCGGCGGCGATCGCGAGCACCGCCGGCATGGTCACCTCGCCTTCCGAACGTCCGCCGCGGGCGAGACGGCGCTGGAAATAGACCCGTGCCGCCTGGATCTCCAGCTCGATGATGTCGGTGACCACCGGCCAGTTGAGGTACTCGCCCAGCAGCGCCGGGATCTTCGCCCGACCCGCGCGCCAGGCTGCGCCAGCCGCACAAGACCAGATCGGGCAGACCTTCCGTCCGCAGCGCGGCGCCGAGCAGCATCGAGGTGACCGCCGGCTTGCGTCGCCGTCCGCGTCTTCGTCCCACAGGCGGAGCACGCTCGTCGGCGCCGACGGCGAGCGCCTCGCGCAGCACCGACTTCGGCCTCGACCGGCCCGACCGTCAACGCCGTCACCGTGTCCCCGGGCGAGCGCAGCCGCAGCGCCATCTCGAGAGCGACCGCATCCGCCGGGTTGAGGATGTGCAGGGTCCGCTCGAGCGTCGATTTCGCCGGTCAGGGGATCGACCTCGATCGTCTCCGGGTCGGGTACCGAGACAGACAAACGGCAAAGCGCATCGCCCTACATTCCCCTCAGGCCTCGGATGACCGGTGGCTATGCCGATGACACGCGCCGCGGCTCACGACTCGCGGAAGGTGACGCCGAAGCCGCCGGTCGGATAGGTCCACGTCAGCGCGCCTTCCTTACTGCAGACGAAGAAGCACGTACCGCATTCGAAGCATTGTTCATAGTTGAACAAAACGCTGCCGTCGTCGAGCGGCACGAACAGGTTGGCCGGGCAAACGTAGACGCAGGCCTGCACCGAGCAGCTTCGGCATTTCGTCGCGGATCGACGACGATGTGCGGCTTGTCGTCCACCTTGAAGCGGACGGTCCGCATCTTCTCTTCGTGCGTCGTCATTACCATAGGTAGCTCCTCGCTGCTTGATAGAGGTCGTGCAGCAGGTGGACGCGGCTTCGCCCCGAACTGGCGCAGTGTCCGCAAGTAAAGCGGCATGATCTTCTGCTTGCGCGTTGCCGTCCACCTGGAACAGCGCTCGAAGCTCTGCGCCGCCAGTCTCCGGATAGACGTTCTGCAGCCGCTCGCTGTTGACGAAGTGCGGCGCGTGCCGGTAGGCGCGGAAATCGGTGAACACGTTGTAGGGCCACAGCAATTCGGTGTAGCGCTCAAGCGTGTGGCGGGTGAAGTCGCGGCACCCGGCGCCTCGATCGCCGCCTCGCCGGCGGCCAGACCGGACTGCATCGCGTAGTTGATGCCCTCGATGTAGAGCCCGGTGGCGAGGCAGAAGCCGGCCGCGTCGCCCGCCACCAGCATGCCCGAGGCCGACCAGCTTCGGCATCATCTCCCAGCCGACTCTCGGGAATGAGGTGGGCCGAGTACTCGCGCAGCTTCGCGCCGCGCACCAGCGGCGCCACCGCCGGATGCGCCTTGAACACCTCAAGAAGGTCGTAGGGGCGTTTCTTCGTTTCGACCAGAGAGGAAACCTGACCGATGATGCCGAGCGACAGCGAGTTGCGGTTGGTGTAGAGGAACGCGCCGCCCCTGACGTTGTCGGTGACCGCGCCGACATATTCCAGCACCATCCCTTCGTTGCCGGAGAGGTGAAAGCGTTCGCGGATGACCGCCTCGTCCAGGCCGAGGACCTCCTTCACGCCGAGCGACAGTTCGTGCGTCTTCAGCTTGCGCTGCAGCCCCGCCTGCTGCGCCAGGAAGGAGTTGGCGCCGTCGCAGGCGATGACCACGTCGGCGCGGAGTCTCGCCCTCGTCGCGACGGACTTTGACGCCGACGACCCTGCCGCGCTCGATGATAACGTCGTCGACCACGGTCGACGTGAGCAGGAACGCGCCGGCGGCTTCGGCCTGGGCGGCAAACCAGCGGTCGAACTTGGGCCGCAGAATGGTGAACGCATTGTACGGCGGCTCGACATAGGCGGGGCTGGCGGAGCGGAAATCCAGCGACACCGCCGTCGTCGGCGACATCAGCAGCACGTCGCGGCGGCAGATATAGCGCTCGACCGGCGCCTGCTCCCACCAGTTGGGGATCAGCTTGTTGAGGATTGCGCTGCCGTAGAACGCCGCGCCGGAGACGTTCTTCGCGCCGGGATATTCGCCGCGCTCGATCAGCAGCACATTGAGCCCGGCGCGCGCGGTGATCAGCGCCGCGGCGCTCCCGGCCGGACCGGCGCCGACGACGATAACGTCGAAATGGTCGGTCGGCTTAGGTGCTTTCATCGTAGTTCCTCTTTCGCCAAGTCGGGGCGGTCATCTCTAGGGGCTCATGCTCGCGGGGACCGGGGCGCGGGCGTACTGGTCGAGCGGCTTCGGCTCAGCGCCGCGGGAGACTGTCGGTCCTCGCCGCACGCTCCCGCAGCTTGCGGATCAGGATCGGCACGATCTGGTGCAGATCGCCGACCACGCCCAAGTCCGCCATCTTCAGCAGAGGCGACGTGCGATCGGTGTTGATCGCGATCACGGTTTCGCTGCCAACGATGCCCGGCTACGTGCTGGCCCGCTCCGGAGACGCCGAGTGCCAGGTAGAGCTTGGGCGCGACGATCTTGCCGGTCGTGCCGATGAAGCGGTCGGGCGCGAGCCAGCCGCGATCGGCGACGACCCGGGTGCCGCCGAGCGATGCCTTCAACTCGTCGGCCAGTTCGCTGGAGCTGCGCCATCCCTTCCGGCCCGCCGACGCCAAGCCCGCCGGAGACGATCCGCTCGGCTTCGGTCAGGTCCACGTCGTGCGGATCGGGCGGCAGGGTGCGCAGCGTGCGGTCGCGGAACGAGGACGGATCGAGCGTCCGGTACAACACGCTCGACCTCGGCCCGTCGGTCGGCCCGGCTCGGGCCGACGCCGCGCACGCCGGGCCAGAGCATCACCATCACGGCGGTGCCGCGAGCCCAGATCTGGCGTTCATGCAGCTTGCCGTTGTGGCTGACCCGGAACACCTCCGGATAGCCCTCGTCGGTGACCTTGACGCGGATGCACCCCGTCGCCATCGGAATCCGCCAGCGCGCGGACAGGCGCGGCAACCACGCGCGGCCATAACCGCTGTCCGGGGCCAGTGTGAGGATCGGTTTGGCCGCCTGCAGGATCGGCGCCAGCGCCGCGAGCCAGCCGTCGGCGGTGAACTGGGCCAGCGCCTCGATGTTCGACCACCGTGACCCGATCCGCGCCGTGAGCGGCGAGCTCCTCCGCCATCGCCGCCACGCCTTGGCCAGGGAGGAGGACGTGTACGCTGGTGGAGAGGCTGTCGGCCACATCGCGGGCCTCCTCCACGCACTCCAGGGTCGCCTGCGTCAGTTCGCCGTATCCGTCTCGGCGACGACGACCACGGGTGTCGTCATCAGACAGCCCTCCCGGCTTTCTCGCCCTCGATGATTGCCGCGTGCGCCCGTCGCGGCGCGACGCAGTCGCCGATGCGGTGAAGTTCCGGCACGCGGCCCTTGAGCTCAGCGTAGAGCCGGCTGTCGGCGCGACGATGAATCGCGAGGACAATGGTATCGGCAGGCGGGAACTGGACGATCTGGCCGCTGTAGTTATGCAGTGCCGTCACTACCCGGTCCTCGATGCCGAGCACGGAGTGATTGGGGGTGCAGGTGATGCCGAGCCTCCGTGCCTGACGGTACCAGTTTTCCAGATCGAGAGTGACGCCCAGGTCCTGGCCGACGTAGAGCGTTTGCGTCACCACCTCGACCTGAGCAGCCCTGTTCGGCCATGAACTCCGCGGTGCTGGTCGCTTCGTGAAATCCCAGCCGGTCGATGAGCAACACCCGTTTGCCCGGCGTCACCCGGCCGGAGAGGATGTCGGTCACATCGGCGACGCCGGGTCCGTCCGCGCCCGGAATGGCGGCGCGGTCGGGCAGTCGAGCCGGTGGCGACGATGACCGCGTCGGGCTTCGCCGCGAGTACCGTCTCCGCGGTGGCGGTGACGTTCGTCCGCACCTCCACCTCGCAGCTGCTCGATCTCGCGCAACAGATTGCGGACGATGTCGCCGAACTCGGCCCGGTTGGTGACACGCACCGCCCAGACGATCTGCCCGCCCAGGCGCTCTTCCTTTTCCAGGAGCGTCACCTTGTGGCCGCGTCGGGCGGCGATGATGGCCGCCTTCAGGCCGGCGGGGCCACCGCCGATCACCGTCACCCGCTTCGGCGTCGTCGCCGGCTGCAGGGTGCCGATGCCGTAGCTCCTGCTCCCGGCCGGTGGCGGGCGTTTCGATGCAGCCGAGCCAGCGGTTCAGCCCCATCCGGCCGACGCATTCCTGATTGCAGGACAGGCACAGCCGGATGTCGTCGGTCTGGTTCTCGCGTGCCTTGCGGGCGAACTCCGGATCGGCGATCTGCGCCCGGACGACGCCGACCAGATCGG
This sequence comes from uncultured Alphaproteobacteria bacterium, assembly GCA_963712435.1. GTDB lineage: Bacteria > Pseudomonadota > Alphaproteobacteria > Rhizobiales > Xanthobacteraceae > Rhodoplanes. Next base: position 122,829 of record CAVQIB010000013.1, on the reverse strand, counting down.
CGTGACCTTCCGACAGGACGCGTTCGGCCTGGATCGGGTCCTTGACGCGGCCGACGCCGATCACCGGCAGGCGCACCGCCTTGCGGATCGCCGACGGGATGAACATCGCGTAGTTGGGCGGGATGCGCATCGACGCTTCGATCATGTAGAGCGTCTGCGTGGCCGTGCCGATGCTGGTGTTGATGCAGTCGATCAGCCGGTCGCGCTCGAGCATGCGCGCCAGATCCACCGCCTCGTCGATGGTGATGCCGTCCCGGATCAGCTCGTCGCCGCACAGGCGCACGCTCAGCACATAGTCGCGGCCGACCGCGAGGCGGATGGCGCCGATGATCTCGCGCAGGAGCCGCGCCCGGTTCTCCAGGCTGCCGCCGTATTCGTCGGTGCGCTTGTTGGTGCTGCGCGACAGGAACTGGCGGACGATCGAGGAATGCGAACACTGCAGCTCGATGCCGTCGAAGCCGCCCCGCTTCGTATAGCCGGCGACGGTGGCGTAGCCCTCGATGATCTGCTGGATGTCTTCGTGCTCCACCGCCTTCGGCACTTCGCGGAACAGCGGATCGGCGATCGCCGACGGCGCCCAGGCCGGCAGGCGGGTGAACATGCCGCTGCTCTGGCCGCCGTTGTGGTTGATCTGCGCCAGGATCGGCACGCCCTCGGCGTGCACCATCTCGGTGATTCGCCGGTAGCCGGGGATCACCGCCGGATTGAAGGCGTGGATCAGCTTCTCGTAAGGATGGTCGGTGGGGTGGACCGAGTGCTCCTCGGTGATGATCAGCCCGACGCCGCCGCGCGCCCGCTCGCGATAGTAGTAGGCATGACGATCGGTCGGCATGAAGTCTTCGGCGTAGTTGGTCAGGTGCGCCGAAAACACGATGCGGTTCTGCACCGTGATGTTGCCGACCTTGAGCGGCGTGAACAGGAAGCGCGACGGCGCTGCTCATCTCAAACCTCCCGTCCGGCGCGATAGCCTTCGAGGATCGCCTGGCTCATGTAGCGCGGCGCGACGCAGTCGCCGGCGCGAAAGACGCGCAGGCCCGCCTGCTTGAGGGCGAAGTACAGGTCCTCGTCCGGAACCTCGTGGACGACGGAACCACCAGGTCGACGTCGTCGATGCCGCACCGGCCTGCGGTCGAAGTCAGTCGACGCCGATCACCGTCCGGCCGGTCACCTTCTCGCACCGTCACCTGCGGCCGGAAGGCGATCGCCTTGGCGCGCGGCCCGCTGGTTCCACGGCGTCAGTTCCAGCGACGCGGTCAGCGCTGGCCGACGAACATGTCGCGGGTGACCACCTCGACCTGCCAGCCGTGGTCGGCGAGCCACTCGGCCACGCCCATGCCCACCTGATCGCCGATCGCATCCAGCACCACCGCCTTGCCGGGGGCGGCGGGCAGCCTCGCCGGCCATCACCTGGCGCGGGGTGAGCACCGGCATGCCGTTCTCGAAGACGACGCGCGGGACGTGCGCCCGGCTTGCCGCCCACGGCGACGATCACCGCCTCCGGCGCCTCGTCTGCGCACCAGCGCCGGCGTCACCTCGCACCCCGTCCGGATGGTGACGTTGAGCTTGCGAACCTGCGCCTCCAGCCAGTCGACCGCCAGCGCCAGCCGCTCGCGTGCCGGGCGCCGGGCCGCCAGCCGCAGCGCGCCGCCCAGCCGGTCGCTGCTGCTCGTAGATCGTCACGCTGTGGCCGCGGAGGGCCGCGACCCGCGCCGCCTCCAGCCCGCCGGGCCGCGCGCCGACCACCATCACCCGATAGTGCACCGGCGCGCGGGTCAGCGGCGCGAACTCGGCCGTTCCCTCGTAGCCGGCGGCGGGATTGTTGACGCAGCTCAGCCGCGGGTTCTGCACCATGCCGACGACGTTGTCCTGGTTGGACAGCACGCACGGTCGCACCGCCGCCGGATTGCCGTCGCGGACCTTGGCCGGCAGCTCCGGATCGGCGATCAGCGCGCGGGTCATCTCCACCGCGTCGGCCTGGCCGCTGCAGCACCAGGCCCGCCGCCATCGTCCGCATCGACGATGCTGCCTTGCGCGAACACCGGCACCGGCACCGCCGCCTTGATCACCCCCGCCAGATGGGCGGCGAACCCGGGCGGCGCGTACAGGCCGGGCCGGGTCAGGTGGCCGCTGTAGATGCTGCCGCTGGTGACGCTGATGAAGTCGATCAGCGCCGTCGCCGGCCAGCAGGCCGGCGATCTCGGCCGCGTCCTCCGGCTTGATGCCGGCCCAGGGCGCGTACTCGTCGCCCGACAGGCGCAGCCCGACGACCGGCTCGGCCCGACCGCGCCGCGCACCCCCTGCGAGGACCGCGCGGACGAAGCGCAGCCGGTTGTCGAGGCTGCCGCCGTAGTGGTCGCCGCGCTGGTTGGTCAGCGGCGAGAGGAACTGGCGGATCAGGCTGTCCTGGCCGGCGTTGATCTCGACCCCGTCGAGCCCGCCCTGCCATCGCGTAGCGCGCCGCCTGGACGAAGCCCTCGATCACCGCGGCGATGTCTTCTTCCTCCATCTCCTTCGGCATCTCGCGGCTGTTGACCTCGGGCACCGGCGACGGCGCCCACAGCGGCAGCTGCGAGTAGTGGCTGGTGCCCTGCATGCCGCTATGGGTCAGGTGCGCCAGCGCCAGCGCGCCGTGGCGATGGATCGCGTCGGCCACCAGCCGGTAGCCGTCGACCACCCTCCGGTCGTAGCCGAAGATCGCGTATTCGTAGGGCCAGTCGGAGGGGTGGACGACGCTGCCTTCGAGGACGATGATCCCGACGCCGCCCGCGGCGCGCGCGCCGTAGTAGGCGGCGTGCCGCTTCTCGAAGCGATTATGGGTGGCGAAGTTGGTCTGATGCGCGGCGAAGACGAGGCGGTTCGCCGCCGTCGCTGCTGCCGAGGCGAGCGGCGCGAAGAGACGCTCGTAGTCGTCCTGCTCGCGGCGTCTGGTCATCCGCCGTCTGCCGCTTAGCGTCCCGGCATCGCGGCGGCGACGCCATCGTCGTCTCGAACACGCAGTCGGGGTCGGGGGCGTCCAGCGACCGGCCGGTGAAATGCTTCACCGCCATGCAGCCGCCGTGGCAGCGGTCGTAGGCGTTGCAACTCTGGCAGCCGCCGCCGACCTGCCACTCGCGCAGGTGCGCGAACAGCGGCGCGTCGCGCCAGACGCCGGTGAAGCCGCCCGGCTGCGCGGACGTTGCCGGCGGAGAACTCCGGCGCCAGCATGAACGGACAGGCATAGACCTCGCCCACCGGATCGACGCAGCAGACGATGCGGCCGGCGCCGCACATGTTCAGTCCGTCCATCGGCTCGCCATAGGCGGAGAGATGGAAGAAGCAATCGCCGGTCAGCACGTCGCGATGGCGCGAGCAGCCAGTCGTAGAGGCCGCGGTTCTGCGCGTGCGTCGGGCGCAGATCGTCCCAGACGTCGGCGCCGCGGCCGGTGGGGCGCAGCCGGGTGAGCCGCAGTTCCGCGCCGTAGCGCGCGGCCAGCGCGTAGAGATCGTCGATCTCCGGATAGTTGTGGCGGGTGACGGTGGCGTTGATCTTGAACCGGACACGCCGTGCGCGGCGAGCCGGTCCATGGCGCGGCGGGCGCGGTCGTAAGAGCCCTCGCCGCGCACCGGATCGTTGGTTTCGGCGGTCGCGCCGTCGATGCTGATCTGCACGTCGAGATAGTCGCGCGAGGCGATCCAGGCGGCGGCGCGCGTCGTCGATCAGCGTGCCGTTGGTGCTGAACTTGACGCCGATGCCGCGGTCGAGCGCATAGTCCATCAGCTCGAAGAAGTCGGGCCGGCTCATCGGCTCGCCGCCGCCGACGTTGATGTAGAAGACCTTCATCTCCGCCCATTCGTCGATCAGACGCTTGGCCTCGGCGGTGGTCAGCTCGTCCCGCCGGCGCTTGCCCGACGACGACAGGCAATGCACGCAGCGCAGATTGCAGCCGTAGGTGATCTCCCAGGTCAGGCAGATCGGCGCGTCCAGACCCTTGCGGAAAACCTCGTAGCTCATGCGCAGGCCTCTCCCGGCCCGGTGGCTCTCGTTCCGGATTCGCGGTCGATCGACGAGCCAGCCGCCGTGATGCTCGAAGTAACGACGTGTCCCGGCCGTTTCTGCGGCCGAGCGCGCGCAGGCTGCCTGCAGTCGAAGACCTGGCGGTGGCCGAAGCGGGCGTCGGGGCTCGTCTCGAACGGAACGGCGACGATCAGCCGGCGGCGCGGTGAGCGCCCACAGCGTCTCCATCGCCGGCGCCGTCTCCTCCGGCGCCAGATGTTCGAGCAGGTGGATGGCGGTGACCACGTCGAAGGCCGGCCTCGCGGTCGAGACGTCCGTGCCACGTCGTCGGCGAGGATGTCGGCGCGGACGAAGCGGCACGCCGGGCAGCCGCCGCTGCCGGCGGTAGTCCTCGGCGAGCGCCACCAGCGCCGGGTTGAGATCGCAGCCGATGATGCGCCGGAGCTGTCGTGCATCGCCGTCCTGGCCCGGTGCCGAGCGAGGAGCAGCGGCAGGAAGCCGAAGCACGTCGCCACGTCGAGAATGCTCGCGGGCGCCATCTCGGCGACGAGATCGGCGCACCCGCCCGTAGATCGCGCGGAAGTCGGCGATGAAATCTGGCGTGCACTCTCGCCCGTCGCGCCGCTGTCCTGCTGTCCGGCGCGCGCAGCGCGGCCAGCGTGTTGTCGTAGAACAGGTGCCACGCCCGCCGCTCGTTGCCGTCCATGGAGCGGACGATCGCGCCGACGTAGCGCTCGAAGATCTCCTGCTCGCTGGCGGCATAGCCGTCGGCGGCGCCGCGCCGCGGCGCGCAGGCCAGCAGCAGCGGCAGCAGCTCGTCGGCGACGTAGCGCGCCGATGTTGTTGTCGATCTCGGCCGGCGCAAAGTCGTGGACGACGAAGATGTCGTCGGGATCGCGCCGCTGGCATGCCGGCTCGGATCGAGGCCGTAGACGTGAAGTGGCGCTGCGGCGAGCGGCGCGGCGCGCTCGGCCAGGCATTGCGTCAGCATCCCGTGCCGTTGGCGCGACAGGGTGAGCGGGCTCATGGCGTCACCGCCTCCCGGCCTGGCGTGCGAGCATGCCGGCGCCCGATCGCGTGGCCGCGGATCAGGGTCTCGGTCACCTCGCCCAGTTGCTTCAGGTTGCGGACCACCTCGGCGCGATGGCAGACCGGCTCGTAGAGCGGCATGTCGGAACTGCCGAGCCCCCAGCTGCCGCGCGGTTCCGGCGACAGCCAGACCAGCTGCTTCGGCGCGCCGGCGGATCTCCTCCAGCGCGCCGACGTTGGGCGGATTGCGGTTGCCGCGGCCGTCGCCGAGCACGATCACCGTGGTCTCGGCTGGTGACCGCTCCGAGATGCCGCTGGCAGAAGATGTCGAGCGCCCGGCCGTAGTTGCTGTTGGCGTCGCAATCGATCAGCTCGCCGCCGAAGACGGCGGCGATGGCCTCGTCGATGCTCGAGCTGCTCGAAGTACTGGCTGGCGTCGGCCAGGTCGCTGACGAAGACGAAGCTGCGCACCTGCTCGAACAGCGACTGCAGGCTGTAGACCAGATGCAGCATGAACCGCGCGGTGGTGCGCACCGACAGGCTGACGTCGCAGATGACGACGATGCGGGGCTTGTCGTGGCGCTGGCTGCGTCAGCACCGGGCGGAACGGGATGCCGTCGTAGACCATGCTGTTGCGCATGGTGCGGGCGACGTGGATGCGGCCGCGACGGCTCGACGACCCGGCGGCTGGATCGCGCGCCGCGCATCCGCCGGCCGAGACGGCGGACGATCTCGTCCATCTCGCGCCGCTCGGTTTCGCTGAAGCGGTAATCGTACGCGGAACGGACTGGCGCTGCGGTGGAGCTTCTGCTGTCTGAGGGCCGCGCTGAAGCGCCATTTCCCGTTCGATGTAGCGCTTCAGCAGTTCCGGCAGATTGGCGATGATGCCGTCGATGCTGCCGGCCAGCCGATCGATCAGCGCCTCGTCGACCTCCAGATCGCGCAGGTCGTCCAGCAGGGCTTCCGACGGCGTTGACGATCAGATCCTCGTCGATGTGCGGCAGATGCCTCGGCGAAGTTGAGCTCGCCCGGCCTGGCGATGTTCTTGACCTGTCGCACCTGGATCTGGTGCGTTGACCCGCTTCATCACCTGATCGAGCAGGCCCTTGTTGCGGTTCAGGATCAGCCCCTGGCTCAGCGCCGACAGGCTGAGCTGGTTGGGGTCCTGATGCGGGTTGAAGCGGGTGACCATCCTCTCCGGGTCGAAAAAGTCGCGGATGGACATCGGCTCGCCGTGGGCGTGCTCGGCGTCCTTGTTGACGATCCCGGCGTCGTCCGGCGCGAAGACGATGCGGTCCGGCTCGGCGACTCGCCATCGTGGTGATGATCGTCGCCTGTCGCCGGTGCGGCGATGGCCGGGTCCCGGCAGGGTGAAGAACACTTCGAACAGCTCGTCGAAGACCGGGATGTCGTGCATGTCCTTGATCAGCGTGCTGCGCAGAACCGTTCGGACCGTGTCGCGGTCGGCCAGCGTGCACGTGCACAGGGCCTGCATCGCGTCGATCGATTCCGACGGGCGAAATGCGACGCCGCTGCGCTTCGAGCAAGCAGACGAAGCGATTGATCGGCGCGTCCATCAGGCCTCCTCCGGTGCCGCCGTCGACGCGCCCTCGGTAGCGTGCCGAAATAGCGGGCCGTGTGCTCCTGCCTGCGGCTCTCCATGTCCTTGAGGTCCGGCTCGGCGGGACGGGCGGCGGGCGCAGGTCGGCCTGCCTTCGCGTCCGGCGATGGTGACGTTGCGGATTCCCGTGATGAGCATGGTGCGCATGACCGTGCCCGTGTCCGTGATCATGCCCGTGACCATGGCCGTGGCCGGCAGCGTGCGTGATCATGATCATGGCATGGTCGCTCACCCCTTCCAGCAGCCAGGTCACGTGGTCGCTGACCTGCTGGGTATCCCGCTCGTACTTGACCAGCAGTTGCAGCGTCTCCTCCACCAGCTCGTGGGTCAGATGTCTCGGCGTTGAGCAGGACCAGCGCCTGCGCCCAGTCGAGCGTCTCGCTGATGCTGGGCGCCTTGCGCAGGTCGAGGCTGCGCATGCGGCGGATGACGTTCACCACCTGGGCGGCCAGCGCCTCGCTGATCGCCGGGCACCTTGAGGCGGACGATCTCCAGCTCCCGCTGCTCGTCGGGATAGTCGATGAACAGGTGCAGGCAGCGCCGCTTCAGCGCGTCGCTGAGGTCGCGGGTGTTGTTGCTGGTGATGACCACGTAAGGCGGCGTCTTCGCCTTGACCGTGCCGATCTCCGGCACGGTGACCTGGAAGTCGCTCAGCACCTCCAGCAGGAACGCCTCGAACTGCTCCTCGGCGCGGTCGATCTCGTCGATCAGCAGAACGACCGGCTCCGGCGCGCTGATCGCCTGCAGGATCGGCCGCGCGGACGATGAAGTGCTCGGAGAAGAAGACATCCTCGTGCCGGCGCAGTTGCTCCACGGCCTCGCGCAGATCATCGACATCGGCGAAAAGCTGGCTGATCTTGTCGCGCAGGATCTGCGTATAGAGCAGCTGCTTGCCGTACTCCCACTCGTACAGCGCGCGCGTCTCGTCGAGCCCGCCGTAGCACTGCAGGCGGATCAGCCGGCGCCCCAAGGCGCTGCGCCATGACCTTGGCCAGCTCGGTCTTGCCGACACCCGCCGGTCCTTCGATCAGGATCGGCTTGCACAGCTTGCAGCGCGAGGAACACGACCGTCGCGAGCTTGCGATCGCAGATGTACTGCTGCGCGGCAAGCTGCATCGATCGTCTGCTCGATCGTCTCGAACATGTTGCGTCCCCTTCTCCGGAGCCTGCTTCGCTGGGAAAGCAGGCTCCGAGTCTCCGGGAGCTCAGACACTGCGGCGGATCTGCGCCCGGCTCAGTAGTACGAGCCGGTCAGGGCATGCTTGACCATCGGCGCCACCGCGTCGTAGGTGACCTCGCGGGCGTTGCCGGGCGTCGAGCCGTCGCCCAGCAGGTGCTTGGTGATGCGGTCGACGTCGCGATCGTCGCCGGCGATGCTCGGCCGCCCCACTCGGCGTACTTGCCCATGCCCATGCGCGACTTGGTGTATTCCGGCGTGCTGGCAGAAATTGGCCGGAACGCCGACGTCCTTGCTCAGCCGGATCGCGGCCTCCAGCGCCCGCTCGGCCGCCGTCACGTCGGTCAGGCCGTCGACGTTCTCGCCCATGCGCCCGGGCGATGTCGCGGAAGCGCTTGTAGTTGGTCGGCATGTTGTATTCCCACACGCGCGTCAGCGCGATCGCGTTGTTCAGGCCGTGGTGGGTGTCGTAGTAGGCGCTGACCGCGTGCGACATGGCGTGGATGATGCCGAGGCCGCCGCTGTTGAACGACTGCGCCGCCATGTAGGACGCGTACATCATGTTGTAGCGGGCCTCGTAGTTCAGCGGCTCGAACACGGTGCGCCGCAGGTTCTGCGCCACCACCTCGATCGCCTTGAGCGCGCTGCCGAGACTGGGCAGGAAGTCGAGGCGCGAGACGTAGGGCTCGGAGGCATGCGCCAGCACGTCGAAGCCGCAGAACGCCGTCAAGTCCTGCGGCATCGAGAAGAACAGGACGGGATCGTTGATGCCCAGGGTGACCGGGCAGTTGTCGTCGAAGCCGAGCCACTTGTAGGGTGCCTTCTCCGACGTCGTGTCGGTGATGACGTAGGCCCAGCTCGTCTCCGAGCCGGTGCCGGCGGTGGTGTTGATGGCGATGTGCGGCGGATTGTCCGGGTTTTCCGACTTGTTGAAGCCGTCGAACTCGTTGATGTTGCGGCCGTCGTGGGCGACGACGATGCGCGCGCCCTTGGTCGCATCGGTGACGCTGCCGCCGCCGACCGAAATGAAGCTGTCGCACTTCTCCTTCACGTAAAGATCGGCCATCTCCATGCAGTTGTAGTCCTTGGGATTGGACTCGATCTTGTCGTAGACGACGACATCGACGCCCTGATACTTTACCTTGCCTGGAATATCTTCGACGATGCCGGTACCGCGGAGACCGGACGTGGCCAGCAGCGAGCGCTTGAAGCCCAGCTTCTTCGCCTCCACGCCGACCATTTCGTAAGCGCCGGGGCCGAGGATGCCGCGCGGCATCCGGTGAAATTCCTTGATCGGAAATTGCCAAAGCTTTTCGACCTGCATGACGAGTTTCCTCGGGTTATCAGGTTTTTTCGTTTCTTTTTCAGAGCTTAGACGCTCTCAGGACCGGGAGCCGCCAACGGCCGCCCGCACGCCTCGGCTCCCGGACAGGCGACGCCTTTCCGAAGCCTTGCCGCGCCATCCTCGGCGGATGGGTTTCGCCTTGCCGCGTGCTCTAAGCTATCAGATCTTTTAACAAAATTATTGGTCGATAACCAGATGCCGACGGCGCATTTTAGGATCAAGCCGTCACACGCCAACAGTATCGATACTTCCGTACGGCGCTGCCGCCGGCGCCGCCCGCATTCACCCGGCAACGGGCTCCGGTTTGTCCGTGCAGCTTGCGCGATTCAAATATAATAACAATCGTTTATCTCGCTTAAGCAAGGCCAGAAGCGCCGCGGCCGGCCAGTTGGGTCGAAGGCGATCGCGACGAAGCTGCTGGAGCACGGAAACTGCAGACGTTCGCCGGCGAGGGAGCAGGCGCAGCCGAGACATGCTTTCTTCTTGTCGCCATCCGCGCAAGCGGATGGTCGAGCAGTCTTGGAGCTCGCAACTTTGTTGGAAAATCCGCCGAATACTGGATGCAACGCTTTCCGGACATGACGGGCGGGTTAACGGGACAGCGATGCGCCTATGCCGGGCGCTTCTTTTCCGGCCGGTAGTAATAATCCCATTGACCGAGCGGCAGAACGCGGGGAAACTGGATCAGTTAGCGGCATCTCCACCAAGTCGAGCGGAGATATCCTGCTATCCAGCCAATTTCCACGGGATTTCCGAGCGCCACCGCGCGGGGGGCGGCTTCATCGTCCGGCTCGGTTGCGGTTGGATGGGATAAGCGCATGGCGGGCGAGGCGGGGTCACGCCGATCTCGGTCGGTATCTCCACGTCGCACGATCCAGAGACCGCCGTCGCCGATCTGAAGGGTATGATCGACCAGCCGCAGCCGGCGTGCCGGCTGGTCTTCTGCTCGGCCAATCATGACTTGAACGCCGTGGGTCGCGCGCTTGCGCGGCATTTCACCGACGTGCCGACATTGGGGTGCAGCACGGCCGGCGAAATCGGGCCGACGGGATATGTCACGGACTCGTTGACCGGCATCAGCCTGCCGGCGAACGATTTCACCGCCGTCGCCGGGGTCATTGGCGGCATATCGCATTTCAACCTCGACCACAGTCGCCGCCAGGTCGCGAACCTCCTTGTGCGCCTGACCGCAAAGGCCGCCGCCCCGCTGGCCGGGCGCACCTTCGCCCTGCTGCTGATCGACGGCATGTGCGGACAGGAGGAGTGGCTTGTCAGCGCCATCGCCGACATTCTGGGCGAGATTCCCCTTTTCGGCGGTTCGGCCGGGGACGACCTGCGCTTCGGCTCGACCTCGGTGTTCGGCGACGGCGCCTTTCACACCGACGCGGCGGTCCTGCTCCTGGTGCACACGCGCTGCCCGTTCACCTTGTTCGCCACCCAGCATTTCACCGGCACCCCGCACAAGCTGGTGGTCACCGCCGCCGACCCCAGCGCCCGGATCGTCACCGAGATCAACGGCGAGCCCGCGGCCGAGGAATACGCCCGGCTGGTCGGGCTGGAGCCGGATCGGCTGAATCCGATGATCTTCGCCGCCCATCCGGTCGTCGTCCAAGTCGGCGGCCGATACTATGTCCGCTCGATCCGGAAAGTGAATCCGGATGGCAGCCTCAGCTTTTTCTGTGCGATCGACGAAGGTCTCGTGCTGACGGTGGCCGAAGGGGCCGACATCGTCGGCTCGCTGGACGAAGCCTTGGCTCAGCTTCGTCGGCAGATCGGTCCGCCCCAACTGATCATCGGGTGTGACTGCATTCTCCGCCGCCTGGAGATCGACCGTAAGGGCCTGACGGCAAGTGTTTCCACCCTGCTCTCGGCTAATCGGGTGATCGGGTTCAACACTTACGGCGAGCATATTCATGCGATTCACGTCAATCAAACCCTGACCGGGATCGCGATCGGACCCGCGCCGGCCCCCGGCCCGGAGATCCCCCGGTGACCGATGCGCGCGCAACGGACCCCGCCGCACCGCCGCTTCAGGCGGTGGACGCCGATCGCATCGCCGCGCTCGAGCGTGAGAGCGTCAAACTGCGAAAGATCAACCGCGTCCTGATGGACCGGGTCGAGCGCAGCATGAATGTTCAGGGCAACGCCTTCTCGCTGTTTCAAACGTCGGTGGTTCTGGGACAGGTGGTGCGCGACCGAACCGCGGCTCTGACCGACTTGAACACCCGGCTGCGGCAGGAAAACGCCGAGCGTCTCGCCATCGAGAACGCGTTGCGGAGCGCGAAGTCGGAGGCGGAACGGGCGCACCTGTCGAAGACGCAGTTTTTCGCCGCCGCCAATCATGACCTGCTGCAGCCCCTCAATGCCGCCCGGCTGTTCAGTGCGGCCCTCCTGGAACGGCGTCTGGCGCCGGCCAACCGCGCGCTCGCGGAAAAACTGGAGGCGGCGCTCGAAGCGGTGGACGACCTGCTCAACGGCCTGCTCGACATTTCGAAGCTGGACGCCGGAGCGGTGAGGCCGGAACGCAGCGTGTTCACCGCTGAAACCCTGTTGGGCGAGCTCGCCGAGGAATTGGCCGGCGTCGCCCGCGCGCATGGACTCGATTTCCGCTACGTGCCGTCCCCCCTGGCGATCGAGAGCGATCGCCGCCTGCTCGGCCGGATCGTCCGCAATTTTCTCAGCAACGCGATCCGCTACACGGGCCAGGGGCGGATCCTGTTGGGATGCCTGCGCCGGGGGCCGATGCTGCGCATCGGCGTGTGGGATACCGGTCCCGGCATACCCGAAGACAGCCTGCCCACCATTTTCGAGGAATTCCGGCAACTCGGCGGCCCCGGGCGCGGCCGGGGGAAAGGCCTGGGTCTCGGGCTCGCCATCGTCGATCGCATCTCCCGCATGCTCGACCATCCGATATGGGTCCGCTCCCGGCCCGGCCACGGCTCGTGCTTTGCCGTCGATGTTCCCCAGGCGTCGCACCCGCCGCCGCAACTTCCGGCCGGCGCCGCCGTTCCGGTCTTCGCGGGCAAGCTGCCGCCGGGCGTCGGCGTTCTCGTGATCGATGACGACCCGACGATCTGCCAAGCGATGGCGACCCTGCTCGGGGGTTGGTCGTGTCGCGTGGTGACCGCGGCGTCGGCGGCGGAGGCGCTCGCCCGCTTGCAGGATGACGGGGAGACAAATTGACCTGATCATCGGGGATTACCACTTGGCCGATGGGCCGACCGGCCTGGCGGCGATCGAAGCGGTTCAGGCCGTTCTGCCGGGGCCCGTGCCCGCTTTGATCATCACCGCGGACCGGGCCGGGGCCCGACAGCTTTCGGCGGGCCCCGTGGATGGCTACCCATTATTGAGCAAACCCGTCAAACCGCTTCAGTTGCGGTTGCTGGTCACGCACCTCCTGGCGAACGCGCCGCAGGCCGGATGACGGCGCATCGCATCGAGCGGCGCGAGCGCAGGGCAGAATTGCTCCGCACCCGCGCCCGTCTCGCCGACCGGCCGCCCGACCCGTTACCCGCCCTTTGAGCGGCCGGGCTCGCCGTTCGGCCTGATCATGTCGAGGTGATTGGCAGCGGGTCCCGCGGCCGCGATCACCTGCCACCGGGCCCGCAGGTTGAGCTTGTGCAGCACGGCCGAGACATGCCCCTTGACCGTCGGCTCCGCGAGGCCGAGGGCCCGGGCGATCTCCTTGTTCGAGGCGCCCCGGGCCAGATGCCGCAGCACGGCGACCTGCATCCGGGTCAAAGCGGCGAGACTGCTCGGGGGGAAACCGATATCCGGCGGCGGCGGACTGGCGGCGGTTTCGCGCACCACGTCCGGCGGCACATAGATGTCGCCGGCGAGAACGTGGCGCAGCGCCTGAACGAACACCCGCCGGGATGACGTCTTCGGGATGTAGCCGACCGCACCCCGCTCGATCGCCTGGAGCACGGGACCCCGCTCGGACCAGGCCGAGACCACGACGATCGGAATCGCCGGCGCCGCCGCGCGCAGGGCGGCCAGCCCGTCTAACCCTTTGCTGCCGGGCAGAAAAAGGTCGAGCAGGACGAGGTCGAAGGTCGGTGTCGCTTCGAGGGCGGCCAAAGCCTCCTCGAGCGTACACGCTTCCTTGATGCACCGATCCGTATCCAGTTCGGCGATGACGTTGACGATCGCGTCCCTGAACATGGGATGATCGTCGACAATCAGCACGTCGAGCACGATGGTTTCCTCCCCGGGCCTGCTTTTTTTGCTTTGGGGTCCGCTCAGACCGCCCGGCTGGCAATCATAGCACGAATGAGGCGGCCGGAACCGCCGATCAGGCGGATTATTCGTCCCTGGGTTGTTGAAGATGGGCTGCGGCGGGCCACGGCCGGCGTGCTCAATCGAGGTCCTGGCCGGCAGGCAGCGCCCCCTGCGTCGATGTCTACGATCTGCATCGCCGGAGGTCGCGACCGTCCCGATCGCAAAGCTGCCGCATGCCGCGGGGCCGACAAAGGGATCAGTCGCAGCCTGGTCGGGCCGGCTTCGCCTGTATATCCTTCACCCGCTGGCCAATCAGGTCCGCCGGCAGCCATGCTTGAACGCGTCAGCCATTTGCACGGCCGGCCTTTCTAAAGCGCCGCCGGGACGCAGGCCTTCGCGCTGCGCCTTGGCCTGTAGACAATTAATATAAATGGTAATTTATGCAAACGACCGGCGGCCGACCGCTCTCCCGCTTTCGACTAATTATGCACCGGTTCCGGTCTCTCCCGGGCTTGACGTTCACGCCGTGAACAGACTACACGAGCGCACTTGCTTGGCGAGCCGGGATGGGACGGGAACCATTGCGCGAAGGATCGCAGCGGCAGAACGCCGAGCAGGCGCGCATCCTGCTCGGTCTGCTCGAATCGGTGGAGCGCGATGAAAGCCAGTCGCAGCGCCAACTCGCGACCGATCTCGGCATCGCTCTCGGCCTGCTCAACGCCTATCTCAAGCGCTGCATCCGCAAAGGGCTGGTCAAGATGCGGCGCGCGCCGGCGCGGCGCTACGCCTACTACCTGACGCCGCGCGGCTTTGCCGAGAAGTCGCGCCTCACCATCGAGTATCTGTCCTTCTCGCTCGATTTTTTCCGCCAGGCGAAGGCCGATTGCCGGGAGACCCTGGACGCGGCGCGCCGCTCGGGATTTGCGCGGGTCGTCCTCGCCGGCCGCTCGGATCTGGCGGAAATCGCGCTGATCTGCGCGCTCGAAAGCGGCGTGGAGATCGTCGCGGTCGTCGATGCGCCGGCGGGCCCTTCCAACTTCATGGGGGTTCCCGCCTTCGATTCGTTCGAGCAGGTCGAGAAGCCCTTCGATGCAATCGTCGTGACCGATTTGCTGAATGGTCCGAACAGTTATGCGCGCGCGGTCGCCGCGCTCGGCTCCGAGCAGGTGCTCGTGCCCAAGCTTCTGCGGAGTTCCACCACTGGAGCACGACCATGACGGCGGGCGGCGCGAAATGGTATGTTGCGCATACGCATGTGCAAGCCGAGGAAAAGGCTGCGCTCAATCTCCGCCGTCAGGGCTACTCGGTTTTCTTCCCCCGCTATCGCAAGCGCCGGCGGCATGCGCGGAAGACCGAGATCGTTTCGGCGCCCCTGTTCCCCCGCTACGTGTTCGTTCTGATCGACATGGCGGCGCAGCGATGGCGCTCGATCGGATCGACTTTCGGCGTCGCCCATCTGGTTTGTCATGGCGAGGAGCCTGCCGTCGTCCCCGCGGAAGTGATTGCGGAGCTGCAGAGCCGCGAGGACGCGGAAGGCGTGGTGAATCTCGATATCCCGACTTTCGCGCGCGGGGCCAGAGTGCGGGTCCGGTCCGGTGCGTTCGGCGACAGCCTTGGTCTGTTCGAGGGCATGGCCGACCGAGAGCGTGTGGCGATTCTGCTTGAGCTGCTCGGCCGCAAGGTCCGGGTCGTCATGGGTGCGGAGGCGATCGAGGCGGCGTGAGCCGCCTGCGCAGCCGTTAATGTTTGCGCTCGGCGCAACGGGTGACTGGGCCGATCGGCCGGAGTCACCCGAAGTGCGGTAGCATGCCTGGGCGGCGCCCGCGCGCGCGATCGTTTGGCGAGTGGGCCGAGTGTCTTTCGCTCCGCGGGAGCGTCACATCATGGTCAGCCCGAGCGGCGCGGCGGCGCGTTTCGCGGACGGTTGACGAACCAGGCGAGCCGCCGGCGCAGCACTGCATAAACGTCCCAGGGACGCAGCGTCGCAAACCACCAGGCCGTCAGCCATTGCTCGCGCACCAGATGAAGCAGCTTGCGGCCCGATGCCTGCGCCGACCGGCGTTCCTGAACGAGCCGAAACCGCAGCGCGCCGAACAGGTGGCGGCGCTTCCAGCGCTCCGCATAGCCGTCCGGAAAAACGCCGTCGGCCGCCATCTTCCGCTCGACGGCGGCGATGAGCTTGTTGGTCTTCTCCAAGCTGATCGTCTGCGACCAGGCCACGCCGCCTTCCGTTTGTCGCCAGGCGGCGAGAACCGACGGCGAAAAGCACGCGCCATGCCGCAAGGCCAGCAGGCGCGACACGTATCCGTCGGCGAATGCGCCGAGCTCCTCGCTAAACCCGCCGGCCGCGCGGAGCGGCTCGCGGCGGAAGACCGTGGTGTTTCCCATGAACCAGCCATCGTCCCGCAACAGCAGGCCTCCGGCCGCCGCGGGCGAGATGAATCCGGGAAGCGCCAATGGCGTCGGGGTTGCGAACGGGCCATGCGACCGGCCTTCGCCGTCGATGATGTCCGATTTTGCGGAGAACAGCGCCGCCTGCGGGTAAGCGTCCAACAGGCTTGTCGCCGTGGCGAACAAATCCGGATAGGCGATGTCGTCCGCGGCCGCGAAGAACACCAGCGAGCCGCTCGCCATCGCAAGTCCGGCGTTCATGTTGCGCACGACGCCCTGGTTCTTCTCGTTCCTGACGAGGCGCGCATTCGCATGGCGGCGCAGATAGGCCTCGATCACCGCCACGCTGTCGTCGGTCGAGGCGTCGTCAATGACGATCAGTTCGTCCGCGGACCGCGACTGGCCGAGAATCCCTTCAATGGCGAACGGCAGGAAGCGTGCGTGATTGAAATTGGGCAGCACCACGGTGAGCATCTTCTGTTCCCATCGGGGATGCGCGCACGAAGCGCCTTCAGTGCCGCAAGCCGGACCAGTTTACCAGCGTCCTTTCAACCCGCGGCGCACGGCGAAGAGCAATAAAGTCGTGAAGGTTCTGACAGCATCGACGCAATTCTTGATTGAAAAAACGCTTGCCAGAATTGTGCGAACGCACCATACACCGCGCTGCGTAGGGGGTTGATATGCATGCCCGAACGTTCTTCGATGACGCGTCCGCGATCTGCGGGGCGATCGACGTCGGCAAGATCGAGCAGCTCGCCCACGAGCTCGCGGCGCTGCGCGAACGCGGCGGCCGCCTCTTCCTGATCGGCGTGGGCGGCAGCGCCGGCAACTGCAGCCACGCGGTCAACGATTTCCGCAAGCTGTGCGGCATCGAGGCCTACGCGCCCGACCGACAACGTCTCCGAGCTGACCGCGCGCACCAACGACGAGGGCTGGGAAACGGTGTTCGCCGGCTGGCTCGAAGTCAGCCGGCTCGGCGCCAAGGACGCGCATCCTCGTCTTTTCGGTCGGCGGCGGCGACGTCGAGCGCAACGTCAGCGTCAACATCGATCCGGGCCATCGAGGTGGCCAAGACGCGCGGCGCGAAGGTGTTCGGCATCGTCGGCGCGACGGCGGCTACACGCGCGCAGAACGGCGACGTGGTCGTCGTCGTGCCCGCAGGTCGAGCCGCAATCGGGTGACGCCGCTTCGGAGGCGTTCCAGGCCGTCGTCTGGCACTGCCTCGTCTCGCATCCGAAGCTGCAGACGCGAGCGACGAAGTGGTAAGCGTGCGAATGGCCGCGAGGACACAGACGCGCCGTCTTCCTCGACCGTGACGGCGTCATCGTCGTCCCGGAATTTCGCGACGGGCGCAGTTTTGCGCCGACGACGGCTCGAGGACTTCCGCATCTATCCCGCAGGCGGCGGAGAGCCTCCACCGCCTGAAGGCGGCCGGCTTCCTGCTCGATCGTCGTCACCAATCAGCCGGACGTCGGGAACGGCCTGATTTCGCGTCGCGATCGTCGACGAGATGCATCGAGCGGCTCGCGCGCGACGCTGCCGGTCGACGCATCAGGTCTGCGCCACATGCGCGAAGCGACGGCTGCGACTGCCGCAAGCCGAAGCCGGGCATGCTGCTCGACGCCGCCGCGCGAGCTCGGCATCGACCTTGCCCGCAGCTTCATGGTCGGCGACCGCGGCGCGACGTCGAGGCGGGCCGCGCGGCCGGCTGCCGGACCGTGTTCATCGATCTCGATTACACGTCGAGCCGCGGCCGATCGAACGCGGACTGTGATCGTGCGATCGCTGGCGGAGGCGGCCGACGTCGATTCTGCAGCAGCACTGGAAGAAAGGAGCCGTGCACATGACCGAGCGTCGACGGACCTGAAGATCAAGATCTTCGCCGACGGTGCCGACCTCGCAGGGCATCGTCGAGATGTGCGCAGAACCCGCTGCATCAAGGGCTTCACCACCAATCCGACGCTGATGCGCAAGGCCGGCGATCGCCGACTACGAGGCCTTCGCCCGCGAGGTGCTCGCCGCCGTCCCGGACCGGCCGATCTCGTTCGAGGTGTTCGCCGACGATTTCGACGAGATGGAGCGCGCAGGCGCGCGAGATCGCCTCCTGGGGCAAGAACGTCAACGTCAAGATCCCGGTGACCAACACCAAGGGCGAGTTCGCCGGGCCGCTGATCGAGCGGCTGTCGAGCGAGGGCGTGACGCTCAACGTCACCGCGATCATGACGCTGGAGCAGGTCGCGCGCGATCGCCGAGCGCGCTCGCGCCGCGAGACGCCGGCGATCGTCTCGGTCTTCGCCGGCCGCATCGCCGACACCGGCGTCGATCCGGTGCCGCATCATGCGCGAGGCCGTCGACGATCGCTGCAAGCCGCGCCCGAAGGCCGAGCTGCTCTGGGCCAGCCCGCGCGAGCTGCTCAACATCTTCCAGGCCGACGAGGTCGGCTGCCACATCATCACCGTGACCAACGACGTGCTGGCGAAGCTGGCGCTGGTCGGCAAGGACCTCGACGACTACTCGCGCGAGACGGTCGCAGATGTTCTACAACGACGCGACGGCGGCTGGCTACACGCATCGCCGTGCGCAAGCGCGCGCCGCCTGAACCGCCGCGATCACCAGGCAGGATCGAGCATGAGCTCAGATGTTCAAGCACGTCCTCGTCACCGGCGGCGCCGGCTATGTCGGCAGCCTGCTGGTGCCGCAGCTGCTCGACCGCGGCTACAAGGTCACCGTCTACGACATCATGCTATTTCGGCGACGACTTCCTGCCGAAGCAATCCCAACCTGCAAGCTCGATCCAGGGCGACATCCGCGACACGGCCGAAGCTGCGCCGAGGCCTTCGACGGGCATCGACGCGGTCGTCACCTCGCCTGCATCTCCAACGACGCCAGCTTCGAGCTCGACGAGAAGCTGTCGACCTCGATCAACCTCGACGCCTTCGAGCCGATGGTGATCGCGGCCAAGAAGGCCGGCGTCAAGCGCTTCATCTACTGCTCGTCGAGCTCGGTCTACGGCGTCTCCGACCAGCCGGACGTGACCGAGGACCACCCGCTGGTGCCGCTCACGCTCTACAACAAGTACAAGGGCATGTGCGAGCCGCTGCTGTGCAAGCACACAGTCGACGACTTCGTCTGCGTCGACGATCCGCCCGGCGACGGTGTGCGGCTACGCGCCGCGCCAGCGCCTCGACCTGTCGGTCAACATCCTGACCAACCACGCGGTCAACAAGGGCAAGATCACCGTGTTCGGCGGCGCGCAGATGCGCCCGAACCTGCACATCCAGGACATGTGCGACGCTCTACGAGCTGCTGCTCGACGGCGCCGGACGAGAAGATCGCAGGGCGAGATCTTCAACGTCGGCTTCCAGAACCATGTCGATCATGGAGATCGCGCAGCATCGTCAAGCAGCGTGGTCGAGGAGGAGTTCCCGGAGAAGGGCGACGATCGAGATCGTCACCACGCCGACCGACGACATCCGCTCCTACCACGTCAACTCCGACAAGATTCGCGCGGGTGCTCGGCTTCGAGCCGAAGCGCACGATCGAGGACGCGGTG
The DNA here is from genome assembly GCA_963712435.1 of uncultured Alphaproteobacteria bacterium. Lineage (GTDB taxonomy): Bacteria > Pseudomonadota > Alphaproteobacteria > Rhizobiales > Xanthobacteraceae > Rhodoplanes. Next base: position 103,498 of record CAVQIB010000013.1, on the reverse strand, counting down.
CGCGACCTGTGCGCGCGCCTTCAAGGCCGGCAAGCTGCCGCAACAGCATGGACGACGACTGCTACTTCAACGTCCGCCGCCTGAAGAAGCTCGAAGGCAGCATGAGCGCCGAGGCCGATCGCCGTCGTCACCGGCGGCGCCGGCTTCATCGGCAGCCACATGGTCGACCTGCTGCTCGACCGCGGCTTCGCCGTGCGCGTCGATCGACAACCTGGTCGGCGGGCGCGAGGCCAACCTCGCGCAGCACGCGGGCAATCCGGACCTCGATGCTCGAGCAGCGCGACATCCGCGCGCTCGCGCCCGGACGACGCGCTGTTCGCCGGCGTCGACGTACGTGTTCCACTTCGCCGGCATCGGCGACATCGTGCCCTCGATCGAGCGGCCGATCGAGTACATGTCGGCCAACGTGCAGGGCACCGTGCACGTGCTCGAATGCGCGCGCGCACGCCGGCGTCGAGAAGTTCGTCTATGCCGCGTCGTCGTCCTGCTACGGGCTCGCCGCGACGCCGACGCGCGAGGACCACCCGATCGCGCCGCAGTATCCCTACGCGCTGTCGCAAGTACCAGGGCGAGCAGGCGGCGTTCCACTGGCACCAGGTCTACGGGCTGCCGGTCAACTCGATCCGCATCTTCAATGCCTACGGCACCGCGCGTCGCGCACCTCCGGCGCCTACGGCGCGGTGTTCGGCGTGTTCCTCGCGCCAGAAGCTCGCCGGCAAGCCGTTCACGGTCGTCGGCGACGGCACGCAGACGCGCGACTTCCTCTACGTCACCGACGTCGCCGCGGCCTTCCTGCGCGGCCGCCGAGACGCCGATCGCCGGCGAGGTCTGGAATCTCGGCGCCGGCAACCCGCAGTCGGTCAACCGGCTGGTCGAGCTGCTCGGCGGCGAGGTCGTCTACATCCCGAAGCGCCCGGGCGAGCCCGACTGCACCTGGGCCGACATCGCCAAGATCACGCGCGAGCTCGGCTGGAAGCCGAAGGTGCCGCTTCGAGGACGGCGTCGGCGCGCATGCTGGCCGACATCGAGCTACTGGCGCGACGCGCCGCTGTGGGATCCGGAGTCGATCGCCAAGGCGACGCGAGACCTGGTTCCGCTATCTCGGGCAAGAGCGAGCGCTGATGCATGTCGATCGTCGCTGACCGAGCAGCTATCGCCACAAGATCAAGACGGCGCGAGGAGCTGCGCGACATGCTCGGCCCGCGCCCGCGCGAGCAAGAAGGTCATCATGTGCCACGGCATGTTCGACGTCGTGCATCCCGGGCCACGTGCGCCATCTGCTCTACGCCAAGAGCAAGGCCGACATCCTGGTCGCGAGCCTCACCGCCGACGCGCACATCACCAAGGGCAACTACCGCCCGTACGTTCCGCAGGACCTGCGCGCGCTCAACCTCGCCGCGTTCGAGATGGTCGACTACGTCGTCATCGACACGCAACGCCGACGCCGCTCGAGAACATCGGCATCATCCAGCCGGACTATCTTCGCCAAGGGCTACGAGTACACCGCCGAGCGGCATGCCGCCGAAGACGGCGGAGGAGGTGGACGTCGTCGAGGCCTACGGCGGCGAGATCATCTTCACGCCGGGCGACATCGTCTACTCGTCGTCGCAGCTGATCGAGCTCGCGCCGCCGACGATCGGGATCGAGAAGCTGCTGGCGCTGATGGAGCGCGAGGGCATCACCTTCGACGAGCTGCGCCGGACGCTCGACAGCTTGAGCGGCAAGCGCGTCCACGTGGTCGGCGACACCATCGTCGACAGCTACACGCATACGCGCCATGATCGGCGGCCAGACCAAGACGCCGACCATGAGCGTGCTGCTACGAGCGCAAGCACGACTTCGTCGGCGGCGCCGGCGATCGTCGCCAAGCACCTGCGCGCGGCCGGGCGCCGACGTGACGTTCTCGACCGTGCTCGGCGACGACGCGCTGCAAGGACTTCGTCGCTCGACGATCTCGACGCGAGCGGGCGTCGACGTGCAATGCCGATCATCGACCGCACGCGGCCGACGACCAACAAGAACGCGATCGTCGCCGGCGGCTACCGGCTGCTCAAGATCGACACGCTCGACAACCGCTCGATCTCCGACGCGATCCTCGCACGAGCATGACGCGCGGCGATCGCGACAGCCAGCGCCGACGCGGTCGTCTTTCAGCGATTTCCGCCACGGCATCTTCAACCGCCGCACCATCCCGGAGCTCATCGCCGCGCATCCCCGCCGGCGCGTTCCAGGTGGCCGACAGCCAGGTCGCGAGCCGCTGGGGCAACATCCTCGAGTTCCAGGGCTTCGACCTGATCACGCCGAACGAGCGCGAGGCGCGCTTCGCGCTCGGCGACCAGGACTCCGGCGTCCGGCCGCTCGCGTCGCAGCTCTACGACGCGGCCGCAGTGCAAGACTGCTGATCCTGAAGCTCGGCGAGCGCGGCGTGCTCACCTGCCGCAGCGCGCGACCACGAATCGCTCGACAGCTTCTTCGTCGATCGACAGCTTCGTCGACCGCGTGGTCGACGCGGTCGGCGCCGGCGATGCGCTGCTCGCCTATGCGACGCTCGCCGATGCTCGCCGACCGGCAACGACGCCGATCGCCACCATCCTCGGCTCGATGGCGGCGGCCGTGCGAATGCGAGCGCGACGGCAACATTCCGGTCGACGCCCGAGGACGTGCTGCGCAAGATCGACGCTGATCGAGCGCGCAGCTCGACTACGCGTGAGCGCTGCGATCATGCGGGTCATCGTCGTCGGGCTCGGCGTGCAGGGCCACAAGCGGCGGCGCGTCGCCGGCGCCGACTTCGTCGCGGCGGTCGATCCGGTCAACGCGGAGGCGCGAGTACCAGCGCGATCGAGGACGTGCCGCTCGACGAGCTACGACGCGGCGCTGGTCTGCATCCCGGACGAGCCGAAGGTCGAGCTGCTCGACCTACCTGCTCGGCGAACGGCAAGCACGTGCTGGTCGAGAAGCCGCTGTGGGCGACGCGACGACGGCGACATCGTCGCGCTCGAGGCGCTGGCGCGCGCGCAAGGGCGTCGTCTGCTACACCGCCTACAACCATCGCTTCGAGCCGCATTTCGTGCGCATGCGCGACCTGATCGCGCTCGGGCGAGCTCGGGCCGGATCTATCGCTGCCGCATGTTCTACGGCAACGGCACGGCGCGCCTGGTGCGCGACTCGGCCTGGCGCGACCAGGGCGCGGGCGTGCTGCCCGATCTCGGCTCGCATCTGCTCGACACCTGCCGCTTCTGGTTCGGCGACATCGGCGACGGACTTCAGCGTGTCTCGGCGCGCACGCTTCGAGAACCGCGCGCCCGACCATGTCGTCATCGGCGTCGAGACGCAGCGCAGCCGCGCTCGAGCTGGAGATGACGCTGCTGATGTGGCGCAACCACTTCACCTGCGACATCCTCGCCGAGAACGGCTCGGCGCACATCGAGTCGCTGTGCAAGTGGGGGCCGTCGACCTTCACGCATGCGCACGCGCGTGCTGCCGAGCGGCCGGCCGCCGGAGGAGAGCGTGACGCTGGTGCAGGACGACCCGACCTGGGCGGTCGAGTACGCGCACTTCAAGCGGCTCGTGCGCGCGACGGCGCCGCGACCGACCTGTCGACCGACCTGCTGGCTGCACCGCACGCTGCGACCGGCTCGGCGGCGCGGCGTGCCATGACCGGAGGCGCGCCGTGACCGGACCGGTCGTCGGCTTCGCCGGCATGACGCATCTCGGCCTCGTCTCGGCGGCGGCCGCGGCGCGCAGCGGGCTTCGCGACGGTCTGCTTACGACGCCGACGCCGCGCTGATCGCCCGGCTGCGACGCGGGCGACTGCCGGTGCTCGAGCCCGGCCTCGACGAGCTCCTCGCGCGGCAATGCGCGCGCCGCCAGACCTTCACCGCGCGACTCGCGCGATCTCGCGCCGCTGCGACGTCGTCTATATCGCGCCCGACGTCGCCGACCGACGACGAGGGCCGCAGCGACCGTCCGGCGCTCAGGGCTCTGATCGATCGCGGTGGCCGGCGCGCTCGGGCCGAACGCCGCTGCTGGTGGTGCTGTCGCCAGGTGCCGCCCGGCTTCACCCGCGCGCTCGGCGCGCCGCCGCGCGAGCGCCTGTACTACCAGGTCGAGACGCTGGTCTTCGGCCGCGCGGTCGAGCGCGCGATGAAGCCGGAGCGCTACATCGTCGGCTGCGCCGATCCGGGCCGGCCGCTGCCGCCGCGTCTCGCGGCGTTGCTCGAGGCGTTCGGCTGCCCGATCCTGCCGATGCGCTACGAGAGCGCCGAGCTCGCCAAGATCGCGATCAATTGCTGCCTCGTCGCCTCGGTCTCGCGTCGCCAACACGCTGGCCGAGCTGTGCGAGCGGATCGGCGCCGACTGGTCGGAGATCGTGCCGGCGCTGAAGCTCGACCGCCGCATCGGCCCGTACGCCTATCTGGCGCCCGGCCTCGGCATCGCCGGCGGCAATCTCGAGCGCGACCTCGCGACGGTCATGCGCATCGGCGGACGAGCACGGCACCGACGCCGGCCTCGTGCGCGCCTGGCGGCGCAACAGCCGGCACCGGCGCGACTGGCCGCTGCGGGTCCTGCATCGCACCGTGATGGCCGAGAGCGACGAGCCGATGATCGGCGTTCTCGGCGTGACCTACAAGGAAAACACGCACTCGATCAAGAACTCGCCGTCGGTCGCGCTCATTCGCCGGCTGCGCGGGGCGCGGCTGCGCGTGTTCGACCCGGCCGTCGCGGCGTCGCCCGAATGGCATCCCGGCCTTGTCACGACGGCGGACATGTATTCGGTTTGCGACGGCGTCGACGCGCTTGCAATCATGACGCCCTGGGCGCTGTTTCGTTCGCTGGATATCGCGGCCGCGGCGCAGCGCATGCGCGGCCGCATCGTCGTCGATCCGTTCGCCGTGCTCGATCGGGAGCGGGTGGCCGCCGCCGGCCTCGATCATTTCGTGCTGGGAGTTCCTCCATTGAAAAGCCGAACCATCGCATGCTGACGCACGCACATCCTGATCCGCGTCCTCCGGGCCGCGTCGTCGTCCTGGGCGCCAACGGCTTCCTCGGGCGCGGGCTCGCCTCTTCGCTTGCCGCGGCCGGATCGACCGTCCTCGCGCTGACGCGCGCGGATATCGACCTCGCCGCGCCGGGCGCAGGCAAAGCCCTTGCCGAACGCCTCGCGGATGGCGACACGCTGGTCTTCCTCTCCGCCATCACCCCGGACAAGGGCCGCGACAGCGGCAATCTGATCCGCAATCTGCTAATGGGCCGCGCCGTCTGCGAGGCGGCCTCCGCCGTGAAACTCGCGCAGCTCGTTTATGCGAGCTCCGACGCGGTCTATCCCTTCACCAGCGGGCTCGTGTCCGAAGAATCGCCCGCCGCGCCGATCGATCTCTACGGCGTGATGCACCGGAGCCGGGAAATCCTGCTCGCGGCCGAAGCGCCCGCCCCGCTTGCGGTGCTGCGCTTCACCGCCGTGTACGGTCTGGGCGATACGCACAACTCATACGGTCCGAACCGGTTCATCCGCCAGGCGCGCGCCGAGCGGCGCATCGCGCTGTTCGGCGGCGGCGAGGAGATGCGCGACCACCTCTATATCGACGACGCCGTCGCGATCGTGCGCAAGACGATCGAGCACGGGTCGACCGGCCTGCTCAATGTCGCGACCGGGACATCGCACAGCTTCCGCGAAGTCGCCGACGCGATCGCCGCCGCCTGCGGCGCCACGGTGGAGCCGTCGCAGCGAAACAATCCGATCACCCACCGGCATTTCGACGCCACCCAGCTCGTGTCCGCCTTTCCGGACATCCGCTTGACCTCCCTCGCGGATGGTCTTGCGCTCACTCTCAAGCAGATCGATCAGGCGCCGCAGTAGCTCTCGCGAATGTTGGCCAAGCCGGTCGTGCGGCGCGGCGCGCCCGTCAACCCTGATCGCCACGTCCCAAGAATCGAGGACCTTCCCGATGACGAAAACCTACTGCGTGCTGGGCGGAGGCGGCTCGTTCGGCCTGTTGACGTCGCAATACCTGCTCGACCATGCGGACCCGAAAAAGGTCGTGTCGATCGGGCGCAACCCGCCGAAACCACGGGCGCTGTCGCTCGGCGTCGGCGACGGCGACCCGCGCTACGCCTATCATGCGATCCACATCACCTATGAGCTCGATCTCCTGATGGAGCTGCTGGACCGCGAGAAGCCGGCGATCATCGTCAACTACGCGGCGCAGGGCGAAGGCGCGGCGTCGTGGAAGCATTCCTGGCGGTTCTTCGAGACCAACTCGATGGCGCTGGCGCGCCTTGTCGAGGAACTGATGGCGCGCGACTATCTCGAACGGTTCATCCATATCGGCACGTCCGAACTCTACGGCTCCGTCGACCACGCCGCCACGGAGGACGAGCCGATCAAGCCGTCCAGCCCCTATGCGGCCTCGAAGGCGGCGTTCGACATGTATCTCCTGTCGATCAGCCGCTTCATGAAATTCCCGATGAACATCATCCGCCCGTCCAACGCCTATGGCCCGGGACAGCAGCTTCATCGCGTCATCCCGAAGGCGATCCTGTTCGGACTGACGGGCCGCAAGCTGCCGCTGCATGGCGGCGGTCGCGCGGAGAAATCCTACATCCACACCCGCGATCTCGCGCGCGCGATTCACATGGTCGTGGACAAGGCGCCGCTCGGCACGGTCTACAATGTCGGGCCCGACGAGCCGACCTCGATCCGCCGCGTCGTGGAGCTGGTCGCGGAGGCCCTCGACATGCCGTTCGAACAACTCTGCGAGGTGAGCGGCGATCGGCTCGGACAGGACGCCCGGTACTGGCTCGACAGCTCCGCGATCAAGCGGGATGTGGGGTGGAAACAGCAGATCGACTGGCAAGAGGGCATGCGCGAGATGGTCGAGTGGGTGCGCGCGAACCTGACCGACCTTCGGAGCATGTCGACCGAATTCGTTCTCCGTGGCTAAAGCGCGACACGCGACGGGGCCGGCGCATGGAACCGCTTGAGGCGTTTCTCGGCTCGACCCTGCGTCTGAAGCCGGAAGATGCGGTCGCGGCCCTGCTGCAATTGGCGGATGGCCGTTACCTCATGCAACTGCGCGACTCCAAACCCGGCATATTCTATCCGGGGCATTGGGGCTGCTTCGGCGGCGCGGTCGATCCCGGGGAGGCTCCCCTCTCCGCGATCCGGCGCGAACTCGACGAAGAAATCGGACTGACGCTGAGCGATGCGGACATTGCGTATTTCACCCAGTTCCATTTCGATTTCGCGTTTGCCGGTCACGGCTTGCGGTCGCGCATCTACTATTCGATCGTGCTTGCGGACAACGACATCGACCGGTTCGTGCTGACCGAAGGTTGCGGGATCGCCGCATTCCACGGGCGAAATCTGCTTGCCAACGAACGGATCGTCCCCTACGACGCGTTCGCCATCTGGATGCATGACAACCAAGATCGTTTCCGCGGGGATCGGCCTTCTGTCGGCGCGCCGTTTCAGGAACCATCATCGTGCGCTCCATAACGAGGCGCAGCGCGCTTGCACGCTCCTGGTTTGTGCGCGGAGGGACGCAACGCGTCGGAGAGAAAGCGCTTCGCGCTGGATGCCGATCCACGCGAGCAAGCATTCCCCGTGTCATTTCCGCAATCAGCCACCGAGTGCAAATTCATCGGCGACCGAGACGAGCTTGATGCGCTCGGCGCCGCGACGAGGATGATGTGATGAACGGTATCGATCCCGACTTCTGGCGCGGCCGCCGTGTGCTCGTGACCGGGCATTCTGGCTTCAAGGGCTCCTGGCTCACGCTGTGGCTGGTCGAGCTTGGGGCGCGGGTGACCGGCCTGTCACTCCCGCCGCGCACGAAGCCGAACCTGTTCGATCTCGCGGCCAAGGGGCGCGCGGCGGACATTTTCGGGGACGTCGAGCACTCCGACACCGTGCTGCGCGTTATCGCCGAAACCGATCCGGAAATCGTGCTGCATATGGGCGCGCGCGCTCTGCTGCGGCCGTCCTATGTCGATCCCGTCGGCTACTTCCGCACCAACGTGCTCGGAACGGCCAACGTGCTCCAGGCGGTGCGCGCGGGGCCCAGCGTGAAGGCCGTCGTCGTCGTGACGAGCGACAAGGTCTACGAGAATCCCGGCGTCGGCCGCGCCTTCGCCGAGGACGACCGGCTCGGCGGCCACGATCCCTATTCCGCGTCGAAATCGTGCTCCGAACTGGTGACGGCGGCGTTCCGCCGATCGTTCTTCGAGAAAGGACCACCGCGGATCGCGACCGCGCGCGCCGGCAATGTGATCGGCGGCGGAGACTGGTCGCCGTACCGGATCGTCGTCGATCTGGTCGCCGCCTACGAGACGAAGCAGCCGGTCGAGCTGCGCTACCCGCAGGCCGTGCGGCCGTGGCAGCATGTCCTGGAACCGCTCGCGGGCTACCTGATGCTGGCGCAAGCGCTGTCGCAAGACCCGGCCACGGCGCCCGAATCGGTCAATTTCGGACCCGATCCCGAGAGCTTCCGGACGGTGTCGAACATCGTCGAGGCGATGTCGAAGCGGTGGGGCGGGCAGCCGGGGTGGGTCGAGAGCGTGCAAAAGCATCCGTTCGAAGACCCCGTCCTCACGCTTGCGGCGAACCGCGCCCGCACGAGCCTCGGATGGCGGCCGCTGCTCGGGTTCGACGACGCCGTCGCGTGGACGGGGGATTGGTACTCCAACTATTGGAAGGGCGGCGATATCGGTCAGTTCACCCGCCGCCAGATCGCCGATTACACGTCCCTGCTTCTGGAAAGCCGGCATGCGCCGCCCAAGCCCGTTGCCTGTTAGGCATTGGCGTCAGAACCATCGCCGGTAGCAGCCGCTCGCATGAAGGTCGTTATTCTCGCCGGCGGATTCGGCACGCGGCTTGCCGAAGAGACGATCGCCACACCCAAGCCGATGGTGCAGATCGGCGGGCACCCGCTGCTGTGGCACATCATGAAGTACTACGCCTCGTTCGAGTTCGCCGAATTCATCGTGGCGCTCGGATACAAAGGCGACGTCGTCAAGACCTTCTTTCTGAACTTCGGCGACCTCTCGAGCGATCTCGTCGTCGATCTGAAATGCGGACATGTCGAACGGCGGCGCCGGAAGAGCGAGGACTGGACGGTGCACCTGATCGACACCGGCATGGATACGCTGACCGGCGGCCGCCTGCGACGGCTTCAGTCCATCATCGGCAATGAAACCTTCATGCTCACCTATGGCGACGGCGTCTCCGACGTGCCGCTCGACACTGTCCTCGCCTATCATCGGCGCCAGGGCAGGCTCGCCACGGTCACCGCGGTTCGTCCGCCCGCGCGCTTCGGCGGCATCGAATTCGACGGTGACGAGGTGATCGGCTTCGCCGAGAAGCGGCAGGTCGACGAGGGCTGGATCAATGGCGGCTTCATGGTCATGGAGCCGGGCGTGTTCGATTATCTGCACAGCGACGAGGACGTGCTCGAGACCGACCTGCTCGAGCGGCTCGTTCATGATCGTCGGCTGACCGCCTATCAGCACGACGGGTTCTGGCAGTGCATGGACACCGTGCGCGATCGCCAGGTGCTGGAGCGGCTGTGGTCGTCAGGGAGCGCCCCGTGGAAGCGATGGTGACCGGCCCCGTGGCGGCGAACCGCGCCGACCTGAAGTGCCGCTCGTGCGGCCAAGGCGGACTGAAGGACGTGCTCGATCTCGGCTGCGTCCCGCTCGCGAATGCGCTGCTCACCGAAGACCAGCTGGCCGAGACGGAGGACCGCTTCCCCCTCGATCTGCATTTCTGCCCGCACTGCTCGCTCGTGCAGATCGGCGAGAACGTGCCGCCCGAGCGGCTTTTCCGCGACTACGCCTACGCATCGTCCTTCTCCGACACGATGCTCGCGCATTCCAAGGCGCTGGTGACCGACATCGTTGCGCAACGCTCGCTCGGACCATCGAGCCTGGTCATCGAAGTCGCCAGCAATGACGGATATCTGCTGCAGTTCTATCAGGAGCGCGGCGTTCCCGTGCTCGGAATCGAGCCGGCCGCGAACATCGCGGAAATCGCGACAAAGCGCGGCATCCCAACGCTGGTCGAGTTTTTCGACGAAAGGCTTGCCGACCGCTTCGCGGCCGAGGGCCGCTTCGCCGACGTGATCCACGCACACAATGTGTTCGCCCATGTGCCGGACCCGAACCGCTTCGTGGCGGGGTTGAAGAAGGCGCTTGCGCCCGCGGGCGTCGCCATCATCGAAGTCCCCTATGTGCGCGACCTGATCGCCAAGCTCGAATTCGACACGATCTATCACGAGCACTTCAGCTACTTCTCGCTGACCTCCGTCGAGGCGCTGAGCCGCCGGCACGGCATGATGGCCATAGACGTCGAGTGGCTGCCGATCCACGGCGGCTCGCTGCGCTTCAGCATCGCCCATGCCGGCCAGACCGCGTCCGCACGCGTGCATGACCTGCTCGCCGCCGAGGCGAGCGAAGGCGTCGCCAGCTTTGCTTACTACGAGAACTTCTCCCGGCGCGTCTGGGCCTTGCGGGACGAATTGACCGCGCTGCTGCGCCGGCTGAAGGCGAGCGGCAAGCGGATCGCCGCCTACGGCGCGTCGGCCAAAGGCAGCACGCTCATGAATGCGTTCGGATTGGACCGCGACATGCTCGACTTCGTGGTCGATCGCAGCAGCCTCAAGCAGGGGCGCTATACGCCCGGCAATCACCTGCCGATCCTGCCGCCGAGCGCCCTGCTCGACCGCAAGCCGGACTATGTGCTGCTGCTCACCTGGAATTTTGCCGATGAGATTCTGCGGCAGCAGCAGGCTTACAGCGCCGCCGGCGGCAAGTTCATCGTGCCGGTGCCCGAGGTGAAGATCCTGTGACGGCCGCAAGCGGCGAAACCGCTCTGCTGACCGGCGCGACCGGATTCGTCGGCGGCGCGTGCCTGCGGGAGCTGGTGGCCCGCGGCGTGCGGGTCGAGGCCGTCACGCTGCACGGTCGCGGCCCGAGCCATGACGGGGTGACCTGGCACGCGGCCGACTTGCGTTCGCCGGCGCAGTGCGAGCGGCTCGTCGCAAGCCTTCGGCCGACGCGCATCCTGCATGTGGCCTGGGACGTCGAACCAGGCGTCTATGCGACGTCGCTGGAGAACCTCGACTGGCTGGAAGGCGGCGTCGCGCTCGCCAAGGCGTTCGCGCGACACGGCGGCCGCCGGTTCGTCGGCGTCGGCACCTGCGCCGAATACGATTGGACGGAAGACGAATTCATCGAAGACGCAACGCCGCTGCGTCCCGCCACCGTGTACGGTCGATCGAAGCTCGCGCTGTGGCACAGCGTGCAAGCCTGCGCGGTGGGCTACGGCTTCTCGGCCGCCTGGGGCCGGCTTGTTCTTGCCCTATGGGCCGGGCGATCCCGCGAAGCGGCTCATTCCCTCGGTCGTTGCGGCGATCCGGGCCGGACGTCCGGTCGAGCTCTCGGAGGGAACGCAGGAGCGCGACTTCGTCTATGTGGACGACGTCGCCGACCTGCTCGTCAATCTCGCGCTCGGCGAGCGGGAGGGGGCATACAATGTCGGCACCGGGGAAGCCAACACGGTCCGCCGGGCGATCGAACTCATCGCCAGCCGGCTCGGAACCCCGTCGTCGCTGCTTCGATTCGGCGCCGTGCCGCTGCGCGCGGGCGAGCCGCAGCGACTGATCGCCGACATGACCAAGGTGCGCCGAGACCTCGGATGGTCGCCGCGAACATTCCTCGACGCGGGATTGTCGGCCTATCTGCGCGCCCAGCCTTCGCTCCTCGCGGCGACCTGAACCAGCGGCCAATTCAACCATGCGAACTCGTGATCGACACCGACGCGAAGACAGTGGAGCTCGGCGACGGGCGCCGGCTGGACCTCTATGGCAAGGAGGCGTTCGAGCTCCTGTCGGACGTCTGGCTGAAGACAAGCTGGAATCAGAAATACTCCTACACCTTCACCTGGATGGGACGGCCGATCATCCAGCATCCGGAGGATCTGGTCCGTTTCCAGGAGTTCTTTTACGCGCTGTCGCCCGACCTCGTGATCGAGACGGGCGTCGCGCATGGCGGTTCGCTCATCTTCTATGCGAGCCTGTTCAAGGCGATGGGGAAGAACGGCCGGGTCATCGGCGTCGATATCGAGATACGCCCGCACAACCGCTCAGCGATCGAGGCGCACGAACTCGCGTCCTACATCACGCTGATCGAAGGCGACTCGGTCGCCCCGGAAATCGTGGGCCGCGCGACGGCCGGAGTCCGTCCTGAGCACGTCGTGCTCGTCATTCTCGACTCCAACCATTCGCGCGCGCATGTCGCCAAGGAACTCGAAGCCTATCATCGGTTCGTCTCGGTCGGCTCCTACATCCTGGCGACCGACGGGATCATGGCGCTCGTGCACGACACGCCGCGCGGCGCGCCCGAATGGATCGACGACAATCCCGGCACGGCGGCCATCGCATTCGTGACGACGCATCCGGACTTCCGGTTCGAGATACCTGCCTGGCGGTTCAATGAAAGCGACCTCGACCGCAACATCACCGGCTGGCCGAACGCCTGGATCAAGCGCGTGCGGTGAGTTTCGCGCGCCCGCGCCGACAACGTCTCGCAGCGGCATCGTACAAGCATGATCGACATCCAGCCGACGCCGCTCGCAGGACTGTTCGTGATCGTGCCGCAGCCCATCGCGGATGAGCGGGGCTCGTTCTCGCGGGTGTACTGCCGCGACATCTTCGGACGGGCGGGACTGTGCACGGACTTCCCGCAATGGAGCGTCTCGTTCAACCGCAAACGCGGCACGCTGCGCGGACTGCACTTTCAGGCGGCCCCCTATGCGGAGACGAAGCTGGTTCGCTGCAACGCGGGCGCGATCTTCGATGTCGCCGTCGATCTGCGGCCCGAGTTCTGAACAATTCGGGAAGTGGTACGGAATTGAACTGACCGCCGCCGATCACCGCGCGCTTTACATTCCGACCGGCTTTGCGCACGGTTTCCAGACGCTCACCGACGACGCCGACGTGATCTATCATATTTCGGAGCCCTACCGGGCCGAGGCGGCGCGCGGCGTGCGGTGGAACGACCCGACGATCGCCATCACGTGGCCGGCGGCGGAGACGAGAATAATCTCCGAGCGCGACCGCGCCCTGCCGCTGCTGGACGGGCGATGACTCGGTCCGGCCCGCCCGGCAGACGCCTGAGCTGCGTGCTGACCTTGAGCGGACGAAGACCTCCCGATACCGTGCCGCCGATCTGACGAGGGAAAATCATGGCGCTGGCCGAGCATGCCTGCAGAATCTGCGGCGAACGCGAACTCGAGGAGATACCCGAGTTCGGGTCCCTCGCCCGTGTGACGTCGGACTGCAAGCCGTTCGCGGCGGGCGGCCGCATCGCCGTCTGCGGCAATTGCGGCGCCGTCCAGAAGCCGGCGGATGCGCAGTGGCATGCCGACGCCGACACGATCTACCGGGCCTATGAGGTTTACTTCCAATCGGGCGGGGTCGAGCAGGCGGTCTTCGATCCCGCGACGGGAACGCCGCGCTTGCGCAGCGCGGTGCTGCTCGATCGCCTCGACGAGGCGAGCCCGCAGCCGCAGAGCGGAAAAGTGCTCGATGTCGGTTGCGGGAACGGCGCGCTCCTGTCGGCCTTCGCCGCCTTCCGCCCGCGCTGGCAGCTATGGGGCCACGAACTGAGCGCCTTGAACGAGCCGACCTTGTCCCGGATACCCGGCTTCTCCGGGCTTTACACGGGAGCGCTCGCCGACCTTCCGCCGGGATTCGACGTCATCACCATGATGCACTCGCTCGAACACTTTCCCGAGCCGATCGAGGCGCTGCGCGCATTGCGGCCGAAGCTGGCGGAGCATGGCCGCATGCTGATCGAGGTGCCGGACGCCGAGGCCACGCCGTTCGATCTCCTCGTGGCCGACCACGCCTCGCACTTCGCGCAGCGCGATCTCGCGCGGCTGCTCGCCCGCGCCGGGCTCGACGCCGTGGCGCTTCGCAACGACTGGGTGACCAAGGAATTGTCGGCGGTCGCCGTGCCCGCGAAGGCCGCCGAAGCGCCCCCTCCCCGTGATCCGCGCGATGCGCTCCGGCGCGTGCAGGCGCAGATCCGCTGGCTGCACCACGTCGTCGCCGGCGCGCGCCAAGCGGCCGATCGCGGCAAGCCGTTCGGATTGTTCGGCACGTCGATCGCCGCGATGTGGCTGTTCGGACAACTCGGCGAGCGCGTGGCCTTTTTCGTCGACGAGGACCCGAGCCGTTCGAGCGCAACCTTGTTCGGCCGTCCGATCCTCAAGCCCACGGATATTCCCGCCGGGTCTGCGACCTATGTCGCGCTGATCCCGCCGGTGGCGCGGGCGGTGGCCGCCCGGATCGGTCAACCCGGATTCGATCTCGTCGTTCCGCCCGCCCTCGCCCGCGAGCCCGCATGACGCGGCGCGGTGCGCGCCCGCCGGTTTGTCATGCCAACGCGAGCTTTCAACCGGCAAGTCTCAGTGGTAGTCGTCTCAACCGCGATCCGAACGCCAGAACCGCGCCGTCCATTCTCCTCCATCGATCCGAAAGCGGCGCAGCCGTCGATGGGTCGCATGTTATACCTGTTTCGCACGTGACTACCATAAACGCGCCTATTTTTCTCAGGCTTCTAACGGCGAGCATCCTGTTTTGGGCGGCTATCGTTTTTTGTTTGATATTGCTTGTAAATCCGTACGGCGTTTCGGTAGTGAATTACAGTCTCCGGAACTTCAATGCAGCAAAGCCCAAGCGTATCGATATCGATCGCATCATCAAACCTTTTGAGGTCGCCGTCCATAAACCACGCACTATTTTTATGGGAACGTCGCGAATCCATCGATCTATCGATCCTTTGGTTCTTGACGGCACGCCGTTCGCGCCCGCTTATAATGCCTCAATCCCGGCAAGCACTCTCATCGAAAACGCAAATCTTCTCGCTGACTTTTTCGGCGTTGATCAAAATCTGAAATATGTCTTCATCGAATTGTATTTTTACAATTTCATCCATGATCAAAGCGAGCCGGCGCCGAGAGACGCATACTGGCTCGCACGCACGTCCGTTTCTCTGTTTTTCAGCGCAGACGCCCATCTCGCCTCCTTGCAGACGGTTTTTGCGAACGCGTGGGGACGCCAAGGAGCGGAGATAAAAAGAACGAGGTTTTTTCCGCTTCGGCCCAGGCTTGGATACAGCTATCAGGTTTTCCGAAAAATCGTTTATCGACTTGATTCTGAGCACTCACAAGAATATGCCTGCCCTTTCCATTCGACCTTCGGCTGTTTCGGCTCTCGAGCGCATAATAGAGACATGCAAACGCAACAATGCCAAAGTATTTTTCTTGATCGCTCCAAACTACCCCTGGGACGATTACCGACTCAAATCTCTGGGATATTGGACTATGGTGGAAGATTGGAACTCGCCTCTTGGCGTCATACGACAACGTCTATAGCTTCGCCGCTTACAACGCCGCCACCGAGGAGGTTCCCGGTTCCGGGATGAAGTTTTGGTACGATCCGATACATTTCAGTTTGGCGTATGGCGACGTCATGATGAACGCTTTTCTCGGCAGGCCAGGCCCTTACAGTCCTGCGAGCGTCGTAAGGCCAGTCACCCTGGCGACGGTCGACAACGTATCGGCTGAGCGTCGGGCCGGACTCGACGCTTGGATCAAGCGAAACCCCGCCTTCGTCGAACGATTCGAGCGACGCAAGGCTGAGACGGGCTTGTAGGCGGCCGGTGGTTCGCATCAGGCTTGAACCCGCGGGAACGATCGAATGCTATTCAATTCCTACGTCTTCATCTTTCTCTTTCTGCCGATCGTTCTTGCGGTTTTTTCGTTCGTCCGCACGGCGGCGAACCCGGTCTGGCCGGTCGGCTGGCTGGTGATCGCCTCGATCGTCTATTACGGCTACTGGAAGCCCGAGTTCCTCCTGCTTCTGGCGCTGTCGATCACCGTCAATCTGGCGTTCGGAAAGCTGCTGCTCGACGGCCGCCTGCCTCCCCGGTTGTCACGGGCGGCGCTGACCGCCGGCATCTGTTTCAACCTGTGTCTTCTCGGCTATTTTAAATATGCCGGCTTTTTCGTCGCCAATGTCGATCATCTGTTCGGCGCGGGTTGGACCATTCCGAACATCATCCTCCCCATCGGCATCTCGTTCATCACGTTCCAGAAGATCGCCTTCCTGGTCGACGCCTATCGGGGGCTGGTGCGCAATTTCACGGTCCTGAACTACGCGTTGTTCGTGACGTTCTTCCCGCAACTGATCGCCGGCCCGATCGTCCACCATTCGGAGATGATGCCGCAGCTCGCCACTGCGTGGAAACGTGACTTCAAAGCCGATCTCGCCGTCGGCTTCAGCATTTTCATCGTGGGCCTGTTCAAGAAGGTGGGGATCGCCGACACCGTCGCCGTATACGCCGATGCGGGCTATGCGACGGTCAGGGCCGGCCTTCCGCTCGACGCCGC
Organism: uncultured Alphaproteobacteria bacterium; assembly: GCA_963712435.1. Lineage (GTDB taxonomy): Bacteria > Pseudomonadota > Alphaproteobacteria > Rhizobiales > Xanthobacteraceae > Rhodoplanes. The sequence goes on along the minus strand of CAVQIB010000013.1, from coordinate 87,045 downwards.
CTCGGCGTGGATTGCGGTGCTGTCCTATACCTTCCAGATCTATTTCGACTTCTCGGGCTATTCGGACATGGCGGTCGGGCTTGCGCGCATGTTCGGGATCATACTGCCGGTGAACTTCTACTCGCCCTACAAGTCATCCAACATCATCGATTTCTGGCGCCGCTGGCACATGACGCTTTCGCGTTTCCTGCGGGATTATCTCTACTTCCCGCTCGGCGGAAACCGGCGCGGGCCGGTCCGGCGGTATCTCAATCTCGCGATCGTCATGCTGCTGGGGGGGCTGTGGCACGGCGCCAATTGGACCTTCGTGCTGTGGGGCGGAGCGCACGGGCTCCTGCTTGCGATCAACCACGCCTGGCAGGCGCTTCCGCTCAGTCGTTCGCGCCCATTCACGGGCCGGATCGCGACCGCCGTCGGGGTGCTGGCGACGTTCACCGCCGTCAACCTGGCCTGGGTGCCGTTCCGCGCGGACAGCCTCGCCAGTGCGCGAGCGATGCTCTCCGCGCTTATTCCCGACACCAGCCCGCTCGGATGGGCCTCCTTTGCGAAGTTCTTCTCCGTGCAGTTCGGAAGCAGCGGCCTGTTCAACATCATCGAATGGTTCAAGCCGCGCGAGCTGTGGCCGCCGGCTCTGCCCCCCGACTATCTCGCGACCGCGGCGAAGCCCGTCGGATTGGTGCTGCTCATCGTGGCGATCATCGCGTTTGCGATGCCGAACACCTACCAGTTGTTCCGGGCGTTCGATCCGGCGCTCGGGCTCCCGGCCGAGCAACAGAAAGGCGCGCTGTTCGCGTTGAACCGGCTCGACGCACGCGTGGCGTTCGTGCTCGGCGGGCTGTTCGTGTTTTGCGTGCTCGGACTGTCCCGCGTCAGCCCGTTCCTGTATTTCCAGTTCTGACATGATCGCTTCCCGCTATCTTCGCTATCTCGTCGCGGCCGCGTTCGGCTGGGCGCTCGCTTTGCTTGCGTTCACCCTGTTGATCGATCCGTACGGCGTGTCGCCGGTCCATGCTACGATCCAGGGCGTGAATGCGCTCAAGCCCAAGCGGCTCGACATCGACCGGCTGATCAAGCCGTACGAGGTCTGGCGCCGCCAGCCGCAGACCGTGTTCCTCGGGACGTCGCGCATCCACCAGTCGATCGATCCATCGGTTCTCGACGGCACGCGGTTCGCGCCGGCCTACAACGCCTCGATCCCGGCGAGTTCCTTGTCGCTGAACATCACTCACCTCGACAACTATCTGCGGCTCGACCCGAGTCTCAAGACGGTTTTCGTCGAGTTGTTCGTCTACAACTTTCTCGGACAGGGCGCAGAACCGGGAGGTTGCGGACTGAAAGCGATGGTTCTCTGGAACACGGCACCCTCTTCATCAGTTCGAACGCATTGTGGGATTCCGTTGCAACGTTTTTCCACAATGCGCTGATCGGGCGGCCGACCTACGAAATCAAGCCGGGCGGCTACTTCTATTATCCGCCGGGACCCTCAGGCTCCATCTTCGCGGTTTTCCCGCGGGCATATGGAATCACCACCCGAAGGACGGGCTCGGTTTGCGCCTGCATGAACCGGCCTTCGACACCGTCCGCGATATCAATGGAGCTCGCCCGCGCAAAGGGGCTGGAGCTCGTCTTCATCGTCTCGTCCCAACCACGCCTATGTCGATTACTATTTCGACGCTATCGGGGCCTGGCCGCTGGTGGAGCAATGGCTGACGCGGCTGAGCCAGATCGCGCCCATCTACAGCTTCTCGCAACCGAACGCGTGGGTCTATGAGCCGGTCGCACCGCCGTCATGACCTATTGGAACGACCCGTTCCATTTCTCCCTGGAAATGGGGCGCGGCATTCAGGCGAGCGTTGCCGGCCTCGACCGTGCAAGGGCTGCCGGAGGACTTCATGGTCCGGCTCACGCCCGATCTCGTTCCCGCCCATATCGAAAGCCGCCGGCAGGCGATCCGCCGCTGGGCGGCGGACAATCCCGACTTCGTCGCGAAGTTTGACGAGGAGCGCCAGAAGTGGCTCGCCGCAAACCCGCAGGGAGTATCCCGTTGATCGCGGGCGGCAGCCTCGGTCTCCGCATGCATTCCGCTCGCGGCATGCCGGCCGCGCTCGTGTTCATCTCCGCTCAGCCTTCAGCATTATCCCGATGACCGTTTCGTCGCTCTCCGATCACACGCTGATCATTCCCACATTCAATCGCCCGGAATTTCTCGAGCGGCTCGTGCGCTACTACGCACGACGGACGCCTGAACTGCCCCTGCTCGTCCTCGATTCCAGCCATCCGGAGATCGCTGATCGGAATGCGGCGACGCTCGCCGGACTCGGCGCAAATCTTCGACGCATGACGTATCCGTCGACGCTGCCGATGATCCAGAAACTTGCCCAAGGGCTGCAGTCCGTGGAGACGCCGACGGTCTCCTTCTGCGCCGACGACGATCTCGTCTTCCCCGAGGGTCTGCGGGCCGCCATTCGCTTCCTGGAAGAACATGCCGACTTCGTCAGCGCGCACGGGCTGTACCTCAACTTCCGGGAAGACGGACGCACGGTCCATCTCGCCTTCGAGTATTCCGGCCCGGGCAATGACGCCGCGCATCCGCTCGCCCGCGTATACGCCCTCATGGCGCGCTACGAATTGCTGTTTTACGGCCTGTTCCGCACGGCGGACCTGCGCGACGTCGTGCATGGCGCCGCGGTCCTGCCCACTCTGCACTATCAAGAGCTTTATCAGTCCGTCGCGGCGCTGATCAAAGGCAAGGTCCACCGGTTGCCGCTGATCTATGCGGCGCGCCAGTCCTGCTCGCCGGCAGAGCCGGAGCGCGACAAGTGGCAGACGCATTACTGGTTCGCGGACGATCCGCGCCAGCTCGTCGGCGCATACCAGACCTACGTCCAGCATGTGCGGGAGTTCTACCGAACGCATGCCAAGGAAGCGGAGCTGACCGAATCGGACTTCTTCAAGATCATGGACGTGGTTCACGCCGCCTATTTCTCCAAGGAGTTCGACCCGGAATATTACTGGTCGCAAATGGCGCGGCATTGGCCGGACGACCGACCCAAATTCACGGTCACCAAAGCGACATGGAGAGAAGCGGACAGCCGCCATCTGACCGGCATTCTGCTCAAGGACGTCCCATGGACTGCGTCTGCGCGCCTCGTTCTGGCGCTGCGCAGATGGCTCCCGACGGCGGCGGACACCAGTTCCGACGCGCTCGGATTTATCCACCGCGCCTGGTCGCAGCGTCTCGGCAGGCGCGAGGGCGAACAAGGCGGCTGGAAATACCGGCTGCCGTTCGAATTGCACTGGCTGCCCGCAACCCCGCAGTTTCAAGCCGCATGGGGCGAACTGCACGGCTTTCTCGATGTGCAAGGCCGGGCAGGTTTCGCGCGCGCCAGCGGCGCCTGATACGATCTCCTGAGCGGTGGCGGCAGGCGCCTTCCCATTGATCAGAACGCGTGGCGCGACGAACAGCGATTGTCCCGTCCCGTCATCATGACACCCGCGCGAGGTTCGCGAGCGCCCATTCGATCAGGGGCGCCGCGCATGCTTCCGGCGTGCGCTCAGCCGCGTTAATGCGGAACATCGGCGCGTCGGGCGGCTCGTACGGGCTGTCGATTCCGGTGAAGTTCTTGAGCTTTCCTGCGAGCGCCCTCCCGTAGAGGCCTTTCGGATCGCGCCGGATGCACTCTTCGATCGGCACGTCGACGAAGACCTCGACGAACTCGCCCGGCCCGACCAGTTCGCGAACGACTTGCCGCTCCGCGCGGAACGGCGAAATGAAACAACACAGCACGACCATGCCCGCCTCCACGAACAGCTTCGCGACCTCGCCGACCCGACGAATGTTTTCGACGCGGTCGGCGTCGGTGAAGCCAAGGTCGCGACTGAGTCCGTGCCGGACGTTGTCGCCGTCCAAGAGCATGGTATGAAAGCCGCGTTCGTGCAGCGCCCTCTCGACGCAATCGGCGATCGTCGATTTGCCGGAGCCGGACAGGCCGGTGAACCACAAAATGCACGGCCTTTGCTGCTTCAGCATCGCCCGCGCCCGCTGGTCGACCGAATGGCTCTGATGCTGAATGCTGGTTGCGCGGCGCAGCGGAAAGGCGATCATGCCGGCGCCGACCGTCGTGTGGCTCACGCTATCGATCAACACGAAGGCGCCGGTCTTCCGATTCTCGCGATAGGCGTCGAAAGCGACCGGACTTGCCGTCCACAGATTGCAGAAGCCGATCTCGTTGAGATGCAGCGCTCGGCCCGCAATGTGGTCGAGCGAGTTGACGTCGATCTTGTGCTTGAGCGTGGTGACGCTGCCCGGAACGGTGTTCGTGCCGATCCGGACGAGATAACGCCGGCCCGGCAGCATCGGCTCTTCGCTCATCCAAACGACATGCGCGGCGAACTGGTCGGCCACCTCCGGACGGTTGTCGACATCTGCAAGCACGTCTCCGCGCGCAATGTCCAAATCATCGGCGAGCGTCAGTGTCACGGCGTCGCCCGCGTCCGCGCGCCGACGATCGCCGTCGAAGGTGACGATCCGCTGCACCCGCGTTTCCCGGCCGGAGCCCGCGACGACGACGGCGTCGCCGACGGCGAGCGCGCCCGAGGCGAGCGTGCCGGCATAGCCGCGGAAGTCGGCGTCGGGTCGGTTGACCCACTGCACGGGGAACCGGAACGGCTTGGACGCCAGGTCCGACGCAATGTCCGTCGTCTCCAGGCAATCCAGCAAGGTCGGGCCGTCGTACCAGGGCGTGCGGGTCGAGCGGGTGACGAGGTTGTCGCCGAAGCGCGCCGAAATGGGGATCGCAGCGACGCCGGCGAAATCCAGTTTCGCGGCGCAGGCCATGTAATCGGCGAGGATGCGACGGAACCTCTCCTCCGAGAAATGGACCAGATCGATCTTGTTCACCGCGAGCACGACCGTGCGGATTCCGAGCAGCGAGCAGATGAAGCTGTGCCGCCTCGTTTGGGTCAGCACGCCCTTGCGCGCATCGACAAGGATGATGGCGAGATCGGCGGTCGAGGCGCCGGTCGCCATGTTGCGCGTGTATTGTTCATGCCCCGGCGCATCGGCGGCGATGAAGGCGCGCCTGGCGGTGGAAAAGAAGCGGTGGGCGACGTCGATCGTGATGCCCTGCTCGCGCTCCGCCTCGAGGCCGTCGAGCAGCAGCGCGAGGTCGATGTCGCCGCCGGTGGTCCCGTATTTCCGTGCATCCCGTTCGATCGCCGTCAGCTGATCGTCGAAGATGAGCTTGGAATCGTACAGCAGGCGTCCGATGAGAGTCGACTTGCCGTCATCCACCGAGCCGCACGTGATAAAGCGCAGCAGCTTCCGTCTGCCGAGGGCGTCGGTCGGGTCGGTCGGATCACAGGTCGGCATGCGCGGCGCTCAGAAATAGCCTTCCCGTTTCTTGCGCTCCATCGAGGCAGGCTCGTCGTAGTCGATCAGCCGGCCCTGGCGTTCCGATTTGCGCGAGGCCGCGATCTCGGCGACGATCTCCTCGGCGGTCATCGCCGACGATTCGACGCCGGCGGTGAGCGGGTAGCAGCCGAGCGTGCGAAAGCGAACGAGCCGCATGCGCACCTGGTCGGGTTCGACCGGCAGGCGACTGTCGTCGACCAAGATCAGCATTCCGTCCCGCTCGACGACGGGCCGCTGCTTGGCGAAATAGAGCGGGACCACCGGGATTTCTTCCGCGAGGATATACGACCACACATCGATCTCGGTCCAGTTCGACAGCGGGAACACGCGCGTCGAGCCCCCGCCCGACAGCCGCGCATTGTAGAGATTCCACAGCTCCGGTCGCTGATTGCGCGGATCCCAGACATGCTCGCGCGGTTCGGAACGAGAATATCCGCTCCTTCGCGCGGCTCTTCTCCTCGTCGCGCCGCGCGCCGCCGAATGCCGCGTCGAAGCCGCCACCGGTCGAGCGCCTGCTTCAGCCCCTCGGTGCACATGACTTGCGCGTGGACAGTCGGACCGGAGGCGAGCGGATTGACCCCGCGTCGCAGCCCGTCCTCATTCACATAGGTCCGCAGTTCCATCGCCAAAGCGGCGGCAAGCAGATCCCGGTAGCGGATCATGTCCGCAAAGTCCCAGGTCGTCGCGATATGCAGGAACGGAAAGGGCGGCTTTGCCGGAAAGAACGCCTTCCGGGCGAGATGCATCATCACCGTGGAGTCTTTGCCCATCGAATAAAGCAGGACGGGCTTCTCGGCCTGCGCGGCCACCTCCCGCATGATCTCGATCGACTCCGATTCCAGCGCGCGCAAATGCGGCGTCAGCCGCCGGCCGCGCGGCATGTCCGAACCCTGCGCCGCGTAGCGGGCAATGGCGAGATCGAGCGGTGTCTCGGCGGTCTGGCGGAACGGAGCGGGTCGGGAAGGGACAGGCCCGCTTTCGACCGGGATCGTCTCGACATCGCGGTAGCGCATTTCGCTGAGCTGAACCGTGAGACCTCGGACAAAACGGGATGCACGCGCGACAGGTCCGGGCCGCGGTTCCAAACCGGGAATGCAGCGCCCCCCGGACGGCTCGTGCGGATCGACCACGAATTCACGTTTTGGCCCTGCGAGGCTGTTCCGTCAAGTCGGAACGAAGTCAACTGGCATGGCGCGCGCAGAGCGATGACGCCTGCGTAACGGCTTCGCTCCTGCTCGTCTTGCCGGGCGCCGCGGCGCGCGATTGCGCTTTGCCGCCGTTCGGACGCCGCGGCGCGAATGCCTTGACCGCCCGAACCCTGCAAGCTATCGCTCTCTCGCAAGTTTCGGATCGATGTCCTGCGTTCGACGGGCGTCAATGGTCCGCATCACCCCGCATTGCCACCGGGCGGATGCCGCGCCAGAACTTCGCCTCTGCGGGTCTCTTGAGGTGTTTTGTGGCTGAAATCGATCTCTTGCGCGCGCTTCCGAAAGCCAAGCGCGATGTGCAGAAGAGGGCTCACGCCAAGGATCCTTCGGTGGTGGCGATCGCCAAGCAGTACGGCGAGCTGTATTGGGACGGCCCGCGCGAGTATGGCTATGGCGGATATCGGTATGACGGCCGCTGGCGTCCGGTCGCGCGCGATATGATCGAGCACTATGCGCTCGCGCCCGGCATGCGCGTGCTCGACATCGGCTGCGGCAAGGGCTTCCTGGTCAAGGACCTGATGCTCGAGCGCCCGGGCATCGAGGCTTTCGGCCTCGACCTGTCGCTATATGCGATCGTCCACGCGCCGATCGAGCTTGCGGGCCGCCTTGTCGCCGGGACGGCGGATCGGCTTCCGTTTCCCGACCGGTCGTTCGATCTCGTGGTGTCGCTCAACACGATTTACAATCTCAGCCGGCCGCGCGCGGTGCGCGCCATGGCGGAGATCGAACGGGTCTCCAAAGGCAAGTCCTTCGTGGTCGTCGACAGCTATCGTACCCCGGAGGAAAAGGAAATGTTCGAGGACTGGGTGCTGACCGCCGAGTTTCATGACTATCCCGATGGCTGGCTCAAGCTGTTCGCGGAAGCGGGATACTCCGGCGACTGGAACTGGACCATTGTCTAGCACGCTCGACCGACGCGTCGGACGAGCGAGACTTTCAGAGCTAGAAACTTGATCGGCTCGTGCGCACGCAAATGCGATCGAGCCGACAACTGGGGCGCCGGATGACCGACATGACATTCGACATTGCCGCCGCGCGGGGGCGCTGCACCGCCCATCGCCGCCGCATTCTGGACGTATCGCAACAGGTTCAGGCCGTGCATATCGCACCGGCTTTTTCCTGCGTCGAGATCGTCGACGCCATCTATTTCGGCCTCCTGCGCCGCGGATCGAATGGAGACGTCGACGACGTATTCCTGATGTCGAAGGGCCATGGCTGCATGGTTCAGTACGTCATTCTGGAGCAGCTCGGCGTCCTCGCGCGCGCAGACCTGGACGCCTACTGCAAAGTGGGCGGACGCCTCGGAGCGCACCCCGATCTCGGGACGCCTGGCATCGCCGCATCGACCGGCTCGCTCGGTCACGGGCTTGGGATCGCGGTCGGCATGGCCTACGCCGAGAAGCTCAAGAAAAATCCCGCGACGACCTATGTTCTCTTGAGCGACGGCGAGTTTCAGGAAGGCTCGACCTGGGAAGCGATGATGATGGCGGCCAATCTCGGCCTGAACAACCTCGTCGCTTTCATGGACAATAACGATTTTACCGGTCTCGAGCGGCTGAGCGAAAGCCATCCGGCTTTCTATCCGCTTGTGGAAAAGGCGGAGGCGTTCGGCTGGGACGTCCGCGAAGTCGACGGCCATGATGGCGGCGCGGTGATGGCTGCCGTCAACGCGCGTCGACGCAACCGGCCGTTCCTGGCCGTCTGCAAGACCACGAAAGGCAAGGGCGTGTCCTACATGGAGCATGTGCCGATCTGGCATTACCGCTCGCCCAATCCCGATGAATACCGCACCGCTTTGTCGGAAATCGGGGAGGCCGTCGGGTGAGGAACAGCTTCGCCGATACGTTCTACGAGCTCGGCAAGCGAGACCCGCGCATGTGCGTGATCGTCGCCGACATTTCGCCGGCCGGTTCGATGGGGAAGTTCCGCGAGGAGTTCCCGGACCGATTCATCAACACCGGCGTCGCCGAACAGATCATGATCGGCATGGCGGCCGGCATGGCGCAGCGGGGCTTGCGGCCGTTCGCCTACACCATCGCGACATTCACGCTGTATCGTCCGTTCGAGATGGTGCGCAACGATCTGTGCTACCAGAACCTGCCGGTGACGATCGTCGGAATCGGCGGCGGCGTCACCTATTCAACGCTGGGCGCCACCCACCACGCGCAGGAAGACGTGTCGATCGCCTGCTCCGTGCCCAATCTCTCGGTGATCGCGCCGTGCGATCCCGCCGAAACCCGGGAGGCGACGCGCTGGTGCGCGGCACAGGAGGTCGGGCCCGTCTATCTGCGTCTTGGGAAGGCCGGCGAGCCGACTTACTCGGATCGGGCGCCCGAGCCGTGGCGGTACGGCGAAATCCGCCTACTGCGTCCGGGAAGCGACGTATGCCTATCTGTCGTACGGTCCCATCATCAAGCAAGCCTTCGGAGTGGCCGACCGCTTCGCCGCGAGGGGGCAAAGCGCCGCCGTCTATTCGGTGCACACGCTCAAGCCGCTCGATCGAAAAGGCGTCTCCGACCTCCTGACCCGCTTCGCTCATGTCGTGGTGATCGAGGAATGCGCTCCGAATGGCGGCCTCGGCATGCAGGTCGAGCAGATTGCTTGGCGGCAGCGGGCGTCATGCCGGATCGACGCATTCAGTCTCCAGGACAGCTTCATTCACTGCTACGGCAGTCACGACGACCTTCTCAGCGCACACGGGCTCTCCGTCGAGCAGATATGTGGACAGCTGGGCCTGGCTGCCTGACGGGCAGCCGAACCGATCCTTGCCGTCGCCGATGCACAACCGGCGTAAGGCCCGCCGTCCGAGCCGAGGTTCACCCACTTGATGTCATTCAACCTGCTCAAGACGCTCAAGATCGAGCGCGCTGCGAGTCTGATCGAGAAACATCCCAACAGCGTCCTGTTCGTCACCTCCTTGTTGCGGTCGCGCGAGGTCAAGCTCGCCGCCGCGTTGCGGCGTATCGGCTGGAAAGTCATCCTCCTTTACAAAAAGACCACGCCCTTTTCTCCGGCCGATTATTTCGACCTGGCGATCCCGTTCACGAGCGACCGGCAGATCCACAACGTCGCCATGCTGCTCCGGCCGCGCATTTGCCACGTCTTTTCCGGCGCAATCGACGATGTCGCTTTGACATTTTGCCGAAACAAGCCATCGCCCGTGGTCGTCGACCTCAACGACGTTTTCTGCAAGGCGCTGTTCCGCTACCATCCGGAGCGTTTCGAGCCGACGCGTGAATGCGTCGCGCTGGCCGATGGCTTCTGCGCGCGCGACCTCCAGATCAAGTTCGCCGAGCGGATCGATGGATTTGCGCTTCCGGCACGCCTGATTTTGTTCCCGGAATACAGCTGGGCCGACGGCCCCGCCCTGCCGCAGGCAAAGGAGAAGCGCCCCGGAGACGAGGTGCATGTCGTCTCCATCGGAACCTTCTGTCTCGAAACGCAGGGAATGTACGACAGCGCCTATCTGCAGCTGGCGCGCTTGCTCACCGGGCAAGGCATTCACTTCCATATCTACCCGCATTGGGACTACCTGGCCGCGCCGAAGGCCCGGTTGCAGGATCATTTCCGGGACTTTTTCAAGCTTCAAAGCGAAAGCCCTTTCATGCACATGCACGAAAGCGTGCCATTCGACAGGCTTCCGGAGGAGTTGACGCAGTACGACTTCGGCATGGTGTCCGGCGCCAAGCCGGAGTTTGGCCAGACGATGAGCCTGCTTACCACCAATTATATGAAATCCTGCTACTCGGGCCGCATCGCCGATTATATCGACGCGCGGCTTCCGGTGCTGGTCAACCGCGAGGTCGCCTACAACTACCGAATGCTCGAGCATTACGGGATCGTCGCCGACCTGGGCGGCGTGTTGCAGCCGGGCTTCCGCGAAAAGCTGCTCGAGCTCAAACGTGATCCCGCCCTGCACCAGCGCGTGCAAAAAGCCGCCGATTATTGGGACTTGCATCGCCACGCGAAGCGGCTGGCGGATTTCTATTCGCGCGTGTCCCTGGAGACGACGAACAGCCGCGTCGGCCTGCCGAGCTGGATCGTGGCCGCGGCGGTCACGCCCATGGTCCCCCAGCCGATCGTCAGGCCGCTGAACGCCATCGTGTCGATGCAGTCCCGGCTGATGTCCATGCGCTCCGAGATCAAGCGTCTCTCCGAAGAGAACCAGAGCTACGTCTCTCAGAACGCCCAGTTGCGAGGAGAGGTCGGGCGCCTGCAGGATGAAATCTCGTTGGGAAGCCAGCCGATCAGGAACGTCGCTGGATATCTCAACTGGGAAAGCCTCCTCGACACGAATGAACGCGTCAGCGGGTTCGCCGAACTGATGCGCATCCTCGGCGCGTTCGAGCGAAACAAGCAGGAGATCGGACTGTCGGCCGCCTGGGAGGCGCTCAACAAGAAGACGATCGACGCGCTGCTCGCCGACGGATACGTCAATTTCAAGCGCACCCTCGGGCTCAACTATTTCACTTTTCCGATCCAGGCCGGCGATCCGCAGCTTGTCGCTCTCGAAACGAAGCTCGACCCGGCGGTCGTCGAAACGCTGCGGGAACAGGCCTGGTCGCTGCCGGACGATCCGAACTTCATCGTCGCCGACCAGAAGTGTTATCGGTTTTTCGTCCTCCTCCTGGCGGAATATGTGCGGACAAGGGACAGCAAACATCTCCTTGCGCGCATCAAGGAGCCGCCTGAAGGCAATCCGGTCGTGGTGCCGTTCCGGCTCGGTCATGTGTCGCAGGATATCGCCAACTCAATCCTTGAGTATTACTCGATCAGCGAGGCCAACTCGCCGTGGACCTGCCGGAACGTCCTCGAGATCGGCGGCGGATATGGCCGCACCGCCTACGTGATCCGCAGCCTGCATCCCGACATTCGCTATGTGATGGTCGACATACCGCCCGCCATCTATGTCGCGCAGCGCTATCTGTCTTGCGTGTTCGATCCGGTGCGGGTTCTCCGCGTGCCGGACTTCGAGCATTTCTCGGAAATCGAGGAGCAGTTCGAGCGCGCCTCGATCGTGTTCCTGCTGCCCAATCAATTGAAGAAGCTGCCGGCGAAAACCTTCGACCTGGCGATCAACATCTCCTCGTTCGGAGAAATGACGAAAGACCAGATCGACTACTATTTCACCGAGATCGACCGGACCGTCAGCGGCCTCTTCTATTCGAAGCAATGGCAGCATTCGAGCAATCCGTTCGACGGGCTCAACCTGTCCAAGGCGGACTACCCGGCGCCGCCGCACTGGACGAGTGTCTATTCGCGCCCGTGCAGCGTTCAGACGGATTTCTTCGAAGCGATGTACAAGGTTCCGTGACGGCCATGTCTTCCACGCTGCACGCGATCTACGATTTCGAGTTCTTCCCCTACGCGCTCGGGGACGTGCTCACATGGAACATTCAGAGCGCGCTGGTTTGCGAGCGGGCCGGCCTGGCGAAGGCCGATGTCCATATCTGCATGGATCGGCGGCGCCCGGCCAACATCTATCAACGGGGCCTCATCAATGCGGATAACTGCGCGCTGCATCTGAACGAATTGCTGGCGGCGTTCTCGACGCATCCGTATCTCGGCAATCTGCATGTGTTCGCCGATCAGGACGAGATGATCGAGCGCCTGCGCGCCACCGCGTCCGAGAACGCGGCGAGCCGGGAATATTTCGAAGACTATCTCGCGGTCCTCGATCAGCGCGACAACAGCGACGCTCTCAATGCGTATTTCATAAAATACATTTACTCGCACGATAAGATCAACGCGTTCGCGGCAGCGCATGGGCGGATACCGCTGCTCGCGCCGAGCCGCGGACACGAAGTCGATGTCGAGGGCTTCATCCAGAAAGCGATGGCCGGCCAGCGCATCGTGCTCATTCATCCGCGCCTCCGCCGCCTCGACAACGGACTCGGCGGCGAGCACACTTATTTCCGCGACTCCGACTTCCTGGAATGGTACGAGTTCGTCCGCGAGGCGGGACGGCGATTTCCCGACGTGCAGTTCGTGGTGCTCGGCCGCCTCCAGGAAAAGCCGCTCGAACTGCTGCGGCTGCCCAATGTGACGAGCTTTCGCCCGCTCGGCCTCGGGCTCGGCCATGAGCTCGCGCTGATGACGCGGGCCGATCTGTTCATCGGCACGTCCAGCGGGTTTGCCGCGATGGCGAATTTTTCGACGATCCCATATTTCATCACCAAGATGAATACGGAATCGTGCAACGCCTACAAGATCGGCGCGGGAGACACGCGCTTGCCCTTCGCTCAGGCCAACCAGGTGCTGGTGTACGAAACGGAGACGTCGGCGTTGCTCATGTCGCTCCTCGAACGGGGCCTGGCCGCCGCGCCGCCGCGGACCGATGCGACGGGCCCGCGCCGATCCAACCGGATCGACGGGTCGGCGTTCGGCGAGGAGCGCGCGGCGTTGACCCATCCGTCGGCCAGCACCAGCCGGTTCTTCATCGACGACACGGCGGCCGACCAGGAGGCTGCCCTCCTGCTCGCGCCGCGAATAAAGCAGGCGATCGGGCTGTGGGCCGCCGGCAACAAGGAGCAGGCCGCGTTGGTCGCCTCGCGGATACGCGCGCGCTTCCCGCGTCTGTCCAACAAGTTCGCCGAGTTCATCGAGCTCGAGGCCGAACTGCGGAAATCCGAGCCGGGACTTCCGCTCGTGGTGTCGGAACGCGCGCAAGATGTGCTGAAGCGTCTCGAGGCGGCGTTGCGAACCGCCGCGAGGCCGGTCGTCCGTCCGCTGCGCCGCTTGGCGAACCGGCCGCTCCTTCGCCCGCTCCGGCGTCTGGCGCGGCTGCTCCTGGGGCGCGCCGCCTGATCGCTTCCGCAAGTGACGCCGTCGAATTAGGAAAAGCCATGCCCATCGTCGTCTACAGCAGCGAGATCAGGACGCCGGTACAGCGGCTGATTTCGCCCTATTGGATCGCGCGGCACCTGATGTCGCATCGCGAGCTGATCGCGGCTTTCGCCCGGCGCGAGTTCCAGGCCACGCACCGCGACACCTATCTCGGAATGTTCTGGTCGCTGCTGACGCCGCTGATCATGCTGGCGCTGTTCACGCTGGTGTTCGGCATCATCTTCAAGGGCAAGTTTTCGGGCGCCGCGACCGAAACGCCAACCGAGTTCGCCATAGCCCTCTTCGTCGGGCTGAGCTTCTACAACTGCATCGGCCAGGCGTTGACCGGCGGGCCGCAGGTCATCCTGTCCAATTCCATCTACGTCAAGACATTGTCGTTCCCGGTCGAGATATTGCCCCTCGCCGCCATCATCAACATTCTGAAGAATTTCGGGATTTCCATCGCCTTGTGCATGATCGCCTTCATCGCCGTGCACGGCTATGTGCATTGGACCTCGATATTCATCGTGATTCACATCGCCTGCGTCTCGCTCATGAGCCTCGGCCTCTGCTGGTTCCTGTCGAGCCTCGCGGTGTTCGTGCGCGACACTCCCGCGGTGACGGGACCGATCAGCATGGTCCTCATGTTCCTCAGCTCCGTGTTCTTCCCGATCGGATCGGTTCCGGGGCGCGTTCAGTGGCTTTTCAAGCTGAACCCGGTGGCGATCATCATCGACGACGCCCGCGGCTGCCTGCTGTACGGCCGCTTTCCGGCGCTGCTCCCCCTCGCGGCCGTGCTCGTCCTGTCAGCCGCCGTCGCGATATTCGGCTACTGGTTCTTCATGCGCACCAAACCGGCCTTCGCCGATGTCATCTGACGTGACGGACGCTCCCGTCGAGGTTCCCGCCTTGGCGGACGAGACTGCGATTCGCATTTCGCATGTCTCGAAGCACTATGCCCTGTGGGCGTCCCCCGGCGCACGGCTCGCCTATCCGGCGCTGTCCGTCGTCCAGGGGCTCCTTCCCGCCGGATCGTCGCTCAAGAAGCGGTTCGACGAGAAGCGCCGCACGCTGTTTCGCGAGTTCCGCGCGCTGCAGGACATTTCGTTCGAGGTCAAGAAGGGGGAAAGCTGGGGCATTGTCGGCGTCAATGGCAGCGGCAAGTCCACGCTTCTGAAGATCGTGTCGGGAAATCTGCGGCCGACGCACGGCTTCGTCGAACTCGACGGCCGCGTGGCCATACTCGACGTCTCCTCGGGCCTGCATGGCAATTTCAGCGGACGCGAGAACGTCTACATGAAAGCGGCGATCTTCGGGATGTCGCGCCAGGAGATCGAGCGCAAGTTCCCCTCGATCGCCGCCTTCGCCGAGATCGGCGATTTCATGGATCAGCCCGTCAAGACCTATTCGAGCGGCATGGTCGCGCGGCTCGGCTTTGCGATCCTCGCCCATGTCGAGGCCGACATCATCATCACCGACGAAGCATTGGCGGTCGGCGACGCGTTCTTCGTGCAGAAATGCATGACCTTCATTCGCGCGTTCCTGAATCGCGGCACGTTCCTGTTCGTCTCGCATTCGACCAACGATGTCGTCTCGCTGTGCCAGAAGGCGGTTTGGCTCGACGGGGGCTGCATTCGCGCCATCGGGACCGCAAGAGAGGTGACCGACGCCTATCTGTCGTCGCGCACCCTGCACCAGTCGCGGCGCTACCTGGAGAAGATCGGCGAGGCTGAGGAATTCGAGCCGATCAAATCAACCGTTCCCAAAGACGGATTGGTCATCGAGCAACCCGAACTGAGCGAACTCGTCAATTCGCGCGCGCCGCGCGTGGTCAAAGACCCGCGGCTCGCCTTCCTCAACCACACCCAATGGCGGAACGATATCCAGATCCCGGACGTGTTTGCGCCCGACGGAGCGCAGGGGTTCGGCGTCGGCGGCGCGCGCATCGAAAGCGTCACATTCCAGGACGACACCGGCGCCGACCTGTCCTGGATCATCGGCGCCGACATTGTTCGTCTGACAATCACGCTGCGCGCGCTCAAAGACCTGCGATCGCCCATCGTCGGGTTCCAGGTGCGCGATCGGCTCGGCCAGGTCCTGTTCGCCGACAACACCTATCTGGTCACTGTCCATAAGCCCTTCGTGGTCGCCGCCGGCCAGCCCTTTGAAGCCGAATTCCGGTTCCAGGTCCCGCTCCTGCCGGTGGGCCAATACGCGATCCGCGCCGCCGTCGCGGAAGGCGCCGAGGACGACCACGCCATGCTGCATTGCATTGACACCGCGCTGCTGTTCGAGTTCGACCACCTCCGGCGCACGCCATGGCCTTGTCGGCGTCCCGATGCTGTCGGTCGCGATCAAGGTCATTGATTGATGCTCGGCAGCGGGACTGCCTCACGCTTCGTGAGCACGGCGGGCGAACCTTTGCTGCGGCTGCGCCCTGGCGCGCCTTGTATCCAACGCCATTCATGACTTCTCAACAGCGCCGAAATCGCGTATGCGCAATAAGCTCCTTGCCGCGCTCTCCGTTCTGATCGGGGTGGCGCTTGCGCTGGCCCTGGGCGAGATCGCCTGCCGCGTTCTGCCGGTCAATGACGGCCTGATGGCGATGCCGGTGAACGCGTCCGCGCCGGTGTTCCGGTTCACGCCGAACCGCGACGTGACCTGGTCGCGCGACTGGAATTTCTCCATCGTGAACAGGCTGCGCGTCAACAATGCGGGCTATGTGAACGCCGACGACTACGACGTGGCGGACGCGCGCCCTTTGCTTGCGGTGGTCGGGGACTCCTATGTCGAAGCGGCCATGGTCCCGCCTGCGGACACGCTGCACGGCCGGCTCGCCGCAGCCTTCGCCCCGGCGGCCCGCGTCTACAGCTTCGCCGCCTCGGGCGCGCCGCTCAGCCAGTATCTCGTCTGGGCGCGTGAAGCGCGCGAGCGGTGGCGGGCGCAGGCGCTCGTGATCGTCGTCGTCGGCAACGATTTCGACGAGAGCCTCGCGATCTACAAGAGCGGGCCAGGGTTTCACCACTATGTCGCCGGCGCCGACGGCGCATTGCGATTGCAGCGGTTCGATTACGAGCCGAGCGGGCTCCGTATCGCGGCGCGCAAGAGCGCGTTCGCCCGCTATCTCTTGTTCAATCTGCAGGCGCGGGAGCATTTGGGCGCGCTTGCGACCAGGCTGATGACGCCGGTAACGCCGGCGCGCGCCGAGACCTTTGTCGGCAACACCGCGGCGAGCGCGAGCGCGGACCGCATCGGCCGGTCGAAAGCGGCGGTGCTCGCCTTCCTCCGCGATCTCGCGCGCGAGGCCGGCTGGCCGGCCGGCAGCGTCCTGTTCGTGGTCGATGGCGTTCGTTATCCGAGCGACGACCCGGCGGTCGCGACGAGCTATTTCGTGCAGATGCGCGAGTTCTTCATCGCGGAGGCGCGTCGGGCCGGCTACGAGGCGATCGACATGGATGCGCGCTTTTTCGCACGCTTTCGGAGCAGCGGCGAGCGATTCGAGTTCCCGACCGACCAGCACTGGAACGGACTTGCGCACGGGCTCGCCGCCGAGGCCGCGCTCCGCAGCAGCACCGTGTCGCGCTGGCAGCCGAGCGGCGCGCGGGCCTCCCGCTAACGAAAACCACGCGGACCCAACCTCTCCCCGGCGGGTTAGGGGGAGCACAAGAGCAAAGCCAACAGCCCCCTCACCCGGCTCGCAACTCGCATGGCTCGTGCTCGCCGACCTCTCCCCACAGGGGAGAGGTGATTCCGGGCCGAGTTCCGGATTCAACCTCTCCCGCCAGGGGAGAGGTGAAATCGATTGCGTGTCGCTGGCCGCAAGCGGCCGCCGGAAGCGCCCCCTCATTGCCGGGCGTCCCGCGCCCATAGCGAAGCGTAAATCCCCGACCATCGCGCGACCGACTTTTCGAGGGAGAACGCCTCGACGATGCGCGCGCGCGCGCGCTGCGCCCGTTCGGCGTGCGCCGCCGGGCCCTCGCCGGCCACCGCGCGGATCGCCGCCGCAAGCGCGCGCGGATCGCGCGGCGGAACGACGGCGCCGGCATCCCCCACGATGAGCGCGGCGTCGCCGACATCGGTCGAGACCGCCGGCAGTCCGCAGGCCATTCCCTCGGCGAGCGCGTTGGAAAAGCCCTCGCCGAAGGCGGAACTCGACACGATCAGGTCGGCCGCGGGCAGCAGCCGCTCGACATCATCGCGACCGCCGAGCCGCAGCAGATTGGGCCGGTCGGGCAGACGCTCCGTGTCGGTTCCGATCAGCAGGGCGCGCAAGTCGGGCAGCTCGGCCATCGCCGCGAGAAACCCGTCATGGTCCTTCATCGGATTGACGCGGGCGACATGGGCGACAACGATCGCCTCCGCGGGGATGCCGAGTTCGCGGCGCGCCGCGGCGCGCAAGCTCGCATCAGGCCGGAAGCGCTGCGTGTCGACGCCATTGGGCACGATTTCCGCCCGCCGCGGGCGGTAGCCGTAGCCCAAGTGAGTTCTCAGCCCCGCCGCGGAATTGGCGGTGACGAGATCGGGCAGCCGGGACAGGAGCGCGCAGGCTTTCACGACCAGCCGGAGCTGAAGGCTGTAGCGGCTGAAATCGATGTCCGAGCCGCGAATGGCCCAGGCGAGCCGGGTCGACCGGCGTCGGCCGGACAGCGCGAGCGCCGATCAGCGCCGCGAGATCGCCGTGATACATCCAGCCCTGCACGATGTCGGGTCGGGTACGCGCGATGAGCCGCGCCAGCCGGTAGAGACCGGCCGCAACGCCGCGCAGCGTGCCGAAGTTCAATTCGACCACGGTGACGCCGCCGGCCCGCATGCGATCGGCGTGCGGTCCTCCCGGCCGGAGAGCCACCACCGTGATCTCGTCGGCGATCCGCGGTTCGGCCGTCACGAGGCGGGTCAGCGTCGCCTCGGCGCCGCCGACCCACAGATGCGTGATGACATAGAGGACCTTTCCCGGCCGCCCGCTCACGCCCACCTCTCGCGCCAGGCCTGCAGCATCAGCACGGTCCACAGCGGGTACTGCCAATTGCGCGTCCCCTCGAGGTGCTCCTGCCAGGCGCGGCGCACGGGCGCGGCCTGCACCAGTCCGAGCGAGTTCAGACGCGCGGGCGTCAGCAGCAATTCGGCCCAATCCCGCAGCGGCCCGCGCAGCCAGGCGTCGATCGGCACGCCGAAGCCCATTTTCGGCCGATCGATCAATGGTTGCGGCACATAACGGTCGAGCACGCGGCGCAGCAGCCATTTGCTCTGGCCCTGGCGTATCTTGAAGTCGAGCGGCAAGGTCCAGGAATAGGCGACGACGCGGTGATCGAGCAGGGGCACGCGCCCTTCCAGGCCGACCGCCATGGTGGCCCGATCCACCTTGGTGAGGATATCGTCGGGCAGATAGGTGATCATGTCGAGATATTGCAGGCGCGGAATGAGCGCGGGAAAATCGGACGCGAGCGTCGTGTCCCAGAAAGGCCCATGCGGCTCGGTCCCCGCCGCCGCGACTTCGTCCGGCTTGTCCCATTGACTGACCAGGCGTCGGTAGATCGCGTCCGGCGTCGGAATGGTCGAACAGGGTTGCGGCCTTGAGGAGCTTGTCGCCTGACAGCGGCCCCCGCAGCCGCGAGGGGATACATCGGAGCAGCCGGTTCCACGCGGCGGGGGACAGCGCGCGCAACGCGCGCGCGATGGGCGCGTGCAATCGGTACGGCACGGCGTTCAGGGCCTGCGCCATGCGCTGCGTCAGTTCGTAACGCGGATAGCCGGCGAACAATTCGTCCCCGCCGTCGCCGGAGAGAGCGACGGTGACGTGCTGGCGCGTGAGTTCCGAGACGAGGAAAGTGGGGATCTGCGAAGGGTCGGCGAACGGCTCGTCGTACCACTCGGGCAGGCGCGGAATGACGTCGAGCGCGTGGCGCGGCTCGACATAGAACTCGGTGTGGTCGGCGCCGAGATGGGCGGCGACCTGGCGGGCATGCTGCGCCTCGTCGTAGCCGTGCGCGTGGAACCCGATCGAGAACGTCTTCACCGGCCGCGTGCTCTGCGCCTGCATGAGGGCGACGACGGTCGATGAATCGATCCCGCCCGACAGGAATGCGCCGAGCGGCACATCGGCGATCATCCGCAGTCGCACCGCGTCGCGCAGCAGCGCGTCGAGACGCTCGACCGCCTCCTCCGGGTCGGGAGCGGGATCGTTGCGGGATTGGCCCGCGATCGCAATGCTGCGCAAATCCCAGAAACACGCGAGTTTCGGCGCAGCGTCCTGGCGCACAGTGAGGATATGGCCGGGCGGCAGTTTCGCCGCTTCGCGGTAGATCGTGCGCGGCTGCGCGATGTAGCCGTGCCGCAAATAGCCGGCGACCGCATCCTCGTCGATGCTCGGCGTCCAGTCGGGCGCGGCGCGCAGCGCCTTGAGCTCGGACGCAAACAGCAGCCGGTCCGGCGTCGCCGCGTAATACATCGGCTTGATGCCCATCCGATCGCGCACCAGAGACAGCGTGCGCGCGCCGCGATCCCAGAGCGCAAAAGCGAACATGCCGATCGCGCGTTCGATCGCGCTTTCGACGCCCCAGGCGGCGCACGCTTCCAGCAGCACCTCGGTGTCGGAATCGCTGCGCATGGACCGGCCGCAGCCTTCCAGTTCGCGGCGGATGTCGCGGTAGTTGTAGATCTCCCCGTTGAAGACGATCACATGGCGGCGGTCGGCCGAGTGCATCGGTTGCGCCCCGCCGTCGCTCAGATCGATAATGGCGAGGCGGCGCTGCGACAGCATCGCGCCGCTCTCGGCTTCCACCCAGACGCCGCCGCCGTCCGGCCCGCGATGGCGAAGCGTGCCGCTCATGGCCTCGCCGATCGCACGCAGCGCGTCCGACCCCGTCGAGGCCCGCCAGTCGATCATCCCGGCTATGCCGCACATTGCGCCGCTCGCTGAAGGTTCGAACGCATTGCGTCTTGTAACGCTCGCTGCAAGGAGCGTCGAGCGGCATGGACACGCGCCGCCCGCGGGGGTCTCATCCGCCGCGGCCTTGAGCAACAGGCAAATCATTGCGGAAGGTCATGCAAAGCATGGGCGCGAGGCAGGCGGCATGAGGCACGCGGCATGAAGAACGTCGTACTGGTCGGCGCCGGGCATGCGCATGTGACGGTGCTGCGTGATTTCGGATTGCAGCCGGTCGCCGGCGCAGATTTGACCTTGATCAGCCGCAAGCGTCATACGCCTTATTCCGGAATGCTGCCGGGCCTCGTCGCCGGGCATTACGGGTTCGACGACATCCATATCGACACCGTCCCGCTGACGGAGTTTGCTTCGGCGCGGCTCATTGAGGACGAGGTTGTCGGCCTCGACCTCGCGAACAAGTCCGTCATCCGCCGCAACGGCCCGCCCCTCCCCTACGACCTTCTCTCCATCGATATCGGCTCGACCCCGAACACGGCCGACGTGCCCGGCGCGCACGAGCACGCGATCCCGGTCAAGCCGATCGACGGCTTCCTTGCTCGGTTCGAGGCGCTGATGGCGCGGACGCTCGCGCAGAAAGGGCTTGCCCGCGTCGCCGTCGTCGGCGGCGGCGCAGGCGGCGTCGAACTGCTGCTGGCGATCGAGCGCCGTCTGTCACGGGAGGTCGCGCGCGCGGGCTTTAAACCGGGCGGGCTCGCCTTCGTGCTCGTCTCCGCCAGTTCCGAGATATTGCCGGAATTCCCCGCCCGCTTCCGCGCGCGCTTCCGCGCGCTCTTTGCGGAGCGCGGAATAGCCGTCGTCACCGGAGCGCCCGTCGCGCGGGTCGAGGCCGGCCGGCTTCTATTCCTTGACCGGGCGCCGATCGAGGCGGATGAAATCCTCTGGGTGACGCAGGCGGCCGCCGCCGGCTGGCTCGCCGCAACCGGGCTGCCGCTCGACGCGCGCGGCTTTGTCGTGGTCGACGCAACGCTGCGCGTCGCCGGGCGGGACGACGTGTTCGCCGCCGGAGACATCATCTCGTTCGCGCCGCGCGAATTGCCGAAGTCAGGCGTCTATGCGGTGCGCGCGGGCCCCGTGCTCGCCGACAATATCCGGCGAACGCTGGTCGGGCGGCCTTTGCGGCCCTTCCAGCCGCAGCGTGACGCGCTCTACCTTGTTTCGACGGGCGAGCGCCGCGCCATCGGCACGCGCAACGGCCTCGCCTTCGGGGGCGCATGGGCATGGTGGTGGAAGGATTGGCTCGACCGCCGTTTCATGCGACAGTTCAAAAACTTGCAACGAAAATAGCAGCCTTGAAAGCAACCCGTGTTGCGGCGGCACGACCCGCCTTGCCCGCCGGGTGCGCAATCAGGTCGCAGGACCGTGCCTTGACCGCCCCGCCGGTTCGCCTAAATCGAACCTTGCAGAGCGCCCGGCCGCCCGGGCGCCATTCGTAACCATGTGCTCTTGCAGGAGAATGTGGCTATGAAGAGCTTCGACTCTCCCCCTCCGGAACGAAAGCGGTTCGATTTCGATCTCGATGCGCTGCTGCACCCGGCGCAGGCCTTCGAGCATCCCGTAAACGTGGTCCAGGACCCCGATCTGACGCTCAACGAGAAACGGGCGATCCTCGCCTCATGGGCGTCCGACGCCTGCGCGGTCGAGGCTGTGCCCGCCCTTCGGCAGGCGCCCGGCGGTTCGCGCCCGGTCCCGGTCGATGACATCCTCGATGCGCTGCGCGCGCTCGACAAGGAGGCGCATGCATGCGCCGCCGACCCGGCGAAAGTCCGCCGCATGCTTCGCCGCAAGCGGCGCGATGCGTTTGACGCGAGAAGCGCTCGGGATCCTGACGAGGGCCGGGACGACCCGTCGGCATGACGGCTGCGCTTCGCGCCGCATCCCGGCGGCGAAAATCGTCTGCCGCGAGCGTCACATCCCGGTGATCGCGGGTAACCGGCGGAGTGCGCGCTGCGTAATAATGGCGGACGATCGCTCACGGCAGTACCGGCGGGGGCGCGAGGAGAGGCAGAATGGACGCAAAGACCTTTGAAGTCACCCGCAGCGAAGAGGAGTGGCGGCGCCTGCTCACGCCCGAGCAGTATGCCGTCATGCGCGGCCATGGCACCGAGCGGCCCGGCAGCTGCGCGCTGAATTTCGAGAAGCGGGCCGGCGCCTTTTCTTGCGCCGGCTGCGGACAGCCGCTGTTCGTGTCGAAGACGAAGTTCGAGAGCGGCACCGGCTGGCCCAGCTTCAATCGAGCCGGTCGCGGGTTCGACCGAAATCTCCGAGGACCGGACCTACGGAATGGTCCGCACCGAGGTGCATTGCAGCCGATGCGGCAGCCATCTCGGCCACGTCTTCGACGACGGCCCGCCGCCGACGCACCAGCGCTACTGCATCAACGGCGTGGCCATGAACTTCCGTCCCGAGTAACGCCGCGCCAGCGCACTTGTCGTGCGGGGCGCGCGCTTCACGCGCGACGACCTTCGAACAAGCGAACTCCGGTCCGATGGATCGGAGTTCGCTATTTTGTTGCTCTGCTGCCTGAGCCCAGTTCCGACAGCGACGTACACGTCTCGCCAGTCCTTGCAGCCACAAGGTGCTGACGTACCGGCCGGAACAAGGCTCTGCCCGTCGAGTTTGCGACATGCGACTTGAATGGGCCACAGCCATCCGGCGCGGCCGCGATTTTGTCATTGCTTGCGGCCGGTGTGAGCATGTTGTCTTTCCGCGTGCTTGTTGCTTTGGGTACCGCGACAACCGCAGTCGTCCTCTGCGTCGCGGCGCTGCGCGCGAATGAAGTCATGGATTTCTGGCGTGAAGAATATCAGCGCCGCACGTCGGCCGAGCGCGGCGCCGGCCCCATCGCTGCCGCGCGGCTACGACACACAGACGTCCACGACCCGCACCAAACTGACGGTCTGGCCGAAACGGCCGGATACCAGCACGCGTCAGGACGCAAACGAACGCCGGGACGCAAGCAGGCGTGAGGACTCCGCCAAGCGCAGGGAAGCACGCAGGAAGCGAGCGATGAGATCGTCGCGGCGAAGAAACGCCCGCGCGAGCGGCGGCCTGTACTGCGTCAGAACCTGCGACGGCTTCTATTTCCCGGCGACGCCAAGCGCGAGCACGGCCGACGACGGCAAGATCTGCGCCGCGCTGTGCCCCGCAACCGAGACCGAAGCGTATCGTCTCGCCAAGGATGACGACGAGATCGACAATGCGGTGACAAGAAAAGGAAAGCCGTACTCTTCGCTGCCGGCCGCGTTTGCGTACCGCACGAGCCTCAAGGAGGGCTGCACGTGCGGAGACCAAGCGAAGACCGGAATCGCGGCATTGCAGGACGATCCGACGCTCGCCCCGAATGACATCGTGGTCACCGAAACCGGGATCCGCGTCTTTGTCGGCAGCGCCAAGTTTCCCTACCGCGAAAAGGATTTTGTCCCCTACCGCAGAGTTCGGCGGATGGAGCGCGGGCTTGCCGCCTATCTTGAATCGATCGAGCAGCCGCTCGGTCGATCCAAGTCACGGCGCTCGTCGGGCGCATCCGGCGCTCCTCACAGGAGCGGCGTGTTGCAGTCGCGCTCGGTCAGGGCGGAGTCGCGTGCGGAAAAACGGGACCGCGACGTCCAGGCGTCAGTGCGCTGACGCTGGCGCGGCGCGCCGTCACGCGCTACCTTGTCGACTGTATGGTTGGCGGTCCGACGGTTTGAAACGACTCATGACGAAGCCGGCAATTGGCGATCCCTCGGCCGAGCCCTTGCCCGCCGCGGGCCTCGATTCGGACGAGGTCGCGGCGTGGGCGCGCGCGCGTCCGCACGTCAGTGCGGCGTTCGACGCGGATTCCCCCGCCTTCGCGGAATTCTGGAATCGCTCGGCCGGTCTGCTTGCGCGGCTTCCCGACAAATCGCGACGCAACGCGGCCGAACGCGCGGCGGCCGAGTTGATCGTCTCGCAGGCGCGGCGAGCGCGAACGGCGTTTCTGGGCGCCCATGCCGGAGAGCTCTATGACGGCTTGACCGAGGGCCGATCGCGCTTCCTGCGAATCCATGAGCTTGTGGCCGCGGCCGCGCTTGCGGCGCCCGGGCTCGTGCCGAGCGCGCAAGAGGTGGAGGCGGAAGGCCGGCTGCCGCTGCGCGACAAGAACGGGGTGGAGATCGACCAGGGCCTGTTCCTCTCCGCCGTGCTTGCCTCCGAGCGACACGGCCGCCATCTCTGCCATGCCATGCTGCTGCCGCTCCGCGAGGCCGTAGAGCTCGCGCCCCGGCTCGCCCGCGACGGCAGCGTCGACCTTGGCGGCGCGTCGGTCGCACGACACGGCAAGGCCAGCGTCGTCACGATGCGCAATCCGCGCCATCTGAACGCGGAGGATGAGACGACGCTGTCCGCCATGGCGACCTGCGTCGACCTCGCGCTGCTCGATGGTTCGACCAGCGTCGTCGTGCTGCGCGGCGGACGGGTTCAGCATGCGCGAGACGGGGACCGCCGCATCTTCGGCGCCGGCATCAATCTGACCCATCTCTATCGCGGGAGAATTCCTTTTCTCTGGTATATCGAGCGCGATCTCGGCTACGTGCACAAGATTTATCGCGGTCTGGCCGATCCGGAGATTCCGCCCGACGATGTGAGCGGCGAGACGCTCGAAAAGCCGTGGATCGCCGCCGTCGAGGGTTTCGCCATCGGCGGCCACTGCCAATTGCTGCTGGTGGCGGATTACATCATCGCCGAACGATCCGCATTCCTGACCTTGCCCGCGCGCAAGGAGGGCATCATTCCCGGCATGGCCAATCTGCGGCTGCCGCGCTTTGTCGGCGACCGCATCGCGCGGCAGGCGATCCAGTACGAACGGCGCATCGACTGCGAAAAGCCGGACGGGCGCCTGATCTGCGATGAGATCGTCGATGCCGGGACGATGGACGGGGCGATCGATCGTGTGGTGGAGGGACTGTCGAGCTCCGGCGTCGTCAGCGCCGCCGCCAACCGGCGCGCGTTCCGCGTCGCGCAGGAGCCTTTCGACCTGTTTCGCGCTTATGCCGCCGTCTATGCGCGCGAGCAGGCGTTCTGTCATCTCAGCCCGGCGCTGATCGCCAATCTCGAGCGGCACTGGATCGGGCGAGATCGCGCCGGCTGACCGGGTTCAGCTCTTCGCGCAGATCACGCCCGCCAGTCGCTCGACGATCTGGCGCGCGCGAGCGGGCTTGGAGAGAATGGGAAAGCTCGACCACTCCCTCGGAATGCTGTCGCGGTCGAAATGCCCGGAGCAGAAGATGAACGGCACGCCGCGGTCGAGGAGAATGCGGGCGACCGACCAGATCTCGTCGGAGTTCAGTTTGATATCCAACAGAGCGCCCGACAAGGTCTCGCCCGCGGCGACCTGCTCGGCCTCGCTCAGCGTCCCCACCGGCCCCGCCACGTCGGCCCCGGCATTCTGCAGGATGCTATCGACGGTCATGGCGAGCAGCGCATTGTCCTCGACGACGAGGATGCGCAGGCCGCACAGCGGTTTGTCGGTCATTGCGGGGCCGTCGCCTCATCCGGACGCGGAAATGCGCGGACGATTCGCTGCGCCTCCATCTCCAGCCGCCACACGAATCCTTCCGTCGCGAAATCCGAACTGACCTTGCCTTTGTGGGTCTTTGTCATCATTTCCTTGATCACGGTCGCGCCGAAGCCAGTGCGGGTCGGCATCACGACGGGCGGTCCGCCCTCCTCCCGCCAGCTCATCTGAAAAATCGTTGTCGCGTTCGGCCCGATCATGACGCTCCAGTCGACCCGGATGCGCCCGCTCGGCGCTGACAGCGCCCCGTATTTCGAGGCGTTGGTCGCAAGCTCGTGCAGCACGAGCCCGAGATCCTGCGCCCCATTCGGCTTGAGCATGAGCGACGGCCCGCTCAGCTCCAGGCGGGCGTCGGCATGGTCGAGAAACGGCTCCAACTGATCGCGGATCAGGTCTTCGAGATCCACGCCCTCCCACTCGCGCCTGACCAGCAGGTCGATCGAACGGCCGAGGCCGTCGACGCGCTGCGAGAGCCGTTCCTGGAACTCCTCGGCGTCGGTGGTGGTGCGCGACGTCTGCCACGCCATCGCCTGGACGACGGCGAGAACGTTCTTGGTGCGGTGCGACAGCTCGCGCATGATGAGGCGGATATGGCGCTCGCGCTCCTTGCGCGCGGTGATGTCGCGCATGATGCCGGTGAAGTAGCGCCGCCCCTCGACCGACCATTCCGTCAGCGCGAGATCGAGCGCGACCAAGGTCCCATCCTTGCGTCGCCCCTCGACCTCACGGCCGGTATTGATCACCTTGCCCACCCCGGTCGCGAGATAGGACGTGATATAGGCGTCGTGACCCGATTGCACGGGCTCGGGCATCAGAATGCCAAGGTTCTTGCCGATCACCTCGTCGCGGCGGTAGCCGAAGATCCGTTCGGCCGACGGATTGAACGATTGGACGACGCCATCCTCGTTGATGACGACGATCGCGTCCACCGCCGTCTCGACGATGGTGCTCAGGCGGGTTTCGCTCGCGCGCAGCGCGTTCTCGGCATGTTTGCGCTGGGTGATGTCGATGAGGGCGAGGACCACCCCCGCCGTTTCGCCCGCGAGCTGATAGGGCAGGATGCGCAGGAGGAAGAAACGATCCTCGGCGGCGACTTCATGCTCCCAGGCGGGTCCGCCCGCCAGCACCGCCTTGATTCCTTCGAGCAGTTCCGGATGATGGAACCGCGCCGTAATGTGCTCGATCGGCCTGCCGATGTCCTGCTCCAGCAGGTTGAACGTCTTGGCGATGGCCGGGGTGAGCCGCCGCACCCGCAGGTCGTGATCGAGATAGATCACGCCGATATCGGTGCTCATGAGCAGGTGGTTCATGTCCATCGTGACTTCCACCAGCTCGTCGATCTTGCGCTGATGCTCGGCGCTCACCGTGAGCAGTTCTTCATTCACCGAGTTCAGCTCTTCGTTCGTCGATTGCAGCTCCTCATTGGCCGACATCAGCTCTTCGTTGGTCGCCTGCAGTTCCTCGTTGGTCGTCTCCATCTCCTCGATGGTCGACTGCAGGCTTTCCTCGGTCACGCGGAGCTCGTTCTCCAGATCGCGGATGCGCTCCTTGTAAAGCTCGATCGTGCCGATCGACTCCATTCTCGCTTTGGTCTTCTTGCTGGCGCCTTCCTTCGGCCCGGCGATCTCGGCGAAGGTGACCATGCAATACTCTTCGTCCTGCCAGTCGGACGTATCGAGCCGCTCCACCGTCACCTTGAACGTCTTCTCGCCCTCCTGGCCCAGCCGGCAATTGACGCGGCGAACGAACGGCGCCGTGTTGCGCCCGCGCATGCGCTCAAGCCCGGTGCTGATGGTGTGGCGCAGCTCCTCGGCTGCGGCATTGGTGATGAGCGGCGAGAAGCGCCCGCCCTTGAATTCCAGGTATTTGTTTGCGTCGCCGAACACATGCAGGATCGTGCCGTCGCGCGCGACGAGCACCCCCGCCGGCGCGAACCGATCGAGGATCGCGTCATAGGCCTTGGCGAGTCCGCGCCGCGGCGGCGCGCCTTTGGCTGGGCCGGCCGCGCGGCCGGGCGCCAACGGAAACGGCAGGTCCGGGTTCAGCGCCGGCTCGTCGCGCAGTGGGGCGGACGGGAGCAATCGCAGCGATTTGCGCAGGCGCACATCGCGCAGCTTGCGGAAAATGCGCCAGTGCTGGTCGACCGCGCCGAACTCGTCGCTCAGCTCACCCACGCTCTCGCTTGGCCCGAGAAACAGAATTCCATTCCGATCGAGCGCGAAATGGAACAGCATCAGCGCCATGCGCTGCGCGACCTCGTCGAAATAGATCAGCAGGTTGCGGCAGCTGACCAGGTCCATCCGGGTGAAGGGCGGATCCTTGAGCAAATTGTGCGCGCTGAAGACGACGAAGCGCCTCAGCTGCGGCTTGACCTGGTATTGACCGCCATTGAAGTCGAAATAGCGGTCCAGCAATTCCGGATCGAGCGATTCGGCGATCGCCTCGCCATAGACGCCGCGGCCGGCCCGCTCGAGCGCGGGACGGTAGATGTCGGTCGCAAACACCTTGGCGTTGAGCTCGATGCGTTCCTTGCGCGCATATTCCTTCAGCGAGATCGCGATCGAATAGGCCTCCTCGCCCGTCGCGCAGCCGGGCACCCAAACACGCACCTGGCGCTTCGCCGACATGTTCGCCATGATCTTGGGAAGCGCTTTTTCCGAAAGCACGCCGAAGGCCTCGGGATCGCGGAAATAAGACGTGACCCCGATCAACAGATCCTTGCTCAGGAGATCGATCTCGTCCGGCTCCCGCGCCAGCTTCGCGGCGTAGGTCGCAAGATCATCGATATGCGCCATCTCCGCGCGGCGGCGGATCCGACGCCCGACCGTCGATTTCTTGTAGTAGCCGAAATCGGTGCCGCACCGCCGCTGCAGCAGTTGCAGAATCTGACGCTCGGGATCGACAGAGCGGCCGTCGTCCACCGGCTCGTCGGCAAGGAGCAGCGTGTCGCCGTTGAGAATGCGCTGGACGAGACGCGGCAATTGCTTGGGCGGCGCGGAAGCGCTCGCGAGATTCCGCTCGATGAGCGATCGCGGCATGCTGTCGAACCGCGCCGTCGCCGGGTCCTGCGCGAGCACAAGGCCGCCTGCGTCGCGGATCGCCGCGGCCCCGAGGGTTCCGTCGGTGCCGGTGCCGGAGAGGATGACGGCGATCGCCTTGTCGGTCTGGTCGCGCGCAAGCGACTTCAGGAAGGCGTCGATCGGGAAGTTCAGATGAGTCTTCTTGTCCTCCTGTTTCAGGAGCAGAAGACCTTGCTGGATGATCAGCGTCTGCTGCGCCGGCCGCAGGTAGACCACGTTCGGCTCAACCGCGAGTCCGCCCTTTGCGGCGCGGATTCGCATGCGGGTCCGGCGCGCGAGCAGTTCGTCCATCACGGACGGGAAATCCGGCGACAGATGCTGGATGATGACGAAGGCGGCGCCGCTTTCGGGGCCCATCGCCTCGAAGAACAGCTCCAGCGCCTCGAGCCCGCCGGCCGAGGCGCCGATCGCCACGATGGGGATCGAGGTTCGCAGTCTCGGCGAGACCTTGATTTCCGCTGCGGCGTTCGTCTCCAACGGCGCCGCGTGGCTGCCGGGCCGCTCGGCCGGGTTGACTTTCTTGGCCTTGCTATCGCGAGCGCGTTCGGTCTTGCGGGGCATTTGTGTCGTCCCGTGAGTTCGCAAAGCACATGGGTGAGACGGATCGATCCGAGCCGCCGAACGCTACGCATACAAACGATAGCTCGCCGCCGGCTGACGCGACAGGTGGGCCTAGAACGGGTTTCCGAGGCCGACGATACGTTGCCGCCGCCCTTGTTTCCAGCCCTTGGACCAGGCCATCACGCCGGTGTGTCGCGGTGTGAGTATGTGATTCGGATCATGGTGCGGCGTTTTCGCACGCCGAAGAGCGATTCTGCGCGTCACGCCGCTCACCATCGCGTTACAACTCGGTCACGGCGAACAGGCTGGCATTCCCCCCCGCCGCTGCGGTGTTGACGGTCACGGTCTGCTCGAGCACGAACCGCCGCAGATAGTTCGGGCCGCCGGCTTTCGGCCCGGTGCCCGACAGGCCGCCGCCGCCGAATGGCTGCACGCCGACCACCGCGCCGATCATGTTACGGTTCACATACACGTTGCCGTGCGGAAGGCGGGCAATGATGTGGTCGACCGTCGCGCCGATGCGCGAATGGACCCCGAGCGTGAGAGCGTAGCCGTTCGCCGCAAGATCGGCCAAGACCTCGTCGAGCGCGTCGGCGCGATAGCGCACAATGTGCAAGACCGGTCCGAACACTTCCTCCTTCAGGTCGCGCGCGCGGTCAAGGTCGATGATCGTGGGCGGCGCGAAAGTTCCGGCGGCCGGCAAGGGCCGCACCCGATCGGCGCGAAACAGCACCCGGCCTTGTCCGTCCATGTCGGCGATCCAGCGATCGAGCCTTGCTTTCGCGTCCGCATCGATCACCGGCCCGACATCGGTTGCAACCTCGCGCGGGTCGCCGATCCGCAACTCGCGCGCGGCGCCTGCGATCATGTCGATCACCGAGGTCGCGATATCGTCCTGCAGGCACAGAAGCCGCAACGCCGAGCAGCGCTGGCCGGCCGACCTGAAGGCCGAAGCAAGGACGTCATCGGTCAGTTGCTCGGGGAGCGCGCTCGCATCGGCGATCATCGCATTGACGCCGCCGGTCTCGGCGATGAGCGGGACGATCGGCCCGTCCCTTTCGGCGAGCGCCCGGTTGATCTTGCGCGCCGTCGCGGTAGAGCCGGTGAAGACGACGCCCGCGGCGCGCGCATCGCGCACGAGCAGGTCGCCGATGCGGCCATCGCCCGGCACGAGATGGAGCGCGCTCGCCGGCACGCCCGCTGCGTGGAACAGCCGGACGGCCGCGGCCGCGACAAACGGCGTCTGCTCGGCCGGTTTCGCCACCACGGCGTTGCCGGCGACCAGCGCCGCGGCAATCTCGCCCGTGAAGATTGCGAGCGGAAAATTCCACGGACTGATGCAGACGAAGACCCCGCGAGCGCGATAGCGCAGTTCGTTGTGCTCTCCGGTCGGCCCCGGCATCGCTTCCGGCATCAAGTTCCGCCGCGCCTCGGCCGCGTAATAGCGGCAGAAATCCACCGCTTCGCGCACCTCCGCAACACAATCATCGAGCGTCTTGCCGCCCTCGGCCTGCAGGAGCGCGATCAACGCGCCCCGGTCCGCCTCGATCGCGTCCGCGGCGCGCTCGATCGCCTGAGCCCGCTCCGCGACGGGCGTCGCGCTCCACGCCGCAACGCCCGCCTGCGCCGCCGCCATCGCGGAAATGACGATCGCCTCGTCGCCTTCGACCACGGAACCGAGGCAAGCGCCGTCGATCGGAGAAAACATGGTCCGCACATGTCCCGGAAGCGCGACGCCATCGACGAGCGGAGCGGCCGCCGGTTCCTGCAGGCGGATTTCGGCGAGCAGCGCATCGAGGCTTGCCGCGTGCCCGAACTCGACGCCCAGCGAATTGCGCCGATCCTTGTACATGTGAGCCGGCAGCGGAATCTTGGCGTGGCGGGCGGCGTCCGGCGATCGCAGCGTCACCTGCGGCCGCTCGAGAATCCTCGCGATGGGCACGTCCGGATCGGCGGCGACCGACACGAAGGAGGTGTTCGCGCCGTTTTCCAGCAAGCGCCGCACCAGATAGGCGAGAAGATCGCGATGGCCGCCGACCGGCGCATAGATGCGGCAGGCCGCCTGCGGCTCTTCGGCGCGCAGCGCCATGAACAGCCGCTCGCCCATCCCGTGCAGGCGCTGGAACTCATAGCCCTCGACGCCGCCCGCCTCCTCGATCACGCTCGCCACCGTGAGGGCATTGTGCGTCGCGATCTGCGGATAGACGTGCGGCCGCGCCGCGAGCAGCTTGCGCGCGCAGGCCATGTAACAGAGATCGGTCATGGCCTTGCGGGTGAAGACCGGGTGGTCGGGAAGCCCGCGCTCCTGCGCCCGCTTGATCTCGGTGTCCCAGTAGGCGCCCCGCACGAGGCGGACGGACAGACGGCGGCCGAGCGTCTGCGCCGCCGCGATCAGCCAATCGACGGCCTCGGGCGCGCGCTTCTGATAGCTCTGCACCGCGACCCCGAACCGATCCCAACCCGCCAGCGCGGGATCGGCCAGGACCCGCGCGATCACGTCGAGCGACAGTTCGAGCCGATCGGCCTCCTCCGCATCGATGGTGAAAAAAGATCATGCGCCCTCGCCCGCCGCGCCAGCGCCGCGACGCGGTCGCCGAGTTCGGCCAGGACGCGCATGCGGGATGTCGCCTCGAAACGCGGGTGCAGCGCCGAAAGCTTGACAGAGACGCCCGGGCGCATGGAGGGCCGTCCCGTCGCGGCGCGGCGTCCGACCGCCTCGATTGCGTCCGCATAGGCTTGGAAGTGGCTCTGCGCATCCGCCGCCGTGCGCGCGCCCTCGCGCAGCATGTCGAACGAATACCCGAACTCCGGTTGCCCGGCGGCGCGCTTGAGCGCCTGCTCGATCGTCTCCCCGAGCACGAACTGCGATCCGAGCAGGTGCACCGCCCGGCGGATCGCGGTGCGCACCGCCGGCCGCCCGAGACGCTTGGCCAAGCCTTCGAGCACCGAATGCGGCGTGTCCTGCGCGCCGACGATCCGGGCGGAGAGGCCGAGCGCCCAGGCCGAGGCCGACACCAGCAGCGCGCCCGACCGCGCTTCATGGTGTAGAAACTCGCCGGCCAACAGCCTGTCTTCGATCAGGCGGTCCGCGGTGGCGTCGTCGGGAATGCGCAGCAGCGCTTCGGCGAGCACCATCAGGGCGAGCCCCTCCTTGCTCGACAGGGCATATTCCTGGAGGAAGTCCTCGATCCCGCCGATTCCGACCGAGCGCGCGCGGATGAACTCGACCAGGCGGCGGGCGCGGGCGTCGATGCGCGCGTCGGCTTGCGCATCGAGCGGGGCCGCCGCCAGAAAGCGCGCGGCGATCGCCTCGTCCGCGCCGGCAAAGGGCGCCCGGAACGGGGCAATCGGCTCTGCGCCGTGTTTCCTGCGCGCCTCCAGTGTCGCAGCAGGGGCGTGTTCAGCAGGCGCAGTTGCCGGGTCGGGCTTCATAGGCGCTAAGATAAGCAAACATTCCGGTTTCGTCGTCACGCCACGCGAAAGAAAGGCATTGGACAGGCTGTGCCGCCGATCAGAGCTCAGGCTGCCGACTTTACCGTCTGCTTGCGCGGACGACGACGAACAGCGAAATTCGCGTCCCGAGCGCAGCGCAGCACGACCTGCGCGCTGCAGGACCGTGACCCATAATTACCGGCGGGTAGGTCCCGCATCTGCGGCGCACCGTTTCGCGCTGCACCGCGTGCGGGACACGCGCCGGCGATGTGAGGCAGCTCAGTGTCAAAGTCACGACGCCAATGTCCACAGGAGTGATCGATGACCCTCGTCGAAGAGGTCGACGTCCTGCTGCAGAAGTTCGGAGTGCCGCGCGAACGCTATAGCGGCGGGTCGCGTGCAGTGCGCTCGCCGCTGACCGGCGCGGTCATCGCCAATGTGCCCGATACGAACGCGGAAACCGCCGATCACGCGATCGAACGGGCGAAGGGGGCGTTTCTCGGATGGCGGTCGACGCCCGCGCCGCGGCGCGGGGACCTCGTTCGCATGCTCGGCGAGGAGCTGCGGGCCGCCAAGCCCGCGCTCGGACGCCTGGTCACGATCGAAGCGGGGAAAATCCTGTCGGAGGGGCTCGGCGAGGTGCAGGAGATGCTCGACATCTGCGACTTCGCGCTCGGCCTCTCGCGCCAGCTCTACGGCCTCACCATCGCGAGCGAACGGCCGAACCACCGGATGATGGAGCAATGGCATCCGCTCGGCCCGGTCGGGGTGATCACGAGCTTCAATTTCCCGGTCGCGGTGTGGTCGTGGAACGCGGCGCTCGCCCTTGTTTGCGGCTGCCCGGTCATCTGGAAGCCGTCGGAGAAAACGCCGCTCACCGCGCTCGCGGTGCAGGCCTTGTTCGAACGCGCGGCGGCGCGGTTCGGCGAGGCGCCGGAGGGCCTTTCGGCAGTGCTGATGGGCGGGCCCGAAACGGGCGAATTGCTGGTCGACGATGCCCGCCTGCCGCTCATCTCGGCGACGGGTTCGACCGCGATGGGCCGGAAAATCGCTCCGCGCCTGGCGAAACGTTTCGCGCGGGCGCTGCTCGAACTCGGGGGCAACAACGCCTCGATCGTCTGCCCGTCGGCCGACCTCGACCTCGCGCTGCGCGGGATCGCCTTCGCGGCGATCGGCACGGCCGGCCAGCGCTGCACGTCGCTGCGCCGGCTGTTCGTGCATCGCAGCATTTATGATGCGCTGATCGCCAGGCTGAAGCAGGTCTATGCATCGGTCCGGATCGGCGACCCCCTCGTGCAGGAGGACGTGCTGGTCGGTCCGCTGATCGATGCGTCGGCGTTCCACAAGATGGAGGCCGCGTTGGCGCAAGCGCGCGCCCTCGGCGGCGAGGTGTTCGGCGGCGGGCGTCACGCGATGGCGCAGCACCCCGAGGCCTATTATGCGCAGCCGGCCCTCGTCGAAATGCCGGGCCAGATCGGCCCGGCGCTGCAGGAGACCTTCGCGCCCATTCTCTATGTGATGAAATATTCCGAGCTCGACGAGGCTCTGGCGATGCACAACGCGGTCCCGTACGGCCTGTCATCCTCGATCTTCACCGCCGACCTGCGTGAAGCGGAGACTTTCGTGTCGGCGGCCGGCTCGGATTGCGGCATCGCCAATATCAATATGGGACCCTCGGGAGCGGAGATCGGCGGCGCTTTCGGCGGCGAAAAGGAGACCGGCGGCGGCCGCGAGGCCGGCTCGGATTCCTGGAAAGCCTATATGCGCCGCGTCACGAGTGCGATCAATTACGGGCGCGCGCTTCCGCTCGCCCAGGGCGTCCGCTTCGATGTGTGATGCGGAAGCCGGGCGCCTTGGCGCATCGCGTGACTGCACGCCTTCGGCAATCCCGCCCGCACAAACGGTAGAGCCCCCGGTTTGAAGCGGGGGCTCTTCCTTTGTGCCTCGGACGCTCCGACGAATTGAATTGCCCGTGCACACGATGACAACGTGGAACCCCGGGCCTGGTTCGCCCGGGTCGCTTGGACAAAATGCCGCGGAAGCGATGGCCCCCCACCGCGGCGCGAGCCCTATTCCGAAAACGCCATTGCGTGCTCTTCGACCGGCTCGCGGTTGGCGGCGAAGTACTTGAGCGCCACTTCCGGGAACAGCGCGTAGGACAGGATGTCCTCCGGCGACGCGTCGGGATAGCCCTTCGCAGCCAGCATCAGCCCGAGCGAATTCATCTGCGGCGGAATATCGTCCGCCGGCCGATGCTTGATGATCTCGGCGCCGGCGATGACGTCGCACATGGCGCCGGTGATCGGGGCCGGCGTCCGGCCATAGGCGCCGCGCGCGAGATCCTTGATCTCCTGCGGAACGACCTTGTAGCGGCCGCAGATCACGTTGAAGGCGGCCATCGAGCCGACAATCTGACTGGTCGGGGTGACCAGCGGGGGATAGCCGATCTCCGCCCGCACGCGCGGCATTTCCTCGAGCAGCTCGGCGTATTTGTCCGATTTGCCCTGCTGCTTCATCTGATTGAGGAAATTCGACAGCATGCCGCCGGGAATCTGAAACGTCAGAACCTTGGTGTCGATGTCGATCGCGGTGTCGAGCTTGAACTCTCGCGCGAGATCCTTCTTTACGACGCGGAAATGGTCCGCGATCGGATAGAGCCGCTCCTTGTCGATCCCGGTGTCGCGCGGCTGGCCTTCGAGCGTGGCGACCAGCGCCTCCGTCGCGGGCTGCGAGGTGCCGAGCGCGAACGGAGACAAGGCGCAGTCGACGATGTCGGCGCCCGCCTCGATCGCCTTGAGATAGGTCATGGAGGCCATGCCGCTCGTGTAGTGGCAGTGCACGTCCACCGTCACTCCGAGCTCGCTTTTCAACAGCTTGACGAGATCGTAGGCGGCATAGGGCGCAAGCAAGCCGGCCATGTCCTTGATGCAAACGGAATCGGCCCCGAGATCGACGAGGTCGCGCGCCACCTGCAGGAAGCTCTCCGTCGTATGGTACGGGCTGATCGTGTAGACGATCGCGCCTTGCACATGCGCGCCCGCGCGCTTGGCGGCGCGCATGGAGACTTCCAGGTTGCGGACATCGTTGAGGGCGTCGAAGATCCGCATGACGCCCGATGCCGTTGTCGACCGCCCGGGTGACGAACTCGGTCACCACATCGTCGGCATAATGATTGTAGCCGAGCACGTTCTGCCCGCGCAGCAGCATCTGCAGCGGCGTCTTCTTGACGTGCTGTTTCAGGATGCGAAGCCGCTCCCACGGATCTTCATCGAGGAAACGCAGGCACGCGTCGAAGGTGGCGCCGCCCCACGCTTCCAAGGAGAAGTAACCGATGTCGTCCAGCTGCTCGAGCACCGGAACCATGTCGGAGGTCCGCATGCGGGTCGCTGCGAGCGATTGATGGCCATCGCGCAAAACGGTCTCGACAATCTTCACGGGTTGGATCGCCACGGACAAGCTCCCTACAATTGCACCTGCGCCTCACATAGCAGGTCGCGACGCCTGGTCGAATCAAATCCGCGCCGACGAGTTCGCCGCTGTGAATTTGTCGCGCCCGTCTCCGACATACGCTGTCGTCTCAGCGCCAAAAACTGTCCGACACTGGACAATCGTCACAAAGCGCAGGCGGCGCCCCGCTTGCGGCGCGGCCCGCCTGCTGCGGCGACCAACGCCGCAACTGCGCCGGGAACCGGCAGCCCGCCGCGCGCCGGGCTGCAAGAGAACTCACAACTCCCCAAATGGTTGCGCTTTCCCCTGGAGAACCCGACGGAAACCGCGCGCGCCTGCTTGCCGCCGACGGTACTGTTTGTATACTAATAATAACTCCCGCGCCGAGCATGCGCGGCCGCCCGCCACCGATCGCCGCGGCGCTCGGGCGCGGTCTCCCGTTCGCCGCGGGCCCATGACCAGACAGCCGTCTCAAAGGGCGATCGCCGCCCGCCGCGCCGTCCGTTGGAGGGGAACATGGCTCACGATACGCAAGCCGCGCCTGCCGGCCCGAGCCGGCTGGTCATCCGCAATATCGGCCTCCTGCTCTCGGGACTTCTCGAGCAGCCGATCCTCGACGCCGACACGATCGTCGCGGTCGACGGCCGGATCGCCGCGGTCGGCCGCGCCAAGGACGTGGACACAGACGGCGCCACCGCCATCATCGACGCGCGCGGCACGACGGTCGCGCCGGGGCTGATTGACAGCCACGTCCATCCGGTGGCGGGCGACTGGACGCCGCGCCAGAGCCAGCTCAACTGGATCGATTCCTCGATGCATGGCGGCGTCACCACCATGATTTCCGCCGGCGAGGTGCACACGCCCGGCCGGCCGCGCGACGTGGTCGGCCTCAAGGCGATGGCGATCACCGCGCAGCGCACCTACTCGGCCTTCCGCTCCGGCGGGGTGAAGCTGCATGCGGGCGCGCCGGTGATCGAGCAGGGCATGGTGGAGGAGGATTTTCGCGAGCTGGCCGCAGCGGGCGTGACGCTGCTCGGGGAGATCGGCCTGGGCGGCGTCAAGGACGGCCCCACCGGCCGCAAGATGGTCGCCTGGGCGCGCAAATACGGCATCCAGAGCACGATCCACACCGGCGGGCCGTCGATCCCCGGCTCCGGTCTGATCGACAAGGACGTCGTGCTCGAATGCGACGCCGACGTGGTCGGCCACATCAATGGCGGGCACACCGCCCTGCCCGACGACCAGATTTGCTGCATCTGCGAAGGCTGCCGGCGCGGCCTCGAACTCGTGCACAACGGCAATGAGCGCGCCGCGCTCTACACGCTGCGCACCGCGCGCGAGATGAACCAGCTCGATCGCGTGATCCTGGGAACGGACGGGCCGGCCGGCTCCGGCGTCCAGCCGCTCGGCATCATCCGCATGGTCGCGATGCTCTCCGCGCTCGGCGGCGTGCCGGCGGAAACCGCGTTCTGCTTTGCGACCGGCAACACCGCCCGCCTGCGCAAGCTCGACTGCGGAATCATCGAGCCGGGCCGCGCCGCCGATTTCGTGTTCATGGATCGCGCGCAGCACTCGGCCGGGAAGACGCTGCTCGACAGCGTCGCGCTCGGCGATCTCCCCGGCATCGGCATGGTGGTGATCGACGGCCTCGTGCGCGCCGGCCGCAGCCGCAACACCCCGCCGGCCACCGCGGCGCCGGAGCAGGTGCTGTGACAATCGCCTTCATTACCGCGCCTGCGGCGTCGCTCACGTGATCTTGCCGAGCAGGCGCACCAGCGATTTGCGTTCGGCGGCGCTGAGCGGCTTGAGCGTCTCCTCGGTGATCGCAAGCGCATTGGCGACGGCGCGCCTGGCCACGGCGCGGCCGTCCTTGGTCAGCGCGATGCGGAGCCGCCGTGCGTCGGTCGGATCGGGATCGCCTGCGGCCAGTCCGCGCGCGGTCAGACGATCGACCACGCCCTTGATCGTCGCCGCGTCCATCGCGGTGTGACGGCCGAGCAGGTTCTGCGAGAGCGGCCCGCGTTCATGCAGCTTGGCGAGCGCGGCCCATTGCGTGGGGGTCAGGTCCTCTATCATCCGCTCGGCGAAGATCGTGGTATGGCGCTGGTTCGCCTGCCGCAGCAGAAACCCGACCTGCTCCTCGAGAACATAGAGCGGCGGCTTGTCGCGCCCACCCGTCGCCCCGGCCGCCTTCGGTCTTGCCGCCTTGTCCTTGCCGGCGCGGCCGGGGCGCGCGTCTGCGCGGCGTGTCGGCGTCACTTTTTTTTCAGGCATTTCGTGTTGTTCCTTCCCTCGCTTGCCGCAGAGGGTGTCGTCCCGATCCCGTGGCTTGTTGTATTATACTGCGAGATAGGCGTCGCGGATTTCGGGATTGGCTTCCAGCTCCGCCATTGTTCCGCTGTAGCGAACACGGCCTTTTTCGATGATGACGGCGCGGTCGGAGATCAGGCGCGCGAAGCGCAGGTTCTGCTCCGAGATGACGAGCGCGAGCCCTTCGCGCTTCATCGCGAGAATGGCTGCGGCCATCTGCTCGACAATCTTGGGCGCAAGACCCTCGGACGGCTCGTCGAGCAGCACCAGCGCGGGATTGCCCATCAGCGTGCGGGCGATCGTCAGCATCTGCTGCTCCCCGCCCGACATGCGCCCGCCCAGGCGCTGCCGCATCTCCGCGAGATTGGGAAAAAGCGCGAAGAGCTTCTCGGGCGTCCAGGTCGGTGCGCCCGCGCGCGGCGGCTGCCGGCCGACTTCAAGGTTCTCCGTGACCGTGAGCTCGGTGAAGATGCGCCGATCCTCCGGCACCCAGCCGAGGCCGCGCCGGGCGATCTCATAGGTCGGCAGCCGCGCGATGTTCTCGCCCTGGAACTCGATCGCCCCGGTCCGGTCGGCGACGAGGCCGATGATCGACCGCAAGGTGGTCGACTTGCCGGCGCCGTTGCGGCCGAGCAGGGCAACGACCTCGCCGTTGGCGACCGCGAAGCTCACGTCGAACAGGATCTGCGCCGGACCATAGCGCGCCTGCAGCTTGGAGACGGTGAGCTTCATGTCGCCTCGCCCCGGGGTCTGGGATCGTCGTCGCCGAAGCCCTCGCCGAGATAGACGGCGCGGACCTTTGGGTCGGTGCGCACCGCCTGCGGCGGGCCGGCGGCGATCAGGAAACCGCGGTCGAGCACCATCACGCGGTCGGCGTGCTCGAACACGACATCCATGTCGTGCTCGGTGAAGAACACGCCGATGTTCCGGTCGCGCGCGATCCGCGCGGTGAGCGCCATCAGGTCGACGCGTTCTCTCGGCGCCATGCCGGCGGTCGGTTCGTCGAGCAGCAGAAGCTTCGGGTCATTGGCGAGCGCGACCGCGAGTTCGAGCCGCTTGAGGTCGCCATAGGCGAGTTCGCCGCAGGCGCGTCCGGCCTGCGGTTTCAGCCCCAACAGATCGAGCAGGCGCTCGGCCTCCTCGCGCGCCATCGCGCCGGCGAACCGGTAGAACGTCGAGAGCAGCCGGCGATGCGACAGCAGCGCGACCTGCACGTTCTCCGCGACCGTCATCGAGGCGAAGGTCGCCGTGATCTGGAAGGTGCGGCCGACGCCGAGCCGCCAGACCGCGCGCGGCGGCAGCCCGGTGGTCACGCGCCCGAAGATCCGGATCGTGCCGTCATCGATCGGAATCTGTCCCATGATCATGTTGAAGCACGTGCTCTTGCCCGCGCCGTTCGGCCCGATCAAAGCGACGATCTCGCCCGCCTCCACCTGAAAACTGACGTCGCGCACGGCGGCCACGCCGCCATAGGACTTGGAAATGCCCTCGACCTCGAGCGCCGCCGTCATCGCTGCGCCTTCTTGGACTGGGCC
The DNA here is from genome assembly GCA_963712435.1 of uncultured Alphaproteobacteria bacterium. Lineage (GTDB taxonomy): Bacteria > Pseudomonadota > Alphaproteobacteria > Rhizobiales > Xanthobacteraceae > Rhodoplanes. The sequence goes on along the minus strand of CAVQIB010000013.1, from coordinate 46,758 downwards.
GAGCGCCACGCCGCCGGCCAGGAGAAATCGGACAGATAGCCGACGATCCCCTTGGGCGAGAGGACGACGAGGCCCACGATCACCGCGCCGAGCACGAGCTTGGAGAGCTCGGTCTCGCTCATCAGCCAGACGGCGAGCGCCTTGTAGACGATCGCCCCCACCACCGCGCCCGACACGGTCTCGACGCCGCCCAGCAGCACCATCACCAGCGCGTCGACCGAGAGCGGAATGGCGAGCGTCTCGGGAAATACGCTGCCCTTGAGGTAGGCGAACAGCGCGCCCGCGATTCCGGCGAAGGCGCCGGCGATCATGAACGCCGTCAGTTGGACGCGACCGCGATCGATGCCGATCGCTTCGGCGCGCAGCTCGGAATTGCGCGTCGCCCGCAGCGCATAGCCGAACGGCGAGAAGGTGAGCACGCGCAGGCAGAAAACCCCCGCCACGGTGACGAAGAAGCTCAGCCAGTAGAACCGCGCCGGCGTGCCGACCAAGGCGGCCGGCCAGACGCCGAGTATCCCGTTGTCGCCGCCCGTGACCTCGACCCACTGGAACGCCACCGACCAGGCGATCTGGGCGAAGGCGAGCGTCAGCATCGCGAAGTAGACGCCGGCGAGCCGCACCGCGAACCATCCGAACAGGCAGGCGCCCACGAGCGCGAGCAGCGGGCCGGCGAGCAAGGCGAGTCCCATCGGCAGGCCGAGCGATTTTGCGGCGAGCGCCGCGCCATAGCTGCCGAGCCCGAAATAGGCGGCATGCCCGAACGAGGCCAGCCCGCCCACCGTCATCAGCAATTGCAGGCTCTGCGCGAACAGCGCGAAAATGAGGATCTCGGCGCCGACCGTGAGCAGGTAATTGCCGGCGAAGAACGGCAGGCACGCAGCCGCCGCGAGCACGCCGGCGACCGCCAGCCGCTCCGGCGGACGCAGCGGCCGCCACGGATGGATGGTCGCCCCGGGCGCCTGCCGGGCCGCGCCCTCCTTGCGCCCGAACAGCCCCCAGGGCCGGACGACGAGGACGGCCGCCATCACCAGGAAGACGAGCACAAGCGATATTTTCGGCAGGATCAGGATGCCGAACGCGTTGAGTTCGGAGACCAGCACGGCGGCGAGGAACGCGCCGGTCACGCTGCCAAGGCCGCCGATCACCACGACGACGAACACCTCGACGATGATCCGGAGATCCATGTTGTGGCTCGCGGCCTCGCGCGGAAGCTGCAGCGCGCCGCCGAGCGCCGCGAGGAAAATGCCGAGCGCAAACACGCTGGTGAAGAGCCATTTCTGGTTCACCCCGAGGGCCGCGACCATGTCGCGATCCTGCGTCGCGGCGCGCACGAGAACGCCCCAGCGGGTGCGATGGAACAGGAGCCACAGCACCGCGAGCACGACCGGGCCGAGCGCGATCAGAAACAGTTCGTAGCTGGGCACCGCCTGACCGAGGATATCCACCGCGCCCCGGAAGCCCGGCGCGCGCGGGCCGATCAGATCGACCGGCCCCCACACGAGCAGGACGATGTCCTGCATCATCAGCGTGACGCCGAAGGTCGCGAGCAATTGGAACAGCTCGGGCGACCGGTAGATCCGGCGCAGCAGCAAGATTTCGGTAAGCGCTCCGAGCACGGCGACAAAGAGCGCGGCGACGAGAATTCCGCCCCAGAAGCCCAAGGGGCCGGCCCACCATTCGGTCAGGGTCACGGCGACATAGGCCCCGAGCATGTAGAAGGCGCCGTGGGCGAAATTGACGATCCGCGTCACGCCGAAAATGATCGACAGGCCGGACGCCGCCAGAAACAGCGAGGCTGCGCTCGCGAGCCCGGTCAAAAACTGGACGACCAGAAATTCCACGGGCCCCCGCTATCTCGGTTTGCCGGCCGTACGCAAGGATCGCGACACGCGGGCGCGCGTGGCTCGACGGTTCTCACCTCTCCCCTGTGGGGAGAGGTCGGTGAGCATCGAATGAAATGAGATGCGAGCCGGATGAGGGGGCTCTTGGTTCAAGATATGTATCCCCCTCACCCGGCTTCCTCGCACGCAGCCAAGCTTGCGCAGGCTGCGTAAACTTGCCTGCGGTGCTCGAAATCCGACCTCTCCCCAGCGGGGAGAGGTAAAGCTCAAGGCCGGCCGAAAGGACGTCGTCCACTGCCTGGCTTTGTTCAATTGCCCCCCATTTTAATTTACCCCCTCCGCCATGCTGCGCATGGTCCCCCTCCCCCGTTTCACGGGGGAGGATTGATCCACTTCACTCTTGCGGACGGAGCTTCTTCACCTCGTCGTCCGCCGGCAGATAATTGGCGCCGTCGCGATAGACGAAGTCGATCATGACCCCCTTGCCGTCGACCACGGCGGTCTTGCCCACGAAGGCGCCGAGAGTCGACTGATGATCGATCGGGCGGAAGGTGACCGATCCGAACGGCGTGTCGAGCTTCAGCCCTTCCGCGGCGGCGATCAGCTTTTCGGTGTCGGTCGAGCCCGCCTTGGCGAGGATCGCGGCGGCGGCCTTCAGGGTGACATAGCCGACCACCGAGCCGAGGCGCGGATAATCGTTGAACTTCGCCTGATAGGCCTTCACGAACGCATCGTGCTCCGGCGTCTTGACGGCGTACCAAGGATAGCCGGTCACGATCCAGCCGGTCGGCGCCTCGTCCTTCAGCGGATCGAGATATTCGGGCTCCCCGGTCAGGAAGCTCACCACCGCGCGATCCTTGAACAGGCCGCGGGTCGTGCCCTCGCGCACGAACTTCACGAGGTCCGGCGCCGAACGTCACGTTGAGGATCGCCTCGGGCTGCGCCGCGGCCAGCGCCTGAACCACTGCGCCGGCCTCGATCTTGCCTTGCGGCGGCCATTGCTCGGCGACCCATTCGATGTCCGGGCGCTTCGCGGCGAGCGCCTTCTTGAACGCCGCGACCGCCGATTGTCCGTATTCGTAATTCGGCGCGACGCTCGCCCAGCGCTTGGCCGGCAGCTTGGCGGCTTCCTCCGCCAGCATCGAGGCCTGCATGAAATTGGATGGCCGCAGGCGGAACGTGTAGCGGTGCCCCTGCGACCAGGTGATCGCGTCGGTCAGCGGCTCGGCGGCGAGGAAGAAGATCTTCTTCTGCTTCGCATAGTCGGAAACCGCGAGGCCGATATTGGAGAAGAAGGTGCCCATCAGCATCGCGACGCGGTCGCTTTCGACGAGCTGGTTCGCCGCCGTGACCGCATCCGCCGGCTTGCCGCCGTCGTCCTTCGAGATGACGACGAGCTTGTCGCCGTTGACGCCGCCCTTCGCATTGACCTCCTCGAGCGCCAACTGCCAGCCCTTGCGGTACGGCTCGGTGAAGGCCGGCAGGCCCGAATAGGAATTGATCTCCCCGATCTTGATGTCGTCAGCCCGAGCGGGGCCGCTTCCCCCCGCGAGCCACGCGACGAGGGCCGCGGCAATGCTCAACGCTGTTCTCATGACGCTCTCCCTTCGAGACTTTGAATCTATCGTAGTCCGTCCTCGCCCTTGATCTCGCTCGCCTTCAGCCCGCCGACGCGCGGCAGCGGCCGGCCGCCGGTCGTGACCGCCACCGCCACCACGATCTCGTCGGCGCGCGGCGCGTCGTTGATCGTGCACCTCCATGCCGTCGAAATGGCTGCGCACGAAGGCCGCGTCCTTGTGGCCGAGCGGAATGTCGAGCACGGCGCCCGGTCCGCCGCGCTTCTTCGAGGAGGGGATCAGCGCTGCGCCCTTGCCGAGCACCTTGCGCACCGGCGCGCCGAGCTTCGGATGCAGGATCGCGGCGGCATGCTCCAGCTCGCCGTTCTCGCCGACGAGCGCGGCCTTGCCGTAGCTCTCGACCTTCGGCCCGTCGATGCCGAGCGCGGCGACCGCCCGCTCGGCCAGCAGTTCGCCGAGTTCCTCGCCGATCTCGATCAGGTCGGCGAGATCCTCGACATAGCGGCCGGCAAACGGGTTGGCGATCACCGCGACGGCGGCGGCGCGGCGGACCGGCGGATCGACCGTCGCGGTCCATCTCGGTCAGGGTCTCGTCGACGACGGTCACGATCTTGCGGATCTTCGCCTTCATCGCCTGCCCCATCAGCCCTGTGCGAGCAAATCCGCGCCAGCGCACGCGGCCATCGCGGTTTCATCGCAGGCCGTCCTCGCCCTTGATCTCGCTCGCGGCGAGGCCGCCGACGCGGGCATGGACGCGCGGGCCGGTGGTCATGACGAGTGCCAGCACGATTTCGTCGGCGCGCGGCGCATCGGCGATGCCGACCTCCATCGCGTCGAAGTGACTGCGCACATAAGAGGCGTTGATATGCGTCACCGGCACGTCGAGGCGGGTGCCCGGGCCGCCGACCTTCTTGGTCGACGGCACGATCGCCTTGGCGCCGCCGAGGATCTCGCGCATCGCGTAGCCGCCGGGCACATGCCAGAGCGCGCCGTGCTCGAGTTCGCCGGCCGCGCCGACGATGGCGCCCTTGCCGTAGCCTTCGATCATCGTCGGGTCGCCGCCGAGCGCGGCCACGAGCTGGCTGCGCCATCGCGAGGCCGAGCGGCTTGAGATCGTCCATGAACTCCGCGATCTCTTCGACATAGCGGCCGGCGAACGGGTTGGCGATCACCGCGAGAATCGCGCCGCGCATGAGCGGCGTGATCCGCGATCGGCCCGCCCTCGTGGAAGATTTCCTCGACGATGATGACGCGCTTGCGCAGGAGGACATCAGACATGGGCAAGAACCGGTCCGGCTTGTGTGAGCGAAGGGGCGAGCGGGAGACGAAGCGCTTCGACCTCGCCGGGAACGAGGACGCGCGTCTCGCCCTGCAGATGAATGGCGGCGGCGTGGATCAGGCCGCGGTCGCGCAGGGCGCGGGCGAGCCGCAAGGCCGCGCGCGATCGCCGCGCCGATCTCGTGCGGCGTCAGCAGGCCGACCCCGCGGGTGACCGGAAGGTCGCCGAGATCACTGTCCGGCTTGATCGAGCAGGCGGGCGCGCGAACGATCGCCGGATGGCCGGGCAGATCGACCGCATTGGCGACGACAGTCGCCGCAGCGTCGGCCTGCGCCGCGGTCGCCGCGAGGATCGTGACCGCATCGGCGATGCCGAGCGAGAAGCTGCGACCGCGCCAGCCGCTGGTCGCGATCCCGCGCGCGGGATCATGCGCCGCTGATGCGCGCGCGCGCGAACAGGCTCGGCCGGTCCGGCCGGTCGACCAGCCCGACGCATGAATGATTCGCCGCTGCTCAGATGCAGCGCGATGTCGCCGCCATTGTTGACATAGGCGCGCGCCAGCGGCGCGGTCCTGCACATCACTTGCAGGATTTCATCGGCGACCGCGCCGGCGACCGCCGCCATCGGCGTGATGAAACATTCGTCCGCGAAGGGCGCAACGGCGGCATGCATCGCGCCGCGCGACGACGCCGGCGAGCTTCGCTTGAATTGGCGCGGGCGACTGCTCGCCCGGATCGGTGCGCCCCACGGTCGACCCGCCGTCATCCTCCTCCGTGAAACGGGGGAGGGGAACCATGCGCAGCATGGTGGAGGAGGCCGGCGACGGCCGAATACGAGCGCCCCCTCCGCCGCCGACGCAGCCAAGCGTGCGCAGGCTGGCGTCGAAGCTTGCCTGCGATGGGCGGTCCCCCTCCCCCGCTGCGCGGGGGAGGATGCGGTTCGCATGATTGGCGGGGGGTGAACAGGGCTGCGCCTGCGTCCGCAGCAGCGGCAGCTCCTGCACCAGCTCGTCGAGCAGGCCGGTGAAGCGGCGCGTCGCGGCGGCATAGGCGGCGGCGACCGCGTCCGTTGCGCCGAACGCCTCGATCACGAGATCGATCGGGCCGTCCTGCAGATGCAGGCGACGGCCGTCGGCAGAGGCGCGCGACCTGCGGCTGCCTCATCGCCGCGACCTCCAGGCGGGACACACGAACGGCCACGGATTGTCCGGCCGCGGGGCCATCTCGCTGATGGCCGTCGTCGGCGAGCGATGCGAGCGGCCGCACCTCGCTCCATATGGCCGCCGAGCGCGGCATAGTCGGCGAGCTTGCAGCGTGAACTCGATCGGCGCGACCAGCGCCGGCGTCGGCACATAGCCGAACGCATTGTCGGGCATGCGGGTGACGTCGACCATGAAGGTGATGCCGCCGCCCGGCCAGACATAGACCGGCGCGCCGCCGCAGGTGACGCAGGTCAGCGCATCCTTGACCGAGCGCGTCAGCCGCACCGGGTTCTCGGTGACGCCGGCGCGCAGCGAGCCGCCGGCCCCGGCCATGAACAGCACGGTCGACAGCGCCGGCTCGCAATTCTCCTTGATGCGCTCGACCGACTCGCTGAGCGCAGCGCGGCAGCGCGCGCTCGACCGGTCGCAGCGCCTCGTCGAGTTCGAAATAGCGCGTAATGCTCGCCCGTCGTGCTCACCATCAGCAGGCGCAGGCCCGGCCAGGCGTCGGCCTTGTCGAACGGATTCGAGGATCGCGAGCGGATCGGAAATATTGGTGCCGCCCCAGCCGGTGCCCGGCTCCGCCACCTTGAAGTAGCGCCCGGGCGTGGAGCGCCGTCCCTTGATCTTGATGCCGGTGTCGCGTCACGCCGAGGAACTTGCCGGCCTGGTGCTCCGACAGCACGCCGGTGATGTGATCGTCGACGACGACGACCTCGTCGACCTTGCCGAACCATTGCTTGGCGAACATGCCGATCGTCGCCGAGCCGCAGCCGACCCGCATGCGCTCTTCCTTGGCGCCGTTGACGACCGGCGGCTGCCCCGCCTGCACGACGACGGTCGCGCCGCCGTCGATCGAGAGCTCGACCGGCTGGGCGTTGCACAGTTCGAGCAGCGTCTCGCAGGTCACGCGGCCTTCGCTCTTGCTGCCGCCGGTCAGATGAGAGACGCCGCCGATCGACAGCATCTGCGAGCCGTATTCGGCGGTCGTGACGTGCCCGACCGGTTCGCCCGCATGCGCGCACGGGCGCGCATTCGCGGCCGAGATGGCGGTCGGTGTCGATCTTCACCTTCACGCCGCAATAACTGAAAATGCCTTCGGTGACGACCGTCACCATGTCGACGCCCTCGACCTCCGCCGACACGATGAACGGGGCCGGCTTGTAATCGGGATAGGTGGTGCCGGCGCCGATCGCGGTGACGAAGGTGTCGGAACCGAGCAGGATATTGCCGTCCCATTCCTTGCCGGCGGCGAAAGGCACGACGCTGCCGCCCTGGCTGAGCGTGCGGTTCAGAAGGATGTGCGGATCGAGCCTTGTCAGCTTGCCGCCGTCATTCGCATAGCGGTCGCAGGCCCCGGTCTGGCCGTCCTTGATGTAGCAGAGCACCGGACAGGCGTCGCAGCGGATCTTGTCGCCGGCCTTGGGGGATTGAACGGCCTCGGACATGCGCATCAACCTCGCGAATTCCTGGATTCCGCCAGCGCCGCGCGCACGCGATCGGGCGTGGCGGGCACGCGGCGGATGCGCACGCCGGTCGCGTCGAAGATCGCATTGAGGATCGCCGGCGCCGTCGGGATCAGGGCCTGCTCGCCGACGCCCTTTGCTCCGAACGGACCGACCGGGCGAGGCGTCCTCGATCAGGATCGACTCGACCGGCGGCATGTCGCCGGCCGTGGGGATGAGATAATCGTGCAGGTTCTCGGTGCGCCCGGGATGGAATTCCTCCATCAGGGCGAGCCCAAGGCCCTGCGCTGCGCCGCCCTCGATCTGACCTTCCACCAGCGTCGGATTGATCGCGCGCCCGACATCGTGCGCGGCGGTGATCTTCACCACCCGGACGGTCCCGAGCGCAAGATCGACCTCGACCTCGGCCATATGCGCGCCGAACCCGTAGACGGCGTACGGATTGCCCTGGCCGTCCGCATCGAGCGGGCTCGTGGGCGGATCGAAGGTCGCCTCGGCGGAGAACACGTAGCCGCGCGCATCGGCGGGAAGCGTCGCAAGGTCGATCGCGCGCACCGTCTCGCGCTCGGCGACCCTGATGCAGCCCGGCGCAAAGTCGATGGCGGCGGCGGGACCCGCATTGGCAAGCCGCAGAATCTCGGCGCGCAGGCGTTCGCCCGCGAGCTGCGCCGCCTTTCCGGTGACGAAGGTCTGCCGCGAGGCGGAGGTCTTGCCGCTGTCCGGGCTGATGTCGGTGTCCGCCGAGACGAGATCGAACGCGGACAGCGGGGCGCCGAGCGCATCGGCGATGATCTGCGTGACGACCGTATTCGATCCCTGGCCGATATCGACCGCGCCCTGGTGCAGCGACAGGCGGCCGTCCCGCGTTACGCCGATGAGAATGGTCGAGGGGTTGGGGAGCGAGGTGTTGCCGCATCCGTACCACATGCCCGCGACCCCAGCGCCGCGGCGGCGATTGGCGGGGGCGCTCGCGTTGAACTCTGCGGTCGCGGCGCGGGCGCGCGCCCAATGCGGCCGCAGCGCTTCCAGGCAGGCGCGAATGCCGACGCCGGCGCCGAGCACCTGGCCGGTCACGGTCGGCTGGTCGGCGGCGAGCGCGTTGTCGATGCGGAATGCGAGCCGATCGATGGCGAGCCTGTCCGCGAGTTCGTCATAGAGCTGCTCGACCGCGATGCTCGCCTGCGGAACGCCGAAGCCGCGGAACGCCCCCGCCGGCACGAGGTGGGTGTGCACCGCGCGCGTGCAAGCCCGATAATTCGGCACGAAATAGGGCCCCGACGCATGCACCGGCACGCGGTTCGCGACGGTCGGTCCCCACGACGCGTAAGCCCCGGTATTGAAGTCGGCGGAGAAATCGAGCGCCACGAGCTTGCCGTCGCGGGTCGCGCCCGCGCGCGCCGTGATGCGCGCCGGATGCCGCTTGGTCGTCGCCATCATCGACTCCGGCCGGCTGTAGACCATGCGAACCGGGCGACGCAGATGCCAGGCGGCGACGGCGATGAACGGCTGGACCGAGAGATCGAGCTTGGCGCCGAAACCGCCGCCGACCGCGGTCGGCACGATGCGCACCGCTTCCGGCGCAATGCCGAGGATCGCTGCGACATCGTCGCGGTCCATGTAGGGGGACTGCGTGCAGGCGGCGATCTCGATCCGGTCGCCGACGCGGACGGCGCAGCCCGCCTCCGGCTCGATCGAGGCATGTTCGACGAAGCCGGTATCGAAAGATCCCTCGGCGACCACGTCGGCGTTCGCCAGGGCCGCGTCCACATCGCCGCGCACGACCCGCCCGCGCGTGAGCACATTGCCGGCGCGGTCGGCGTGCAGGAGCGGAGCATCGGCGGCGAGCGCGGCGTCCATCGTCTTGAGCGCCGGCCGCTCGTCCCAGCTCACCGGAAACGCGGCGAGGTCGAGCGCGGCCATCGCCTCGGCCTCCCCGACCACGAGCGCGACCGCCTCGCCCTTGAAGCGCGTTTCCTCCACCGCAAAAACCGGCTGGTCGGCGCAGGCCGGGATCACGCCGAACGCGTTCCTGCCCGGCACGTCGGCTGCGGTGAAGACACGCGCGATCCCGGGATGCGCCGCCGTCCATGCCGCGACATCGCCGAGCCGAAATCCGGCGCGGTGGAAAGGCGAACGGATCGACCGCGCAACGAGCGCCTCCGCGGGATGGCCGTCCGCGCCGAACAGATCGGCGCCGTCGATCTTGCGCATGCCGTCGAGGCGGGGAACGCGGGCGCCGACGGCCTTGCCCGCAACCGGCGGGACGACCATGCGCGGCGGGTTGGCGGCGTCCAGGATGGCGTCGACGATCTTGCGATATCCGGTACACCGGCAGAGCACGCCGCCGATCGCGTCCAGCACGTCGCTTTCGACGGGATCAGGATGCGCGTCGAGCAGGGCCGCGGCGGCGACCAGCATTCCCGGCGTGCAGACGCCGCATTGGGCGGCGCCATGCGCGAGGAACGATTCCTTCAGCCGCCGGCCGCTGATCGTCGCCGCCTCCAGGCCCTCGACGGTCGTGACCGAACGGCCCGCAACCTGGCCGAGCGCGACAAGACAGGCGCAAACCGGGCGGCGGTCGAGGAGGATCGTGCAGGCGCCGCAGTCGCCCGCATTGCACCCGACCTTCGTGCCCTGCAGGCCGAGTTCGTCGCGCAGCACGTCGGAGAGCCGCCGGAACGGCGGCGCAAACGCGCGCACCGGCCTGCCGTTCACCTCGAAACTCGTGCCCGTCCGTGCGTCAAGCATCGACGATGGCTCCCGCCGCAAGGTCGACCGCGCGACCCACGAGTTCGCGCGCCGCCTCCACGCGATACGCGGCGCTGCCGCGAACATCGTCAATCGGCGCAAGTCCCGCAAGGTCGTCCGCGCCAATCAGCGAGGACAGACGGGTCGCCGCGGACGCGCCGATCAGCCGCTCCTCGAGCGCAGGCAGGCGACGCGCGACCGCCGAGGCGGCGCCCACCGCGACGCGTGCGGCCCGCACCGTTCCGTCGGGCCGCCGGGCAATGGCCGCCGCCACCATGACGATGGAGATCACGAGATAGCGACGCGCGCCCAGCTTGAGAAAGGCCGAGCCGGCGTCGTCGAGCGCGCGGGGAACCAGCACCGCCGACAGGATTTCGCCGCGCTGCAATGCGGTCCGGCGATTGCCGAGGATGAAATCGACGAGTTCGATCCGCCGGACGCCAGCGCCGCCCGTCAATTCAACCGCGGCGTCGAGCGCCAAGAGCGGCGGAACGCCGTCGGCCGCGGGCGACGCATTGCACAGATTGCCGGCGATCGTTCCGCGGTTCTGAATCTGGATCGAGCCGACCTCGCGCGCGGCCGCCTTCAATCCGTCGAATGCGCGCGGCAGGTCCGCCGCGATGAGCTCCGACCAGGTCACGCCGCCCGCGATCCGCACATGATCTCCGGCAAGGCTGATTCCCTTGAGATCGGCGACGCGGGACAGGTCGATGACCGTTTCCGGCGGCGGGCGCTCGCCCTGCGCCGGAAATACGTCGGTGCCGCCCGCGACCAGCATCCCGCCATGAGCCGCGAAGAGCTCCACGGCCTCCTGCAAGGTCCTCGGCTGGAGGAACATGACAGTCCACTCTCGGGTCGCCCGGGCGATCTTATCGTTAGTATACTAACAAATTTGACCGACCTCGATCAAGGGCGGCGGGCGAATGTCGATCGCTCATAAAACGATCATTCGACGCCGCGTGCGGCAGCGCATCATTCCAGCAATGCTCATCGTTCGCGCAAGCACGGTTGGGGCCGGCGCGGCCGAGGGCGGATGGTCACAGGAGCGCGCGGTGGAAAACCGGCGTCAATCCTGATTAGCTGGGGCGGAGCGACGACCGCCCCCGCCCGGGGATGGTTTCCGGGCCTCTCACGAGCGACGCCGATTCATGCCGAGCAAGAAAGAGAAAGTCGCCGCGATTTCCGCCCTCGCGAGCGGATCGCTTGCGGCCGCGAAATTCGTGGTCGGCGTGGCGATCGGCAGTCTCGCCCTGATTTCGGACGCGCTGCACAGCCTGATCGATCTCGGCGCGACGCTCATCACCTGGTATGCGGTGCGCATCTCCGATCGTCCCCCCGACGAGGAGCATCATTACGGCCACGGCAAGGTGGAAAGCATCGCCGCGCTCGCGGCGACCGCGCTGCTGTTCCTGCTCGCCGGCGGCGTCACGGTCGAGGCGGTGCAGCGGCTGGTGCAGGGCGGCGCGCCGCCGACCTTTTCCTTTGTCCCCTTTGCGGTGCTCGGCGTCGAAATGGTGGTGAACGGCTGGCGCGCGCATGTGCTGCGGAAAACCGCGCGCGAGACCAAGAGCGCGGCGCTCGAAGCGGACTCCCTGCACTTCGCCTCCGATCTCTACGGGTCGGTCGCGGTGATCATCGGGCTCGCGCTCGCCGGCGCCGGCTACTCCTGGGGCGATTCGGCGGCGGCGCTCGCGGTCGCCGCGATCATCGCCTGGCTCGGCGTGCGCTTGGGCCGGCGCACTATCGAAGCCCTGATGGACACAGCCCCGCAAGGCGTGCCGGAGACGGTGAGGGACATCATGCTCGCGGTTCCCGGCGTCGTGCGGCTCGAGCGGCTGCGCGTCCGCACGGTCGGGCATCGCAATTTCGTCGAAGCGGCGATCGCGGTGCCGCGCACAATGCCGCTCGATCGCCTCGCCGCCCTCAAGCAGAAGCTGCAGGATGCGGTCGCAAGCGCCCTCGGCGAGGCGGACGTGACCGTCACCACCACCCCGGTCGCCCTCGATGACGAGACGGTGCAGGACCGCATCATGGTGATCGCCCGCAATCGCGGCGTTGCGGTGCACCATCTGACGGTGCACGCGATCGGCCAGCGACTCGCGGTCGCCGTCGACGTGGAAGTCGACGGCTCGCTGCCGCTCGGGCGGGCGCACGAGATCGCCACCGGTCTGGAAGAGGCGGTCGCCGCCGAACTCGGCCCCGAGGTCGAAGTGGAGACGCATATCGAGCCGCTGCAGGCGCGGCGCCTGCGCGGCCGCGACGCCGCCGCGACCCGCATCGCCGAATTGCGCGCCGCGCTCGCCCAGCTTGCCGGCGATCATCCGATTCTCCGCAATGTCCACGATGTGCGGGTGCGCGAGACGCCGGAGGGAGAGGTCGTCGTGTTCCACTGCACGGTCGACCCGTCGCGCACCGTCCGGGACGTGCACCAGGAGGTGGACGAGCTCGAGAGCGACCTGCGGCGGCGATTCCCGGCGGTCAACCGCGTGATCGGCCACGCCGAGCCGCGCGACCATCGCCCGGCGACCGCATCCCAGACGATGTAAGCCAAGCCGCCGGTCGGTGTCTCGCGGTCGCCTCAAACCGACTTTTGGACAAGGGCTGTCATCGTTCGGCTTGACTTCGGCTGTCCTGATCGAGTCAGGTCGACCTCTCCCAACCGGGAGAGGTAAACCTATAACTCCGCTCGTGTTCAGGACGATGACTGAAGCAAAAACGGATAATGTCGGCGCGCTCAGTTTCGAGAAGGCGATCGAGGAACTCGAATCGATCGTGAAGCGTCTCGAGGAAGGCAAGGTTCCGCTCGAGGAATCGGTCGCGATCTACGAGCGCGGCGAGGCCCTCAAGCGGCGCTGCGAGGACTTGCTGCGGCAGGCGGAAGCCCGCGTCGAAAAGATCACGCTCGACGCCGGCGGCAAGCCGAAGGGGACCGAGCCGCTCGACATCGGCTGAGGCGGACTGCGCGAGCCGCCGTTTGGAGGCGAGCATGAGCTTCTTTCCCGCACCGGACCCCGCCGCCGGCGACCGGCGCGCCTGCGATGCGATCGCGCAAGTGATCGTGCCGCGCACGAGCGACCTCGGCGGCTTTCAGGTGCGGCGCGCCCTGCCCTCCTCGCAGCGCCGCATGGTCGGACCCTTCATCTTTCTCGACGAGATGGGCCCGGTCGAGTTCCGCAGCGGGCAAGGGCTCGACGTGCGCCCGCATCCGCATATCGGGCTCGCCACCGTGACGTTCCTGTTCGCCGGCGAGATCATGCATCGCGACAGCCTCGGCAGCGCCGTCGCCATCCGGCCGGGCGAGGTCAACTGGATGACGGCAGGCCGCGGCATCGCCCATTCGGAGCGCACCGCGCCCGATCGCCGGCACAAAGGCGAAGCGCTGCACGGGCTGCAGTGCTGGGTCGCCCTGCCGGCCGCGCTGGAAGAGACCGCGCCCGCATTCATTCACCACGACGCGGCCGAGCTTCCCGTCGAGGCCGGCGAAGGCAAGACGATCCGGATCATCGCGGGCTCGCTCTACGGCCGCACGTCGCCGCTTGCGACGCTCTCGCACACGATCTTCGCCGATGTCGCGCTCGAGGCGGGCGCGCGCCTCCCGCTCGACGCGGAGGCCGAGGAGCGCGCGATCTATGTCGTGGCCGGCGAGATCGACATTCTGGGGGACCGCTTCGCCGCCGGCCGGCTACTGGCGTTCCGCCCGGGCGACCGCGTCACGCTGACCGCCGTGACGCCCGCGCGGCTCGCAATCGTCGGCGGGGCGGCGATGGACGGGCCGCGCCATATCTGGTGGAACTTCGTGTCCTCGCGCCGCGACCGCATCGAGGCCGCCAAGGCCGACTGGAAGGCGGGGCGCTTCGACGCCGTGCCGGGCGACGCCGAATTCACCCCGCTGCCGGAGTGACCGCGCGATCGGATTCGTACTCTCCCCCGTGAAAACGGGGAGGAAGAGTGGGCTTAAACCCCCGGCAATTGCTGGCGTACTTGGCCCATCTCCGCCCAGGGATCGGTCTTCAGGCGCGCGAGGCGGGCGGGCAGGTTGAGCACGGTATAGCGGTCGGGCGTGAGTTTTTCGTTCAGCTCGGACCAGTCGATCGGGGTCGACACCGCCGCGCCGGGGCGCGCGCGCGGCGAGTAGGCGGCGATCGCGGTCGCACCGCGTCCGTTGCGCAGATAGTCGATGAAGATGCGGCCCTGGCGGGCGCTCTTGGTCATCTTGGCGAGGTACTTGGTCGGCGCGTCGCGCGACATCGCGAGCGCGATCTGCCTGGTGAATTCCTTGGTGGTGGTCCAGTCGGCGCCATCAATCGGCGCGACGATGTGCAGACCTTTGCCGCCCGAGGTCTTCACGAAGCTCACGAGGCCGAGCGCGGTCAGGCGGTCGCGCACCTCGCGCGCGCCGGCGATCACCTCGGTCCAGGCGACGCCGGGCCCCGGATCGAGGTCGAACACGATGCGGTCGCAGCGGTCGATATGATCGATGGTCGAGCCCCAGACATGCACTTCGAGCACGCCCGCCTGCACCAAAGCGAGCAAGCCCTCCAGATTGTCGATCGCGATGATCTCCTCGCCGTCGTCGTCGACCGCGAGGATGCGGCGGCGGTCGAAGGTCGCATGCGCATGTTTCTGCACGAAGCACTCCGATCCGACCCCGCTCGGGCAGCGCAGCAGCGCGAGCGGCCGGCGCACGACATGCGGCGCGATCCACTCCCAGATCGCCCGGTAGTAGTCGGCGAGCGCCTGCTTGGTGAGGCCGATATCGGGCCAGTAGACGCGGTCGGGATTGGTGAACTTGACGTTCGGCCCGGTGGGATTCGCCGAGCCGGGGACGGCCGGGCCTTGCCGTCGCTTTGCCGCTGGGGCGGGCGGGTCCTTCGCGCGCCGCCCTGAGGCTGCGGCCGCGGCGGCCGTGACCGCCGGGGTTTCGCGCACGACCTCGGCCGGCGCCTTGTCCTCGCGCACGCCCTTGAAAGCGGCGTGGCGCACGAGCCCGCCGCCCGTCCAGCCGCGCAGATCGGCCTCGATCACGAGTTCCGGCCTGACCCAGACCACATTGCGCCGGCGCTCGTCCGCCGGCAGGCTTGCGAAGGGCGAGCGCTCGATCCGCAGCGGGTCGAGCCGCTTCCACAGATCCTCGGCGATCTCCTGCGTGTAGCCCGTGCCGATCCGCCCGGCATAGCGCAGCTTCCCGCCATCGAAGACGCCGACCGCCAGCGCGCCGATCGCCCGCCGCGATGCCGTCGCCAGCGTGAAGCCGCCGACGACGAATTCCTGCCGCGCCGAACACTTGCTCTTCAGCCAGTCGCGCGTGCGGCCCGAGCGGTAGGGCGCGTCGATCCGCTTCGAGACGATGCCTTCGAGGCCCATGCGGCAGGCGTGCTCGAACACGACCGTTCCGCGCTCGCTCAGGTGCTCGCTCATGCGCAGGACGGAACCGCCGCGGCCGGCGGCGAGCAGCGCCGCAAGGCGCGCCTTGCGCTCGGTCAGCGGCTCGCCGGCGAGGTCGCGCCCGTCGAGATGGAGAAGATCGAACACGTAATAGACGAAGGCGCCGGTGCGGCCCTCCTTGAGGGCGGCCTGCAAAGCCGAAAAGTCGGCCACGCCGTTTTCGTCTTCGACGACGATCTCGCCATCGATCAGCGCCGTCGCGGCGGACAGGCCGGCGACCGCCGCGGCGACGGGGCGGAAACGCGCCGTCCAGTCGAGGCCGTTGCGGGTTTTCAGCGTGACCGTTCCGCGCTCGAGCCGCGCCTGCATGCGGTAGCCGTCGAACTTGATCTCGTGGATGAAGTTCGGCCCCTCGGGCGGCGCGGCCGCGAGTTCGGCGAGTTCCGGCGGAACGAAGTCGGGCAGCGCCGCCGAACCGGCCGCCTTCCGTGCGCCCATGTCCTGGCGCTGTCGCTTGCCGCGCGCCGGGCGGGCGACCCGCGCGGCGGGCGCGGATCGGGCGCGGAAGCGGGCGCGGCCGGCTTCGGACGAGGCGGGGGATCGGGGGGCGGCGGCGCGGGCTCGCTGCGCGCGACCGAGTTCCACACCGCGGCGGCCTTCACTTTGGAGCGGACCTTCGGCGCCTTTCCCTGCGCGATCTCCTCGAGCGATCGCCGGGTCGCGACCGACAGCGTGTCCTCGTCGAGGATATCGGGATCGGCGCTGTTCCGAGCCTCCGCGTCCTCGCCCTTGATCAACAGCCAGTTGTCGTGCTTTTCGCCCTCGCGGGCGCGCATCCGCACGAGATGCCACCGGCCCTTCAACTTCTCGCCTTCGAGCGTGAAGGTCAGGCGCCCATTCTTGTAGGCGGCATGGGGGTCCCCCTCCGGAATCCAGCGGCCGCGGTCCCACAGCATCACCGTGCCGCCGCCATATTGGCCCTTCGGGATCGTGCCTTCGAACCCGCCATAATCGAGCGGATGGTCCTCGGTGTGGACGGCGAGCCGCTTTTCTCCCGGGACGAGGCTCGGCCCCTTCGTCACCGCCCAGCTCTTCAGGACGCCGTCGAGCTCCAGGCGGAAGTCGTAATGCAGCCGGCGCGCCGCATGCTTCTGCACGACAAAGCTGTCGCCCTTCACGCGGACACGCTTTCCGCGCGGCTCCGGAGTGAGGTCGAACTTGCGCTTGCGGCGATAGACGTCGAGCGCCACCGGCTAACCCGCTTTTTTCATCCGCTTCCGCTTGGCCGGCGCGCTGTCCTTGCCCGCGGCCTTGCCGCGCCCGGCCGCAGGCGCGGACGCTGCCTTGCCGGCTTTCGCCGCTTTCGCGTCCTTGCCGGCCTTGGCCCCGGCAGGCGGCCGCTCCGACTGAACGCTGCGGCGGAGCGCATCCATCAGGTTGACCACATTGCTCGGCTGCGGCGCTGGCTTGGCGACAATCGTCTCACCCGCCCGCTTCGACTGGATCAGCTCGGCCAAGGCCTGCTCGTAGCGGTCCTCGAACTTCGCCGGATCGAAATGGGCGGTCTTGGTGTCGACGATATGGACTGCCAACTCAAGCATATCCGGGGTGATCTCGATGTCGGGAATGTCCTCGAAATAGACCGTGTCCTTGCGGACCTCGTTCTTGTAGTGCAGCGTCGTCGCGAGGAGCCCCTTGCCGCGCGGCTCGACCATCAGAATGCGCTCGCGCCGGTTGAGCACGACGCGGGCAAGTCCCACCATGTCCTCTTTCTGCATCGCATCGCGGATGACGGCGAACGCCTCCTGAGCGATGCGGTCGTCGGGAACGAGAAAGTAAGGCGCGTCAAGATAGATGGCGTCGACCTCGCTGCGCGGCACGAAGGATTCGATGTCGATCGTATGGGTGCTTTCCAGCGCAACCTTGTCGAGTTCTTCCTCCTCGACAAACACGTAGGCGTTGTCCTCGACCTTGTAGCCCTTGACCCGATCCTCGTCCGGCACCGGGTCGTTGGTCTCGGCGTCGACCACCTCGTATCGAACCCGATGGCCGGTCTTGCGACTAAGAATGTTGAAACGAACCCGCTGGCTGGTCGAGGTTGCGGGAAACAGCGCAACCGCGCACGAGACCAGGGAGAGTTTCAGGTAGCCCTTCCAGTTTGCGCGCGGCGCCATGACGTTCTGCTCTGACCTCTGACGGGCTTTCTAGGCCATTGATCGGGAACGCATCCCGGGGGTTACGGGTTCCCATCAGAGAGTCTCCCACGCAACCCGCTCCGGCTTCTAGCTAATTGGCTTGTCCTAACATCTAGTGTAAGCCATCGATTCAATATTTGCCTGACCCCCCTTAGGGAGGAAATCCTGTGCTTCAGTCGTCCAAGACCCCGCTGCTCGATCGCGTCAACATTCCCGACGACTTGCGTCGTTTGGAACCCGCAGAGCTGCGCCAATTGGCTGACGAATTGCGGCAGGAAATGATCGACGCCGTGGCGCAAACGGGCGGCCATCTCGGGGCCGGGCTGGGCGTGGTCGAGCTTACTGTCGCCCTCCACTACATCTTCGATACGCCGCGCGATCGCTTGATCTGGGACGTCGGCCACCAGGCCTACCCACATAAGATCATCACCGGCCGGCGCGACCGGATTCGTACGCTGCGCCAGGGCGGGGGCTTGTCGGGCTTCACCAAGCGGTCGGAAAGCGAATACGACCCGTTCGGGGCCGCCCATTCCTCGACCTCCATTTCAGCCGGGCTCGGCATGGCGGTGGCGCGCGACCTCCAGGACCGATCGAATCATGTCGTTTGCGTGATCGGCGACGGCGCGATGTCGGCCGGCATGGCCTATGAGGCGATGAACAATGCCGGCGCGATGGATTCCAATCTCATCGTGATCCTCAACGACAATGACATGTCGATCGCCCCGCCGGTCGGGGCCTTGTCCGCCCACCTGACGCGGCTGTTGACCGCGCGGCCCTATATGTCGTTGCGCGAAATCGGTCGCGAGATCGCCCAGCGCCTGCCGCGGCGCATTCACGAGCAGGCGGTGCGCGCCGAGGAATTCACCCGCAACATGATCACTCAGGGCGGCACGCTGTTCGAGGAGCTCGGCTTCTACTATGCGGGTCCGATCGACGGGCACAACCTCAACCACCTCCTCCCGGTGCTGCGGAACGTGCGCGACGCCAATCGCAAGGGCCCGATTCTGCTGCACGTCGTCACCCAGAAGGGGAAGGGCTATCCCCCCGCCGAGACGTCGGCGGACAAGTATCATGGCGTCGTCAAGTTCGACGTGGCGACCGGCGCGCAGGTCAAGTCGAAGGCGCAGGCGCCCGCCTACACCAAGGTGTTCGGCGAAAGCCTCATCAAGGAGGCGCGCAAGGACGACAAGATCCTCGCCATCACCGCCGCCATGCCGGCGGGGACCGGGCTCGACCTGTTCGCCGCCCAGTTCCCCGATCGCTGTTTCGATGTCGGCATTGCCGAGCAGCATGCGGTGACCTTCGCCGCCGGCCTCGCCGCAGAAGGCTACAAGCCGTTCGTCGCGATCTATTCCACCTTCCTGCAACGCGCCTATGACCAGGTGGTGCACGACGTCGCGCTGCAGAAGCTGCCGGTTCGCTTCGCCATGGATCGCGCCGGGCTGGTCGGCGCCGACGGCCCGACCCATGCCGGCTCGTTCGACGTCGCCTATCTCGGCTGCCTGCCCGGCTTCGTTCTGATGGCGGCGGCGGACGAGGTCGACCTCGTCCACATGGTCGCGACCCAGGCCGCCTACAATGACGGCCCGTCGGCGCTGCGTTATCCGCGCGGCGAGGGCATGGGCCTGCCGCTGCCCGCGGAAGGGCGGCCGCTCGAAATCGGCAAGGGCCGCATCGTGCGCGAAGGTCACAAGATCGCGCTGCTCTCGTACGGCACGCGGCTCGGCGAGTGCCTGAAGGCGGCTGACGAACTGGCCGCGCTCGGGCTCTCGACCACGGTTGCGGACGCGCGCTTCGCCAAGCCGCTCGACGTCGACCTGCTTCTCCGGCTCGCGCGCGAGCACGAGGTGCTGATCACCATCGAGGAAGGCTCGGTCGGCGGGTTCGGCAGCTACGTGCTGCAGGCGCTCGCCGAAGGCGGCATGCTCGATCGCGGCCTGCGCGTGCGCTCGATGACGTTGCCGGACTTCTATATCGACCAGGACACGCCGACGGTGATGTACGCCAAGGCGGGGCTCGACGCCAAAGGCATCGTCGCCAAGGCCTTCGAGGCGCTCGGCAAGGAAGTGGGCGCGGAGACCGTGCGGCTGGCGTAAGGCTTGGCGCGAGCTTGACGAGAATTTAGGTAACAAGGCTCCGTCTAACCTCTCCCCGGCGGGGAGAGGTCGGCGAGCATCAGCGAAGCGCGATGCGCGCCGGGTGAGAGGGCCACTGATTTACCTTGTAACCCCTCACTCGAAGTCCTCGCTGCGCTCGGACTCCGACCTCTCCCACTGGGAGAGGTGAAACATGATCATGTCTCCTCGCCTGCGCGCCGACCGGCTGCTCGTCGAGCGCGGCCTGTTCGAGAGCCGCGCCAAGGCGCAAGCCGCGATCGCCGCCGGCGGCGTCAGCGCCGACGGCGCGCCGGTGCGCAAGCCCTCCGAGGAAATCGCCTGCGACGCGGCGCTCGCGGCCGCGCCCGCGCATCCCTTCGTCTCCCGCGGCGGCGTAAAGCTTGCGGCGGCGCTCGACGCCTGCGCGATCGATGTCGCCGATCGCGTCTGCCTCGATGTCGGCGCTTCGACCGGGGGATTCACCCAAGCGCTGCTCGATCGCGCTGCGCGGCTCGTCTATGCGGTCGATGTCGGGCGCGGCCAGCTGCATCCGCGGCTTGCCGCCGATCCGCGCGTCGTCTCGTTGGAGGCGACCGATATTCGTGCGCTCGATCCCGCGAGCCTCGCCGAACAGCCCTCGCTCATCGTCGTCGATGTGAGCTTCATCTCGCTCAGGCTGGTCTTGCCGGCTGCGCTCGCGCTCGCCGCGCCCGGCTGCCGGCTCGTCGCGCTGATCAAGCCGCAATTCGAGGCGGGACGTCAGAACTTGAAGAAGGGCATCGTGCGCGACCCGCAGGTTCATGCCGCGGTGTGCGATGAGATCGCCGCATTCATCCGGTCGCTCGGCTGCACGGTCGACGCGGCCCTGCCCTCGCCGATCGACGGCGGCGACGGCAACCGCGAGTTCCTCATCGTCGCGCGGCGCGGCGCATCGTGATCGAACGCCTCACCATTGCGCATCTCGGCAAGCGCGGCGATGGCGTCGTCGATACGCCGGACGGCCCGATCTACGTCCCCTATGCGCTGCCGGGCGAGACGGTCGAGGTCGAGGATTGGCGCGGCCATCCCGACCGCCGGCGCCTGCTGCGGGTGGAGGCCGCGAGCCGCGAGCGCATCGTCCCGGTCTGTCCGCATTTCGGCGTGTGCGGCGGCTGCGCCGTGCAGCACTGGGAATGGGACCGCTACCGCGCGTGGAAACGCGACCTCGTCGTCTCCGCGCTCGCGCAGACGGGGATCGCGGCGGCGGTGGACGATCTCGTCGATGCGCATGGCGAAGGCAGACGCCGCATCGTCCTGCATGCGCGGCGGGGCACGCATGACGTGCTCGAAGTCGGCTTCGCCGCGCTGCTTGCGCATCACGATCGTGCCGATCGACCGCTGCCCCGTCGCCGCGCCCGGACTCGACGGCGCGATCGAGGCGGCCTGGGCCATCGCCGAAGCGCTGCGGCCGACGGCGAAGCCGCTCGACATTCATGCGACGGCGACCGAGACGGGGCTCGACATCGACGTGCGCGGGTCGGGCCCGCTGGCGCCGCAGGGGGCGCTCGCGCTTGCGCGCATCGCCGAGGCGCATCGGCTTGCCCGCCTGACGCGCCATGGCGAGCTGATCGCGCAGCGCGCAACCCCGACGGTGACGATGGGACGCGCGAGCGTCGCCATTCCGCCCGGCGCGTTCCTGCAGGCGACGGCGGAGGGCGAGGCGCAGCTCGCCCATCTCGTGCTGCGCCATGTCGGGGATGCGAAGGCGGTCGCCGACCTCTTCGCCGGCGCCGGCCCGTTCGCGCTGCGGCTGGCCGAGCGCGCCCGCGTGGTCGCCGCCGAACTCGACGAGGCCGCGGTCGCGGCGCTCCGCCAGGCGGCGCAAAACACGCCCGGCCTCAAGCCGGTGAGCGTCGAGAAGCGCGATCTGTTCCGCCGCCCCCTGCTTGCGCGGGAACTGGCGGAGCTGCGGCTTCGACGCCGTCGTGTTCGACCCGCCGCGCCAGGGCGCCGACGCGCAGGCGCAGGCGCTTGCGGCAAGCGCCGTTCCCACGGTCATCGCCGTCTCGTGCAATCCCGCGACCTTCGCCCGCGATGCGAAGACGCTGATCGGCGGCGGCTACCGCCTGACCGAGGTCACGCCGGTGGACCAGTTCCGCTACAGCTTTCACGTCGAGATCGTCGCGCGCTTTGCGCGGCAATAGCTCCTCATCCTGAGGAGGGCGCGTCAGCGCCCGTCTCGAAGGATGCATGGTTCGAGACGCGCGGCTTGTCCGGCGACCGTCGCGCATCCCGCTCCCTCTCCCCGCCTGCGGGGAGAGGGTGGGCGGCTTCGCGTCATTAGCGCTTGAAACCTCACCCGCATCCTCGCTAGGGCCTCAATTAAAATTGGGATTGCCGCCCCAGCGCTCCCGCCACAGCCGCTCGCCGATCAGGCAGGAGACGCGCGGCGCTTCCGCGGCGACGCGCGCGACCCGCGGAGGCGGCGAGACGCCCGCCACTTCGAGCACCAGCTTGGTGCGGGTCGCCTCCTTGAACTGCGCGCGCTCGCGGATCGGGATCACGAAGGCGGACGGCCCGCCGATCACGCAATCCTCGTAATAGATGTCGAGCTGCTCGATATCCATGGTCGCCGGCGACGGCCGCTTGAGCATGACCGGCAGGCCGTTGATGGTGATGCCTTTGGCGACGACCTCGTCGCGCGCGATCGTCACCGGCAGCCCCTGATTGTTCGCGCCGTCGCCCGATATGTCGATGACGCGCCGCAGGCCGCGATGCCCGCTCGTCTCGAACAGCGGCGTCGCGAACTGCAGCGCGCCGGAGATCGAGGTGCGATAGGCGCGGCGGTAGGGCGCTCTGGCGATCTCGTCCGCGAAGCGCTCGGCGCTGGCCCGGCCGTCGACCACCCGCCAGGGAACAATGACTGCTTGTTCGGCCGCGCCCGCCCACTCGACATAGGTCACGGCGATCTTGCCGTGCAGGCCTTGGCGCAGCGCGTTGAGGAACTCCGGCGAGGTGAGCGCCGTGACATAGCCCTCGCGCTGGAGCGCCTGCTCGTCGGGATCCATCGAATAGGAAATGTCGACCGCAAGCACCAGCTCGACATCGACGCTGGTTCCGGCCGCCGCCGCCGGGATGTCGGCGCGTTGCGGCGCGGGCGCGGCAAGCCCCGCGACGACGCCCACCGCTAGTCCGACGAAATCCGAGCGAAACGAGCGCCATCCGCACGCAGTTTGGCATGCCACCATCGCGTCAACGCAGCCCGCTTCGCCCCGCTTGCGCGATGGTCGCACAAGCCAACCCGAGCGCAAAGCGCGCCGAGATCGCCTGCGGCAATCGGTCTTGGCGTTCGCGCGCGGGTCGAGGCTCACGGCCGGATCAGTTCGGTCTCGGCGATTTCAATGCCGAAGCCGGCAAGCCCGACATAGCGATGCTCGCCCGACGTCAACAGCTTGATCGAAGAGATGCCGAGATCCTTGAGGATCTGCGCGCCCAGTCCGATCTCGCGCCACTGATGCGATCGCAACGCGGCCGAGCCCGGCTCGCCGTTCTGCGGCAGTTCCGACACCGGCACGCCGACCGTGCCGTCGCGAAGAAACACAAGCACGCCGCGCCCTTCTTCCTTGAAGCGGCGCAACGCCGCGCGCACCTGCGGGGCGCCGCCGAAAATGTCGCGCAGAAGATTGGCGCGGTGCAGCCGCGTCAGCATGTTCCTGCCGTCGCCGATGCGGCCGTGAACGAGCGCCATGTGATGCACGGCGTCGAACGGGGTGACATAGGCGAAGCCGCGCAGCGCGCCGATTTCGGTCGCGACGGTGAACTCGCTGATGCGCTCGACGAGCTTTTCGCGTCCCTGGCGATAGGCGATGAGGTCGGCGATCGAGATGCGCTTGATGCCGTGCGTCTTGGCGAATGCCGACACCTCGGGCCCGCGCATCACGCTGCCATTGTCGTTCATCAGTTCGGCGAGAACGCCGACCGGCCGGCAGGCCGGCGAGCCGGCACATGTCGACGCAGCCCTCGGTGTGGCCGGAGCGCATGAGCACGCCGCCCTCGCGCGCCACCAACGGAAACACATGGCCGGGACGCACGAAGTCGGATGCGGCGCTGTTGTGATTGGCGAGCGCGCGCACGGTATTGGCGCGCTCCTCCGCCGAAATGCCGGTGGTGAGGCCGTGCCGCACGTCGACCGACACGGTGAAGGCGGTCCCGAGCGGCGCATCGTTGAGCGCCACCATCGGATCGAGGTGGAGCTGCTTCGCCCGCTCGACCGAGAGCGGCGCGCACACGATCCCCGAGGTGTGGCGGATGATGAAGGCCATCTTCTCGGACGTGCAAAAGGACGCCGCGACGAACAGATCGCCCTCGTCCTCGCGATCGTCATCGTCGGTGACGATGACCAATTCGCCGCGGCCGAACGCGGCGATGGCGTCTTCAACGGACTGAAGGGTGTCGGGATCGCTCATTCGCCTGCTTCGACGCGTTTTCGCGCCGTCTGTTCGTTGCGCCGGGATTCGTCGGCAAAGGGCCAGGACAATGCTTCGCCGACCTGACCGCGCTGGCGCAGGAAATGATCGGCGATCACGCAGGCGACCATCGCCTCGCCGATCGGCACGGCGCGAATGCCGACGCAGGGATCGTGCCGGCCTTTGGTGACGATCTCGGTCTCGGCGCCATAGCGGTCGACCGTCGCGCGCGGGATGAGAATCGAGGATGTCGGCTTGACCGCGAACCGGCAGACGATCGGCTGGCCGGTGGAGATGCCGCCCAGCACGCCGCCCGCATGATTGGAGAGGAACAGCGGCTTGCCGTCGTCGCCGCGCCGCATCTCGTCGGCATTCTCTTCGCCGGACAGTTCGGCCGCCGCAAAGCCCGCGCCGATTTCCACGCCCTTGACCGCATTGACGCCCATCAGCGCGGCGGCGAGGTCGCCGTCGAGCTTGCCGTAAACAGGCGCGCCGAGACCGGCGGGCACGCCCTCGGCATGGACCTCGACCACCGCCCCGATCGATGAACCCTTCTTGCGCACATCGTCGAGGAATTCGGCAAACACCGCCGCCGTCGTCGCATCGGGGCAGAAGAAGGGATTGCGCTCGACCTCGGCCCAATCCCAGCGCTCGCGATCGACCCGATGCGGACCCACCTGGATCAGCGCGGCGCGGACCGACAGGCCGGGCACGATCTTGCGGGCGATCGCGCCCGCCGCCACGCGCGCGGCGGTCTCGCGCGCCGAAGCGCGCCCCCCGCCGCGGTAATCGCGCACGCCGTATTTGACATCGTAGGCGTAGTCCGCATGGCCGGGCCGATACTTGTCCCTGATCTCGGAATAGTCCTTCGAGCGCTCGTCGACATTCTCGATCACGAGCGCGATGGGCGTGCCGGTGGTGACGTCCTTTCCGCCGGCATCGGGAAACACGCCGGAGAGGATCCGCACCGTGTCCGGTTCCTGCCGCTGCGTCGTGTAGCGCGACTGGCCCGGCCGCCGGCGATCAAGCTCGCGCTGGATGTCGGAAACGCCGAGCGGGATGCGCGGCGGGCACCCGTCCACGACACAGCCGATCGCGGGCCCGTGGCTTTCGCCGAAGGTCGTCACGCGAAAGCTATGACCGAACGTGTTGTACGACATACGCCTTGCTCATGATTGCGGCTTCGTACTCTCAGCCGGACGAGCGGTCAAACCCACGAAGCCGGCGGCTCTCAAACATTCCGCTCGCCGCGGGCGTCACCCGACCGCCATTCAGCTTTCGTTCATCTCACGCTTACCATGGTCGCCCACGAAGAGCACGTGGTCAGAAGTGCTCCGCAGGGAGGTTACTCCAATTCGGCGAGATCTTCGCTCGCCGGCTGCGGCTCGCCTTGGCCGCTTGCGCCCGCAGTCCCAACCGCCTCTCCCCGCCATCGAGCTGAGGCATTGCTGATCCAACTCGCGAACGCGGCGGATCGACAGCGATTAAGGCAATGCAATGGCCCATCGGATCGAGTTTGGCGGCTTGATCGTCGGACAGCCGACTGGCGATACGGGCGACCAGCGCCGCCGACCGGCGAACATCCGCAGCATAGACGGACGTCCGATCACGCTTGATGCCGTCGAACAGCCGGTCGCGCCGGGGCAGGCGCTCACCTGCCCGCGCGGGGACGACCGCGTCCGTTGGACGGAAGGCGAACGCCTCGATCACCTGTTCGAGCAGTCCTGTCTGCGCTTCGGAAACAACGAGGCGGTCGTGACCGATGCATTCTCGCTCAGCTATCGCGACCTCGATCGCCGCGCCAACCAGGTGGCGCGCCACCTGATCGAGCGGGGCGTCAAGCCGGGCGATCGCGTCGGCCTCCTGTTCGACAAGTCCGTCGAAACCTATGTCGCGATGCTGGCGGTGCTGAAGGTCAACGCGGCCTATGTGCCGCTCGACCCCGGATTTCCCGACGAACGCATCCGCTTCATCCTCGGCGACGCCGACATCAAGACGATCGTGTCGATGTCGTGCTTCGAACGACAGCTCGGCGCTTTCGACGTGCAGCACGGTTTTTCTCGACGCCGGCAAGCGCGACGATCGACGCCAAGCCGAGCCGGCGTCTCGGCGCAGCGAGAGGTCCTGCCTCCGGTCGATCAGGTCTGCTACATCATCTATACGTCGGGCACGACCGGCAATCCGAAGGGCGTCGCTGATCGAGCATCCGAGCATCTGCAATTTCGTGCGCGTCGCCGCCGAACTCTACGGCTATCCGCCCCGACGACCGCGTCTATCAGGGCATGACGATCGCCTTCGACTTCTCGATCGAGGAAATCTGGGTGCCGCTGATGGCCGGCGCGACGCTCGTCCCCGGCACGCCCGGCATGAGCCTGATCGGCGAGGAACTCGCCGATTTCCTGCGACGAACGCCGCGTCACCTGCATGGCCTGCTGCCCGACGTTGCTCGCGACGATCGAGCGGGACCTGCCGCGGCTGCGCATCCTGCTGGTCGGCGGCGAGGCCTGCCCGCAGAATCTCGTGGTGCGCTGGTACCGGCCCGGCCGCACGATCCTGAATTCCTACGGTCCGACCGAAGCCACCGTCACCGCGACCCTGACCGAGCTGACGCCGGACAAGCCGGTCACCATCGGCATGCCGCTGCCGACCTATTCGATCGTCATCCTCGATCCGGTCGAGGACAAGACCGTCGCGCACGGCGAACTCGGCGAAATCGGCATCGCCGGCGTCGGCCTCGCGCTCGGCTACGTCAACCGCGACGAACTGACGCAGAAGAAGTTCATCCGCGATTTCCTCGAACCTCCCGAACAACCCGTCGCGGCGCATCTACCGCACCGGCGACCTCGGCCGCATCAATGAGGACGGCGAGATCGAATATCGCGGCCGCATCGACACCCAGGTGAAGATTCGCGGCTATCGCATCGAGCTCGACGAGATCGAAGCCGTGCTGCTCGAACATGCCGCAGATCGCGCAGGCCGCGGTCACGACCTTCGAGCCCGAGCCGGCGATCGTCGAACTCGTCGCCTACTACGCGTTCAAGCAGGGCGCGGCGCGCTCGTCCGCGCAACGAGATCGCGCAGGCGCTGCGCAGCCGGCTGCCCGCCTACATGGTGCCGGCCTATCTCGAAGAGCTTCCCGTCATCCCGATGACGCTCAGCAACAAGGCCGATCACAAGAAGCTGCCGAAGCCGACCGTGCCGCGCTTCCTTCGGCGCAGAAGCTCGTCGCCGCCAAAACCGAGAACGAGCGCATCCTCGCCACGCGCCCTT
The DNA here is from genome assembly GCA_963712435.1 of uncultured Alphaproteobacteria bacterium. Taxonomy (GTDB): domain Bacteria; phylum Pseudomonadota; class Alphaproteobacteria; order Rhizobiales; family Xanthobacteraceae; genus Rhodoplanes. The sequence goes on along the minus strand of CAVQIB010000013.1, from coordinate 19,255 downwards.
GCGGAGCGTGCTGCAGGTCGATCGCGTCTCGACCGAGCATCATTTCTTCGACGATCTCGGCGCCAACTCGCTGCTGATGGCGCGCTTCTGCGCGCGGATCCGCCAGATCCCGGGCATGTCGAACGTCTCGATGCGCGACATCTACATGAACCCGACGATCGCGAAGCTCGCCGCCCATCTCGATCATGCCGCGATCGAAGGCTTCGTCGCGGCGCAGCGCCGGAGCCGTTCCACGTTCCCTCCGACCTCGTCCTATTACGGCTGCGGCGCGCTGCAGCTCGCTGTTCTACGCCGCCTACGCGCTGTTCGGCCTCTGGGTGCTCGACACCGGCTATCGATGGGCCGATGCCGCGGTCGACGAGCCGCTCGAGCTCTATGCGCGCAGCGTCGCGTTCGCGGCCGGCTCGTTCGTCGCGCTGACCGCGCGTCTCCGATCGCCGCGAAGTGGCTGCTGATCGGCCGCTTCAAGGCGCAAGTCGATCCCGATCTGGAGCCTGCGCTATTTCCGCTTCTGGGTCGTCAAGACCCTGATGCGCACGTGCGCCGGTGGTGGCGCTTCACCGGCACGCCGATCTACAACGTCTATCTGCGCCTGATGGGCGCCAAGATCGGCCGCAACGTCGTCGATCGACTGCCGCTTCGTCCCGGTCTGCGCCGACCTGGTCTCGATCGGCGACAACACGATCCTGCGCAAGGACATCGATCCTGCTCGGCTATCGCGCGCAGTCGAACTTCATCCACATCGGCCCGGTCGAGATCGGCAGCAACGCCTTCGTCGGCGAAGCGAGCGTGATCGACATCGACACCGCGATGGGCGACGACACCCAGCTCGGCCACGCCTCGTCGCTGCAGAGCGGCCAGCGCGTGCCGGACGGCAAGCGCTATCACGGCTCGCCCGCGGTCGAGACGACGTCCGACTACTGCCCGATCGAGCGCAGGACTGCGGCGCGCTGCGCAGCGCGTTCTACACGGCGCTCGAGACTCGCCGCGCTGCTGCCTGGTCGCCGTGCCGCTCGCCGATCCTCGGCCTGTCAGCTTCTGGGATCAGTATTCGGCCGGCCTCGCCGCTGTCGGCGTCGAGCTCGCCGCCGTGACCTCGACGCGTCGCTGCTGGCTCTCGGCCGGCCTGTTCTTCGGCTCGCTGGCCGCGGCGCTCGCCGCGGTCTATGTCATTCCGCGGCTGTGCATGCTGTTCCTCGAGCCCGGCGTGACCTATCCGCTCTTCGGCTTCCACTACTCTGCTGCAGAGCATCATCCTGCGCGTCAGCAACTCGATCTCTTCTTGCGTGCTGTTCGGCGACAGCTCGGTCGATCGTCCACTACATGCGCTATGTCGGCTGGAACCTGAACAAGGTCGACCAGACCGGGTCGAACATGGGCACCAACCAGCAGCACGACAATCCGTTCCTGTGCGACATCGGCAGCGGCACGATGGTCTCCGACGGCCTGTCGATGATCAACACTGCACATGTCGGCTACGTCGTTCCAGCTCCGCACACCCGAAGATCGGCGACAACAACTATCTCGGCAACGACATCCACTATCCGCCGGACGGCCGCACCGGCGCGAACTGCCTGCTCGGCACCAAGATCATGATCCCGATCGACGGCCCGGTGCGCGAGAATGTCGGCCTGCTCGGCTCGCCGCCGTTCGAAATCCCGCGCATGGTCGACCGCGACAGTGACCTGATCGGCGCGCTCGACGAGGAGACGCGCCGGCAGCGGCTGCGCCAGAAGAACCTGCACAATCTTCGTTACCGCGGCGCTGTTCCTGCTCGAGCCGCTGGATGCTTCGTCTTCGCCACCGCGTGGTCTGGGAGCTCGCCGTGTTGGTCTATCCGCGCTTCGGCGTGCTTTCGCGCTGTTCGCCGCCGGCGCTCGTCACGTCCTGGCTGGGCGTTCTGTTCTTCGCCTGTTGTCGAGCGGGCGAGCCTTGGCTTCAAGCGGCTTGAGCCGCAGATCGTCTCGATCTACGACCCGTATTTCTGGTTGCATGAGCGGCACTGGAAGCTGTCGGACTCGCCGATCGTGAAGCTGTTCGCCGGCACGCCGTTCCGGAACATGGTGTTCCGCGCATGGTCGGGCATGAAGATCGGGCGCAAGGTCTTCGACTGCCGGCTGCTCGATCACCGAGCGCACGCTCACGCAGATCGGCGACTACGCCAACCTCAACGAAGGCTCGCGTGCTGCAGGCGCACTCGCTCGAGGAGGGCGTGTTCAAGTCCGACCACATCCGCCTCGGCGACGGGCTGCTCGATCGGCCCGGGCGCGTTCGTGCACTACGGCGTGACGCTGGGCGACCACGTCGTGCTCGACGCGGACTCCTTCCTGATGAAGGGCGAGGTGCTCGATTCGCACACTGTCTGGCGCGGCAATCCCGCCAAGCTCCATCGCCGCAACCTGGTCGCCACGGGCGACGTCGCTCCGCCGGCGGAGAAGGCGGAGCCCTATCCCTACGACCTTGCCGCGGAATAGGCGTCCGCCTTTGCTCTCTTCCAAGCGCCTGCCTGAATGACGTGACGATGCCGCCGCCCGATGTCCGACTGAAAGACGTGACATCCGACAATTGGGAGGCGGTGGCCGATCTCGCTCTCGATGACGCGCAGAAGGATCGGGTGTCCAGCAATCTCAATTCGCTCAACGAAGCGGAGCTAAATCCCTTCGCGCGCCCGCGCGCCGTCCATGCCGGCCAGCTCCTCGTCGGCTTTCTGATGTATGAACCGCTGGAAGCCTACGGAAAGCCGCATGAAGCGATGATCTACCGGTTCATGATCGACAAGCGGCATCAAGGAAAAGGCTACGGCCGCGCGGCGCTGGCGCGGGCGATCGAGGAGATCAGGCAGAACCCGCGCATCCGGAAAATCCGGATCTGCTACACGCCGGACAATCCGGTGAAGAAGCTCTATGCGAGCTTCGGCTTCGTGGAGGTCGGCCGCGACGAGGACGGCGAGGTCATCGCCGAACTGGCGATCTGACGCCGCCAAGCGCCTGACGCATGTGGGAGGCGCGATGTCCGGCCGCCGGGCGCAAACGCCGAGACGCCCGTTCGTCAGTCGCGCACCACCGCGATGTCCGGCGCGTCGGGTCGCTTCATGCCGACCACGTGATAGCCGGCGTCCACGTGGTGAACCTCTCCGGTAACGCCGCGCGCGAGGTCGGACACGAGATAGACCGCGGTGTCGCCCACCTCTTCGATGGAGACGGTGCGCCGCAAGGGCGAGTTCAGCTCGTTCCATTTGAGAATGTAGCGGAAATCGCCGATGCCGGCCGCCGCCAGCGTCTTGATCGGCCCGGCCGAAATGGCGTTGACCCGGATGTTCTTGTCGCCGAGGTCGGCGGCGAGATAGCGGACCGAGGCTTCGAGCCCCGCTTTGGCGACGCCCATCACATTGTAATGCGGCATCCATTTCTCGGCGCCGTAATAAGTGAGCGTGAGCAGCGAGCCGCCATTCGGCATCAGCTTCTCCGCGCGCTGGGCGACGGCCGTGAGCGAGTAGCAGCTGATCACCATGGTCTTCACGAAATTGTCTTCGGTCGTGTCGACATAGCGGCCGTCGAGCTGGTCCTTGTCGGAGAAGGCGATGGCGTGCACGACGAAATCGAGCGTGCCGAACAGGTCCGCGGCGGCCTTGAACACGCCGTCGAGGGTGGCCGGCTCGGTCACGTCGCAATGGCCGACCAGATGCGCGCCCACCTCCCGCGCGAGCGGCTCCACGCGCTTCTTCAACACGTCGCCCTGGTAGGTGAAGGCGAGCTCGGCGCCGTGCGCGCGGGCGGCCTTGGCGATGCCCCAGGCGATCGAACGGTTGTTAGCAACCCCCAGGATCAGGCCGCGCTTGTTGCGCAACAGCCCCACGGAATCCGGCATGACTTTCCTCGATTGCGCCGGAACTCGTCCGGCAACTCCCTATGGCATAGGGACCTCCGGCCTTCAAGGATGCGCGCCGGCGACCGATAGGCCTCCCGCAGGAGAGGCCGACCGGCCCATCCGCCGCCTTAGCAGGCTGCTGAGAAACCGGTAACATCCACCACGCCCCGTTGGGGAGAGGTCGGCGGGCGAAGCGAGCCGGGTGAGGGGCAGGAAATTCTGACGAAAGAGCGATTCCCCCTCACCCGCCGCCTGCGGCGTCGACCTCTCCCCGCCGGGGAGAGGTGGGCCGCAACTCCGTCGCCCGCTCGAAGGTTTCTTCAGCAACCTGTTAGACGGCGGGTCAGCCCATTCCCTGGCGCGGATCGTATGGCTGCTCGTCGCGCAGCTTGCGCATCAACGCGTCGAGCTCGGGGTCGATCGTTTCCGGCAGCACGATGCGGACGCTCACCAGGAGATCGCCGGCGCCGCGCTTGTCCGGCAGCCCCTTGCCCTTGAGGCGAAAGGTGCGTCCGCTACTCGTGCCGGCGGGAAGCGACAGATCAACCGCCCCGTCGAGGGTCGGCACCCGCACTTTCGCACCGAGCACCGCCTCGTAGAGCGTGATCGGCAGGTCGACCCGCAGATTGCTTCCCTCCCGGGCGAAGAGCGGGTGCGGCGCGATGGTGACAGTGATGAGCGCGTCGCCGACCGCGCCCGGCCCGGCCAGCCCCTGCCCCTTCAGCCTGATCTGCTGGCCGTCGCCGAGCCCGGCCGGGATTTTCACCTCGACATCCTTGCCAGTCGGAAGATGCACCCGGCGCGTGCCGCCCTTGGCCGCCTCTGCCAGCGTGATGGTGACCGGGACTTCGACATCACGGCCGACCGGCGGCTCCGCGAAGCCCTCCGGCTCGAAATGCTGCGCGCCGAATCCGCCGCGCCGGCCGCGCGCGGCGCCGCCGAGGCCGAACATGTCCTTGAGCACGTCCTCAAGGCCGGCCGCTCCCGCGCCGCCCGCCCCGGCGCCGCCAGGGGAGCTGCGCCGCAATCCCTCCGGCCCGAACGAGAAGGTCTCGAAATGCGCGTTGCCGCCCGGGCCAGCCCCGGCGCCCGCGCCCGCGCCGGGATGCGCGCCGGGGTGCGCGCCGAAGCCCTCGAAGCCCTGGAAGCGCGGCTTGCCTTCGGCATCGATCTCGCCGGCGTCGAACGCCTTGCGCTTCTTCTCGTCGCCGATGATCTCATAGGCCGAGTTCGCCTCGGCGAAGCGCGCGGCCCCCTTGGGATCGTTCCGGTTGGAATCGGGATGCAGCTTCTTGGCAAGCCGCCGAAAAGCGCTTTTGATCGCGCCCGCGTCCGCCGTTCGCGGCACTCCCAAGACCTCGTAAGGGTCACGCATCGTGTGAAGACTCCACTGTCCGAGCGAATTGGATTGCCCGGTTGCTCGGAAATGTGGGAGGAAATAGGCGTTTTCGCAATGCAAAGTGGGCGTGAGCCCGCAGCTTCTCTTCAGGTCCGTTTCCACGGCGCGAGCCGGCGCACCTCCCAACGGCCCTTTTGGCCGCGGCAAGCCGCCCCTTCCAGCCAGGTCTCATTGCCGGCATGAACATAGCTCGCCAGGAAGTCGCGGCAAACAGAGCCGTCCTGCGGCGCCGCGGCGGCGATCGGCGTGATCGTTCCGCGTGCGCCGGTTTCGGCGTTCTCCCAGGCCGTGCTCTTGCTTGTTCCGTTCTTGGCGAGGGCGGTGGCCACGGCCATGCGCGCATTGGCGAGATCGGTCTCGCTCGGTCGGGCCGCCGCCTCCTCGGACGCGCCCGACGCCGGGGCGTTCTGCTTCAGCTTGTCCTCGCCATTTTCGAGGAGGGACCCCAACTGGTAAGAAAGGCTGCAACCGCCCGCCGCAAAACCGAGCAGGACCGTGCACAGCAACAGTCGCGAGCCGATCGGCCGCCAGGGGCGCGCCGGTCCCGCAGTCCGAAAAGCCTGCCGGCGGAACGCACAGTCCGGCGCTGAAGCCGCCACGAGGAACTCCACCAATGTCCGAAGCGCCTCCGATTGAACAACGGAGCTGGTTAACGGCCGGTGATTTTACCGAGGCGGACGAACCGCTGCGTTTGTTCGCCCACTGGTTTGCGGAGGCGAGCCGGACCGAACCGGCCGACGCCAATGCGACGGCGCTCGCGACCGTCGGGCCGGACGGCCTGCCGAATGTGCGCATGGTGCTGCTCAAGGGCTTCGACGAGCGCGGCTTCGTCTTTTATACGAACGAGAACAGCCAGAAGGGCCGGGAGCTCGCCGCCAATCCGCAGGCCGCGCTCGTGTTTCATTGGAAGTCGCTGCAGCGCCAGGTGCGGCTGCGCGGCGCGGTCACGCTCGTGACCGAGGCGGAGGCCGACGCCTATTTCGCAAGCCGCCCGCGCATTTCCCAGATCGGGGCCTGGGCGAGCCAGCAATCGCGCCCGCTCGAGAGCCGGCTCGCCTTCGAGAAGGCCGTCGCCTTCTACACGGCCAAGCACCTGGCCGGCGCGGTGCCGCGTCCGCCGCACTGGCGTGGATATTGCTTGCAGCCTTCGGTGATGGAATTCTGGCAGGATCGTCCGTTCCGGCTGCATGATCGCATCGTTTTCAGCCGCGATCATCGCGATGCGCCCTGGACCAAGACCCGACTTTATCCTTGAATGGTGCACCGCATGACCTGGCGCCGCATCAGCGGCTTCCCGACCGGAACGGCTAATCCAATGACCGCCTCGTTATCCAATCAACCCCGCCGGACCCTCCTGCTGACCGGCGCAAGTCGCGGGATCGGCCACGCGACGGTGAAGCGCTTCCAGGCGGCCGGCTGGCGGGTGATCGCCTGCTCGCGCCATCCCTTCCCGGAGAACTGTCCGTGGGAGGCGGGCGCGCAGGACCACATCCAGGTCGACCTGGCCGACCCCGACAGCACCTTGCATGCGATCGACGAGGTGAAGCAGCGGCTCGACGGCGGCGAACTGCACGCCCTCGTCAACAATGCGGGGATTTCGCCGAAAGGCGCGGACGGCAAGCGCCTCGGCACGCTCGAGACGATGCTCGAGACCTGGCAGCAGGTGTTCCAGGTGAATTTCTTCGCGCCGATCATGCTGGCGCGCGGCCTTGTCGACGAGCTTGCGCGGGCGAAGGGGTCGGTCGTCAACGTGACCTCGATCGCGGGCATGCACGTGCATCCCTTCGCGGGCTCCGCCTACGGCACCTCGAAGGCGGCGCTCGCCGCGCTCACGCGCGAGATGGCGGCCGATTTCGGCCGGCGCGGCGTGCGCGTCAACGCGATCGCGCCGGGCGAGATCGACACCGCCATCCTGTCGCCCGGCACCGACAAGATCGTCGCGGAAATCCCGATGCAGCGGCTCGGCACGCCCGACGAGGTGGCGAAGATCATCTACGTGCTGTGCACCGAGACCTCGTCCTATGTGAACGGCGCGGAAATCCACATCAATGGCGGCCAGCACGTGTAGGGGGTCTGCTGACTTGGCCTCTCTCCGCAGGCGGGGAGAGGGGCAATTGACCGACCATGGCGCAAGCGCCCTGCCCGCCCTATCATTCATTCATGACCGCACTGCCGCAAGCGAGCATGAGCGTCGATAGGTCGGCGGAGCCGATCGGCCGAGAATTCGCAGCGCAACGGCTTTCCAGGCGCCGGGGATTGATGAATTGGTTTTAAATCAATGAACTCCCGCCGTCGTCGCCCGCGCAAGCGGGCGATCCAGTAAGCACAAAGCTTTCAGTGATTACTGGATGCCCCGCCTGCGCGGGGCATGACCACTGATGGTAGGTGATCGATCCAAAATCATCACGCGCTAGGGACTGAGCATTCGCCCTTGCGCCGCCGTGAAGCGATCTCCGCGATCGGGCGAGACCACGACCGAAGCCAATCCCACGACGCCGATCATCGCGAGAATGGCGGCAAGCGCCGCGCGGCTGATCTGGTCGCCATCCCGGCCTTGCGCGTTCGGCAATTGCCGAATCCGAGAATACCAGCCACGATGCATGCGGCTCTCCTTCGCCGGACGGAGAGACTCGCACCTGTTGGTCCGCACGCCCTATGAACCGCGTCACAGCGCGCGTTCGGGCAGCGGCTGGATCGACGCCGCACCGTTTTCTCCGGCCCAGGCCGCGGACGCGGCGCACGCGCGGCCTGGTCGGGTCAAGCGCAGCAGGCCGAAAAGGTGTGGCCGTGACGCCGAACGATCGACGCCTCAGGGAAAAAGCGCACAGTCTGATCTCCGCGTGCATGCTGTTCCGCGGCTTGGGAGAGCAACACCGTGCTCAGCTGCTCGACCGGATCCACCTGCGCAAATACGGCGCGGGCGAAACGATCTTTTCGATGGGCGATTCGGGCGCGAGCCTCATGGCCGTGGTCGAGGGCAGCGTGCAAATCGGCGTGCCGTCCCCGGAAGGCAAGGAGATCATCCTCGCAATCATGCATGCGGGCGACGTGTTCGGCGAAATCGGACTGCTCGACGGCCAGGAGCGCAGCGCCGATGCGAGAGCGATGACGGCATGCACGCTCGCGATCCTCGAGCGTCGAGACGTTTTGCGGGTCTTCGACGGCTATCCGCAGGCGTATTTCGATGTCGTTCAGCTTCTGTGCCAGCGGATACGGCGAACGACCACGCAAATGGCGGAAGTGACCCTCCTCGACCTGCCGCCGCGGCTGGCGAGGGCGCTGCTGCGCGCGGCCAGCGCGCAGCAGGCGGGCGAAGACGCCGGCGCGCGCGGCCGGGTCAAGCTCTCGCAACGCGAGCTGGGGAATATCGTCGGCGCGACCCGCGAAAGCGTGAACAAGTGCCTCCGCATTTGGCAGCGCAGCAAGATCGTCGCGGTGCAGGCCGCCGGAATCGAGATACTGGATCAACCGGCGCTCGAGGCCTTGGCCGACCTGATCGAGGAGTGAATGTCGGATCGGCTGTCCCGATCATCGACATCGGCTGCATGCACGCACGCCGCGAAACCGTCCGGTGCAGCCGCAAACAGCCTGCCAGCATCGTCTGCAATTCGCCGCCCGACTTGACATTCCGCAACTTGCCGAGCGCGCGAGCCACACTATACGCGAGGCGCGGCGACGCGCCGACTACGTCGTCTCGCGTGCGCCTATGAGTTCGGTATGATTGATGTTCCCGAAGTCCCGCAATGACGGCATCGACACCGCGCGAGGATTCGCGTGTGCGATGCTGGTCTCGTACCACGCCATCGGGAGCACGCCCGAATTAGGCTTGCACGTCGATTCAGCCTCGTACTGGCGGGTGTTCGCCGACCTCCTCGTCTATATACGAATGCCGATCTTCGGTTTCGTCGCCGGTTATGTTTACGCGCTCAAGCCTTTTTCCGGAAACGCACCGGGGTATATCGCAGCCAAGGCTCGGCGATTGCTCCTGCCCATGCTGGTTGTCGGCACGCTCTTCGCGATCGCTCAGGCTCTGGCGCCGGGCGCGAACGGCGCGGTCGCCCGCTGGAGCACGCTGCACATCCTGCCCGTTGCTCACTATTGGTTCCTCGAGGCGCTTTTCCTGATCTTCGTCATCATATCGGTTTTGGAGGCCGTGCATTTGCTGGACCGCCCATGGGCGTTTGCATTGGTTCTCGCCGCGGCGCTTGTCCTCGAAATCACGGTGGAGGCATCGGACTATCTCGCCTTGAACGGCGTCATATACCTCTTTCCGTACTTCCTTTGTGGTCTCGCCATCTGCCGCTACCCGCTCAAAACGAAGCTTGTCGTTCCCCTCGCCGTGGCGGTTCTTGCCGCAACGCTGGCTTATGTGACTGCGGCGAGCGTCGGCTACTCGGGCGCCTTGGTGCCTCAGCGGAATTCAGTGATCGGCACGATGCTCGGGTTGAGCGCGTCGTTTCTCGTGTTTCAGACCAATGTGAGCTACGCCGGCCTGTCGTTCATCGGGAAGAACTCATACGTCATTTTCCTGTTTCACCCGTTCTTCACGGCATCCACGCGGATGTTCATGCAGGCGCTGCACATGAAGAACTTCAGTGCGCTCGTGCTGGTTTTGACGATGGCGGGCCTGACCGCTCCGATCCTCGTCGGTAGAACTCATCAAGCTGTTTCCATTGGCGCGGTTTGCCGTGCTTGGCGACGCGTGGCCGAGACGCGGCTATCGCTATCGCGCCTCGACGCCGTGACGCTGCCGCATCCGACCGGACGGTCACCGCTTTCGACCGCGTCGCCGTCGACCGCGCGATCTGCTGGCGCGGCGTGCGGCCGAGGCAAGCAAGCGAGACTGTTCAACGCGCCGGCTTCTTCCAGATGTCGCGCTTCGTGCATCAGCGCGACCTGCCGTCGATCACGTCGCGCTTGTAGTCGGCGTGCTTGCCGGGAATTTTGTCCATGTAGCAGGTTCTTCGGATAGATCGGCTGCTCGTAGATGATCTGCGCCAGCTCGGTGCGCACGTCCTTCATCCAGTTGGTCACCTGCGCCGATCTGCCGGTGATGGCGCAGCGCCTCGATATTGATCACGCCGGACACGAAGGTCGAGCCGTTGGTGTCGCGCTGCTTGCCGACGATCTGGCCGCGATAGTCGACGATCATCGACTGGCCGCCGCCGGCGTCGATGCCGATGTGGCTGTCCGGATAGAGATGGTAGCTGCCGATATTCGGCGCGACGATGTACATGTTGTTTTCGAGCGCGCGCGCGCGGTTGGAGATCTCGAAGAAATCGTTCTCGGTGAACGGCGCCGGGAGCGAGGCGCGGTATACCACCTCGGCGCCGTTCATGGCGAGCCCGCGGCCGTTCTCGGGATAGTTGCCCTCCATCGCCATCATGATGCCGAGCCGGCCGATCTTGGTGTCGGCGACCGGCCAGAAGGCGTCGAGCGTGCGGCCGTGCTTCTCGATCCACCAGTCGTAGATGTCGTGCGGCGACACCGAGCGCTCGACCGGCAGCAGCGCGCCGAGCTTGTAGTGCTGCAGGATGATATTGCCGTCGGGATCGACGATGAAGCCGATGTTGAAGAAGCGGTCCTTCCAGTCCGGATGGCGCGCCTTGGCCTGCGCCATGATGAAGACGTTCCACTCGCGCGCGAGCTTGCCGATCTCGTCGGTCTCCGGGCCCGGGAATGTCGATGCAGCAGGTGCTGGCATAGTCGGCGTGATCGACGTCGAGCACCTCGTCGTTGAAGCCCATCAGCGCGCCTTCCGGGATCGCGAGCAGGCGCACCGGAATGTCGAGATTGGACAGCCAGAACGCCGCCTTGGTCAGGCTCTTGAGGTGCTCGATATTGTGCTTGATGTCCTCGCGCCGACGGATGCCCCAGAAGCGTCGGGATGAGACCGACCGCGTTGTATGGCTCGATCATGGCTGTATCCCCTCCGCGACGTTTGCTCCGCGCCGGCGGTAAGGTGTGCCATTCCTCAACCGCCGCGCAAGATTGCGATTGCTCCGGCCGGCCGCCCGACCGCTCCGTCCCCTTGAGACAAATTCGCGCTTGAAAGAAGCAGGCTTGAGCGGCTTATTCCGATGCTTTACCGACACACAGCGCTGACCGCGAAACGTGATCCTTCGCGGCGCCAGGGAGAGCCCGCCATGCAGAGACTGTTTCGCACGCTCGCCGCCGCCGCGACGCTCGCCGTTCTGGCGTCGGCGCAGCGCAGGCGCAGGAGAAGCTCAAGATCGGCGTGATCGCCACGCTGTCGGGCCCGCCCGCGGTGCTCGGCCAGCAGCTCCGCAACGGCTTCCAGCTCGCCGTCAAGGAGCTCGGCGGCAAGCTCGGCGGCCGCGAGGTCGAGGTGATCGTCCAGGACGACGAGCTGAAGCCCGACGTCGCGGTCACCAAGGTCAAGGCGCTTCGTCGAGCGCGACAAGGTCGACTTCGTCGTCGGCCCGATCTTCTCCAACATCCTGCAGGCGATCATGAAGCCGGTGACCGACGGCGGCGCCTTCCTGATCAGCCCGAATGCCGGCACCTCGAACTTCGCCGGCAAGGACTGCAACCCGAACTTCTTCGTCACCTCCTACCAGAACGACCAGATCCACGAGGTGCTGGGCAAGTACGCGCAGGACCAGGGCATGCAAGAAGGTCTTCATCATGGCGCCGAACTACCAGGCCGGCAAGGACTCGCTCGCCGGCTTCAAGCGCTACTTCAAGGGCGAGGTCGTCGACGAGGTCTACGTGCCGCTCAACCAGCTCGACTTCTCGGCCGAGCTCGCGAAGATCGCCGCGGCCAAGCCGGACGCGATCTTCGCCTTCCTGCCGGGCGGCATGGGCGTGAACCTCGTCAAGCAGTTCCGCCAGGCCGGCCTCGCCGACAAGATCCCGTTCCTCTCCGCCTTCACGGTCGACGAGTCGACGCTGCCGGCGCAGCAGGATGCCGCGCTCGGCTTCTTCGGCGGCGCCAACTGGGCGCCCGAACATGGACAACCCGCAGAACAAGGCGTTCGTCGCGGCCTACGAGAAGGAATACGGCGCGGTGCCGGGCACCTACGCCGTGCAGGCCTATGACGCGGCGCATGCTGATCGACTAGCGCGCTCAAGGCGACCGGCGGCAAGACCGACAACAAGGACGCGCTGCGCGCGGCGCTTGAAGAAGGCCGACTTCAAGTCGCTGCGCGGCGACTTCAAGTTCAACACCAACCACTATCCGATCCAGGACTTCTACCTGGTCAAGGTCGGCCAAGCGCGCCGACGGCAAGTTCCAGACCGAGATCGCCGCAGAAGGTGTTCGACGAACTACGCCGACCCGCACGCCAAGGACTGCGCGATGAAGTGAGGCCGCGGCCGCGCATCGCGCTGCCCCTGCCGGCGGAGGGCAGGGTCGAGCGACGCGCCAGGCCGCGTGAGTGCCGGGCTGCGAGTTCATCGCGGCGACCTCACCCGACCTCGCTGGCGCGCCGTGCGGCGCCGCTCGCCGCGCCTGCAGGCGCGAGGGATCGAAGAGCAGCGCCATGTCCACCACCCTCCTCATCGTCCAGATCCTGAACGGCCTGCAGCTCGGCGTGCTGCTGTTCCTGATCGCGGCCGGGCTGACGCTGGTGTTCGGCGTGATGGACTTCATCAACCTCGCGCACGGCGTGCAGTACATGCTGGGCGCCTATCTCGCGGTGCATCGTTCTACGGCGCTGACCGGCAGCTTCTTGCTCGGCGCTCGCTGCTGGCGCTGCCGGCCGCGCTCGCCTTCGGGCTGCTGCTGGAGTTCGCTGGTCTTCCGCCATCTCTACGACCGCGACCACCTCGACCAGGTGCTCGCGACCTTCGGCATCATCCTGTTCCTCAACCAGGGCGTGAAGATCGTCTGGGGCGCGGCGCCGCTGCAGCGTGCCGATCCCGGAGCTGCTGTCCGGCTCGGTCGCGCTGATGCCGACGGCCTGCTCTATCCGGTCTATCGCCTCGCCATCATCGGCGCCGGGCCTCGCGGTCGGCGCTGCTGCTCTATGTGCTCGTCGACGCACACGCGCATCGGCATGCTGGTGCGCGCCGGCGCCACCAACGCGCCGATGGTCTCGGCGCTCGGCGTCGACATCCGCCGGCTGTTCATGATCGTCTTCGGCTTCGGCGCCATGCTGGCGGGCTTCGCCGGCGTCATGATCGCGCCGATCCTCTCGGTCGAGCCCGGCATGGGCGACAACATCCTGATCCTCGCCTTCGTCGTCATCGTGATCGGCGGCATCGGCTCGATCCGCGGCGCCTTCGTCGCCGCGCTGCTGGTCGGCCTCGTCGACACGCTCGGCCGCTCGTTCGCGGTCGACCTCCTGCGGCTGTTCATGGCGCCCTCGCCGGCGCGCACGGTCGGGCCGGCGCTCGCCTCGATGCTGATCTATCTGCTGATGGCGCTGGTGCTGTTCTTCCGGCCCGCCGGCCTGTTCCCGGCGCAAGGGACGCTGACGATGGCGCGACGCCGCAGCCGCGCTCGCCGACGGCGCGCCGCGCCGCGCCGCGCTCGCGCGCGACGATCGCTGCCGGTCGCTGCTGTTCGCTCGTGCTCGCGCTCGTGCCGCTCGCGGCCGCGTTCGGCGCCGAGACGCTACATGCTCGGCCTGTTCACGCGGGTGATGATCTTCGCCATCGCCGCGCTCGTCGCTCGACCTGTCCTGGTCGGCTACGGCGCGCTGGTGTCGCTTCGGCCACGCGGCCTTCCTCGGCTCGGCGCCTATGCGGTCGGCATCCTCGCCGCGCACGGCGTCGACGAGCGCGCTGATCGTCGCTGCCGGCCGCGCTCGCGGCCTGCGGCGCTGTTCGCGCTGCGTGACCGGCGCGATCTGCCTGCGCACCACGGGCGTCTACTTCATCATGATCACGCTGGCCTTCGGGCAGATGGCGTTCTTCACCGCCGTCCTCGCTCGCGCCCTATGGCGGCGACGACGGCCTGACCGCTGTACGCGCGCAGCACGCTCGTTCGGCTTCGCCGCTGCTCGAGAACGACCGCGTCGTTCTACTACGTCGTGCTCGGCCTGCTGCTCGGCGCTATCTGCTGCTGCCGCGCGCTCGTCGCCTCGCGCTTCGGCCGCGTGCTGCGCGCGGCGCGCGGAGAACGCGCACGCGCATGGCGACGCTCGGCTTCGAGGTCTATCGCTATCCAGCTCGTCGCCTATGTGATCGCCGGCGCGCTCGGCGGGCTCGCCGGCTTCCTGCTCGCCAACGCGACCGAGTTCGTCAGCCCCGCCTACATGTCCTGGCAGCGCTCGGGCGAACTGATCATCATGGTGCTCCTCGGCGGCGTCGGCACGCTGCACGGCGCGATCGTCGGCGCCGCCGCCTTCCTGCTGCTGGAGGAGTGGCTGTCGGGCCTGACCGAGCACTGGAAGATGATCTTCGGGCCGCTGCTGGTGCTGGTCGTGCTGTTCGCGCGCGGCGGGCTGGTCGGCCTCGGCGACGAGATCTGCGCGGAGGATGGCGCCGTGGCTGAGCCGGTGCTGCGCTCGACGGCCTGCGCAAGAACTTCGGCGGGCTGCGTCGTCACCGACGACGTCTCGCTCGACGTCGCTGCCCGGCGAGCTGCACGCCGTGATCGGCCCGAACGGCGCCGGCAAGACGACGCTGATCCACCAGATCTCCGGCATGCTCGCGCCCGACGCCGGCCGCATCGTCTTCGCCGGCGCGCGACGTCACGCGCGCTGCCGCTGCACGCGCGCGCGCGCGCGCGGGCCTCGCGCGCTCCTTCCAGATCACCTCGATCCTGCCCGGCTTCTCGGCGCTGGAGAATGTCGCGCTCGGCGGTGCAGGCGCGCTGCGGGTCGAGCTTCCGCTTCTTCGGCCATGCCGCCGCGCGAGACGGCGCTGAACGACGCCGGCGATGGCGGCGCTCGACGCAGGTCGGCCTCGCCGACCGCGCCGCACGTGCGCGCCGGCGCAGCTCGTCGCATGGCGAGAAGCGCGCGCTCGAACTCGCCATCGCGCTGGCGACGCGAGCCGAAGCTGCTGCTGCTCGACGAGCCGATGGCCGGCGCCGGGCCGCGAGGAGACCGAGCGGCTGGTCGCGCTGCTGCGCGGCCTGAAGGGCCGCTTACGCCATCCTGCTGGTCGAGCACGACATGGACGGCGGTGTTCGCGCTCGCCGACCGCATCTCGGTGCTGGTCTACGGCCGCGTCATCGCGAGCGGCGCGCCCGACGCGGTGCGCGCCGATCCGGAGGTGCGCGCCGCCTATCTCGGCGAGGAGAGGAGTGAGCGATGCTCGCGGTCGACGGCCTCGCAGCCGGCTATGGCGCCGGCGCAGGTGCTGTTCGACGTCGATCTTCGCGGTCGGCGCCGGCGAGGTCGTGACGCTGCTCGGCCGCAACGGCATGGGCAAGACGACGACCATCCGCGCGCATCATGGGGCTGCTGCCGGCCGCAGGCGGCGCAGTCGCGCTTCGACGGGCGCGACGCTGACCGGCCTGCCGCCCTACCGCATCGCGCAGGCGCGGCATCGGCCTGGTGCCGGAGGGCCGCCAGATCTTCCCGACGCTGACGGTCGAGGAGAACCTGGTCGCCACCGCCGCCGCGCGCTTCGGCGCGCCGCGCTGGACGCTGGCGCGCGTCTACGACTTCTTCCCGCGCCTGGCCGAGCGCCGCGGCAATCTGGGCAACCAGCTCTCCGGCGGCGAGCAGCAGATGCTGGCGATCGGCCGCGCGCTGATGACCAATCCGAGGCTGCTGATCCTCGACGAGGCGACCGAGGGCCTGGCGCCGCTGATCCGCGCCGAGATCTGGGCCTGCCTCGCGCGCGCTGCAAGGCCGAGGGCCAGGCGATCCTGCTGATCGACAAGAACCTCGACGCGCTGCTGCAGCTCGCCGACCGCCATGTCGTGATCGAGAAGGGCGCAGTGGTCTGGACCGGCACATCGGCGGCGCTGGCCGCCGACCCGAGCCGTGCGCCAGCGCTGTCTGCAGGTGTGAGGGCTCGCCTAGGCCCGAACGCCCCTCAGCCGGGGAAAGCGCAACGAAAGCCGATCAGGGCGCGCCCGGATCGAAATTGCAGGCCGCCCCGCCGCCGGCCTTCTGCTTCACCTCGTTCGGGTCGATGGTGCAGACGAGATTCGACAAGCCTTCGCGGATCGTGCCCGCCGCGCCATCGGGCGGCACGCCCACTTCCGCGATGGTCGCGAACAGCTCATGAGCCGTGCGGCCTTTCACCGAGACCCGTCTTGCGCCGAAGGTCAGGTCGCAGGCGCGCGACGTGATATCGACATTGCTTGCCCGGCACGCGACCGCATCGGCGCGAATGGTGATCTTGCGGTTGGGCGGGAAGCTGAAATTGAGCTGCCCGGCGAACATGCGCGCCATCACGATGCGCTCACGCCAGGCGAGCAGCGGCGACTGCGCAGCGACGAGCGAGGCGAGCGCCAGGCCGCTGCTCCCCGTCGCCGTCGCGGCGGTTGCGGCTTCGCTTGCCAGCAGCAACGAAAGGACGAAAAGCGCCATCCTCATCATCTCGAAATCCTCCCTTTTATTCCGAAAGCCGGTCGCTCGGCTCAGGTAAGTTCGTGCCCGATGATTCGCTCGAATTGGCGGCAAGCTCATGTTGCGCATGCTCCTCACCGTCGCCTGTTCCCTCGCCTGCCTCGTCCCGGCCGGCGCGATGGTCGGCGACGCGCCGACCGCCGACGCCGCGACGGCGCGGCATGTCGTGCTGATCGTCGGATCGCGCGGCACGTCCTGCACCGGGGTCGCGATCGCGCGCGACCTCGTGCTGACCGCCGCGCATTGCCTGCTGCCGGGCACCGACTACAAGCTGGTCGCATTCGATGCGGCGCGCCGGCCCACCCTGCTCGACGCCGCCGGGATCGCGCGCCACCCGCAATTCGATCTCGCCGCGCTGCTCGCCCATCGCGCCACCGCCGACATCGCGCTGATGAAGCTCGCGGCGCCGCTGCCCGAAGCGTTTGCGCCGGCGGCGCTGGCGGCAGGGTCGGGCCGGGCCATCGCGCTTGGCGACCCGTTCGTGGTCGCAGGCTACGGCGTCGCGGTGCGCGGCGACGGCAAGACCGGCGGGACGATCCGCACGGCGACGCTCGTCGCAACCGGGCAGCCGGGCTCGCTGCAATTGCGCCTGGTCGACCCGGACACCAGAGGCGAGCGGCCCGGGCTTGGCGCGTGCACCGGCGATTCCGGCGCGCCCGTGTTCTCAAGGGCCGGCGGGAGCCTCGCCGTGGTCGGCGTGGTCAGCTGGTCGACCGGACCGAAGCTCACCGCCGGATGCGGGGGACTGACCGGCGTGACGCCGCTCGCGCGCTATCGCGACTGGGTTTTGGACGCGGCGCGGCGGATGGACGCGCCGGTCGGGCGCTGACGCGCTTTCGCTTTCAGTTTGAATCCGTTCTCGCGCACCGGGCGCGCTTGGACGGCCCGGACGCCGGGGGCCGACACAGGGCTTCTGGCCGGACCGGAAATCGCTTATCATCGCGGTCCGTCCAGGGCTGATCGAGAGTCGGCAAAAAGAATGGCTCGTCCTGGGACGACGCAGCGGCAATCGCTTGAGGAGCCATCGATGAAGGTTGCGGACATTCTGAAGGGCAAGAGCACTGCCGTCATGACGGTGCAGCCCACGCTGACCATCGGAGCGCTGGCGCAGCGCCTTCGGTCGGCCGGCGTCGGCGTCATGATCGTCACCAGCGACGGACAGACTTTGGAGGGCATCATTTCGGAACGGGATATCGCCTACGGGCTTGCGGCCCATGGCGCCGCGCTGCCTTCGCTGAAGGTCACGGACCTGATGACGCGCGCCGTCGTCACATGCTCGCTCGAGGACACCGTCGTGGAGGTCGCGAAGGTCATGACGATGCGCCGCATCCGGCATCTTCCCGTCAAGGACGGCGCGAAGCTCGTGGGCGTCGTCAGCATCGGCGACGTTCTGAAAACCAGGATTTCGGAAATCGAGCTCGAGGCCAATGTGTTGCGCGACATCGCGATCGCGAGCCGGTAAGGGGGTTTCGCGCGGCTGAGGGTCCGGACAGAGCCATGGGGGACGGCTGTCCCTCATGTGCTCGCACCTGGAGCGGTCATATCAGCGCGCGCATCACATCGATGATACAATAACAATCAATTTGAGATATCCAGCGCAGAGCTTTGCTTAGAGCAAAATCCGGTCAAGTTGATCTATCCGCTTTCGCGGGGATGAGCGGGAACCGTTTCACCCCAATCTAAAACCGCGCTAAGAGCGGCGAGGACGGCGCGACCTATCGGGTCGACTGTGATTGTCGCTCGTTTCCTGGACGCTGTCCCGTCGCAGGGGGCGGCGGAGCCGGCCGGGGCGGCGCGCTCCCCGGATAGCGGCCGGCGTCATAGCCCGGCGGCCCGCCGGAGCCCGGAGGACCGCGATAGCCATAGCCCGGATAGCCGGGATAGCCATACCCATAGCTTGGATAGACATAGACGAAGGCCGAGAGCCTGCTCTGATAGCAGATCGGGCCTGATCCCGGCGCGTCGCCAAAGGTGAAGAACAAGTTCTGCTGGCACGTCGGTTCCAAGCGCGGATTGATTGCGGATGCGGAATTATAGAACGGGTTTTGCTGGCAGAGGCCACCGTTTCCCACGGCTGCCCGCCAGCACTGGTCCAAGGTGGAGAAGTAGCAATTCGAAGCGCCGTCTCCGTAGCTTGCGCACCATGGATAGACCGGAAACGAGACGGGGACCTGAGCGCGCGCTGGCGCGGCGACCATCGCGAGCGCGGTCAGGACCGCAGTTCCGAAAACAATCCGCATGATGTTAGCCCGCCCGGCTCCGCCGCCACGATATCCTGCGGCACGGGTCAGTATCACATTCGGCCGCATGATGCGGTAACGTTTCCGCCAGCTAATGATATATCATACCGTAGCGCGCCGTTCACCTGGGGATGCGCCGTGCAGCCCTCCGTGTGCCGCACGACCCCGCTATCCCCGGTAGGAAGGACTTCTCACCCGCGTCTCCGGAACAGACCGTCACTATGTGACCGGAATGGACCTTGAAAAGACTG
>CAVQIB010000012.1:0-144807 GCA_963712435.1 uncultured Alphaproteobacteria bacterium | reverse complement strand
CGAGCTTCGAAAAAGATGAATTGCCGCCGGCCTTGGCGAAGCGGCTGCCACATTATCCCGTGCCGGCCGCGATTCTGGGCCGCCTTGCCGTCGACCGTAAACAGCAAGGGCGCGGGCTTGGCGAAACCCTGTTGCTCGATGCCATCCGCCGTGTTGTCCGGGCGAGCGCGACGCTTGCGGTCTATGCCATCGTCGTCGCTGCCAAGAACGATCGCGCGCTGGCGTTCTATGAGCGTTATGGCTTTCGCGCTTTTGCCAGCGAACAGCGCCGCCTCTTCCTGCCGCTGGAAACCTTCGAGAAACTTCGGTTGGAGTTGGACCTCACACCCCATGCACCCGTGGTGCTGACACTCGGCTGATCGGGCGCCGGCATCCCCTTCGATGAAAACGGCTTTCAACGAGGGGACCGCGTTTACGTACCGAACGTCGGACGCTGACAAATGGCCCCACCTATGCAGATTTGTGCAGGAGTGAAGGACGCGCTACGGCCACACGTGGATCAAGTCGGCGGCCGAGGCTGCTAAGCTCGATACGTCACTGGCGCGGCGGCAAATTATCCGGGCGATCGAGCGCGACTTGGTCGTTGTGCTTGAGAAACCAGGACGGACCGTCATCATGTTCGCGGACAATCGCGGTGCCTTCGCTATCATTCCGGGCGGCAAACCGCAGCGCATAAGCGTGACGCGGGCATCGGAGTTTAGGATTTTCGGTATCGGCAAAACCATATGTCCATGCAGACCTTGGCGCGCGTGCATGGCACCAATTGTGACCCATTAAAGGGCGGACCTTCGGGTCCGATTCGCCAAGCGTGGCGGATGGTGCGTCGAAAAGATAGAACGGCGCGCAGGTGTTTGCGCTCCTAGCGATCACCAATCTCTAACTCGCCCCCCGACTTGTGTCCGCTTGAGGGGGAAATGCGAGCCGGAACGCCCCGCAGCAGCCGCAGACGCCATACCAACCGCCGAAAACTGAGATGGTCGTCACTCGCGGCACCAGCTGCGCGTGCTATTCAGAGGTTCCTTAAGAATGTGGCTGCGTGTCTCCCTCAGCCGGAACAGCGGTCGGCGCTTCCGACCTCTCCCGATCAGCCCACTCACGATCTTGGTTTTCAACCCCGAACCGCTCACCTTGCGAACTCAAACGTCTTCTCTCCAACTTCTGTTTCTTTGGAAGCGTTCCCGGTCGCATAGTTCGTAATATTCGCACCCGCCATTACTTCGTCGATCATCGCTCCATACTGCTGACGTTGTTCTTCCGATAAAATAATTGCGTTCCCCATGTTTGGATAATAACCAGGCCGCATCGTTTGATCGAAGCGACTGCTCTTCTTGCCACCGCGCGATTAATAACCGTCTCTATTAACGCCCTTTGCGCTTGTTGCCCTTGTGATCCAACTTCCTTGTGAGTTAAGGTCATCAAACGATCTCTAATTGCTGGGTCTTTTAATTCATCCGCAAATGTGGCGCGCGCATCGGCGTATCCCGACGCACTTCGGCTTCGGACGAAGGCGCGATCATATTTTGTTCTAAATTATCCTTCTCCGGAACGGCTTGTGCTTTGACGTGTGCGGCGAGGAAGCCCACGCCAATCATTGCGGCACTGGCAAGCAACATTGTTTTCTTCATCATTATTCTCCATTTCTGGTTCCACCCTTTGGGGCACGGTCGACGATTGCAAGGAACGCAGCACGCAGCGCGACGCGGATACTTGGCCAGCCGCCAAGCGAACAGTGACCTGCTCCCCGACTTCCCTGCAGTCATAAGTTGAATCGGTTCACGTTGTCCTCTGCAAGCCCATTCTTTTGTTCGGCCCCTGCGGAGCCATTCTTCCGTCCCGGCCGTACGTCGGTCAGGCCGTCGCGCGCGGGGGTGGTCAAGGACGGCGCGTCAGCGCCGCCGCAGGCTTGTCCTTGACCGTCCCAGAGCACGATGGCACGCTGAGGCGTACGGGGCGCTCGCTCGTGCGCGCCGCTTGCTTGGCGCTCCACGCCGCGGCGAACTCCTCCGGCGTCTGATAGCCGAGGCTCGAATGCGGTCGCACCCGCAAGGCAAGGATTTGCCTCCGGTAAACCTTTTGTACGCGACCGGCGCGATACTCATCCTTGCGATTGCGTCCGTGGTGATTAATTATCGCAAGCCCGCCGCTGCACCCGTCGGGACGAACGCAACCCTTCTCCTCTTTGTGCATAACCCGCCCGGCCGGAATACCGACGATGGCGATAACTGCTTTTCCCGCCCCGCCGGAAAAGCGCCGCGCAGCCGGCCTTCAAGAGGGCGATCAGGCCGGAACCGGAGCGGCCCGCAACGGCGGCGCGGCTCAATCCGACGCGGCGTGACCACGCCAAACCGGCACGATCGCGACAGACGCCGCAATCCTCCCCACCCATGCAGGAGCTGCGCTCCGCTGTCTTCCGCTCCGGCCCAGCGACGCAGCTTTCGCGAGCGCGACGGCTCCAAAATCCGCTCGGTCGAGCTTGAGCGGCTCTTCGCGCAGGACCTCGCCTTGATCAAGCGCCGGAACAGCTTGGAATGCTTGGCGATCGCAAACCAACCCTCTTCTGAACGCCCGTACTTTAATTTAGACCGTATGTTCGCGGCGTTCTGAGAAGCGGTCCGTCTCGCGGCATGCAAGAAACGAGGGTTGAGCCGGCGAGCCGGCGCAGAGCCTCATGCATGGGAGACGGGCCAGATGCATACTATCAGCTACATCGGACTGGATGTGCACAAAGCGACGATTGCCGTTGCGGTGGCCGATGGAGGTCGTTCGGGAGAGGTTCGGCAACTGGGCGCTTTGCCAATCGCCCGGTGTGCTCCGCAAGCTGGTCGAGCGCCTTGAGCGACGAGGGGGGCAGTTGAGGTTCTCGGGCACGGTCGAGCGCGCGGCGGCGGCGGCGATGATCGTGCGTCATTCGCCGGGCGCGCAGCGTATCACCATCGGCGGCGACAAGGGCTTCGACACCGCAAACTTCGTCGCCGACATGCGCACGTTCAACGTGACGCCGCACATCGCGCAAAACACCACCGGCCGCCGGTCCGCCATCGATGGCCGCACCACCCGCCACCCCGGCTACGCGATCAGCCAGCAGAAGCGCAAGCGCGTCGAGGAGCCGTTCGGCTGGGGCAAGACGCTCGGCGGGCTGGCGCGGCCCATGCTGCGCGGCGTCAAAAAGCTCGACTTCAAGTTCATCTGGACGATGGCCGCTTACGATCTCATCAAGCTGCCGAAACTGATCGGAGCGGCTGCCTGATGGACGGCGAATCACGACATGCCCGAATGCCGGCGTTGTCCGGCATTGACGGCGCATTCCTCGCGTAAAACACGGGAAACGGCGCTCCTAGACGCCATTTTCAGCGACCTGCTAGAGGCGGAAGCTGCGACCGCTATGCCGATAGTGATTCAACCTGACGGATTAAGCTTAGGCGCTTAGGCGGCGGCTCTGTTCGATTGCAGCACGGATCAATGATGGACCGCTATCGCCTGAATCGGGATCGCTCACCCGGAGCGTTAAAGGAAATCTTACCAGCGTGTAATCGAATAGGGTCACGAAATTATGAGTGAGAAGAGTTGATGAGGGATCAATGCGCGTCCATGCCCGCGTAGCGCTCGTTTCGCTGTCCGTGGCGTCCGGTGGCCTCGCCGGGTGCGGTTCGCTCGACAAGCTGAGCGACACCTCGACCGGATGGTTGGTTTCGCCGGAATATCCCCCGGGAAAAATAACGCCGGACGAGGAGACGGGCGAGCCCTCGGCAAAGGACGGGGTATCGGGGACAAAGACCGCTGACACACCGTTCGAAAAGAAGGATAAACTGGCCCAAAAACCGCAACGCCTGCGAACGGCCAAGGCCCTCAATAAGCCGGCGGCAACCGCGCGCGCCGCGGCGGTGCATCCGCAGACGACCGAACCGAAATCGGTGCCTGCTCAGATTGAGCCGTTGCAACATGCATGGCCGGCCGCACCGGCAGCCGGAACTTTCTCACGCTAAGCGGCCCGCCGGGTCCGCAGTAAAGCAGGGCCGCCTCCGCAGGCTGTGTGAGAACTGAGCGAGTCAGCTAAGAAGGGCCGCGTCGGCAACGATGCGGCCTTTTCCATGAGCTACATTCGAGGCGAGGATCGCGGTCAAGCCAGCGTCGCAGAACTGTGGTGCCGCCGGCCATGATCGGCCGCGTTTCGCAAGCAACGAAAAACGCACAAGCTGTTCGGGCCGCGAAATTAGCTTCCGCGCGGCGCATGGCTTGGCCGCAGAACGGTTGTTAATTCAGAGAAATCTAGCTTGATTTATAGTCGCGTCGCGGGCATTTATTGTTTGTACGCATATAAAAGGCCGGTCCAGTAAACCGGCAAAACCAGGTTGCGGCGCAGGCAAGGAGGATTTCATGGCCGGACGAGGTAGGGACGCCGTTGACGCGCTCGTGAGCAGGAACGTCCGCATCATTCGGCAGGATCGTGGAATGTCGCAGACCGAGCTCGCGCGCAAGATTGGGGTCACGTTCCAGCAGGTTCAGAAATACGAGAACGGAACCAACCGGGTCGGGGCGGGCCGGCTGTTCAAGATTGCGTCGGTGTTCAAGGTGCCGATCTCGGCGATGTTCGAGGGCGCAGAAGAGGCGCTGCCGGAGGAGAATCCCACGTCATCGGTTGCCCTGCTCGCCGAGCCGTACGTGTTGCGGACGGCGCGGGCCCTGGCCGCCGTGAGCAACGAGGCGTTCCGGAAATCGGTCGCAGAGCTCGCCGAGCATGTGGCGAGCGGGGCGCAAATCGCGGGTGAGCCGCAAGTCCGTCACAAAGGAGCTTAGCCGCTCGACAAGACGTGCCCGCGCCTACTGCCCGACCGCGTCAGAGACGCACTTCTTGGTGAAGCTGTTCTTGGCCGCGCCTGCGAGCTTCTTTTCCTTTGCAGACGTGTCGCACGATTTTCCGGCGTCGCGCTCGCAGCGCTTCATAAAGCTGTTGAACGCGGCTCCCGCGAGCTTTTTCTCGGTCGCTTGTTCTTTGCAGGATTGGGATTGCGCATAGGCGCTCACGCTGACGAAGCAGAGCGCGACGGCGAGTGTGAGCGTTTTGATCATTTCTTATCCTCCAAAACATCAGCGAGTGGGCGTTTATTTCTTGCTCAGATACTCGCCGATTTTCTTGACGCTTGTCGATCCGGTGGCTCGGACCGCTCCGGCCAACGCTTGGCCGGAAACATCAAACTTCTTTTTGAAGTAGGCGACCTCGTACGGCTCTTTCATGTTTATCCGCGTCTTGTCCCGGTAATCCTTCTTCGTCTTGTCGTCGGCCATGGTGCACCTCAAATTGCTTGTAGGGCTGCAATCATAGCCGATTTCTAGTAGGCGGTGCACGGGACGAAATCTCTAGGAGAAATGAACGTGGCGAACTGCTGGCGCTCCGCGCCAACGTCGAGAGCGCGCGGATGTCGAAGGCGTGCCCGCCGGAAGGGCCCATGACCTACGAAGGCAGATTGCGCTGCTACCTTGAAAGGCGACGAACGTTGGCGTTGACCCGCTTACTGTAGCGCTTCACGACGCTCTTTGTAGACGCACCCAGCGCGAGCCGGCCGCTTTCGTGAATGGCGGCTGCCATCTTCTCAGTCACCATAAGGCGGGCTTCTCGGTGCGCCCGAGGGCCGCCTACAGCGAGCTTCATTGTCCGAAGCCAAATTACCTGTTGGGACTGTATGGCGAGCATCGCTAGGTCAGGCCATAAACGAAACAATGTGTTCTCCTTTAGCATAGGCAGAACTGGCGGGATTAGGCGGGTGAACTTGCAATGATGCCGGTAGCAGACAAGTGAGTAACAAAATAAGGGCCCCCAGTCACCTGGGGAGCTTGATTTGGTTGTCGCGATTCACGATCGTTGAGGAGTTCGCGCGCGTGAACTGCTGCCGGTTTGGTGGACACCATCCTAAGCTAATCGCGCCTGTTTTTCGAACGCAACCGGGCTGAGATACCCGATGGTCGAGTGACGCCGCCGCGGATTGTAGAAGCGCTCGATATAATCGAACACGTCGGCCTTGGCCTGGTCGCGTGTCCGGTAGGTTTTGCGCTCCGTCCGCTCGATCTTCATCGAGGAGAAGAAGCTTTCCATCGCGGCGTTGTCCCAGACGTTGCCGGCGCGGCTCATCGAGCAGACGATGCCGTGATCCGCCATCAAGCGCTGGAACTGATCGCTCGCGTATTGGCTGCCGCGATCCGAATGATGCAGTAGCGCCTCGGGCCGGCCCCGCCGCCAGATTGCCATGACGAGGGCGTCGGCAACGAGCTGAGCCGTCATGGTCGCGCTCATCGCCCAGCCGACCACCCGGCGCGAGAACAGGTCGAGCACCGCCGCCACATAGAGCCATCCTTCGGCTGTCCAGATGTAGGTGAAGTCCGCGATCCATTTGCGGTTGGGTGCGGGGGCCTCGAAGCTGCGATTGAGCACGTTGGCGGCGACGGCGGCGTCCGGCCGCTCACCCAGATCAGCCGGCCGGCGACGCCGTCGCGGGCGGGCGCGCAAGGCTTGGGCGCGCATCAGCCGCTCGATGCGGTGCAGGCCGCATGCGACGCCCTCGGCCAGCATGTCGCGCCACACCCGCCGGGCGCCGTAGGTCCGGTCGGAGGCGAGGAAGCTTTCCCGCACCTTCGCTCCAACGATCTCGTCGCTGCGCGATCGCGCGCTCGGCGACCGGCCGACCCAGGCATGGAAGCCGGAACGAGACACATCCAGCACTGCGCACAGCCATGCCACCGGCCAGATCCCGCGGTGCTTCGCGATAAAGCCGAACTTCATGTCAACTCCTTCGCGAAGAAGGCTGTGGCCTTTTTTAGGATGTCGCGCTCCGCCTTCAGCCTGACGACCTCACGCCGCAGCCGCTCGATCTCCTGCTGCTCGGGCTTCATCAGGCCTTGGCCGGGAATGCCGACAGACAAAGCTGCTCCTACAACGAACTGGATGCGCAGCCGGCGCAGATCGCTCGCGGCGGTATCTTCGTCGAGCATCAGGGCGTCGAGCGCCGGCCGGCCGCAAGCAACAATAGCCAGCCGAGCGCCATCAGCGGTGCTGCTAGGAAGGCATAGGGCAGGCTCCGATCGACGATCGAGCCCATTCTCGCTCACGTGGTCAGCGCCGAAGTCGCAAACTCCCCAAGCGCCCGCACGAGCGCGACGCCGTCGAGCGAACGAAAAACGCAATGATAGGGGTGCTTATCCATTTGAACAGCGAGCAGCGCCCATCACGGATACCTGGTGACAAAGGGGCGAAGGCTGGGGAATCTCCGCGATGGCGGGCAGCGCTGCGATACTTGAGGTCTCCGCGCCGCCCGCCATCGGTCAAGCCTGATCCTGCTGCGGCTGCGGTCTGTTGTACGCGTCTGGAAACGCATCCGCCGCAAAGGCCATATTCCCCAGTTTTGTCCAGACGCCGCGCGCGTGCTCCCCTCGCTCGCTTTGGAGCTTGTCGGCCATCCAAAGCAGCGCGCCGTAGATCATGGCGCGATCATCGCCGGTCGAGATCCACGATCCCAGCCTTGACGACGAGGCCGCCGAGTTCGATCAGATGCCGTGTGCGCCTGCGGCGCTCGACCTGCCATGTGCGCATGTCATGCCGGGCGAGTGCCGCCTGATGGCGGTTGCGCGCTGCCCGGTTGCGCCGAAGCGCCGCCAGCGTCGCGGTCAGGCGCCGGCGCAATTCGCCGCGGCCGGCCCTGAAAGAACGCGGCGCCGCGCTTGGCCCATGCCTCCCTCTTTCCGGCATCCTTCGTTTCGGCCAGCACGATCAACGCGCCCGCCAGTTCGTCGGCGCTGAGGGCGTCGGCTCCGGTAGACGATCACCAGCTCGCCAAGCTGCTGCACCTTGCGGGCTTTCAGGTCCCGTGCCTTGTCTTCGAGCGACTTCAGTTCCGCATCGAAGTCCCGTGGCTTGCGCATCATGTTCTCCATAAGCTGCCGTTGGAGCGATGATAGTTCAGCGCCTGCCGGAATGCTGTAAGGTTGCCGGGACGATGGGGGACCGGGTGGTCCCTCCCGAGAATTTTTCGAGGGAGGGCGCGCTTATACGTCGTTCCGACGTGCGCTTCGCCGTGTAGATGATCTGGTCGCGATGGCGATCTATCATCTTCACGTCAAGGTCATTGGCCGCAAGTCCGGCTCCAGCGCGGTGGCGTCCGCCGCCTACCGCTCGGCCTCACGGCTGCGCGACGATCGGCTTGAGCGCAGCCACGACTTCTCAGCCAAGCGCGGCGTCGTCCATTCCGAGGTGATGCTGCCGGAGACATGCGCCCGAAGCGTGGAGCGACCGCGAACGGCTTTGGAACGATGTCGAAGCCTTCGAGATCAGGAAGGACGCGCAGCTTGCCCGCGAGGTCGAATTCGCTCTCCCGCGCGAGATGACGCAGGCGCAAGGCATCGAACTGGCCCGCGACTTCGCGCAGGCGGAGTTCGTCGATCAGGGCATGATCGCCGATCTTAACGTGCATTGGGACATGGCCGAGGACGGAACACCTGAAGCCGCATGCCCATGTCATGCTGACGATGCGCGCGGTAGATGAGAATGGCTTCGGTCCGAAGGTGCGGGAGTGGAACCGCACCGAGATGGTCGAACGCTGGCGGGAACGCTGGGCGGAGCTTACCAACGAGCGGCTGGCCAAACTCGACATCGACGCACGCATCGACCATCGCAGCCTGGAAGCGCAGGACATCGCGCTGGAGCCGCAAAGCCAGATCGGCGCGCCTGCGCACCGGATCGAAGGCGATGGGATCGAAGCCGCCGACCGTGCCGAAATGCACCGCGAGATCGCGCGCGGCAATGGTGCGCGCATCATCGCCGATCCAGCCTTGGCGCTCGACGCCATCACGCATCAGCAATCCACGTTCACGTGCCGCGAGATGGCGATGTTCGCGCACCGGCACAGCGATGGCGTCGATCAGTTCAACGCCGTGATGGGCGCGATGCGCAATGCGCCCGATCTGGTCGAACTGGGCAAGGACGGACGGGGCGAGGATCGCTTCACCACCCGCGAGATGATCGAGGCGGAACAGCGCCTGCACCGCGCTGCCGAACTCGATGGCGGATCGGGAATGCCATGACGTACATGACGCCGACAGACAGGCGGCGCTTGCGCGTGCGGAAACGCGCGGTCTCGTCCTTTGGGGAGATCAGGCCGACGCGCTGGTGCATGTCACGGACGGGCGCGATCTGAGCGTCGTGGTCGGCTATGCCGGAACGGGAAAGAGCGCGATGCTGGGCGTGGCGCGCGAAGCCTGGGAAGCGGCGGGCTACGAGGTCCGGGGTGTGGCGCTTTCCGGCATCGCCGCCGAAAATCTCGAAAGCGGATCGGGCATCGCGTCGCGCACCATCGCCAGCATGGAACATGGCTGGGGACAGGGCCGCGACATGCTCACCGCCCGCGATGTTCTGGTGATCGACGAGGCGGGCATGGTCGGCACGCGGCAATTGGAGCGCGTGCTGTCCCACGCCGCCGAGGCCGGCGCGAAAGTCGTGCTGGTCGGCGATCCGCAGCAGTTGCAATCCATCGAGGCGGGCGCGGCGTTCCGCTCGATCCACGAACGCCACGGCGGCGCGGAGATCGGCGAGGTGCGCCGCCAGCGGGAGGACTGGCAGCGCGACGCCACGCGCGATCTGGCGACCGGCCGAACCGGCGATGCGATCCATGCCTATGACACGCATGGCATGGTCCATGCCGCCCCGACACGGGAACAGGCGCGCGACGATCTGATCGACCGCTGGGACCGCGACCGGCAGGCGTCGCCCGACCACAGCCGCATCATCCTCACCCATACCAACGACGAGGTGCGCGCGCTCAACGAGGCCGCGCGCGGGCGGATGCGGGCCGCCGGTGATCTGGGCGATGACGTGCGCCTGACGGTCGAACGCGGCGAGCGCAGCTTCGCCAGCGGGGATCGGGTCATGTTCCTGCAAAACGAGCGCAGCCTTGGCGTGAAGAATGGCACGCTCGGGACCATCGAGCAGGTCAGCGCACGATCCATGTCCGTGCGCACCGACGATGGCCGTTCCGTTGACTTCGACCTGAAGGATTACAACCGGATCGACCACGGCTATGCCGCGACCATTCACAAGGCGCAGGGCATGACCGTGGACCGCACCCATGTGCTGGCGACGTCGGGCATGGACGCCCACGGCAGCTATGTCGCCCTGTCGCGTCACCGCGACGGCATGGACCTGCATTATGGCCGCGACGACTTCGCCGGTCAGGACCGGCTTACCCGCACCCTGTCGCGCGACCGGGCCAAGGACATGGCCAGCGGATTACGAGCGCGCCGATCCCGCCCGTGACTATCGCCGAGCGGCGCGGCATTACCTTCCGCGCCCGTGTCGCCGAGATCGTGCGCAAGGTCGTGCCGGAGAAGGTGCGCGGCATGTTCGACGGCCTGCGCCTGCCCGCCGATGGCGGGCAGAGGCCGGAAAGGGAAGTGCCGGATGGAGGCAGACGGCGGCGCCGAAGACGCAGCCGGGATCGGGAGGCGGTGCTGCGCCGCGCCCGCACCAAGGCGCTCATCCGCCATGCCCGCGCCGTGGATGCGATCTTCGAGTGCAGGAGCGGGCGGCAAGGCCAGCCCGGAGCAGGTGAGGAATTGCAGGAGGCCCGCAAGGTCTTCGAGGAGGTGCGGCCCTATGGCTCGCACGACGCCGAAGCCGCCTACAAGAAGAACCCGGAACTTGCCTCGGAAGCGGCCACGGGGCGCGTTGCCCGCACCATCCGCGCGCTCCAGCTCGAAACCGAACTGCGCACCGATCCGGCTCGGCGCGCCGACCGCTTCGTGGAACGCTGGCGGGAACTCGGCCAGACCAGCCAGCGCCAGTATCAGGCGGGCGACATGTCCGGCTACAAGGCCACGCGGTTGGCGATGGGCGACATGGCGAAAAGCCTCGAACGCGATCCGCAGCTCGAATCGATCCTCGCCAACCGCAAGCGAGACCTCGGCATCGGGATCGAATCGGGCCGCCGACTCGGGCTGGAACTCGCCTTCAGTCACGGCATCGACCTCGGCAGAGGCCGGGGCATCGGACTTTGACCCCGCCTATCTTCCGCCGCCTATACGCCACGCTACGACACGCACTTTAACCCTCTTGCGCGCGCGTAAGCGCTTGTTCTGTCTGGATCAGGAGCAGTCAGAAACAACCGGCAGGAGGCAGCGCAGCCGTGCCTGAACCAGACCGTATCATCCGCTTGAAAACCGTTCTCGGCCGGACCGGCCTGTCCCGGTCCACCATCTACCGCAAGATCGCCGAGGGCACGTTCCCGCCCCAGATCAGGATCAGCGTCAACGGCGCCGGCTGGAGAGAATCCGACATCAATCGCTGGATCGTCGATCCTGCAGCATGGCGTGCGAAAGGCGAAGTCGACGGGCTTAGGTGAGGCCGCCGCGCCCTCCATTCAGCGCAGGAGCGAAGCCTTTCGTCATGGCGTTTGCTTCAATCGATCAATGCAGTCGGCCCACGCCTGCATCAACTCAATCCGCTCCGGCCAATAGCTCGCCCGGTTGTAGGCACGCCGGATTTCGTTCCGATCCTGATGCCCGAGCGCGGCCTCGATCACGTCGGGCCGGAAACCCCGTTCGTTCAATATCGAGCTTGCAGCCGCCCGGAAGCCGTGCGCGGTCATCTCATCCTGTGTAAAGCCCATGCGCCGCAGCGCGGCGTTCATGGCGTTCTCCGACAGGGCGCGGGCATTGGAGCGGATAGAGGGGAACACGAGCGCGCTCATGCGGGCGACCTCCTTCACTTCGCGCAGCACATCGAGCGCCTGCCGCGATAGCGCCAGGTCATGCGGCCGGCGAACCTTGGTGCGGGCGCCGTCGATGTGCCAGATTGCCTCCTCCACGTCGATCTCTGCCCATGTGGCGCCGCGGAATCCGCCGGGGCGGGCGAACGTCAGCGCCGTGAACTGAAGAGCGCACCGGAGCGTCGGCCAGCCGTCATAGCGTCATAGCCGCTAGAAGCGCACCGAGATGCTTCTCGTCGGTGATCGCGGCCCGGTGCTGCACCTTGGGTGCCTCTAGGGCGCCACGCAGGAGAAGCGTCGGATCGTCCTTGGCTCGCAGCGTTGAGACAGCAAGCCGGAAGACGGTGCCGACCAAGCTGCGCAGCCGCCGTGCAGTCTCCCGGCGCCCCGCTGCGGTTCGATCCGTTGCAGCAGCGCGAGGATTTCCGCCGGGGTGATATCCGCGATTGGTCGCGTGCCAAGGTCGGGGCCGGCAAGATCAACAAGCAGCCATCGGTTCTTCGTGACGGTGGAAGCGGCGGCGCCCTCATCCTCGATGCGCTGCAGATATTCCTCAGCAACGCCCCCGAAGGTGTTCCTCGCCGAGATGACGGCGGTCAGCTTCGCGATTTTTTTGTTGGCCCCTGGATCGAGACCCGAGGCCAACTGCTTCTTGGCCTCGTCGCGGAGCCGGCGTGCCTCGACGAGGGATACTGACGGATAGGCGCCGTGGGAGAGCTTCTTCTGCTTTCCTCTAATCGGAATGCTTGGTTCCAGAGCCGCGTGCCGCTTGGCTTCACAAGGAGGTAGAGCCCGCCGCCGTCGGAGAGCTTGTATTCCGTATTCCGGCCCTTGGCGGCGCGGCACGCCGTATCTGTCAAGGCCATTGACGCCTCCCGCTGTTGGCCTCGGGCCAGCAGATACTGGATCGAGGCCAACGTCAAGGCCAACAAATCCGTGGGATGGGGCGATATCAGAAGATGCGGATTGAAACGGCGGATGGCTTCGAGATCAAGAAATACTCATTCTATCAATGCCATGCGGGGCAGAGTGAGACGTCCTGAGATGGCGGGAGATAAGGGTAATGGTGCCCAGGGGCGGAATCGAACCACCGACACCGTGATTTTCAGTCACGTGCTCTACCAACTGAGCTACCTGGGCATTGGCCTCGCACGTGAGGCGATGTGAGGAGAGCGTGGCGTTTATAAGGGCTTGGCGGCGGACTGTCCAGGAGATCGAGGGGCTGGGGCTTGCGTCCGCCCTGAGGCGGCCGGCCGACGGAGGACGCGGCCGCGGTCGCGGCTTGCCGGGGCGCGCGCGGATACACTACGCTCCTCGGCCGAGGCGATCGACATGCGCCGAGGCGGGCAGGGCGGACACCGGCCGGCCGGAGCGGAACGCCGTGTCACGAAGCCGCAAACCGAGCTATGTTCGCTCATCATGAGAATCACTCTGAAGCGAGAGCGCCATGCCGCGGTTTGCAGCAACTCTGTTAGTCGGCGTCCTGGTCTTCCTTGCGGCATCGAATCAGGCCGCGCCGCAATCCCGCCTGAGCTGCTATCCGTATTGCGACTACACCCATTATTACGGCCCCTACGACTACCGCTATATCCGTCCGGGCCTGTACTGCTATCCCCTGTGCGGGCCGGACGGCGTCTGCAGGCCCAACCCGCTATGCGTCGTGCACGCGCCGAGGGGCAGCGTCACGGTGCGCAGCCTCGCCGGCTCGGTGACGACGACGCCGACGACGGCGACCTATTACGACCCGTCGGTGGCCGCCGTGCCGGGCCCGCCGCGCCGGCTGCTACCGGGCGACCCGCTGAGCGCGCGTTGCGCCGTCTGCGTCCGGATTGCTCGAGCAGTTTTTCGGCGAAGTGGGAACCGGTTCGCCGAAGAAAACGCGATCGCGTAACGACATTTCGGAGCGAATTCCGATTCCGCCGAAAGCAATTCGCCTAGTCTTCCCGCCAGGCGCGCGCCATTGCGTCGGCGATCGGCTGAATCAGGTAGTCGAGCGCGGTTCGTTCGCGTTTCTTGATGACCGCGTCAGCCGGCATGCCGGGCTGCAGCGCCAGCGGCCATATGCGGGCAAGCTCGCTTTCTGGAATTTCGGCGCGGGCGAGATAATAGGCCTGGCCGGAGCGATTGTCCGTCAACCGGTCCGCCGAGACGTAGATCAGGCGGCCGGACAGCGTGGGCGTCGTGCGTTGTTTGAACGCGGTCAGCCGCACGTCGGTCTCCATGCCAACCGCGACATTGTCGATATCGTTGGGCTGAACTTGAGCCTCCACCATGAGGCGCCGCAGGCTTGGAACGATCTCCAGGATAATGTCGCCCGGCTTGAGGACGCCTCCCACCGTATGCGCGTTGAGCCCGACCGCGACGCCGGCCGCGGGCGCGCGTATCTCGATGTGATCAAGCGTGCTGCGGGCGGCGACCATGCGCTCGTCTAGATCGGCGATCTGAGCCTGGACGTCCCGGATCTCCTTGGCGACGTTTTCATGGAACGTCCGCTCCACCTGGAGAACTTCGAGCTTTGTTCCGCCGATCGACACCTGCGTCCGGGCAATGTCCGAAATCCGCTCGCCACGCGATCCGCGCAGCCGCGCCGCTTCGCGCTCGAGCGCCAACACCTTCGTCTTCAATGCGATGCCCTTCGCCAGGAGTTCGCGCAGACCGGTCAATTCCTCTTCGACGAACCTGATCTGTTGCTCAAGCAATTCCTGTTGGGCGGCCAGCCCGGCGATCTCTTGTTCGTGCCCGGCGATGCGCTGGCGCAGAATATCCTGCTGTCCGAGAAAGGACGTGCGCCGCGCGGCGAACAGGAGCTCCTGCGCCCGCATCATCTCCGCGATCGTCCGGTCGGCGCGGCGGGCGCGCAGATCGGTCGGGAAAACCAGCGTATCCGAGGCGTCCCGCTCCGCCTTCAGCCGCGCTTCCAGGATGCGCGCGGTATCCATCGCCGTCTGCAACACGCCAAGCGTCGACCGCGCGCGGAACTCGTCCAGGCGCAGCAGCACTTGTTCGCGTTCGACCAGGGCTCCGTCTTTCACCAGGATATCTTTGACGATGCCGCCCTCCAGGTGCTGGACCTGTTTGCGGTTGCCCTCCACCATCACGATGCCGGGCGCAACGATCGCGCTTGCAAGCGGAGCGGTCGCGGCCCACGCTGCAAACCCGACCAATGCGAGCGCGATGACGAGGAGGCCGCCGAGGATCGCCGGCCGCGCCTCGCGCGCGAAGCCGGCCCTCCGGCCGGCGTCACTGGTTGCGCCGCGGGTGGGGGCGGCGGCTCCGCTCATCCTCTCGCTCCAATCTTGGCGACGAGCGGCGTCGGCTCGCGCGCTCCCGGCGGGCGGGCGAACCTCGCAAGCACATCGGCCCGCGGCCCAAGGATTTCAGGCGCGCCGTCGCGCAGCACCAGAATCTTGTCGACAGCCGCAATGACATTCGGCCGATGAGCGATCATCACGATCGCACTTCCCTGCGTCTTCAGTGATGCGACTGTCGCGAGCAGCGCCTCTTCTCCCTCGGTATCAAGATTGGCGTTCGGCTCGTCCAAGACGACGAGCGCCGGACGTCCGTAGACGGCGCGCGCCAGCGCGATGCGCTGGCGCTGGCCGCCCGATAGCGCCTCGCCGCCGGCCCCGATCGGCGTGTCATAGGCCTCGGGAAGGCGGAGGATCAGTTCATGCAAACCGGCAGCGCGGGCTGCGGCAAGGACGCCTTCGGGATCGGGCGGTCCGAAACGGGCGATGTTTTCGGCGACGGTGCCCTCGAACAGCTCGATGTCCTGCGGAAGATAGCCGATGCGCGGGCCCAGTATCGCGCGATCGAAATCCGCGATCGAAGCGCCGTCGATGCGGACTTCCCCCGACAGGGCCGGCCAAACGCCGACCAGCGCGCGGGCGAGCGTCGACTTGCCTGACGCGCTCGGACCGATGACGCCGAGCGCCTCGCCCGGCGCAAGGGTGAAGGTCACCCCTTTGAGCACCGGCTTGACGACGCGCGGGGGCGCCACGAACAGATGGGTGACGGCGATTTCGCCTTTGGGGGCGGGCAGCGGCATGCGGTCCGGGGGATTGCCGTGCCGCCGGAGGGTCTCGCGCAAGCGGTCGTAAGCGCTACGCGCCGCGATAAAACCGCGCCAGGAAGCGATCGCTCCTTCCACCGGCGCCAGCGCCCGCGCAGTGATGATCGAGGCCGCGATCATCACGCCCGGCGTGATCACGTCGTTGATCGCGAGCCAGGCGCCCGCCGCCAGCAGGGAAACCTGCAGGAACGGGCGCCAGAACTTTGCGACGGCGACAAATCCGCCGGAACGATCGGCGATCCGCGCATTGCCCTCGACCACCGCGTCTTGCCGGGACAGCCAGCGCGCGGTGATCGCCGGCCCCATGCCCATCGCATGGATGACCTCCGCGTTGCGCAAGGCAGCGTCGGCAAAGCGTCCCGCCTCCAGCGTATCGCTGATCGCGTTCTTGGAGAGACGACGCGTCGAGCTTTCGTTCAGCACGGCGGTGATCAGCAGCACGGCGGCGCCGGTGAGGGCGATCAAGCCGAGGATCGGGTGAAGGAGGAATGTGACCGCTATGAAGATCGGCGCCCAAGGCGCATCGAACAGAACGGGCAGGGCGCTTCCGCCCACAAATCCGCGCAGCGTGTCGAGATCGCGCAGCGGCTGTGCCGGATTGTCGGAACGTCGGGAAATCCGGTCGGCCACGCCCGCAGCAAACAGCCGATCGCTCATGTCGCGGTCGAGTTGTGCGCCGATGCGGACGAGAATGCGTGAACGAAACAGTTCGAGCAGGCTGAGCGCCGCGATAAAGCCAATCGCCAAGAGCGTCAAAAAGAACAAAGTCGCGCCGTTACGCGACGGCAGCACATTGTCGTAAACATGCAACATGTGCAGCGGCACGGTTAATGCGAGTAGGTTAATCGCGAAGCTGAATAGTCCGATCGCATAAAGTGCGCGGCGCATGCGCGCGAGCGTGCCGCTGAGCGGATTGTCGGGCGGAGTCTTCATAGCCCCGAAACAAAGCCCCCCGAAACGCGACGCGCCTTACCGACGGTGACCATACCCCTGAACTCGCTATTGCGGTTTCACGACACACCGATGACGGCGCCGACGCGGGCGGGACACGCTGAAATTTGCGCCAGCACCCGAAGATTTCATCCCACCGTCACGGCTTCGTTAGTAGCGTCCTTTAGGAGACGACTTGGTTTCGAAAGCCACGCTCAGGGAGCTCGCTATGTGGAGACCGACCTATCGGACTATTTTCGGAAACGACTTCGATAACGTCCTTTATGGCTCGAATAGCAACGACATCATTTTCGGCTTTGACGGCAACGATAGGATACTCGCCGGCAGGGGCAACGACGTCGTGTTCGCCGGCCGTGGCAATGACTGGGTCGATGGCGGCGAAGGCGATGACGTCCTGTTCGGGGATCGAGGGCATGACACGCTGATCGGCGGCAAAGGCAATGACGACCTGGACGGCGGCGCCGGCGACGATCTGCTTGATGGCGGCGAGGGGAACGATCTCGTTTATGGCGGCGCCGGGAACGACGCTCTGCTCGGCGGCAAAGGCAACGATGCGCTGAAAGGCGGCGGCGGCCGCGACTTCTTGGTCGGCGGCGCGGGCCGCGACGACTTGTATGGCGGCGCAGGCCCCGACAAGTTCGTGATCCGGATGGGCGCCGACACCGAGATCGTCCGCGACCTGCACCAAAACGACCGGATCGATCTGCGCGATTTCGATTCAGCTCGGCGCAGGACGTCATAAATGCTTTCCGCCAGCACGGACACGACGCCGTCCTCAATCTCGGCAATGGCGACAAACTGATCATCGAGGATTGGCGCGTTTCCCACCTCGATTCGTCCCAGTTCATCGTGTCGGATGCGGAAACCGGCCAGTCGAGCACGGCCTCCCCCTATGTCGTTCCGGTCAACCCGTCGATCTCGACCGTGTCGCTGCTCACCGTCGGCGATGAAGCCGGAACGAAGTCGGACGGCGTCACTCCTTGGCGCATGGTCGGCGTTCCGGACGGTCTCGGCGCGTTCGACAATAGCGACGGCACTTTCACGGTGCTCATGAACCACGAACTCACCCCGACTGACGGGGAGGCGCGCGATCATGGCGCCACCGGCGCGTTCGTCTCGAAGCTCATCATCGACAAAGCGACGCTCGAAGTGCTGGACGGGTCCGACCTTATCCAGCACGTCTATCTCTACGACACAGCCACCAACAGCTATTTCGATCCGGTCGCCGACGGCAATCCGGCGACGCTTCCCTACGCATTCAATCGGCTTTGCTCGGCGGACTTGCCGGAGCTGACGGCGTTCTACAATCCGGAAACCGGCCTCGGCTATAACGGTCACGTCTTCATGAATGGGGAGGAGACGACCCCTAACGGCAAGGCCTTCGCCCATTTCGTGGACGGGGCGGAGGCCGGCAACAGCTATGAGCTCGCATGGCTCGGCAAGTTCGCCTGGGAGAACAGCGTCGCCAACCCGCACACCGGCGACAAGACGGTCGTGGCGGGCACGGATGACGCGACTCCCGGCCAGCTCTATTTCTACTTCGGCGACAAGCAGGCGACCGGCAGCGCCCTCGACAAGGCGGGCCTGACCTACGGCACGCTTTACGGCCTGAAAGTCGCCGAGTGGGATACGGCGACGGACAACAACAACGAGACGAACGGAACAACTCTCGGCGGCGACTATAAGTCGGCGGTTTCGTTGGTCGATCTCGGCGACGTGAGCGAGTTAACGGGCCCTGATCTTCAAACAAAGAGCGAGACCAGCGCCGTAACCGAGTTCCTGCGGCCCGAGGATGGCCAGTGGGATACGATCGATCCGAACCGCTTCTATTTCACCACGACCAATGCGTTCAACGCGCCGAGCCGGCTGTGGGCGATCGACTTCGTCGACGCCGCCGATCCAACCAAAGGCGGCACGATCAGCATGCTGCTCGACGGCGACGAGGGGCAGCAGATGCTCGACAACATGACCGTCACCAAGGATGGCAAGGTGCTGATGCAGGAAGACGTCGGCAACAACGCCCATATCGGAAAGATCTGGGAATATGACCCCGCGACCGACCAGCTCACCGTGCTGGCGCAGCACGATCCGGACCGTTTCGATCCGGCTGCTCCGGTCGGCGGCGAGCCCTTCCTGACGCAGGACGAAGAATCGTCAGGCATCATCGACGTCACCGACATCCTCGGGTCGGCCGGCCAGAACGCGTTCCTGCTCGATGTTCAGGCGCATTACGGCATCCCTGGCGAACTTGTTCAGGGCGGGCAGCTTCTTGTGATGTACCAGGACAAGGTCTGACCGTAAGGTCGCCGCCGGCCGTCATTCACTGGTTCGGCTGACGATAGGCGGGTCTGCGAGCGTGCTCGGCGGACCCGTTCTTTCTGGGAGAGGAAGGCCTGGTCCGGGCGACCCGCTGAGGCGCATCACGCCGGCCGGTCGGCCACCATCATGTAATTGACGTCGACATCGTCGGACAGCCGCCAGCGGTCGGCAAACGGCGTGTAGACCACGCCTTTTTCGGCGATCACGCGCAGCCCCGCCTCCTCCAGCGCGGTCTCGAGCTCGGCTGGCGTGACGAACTTGTCCCATTGATGCGTGCCGATCGGCAGCCAGCGCAGGATGTATTCGGCGCCCACGATCGCGAGCGCGAAGCTCTTGAGGGTGCGGTTGAGGGTGGCGGCGAACATCAGCCCGCCCGGCTTGACCATGTCGGCGCATTTGCGCACGAACAGGCCGACATCGGCGACGTGCTCCACCACCTCCATCGCGAGCACCACGTCGAAGCGCTCGCCCGCCTCGCTCAGGGCTTCCGCGGTGGTCGCGCGGTAATCGATCGCAAGCCCGCTCTGCGGCGGCGTGCAGCTTCGCCACCTCGATATTGGTGACCGACGGGTCGGCGCCGAGCACGGCGGCGCCCAGCCGGGCGAGCGGCTCCGACAGGATGCCGCCGCCGCAGCCGATATCGAGAATGCGCAGACCATGCAGGCAGCCGACCAGTTTGGCGTCGCGGCCGAACTGCTGGCACGTCGCATCGCGGATATAGGCGAGACGGACCGGGTTGAGCTTGTGCAGCGCCGCCATTTCGCCGCGCGTGTTCCACCATGTGGCGGCGAGCGCGGAAAAGCGCGCGACCTCGGCCGCATCGACGGTCGGCGAACGGTCCAAGTCGCTGCTCATCTGCGCCTCCGCGCACCCGTGCGCCCGCAGCCGTCGAGGATTCTGTGTGGAGTTGCCTTCATGACTCCTCGCCGGCTATGTATACGCGCTCTTCTATGCGCGGCATTCGCCGCGATGCAAGCCTTCCTTGTCCCCCGCGCAAAACGCCTCAGGAGCGCATCGGCCGCCCATGGCTCGCCTGGTGATGAAATTCGGCGGATCCTCGGTCGCCGATATCGACCGCATCCGCAATGTCGCGCGCCACGTCAAGCGCGAGGTCGACGGCCGGGCACGAGGTCGCGGTCGTGGTCTCGGCCATGGCGGGAGCCACCAATACGCTGGTCGATCTGTGCCGGTCGGCCGCGCCGTTGCACGACCGCCGCGAATACGATGCGGTGGTCGCCTCCGGCGAGCAGGTCACCTCCGGCCTGCTCGCGATCGCCCTGCAGGAAATGGGGATCGCGGCCCGCTCCTGGCAAGGCTGGCAGCTGCCGATCGGCACCTCCGACGCGCACGGTTCTGCCCGCATTCTCGAGATCGACGCCGAACGGCTGCTTCCAGGCTTCGCCCGCAAGGAGGTCGCCGTAATCGCCGGGTTCCAGGGCGTCCACGCCGCCACCGGCCGCATCACCACGCTCGGGCGGGGCGGGTCGGACACCTCCGCCGTCGCGATTGCGGCGGCGATCCGCGCCGAGCGCTGCGACATCTACACCGATGTGGACGGGGTCTACACCACCGATCCGCGCGTGGTCCCGAAGGCGCACCGCCTCGACAAGATCGCCTTCGAGGAAATGCTGGAAATGGCCTCGCAGGGGGCCAAGGTCATGCAGGTGCGCTCGATCGAGCTCGGAATGGTGCATAATGTGCGGATTTTCGTGCGTTCGAGCTTCGACAGGCCGGACGACATCGACCCGTTGCGCGCGCCTCCCGGCACCCTGATTTGCGACGAGAGCGAGATCATGGAACAAGAGGTCGTCACCGGCATCGCCTTCTCCAAGGACGAGGCGCAAATCTCGATCCGGAGCGTCGACGACAAGCCGGGGGTCGCCGCGTCGATCTTCGGCCCCCTGTCCGACGCCAACATCAATGTCGACATGATCGTGCAGAACGTCTCGGCCGACGGTCAGACGACCGACCTCACATTCACCGTCGCCGCCGCCGATTTCGAGCGCGCCCAGGACACCATCGCCAAGGCGCGGGCGGAGATCGGCTATAAACGGCTCGACACCGCGAGCGACGTGGCGAAAATCTCCGTGATCGGCATCGGCATGCGCAGCCATGCCGGCGTCGCGGCGCGGGCGTTTCGTGCGCTGGCCGACCGGGGGATCAATATCCGCGCCATCACCACCTCGGAGATAAAATTTTCCCTTCTGATCGACGCCGCCTTCACCGAGCTAGCGGTCCGCACCCTGCATTCGCTGTATGGGCTGGACAAGGGTTAACCATCCGATCGGCCGGGGCGGCCGAGTGTGCAGTGCAGCATCGCCCTTTCGCTTGCAGCGCGCACATCCCATTGGCTATAGGCTGTGAGGATCGACGCGCGGTCCCGCCCGAGCGCGATTTCCCTTGAACCGAGCCGGCCGTTGCCGGCCTGATGCTGCGGCCCGAAGGACCCACGCGATGCGCGGTGCGCTGGGCGGTCCGCGCGTGCTGTTGCGTCGGCTTCGCGAAGTTGTTGCGGAGCCGGCCAGTGCGCAGGAACGCCTCGACAAGATCGTCGTGCTGATCGCCGCGAACATGGTCGCGGAGGTCTGCTCGGTCTATGTCTTGCGTGTCGACAGCACGCTGGAGTTGTACGCGACCGAAGGTCTGAACCGTCAGGCCGTGCACCTCACCGTGATGCGCGCCGACGAAGGCCTGGTCGGCCTGGTCGCGAGCGAAGCGAGCCCGATCAACCTCTCGGACGCGCAGGCGCATCCGGCCTTTTCCTACCGGCCGGAGACTGGCGAGGAGATCTATCACTCCTTCCTCGGCGTGCCGATCCTGCGCGCCGGCAACACGCTCGGCGTGCTGGTCGTGCAGAACCGCGCCCGCCGCACCTATTCCGAGGAGGAAGTCGAGGCGCTGCAGACGACGGCGATGGTGCTCGCCGAGATGATCGCCTCGGGCGAACTCCTCGACCATCGCCCAGCCGGGCGCCGAGCCCGCCGTCCGCCGTCCGCTGCACGTGACCGGCGCGGCGCTCACC
Source organism: uncultured Alphaproteobacteria bacterium (assembly GCA_963712435.1). Taxonomy (GTDB): domain Bacteria; phylum Pseudomonadota; class Alphaproteobacteria; order Rhizobiales; family Xanthobacteraceae; genus Rhodoplanes. The sequence continues at coordinate 122,699 of CAVQIB010000012.1, read as the reverse complement.
GACTCGATCGCGCTCGGCCATGTCGTGCTGCACGAGCCGCGCGTGGTGATCACCAATTTCATCGCCGACGACGTGCAGAAGGAACTGCGCCGCCTGCGCGCCGCGGTGCAGACGCTGCGCGCCGAACTAGACCTGATGCTGGAGAGCGGCGAAGTCGCCGAGGGCGGCGAGCATCGCGACGTGCTCGAAGCCTATCGCATGTTCGCCCATGACCGCGGCTGGGTGCACAAGCTCGAAGAGGCGGTGCTCACCGGCCTCACCGCGGAAGCGGCGGTCGAGCGCGTGCAGTCGGACACGCGCGCGCGCATGCTGCGGCAGACCGACCCCTATCTGCGCGAGCGGCTGCACGATTTCGACGACCTCGCCCACCGCCTGCAGCGCCAGCTGCTCGGCTACGATCATGCGCCGACGCGCGACAAGCTGCCGGAGCACGCGATCATCGTCGCCCGCTCGATGGGGCCGGCGGCGCTGCTCGACTACGACCGCAACCGGCTGCGCGGGCTCGTGCTGGAGGAAGGCGGTCCGAACTCGCATGTCACCATCGTCGCCCGCGCGCTCGGCATCGCCGCGGTCGGCGAGGTGCCGAACGCAACCGGCCTGGTCGATCCCGGCGACGCCATCATCGTCGACGGCGCCGCCGGCGACGTGCATATCCGCCCGTCCCCGGACATGGAGGCGGCCTATGTCGAGCGGGTGCGGCTGCGCGCGCGGCGGCAGCTGCAGTTTCTCAGCCTGCGCGACCGGCCCTGCGTCACCAAGGACGGCCAGGCGATCTCGCTCATGATCAATGCCGGGCTGATGGTCGACCTGCCGCATCTCATCGAAACCGGCGCGGCGGGCGTCGGCCTGTTCCGCACCGAGTTGCAGTTCATGGTGGCGGCCCAGTTCCCGCGCACGAGCGAGCAGCTCGTCGCTCTATCGCAGCGTGCTCGACTGCGGCGGGCGGCAAGCCGGTCGTGTTCCGCACGCTCGATATTGGCGGGGACAAGGTGCTCCCCTATATGCGCAATCTCGAGGAGGAAAATCCGGCGCTCGGCTGGCGGGCGATCAGGCTCGGGCTCGACCGGCCCGGTCTCTTGCGCAGCCAGGTCCGCGCTTTGCTGCGCGCGGCGTCGGGACGCGAGCTTCGCATCATGTTCCCCCTCATCGCGGCCGTGCAGGAGTTCGACGAGGCGAAATCCCTGGTCGAGCGCGAGCTGACCCATCTGCGCCGGCACGGCCACCGGCTGCCCGAGCGGGTGGAGATCGGAAGCATGGTGGAAGTGCCGTCGCTGCTCTTTCAGCTCGACGAGTTGCTCGACCGGGTCGATTTCCTGTCGGTCGGGTCGAACGATCTGATCCAGTTCCTGTATGCCGCAGACCGCAGCAATCCGCGCGTCGCCAACCGGTTCGATCAGCTCTCGATCCCGGTCCTGCGCGCCCTTAAGATGATCGCCGACAAGGCGCATGCGCACGGCAAGCCGGTCACGCTGTGCGGCGAGATCGCCTCCAAGCCGCTCGGCGCGCTGGCGCTGATCGGGCATCGGTTATCGCTCGTTCTCGGTGCTGCCGTCGGCGATCGGGCCGGTGAAGGCGATGCTGCTCGACCTCGACGCGGCAAAGGCCGAGCGCCTGATCCTGCCGCTGATCAAGCGCCCGCATGGCGGCGCCTCGATCCGCGCCAAGCTGACGGCTTTCGCCGAAGCGGAAGGGTTGCCCCTGTAACGCCCCATGTTGCCGCAAACAAAACTCGACGCGCTGGTGACGCGTCACGCCGCCGTCGAGGCGGAGCTGTCCGGGCAAGTGGCGCCCGAGGCGTTCGTGCGGCTGTCGCGCGAACTCGCCGAGCTCGCGCCGGTCATCGACGCAATCAGGCGATATCGCGAGGCGCTCGCGGAACTCGCCGACCTGCAGTCGATCATCGACGATGCGACCGCCGACGCCGAGATGCGCGCCATCGCGTCCGATGAGAAGGCCGCGCTCGGAGGACAAACGGCTCGCGCTGGAAAACGCCATTCAGCTCGCCCTCCTTCCGAAGGATGCGATGGACGAGCGCAATGTGATTCTCGAAATCCGCGCCGGAACAGGCGGGGACGAGGCCGCCCTGTTCGCCGGCGACCTGTTTCGCATGTACGAGCGCTACGCCGCCAAGCGGGGATGGAAGACCGAGATCATTTCCGCGAGCGAAGGCACGATGGGCGGCTACAAGGAGATCGTCGCCGAGATCCGCGGCCGCGGCGCCTTCGCGCGACTGAAATTCGAGTCGGGCGTTCATCGCGTCCAGCGCGTGCCCAACACCGAAGCGTCGGGGCGCATCCATACGTCGACCGCGACGGTCGCCGTGCTGCCCGAGGTGCAGGATGTCGACGTCGCGATCGACGAGGGCGACCTGCGCGTCGACACGATGCGTGCGGGCGGCGCCGGCGGCCAGCATGTCAACAAGACCGAATTGGCCGTGCGGATCACGCATCTCCCGTCGGGCATTGTCGTCTTCGTGCAGGACGAGCGCTCGCAGCACCGCAACCGCGCCAAGGCTTTGGCGCTCCTGCGCGCCAAGCTGTACGACGCCGAGCGGCAGCGGCGCGACGCCCATCGCGCCGCCGAGCGGCGCGGGCAGGTCGGCACCGGCGACCGCTCCGAACGCATCCGCACCTATAATTTTCCGCAGGGGCGCGTGAGCGATCATCGCATCAATCTCACCCTCTACAAGCTGCCGCAGGTGATGGAGGGCGAGGCGTTGGGCGAGTTCGTCGATGCGCTGGTGACGGAACACAATGCGGAGCTGCTGGCGGCGCAGGACCAATGAGCGCGGCCGCGGCCTCGCGCCGGCTCGACGTGACGACGATCGCCGCAAGGCGCCGCGCGCTCGCGCAGGCGTTCCGCGCCGCCGGATTGGACGCGCCCGCGCTCGACGCCCGTTTGCTGATCGGTCATGCGCTCGGGCTCGATCATGCCGGGCTTGCCGCCGCTGCTGACCGCGCGCTTGCGCCCGAAGAGATTGCGCGCATCGACAGGCTCGCGGCGCGCCGTCTCGCCCGCGAGCCGGTGGCGCGCATCATCGGATTGAAGGAGTTCTGGGGGCTGCCGCTCGCGGTCACCGCCGCCGTTCTCGTCCCGCGCCCCGAGAGCGAGACGGTCGTCGAGGCGGCCCTTGCCGCGCTCGGCGGTCGCGCGGCGCGCATGCGGGCGCTGCGCATCGCCGATCTCGGCGTTGGTTCAGGCGCGCTGCTGCTCGCGCTGTTGACGGAATTGCCGCGGGCGTACGGCGTCGGCACGGATCGCGATCCGCGCGCGCTTGCGACCGCGCGCGATAATGCGGAACGGCTCGGCCTTCGTGCGCGCGCCGAGTTTGTCGCCGCCGATTATGGGACGGCGCTCGCCGGCGGGTTCGATCTCGTGATCGCCAATCCGCCTTATGTGCGCACGCAGGATGTCGAAAGCCTCGCGCCCGAGGTGCGCGACTTCGATCCTGCGTGCGCTCTCGATGGCGGGCGTGACGGGCTCGCCGCTTATCGCGCGATCGCAGCGGACGCTCGCAGGCTCCTCGCGCTCTCCGCACCGCTCGTCGTTGAGGTGGGCGCCGGACAGGCGGGCGACGTCGCCAACTTGCTCCAACGGGCTGAACTGAGGGTCGAATCCGTCGCGCGCGACCTCGCCGGCACGGCCCGCGCGGTGACGGCGCGGAGCGTTGCCTGATTGCATCTTTCGACTAAGGGGCGGCAAAAAGAGCTTGATTCTCGGGAAAGACCAACTAGGTTCCGCGTACGGAATTGACCTGAGGATGGGGGGTTGACCGCCGCGACTAAGCCCGGAGCAGTGCTCGGCGAGGCTAAGCGGCGAAGGCCGTTACCAACCTGCTTGTTAAATGTCGGTTGGTGTTACGCCACTCGGGATCGAGATGCTTCATCGGCTTGACGAGCGTTCCCGCTTCACGGATCGGGAGCGACGCGCAGCACGAAAGGTTGGCAGCGCCAGGGCATTGCTGCAGGCGACAGCTAAAGCAATCCAGCGCGGATGTCGGTGCGCTTACGCACGACCTCCGTTGTGATGTGGCTATGCATTCCGCGGCGGCGACGCTGGCGCGGCGCGCGCGCTTTGCGCGCAAGTGTGGCTCGCGTGCTCGTTTGCGCGCAGGTGCAAGGTTCATGAGCAACGGGCGGATCAACCGCCCTCATAAGAGGTGGCCGAAAGCCGGAACATGAGAAACGGTCAGAACAAGCGTATGCGCGGGCGCAACCGCAAGAGCCATAACCCCCTGACGCGGGTTTACGAGTTCGAATGGCCCGGATGTGAAAATCCGCGGCACCGCGTCCCATGTCGCCGAAAAGTACATGCAACTCGCCCGCGACGCCCAGTCCTCCGGCGACCCGGTGGGAGCGGAGAACTACTTCCAGCACGCCGAGCATTATTTTCGCGTGATTGCGGCGGCGCAGGAGCAGTTCCGGCCGAACCAGCCGTTCTTGCGATCGGAGGGCGGCGGGTCGGATGGGCGCGACGACATGTACGAAGAGGGCGACGAGGAAGTCGGCGCTCCGATGAGCGGCGCAGCCGACCAGCCTGCCTTCGGCACGCGTGATCCGCAACCGTTCCTGCCGCGCGACGCCCAGTTCTATCCGCAGCGCGAGCCGAGCTATGGGCGACCGGCGCCGGCTGGCGCGGTCCCCAATGGACAGGACGATGCGGCCGTCGATCGTCTGCCGTCCTTCGTCACGGGTCCGGCGCCGCAGCCGCAGGGCCAGGGTTACAACCCGAATGGCGGCTTCGAAGGGCAGGCGCAGGGCGATCGCTTCCCGCTGCATCGCCGACGTCGCCGGCATCGCGGCCCGCGCACCGATGTCGGCCAGGCGGGTAACGGCGACGACGCGCCGTCGCCCGCGCCGAATTCACCCGGCGAGTAGACGACAAGCGACGCTTGGCGTCTGCGGCGCGTGATCGTTGGCGGCCGAGGCATCGGCCCGGCCGCGCTGGGCGATCCGCGCAGCGGGTGTTTTCATTCCGCTCATTCCCGCGCGAAGCGGGAAACCGGCTTTCTTGCTTCGTCCCGCTTTGCGCGGGGACGGGGAAAATCCCGATCGACGATTTCAATTTCGGCGAAGCTTGCTTCAGACGATGAGTTTGTAGGCTGGGATCGTCAAAAAGTCCTCGAATTCCGGCGCGAGCGAGAGCCTGCGGAACAGCGCGATCGCCTCGGCGAAGCGGCCTTCCGCATACGCCTCCGCGCCGATTTCGCTCTTGACCCGCTCCATCTCTTCGTCGAGCGCGCGCTCGAAGAATTCCGGCGTGACCTTCACGCCGTTGTCGAGCACGGCGCCGTAGCGGAGCCATTGCCAGATCTGCGCGCGCGATATCTCGGCGGTCGCCGCGTCCTCCATCAGATTGTAGATCGGCACCGCGCCGCGCCCGCGCAGCCAGGCCTCGATGTACTGCACGCCGACGCGGATGTTCAGGCGGAAGCCTTCCTCGGTCTTCGCGCCCTCGTGGATTTCGAGCAGGTCGTCGCGCGTCACCTGGACGTCATCGCGCAGCCGGTCGAGCTGGTTCGGCTGCGGCATCAGCCGGTCGAACACGTCCTTCGCGACCGGAACGAGATCGGGATGGGCGACCCAGGTGCCGTCATGGCCGTCGCGCACCTCGCGCTCCTTGTCGGCGCGCACCTTGGCGAAGGCGGCCTCGTTCGCCGCCGCATCGTTCTTGACCGGGATCTGCGCCGCCATGCCGCCCATCGCGAAGGCGCCGCGGCGATGGCAGGTCTTGATCAGCAGCAGCGAATAGGCGCCGAGGAACGCCTTGCCCATCACCACCTGGCCGCGATCCGGCAGGACGTAGTTCGGAGCGTTTCGGCGAGCTTCTTGATGAACGAGAAGATGTAGTCCCAGCGGCCGGCATTGAGGCCCGCCGATGTGATCGCGCAGCTCGTAGAGGATCTCGTCCATCTCGAAGGCGGCCGGCAGCGTCTCGATCAGCACGGTCGCCTTGATCGTGCCGCGCGGAATGCCGAGCTGCTCCTGCGCGTAGACGAACACGTCGTTCCACAGCCGCGCCTCGTGATGCGCTTTCGAGCTTGGGCAGATAGAAATAGGGTCCGGTGCCCTTCGTCGCGCAGCTCTTGGCGTTGTGGAAGAAGTAGAGGCCGAAATCGAACAGCGCGCCCGAGATCGGCTCGCCGTCGACCGTCGACGTGCTCTTCCAGCAGATGCCAGCCGCGCGGGCGCACGATCAGCACGGCCGGCTTCGCCGCCGAGCTCGTAGTGCTTGCCCGATGTCGTCGTCGGTGAAGTCGATCTTGCCGTCCCAGCGGTCCTTCAGGTTGATCTGGCCCTCGATATTGTTCGCCCAGGTCGGCGAGTTGGCGTCCTCGAAATCCGCCATGAAAGACGTTCGCGCCGGAGTTCAGCGCGTTGACGACCATCTTGCGGTCGACCGGGCCGGTGATCTCGACGCGGCGGTCGAGCAGATCCTCCGGGATCGGCGCCGACGTTCCAGTCGCTCTCGCGGATCGTGCCGCGTCTCGGTCAGGAAATCCGGCAGCTCGCCGGCGTCGAACTGGCGTCTGCCGCTCGCGCGCGCAGCGAGCAGCTTCGCGCCGCCGCGATCGAACCGGCGGTGCAGATCGGCGAGAAACGCGAGCGCCCCCGGGGAGAGGATCTCCGGATAGCGGGGAGCGGTCTTGCCCTTGACCACCACGCCTGCGACCGCGGCGGGGCGCGGCGTGCGACCGCGCACGCGCTTGCTCGGAGCAGGACGTCCGGACGGTGAGGGGCGTGCCGGCGGCGGCGTCGGCGCAGACGGCCGCGCCGCCGCAATCGCGCCGGCGACAGCGCCCAAAGCGCGCCGCACCGTTCGCTTCGCCTGTCCCGCCAGGCGATCGCGCGCGAGTTCGAGGCTGGAAAGGCCGCGCGCCGGTTTCGCCGCGGTCGGTTTCGCCGCGGCCGGTTGCCGAGACGCAGATCGCGGCGCGGCCGGTTTCGCGGCGGCCGGTTTCGGCGCGGCGGGTCGCGCCGGCTTTGCGACGGCTCGGCGCGGTTTCGTTGCAGCCGCACGCTTCGGCGCCGCCTCAGGGCGCGCGCGCTCGAGGGACGGCGTCTTTCGCTCGACCGCCGAGCCCGCGCGGGCAGCGCCCTTCTTGCCGGCCGGGCTTTGCGCTCGGCCCCGCATCTTCGCCGCGCTAGCCGAAGCTCGGCCGGGTTTCTTCGCAGGCGTCGCCGCAACTCGGCCCGGCTTCTTCGCGGGCGTCGCCGCAGCTCGGCCCCGCATCTTCGCGGGCGTCGCCGCAGCTCGGCCCGGCTTCTTCGCGGGCTTCGCCGCAGCGCGGCCCGGCTTCTTCGCCGCCGTTTTCTTGGCCGCCGCCTTGTTCTTGCCGACGGCCGCCTTCGTCGTCACGCGCCCCGCGGAACGGCTGGTCTTGGATGCGGCCGTGCTCCCCTTCTGCCCGCGAACAGTCTTGTTCTTGCGGCGGCTGTCGCCCGCCGCCTTTTTGCTCGAGACGCGTTTCGACGTGCCGGCCATGTCCGTTCTTTCACTTGCGTTGCTGTTGTTGTTCGTTCTTGTCCGACCGGAGCCTCACTCAGGTCGTGCCGCCTCCCGGCGCGGGGCCGTTCGTCTGCGCAGGCGGCGCAGGCGGCGTGGGCTGCGTGGCTGCGACGCTCGGCGCGGGAGCGGGCGCCGGAGGTCGCGGCGCAGCGGGACGGACCATCGCAGGCGCGGTGCGGCCGCGGGCGCGGAGCTCGGCAGCGCCGCCTTGGCGGCTCGCGCAGCGGGAGCCGGCTTGCGCGGCGAGGGGACGAGTGGTGTGACGGGAGTCTTCTTCACCGCCAATGCTGGTGGTTTTGCGGCGAGTTTACGGGCCGGAGCTTTGCTCGCGGCGGGTTTCCTGGCGGTCGGCGGCGGGCTTTCTGCGCGGCGGCCGGTTTCCTGGCGGCGCGGCTTCCGCGCGGCCGCGGTGGGTTTCCTTGATGCAGCGGGCTTCCTCGATGCGGCGGCTTTCGCACTGCTCTTGCGAGCAGGGGCCTTCGCCAGCTTCGCGGTCGTCCGCTTGGTCTTGCCGGCGGTGGCCTTGCCGCGGCTCGTCTTCGCCTTGGCCGCGCCCGCGGCGCCCTTTTTCGCCGTCGACTTCGCGCCGGCCTTCGCCCGCGTGGTCGCAGGCTTGCGGGTCTTGCTCGTCTTGCTCGTCTTTGCTGTCGCCTTCCTGGCAGACTTGGCTTTCATCGCCATGCTCGTCCTCCGATCTTTCAGCTGATCGACCCTCGGCCGCGGCCGGGACAGCGGAACGCGGGTCAGAGTTGCGGCGCTGCGGGCGTCGGGCATCGATCGCCGCCGCCCTGAAAGCCGCCTTCAACCATTCCCTGTTCGCTCCAACGCCGCCGGCGCCGGTCCGCCGGTCGCCCAGTCGAGCAGTTCGACCGTATGCACGACCGGAATCGCGGTGCCCGCCGCGATCTGCGTGATGCAGCCGATATTGCCGGTGGCGATCACGTCGGGCGCGGTCGTCTCGATGTTCGCGACCTTGCGGTCGCGCAAGCCGTCCGGCGATCTCCGGCTGCAGGATGTTGTAGGTGCCGGCCGAGCCGCAGCAGAGATGCGCCTTCCGGCACATCCTTCACCACGAAGCCCAGCTTGCGAAAGCAGCTCCTTCGGCTCGCGCGTGATCTTCTGGCCGTGCTGCAGCGAGCAGGCGCGAGTGATAGGCGACGCGCGAGCCGGGCCGCGGCGCGGCCGGCAGCTCGAGTCGAGCGTGCACAGATATTCGCTGATGTCCTGCGCCAGCGCCGAGACCGCGCGCGGCCTTGTCCGCATAGGCCGGATCGGTGCGCAGCATGAAGCCGTAGTCCTTGATCGTGGTGCCGCAGCCGGACGCGGTGATGACGATGGCGTCGAGCCCCTCGCCGTCGATCTCGCGCGATCCAGGCGTCGATATTGGCGCGCGCGCCGGCGCAGCGCCTCCTCCTCGCGGCCCATGTGATGCGACGAGCGCGCCGCAGCAGCCTTCGCCTTCCGGCCAGCACGACCTCGATGCCGAGCCGGGTGAGCAGGCGGATCGCCGCCTCGTTGATGTCGCGGCGCCAGCACCGGCTGCGCGCAGCCGGTGAGCAGCGCGACGCGGCCGCGGCGCGGGCCCTTGCGCCGGATAGACGCCGGCCGCGGACGGTCGACGGCGCCGGCAGCCGCGCCGGCGCGAGCCGCAGCATGCGCCGCGAGCGGCTTCAGGCCGAGCGCGCGTCGAACAGCGGCGCGAGCGGCCGCCGAGCCAGCCGCCGACGCAGCGCCAGCGCGGAACAGCCGCGGATCGGGCAGCACCCGGCGCGAGCAGCGCGCGCAGCAGCCGGTCGAGCAGCGGCCGCGCGATAGGTCTTCTCGATATGCGCGCGGGCATGGTCGACCAGGTGCATGTAGTGCACGCCCGACGGGCAGGTCGTCATGCAGGACAGGCAGGACAGGCAGCGGTCGATATGCTTGACCACCTCGGCGGTCGGCCGGCCGGTCGTTCTCCAGCATGTCCTTGATCAGGTAGATGCGCCCGCGCGGCGAATCGAGCTCGTCGCCGAGCAGCACATAGGTCGGGCAGGTCGCGGTGCAGAAGCCGCAATGCACGCAGGTGCGCAGGATCTTGTCGGCTTCCGCGATGTCCGGATCGGCGAGCTGGGCGAGGGTGAAGGTGGTTTGCATGCACGGCTCACACCCCCGCCCACATGCGGCCGGGATTGAGCACGCCCTTGGGATCGAAGCTCTCCTTGACGCGCTTGGTCAGCGCGGCGAGCGCCGCCGCGCTGCGGCTCGAACACGGCGACCGCGGCGCGCAGCGGCGGCCGGCGCGCGGATCAGCGTCGCGTGGCCGCCGCAGTGCTGCGACCGCGCGGCGCACGATCGCGGCGCCGCGCGTCGTCGGACGGCGGCGAGCGCGGCCCAGACCAGGCCGCCGGCCCAGTCGTAGAGACCTCGGCGTCGGCCGCCGCGCGATCAGCCGCGCCGAGCTCGTGCGCCGCGCGTCGGCGCGGTCGAGATGCGCCAGAGCGGCCGCTCGCCCGCCGGCCGTCGGCGGCGAACGGCATGCACGTCGCGGATCGCGCGCCACAGCGCGCGCGACTGCGTCTGCGTCGAGCATCGCCGATCGCGCCGAACGGCTTGCAGCAGCGCCGTCGAGCGCGTCGCGGCGGTGCGCGACCGACGGCGCGACGCCTTCGAGCCGCAGCGCCGTCGCGGCCTGGCCGACCGGCAGGCCGTCGGCAGGCGCGACGCGCGACGCCGGCGCGGCAGATGCGCCGCGCCCGACACGTCGCAGGACGAGCCCATCGCCGCCGCCATCGCCGCGACGGCGCGCGCGTCGTCGAGGCCCGAGCACCAGCACGCGTCGCCTCGGTCTCCGGCCGCGGCAGCACCTTGAAGGTGACGTCGGTCATCGCCGCGAGCGTGCCCCACGAGCCGGCCAGCAGCTTGCAGAGGTCGTAGCCGGTGACGTTCTTGACCACGCGGCCGCCGGACTTGAAGGTCTCGCCGCGCCCGGACACGGCGGTGAAGCCGAGGAAATGATCGCGCGCGGCGCCCGCCTTGATGCGGCGCGGGCCGGACGAGATTGGCGGCGAGCACGCCGCCGATGCGTGCCCGCGCCCGGCGCGCCGCCGAGCAGCGGGCCGTAGTCCATCGGCTCGAAGGCGAGCTCCTGGCCGTTGCGCTGCGACCAGCGCCTCGATCTCGGCGAGCGGCGTGCCGGCCTTGGCCGACAGCACCAGTTCCTCCGGCTCGTAGAGCGTGACGCCGGTGAGCGCCGGACAGATCGAGCGTCGTGTCCGCATCTGCGCCGGCCGGCCGATGCGCGCGCTTGGAGCCGCTGCCCGACGATCTCGAGCGGCTTCGTCGTCGCCGAGCGCCCAGTGCACGGCGGCCTCGACGTCCTTGGCGTCGCGCGGCTTGAAGGTCGTCATGGATCATGGAGTCATGTCGCCGACGCTCAGAACCGCGGAATGTCCGGGAACGGCAGCTTGCCGCCGCTGCACATGCATGCGGCCGAGTTCGGCGCAGCGGTCGCAGCTGCGGGAACACCTTGCCGGGATTGAGCAGGCCCTTGTCGTCGAAGGCGCATTTGACCCGCTGCTGCTGGTCGAGATCGATCTCGGTGAACATCGTCGGCATCAGGTCGCGCTTCTCGACGCCGACGCCGTGCTCGCCGGTCAGCACGCCGCCGACCTCGACGCAGAGCCGCAGGATGTCGGCGCCGAAATCCTCGGCGCGCTCGAGCTCGCCCGGCTTGTTGGCGTCGTAGAGGATCAGCGGATGCAGATTGCCGTCGCCGGCATGGAAGACATTGGCGACGCGCAGGCCGTATTTCTCCGACAGCTCGCGCATGCCGGCGAGCACCTGCGGCAGCTTGCGCGCGCGGGATGGTGCCGTCCATGCAGTAGTAGTCGGGCGAGATGCGGCCGACCGCCGGGAAACGCCGCCTTGCGCCCGGCCCAGAACAGCAGCCGCTCCTCCTCGGAGGTCGAGACGCGCAGCGTGCGGCGAGCGGCAGGCGCGCGGCGATCTCGGACGACGCGCTCGATCAGATGGTCGACCTCGGCCTGCGGCCCGTCGAGTTCGACGATCAGCAGCGCCTCGACGTCGAGCGGATAGCCGGCATGCACGAAATCCTCGGCGGCGTGGATCGCCGGCCGGTCCATCATCTCCATGCCGCCCGGAATGATGCCGGCGCCGATGATGTCGGCGACGCACTCGCCGGCCTCCTCCGACGCTGGCGAAGCCGATCAGCAGCGCGCGCGCGGTCTCCGGCTTCTTGCAGGATGCGCACCGTCACCTCGGTGACGACGCCGAGCAGGCCCTCCGAGCCGGTCATGACGCCGAGCAGGTCGTAGCCGCCGGCAGTCGAGATGCTTGCCGCCGAGGCGGACGATCTCGCCGGTCATCAGCACCATCTCGAAGCCGAGCACGTTGTTGGTCGTCAGGCCGTATTTCAGGCAATGCACGCCGCCGGAATTCTCCGCGACATTGCCGCCGATGGTGCAGGCGATCTGCGAGGACGGATCGGGCGCGTAGTAGAAGCCGGCATGCTCGACCGCGCGGGTGATGCCGAGATTGGTGACGCCCGGCTCGACCACCGCCACGCGGTTGGCGAAATCGATCTCGAGGATGCGGTTGAACTTCGCCATGCCGAGCAGCACGCCGTCGGCGAGCGGCAGCGCGCCGCCCGACAGCGAGGTGCCGGCGCCGCGCGGCACCACCTTGATGCCCTGGTCGTGGCAATAGCGCAGGACCTGCGGCCACCTGCGCGGTCGTCTCCGGGCAGCACGACCACCAGCGGCAGCTGGCGATAGGCGGTCAGCCCGTCGGTCTCGAAGGGCCGCATCTCGCGCTCGTGCGCGATCACGCCTTCGCCCGGCACGATGCGCGCGCAGGGCGCGCGACGATCTCGTCGCGGCGGGCGAGCACCGCGCCGTCCGGCGCCGGCATCGACACGCTCATGGCCGTTCCTCCGAGGTCGTTGCGACCGCCTTGTTTGCAACCGTTCTACAGCAGGACGACCGGCGCGGTAAGCGGTCGGTTGCCGCAAGCCGGGGCGCGCACTCTTGGCAAACTTTGCCATGATCGCTATGTCAGGCGCAGCGTGTCGTGATGCGCTTTCAGGAGTGGTCCATGCCGACCCGTAACATCAGCCTTACGCCCGAGCAGGACGCGTTCATCGAGAAGGCGGTGAAGTCGGGCGAATATCAGAACGCAAGCGAAGCGGTCCGCGACGCCCTGCGTGCATTGCAGCAGCGCCGGCGCGAGGATGCGCTCAAGCTGGCGGCGCTGCAGATGCAGATCAAGGCCGGCGTCGACGCGCTCGATCGAGGAGAGCACACCGACGTCCCCGACACGGACCTCGAAGCCTATCTGGAAAGGCTGACGAAGCGTCCCCGCCAGCGGAAGCGCTGAGGAAGTGGCGCGCTTTCGCCTCTCGCTCCTGGCGGAAGCCGACCTTGCGCACATCCTCGCGACCAGCGCGGAACGGTGGGGAGCGGAGGGGAGACGGCGCTATGCGGGGCTCCTTGCCGCAGCCATCCGCCAAGTGGCCGGCGACCCGAACGGCCCGGCGACGCGCGCGCGCACCGATCTTCTTCCCGGGGTGCGCAGCTTTCATGTCCGTCACGTCCGCGACGCGCCGGTGACCAAGGTGAGGCGGCCGGTGCATGTTCTCTACTACCGAACGGCCGCGCCCGACCTGGTGGAGATCGTTCGCGTCCTGCACGAGCGAATGGAACCGAGCCGGGCATTCGAAGCGGGCTCCAGGACCAGGAGCGGGCGCAAAGGGCGCTTGTGATGGCCCGCGGCTCGCCTTAGGCTTCGCCGCCCGTCGACACCCGGCTCATCGCACAACCAGACACGGGCGGGCCCAAGCCCGTCGCCTTGCGGAGTTCGAAATGATCAAGGACATCGTCGTAAATCTCGCGCTCGCCCGCGCGCACGATCCGGCCGCCGATTACGCGATTTCCGTCGCCCAGGCGCTCGACGCCCACATCACCGGAATCGTGTTCGTCTACGACCCGGTGATCTCGCCGACCATCATGGACGGGGTCTCGGCGCAGTGGATCGACGCCCAGCGCAGCGAGAGCGCGACCATGGCGCAGACCGCGATCGAGCGGTTCGAGCAGGCGGCGGCGCGCAACGGCCTGTCGTTCCGGCACCGGGTGATCGAGGCGACGCTTGGCGGAGCGACCGACCTGTTCGGGCGGATCGGCCGGCGCTTCGACCTCGTGGTGGTCGGCCAGCGCGAGCCCGACCATCTGTCGCCATCCGATATGTTCGTCGAGGCCGCGCTGTTCGAATCCGGACGCCCGATGATCGTCGTGCCCTACATCCAGAAGCAGGGCTTGAAGCTCGACCGGGTCCTCGTCTGCTGGGACGGCAGCCGCACCGCCGCCCGCGCGATGGGCGACGCGATGCCGCTCCTCACCCGCGCCAAGGCGGTCGACATCGTGATCGTCGCGACCGGCCGCGCCAAGAGCGACGAAATCCCCGGCGCCGATATCGGGCACCACCTCGCCCGGCACGGCATCAATGTCGACGTCAAGCGCATCGTCGCGGAAGATGTCGACGTCCCCAACACGATCCTCTCCTATGCCGCCGACGTCTCGGCCGAGCTGATCGTCATGGGCGGCTACGGCCACTCGCGGCTGCGCGAATTCGTGCTCGGCGGCGCGACGCGGGACATCCTCGCGTCGATGACGGTGCCGATCCTGATGTCGCACTGACGCTCACGCCGTGCGAAACGAAATGACCGGGGCGTTCGTCCGCCTGATTCAGGCGGCCGTGACGGCGGCCGCCATCTTTCTCGCCGCTGGCCCGCTCGCCGCGGCTGCGCTCGACAAAGTGCGTTTCGGGACGAACTGGGTCGCCCAGCCCGAACACGGCGGGTTCTACCAGGCGCTGGCCGACGGCACCTACCGGCGATACGGCCTCGACGTCGCCATCGTTCCGGGCGGGCCTTATGTGAACAACCGCATTCTGCTGCCGGTCGGCAGGCTCGACTTCTTCATGAGCGCGAACACGCTGCAGGCCTTCGACGCGGTCGCGCAGAACGTGCCGACGCTCGTCGTCGCGGCCCTGTTCCAGAAGGACCCGCAAGTCCTGATCGCGCATCCCGGCGTGGTCAGCCGCTTCGAGGACCTCAAGACGCTCACGCTGTTCATCTCCAAGGAGGGCATGACGAGCTACTTCCAGTGGCTCAAGACCGAATACGGGTTCAGCGAGGCGCGGGTGAAGCCTTACACCTTCAACCCGCAGCCCTTCCTCGCCGACAAGCAAAGCGCGATGCAGGGCTACGTCACCTCCGAGCCCTATTCGATCGAGAAGCAGGCCGGCTTTACGCCCGCGGTGTTTCTGCTCGCCGACTACGGCTTCGACGCCTATTCGACCCTGATCGAGACGCGCCAGCGACCTCGCGGAGAACAGCCCCGATCTGGTGCAGCGCTTCGTCGACGCCTCGATCATCGGCTGGTACAACTATCTCTACGGCGACAATGCCGCGGCGAACGCGCTCATCAAGAAAGACAATCCGGAGATGAGCGACGCGCTGATCGCCTATTCGGTGGCCAAGATGAAGGCTTACGGCATCGTCGATTCGGGCGACGCCCTCACCGGCGGGATCGGCGCGATGACGGATGCGCGGATGGCGGGGTTTTTCGACAAGATGGCGCGCGCCGGCGTCGTGTCGCCCGCGCTCGACTTCCGCCGCGCCTACTCGCTGCGCTTCGTCAACAAGGGCGTCGGGATCGAGCTGCGGCCGAAGAACTAGCGAGCTAAAATGAAAGGGGCCGCCACGCGGCGGCCCCGTTGTTCGCAGTCGTTTTGGGCGAGGGATCAGAAATCCATCCCGCCCATGCCGCCGCCCGGCATTGCCGGCGGGCCCTTCTCCTTCGGCATTTCGGCGACCATCACCTCGGTGGTGATGAGCAGGCCGGCGATCGAGGCCGCGTCCTGCAGCGCCGCGCGGACGACCTTGGCGGGGTCGATGATGCCGGCGTCCACCATGTCGACATACTCTTCCTTCTGAGCGTCGAAGCCGAACGTCTCCGACTTGTTCTCGAGAATCTTGCCGGCCACGACCGAGCCCTCGAAGCCCGAGTTCTCGACGATCTGGCGCAGCGGCAACTCGAGCGCCTTCAGCACGATATTGATGCCGGCCTGAACGTCGGGATTGTCGTTGGCGAGCTTGCCGACCGCCTTCTTGGCGCGGAGCAGCGCGACGCCGCCGCCGGCGACGATGCCTTCCTCGACCGCGGCGCGGGTCGCGTTCAGCGCGTCCTCGACCCGGTCCTTCTTCTCCTTGACCTCGACCTCGGTCGCCCCGCCGACGCGGATCACCGCAACGCCGCCCGCGAGCTTGGCGAGCCGCTCCTGCAGCTTCTCCTTGTCGTAGTCGGACGTGGTCTCCTCGATCTGCGCCTTGATCTGGTTGACGCGGGCCTCGATGTCCTTTTTCTTGCCGGCGCCGTCCACCAGCGTCGTCTTTTCCTTCTCGATGATCACCTTCTTGGCCCGGCCCAGCATATTGATGGACACGTTCTCGAGCTTGATGCCGAGGTCCTCGGAGATGAGCTGGCCGCCGGTGAGGATGGCGATGTCCTCGAGCATGGCCTTGCGGCGATCGCCGAAGCCCGGCGCCTTCACCGCCGCGACCTTGAGCCCGCCGCGCAGCTTGTTGACGACGAGGGTGGCGAGCGCCTCGCCTTCCACGTCCTCGGCGATGATCAGGAGCGGCTTGCCCGACTGCACCACGCTCTCGAGCACCGGCAGCATCGCCTGCAGGCCGGACAGCTTCTTCTCGTGCAGGAGCACGTAGACGTCCTCGAGCTCCGCCACCATCTTTTCGGCGTTGGTGATGAAGTACGGAGAGAGATAGCCGCGGTCGAACTGCATGCCCTCGACGATCTCGACGTCGGTCTCGAGCGCCTTGGCTTCCTCGACCGTGATCACGCCCTCGTTGCCGACCTTCTGCATCGCATTGGCGATCATCTTGCCGATGTTGTGATCGCCATTGGCGGAGATGGTGCCGACCTGCGCGACCTCCGAGGAGGAGCCGACCTTCTTCGCGCGCTTCTCGATGTCCTTGATGACGGCCGCGACCGCGATGTCGATGCCGCGCTTGAGGTCCATCGGGTTCATTCCGGCGGCGACCGACTTCGCGCCCTCCCGGACGATCGCCTGGGCGAGCACCGTCGCAGTGGTGGTGCCGTCGCCGGCGATGTCGTTGGTCTTCTGGGCGACCTCACGCACCATCTGCGCGCCCATGTTCTCGAACTTGTCTTCGAGCTCGATCTCCTTGGCGACGGTGACGCCGTCCTTGGTGATGCGGGGAGCGCCGAAGCTCTTGTCGAGCACCACATTGCGGCCCTTGGGACCGAGCGTGACCTTCACGGCGTTGGCGAGGATATCCACGCCGCGCAGCATCCTGTCGCGCGCGTCGTTGGAAAAGCGTACGTCCTTGGCGGCCATTTCGAATTGCTCCTGTTCATTCTCTGGATTGGGTCGTCATCCTGAGGAGCGCCGTGCGGCGTCTCGAAGGATGAACTGACCAGCGTTCGTCCGCCTCGTCCGCGAGGAACGCGCCGATGGCGCCTCCTCGAGACGAAGCGCCAAAATCACCCGATCACGCCCATGATGTCGGACTCCTTCATGATGAGGAGTTCTTCGCCGTCGAGCTTGACCTCGTTGCCGGACCATTTGCCGAACAGCACGCGGTCGCCGATCTTGAGATCGATCGGAATGAGCTTGCCCGTCTCGTCCCGGCCGCCGGGTCCGACGCCGATGATCTCGCCCTGCTGCGGCTTCTCCTTCACCGTGTCGGGAATGATGATGCCCCCGGCGGTCTTCTCCTCGGCTTCGATGCGGCGCACGACCACGCGGTCGTGCAGGGGGCGGAACTTGGTTTTCGCCATTTCGTCCTCGTCGCCGCCGCGGGGCGGCCCTGGATGTGATTTGTGGATCGAGCGCTCGGTCGGCGCTCAGCGCTATGGTGTTTAGCACTCATCGTTCAGGAGTGCCAATCGAAGCCGGAGATAGGCAGCGGCGGACGGGGTGTCAAGCAGTGCGGTCGGTCGCGCGCGCGAGCGGACCGTCAAACAAAAACCGCGGCGCTGCAAGCGCCGCGGTTTTCTGGGCCCGGTCGTCGGAGCACCGGCGAGCGGTCCTTAACGTCGGAACGCCGTATTAACGCGTCATGCCCTGACCGCCCGAAGGCTGGTTGTGCGGGCTCATGCCCGATCCGCCGCCCTGGCCGCCCTGGCCCGTCGTTTCGCTCCCGAAGCTCGACGCGTTGAGGCCGAGTGCGGAGACCGTCTGCATGCTGAGGTCGCGGTCGCCTTCGATGTTCTGCGACCGATTGAAGTCGCGCAGCGCGGCCTGCGTGCGCGGACCCCATTTGCCGTCGGCCTCGACATCGTGGCCCTTCTGGCTCAGCGCCTGCTGCAGGTCGCGAATCTGCGTTTCGCTGAGCTTGTCGAAGGCAATCGATCGGCGCTCCCCTGCGTTCATCGAGTTCCGGTCTTGGCCGCTCTGTTGCGCGCTGGGCTGCTGCTGCGAGGGCGGCAGGGGCTGGGCGGCGGGCGGCATCTCGCGTTGTTGGGCGAGAGCCGGCGTCGAGAGCGCGGCCGCCGTCACGGCGGCGAGAACGAGTGGTTTCATTTGCGTGTTGCTCCTTGGTGTTGTGACGCTCGTTGGTCGTCACAAGGCCAACGCCGGGGCGGCGCGAATGGTTCTGCCGCAAACGCCGATCGCGTTCGTGCGCGTCCGGCCGCCGCCGCGCGCCATGGAATTGCCAATCTGCGGGAGCGGAAAAGCCTCGTTCACTGCGCCGGCGGGCAAGCAGGGACCGGGGAAGCGGCGGTAATCGAGCCCGGAAGGACCTGCTTGCGCTGTCTCGGCGAGGGCGTCACAGTGCGGCGGGAATCGGAGATGCCATGACTGGTTCGTTCAAGAGTTTTCCGTTGGCGGATGTCACGGCTGGGCCGGCGCTCGCGCTCGCGCTCCTTCTTGGCGGCTGCGCCGGTTCCATGCACTCGCTCTCCGGGGGCAGTCCGCCCCCCACCGGGCCGCTGCCGCCGGCCAGCTTCGCGCCGGAGGATATCGTCGGACGGTGGGGCCTCGGCGCCTATCATCGGCCCGAGGATCGCGCCCGGACCGAGGCCGCCGCCCGCTCCCAGTGCAAGCAGCCCTATGTCATCAACCGCAGTTCGACCGGGGTGTCGATGCTCGGCTACGACAATCCGCAGGTCCAGGACATGCTGATCAAGGGGAACTACGACGGCAAGACCTATATCGGCCCCGGCCCCGAGCCGCGCGGGCAGGGCGACCGCGAGGTCGCCTCGTTCGATGGCCGCGTCCTCGTGCTCAACTGGGTCGATCCGGAGGTGGCGAGCCGTTACGGCACGATGGTGCTCGTGCGCTGCGGAGCGGAAGGAACCGCGAAGGCCCGACGCGCGTCGCAATGATCCTCCCGGTCCGTCGCGGTCGGCGAGGCGGACCGGCCGAGCCCGATCCCGAGCGCCTGATCCAACGCGCAAACATCACGCCAGCGCGGGACGCCCCGGGCTTCCGCAAGGGCGCGCGGCGTTCAGAGTTCGGTAACCATAACACGGTCGACACATCGGAAAGGCCGCCGCAAAACGCGGTGCGGCCGCATCCCGTTTACCGCTTGGTCGCCATTGCCCGGCCATACTGCGGTAACGAAGCGTAAGGGTTAATCCTTTGCGACCAGCCGAGCCACTGGCTGATCTGAGGCGCGGTGAGACGTGACGCAGGCACTGCCTGGAACGCCGCGTCGCCGTCAGGGAGACCGGAATCGATGGACTGGCTCGTCAATGACGGACTGCCCCTCATCGCGAGGATCTGCCTGGTCGCGATTTTCCCGTTCAGCGGGCTCGACAAGATCGTAAACTGGGACAATGCGCTGGCGCAGGCGAGCTCTAGCTTCCTGCCCGGCGCGCCGGTGCTGCTCGTGCTTGCGATGACCGTCGAGTTCGTCACGCCCGTCTTGATCGTCTCCGGCTGGTGCAGCGGACCGGCCGCCTTCGTCCTCGCCGGATACTGTGCGGTCACGGCAATTCTTTACCATAATTTCTGGGCCTATCCGCGCTTCTGGTCGCCGGGCGGCGCAGGTTACCCGCATGTCTGGGATTTCCTGAAGAATTTCGGGCTCGCCGGCGGCCTCTTGCTGGTGGTGCTCGGCAGCGACCTGGTCCCGCGGCGCGAGGACGCGGCAAAGGCCGCGCCGGCGTCGGCTATCGTTCGCCTCCAGGCCAACTGAACGCGAGCGAACGCGACTGGACAGAGGCGGAAGCAATGGGCAATGCGAGCAGCGACGCCAGCGCCGCCGGCTTCGCAAGCAAACTTTGCACGACGTGATCCCGCACGAGAGGGCCTCCTGATGGACGGTTTCGAGATCATCGACGAGCGGTTCCGCCGTTTCGTCCTGCCGAATGCAACGCTGGAGAAGCTCGGCGACGGGTTCCGCTGGCTGGAAGGCCCTGTGTGGTTCGCCGACATGCAATGCCTGTTCGTCAGCGACATCCCGAACGACCGCATCATGCGCTGGACGGAGCACGGCGGCGTCAGCGTCTTCCGGCAGCCGGCCGGCTATCCCAATGGCCAGACCCGCGACCGCGAGGGGCGTCTCATCACCTGCTCGCATCGCCGCCGGTGCGTGCTGCGCACCGAACTCGACGGCGAGGTGACGGTGCTCGCCGATCGCTTCGAGGGGAAGCGGTTGAACTCGCCCAACGACGTCGTCGTGAAATCCGACGGGACGATCTGGTTTTCCGATCCTATCTACGGCATCGACAACGACTACGAGGGCGGCAGACAGGAGCAGGAGCTGCCGCCGCGGGTCTACCGGCTCGACCCGAAGAGCGGCGCGCTCAGCATTGTCGCCGACGATTTCGACGGCCCGAACGGGCTGTGCTTTTCTCCCGACGAGCGCCGCCTTTACATCGTCGAGACCGGACTGCGTTTCGCCGACCCCGCGGTCAAGCATATCCGCGTGTTCGATGTCGACGAGACCGGCGCATTGCGCAACGGCCGGCTTTTTCACAAAGTGAACCCGGGCAATGCCGACGGCGTTCGCTGCGACGAGGACGGCCACGTCTGGAGCAGCGCCGGCGACGGCGTGCATTGCATCGATCCTTCGGGCGCGCTGCTCGGCAAGATCAAGGTTCCTTTCAGGGTCGCGAACCTGACCTTCGGCGGGCGCTGCCGTAGCCGCCTGTTCATCTGCGCCTCGGAGGCGCTGTTCGCCATCTACACGAACCAGCGCGGCGCGCAGCGTCCATAAGGCGGACAGGGCGGATCGCTGCAACGCTCAGCATGGGCGAACCGCGTATTCCTAGTTTCGCGCCGCGATTTTGAGGCTGGCGATGCCCAAAGCGTGAGGATCAATTCGTAGCGCATGGGAGGCGGACATGCGGTCAAGTCCGCCTGCAGGTCAGGCGGGGGTCTGCGCGCCGGAGGGGAGCGCGCCCAAGAGAAAATAGGTCGCGTGGAGGCCGACGCTCTTCATCTCGATCTGCCCGCGCGGCTCGAATTCGAAGTGAACGGCGGTCAGGTCCTTGTACGCAGCCGACACGTGAATGCGGCCGGGCACGCCGTGCGACTCCATGCGGGAGGCGACATTCACGGTGTCGCCCCAGAGGTCGTAGGTCATCCGCGCATTGCCGATGACGCCGGCGGTGACCGGGCCTGAATGGATGCCGGCGCGCATCTGCAGCTTGGCGTCTCCGAGCGTCGGCGCGGTCTCGATGATGTCCAGCAGTTCGAGCGCGAGGAGGCCGATCGCGCGGGCGCCCTGCAACGGGTCTCCGGAAAGACCGCCCACGGCCATGTAGGAGTCTCCGATCGTCTTGATCTTGTCCACGCCAAGCCGTTCGCAGGCGGCGTCGAGCCGGCTGAAGACCGTGTCGAGATAGGCGACGATTTCGCCCGGCTCGACTTCCCGGGAGGCCGCGGTGAAACCGACCAGATCGACGAAAAGAACCGAACAGCGCTCGGCCTGGTCAGCGATGCGACCATCGGGCGCCTCCTTCAACCGTTCTGCGATCCGCTTCGGCAGGATCGACGTGAGGAGCGCCTCGGAGCGTTCCTCGGCGCGATACTGCGCCGTCAGCGCGAACGAGAACAGCAGCCCGGTTATCAGATAGGCGTTCATCGCCGCCTCGATCGAAAGGCTGCGGCGCAGCTCGCTGTCGGCGGGCAGCACGAAGCCGTTCTCCGGCACGAAAACGAACGTAATCAGAAGCGCGGCGAAATTGACCGCGTAAAGGGCGAGAAACACCCTGAAATTTTCGACGCCGACAATGAACAGAACGAAGCCTGCCAGCGTGAAATAGAACTGCAGGTCGCTCGCCGTGCCAAACGCGAATACGACAAACAGATGCCCGATGACGACCCCGACAATGAGCGTCGTCGCCGCGACCAGGTCCCCGAACGCGTGCAGCCGATGGTTCAGCACGCAGAACGCAAAAACCAAAGCATTGTACGCGTTGACGACCAGCAGGCCGTGGAAATTGTGGGCGGCGATGGAAACGAAATGCACACTAGCCATGCAGGCAAGGCCGTATGCGGCGATATTGGTGAACAGCTGCCGCCGGCGAACCAGGCGATCGGTCGAGGTGATGCCCGCGAACAGCAGACGCTCGGCGGCCATGGCAAGCCATGTGCTCTGTCGCAGTAGCGGCCCGCGCAGCAGAAACTCTCGTCTCAGCGTCATGCGGCAGCCTCATCGTAAAGCCGGCGTCACTCTGGCCTATCAGGCCGGCGCGATCCCGAGCAAGCAGGCTGCGGGAACGAGATGCTGGGCCGCGAATACGCGCGAACGTCGGCGGCGGGGCTTGACTTAGGAAGCATTTCGATATCCATAGAAATATGGAAAAGACGGATGCGATCGCGGCGCTCGGAGCGCTCGCGCAGGACAACCGGCTCGACGTGTTCCGACTGCTGGTGCAGGCGGGCCCGGCGGGGCGGCCGGCGGGAGAGATCGCCGCGGCGCTGGGCGTTCCGCCCAACACCCTGTCCTTCCATTTCGACCGGCTTCGCTTCGCGGGTCTGGTGAGCGTGCGCCGCAACGGCCGCTCGATGATTTATTCGGCGAATTTCGACGCGATGACCGCGCTCGTCTCCTACCTCACCGAGAACTGCTGCGGCGGCAAGGAAAGCTGCGGGCCCTTCGGTGGCGCGACGCGCACCGAACCGGCCGGCGCAGCGCGCAACGAACCGGCGGGCGCGGCCCGCACGGAGGAGGCATGAACCGGCCCTACACCGTGCTGTTTCTCTGCACCGGCAACTCGGCGCGCTCGATCATCGCCGAGGCCATCCTCAACAAGGTCGGCGAGGGCCGCTTTCGCGCCTTCAGCGCCGGCAGCCATCCGAAGGGCGCGGTCAACCCGAATACGCTGCGGCTCCTCGGCAATCTCGGCTACGACATCAATGTCTTGCGATCCAAATCCTGGCAAGAATTCGCTCGCCCCGACGCGCCCGCGCTCGATTTCGTGTTCACCGTCTGCGACGACGCGGCCGGCGAAACCTGCCCGGTCTGGCCGGGCCAGCCGATGACCGCGCACTGGGGCATCCCCGATCCCGCCGCGGTCGATGGCGGCGCAAGCGAGATCGCCCACGCGTTCAATGAAACGCACCGCATGCTGGCGCAGCGGATCGGCATTTTCACGTCGCTGCCGATCGGCGCACTCGACCGCCTGACGCTCCAGAAGCGGGTCGAGGCGATCGGCCGCATGGAAGGCGCGACGCCCGGAGCCTCGCAGTCCGGCGGGGCTCAAGCCGGCGCATCGCAGTCCGGCGCCGCGCAAGGAGGAGCCGCGCGTGTCCGCGGTTGAACGCTATCTCACGTTGTGGGTCGGCCTGTGCATCGTGGCCGGGATCGCGCTCGGCCATCTGATGCCGGGCGTCTTCCAGGCGATGCAGCCGCCATTAATGTTCCAGCGCAAGCCCTGATTTTTCGGCCTTCTTTTCGCCATCTGATCGCCTGGTATGGACGGACATCCCAGGGCCAAAATCTTGCGCTCCAAGCGTGGGGCGGGCGAGCTCGAAGCTCGCGCAACGCGCGCTGGGGCAATTCCGGTCCCGCTGATCGGAGTGGCTCTGTTCGTCCTTGAGGTCGCATGTCTGCGGCGGACGGTTCCGCTCCCGGATCGAGTCCGGGGGCTGGCTTCGCCGCGACATGCACGGGTCGGGAGGCGGTGCCGTGGGTGACAACGACTTCAATTACCGAGCGTTCATCGCCTTCGCCCCGGCCGATGCGGCGTGGGCCGGCGAGTTCCAGCGCGCGCTCGAGAGCGCCCGCATCGCCCCGCAGCTCGTCGGCAAGGAGACGCCCTATGGGCCGGCGCCGGCGGACCTCACGCCGATCTTCCGCTTCGGCGACGCTTTGCCGGACGGGCAGGGGGGGCTTACCGACGAGGCGGCCTCAGCGCTCGCCGATTCGCTTTTTCTCGTGGTTCTTTGTTCTCCGGACGCCGCCCGGAGCGAATACGTGGACGAGGCCGTGCGCCGCTTCAAGCTGGCGGGCCAGCGCGAGCGGATCATCCCGGTGATCATCGACGGCGAGCCCGGGGACGAGGCGCGCGAATGCTTTCCGGTCGCCTTGCGCTTCCGGCTGTCCGAGGGCGGGCCGCTCTCCATCGAACCCGAAGAGACGGTCGCGCCGCTCGTCATCGACGCCCGCCCGGAAGCCGGCGGGCAGGACCGCGCCGTCATCACCTTGACCGCGGCCTTGGCGGGGCTCGACCTCGAAACATATCTCACCGCGGAGCTCGTTCAGGCGGTGGAGCAGGTTCATGCGCTCGAGCCTGAGCCTGTGCATGCCGTCGAGCCTGCCGCAGTCGAGCCCGTTGCGGCCGAGCACGTGCATGCCGCCGAGTCGGATGCGGCCGAGCCTGTTCACGCGGTCGAGCCGGTTCACTCGGCCGAGGCCGCTCACGCGGCCGAGCTGGTTGCGGCCGAGGCCGTTCACTCGGGCGAGCCTGTTCAACCGGTTGAGCCGGTTCACTCGGCCGAGCCGGTTCACCTGGCGGAGCCGGTTCAACCGGCCGAGCCCGTCGCGCCTCCGGCGCCGGAGCCGGTCACAGCGGTCGAGCCCGTGCAAAGTGCGAAGTCCGCGCAACCGGCCGCGCCCGTTCGTCCGCCGGAGCGCCTTGTTCCGGCCGCGCCCGTTCGTCCGCCGGAGCCGGCGCGCGCGGCGAAGCCTCCGCCGGCGGCAAAGGCCGCCCGCAAGCCGCGCTCGCGCATAGGCGCGGGCCTTGCCGCGGCGCTGCTGCTGGTGGCGGTGCTGGGCGGAGCGCTTGCATGGCTGCGCTATGAGCTGCCGCGCAATCCGGCGCTGCTCGACGGCGTGCTCGCGACGGGGACGACGATGACCACGCACATGGTCGAGGGGGCCGAGCGGCTCGGCGTGCCGCGTTCTGTTTCGCGCGGGCTCGCCGAGGTGAACGAATTGGCGCTGCGCAATGTCGCCGAATGGGCGCCGAACACGCCGGAGCTGCGCCATCGCAAGGCGGCCATGCTGCTCGCTTTCGCGCAGCGGGACGAGGCGCTCGGGAAGGGCGGCGGCGCGCGCGAATCGATCGCGGAGGCAAGCGCGCTGCTAGCCGGGATCGGGCCCGAAGACATCGGCAACCCGACCCTCGAACGCAACGTCGCGATGGCCCAGCTCGCCGCCGCCGGCGACCTTCTCGCGCACGGCTCAGTCGACGAAGCGCTCAAGTCTCTCCGGCCGAGCCTTGCGACCCTCGATCGCCGCGCCGCCGCCAATCCCGCCGACGCCGAGCGCCAACGCGATCTTTCGCTCGCGGTCAACGCGATGGGCGACGCGCTGCTCGCCAGGGGCGCGCTCGACGAGGCTTTCCAGCGCTACCGCGAGGCGTTGACGCTGCGCGAGCGTCTGGTCGTCCTCGACGCGCGCAACGATACCTGGCGTCGCGACCTGTCGGTCTCGCATGAGCGCATCGGCGACGTGCTCCTCGCGCGCGCCGAACTGAACGACGCCCTGAAAGCCTATCGGACGAGTCTCTGCGCTCCGTCTCGCCGCGGTCGACCCTGACGTTTCGGGCGGCTGGCAGCGCCAGCTCGCCGTCGCCCACAACAAGATCGGCGACGTGCTGGTCGCGCGCGGCGCGCTCGACGAGGCGCTGAACAGCTACCGCGCGGGACTGGCGCTCCAGCTCGCGGCCGGCCAGCGCGACGACGCCGGACGCCGCGACCTGTCGGTCTCGTATGAGCGCATCGGCGACGTGCTCAGGACGCAGCGGGCGTGGGACGAGGCGCTCGCCGCGTATCGCACGAGCATCGGCATTCGCGAACGCCTGGCCGCCGCCGATCCGGGCAATGCGCGCTGGGAGCGGGATCTGCCGGTTTCGCACGAGCGCATCGGCGATGTTCTCATGGGGCGCGGCGCGATCGACGATGCGCTCGCCGCCTACCGCACCAGCCTTTCGCTGCGCGAGCGTCTGGCCGACAAGGATCAGGGGAATGTCGGCCTGCAGCGCGACATCGCGGTGTCGCACAACAAGATCGGCGATGCGCTCGCCGCCCAGGGCGCGACCGACGATGCGCTCAAGAGCTACCGCGCGGGACTTGCGATCCGCGAGCGGCTGGTCGCGCAGGATCCCGCCAGTGCCCAACTGCAGTGGGACCTGCTCGTGCTGCAGTGGCGTCTCGCCAGCAGCGGCGACGATCCCGCCAACCGGTTCGGGATGATCGTGTCGACGATGCGCGACCTCGCCGCCAAGCGGCAGCTCAGCGTCGAACAGGCGCGCTGGCTATCGGCCGCCGAGCAGGAACTCGCGCGCGTGCGCCGCCACTGACAGACGCTTTCCCTCTCCCGTCCGGGAGAGGGGAAGCGGAACGCCCGCCAGCGGCTCAGACGGTGTCGGTGTCGTCGCCGAAATCCGCGTCGTCGTAATCGGCGTCATCGTAACCGGCGTCGTCGCCCTCGTGGCCCGCCGCTCGGTCTTGTCCGGCGTCGCGCTGGCTGTCGTCATAGGCGCTCGTCCGCCGCGCGCCGATGTCGTCCGCACCCGCCTGGCGGGAGAGGTCGCTGTCGGCCGCTCCGCCGCCCCACGGCGAGATCGATTCTGCTGCGGTGTTCTGGTCGAGCGCGCCTTGTCCCGCCTGCGCGGCCGGCATCACGTTGCGGATGGCGCCGAGCAGCAGGGAGCCGCCGATCACACCCGCTGCGGCCGCGGCCGCGGTGCCGAGAAACGAGCCTCCGCCGCCGCCGAATGCGCCGCCGGGTGCGCCGCCGGGTGCGCCACCGAACGTGCCGCCCAACGGCCCGGTGGGGCCGCCTTGTCCGCCCTGCCAGCCTTGTTCCGGCCCGCGTCCATAGCCGGGCGGAACGCCCATCGGGCGGCCCGAACCCCAGCGATCATCCGGGCGTCCGGCCTCGCCGGGACGGACGCTCGGGACCGAGCCCGAACCGCGCTTTTCGTCCGATCCGAACATCGCGTCGCGCAGAGTGTCGAGAAAGCCGCCCTGCTGCTCGCGCGGCTCGCCGCCGCCCGCCGCTTCGAGCTCTTCGATGCGCGCATTGGCGCGCCGCAGCGCTTCGTCCTGGATCAGCGCGGTCTGAACCAGCGGATAGATGGCGCTCGGCGCGCGGGCGAGGCCAGCGCGGATGGCGCGCTCGGCGTCCGGATCGCGCGGCTGGCTTTCGAGCGTGGCGAGGCGGTCGAACAATTGTTCGACAAGCTCACGTTCCTGCGGGGTCATGGAAGCTCTCCTGTCGGCACCTTCCGGCAAAGGCGTGCAAGGGGCGGCCGGGACCAGCGTCATGCGCGCCGAACGCCGCAATGGCGGCATTCGCACGACGCTATATGGGGACGGCCCTACGTCGCCGGAATGACATCGCCGGCGACGGCCTGAGGCACCCTGCCGCACCCGTGGCGCACGCTATGCGAGGGCAAATCCGCGCGCGGCGAGCAGCGCGGGAAAGTCATCGCCGGAGAGGAACGCGAATTCCTTCTCGCGCAACGTGGTCAGCGGGTCGAGCCGCGCAAGCTCCGCGTCGACGAAGCCGGGATGGCACATCACGACGGCTCCGTCCGGCAGGTCCCTCAGGAATTCCGGGAAGCAGGCGGCGAAGGACGCGTCGGGATCGAAGCGATAGGTGCCGGCGAAGGCGGGGTTGGTGGGAACCCCGAACGTTTTCGCGTTGTCGCGAAAGCGCCGGCTGAGGAGATCGATCAGGATGCCCTTGCGATCGTGCAGCCGGCGGTACAAGGGCACGGCCTGCCCGCATTGGCGCACCCAGGCGTCGGGGTTGGCCCCCTTCGTCGCGGAAAGCACGGCTGCGCCGATGCGCGGGAGGAGATGCACGTGGTGATGGCCGTCCAGGTAATCGGGCGGGCGCCCGAACGCCGCGATGAACGCGCCGATCTGCGCCGCCACCTCGCGACCAACCAGGTCGAGGTCGAAACGCGGCCAGAAAGCGCGCACCAGCATGTCGGCGATCGGAAGGAAGGTTCCCTCCGCCGTCACCGGCGCGAACGCCGTGAGCGGACGGAACGGCGCCGTCATGGTGAGATGCAGCCCGACGGCGGCGCGCTTTTCCTCGGCCAGGCTCGAAAGCTGCAGCGCCTCCGCGCGCGAAAAGCTCGGTGCGACGACCATCGCGCTCGTCGCGTTGAGCCTGCCCCGCGCGATGAGCTCGCGGATCGCCCGGTTCACGCCGGGCGCAAGCCCGTAATCATCCGCGCACAGCCAGAGACGGCGCGGCGCAGGATCGGAAATGGCGGCTTGCCCGAGGCCGCCGGCCGGCGCGGTCACGTCTTGCCCGCCCGCGACCATGGCGTCACTCCGCTGCGCTCGCGGCCGTCTCCGGCACGGTCGCCGCGGCGGGGCTCGCCTGCTTCAGGCTGTGTTCGGCGACGAGATAGACCGGCCGCGCCTTTGTCTCGGACAGGATTTTGGCGATGTACTCGCCCATCACACCGATCATGACCAGCTGCACGCCGCCCAGAACCATCAGCCCGACCACGACCGACGGATAGCCGGGAACCTGGACGCCATAGACGAGCGCCTCGAACACCATCTGCACGCCGAAAACCAGCGCGCTCGCCGCGAGGATGAGACCGAGCAGGCTCGCGATCCGCAAGGGCGCGACCGAGAACGACGTGATGCCCTCGATCGACAGGCCGATCAGCGCCGTCGCGTTCCAATTAGTGCGTCCGTGCTCGCGCTCGGCCGGCTCGTAGTCGACCCGCAACTGGCGAAAGCCGATCCAGCTCGCCAGTCCCTTGAAGAAGCGGTTGCGCTCGGGCAGCCGGCGCAGGGCTGCGGCGGCGCGCGGGGAGAGCAGCCGGAAGTCGCCGGCGTCCTCCGGAATCTTTTGCCGCGCCCCCCAGTTGATCAGCGCATAAAAGGCCTTCCCGCTCAGCCGCCGGAGGGCGGGTTCGTTCTCTCGATGCGCCTTGGCGGTGAAGACGACGTCATGGCCGCCGTCGAGCCAGTGGCCGACCAGCGTTTCGACCAGGGCCGGCGGATGCTGGCCGTCGGCGTCCATGAACAGCACCGCGCCGCGCCGCGCATGATCGAGGCCGGCGAGCAGCGCCGCCTCCTTCCCGAAATTGCGCGACAGCGCGACCACCTGCACGTCGAGCTCGTCGGCGGGGAGCGCGGTTGCGATCGCGAGCGATTGATCGCGGCTGCCGTCGTCGACATACACGACCTCGCAGGAAAGGCCCCATCGGCGGCGCAGCGTGCGCGCGACCTCGGCCAGCATGCGGTGGAGCTGCGGCAGGCCGGCCGCTTCGTTGAAGACCGGCACGACGATCGACAGGCCGGCTGCGGCCTGCGACGCAAGCGCGGATGCGCCGGACGCCGGTCCGGCCGTTGGCTCGATCGAGGTCATCGGGTGAGTCTCTGCCGTTCCGCGCAGGCGAGCGCAACCCCTTCGCCGGGGCAACCGGCGCGAGCGCTCGCAACGCCTTTGGCCTCGGTCGCATGCGCCAGACGTGGTAAGCCGGAGCCATGACCGAACGACCCCAGCCCGCGGGCCTCCTGTCGCGCGCCGCGCCCGTCCTGCAGAAGCGCGTGAGCGTGATGCGCAAGGCGGTCAGCTTCGCGCTGATCGGCCTCGTCAACACGGTCATCGATGCGAGCGTGTTCTTTCTCGTCTACGCCTATCTCACCGGTTCCGCGCCGATAACGCAGTTGCTCACCGAGGCCGCCGAGCTGTGCCGCTGCGGCACGGCGGAGAATTCGCGCTCGTCGCCGCCAATGTGATGGCCTGGCTGGTGGCGATGACCCTCTCCTATGTGATGAATTCGACCATCACCTTCGCCGCCGAATCAGGCCGCAAGCTGCGCGTGCGCGCCTATCTGGCGTTCGCCGCGTCCGGCGTGCTCGGCGTGATCGCCAACACCGCCACGCTCGTCCTTGTCGCCCAGGTCATGCCGGTCTGGGTCGCCAAGGCCTGCGCCATCCTGGTGAGCTTCGTGGTGAATTTCTCGATGTCGCACTTCGTCGTGTTCCGGGCGAAGCGGCCGGATGCGTCCTCCCACGCCCAGTGAGACGCGGCGGCGGACCGGCGGACCGCTTACTCCCTTGCTTTTTCCATTGGTGGAGACAGACGGGCCTCCAGTTTTGCGTAGAGCGGGTTCTCGCGCGCGAACACGTAATCGAGTTCGCCGACGACGACGGTCGACGCGCCATGCTCGCGCAGGAAGGTCGCGAGCGCATGCACCTCGCCCGGCGGACAATGCAGCGTCAGCATGCCGGAGGAGGTCGGCCCTCCGAACGGCGCTCTCGACGCCGAATTTTTCCTTCGCGGCGGCGAGCAGCGCGTCGTTGCAGCCGGGAAAGCGCGTGCGCAGCTCGCGGAAGGCCGCGGCGCGGCGATAGGCGGCGATGCGGTCGAGCACGATCCGCGCCGTCTCGCGTTCGGCGGCGCCCCAGGTCGCGCGCGCGGGCGGCGACCAGATTGGCCTGCGAGCGCAGCATCACGCCGTTCGTCGATCACCTTGAGGCCGTTCGCGGCGAGCGTCGCGCCGCTCGTGGTGATGTCGACGATCAGCTCGGCGGTGCCGGCGGCGGGCGCGCCCTCGGTCGCGCCGGCGCTCTCGACGATGCGGTAATCGACGATGCCGTGCTCGGCGAAGAAGCTGCGCGTCAGATTGACGTATTTGGTCGCGACGCGCATGCGGCGGTCGTGCTTGAGGCGGAACGCGGTCGCGACATCGTCGAGGTCGGCCATGCTGCGCACGTCGATCCAGGCCTGCGGCACGGCGACGACCACATTGGCGAAGCCGAAGCCGAGCGCCGTCGACCAGCACCACGCGTTGCGTCCGCCTGCGGCGATCGTCTCGCGCACCAGATCCTCGCCGGTGATGCCGAAATGCACCGCGCCCTGCGCGAGCTGCTGGGCGATCTCCGACGCCGAGAGATAGGCGACCTCGATGCCGGCCAGTCCGGCGATCGTGCCGCGATAGTCGCGCGCCCCGCGCGGCTTCGACCAGCGTCAAGCCGGCGCGGGCGAAAAAGGTCTCCGCATTCTCCTGCAGCCGGCCCTTGGCCGGCACGGCGATGACGAGAGCGCGCTCATCGACCGCCTCCGAGTGGCCGCGAGCCGCTCGATCCACACGCGAAAGTCCGACCGCCGGGATCGGCGCTCGGCGCAGCCGAGCCGCGCGAACAGCCCGTCGTAGCGCCCGCCGGCGACGAGCTGGCCGTCGGCGCGGTTGCGCGGATCGTACAGCTCGAACACGAAGCCCGTGTAGTAATCGAGGCCGCGGCCGAAGGCGGTCGCGAAGCTTGATTGCGCGTATCGACGCCGCGCGCGGCCAGGAAGCCGGTGCGGCTCTCGAACAGGTCGAGCGCCGGCGCAAGATCGATGTCGGCCGCCTGCCGCGAGCGCCGCAGCTCGGCCGCCGCCTCGTCCGGCTCGCCGGCGATCGCGAAGAAGCGCTCGATCAGCGCGCGCGTCTCGCGCGGCAGCGCGGCGCTCGCGCCGAGCGCGGCCTGTTCGAGGAAGCGGTCGGCGATCTCGCCGACCGAACGGCCGCCGACCGCGCTGATGCCGGCGATCGACAACAGGTCGGCGACGAGCGCGCGCGCGCCCTTGGGATCGGAATTGCCGAGCGCGGCGAGCACGCCCTGGTACTCCGGGCGTTCGTTGGCGGCGCTGAGCGCGAGCCGGTCGAGATCGTCGGCGAGCAGGGCCTTGCGGTTGAAATCCTTGACGAGCCGCCGCTTCCACGCCGGCGGCAGGTCGAGCGCCTCGATCAGCGCGGCGAACAGCCCGACATCGCCCATCCGGATATCGGGTCCGTCGAGGCCGTAATGGGCGGTCGCCTCCAGCCCGAGCGCCAGCGTCTCGGCGTCGGCGGCCGCCTTGTCGTCGCGCCCGAACAATTCGATGCCGGCCTGCAGGAATTCGCCCGGCGCGTCGCCGCGCTGGCGGAAGACGGGACCGAGATAGCAGAAGCCTGCCGGCCGCCCGTTCGTTTCCGCGGCGAGATAGTCGCAGCGCCACGGGAATCGTCAGGTCGGGCCGCAGGCAGAATTCGCGGCCCGCCGCATCGTTGAGCGAGATACATGCGGCGGCGGATGTCCTCGCCCGAGAGCGTCGAGGAACGGCTCGGCGGGCTGCAGAATCGGCGGGCGGACGCGGCCATAGCCGGCCCGCTCATAGGAGGCGAGCAGCGCCGCCGCGCGGCCGTCGTCTGCGGTGTTGGTCGCCTTTGTCATGCGCGTGCCGGAACGAAGCCCCTGTTTCGCGCCCCGCCTGTAGCACGACTACGCACGGCTTTCACTGCCTGCCCGCTCGGCCGCGGCCGGGCCCAGGTCGCCTTGGCGAGACAGGCGCCGTCGGTGCGCAGGTCACCTGACGGCACGTTCGTCGGCGAGTTTGCGGGGTGCTCGTCCCGCTCGGGACGGTGCTGATGGGAGAAGCTTTTTGTGCTGGATCAATGACGATCGCTCGTGCGCGACCCAATCTTTAGATTCGGAGTTATACTGACGCTTGAGAGGGGGCCAACTAACGGGAGTAGAAATCATGGACAAGGATCGGGTCGTCGGATCGGCGAAGCAAATCAAAGGCGCAGTCAAGCAGGCGGTCGGCAAGGTGGTCGGTGACGCCAAGCTGGAGTCGGAGGGCGCGGCCGACAAAATCGAGGGCAAGGTTCAGAGCACCGTCGGCGCCATCAAGGACACGCTGAGAGGGAAGTAACCGGCACGCTGTCGGGCGTCAAAGGCCATCGGTAGCAGCGTGCTCAGCGATGCAGACAAGCGGTCGGCAGGAATCGACCTCCTTGTGACGCGCGAACGGCGCGATGCGCTGTTCGTCTGAAGTTCGCCCCGACAACAAGATTGTGCTGCCGGGCGGGTTGCAGGACGGACCTAAGAAGCCGCCGCCGTTCGCGTGCTCCAAAGAGAAATTGTCCGCCGTGTCGAACAGGAGGTTGCGATGCTGTCAGTCGTAATTGGGGTTCTGATTATCTGCGTCGTCGGCGCGATTTGTTTTTGGGCGATCGACAAGTTCGTCAATGAGGGCCGTTTGGCTGGCCTTCTCAAATTGCTCGTGGTGCTGATCTGCCTAGGGGCGATTCTTCAACGGGTGCTGCCGCTCGCGGGAATCACTTGGCTGTAGTCGCGGCTCACGAGGATGCTCACGATCTTTGATCGCGGCATCGCCCGCCGCGGGTCCATTTCATCCACTCGAGGCCGAATCGTCTGCGAGCAGCGTGGAGCCGGGTTGAGCTGGGTGATGCGCCGCTCCGTCCATTCGAGGCGGATTGAGCATGTTGCACCGGACCTACCTCGCCCCAGACGAGAGACGCCTTCTTTCCCGCTTCTGGCAAAGCGCCTCCGGATTCTGGCGGGGCCCGTCTGCCTGGCGTGCATGGCTCCTGATCGCATTGCTGGTCGCCATTGTGCTCCTGCAGTTGCTCACCCAATATGGGCTGAATTTCTGGAATCGCGACTTCTTCGATGCGCTCGAGCGGAAGAATGGAACCGAGCTCTGGGCGCAGGCCCTGCGGTTCGCGCCGCTTGCCGCCGCCAGCCTTGGGCTTGCGATCGTCTCGGTTTGGGGCCGCATGACCATGCAGCGCAAATGGCGCGAGTGGCTGAGCAACCACCTGTATGACTATTGGTTGGAGAACGGCCGCTACCGCCGGCTCAGATTCATGTTGGGAGACCATCAGGCTCCGGAGTATCGGATCGCCGAAGACGCACGGGTGGCGACCGACCTGCCCATCGACCTGGTGCTTGGATTGCTCTCGTCGTTCCTCACGGCAATCATTTTCATTGGCGTCCTCTGGAGTGTCGGAGGCGACCTCGTCATCGACGCCTTCGGTCTCACTCTCGCCATTCCCGGCTATCTCGTGATCGCGGTTGTCGTGTATTCCATATTGCTGACGGCTGCGATGATGATCATCGGCCGTCATCTGACCCGCGTGTTCGAACAAAACAAACGCGCTGAAGCCGAGCTGAGGGCAATAGGAACGCATTTGCGCGAGAGCGGCGAAGGCGCCGCGTTGCCGGATGGTAGGAAAGACGGCCGCCGCGCCATCGGCGCGGCCTTGGAGGAGGTGATTGCGCGGTGGCTGGCGTTATGTTGGCAGCTCATGCGGATGACGCTGGTTTCGCACACGAACTCGCTGCTGACGCCGGTTATCGGCTTGCTTCTTTGCACGCCGAAATATCTCGCCGGGACGATGTCCCTCGGTGAAGTCGTCCAGGCGGCGGCAGCCTTCGCCATGGTGCAGGGCGCGTTCAATTGGGTCACGGACAGCTATGGGCGGCTTGCGGAGTGGGCCTCGTCGGCGAACCGCGTGGCGTCCCTCCTCCTCGCGCTGGATCAGACCGATTGTCCCGAACAATCGACAACCCCGGTAGTATAATGGCTGGGATCAAAGACGACGTGTCCACGATTCGAACAAAGACGGCTGCGCCGGATTAGAACGTCGCCCGCAACACGCGCAGGATCCGGCTTTCTTGCGCGGCGCTTCCGCACCGCTCGCCGCGAAGCTCCAGACGCGGCTTCGGGAATGCGGGATTTTCAGATGTATTTTTTGACGCCGCTCAATGGAAAGTTAGGGCGATATGCTTGCCTACCGATCCGTAGCAGGCGGTCCCCCTTCTCGCTGTCAGGCGAATGTTCGCCTCAGGAGGTGGGGTTAGGCGCGCTGCAACGGAGAGAGATCATGTCGCTCGGACTCATACTCATCATCGTCCTTGTGATCTTCTTGCTCGGTGGTTTCAGCGGCCGGTTCGGCGGCTACGGCTATGGCTTCGGTCACGGCGGCATCGGCGTGCTCGGCGTCATCCTGATCATCCTCGTGGTCCTGCTTCTCACGGGTCGGCTTTGATCTGACAGGCGGAATGTCGAGCACAGCGGCATTCTGCACCGTGAGGACCGTCGGTTTGCGAGTTCGGCGCCGGTGCGTCTGCGTCGCGTCGCCGACGCCCGGGGCGGAAACGGTGCGCGTAGGCGTCGATGTGATTCGACCAGAAAACAGGAGCGGATCAATGAACTGGGATGAAGTCGAAGGAAACTGGAAGCAGCTCAAAGGCAAGGTCAGGTCGCAGTGGGGCAAGCTGACGGACGACGATCTTGAGGCCGTCAAAGGCAAGCGCGACGAACTGCTCGGCCTGCTTCAGAAACGTTACGGCCACGCCAAGGATGCGGCCGAGCGCGAAATCGATCGGTGGACCGAGGAGCTCAAGTAGCGGCGCGGCCAACCCGCTCGCCCTGCGCCTGACGCCGTCGCGGTGGCGCACCGGCATGCAAGGATGCTCGGTTCCGGCTGTAAACGCCGAAATCTTGGACGGCCGAGGTAGTTCGCGCATCGGGTTTGGCAGATGTTGGAAGATGAAATTTGGATAAGGATCGGGCCGCGGCGGCGCTGGAATCGAGCGCTGCGTGCCGGAAGAAAGTCAAGGCCCTAGCCCGCTGGACAACATTCGGAGAATCCCCATGATACGGAAGATGCTTTTCCCAGTCGCTGTGTTGGCCCTGGCGACCGGGCCGGCGCTCGCAGCCACCAGCGAAGGGCTGCAGACCGGACCCGCGCCGCTGCGCGCTGAAGCGCCCGTCCGCGTCGCGCTCAACTGGGATCAGATCGCCGGCAGTTGGAAACAATTCACCGGCAAGGCTCGCCAGCAATGGGGTAAGCTCACCGACGACGATCTTGAAGTCGCGAAGGGACGGCGCGACGAACTCGTGGGCAAGATCCAGGAGCGGTACGGCATCACCAAGGAGGAGGCAAACCGGCAGGTTGACGACTGGATCAAGTCTCTCGATCCGTGAGCCGTCGGCGTGAGCGCATTTGCGCTCCTGACTCCGGCGTGACCAAGAGAAAGACATGAGCCGTCTTCGCGCGCATCGGGAAACCCACCTCGTCGGCCGCACCGGGTGGTTGAGAGCGGCGGTGCTCGGGGCCAATGACGGCATCATCTCGACCGCAAGCCTGATCGTCGGGGTCGCCGCATCGGCCGCGACGCAAAACGAAGTCTTGATCGCGGGCGTCGCGGGCTTGGTGGCGGGCGCCATGTCCATGGCCGCGGGCGAGTATGTGTCCGTCAGTTCGCAATCCGACACCGAGCAGGCTGATCTCACGCGCGAAGGCGAAGAGCTGCGCGAGAATGCTGAGTATGAGCTCGATGAGCTTGCCGAAATCTACGTCAAGCGTGGCGTCGCCCCGCCGCTTGCGCGGCAGGTCGCCGGGCAGCTGATGGCGAAAGACGCTTTGGCCGCCCATGCGCGCGATGAGCTTGGGATGTCGGAGATCACGACCGCCCGCCCCGTGCAAGCCGCACTGACCTCGGCGGTGATGTTTTCGGTAGGCGCGGCGATGCCCTTGCTCATGGTCGTCGTATCGCCCGCCAGCGCGCTTGTCCCCGTTGTGTCCGCGGCGTCTTTGGGCTTTCTCGCTCTCTTGGGCGCGGTCGGGGCAAGAGCGGGCGGCGCAAACGTTTTGCGCGCCACGGCCCGAGTGACATTCTGGGGCGCTTTGGCGATGGCTCTGACGGCCGGCATCGGGAAAGTTTTCGGCACGGTCGTCTGAAGATCGGACTGCGGCCGCCGTCGACAGCGCATCCACCTCAACGATCGATTTTTCGGAGGTCGATGGGATATTGAGACAGGACCTGCGTCGAGCCCGGAAAGGCACAGTTTGCGTGCGGCAACCCGTGATACATCAATTATTCTTCCGCCGACGAAAGGGCTGCGCAGCTGATGCAACAGCGCGCCTACTGCGAACTTTCCGCGATCGGCAGGATGTTGAGACAGACCTGCGTCAAACCGGAAAAGCCGAGGCGGCGTGCGGTAATGTGTGATACGTCAATTATTCTTCCGTCGACAAAAGGGCCACGATCGGTGATGCGCACCATCGCTGATCGCCCGTTTTCCCGATTGTCGATGGTAACCAGCGTTCCGAATGGAAGCGACCGATGCGCGGCGGTGAAATCTGCGGGGAGAGTGTCTTCTCCGCTCGCGGTCTGTTCGCTTACGGACGAATAGATCGATGCAAGGCCGCACTCATCCGATTCTGTATCGGCTGCGCTCCTCGGGGCCGTTAAAGCAACCAGCACCATCGCAACCGCGAGCAAGTATGCCTTCGTAATCATTGGCCGCCTCGCGAGCGCTCTCCCCGTATAGAAGCTACGCCAATGGAGAGGCGGAAACTGCTCAGAATTGCTCACCTCGGGACGTCCGCGGTGAACTGGAGTGTCGAGGCAATCGGGCGCGCGAAGACCCGAGGGTGATCCGAATGCCGTCGCCCGCCGGGAGCGCCGTGTTCCCGGGGCACGCGAACTGATCAGCTTCGGACCTGCGCTATTCGCACGCTCCAGGCGCCCGCGCGTCAGTCGCTTTCTTTCAGGCTCAGGATGTAAGCGATGATATTCATGGCGTCGTCACCCTTGATCACAAGGTTCGGCATAGTGCGATGCGACGTCTGTAGCGCTACGGTCAGGGCAGTGCTCGTCATTCCCGGTGTCTTGGCAATGGCCTCAAAGGTAGGCGCATCAGCATTGGTCGAGTAGCCCGCCGTTTTTTCCACGAGATGGCATTCGGCGCATGCCTCATGCGCCAGCTGGAGGCCCTGCTCAGCACTGCCGACCTGCTGCGCCTGCGCGCTGCCCGCCGCCGCCCATATGATCGCCGCGATGATGAAGCGAGCCATAGGCGCCATACCGATCAAGTTGCTGACTTGGATTCTGCACCGACCAGGAGCAGACCCAACCAGTCATTTTTACTCTCGATACGGTCATGTTGCGAGCCGTATATTGGGCAGACAAAATCGGGCCTCGGCGCGCTTCGCCTCTCGCGTCGACCGCTCACACAAGCGCGGCTCCGCCCGACTGGCAGTCGAGCGCACGAGGTCGGCTGCTCGCCCTCACTCCCGCACGCAGATCACGCGGACGACGCCGGCTTTCGCCGCCTCCAGGCTCGGGCGTCCCCAGGCTGCCGCGACGCCTTGCCTGGCGAGCAGCGCCTTGATCGCCGCGACCGGGAGCAGCGTGGCCGCGCCGGTCCCCGCAGAGGCGGGGCCCGCCACCATCTGCGGGCGCGCTGCGAGGAGACCGACCAGGCGTCCCTCCGGATCGAGCGCGGCGGCGCCGGCAAACCCTGAGCCCGGGACCGGCGCAACCGCGACGCCGTCCGCGCCCGGCGTCAGCTCGGCCCGCGCGGTCGACACCGCGCCGCGTCCGCCTTGCGCCTGCGGGTCGGCCACCCCCGCCAGCACGACCTCGCCGCGCTGGGCGGCGTCATTGCCGAGCGCAAGCGGCGCGAGATCGCGCGCGCCGTAAATGTGCAGCAGGGCGAGCCCATCCTGCTCGGCGAGCTTGTCGGCGCGGCCGCGGCCGGGGACGACGATGAACTGGCAGTCGGCGACCGCGCGGGCATCGGTCACGATATCGCCGCTTGCGCTCACCACGGCCCCGCTCGCGTACTCGACCTTGCGTCTCGGCGCGCCGCCGCCGGCGAGGCTCGTCGGGAACGGGTCGAACGCATTCGACATGGCGACGGCGACCGGGTCCATGATTCCTTCCGTCGCCTGGTCGTAGAGCACGGTCACGCCGCGCACCTCGTGGTCCCTTGCATGCGCGCGGACATAGAATTTCTTCAGCCCCTGCAAGCCGGACAGGACGAAGAAGTCGCCGCGCAGCACGCTGTATTCGACCTTGCGCTGGGGCGGCTCCTTTTTCTGCTGCTCGAAGGCGCGCGCAAGCGTCACCTCCGGGCCCGCCATGCGGAAGGTCTCGACCTGGATTTCGCCGCGGCCGGTCTGCCAGCGCGCTCCGGCGCCCGCCGGACGCTGTTGCGGGACGAGCTTCGTCGGCACGCCGAGCTGGACGCCGGTGGTCCGGTCCTCGATCATCTGCCAGCCGACCCGCTGCTGGGCGGCTCGCGCCGCCTGCGCGAGCCGCAGCCGCTCGTCCGTATTGAGGATGCCGGTCTCCTTGCCGGCATGGTTCTTCTGAAACGTCTTGACCGCCGCGACCGAGCTCTCGCCGAAGTCGCCATTGGCCATTCCGTTGTAGTCGCCGGTCCAGATGAGATCGAACTGGATCGCGATGCGTTCGGCCTCCGGCATGGCGGCGTAGACGGCGGCGGGCGAGCCGGCCGCGGGCCGCGCGGGCGGACGGGCGGTTCCGCCCGCGCCCTGCGGCCGGGCAGGGGCAGGCGCGACCGGCTGCGCATAGGCCTCGGCCGACATCGCCAACGAGCCGACGAACAAGACAAGCGCGGCGCCGCGAAATCTCATGCCGGTCTCCATGCGTGTTAAGTACAAGGGGCGGACCTTAGCCGAACCGCCGCCCCCTGGGCCAGATCGACCATGCTGAGCGCCGACGAACTCGAACGCTATGCCCGCCACATCGTCCTGCACGACGTGGGCGGGCCCGGACAGGCCGCGCTCAAGCGCGCCCGCGTCCTCGTGGTGGGAGCGGGCGGGCTCGGCGCGCCGGCGCTGCTCTACCTCGCGGCGGCCGGCGTCGGCACGCTCGGCATCGTCGACGACGACGTCGTGTCGCTGTCGAACCTGCAGCGCCAGGTGATCCACGCGACCCCCGATCTCGGCCGGCCCAAGGTCGAGAGCGCAGCGGACGCGATCGCGCGGCTCAATCCGCATGTCGCGGTCGAGACGCATCCGGTGCGGCTTTCCGCCGACAACGCGCATCGCCCTGATCGCGCGCTACGATCTCGTCGCCGACGGTTCGGACAATTTCGCCACGCGCTATCTCGTATCCGACGCCTGCTTTTTCGCGAAGAAGCCGCTCGTCGCCGGCGCGGTCGGCATTTTCGACGGCACGCTGACGACGATCCGCGCGCATGAGCGGGAGGCCGGCGGGCGGCCGAACCCGACCTATCGCTGCCTGTTTCCCGAACCTCCGCCGGAAGGCGCGCTTCCCGCTTGCGCCGAGGCGGGCATTCTCGGCGCCTTCACCGGCGTGATCGGCTCGCTGATGGCGCTCGAAGCGATCCGCGAAATCGTCGGCTTCGGCGAAGGGCTGGTCGGCCGCCTCCTGATGGTCGACGCCCGCGCGCTGCGCTTCGAGACGCTGTCCTATGCCTGGGACCCGAACAATCCGCTGTCCGGTGAGCGGCCGCAGCATCCACGACCTCTCCGGGCGCGTCAGCGGACATCGCTGAAGCGGACATCGCTGAGGGGAGGGATGCCGGTCGGAGGTCCCGGTTCTGCAGCGCCCGCTCTGCCGCGCCGCGCCCGTGACGCGCGCGCACGAATTTCGCAACGGACGATCGCGGCGTTGCATTTCGGCAACGCGCGCGCCGTTTCCGCGCCGATTGTGGTGGTTACGCTTCCGCCGCCATGCGGAATCCTCGAAGCTGTAATGGGAATGCTGGCGGAACCAGCGGGGGAGATCGTTCTTGCGATTGGCGCGGACCATTGTTGTTGCGGCGCTGGCGCTCGCGGCCGTCACGGCCGAGACGCGCGCGCAGCCTGCGCTCGTCCTCGTCGAGGAGAACGACGCGCTCGCCTCCGAGCGCGACTATGGCTACACGCAAGGCTTCCGCGCCTCGTTGGCGTTCAACGACTTCTTCAACAAATCCTTCGTCGATGCGCCGTTCGATCTCGTCGGCGGGCTGGTGGTCACGCTCGGCGCGCCGGCCGGCCCGGTGCGCCGCCAGTTCGAATGGATCGTCGGCCAGAGCATCTTCACGCCGCAAGACCTCAAGCTCGTCCCGCCGAACCCCAACGACCGTCCCTATGCCGGCTGGCTGTATACCGGCGGCTCGCTCGCGGTGGAGACCGCGCGCGTGCAGCTCGATTCGTTCGAGTTCCTGGGCGGCGTGGTCGGACCGAGCGCCGGGCGGAAAAGCCGTTCAGTGCAGCTTCCATTCGGCGCTCGGCCAGTCCTGCCCACAGGGCTGGAGCTACCAGTTGAAGGACGAGCCGGCCTTTCTCGGCGCCTGGGAGCGCCGCTGGAAGCTCGGCGTCGATTACGGCGACGGGTTCGGCGCCGACATCGTCCCCTCGCTCGGCGTGACCGCAGGCAATGTCTACACCTATGCGTCGGCCGGCGCGCTGTTGCGGTGGGGCCGTTCGCTGTCGTCCACCTGGGGTCCGACGCGGGTGCGGCCCGCGCCGTCCGGCGCATCGTTCTTCGCGCCAGATCCGCAGGGGCCGGCCTGGGGATTTTCCTTGTTCGCCGGGGCCGAGGGGCGCGCGGTCGCCTACAATGTCTTCCTCGACGGGAACACCTTCACCTCCAGTCCGTCGGTCAACCATCAGGTTTTCGTCGCCGACCTGGTCGCGGGCGCGGAGATATTCACCCAGTACGGCAGCCGGCTCGCCTTCACCGTCACCAAGCGCACCCAGGAATTTTCCGGGCAGCCGGGCAATGGCGACCTGTTCGGCTCGATCGAGGCGCGCGTGCAGTTCTGATCGGCGAAGCCTCGATTTAGGCCGCCGCGCCCGCGCTCGAAACACCGCGAGCGCCCAGAGAATTAGGTCCGCGCGATCGCCTGTTTAGGCTCGCTTAACCGTAATCCCCGCATTGTGACCCAGCGCCGAACGGCAGGTCAGGCCGTGAAGCCGACACGCCGTCCTTGCGGACGGATCAGGACCGGTCGAAGCGATCCGTCGTGCGCGACGGGTCGCGGCCTCAGTGCAAGCAAGTGTTGGGTCATGACGCGTGCGGTCGTGCAATTCCCTGAGTTCACGCCTTTCCGCAGCCTGGTCTATTCTTTCGGCGAGTGTCGCAGGGTCGCCGTTCGCGGGGCCGCCATCTGCCTCGGGACTGCGACCGCCGCAGGCGCGATGGCCGCCTTTGTCACGTCGGCTGCGGCCTGGATCGTCGCCGGCGTTTTTTCGATCGAGCCGCATCCTGGCGCGCGAGCGCCGACCGTGCTCGAGACGATCGCCCTGAGCGGCCCGCGCCGCATACGCTTCGCGCTGGTGGATCGCGCGAGCGCGGCCCATTTCATCGCGCCCGCCGATGCCGTCGATGCGGCGAGCAAAGCCGAGCCGGCCGACATGGCGGCCCCGGCGACCTATGTCCTCGCAAGCGTCGCGCCGATCGTGCCAAGCGGGACTTTCGCGCGCGCGGAGTTCATGCCCCTGCCGTCGCCGGCGCCACGTCCGGCGCAGGCTGCGCGCGCCCAAGCGGCGCAGACGATCACGCGCATCGCTGTCAGCGCTGCGCCGCCCCCGGCAAAGCTGATCGATCCGCTGGTGACCGCCTCGATCGCGCCGAAACCGACACTTCCGGAACGGCCGCGCGACGGCTCGATCTGGCTGCGCGACCTCGACAGCCGCACCGCCGTCTACGACATTTCCGCGCGTACGGTTTACATGCCCGACGGGACGCGGCTGGAGGCGCATTCGGGCCTCGGCAAGCACCGTGACGATCCGCAATCCGTCAACAAGAAGAACCGCGGGCCGACGCCGCCGAATGTCTATGATCTTCGCATGCGCGAGAGCCTGTTCCACGGCGTGCGCGCCATCCGCCTCAATCCTGTCCCCGGCAGCACCATGT
The DNA here is from genome assembly GCA_963712435.1 of uncultured Alphaproteobacteria bacterium. GTDB lineage: Bacteria > Pseudomonadota > Alphaproteobacteria > Rhizobiales > Xanthobacteraceae > Rhodoplanes. Next base: position 80,243 of record CAVQIB010000012.1, on the reverse strand, counting down.
ATGGCCGCGACGGGATACTCGCGCATACCTACATGCTGGGCCCGACCGGCCAGTCGTTCGGATGCGTGTCGTTCAAGGACTACAACAAATTCCTGCAGGCCTTTCTGCGCGGCGAGGTCACCCGCATGATCGTCGCTCCCCGCCTCGGCGCCGAGGTTTCGCTGCTGACGAGCGCGCGCCGCAGCGCGACCGAGTAGGGGACGCTGCGCTGTGCGCCTTTGCCCACGCAAAGCGTGATGATTCTCACGCTTGGATCGTTCTCACCCGCAGTGCGTTCGTGCTCCCGCCCCGAAAGCGGGAGCGTCCAGAAGCTGGAGGCGCGTGAAGTTTACCCCTCCCGGCAGCTTCGCTCGCCGACCTCCTTCCGGGCGATGACGGATCAGCAGAGCATCGGGTCCACGCCGATCGAGTGCACAGATTCAATGTGCACTTTTGAAGCGCCGCAACGCTAGACTTGCTTGGGATTAATGGCCCATCTGCCGCGCGCGCCGCGTCACGGCGGTTGTCGACGGCGGAGCCGCGGGCGAGATTGCGAAGGTCAGCCACAGGTTCCAACCCTCGGGGCGGTTCGCCGCGTCGAACTCCTTGTAGCCTCTGACGTTCACATTGGCGTCGAGGTCGCCCATCGGGATGGTGTAGCCGAGTTGCGCGCCTATGCTCGCCACGCGGGACTGAAAACAGCCGACCTGGTTTCCGGATCCGCTATCGCAGGTAAGCTGATCATAAAGGTAACCGACCAGGCCGATCTGCAGCTGCTTGGACAAGAACTGCGACGCCGCCCAATCGAGATGAAAGTCGACGCCGTTTTGATACTGCGTGTAGGGATTGATGAAGTTGTAGGTCAATCCGGCGACCGCCGAGAACTCGCGCCCCGCCTGATCGAGATAGGTGTAGCCGACCCCGCCGTCCAATGCGCTGTGCCCGATGCCGATATTCGACAAGCCGGGCCGGGTTGTAGGCGCCGACCGGAATATTGCCCGTCGCGTAAGTCATGACGTTGTGGACGCCGGCGGTCCATCGCAGCGAGGCCTGCGGCGCCAGATCCCCGAAACCGGTCACGGTATCGCTGATCGTGTCGAACGCGGTGCTGGTGAATACGGCGCGTCCAAGCAGCAGCGCGTCGATGATGCGCTCATACTGGGATGTGCTGTTCCGGCCATAAACGGCCGTAAGATTGATGTTCGCCTGCGCGCCGAAAACGGGCGTGGCGAACGTATAGGCGGGCGTGACCATCGCGAGGTCTTTGGTCGTATCGGAGCGTCCGCTCGTGTCGGAAAAAAGAACGCCGGAACGCCGTCCGATCCGGATTCTCTCGGCGCGCACGACCTCGGCGCCGGCCGACACAGAAGGGTGGTAGTAAACCGACGTCAGCGAGAACCCCGGCTGCGTAGGCGTTGCAGCAAGGCTCGCATACGCGCCGGGCGTCCAGAAACTCGACCCGCCTTCGTCCGCCCACGCGCCGTGCGACACGAGCGCAAGCGGCGTCGCGATGATCGCAAGGCGCAGCGCGCGGGCGGCCCCCGCGGCGAACCGCTCGCCCGGCGTGCGGGACAACAACCGGTCGGGCGCGGGCGGACGAACCGGCTGCCCCGGTGCGCGGGCGCTGCGGCGGCGCGCTGTCTCGCCGCCCGGCGGGCGTCGCTCCGTGCACCGGTGCAACAGGCGGATCATGAGCGCCTCGCAATCGGGCAACGCCGATCTCGCCTGAAATTATTCTATGCTGCGATCATAATTGGTGGTTTCCCGGCAACATCCGCCCGCAATCGTCCCGGTCCCGTGGGTGATTTTCCGAAATGCTGAGGGGATCACTCGAACCGGGAGGTCGCGTGGCCACCGAGCCGCAGTTTGACGGAGCAGGCTGGAGCGCGGCGCGCGGCGAGCGTCAGAGCGCTGACAGGGTCAGTGGACCGGCCGCCCTACCGGCCGGTAGGGCGGAACCATCTGGTTTCACATGATCTGATTGAGGGACTTGCGCGGAAAGATGATAAAGTCCGCGTTTCCTTCAAACAGCGGAGCGCTCGTCATGCCGACTGGGTCACCGTCCGTTGCCTCGAAACGGTTCTGCCTCGTGCTCGTGAAGCCGACTCATTACTGCGACGACGGTTATCCGATCCGCTGGTTCCGCTCGGCGATTCCCTCGAATTCCCTCGCCTCTCTTTACGGCATTGCCGAGGACTGTGCTGCGCGCAATGTGCTCGGTGAAACCGTCGATATAGAAATCCACGCCCTCGACGAAGCCAATACGCGGATACGGCCTGAGCGCATTGCGGCGCTCATTATGGCGGCCGACGCCGGCATCGTAATGCTGGTTGGCGTTCAATCGAACCAGATGCCGCGCGCGCTCGACATCGCACGTCCGCTGCGCGCGAATGGGGTTCAGGTCGCCATTGGTGGCTTTCATGTGTCCGGGGTAATCTCGATGATCGAAGGCGACGACCCATCGCTACGCGAGGCCCAGGCCATGGGCGTCGCGATCTTCGCGGGCGAAGCGGAGGGCCGCCTTGAAGAGGTCTTGAGCAACGCTCATTCGGGCCATTTAAAACCGCTGTACAATTACATGAACGACTTGCCGGGCATCGATGGTGCGCCGCTTCCGATACTCAAGCGCGAACGCCTGAAACGCACTGGGGGCGCCACGACCAGCTTCGACGCTGGGAGAGGCTGCCCGTACCAATGCTCGTTCTGCACCATCATCAACGTGCAGGGGCGCCGATCGCGGCGTCGCACTCCGGACGATATCGAAGAGATCGTTCGAACCAACATGGCCCAAGGAGTGTTTCGGTTTTTCATCACCGATGACAATTTTGCACGCAACAAAGACTGGGAAGTCATTCTCGATCGCCTGATCTATCTGCGCGAAGTCGAGAAGATGCACCTCAGTCTCATCATCCAGGTGGACACGATGTGCCACAAACTGCCGGACTTCATTACGAAATGCCGGCGGGCCGGAGTGAAGAAGGTCTATATCGGATTGGAGAACATCAATCCGGCCAATCTGCTGGCCGCGAAAAAGAAGCAGAACAAAATCACCGAATATCGCAAGATGCTCCTGGAGTGGCAGAAGGCGGGCATCCTTGTCTACGCGGGCTACATTGCCGGGTTTCCGCTTGATACGGCCGAATCGATCCTGAACGACCTCGACATCATAAAAAGGGAATTGCCCATTGATGTTCTTGAAATCCACTATTTGACCCCACTGCCGGGATCGGAAGACCACCAAAAGCTCTTCCGAGCGGGCGCGTGGATGGACCCGGACCTCAACAAATACGACCTCCATCACATCACCTGCGCGCACCCACGCATGTCCAAGGAAGAGTGGGCTTACGCTTATCGCGAGTCCTGGACGCGCTATTATTCTTTCGAACATTGCGAACGAGTGATGCGGCGCGCTGCTGCGCTTCGAGCTTTCGGGAATGTGCTGTTCGTATTGACGTGGTTCAAAGCTTCCTTTGAGCTTGAAAACTGTCACCCGGTCGAGAGTGGCCTGCTGCGGCTCAAGTCCCGTCGGGACCGTCGGACGAGTATGCCGCTCGAACCAATCTGGCTGTTCTACCCGAAATATTTCGCCGAGTTAGTTTACAAGACCATCGGCTGGGCCGCGATCTACCTGCGGCTGCGATCGATCTATCTGCGCATCAAGTACAATCCAAAACGATATGAATACACTGATCTCGCGATTGCGCCTGTCACTGACGAGGAGGTCGAAACACACGAAATGTTCGGCAGCGACGCAGCGCGCGCGTTCGTCGAGAGCGAACGGCGAATCCAGAAAATCATCCGTGAAAGTGGGGCAGCGTCGGAAATCGCTCGTGCGCCAAACAGAATTTCCAATTGAACCCGGCAACGCCGATCTCGCCTGAAGTCATTCTATGCTGCGATCATAATTGGTGGCTTCCCGGCAACATCCGCCCGCAATCGTCCCGGTCCCGTGCGTGATTTTCCGAAATGCTGAGGGGATCACTCGAACCGGAAGGTCGCGTGGGGCCTCGGGCCGCGGTCGACGGAGTAGGCCGGAGCGCGGCGAGCGGGGTCGTGCGCGTGGCCGGCGCCCGGCGAGCGACGAACCATTTCCCAGAGAGGGGGGTTCCAGCCTTGGTCCGCTTGTGACCCTGAGCGGACCCGTCTAACTCGGTAAGGCCGTCGGTTTACGAACCCGTTTTTGCCTCTGACGGCGGCTTCTTTGCCTTTGCCATCATTTGCGCCAGAGCGCGCTCTAAAAGTTGATCAACATGAACCAATGTGTCCTTTCCGGTATCAATACCCATCCTTCGGCTTGAAATTTCCACTAGCCACGATTCGCCAGCGAACTGACCTGCCCCCGTTCTTCGGACCACCGGTTATCTGACTCTGCCCGGTGATCCGGGCCCGACGTGGGCGCCGGTTCAGGCACTCTGCAACATCACCTGCGACGGAGCAACGGGCCGGGCTGCGGAGACCTCAGATATCGCAGCAGACCGGCCCGTTGCGGACCGCGTGCTCCGGCGTTGGCGAGGGGCGATCTCGCCCGCCGCCAGTTTCGCTGCGTAGTCCGCCGGCGTGAGATTGCCGAGCGCGGAATGCGGACGATCCTCGTTATAGTGCCGTCGCCATTGCTCGATCAGCACGCGCGCCTCCTCTCGACTGCGGAACCACTCGATGCTCAAGCACTCGTCGCGGAACTTGCCGTTGAAGCTCTCGCACGTGCCGTTCTGCCAGGGCTTGCCCGGCTCGATCAGCGCGCTCTCTATGCCAGCGTCGGCGATCCATTTCAGCAAGGCGTGCGATACGAACTCCGGCCCGTTGTCGGAGCGCAGAACCTTCGGGGCCCCGCGCTCCGAGATGAGGCGCGACAGCACCTCGATGACACGTCGTGATCGGATCGATCCGGCAACATCGATCGCCAGGCCCTCGCTCGTACCCTCGTCGACGACCGTTAGGCATTTGATCTGCTGGCCGTTCGCCGCGTGGTCGAACACGAAGTCATAGGACCACACTTCGTTCGATGTGATCGGGCTTTCCGGCACCTCGCGCGCCGTCCCGCGCACACGCTTCCTCGGTCGCTTCTTCGGCAGTTGCAGCTTCGCCGTCCGCCACAGCCGGTGCATCCGCTTGGCGTTCATCACGAAGCCGGCGCGTTCAAGATAGACCTGGATGCGCCGGTAGCCGAAGCGCGGATACTTCGCGCTCAGCTCTTTCATGCGCCCGATCACGGCCGCATCAGCGGCCGCCTTCTTGCTTTCGTACTTCAGTGAACTGCGCGCTGTCGCGAGAAGCGCCGTTGCCCGCCGTTGCGAGAGACCACGACTCTCGGCAAACGCAACGCCACCGCGGCGGGCCGCGACGCTCACCATTTTTTTGCGGCGATCTCCTTCATCACCTCGATCTCGAGGTCACGCTCGGCAACGAGCTTCTTAAGCCGCGCATTCTCCTGCTCGAGCTGCTTCAGCCGGCGCACCTCGTTGGCGTCGAAAGCCCCGAACTTCTTCTTCCAGGCGTAAATCGTCTGTCCAGTGATCTTATGCCGCTTGGCGACCACCTCGACCGGATCGCGATCCGCTTCCCGAACGATCGCCACCATCTGCTCTTCCGTGAACCTGCTCTTGCGCATGTGCCACTCCAATTCGGAGGGCAGATTCTCAAATAATCCCTGGACCGAAAACCAGGGGGCAGGTCACTCCGACGTCACTGAGTTGTTTGAAAGGACAATCAAAATTGCATCGGACTCCGTGAGCGCGTTTTGGATTCGTGCGATTAGAGAATCTCCAATGTTAAGCTCCCAACGATCCAGCCAAATATTATGTCTGCGCTACGAGCGCACGTGCGAGCCAGTCAACAAAGGCGACGTCACTTCGACTGTAACTAATAAAGATCGGCATATGACTGAACTCGCGTTGCAAGGCTCCCGCTTGCCTAGGAAGGTTAATCGACTTCAATGAATACTGCTACCGGGAATCGGAGTGTCACCTTGTATCAGGTCCGCCCCTGGCACAAAGCTGACATCTGCACACCGGGTCATTCCGCACGATACGGCTGCATTGCGCTATAAAGCCAAGCGAGCGTAGGCCATGGCGGGCTATTGCATTGCGCTCAAGTCTTTGCGCTGCGCTGAAGCCGCCGCCCACGCCGCGCTCTCGCCACGCGGCGCAAGGCGTCGACGTTTTACTGAGTTCTGCGCGTCTGCGTTACCGAGTTCTGCGCGTCTGCGTTACTGAGTTCCGCGCCTCTGCCTTACTGAGTTCTGCGCCTCTGCCTTACTGAGTTCTGCGCGTCTGCATGTTGGCGCGCGCGAGGGCGGCCGGGCGCGGCGCGACGCCGAGCGCCTCCGTGATGAGCTCCCCGAGCCCGGAAAAGTCCGCCTTGCGCGGCGAGGTGCGGCGGAAGGCGAGCCCGATGCGGCGGCCGGGCTCGGGCGGCGCGAAGCGCAGCAGCTTGATATGCGGCGCGCGCAGATCGCTCGGTTTTCGCGGCGAGAGCGCGCCGTCCCCCTCCCTCAAATTTCGACCAGACGTATCGCGTGCCCGTCCGGGTCCAATATGATGATCGCTTTGGAAAAGCCGAGTGACGGGTGTTTAATGGCGACCACATCGGGCGAAACAAGGCGAACGCCGGCGACGCGCAAGTGTTTGGCCGCGGCCTCCACGTCGCTCACCGCCAGCGAAATCTGCCAATGCCAAATGTCGTCCGCCGCGGTGTCGGGGGGCATCGGGCGGCCGCTCGACGGCGCCTCGTATTGGAGAAACTCCACGCGCGGCAGTGCTACGGGCGGCGAGACGATAGTGACCCTGACTGTCGCCCCGAGCACATTGTCGAGATATTCCTGGGCCGGGCCGACATTGCGACTGCCGCCAACGACTTTCATGCCCAGGAGGTCCCGGTAGAACGCCAAACTCGCCTCGGTATCGCTGACGGCGATCGTTGTGTGATCAATGCCGAGAAACAACCGGTCACCCGACTGTTGCCACTGCGCCATCCCCTTTCCGGGTGGGAACCAGATCAGTTCGAGGGGGTGATTGTCGGGATCGCGGAACTTGAACGCCTTGATGCCGGCGGCCGGAACGTTCGATGGCGGAATTGTCTGGGGCTCTGGCGAAATCTGCCGGACGTCGTGGCGCTGGAGAATTCCGAAGGCCTTCTCCATGTCGCTGACGACGATCGCCAGATGATGGAACCACAGGTCGTTGCTGCGGGATGGAACGGGAATTGGCCGCCCATCGGGCGGAGAAAGGTATCGCGTCAGTTCGACGATCTGCTCGCCGAGCCGCAAGTGGACGATCCGTAGGCTGGCGCCGAACACCCCGGTCAATCGATCGTAGTCCGGCCCACGCGCGTTGAAATCAGCCACCCTCTCGAACCCCAAGACGTCCGAGAAGAATGCGACGGACCGATCCATGTTGGAGACGGTGAATCCGATCATCGCCACCCGCTCGACTTCGATCGGTGGGGCTTGGAGGGGAGAGGTTTGCATCACTTCGCCGGCAGTTCTGAAAGCAGGCGCCATGGATCGATCCTTCAACGTGCTCCATTCGCGAACATCGCGGCATGGTCGAGTCGCTGCGCCCGCCCGCAATTCGGACCCGGGCCGAAGCGCCACCGCGATGTTGGCCGATCGCGCACGATCGGCGCAATTCGGTCGTTCACCGATCGGAGCGCCGACGTGGCGTCCAAGACCCCTTGCGATCGCAGCGACGTAAACGGGGCGATCTTCGGCCGAACCAGTATCATGGAAGGGAGCTGGCCCGCATGTCTGTCATCGAACGTCGCGAAGGCTTGTCCCCAGCCGCCGCCATCGCGGCGACCGGAGTAGCCATTCTGAGAAACGTGATTGGCCTTGCCCGGCTGCGCCAGAGGTAGGACCGAGCTGGAGCGGCTCCTGTCGCACCTCATAATGACGGCCATGAGCGCCGCACGATACGTCTGCATTGCGCTAAAGAGCCAATCGAAACGCAGGCCATGGCTGGCTATTGCGCTGCGCTCAAGCGATTGCGCTGCGCTGAAGCCGTCACGCTGCGCTCTCGCCACGCGACGCAAAGCCTCCAAGCGTTACTGAGTTCGGCGCCTCTGCCTTACTGAGTTCCGTGCGTCTGCATGTTGGCGCGCGCGACGGCGGCCGGGCGCGGCGCGATCGCCCAGCGCCTCCGTGATAAGCTCCCCGAGCGCGGAAAAATCCGCCTTGCGCGGCGAGGTGCGGCGGAAGGCGAGCCCGATGCTGCGGCCGGGCTCGGGCGGCGCGAAGCGCAGCAGCTTGATCCGCGCGTCGCGCGCCTCGACCTCGGCCGCGACCTGCGGCAGCAGCGTCGCCCCGTAGCCGTTCGCGACCAGCTGGATGACGGTCGCAAGGCTCGTCGCGCCGAGCCGCATCGTCTGCTCGCGCCGCACGCCGCGGCAATAGCTGAGCGACTGATCGCGCAGGCAGTGCCCTTCCTCCAGCAGGATGAGGGTTTCGCGTTCGATCGCCTGTGCGTCCAGCCGCAGGGACGCCGGACGCGGGTCGTCGGCCTTGACCGCCAGCACGAAGCAATCGTCGAACAGGGGGATCGTGTCGACCTCCGGCTCGTCCACCGGCAGCGCCAGCAAGAGGAGATCGAGCCCGCCGCGCATGAGCTCGTCCAGGAGAAATCGGGTCTGCGTCTCGCGCAGCTCGACGCGCAGCTCCGGATAGCGGCGTTGCAGCTCCGGGAGGATTTTCGGCAGCACGTAAGGCGCGAGCGTCGGAATGATGCCGAGCCGCAGCCGGCCCGCCAGCGTGCGGCCGTAATGGCGCGCGAGATCGCCGAGGTCGCGCACGGCGGCGAGCACTTGCTCGCCCTGCTTGGCGAAGTCGAGGCCGACCGGCGTGAGCGACACGTCGCCCGGCCGCCGCTCGACGAGATCGACGCCGAGCGTCTTCTCCAGCTCGCGGATCTGCATCGAGAGGGCGGGCTGGCTGATGGCGCACTCGCTCGCGGCGCGGCCGAAATGCCGGCAGCGCGCCAAGGCGGAGAAATACCGCAGTTGCTTCAGGGTGATCATCGCGATAAGATATCCTGATCGGTTTCAACAAACAATCCGATTAGACCTAATCAAAAGAAGATAGGATGGTGCGCGTCTCTCCGCCGCGGCCGACCAGCTCGGCGCGGCGGACGCCGAGCGCGCCGTGCGCGCTTCGCGCTGAAATTCTACCCCGAGGAGGGCGATCGGGACCTCACGGGCAACGCCTCCCAGGCGTCATGATCATTCTGTACGGAACTCGAATAATTACAGAACTCGATTGGAGAGAAACATGGATGCAAAGCTGAAAGAACTCAACGAAAGCAAGGCGACATGCCCGGCGGTGCACGGCGCCACAAGCGCCGGAATGCGGTTCAACCGTGATTGGTGGCCGAACCAGGTAAACCTCAAAATCCTCCACCAGAACTCCTCCTTGTCCAATCCCATGGGCGAGGCGTTCAACTATGCGGAGGAGTTCAAGACGCTCGACCTGAAGGCCCTGAAGCAGGACCTCTACGCGCTGATGACGGACTCGCAGGATTGGTGGCCGGCCGATTACGGCCACTATGGCGGGCTCTTCATCCGGATGGCGTGGCACAGCGCGGGAACCTACCGCACCGGCGACGGCCGCGGCGGCGCCGGCGCCGGCCAGCAACGCTTCGCGCCGCTCAACAGCTGGCCAGACAATGTGAACCTCGACAAGGCGCGCCGGCTCCTGTGGCCGATCAAGCAGAAATACGGGAACAAGATTTCGTGGGCCGACCTGATGATCCTCGCTGGCAACTGCGCCATCGAGTTCGATGGGCGGCAAGACCTTCGGCTTTGGCGGCGGGCGCGCGGATGTCTGGGAGCCTGAGGAAGACGTCTACTGGGGCGCCGAGGAGACCTGGCTGGGCGACAAGCGCCATGCCGGCGACCGGCAACTCGAGAATCCCCTCGCCGCCGTGCAGATGGGCCTGATCTACGTGAACCCGGAAGGGCCGAACGGCACCCCGGATCCAGTCGCGTCCGGCCGCGACATTCGCGAGACGTTCGCGCGCATGGCCATGAACGACGAGGAGACCGTCGCGCTCACGGCCGGCGGTCACACTTTCGGCAAATGCCATGGCGCTGGCGATGCGGCGCTGGTCGGTCCCGAACCCGAGGCCGCCGGCCTCGAACAGCAAGGCCTCGGCTGGAAGTGCAGCTTTGGCAGCGGCAAAGGCGGCGATGCGATCGGCAGCGGCCTGGAAGGACCCTGGACGCCGAATCCGATCAAATGGGACAATGGCTATTTCGACATGCTGTTCGGCTACGAGTGGGAACTGACGAAGAGCCCCGCCGGAGCACAGCAGTGGAAGGCGAAGAACGTGGCCGACAAGGATCTCGCGCCGGCCGCGAACGATCCGTCGAAGCGGGTTCCGACAATGATGACCACCGCGGACATGGCGATGCGGATGGACCCGATCTACGAGCCGATTTCCCGCCGGTTCCACAAGAACCCCGATCAGTTCGCGGACGCGTTCGCCCGCGCGTGGTTCAAGCTGACCCACCGCGACATGGGCCCGCGTTCGCGCTATCTCGGCCCGGAGGTTCCCACCGAGGAACTGCTGTGGCAGGACCCCGTCCCCGCAGTCGATCACAAGCTGATCGACGCGCAGGACATTGCTGCGCTCAAGGGCAAGATCCTCGCCTCGGGCCTCTCGATCTCCCAATTGGTCTCTACCGCTTGGGCCTCGGCGGCGACCTTCCGCGGCTCTGACAAGCGCGGCGGGGCGAACGGGGCGCGCATACGCCTCAGCCCGCAGAAGGACTGGGAGGTCAACCAGCCGGCCCAGCTCGCGACGGTGCTCAAGACTTCTCGAAAGCGTTCAGAAGGCGTTCAACGATGCGCAGTCGGGCGGGAAAAAGGTGTCGCTTGCCGACCTGATCGTCCTCGGCGGCTGCGCCGCCATCGAGCAGGCGGCGAAGAAAGCCGGGCACGAGGTGAGCGTTCCCTTCGCGCCGGGGCGCACGGACGCGTCGCAGGAGCAGACCGACGTGGAATCCTTTGCGGTCCTCGAACCGGCTGCAGACGGGTTCCGCAACTACCTCAAGACCCGATACACCATCTCGGCGGAGGAACTGCTCATCGACAAGGCGCAACTCCTGACGCTGACCGCGCCCGAGATGACGGTTCTCGTCGGCGGCCTGCGCGTCCTCGGCGCCAATGCCGGGCAGTCCAAGCACGGCGTCTTCACGAAGCGGCCGGGGGAACTGACCAACGACTTCTTCGTCAACCTGCTCGACATGGGCACGCAGTGGAAGGCGGCCTCGGATGCCGGGGATGTGTTCGAGGGACGCGATCGCAAGAGCGGCGAACTGAAGTGGACCGGCACGCGGGTCGATCTGATCTTCGGGTCGCACTCCCAGCTCCGCGCCCTTGCCGAAGTCTATGGCTCCGACGATGCGCAGCAGAAGTTCGTGCGTGACTTCGTGGCGGCTTGGACCAAGGTGATGAACGCCGATCGCTTCGACCTTGCCTGATCTCGGCTGAACGGTCCTCCTTCGCGGGCCTCTCGAGCGCAGCCACAACCGAACCCTCCCCCTTGCGGGGGGGAGGGAGTCGCGCGCAAGCGCGACGGGTGGGGCAGTTCGGATTCGGGTCGAGCAATGCGCGACCCATTTTTTTGTAGCTCTAGTCTAACCGTTGCGAGGGGTTTCGCTTCGCTCGCAAAGTCGCCGCGGGCAATCCCGCGGATCAATCGAAACGGCCGGAGCTAAGCTCCGGCCGTTTTCGCTTGCGCGATGCTCGCGCTCTTTGCGACTGGTCATGATCCCCGAAAGCGGATCATCCAGCACTTCCCGATATCAGCGAATGACTGAATCGTCCGCTTGCGCGGCGATGATGCAAATGCTGCGGGACCTTGCGCCCCCGACGCTACTGCGCGGCGTCCTTGGTGGCGGCCTGTTGTTCGGCCGCGGTCTCCGCCTCGTCGACCGTCTTGAGCGCGGCCGGATGCGGCATCGACATGATGTTGTAGCCCGAATCGACGAAATGGATGTCGCCGGTCACCCCGGTCGAGAGGTCGGACAGCAGATAGAGCGCCGCCCCGCCGATTTCCTCGATGCGCACGGTGCGCCGAAGCGGCGCGTGCCGCTGCTGATAGTTGAACATCAGCCGCGCGTCGGTGATCCCGGCGCCGGCGAGCGTGCGCACCGGCCCCGCCGAGATCGCGTTGACGCGGATCGCCTGCGGGCCGAAATCGGCGGCGAGATAGCGCACCGAGGCTTCGAGCGCGGCCTTCGCCACGCCCATCACATTGTAGTTCGGCATGACGCGGGTGGCGCCGCCATAGGTCAGGGTCACCATGGCGCCGCCATGGCTCATGAAGGTCGCCGCGCGGCGGGCGATCTCGGTGAAGGAGAAGCACGAGATCACCATGGTGCGGATGAAGTTCTCGCGCGTCGTGTCCGCGTAACGTCCCTTCAACTCGGCCTTGTCGGAAAAGGCGATCGCATGGACGAGGAAGTCGAGCCCGCCCCATTCCTCGCCGAGCGTGTGGAACACCTTGTCGACCGACTCGAGGTCCTCGACGTCGCACGGAACCACGAGGTCCGATCCGAGCGACTGGGCGAGCGGTTTCACCCGCTTGCCGAGCGCTTCGCCCTGGTAGGTGAAGGCGAGCGTCGCGCCCTGTCCGGAGAGCATCCTGGCAATTCCCCAGGCGATCGAATGATCGTTCGCGACGCCCATGACGAGGCCGCGCTTGCCCGCCATCAACCCGTTGCGCGCGACCGGCGGCTCAGACGGCATGACGGCCGGCCTGCGCGGGGGAAACGGGACCACGGCGGGGGCCGCCGCGTAGCCATCGGTCTTCATCGCGTTGAGCCCTCCCTCGCGGGTCTGGCCGTCGCGCACCCGCTGCGTTTCCCCGCCGCGCCGATTCAGCGCGGTTAGCGTCGTCTCTTATGTCGTCCTTGCAACATCGGCATGACATGGCGTTGGCGCGCCTCAGCCTCGGTGGACAACTCGTTGATGGCACGATTCGACCTTTTCGATTGCACGGCGCACGGCCGCGACCGGCTTACGCGTCGACGTGCTTGAACACGAGCGATGCGTTGGTTCCGCCGAACCCGAAGGAGTTGGACAGCACGCAGGCGAGCGTCGCATTGTCCCGCCGCTCGCGCACGATGGGCACGTCGGCAAAAAGGGGATCGAGATTCTCGATGTTGGCGCTCTCGCAGATGAAACCGTTGTTCATCATCAGGAGCGAGTAGATCGCCTCGTGCACGCCGGTCGCGCCCTGCGAATGGCCGGTGAGCGATTTCGTCGCCGAGATCGGCGGGCACTTGTCGCCCGCGCCGAAAACTTCCCGGATCGCCTCGATCTCCTTGAGATCGCCGATCGGCGTCGAGGTGGCGTGCGGATTGATATAGTCGATCTTCGGCCCGACGCCGTGCAAGGCAAGGCGCATGCAGCGGGCCGCGCCTTCGCCGGAGGGGGCGACCATGTCGACGCCGTCGGAGGACGCGCCATAGCCCGCGAGTTCGGCGTAGATGCGGGCCCCGCGCGCTTTGGCGTGAGCAAGCTCCTCCAGGACCAGCACCCCGGCGCCGCCGGCGATGACGAAGCCGTCGCGGTCGACGTCATAGGCGCGCGAGGCCTTTTCGGGCGTGGCGTTGAATTTTGCGGACATCGCTCCCATCGCATCGAACAGGACCGACAGGGTCCAGTCGAGCTCCTCGCAGCCGCCGGCGAACATCATGTCCTGCTTGCCGGCGCCGATGATCTCGGCGGCGTTGCCGATGCAGTGGCTGGAGGTCGCGCAGGCCGAGGAGATCGAGTAGTTCACGCCCCTGATCTTGAACCAGGTCGCAAGCGTCGCCGAGGCGGTGGACGACATCGCCTTCGGCACCGCGAACGGGCCGACCCGCTTCGGCCCCTTGGTGCGCGCGATGTCGGCGGCCTCGACAATGGTGCGGGTCGAGGGGCCGCCCGACCCCATGACAATGCCGGTGCGCTCGTGCGACACCTCGTTCGGCTCGAGCCCCGCGTCGCGGATCGCCTGCTCCATCGCGACATGGTTCCAGGCGGCGCCGCCGCCGAGAAAGCGCATGGCCCGGCGGTCGACCACACCCTCGGGATCGAGCGTCGGAGCGCCGTGCACCTGGCTGCGAAAGCCGAGCTCGGCATAAGTCTTCGCATGCGATATCCCGGATTTCGCCTCGCGCAAACTCGCCAGCACTTCCTGGGTGTTGTTGCCGATCGGGGAGACGATGCCCATTCCCGTGACGACGACGCGCCTCATTTCCCTGCTTCCCGTATCTTTCCGGCTGACCGTCTCAAGGCTGGGGCGCTCCCGTCAGGCCGGACTAGGCTGCGTCGCGGCCTCGCGGAACAGGCCCACTTTCAGGTCGAACGCGCGGTAGATGATCGATCCGTCGGCCGAAAGCCACCCGTCGGCGATGCCGAGCACAAGCTTCGAGCGCACGACGCGTTTGATGTCGATGCCGTACACGACCTTCTTGACCGTCGGAAGAACCTGCCCGGAGAACTTGAGCTCACCAAGGCCGAGCGCTCTGCCCCTTCCCTCGGCCCCGAGCCAGCCGAGAAAAAAGCCGAGCAGTTGCCACAGCGCATCAATGCCGAGGCATCCCGGCATGACCGGATCGCCCTTGAAATGACAGGGGAAGAACCAGAGATCGGGTTTCACCCCGAGCTCGGCCCGCGCCAGCCCCTTGCCGTGCTCGCCGCCCTTGTCGTCGATCTCGGCGATGCGATCGAACATGAGCATGGGCGGCAGCGGAAGCTGCGGCCCGTCGCCGAAGAGTTCGCCCCGGCCGCAGGCGAGCAAGTCCTCATACTCGAAACTCGACCGACGATTATGCATTTCCCAGTGACCCTCCGTCGGCTTGCCCGGAGCAAGCCCCTGCGCGGCAGGATCGGCGCCGTTTCTTGCGCCAATCCTCTGTCGGCTGCGAACCGGTGTCCCGCTCCGCCGAGAACCTCTAAGGCGCTTCCCTAACACAGGCAATGGGCGGCTGAAAACACGCCATCATACGGAGCCCGCAACGGATTCCTTCAACGTCCGTGAGAGCCAATATTGCGAGGCAGTTGCAAGAAGGCGCTAAGGGGGTTAAGATTGCGCTCTCGCCAACCGAGGAGTCAGATTCCGCCCCCAATGCGAACAATTTTCCCGCCTGTCAACGGCCTCGGACCGCAATCGGACGGGGGGCTCGGCGCGCTGGCGCCGGCCGACCTCAACGGCTGCCCCTGGCACGATGTGAAGACGATGCTCCGCGGCGTCGGCTTGCGGCCGACCCTGCAGCGCATGGCGCTCGGCTGGATTCTGTTCGGCAAAGGCCATCGCCACCTGACGGCGGAAATGCTCTACGAGGAGGCGAGCCGGGCGCGGGTTCCGGTGTCGCTCGCGACCGTCTACAACACCTTGCACCAGTTCACCGAAGTGGGCCTTCTGCGGCAGGTGGCGGTCGACGGCGCGAAAACCTATTTCGACACCAATGTCACCGAGCATCATCACTTCTTCATCGAAGACCGCAACGAACTAGTCGATATCCCGAAGGTCGAGACGGGCCCCGATTCGCTGCCCGCGGTGCCGGAAGGCTATGAGATATCCCGCATCGATGTGGTCGTGCGGCTCAAGCTGAAGGGCGCCTGATTCGGCCTGCTCTTTTATGCGGGATGCGCCGAAGGCGCGGCGCAGAAGTGGCTGTTGCCTCGTCAGTCGATGCGTTCGTCGGGATAGACGCCCCACAGGCGCTCCTGCGCGATGAAGCCGTCGAAATGCTCGCCGATGAACCGGCATTTCCCGCCATTGCAGCGCTTGACCATGCCGAGCACGCCAGGCTCCAGCTTTGCCTTGATCGCGCTGTCCGGGTCGGCGGACTCGTAGAGCGGGACCAGGTCCTCGCTCGCCTTCCGCTTGGCCACGAAGGCGGAGCGGCGGCCGGAGAGCAGCGAATGGTACACCCAGCCCTCGGCCCCCTCCCAGTCGCGGATGCGTCGCCAGTTCTCGTATTCCGCGGTGATCTCCACCGGCAGTCCGGCCCGGGTGAAAACCCAGATGACGTCGTGGTCCTTGGTCGGTCCGCCGCGCACATTGACGCGATCCGATTTCAGGCTGACGAAGCGCGGCACCGGCAGCCCGCTTTGCGCGCCGGTCGCGAGTTCCCCGCCGGCCGCGCGCGCCGCGCCGTCCGCGTAAAGAAGAAGCGCCAGGGCCGCCGCGCATAGCCGCAGCGCGGCCCATGCGGCGCGGATCGCAGGCACGCGAAAAGTGCGGCGCCAGCGCGTCAAGCCGGCCGTTCGGAGCATGCGAGCATAAGACGATGACAGCCGGCCTTGGTGCATTGTTTTATCCCGGCCATCTGGTAGAGAAGAACCATTGCGGCTCCTCCTTGAACGCTCAGAGCGCGGGTTTTCAGTGTCCGCGATGTCGGTTAAAGAGGGCTGAAAAGGGCCGCGCGCCCGCCCCCCGTCGGGGCGCCGCGGCGCGGATGGGGCAAGGACTTGCAAATTCATGCCAAACAGAAAAAAGCCGCTGGTTGTGGTGACCCGCAAACTTCCCGACATTGTCGAAACGCGCATGCGCGAACTGTTCGACACCCGCCTCAATCTCGAAGACAAGCCGCTCAGCAATACCGATCTCGCCGAGGCGCTGGCCACCGCAGACGTGCTCGTCCCGACGGTCACCGACCGCATCGATGCGCATGCCCTCGGCCATGCCGGGGAGCGTTTGAAGCTTATCGCCAATTTCGGCAACGGCGTCGACAATATCGACGTGGCCGCCGCGCTCCAGCGCGGGATCACCGTGACCAATACGCCGGGCGTCCTCACCGAGGACACCGCCGACATGACGATGGCGCTCATTCTCGCCGTTCCGCGCCGGCTCGCCGAGGGGGCCGCGCTCATGATGGGCGAGCAGCCCTGGGGAGGCTGGACGCCGACCTGGATGCTCGGGCACCGCATCTCCGGCAAGCGGCTCGGGATCATCGGCATGGGGCGAATCGGCCAGGCGGTCGCGCGCCGCGCCCGCGCCTTCGGCCTGCAGATCCACTACCATAACCGCCGCCGCGTCGCGCCCAAGATCGAGGAGGCGCTGGAGGCGACCTTTTGGGAAAGCCTCGACCAGATGCTCGTCCGCATGGACATCATCTCGGTCAACTGCCCGCACACGCCGGCGACCTATCATCTGCTCTCGGCCCGCCGGCTCAAGCTCCTGCAGCCCGAGGCCTATATCGTCAACACGGCGCGCGGCGAAGTGATCGACGAGAACGCGCTGGCGCGGATGATCGAGGCGGGAGAACTGGCGGGCGCGGGGCTCGACGTGTTCGAGCACGAGCCCGAGATCAACCCGAAGCTGGTGCGCCTCGCGCGCGCCGGCCGGATCACCATGCTGCCGCATCTCGGCTCCGCGACCATCGAGGGGCGGGTCGACATGGGCACGAAGGTCATCATCAACATCCAGACCTTCATGGACGGGCACCGTCCGCCGGACCGGGTGCTGCCCTCGCAATTGTAGTCCACCCGTCCTCATTCCGGCGCCGGGAGCCACCCGCTCCCTGGGCGGAGAGGGGGCATCAGCCACGCGCTTGCCTCACCGCACGAACCGCCCGCGGTCGTGCGGCTCGTAGAAATCGAGCGCCGGGCCGAGCGGGACGATGCCGGTCGGGTTGATCTGGCGGTGGCTGCCGTAATAGTGGCGCTTGATGTGGTCGAGATTGACCGTCTCGCCGAAACCCGGCATCTGGTAGAGGTCGCGCAGATAATTCGACAGGTTCGGATAGTCGGCGATGCGGCGCAGATTGCATTTGAAGTGGCCGACATAGACCGCGTCGAAGCGCACGAGCGTGGTGAACAGCCGCCAGTCCGCCTCGGTGATGCGCTGCGCCGATCAGATAGCGCTGTGCGAGGCGAGCCGCGATTCGATCGAGTCGAGCGCGTCGAACAGCGCGCAGAACGGCCTCCTCATAGGCCGCCTGCGTCGTGGCGAAGCCCGCGCGATACACGCCATTGTTGATGTTCGGATAGACCAGCGCATTGATCTCGTCGATCGCTTCGCGCAGTTCCGGCGGATAGAAGTCGGCGGTCACGTCCGTGAACGCGTCGAAGGCCGAATTCAGCATGCGGATGATCTCGGACGACTCGTTGTTGACGATCGTCCGCCGCTGTCTTGTCCCACAGCACCGGCACCGTCACGCGTCCGGTGAAGCGCGGATCGGCGAGGCGGTAGATGTCGGCGAGCGTGCGCGCGCCGTAGAGCGTATCGCCGGTCGAGCCCTCGCCCTCGTCGAAGGTCCAGCCGGCGGCGCCCATATGCGGCGAGACCACGGAGACGGAGATCGCGTCGTCGAGCTTTTTCAGCCTGCGCAGAGATCAGCGTGCGGTGCGCCCATGGGCAGGCGAGCGAGACATAGAGGTGATAGCGGCCGGGCGCGGCGGCAAACCCGCCCTCGCCGGAGGGACCCGGCCGTCCGTCCGGGGTGACCCAGCGCCGGAACGGCGAATTCGGTCCGCACGAAACGCCCGCCGCTCGCCGCGGTGTCGTACCATTGATCCTTCCAGACGCCTTCGACCAGCAGGCCCATATGCACGCGCTCCTTGCACCGGGGAGATATAGGCGGCGACCCGCAGGGTTAAACCGGCGGGGAGCCGGACAAGCGATATGGACCCGCGGCGACCGCGATGCTAATCGCTCTCCACAGCCATGAGCGATCTCTCCCTCACCATTCTGCCCGAGAACGCGGGCGACGCGCCGTCGATCGAGCGGCTGCACGAGCGCACCTTCGGTCCCGGGCGCTTTGCGCGCACGGCCTATCGCATCCGCGAGGGCGGACCGCATCGGCTCGACCTGTCCTTCACGGCGCGGATTGGAACGCTGCTCGTCGGCTCGGTGCGGCTCACGCCGGTTCGCATCGGCGAGACGCCGGCGCTGCTGCTCGGGCCGCTCACGGTCGAGCCGCCCTTCCGCGAGCGCGGAATTGGATTTGCCCTGATCGAGCGGGCGCTCGCGCAGGCCAAGGCGAAAGGCGGCCGCCTGGTCCTGCTGGTGGGCGACGAGCCCTATTACGCGAAGGCGGGCTTCAAGCGCATTCCGAAGGGCCGCGCGCGCATGCCGGGTCCGGTCGATCCCGCCCGCCTGCTGGTCGCCGAACTGGAAGCGGGCGCATTCGAGGGCGTGTCCGGACCGATCCGGCCGGAGTGGGAGCCTGCCTGACTTTATCGCACTGCAGCGCGTTGCCCGTGCGCCGCGGACGTGCCAATACGCCCGTGCGCCTGACCGAATGCCTTCTTCTTTCCGGCGGCCGAGCGGAAACTCGGCGTCCGTTCCACCACACCGGTCTGTGAGCAGAAACTCCGCGCTTCGGGCTGCGCCCGAACCCGGAACAAGCCGGTTCGCTATCGGAACTTGCGTCAAAAAGGGGTCTGCCCATGAAGAAAATTCTTGGCGCCGTCGCGCTTGTCGCGGCGCTCACCGGCGCGCCGCCCGCCTTCGCCCAGGTGATCGATCTGTCGACCATCACCTGCAAGGACTTCTTCGAGGGCAACAAGGACAGGATCGACTTCGTCGTCGCCTGGCTGCTCGGCTACTACACCGGCGAGGACGACCCGCCGGTGCTCGATTTCGCCAAGCTGAAGGACAAGGCGGCGAAGCTCGGCGCCTATTGCGCCACCAATCCGACGCATGGCCTCGTCACCGCCGCCGACAAAGTGATGGAATAGGGCGGCGAGGGGCGATCATTCCGATCAGGCATTAGGCGTTCGTCGCCTCTCCTTCGCGAAGGAGAGGCGACGACGTAGACTCATGCGCAGCCGGCATCAGGGGAACTGAGCGGTAGTCTCCTTCAGGCCGTTGCCGAATATGTCCTCGGCGATGCTGAGGCCGAGGGGAATGCCGCCGATCATGTCCCCGGACGTCGGATAGCCGAGTTCGAGATCGGCGTCGGGGTCGAACCGCGCGCTGATGGCGCCGCTCTTCTTGTAGCCGCCGAGCGTTCCGTCGAAACGCCAGTGCACGCCGAGATACACCCTGCTCAAGGCGTTCTCGACGATCGCCTGCTTGAAGCTCCGCATGCGCCGATTGTGGCGAGTTCGCAGCGCGCCGTTCGCATCCATGGCGATGCCGTCGAGCTCCTCGGAGACGTAGCTGAAGCTGATATTGTCGCCGCCGCCGCTCGCGAGCGCATCGACGCTGACTGCCGGTCGATTGTTCTCGAGGTACAGCCGCGCAACGTGAAACGCGGCCGCGCCGAACGTGGCGTGCCCGGAAGGGTAGGCGGGAAAGCCCGGCGTGAAGTTCGCCCTGCCGATCGCGTTCGTGTTGGGAGCGCCCAGCGGCAGCCAGAACGGGTCGCACTGCGGAGGCAGCCGCAGGCCGGGGATTTCCGGACGGTCCGAAATCGTCGTCGATCTCGCGGATGCCGACAACCGGGCGCCAGAGATCGTACAGATATTTGTAGTGCCAGGCGTGAATGCCCGCATCGGCCATCGCGGCGTTCACGAGCGCGAGCAGCCTCACATTCTCGGCTTCGGTGAGCGCGTACTGCGCGGCCGCCGCGCGCACGACGCGATTGTAGAGGCGGGGCGGCGTGCCGATCTTCTGCGCGCCGTCATAAGCCCAGTAGATTCCGATGAGGGTTTCCGACGGCGTGCGGACCCGGCTGGCGCGTTCTCCGAGCTGCTGCACTTCGCCATGGTGCTGGAGATAGGTCGCGTCGGTGCGGTCAAGGCCGGTCATCGTCCAGCCGGGCGGCGAGGCCAGCTTGTTGCGGTTCTTGCAGGCGAACAGCCGCATGCCGCCCCAATAGGGCGACAGATAGGACTGGCCGGGGTTATGCGGGTCGACACGATGGCGTCCGAATGCTCCGGAAGCCACCCAGGGCGGCCGATCTTCGTGCCGTTCGTCGAAATAGCGGTCGCCCACACCCGCGCGCCGCTGGACCAGTTCCTTGCCGAGTTTCAGTCCGTAATCGAAGCCGGTCGAGATATCCTCCTGCGAGCCTCCGAGCGGCGCCTGTAGAAATCTCTCCTCGATGAAAGCGCCATGCGACTTGTAAAGCATGCGCAGCGCCGTTTGGCAGGCCGCGCTCGCCGCGGCCGCGGCGATCTCTGTTCGCGCGGGTCCGGCATATGTTGGAAGCGGAGCCTGCATGTATTGCGGGTAGTCTCCGGTGACGCCGAAATAGGCGTCGTGCAACGCGAGATGCGCGATCGCGCCGGCCCGCGAACTGCGGGTCGGGCCGCCATTGTCCAGAGGCGGCGGGTCGCCCGTATGGTCCGCCGTGTTCAGATCGTTCACCACGTCATTCCAGTACGATGCGATGTCCATGACGTCTCCTTTTCATGAACGGTGGAGGCGTCTGGACCCTAGAGCGGCCGCGGCCGCCCGAAGGTGAACCAGCTCACAGCGGCGCGAGAGGCATTTTGTTGCAACATCTCATCGGCAAGATGTTTGCCGCACCGGCTGTGCGTTGTTGGGAGTCGCTAAGAGCCGCCAAGGCGGAGATCGCTTCGAACGAAAACGCCCAACGAAGCCCGGCGCGCTCAGCGCGTCATCGGAGTCGCCCGGCGAACCGGCAGCGAAGTGAATTGTCCATAATCGGCGCGTCGCGTCAGATTGAAGTCGACGTTCCGGCCGCCGCAGTCCGCCGGCAGAAGCTGCACGAGGCTCCATTGCATGGTGTCGTAATAAGCCTGATAGCCGGGCCATCCCTTGGCGTTTGAAAGCCAGCACAGCTCGGCCAAGCCGTCCTGGAGCAGCTCCTTGCACACGAGCCCGCTGCCATACACGCCGATCCTGTAGCCGGTTCCGCGAAGGCCCGCCTGCGCTTCGATGAAATAGGCCTTGATGCTGGCGATCTCGCCGGCCGTTCTCCAGCCGCCGTCCACTCCGAAATAGATGGCGCTGCCCTTGGGCTGCGCGTTTTCCGCGGCCAGCGCGAGCGAACGCTCGGCATCCTGCCGGCCCCGCAGTGGCGTGAACGAGGCGAACTTGTTGTTGTTGTGCTGAAAGACGACGGCGATGTGGAACCCGTTCGCGATGATCAGGTCGCGTTCCTGCCGTCGCAGCGTCTTGCCCGGGAGCGTCTCGTCCTCGTGGTCGTAATAGCGGATGATCGTTTGAACTCCGACCGTTTTCATCGCGTCGAGAAATTCCTGGTTGACGCGCTGGGACAGATCGACCGCCGCCGCTCCGCTGTTGGGCGCGCAATAATCTCGCGCAGCCGCCGCCCCGACGGGCAGGACCGCCAGCATCATGCTAAGATACAGAGCCTGCTGCACGCGCCTGGAATTCGTCAGCACGCGACCGGCGACCGTCAGCATGTGCATGGCGCAAGCTCCGGTTGGCGAGGCGGTGGGGGCGGACGCGAACGCTATTCGCGGCAGCGCCGCTCTCGTCGTCCGAATCGCCCCTTCAACTGAAACATGTACGCATGATCCGGACCTGAACGATGGAAAAATCATGGCGGCGTGTGGGCGCCGTGTTTCTCGCCGTTCAGCTCTGTGCGGCGACGGACCCTTACCGGCCGCTGCGCAGACGAAACGGCTGGATGCGCTGGTTCGCGCGTATCCGGACTTTCTCGCCGGCCATGACGGGTCGAACCTCGAATGGACCGACGGCAGCCGGATGCCCGTGTCGGATGGAAACCACGCCAAATCCTTCCATGAGCGCCTCCGGTCGGCCTCCATCGCCGATCAGCTTCGGCTCGCCTATCCCAAGGGCCGGCGATCGAAACCGCCCGCTCGCGGGAGCGATCCCGGGCGCTTCCGCAATACGGCCTTCTTCGACAAGATGTACGGCGATTGCAGCAAGGGCGAGACCCAGCGGAACCTGGTGAAGGCCCAATGGCTGCCGAAACTCGGCGGCGGCGAGGTCGCGGTGACGTCGGTCAACGGCGTCGCCGAGCGGCTGAAGGACGTGTCCGCCGAACTCGAGCGCATGCCGAGACTGAGGCGGTTCCTGCTTCCGAGCGCGGGAACGTTCAACTGCAGGACCGTGCGGGATACCGGGCAGCGCAGCATGCATGCGTGGGGCGCGGCGATCGACATCAACACCCGTTACGCCGATTACTGGCTGCTGAGCGCGCGGAAGCGCTACCGGAACCGCATCCCATGGCGGATCGTCGCCGCTTTCGAACGGCACGGATTCATCTGGGGCGGCAAATGGAGCCATTTCGACACGATGCACTTCGAGTACCGACCGGAACTCCTGTGGCTTCGACGCGCGGCCGGGGCGCGCGCGGCGCTTCCTTGAGAAGAGGACGGGCGCAGCGCGGGCGTGATCCGTCGTCGCCTCCGCCGCGAGCAGACCATCACGCGCGCCGACGCGCCCAAGCGATTCCGAGAGATCCGCTCAGTAATTCTATGGCCTTGCGCCGCGCGCCGGCACTGCCTACGCTCCTTGCCAATCCGACATGAACGATCCGGGAGAACTCGTGAGGGTCAGCGCGTTGAGGCTCGGAGCGGCCCTGCTGCTGTTTGCTTTACTCGCCCTGGGCCAATCTCCGGCATCCGGCTTCACCGAAATCGAGATCCGTCCGGATCGCGACGGAGCGGGCCCGAGCCATATCTTCCATCTGCACGGAAATGTGCTGGCGGTGGTCGATCCTCTCGAGGGCGCGATCTCCGTTTATGGCGATACGCAAAGCACCGCGTTCACAACCGCGTCCATGCCGGCCGGTTTCCGTCCGGGGCGGCTCGTGCGGCGGCCGGCAAGCGTCGTGATCATTTCGGAGGATGGGACGTCGCGCATCGAGGTCGGCCGCGACGAGACGCAATGGCCGCACCGCTTCGCCGCGGTCGCCCATGACGCGCGCGAGGCGGCGTATCGAGTCCCGCCGGTCGTACGCACGCGATCAGGGCTGACGCTCAAGCCGTTCCGCGGGGAGCGTGCGCTGGCGATCCGCGCGATTGGCCCGCATTATCTCGCGAGCGCGCGCGAGCTCGATCGTATCGGCGATGGTCGGCGTTACGTGCTCTGGAAGGAGTATTTTCTGAACGAGCCGCCGCCGGACCAACCCGACGAGCAGACGATCAGGGTGAATGTCTATGTCGGCCGCTTTGAAAAGAACAGCAGGCTTTCCGGAATCGCGGCGCTGCCGGTCGCGGCCATGTCGCGCATCGGCTTCGATTACGCGACGATCATGCCCGACGGGACGATTGCGCTTCTCGCCAGTCTGACCGCACCGTCCGATAGGGCGGGTCCGTTCAAGATCTACCGCCTGCGCTTCCAGCCTCCCTCCGCGCGTCTGGCGGCGCTGCAGTCGGTGGCGGGACCTGCGCGCCATTGGGCGCTCCCCCCGCCGCTCTCCGACATGTTTGCATTCATCGTGCCGGAGGACGCCGCAATCCTCGACGGCGGCGACGACTGGAGGCCTGCTCCCGCCGGGCGCCGCCGCCGACGGCGCCGCGCTGACGCGCTCGCGCATGCGCAAGGCGATGGACGCGTATCGCGATCACCGCTGGACCCTGACCGACGAGAATCTGCGCAATCCGTGCGAGACGGAGATCGTGCCGGGACTTCCGATCGCCTGTCGTCGGCCGGATCGCTTCGTGTTCCCGCCGGAGCAAGCCCGACGACCGCGTCCGGCCGCCATGAGGGGACTGCCTTACGACTGGGGCGGAACCGATTCGCTCGAGCGTTTCGACAGCAAGATCAGGCAAGGCTACATTGCCGGCAATATCGGCGGGACCTTCTGGCCTTCCGGCGCGCGGCGGGTCACGGCGGGCGTCGACTGCTCCGGGCTCGTCGCCAATGTGTGGCGGCTTGGCCGGCATGTCGGGACCTCTGCATTGGCGCAGCTGACCGAACGCGTTCCGGCGCTCGACCGCATGCGGTTGGGCGACGCGCTGCTGCTGCCTGACCACCACGTCGCGCTCTATCGCGAGCAGGTGAAACCGGATGGCGCGTCGCTCGCTCTTCGCGTCACCGAGGCCTCGAGCCGCTGCGGTTCGGTGTGCGACAGCGTTTACGAGATCGACCGTTTCCACGGCTACGCGCTGCGGCGGGCCAAGACGGTCGCGCCGCGGCGTGACGCCGATTGGGCGATGCGACGGCCTTGACGATGGTTTCGCCCAGCGCACGCGGCGTGTCAGCCGGCGCGCGCTGCGCCGCGCCGTCAGTTCGCTATGGTTCCGCGCATGATCGCCTGGAACCAATCGGGTTCGCCGCCGGCGCGCTTCGCCGAGGTCCTTTTCTTGAACTTCGATTCTGTTTCCAGCATCTGCGATCCTCCCTTGCCCAAGGGATCGACGACGGACCCTGAGAACTGTCCAAGCCGGGCCGGGACCGGCCGCGGCGCTTTCCGCACCGGCGCCATGGTCAACTCGGCGGCGTTGGCCGGCGCGATCGACACGGCTGCGATGGCGGCGATAGCTGCAAGCAATAGTCTCATCCGCGACCCTTCGTCCAAGGTCTCGTTGAACCCGCATCGAGCCGCACGCCGGACTGACGGCGTATCGTTTTGACTAGGCTCTTTCGTTCCGGATACGACCCGCACATGACCACCGCCGCAAGCGCGGGGCGGTTCCGGGGCTTAAGTAAACGCAAGGTGCGGTTAATCCCGGCTTAACCGAGAGCTTTCACGTTGGCATCCGGGCCGAAAGGCAACCGGCGCGAACAGGACGAACGCGCCCACAACGCGCGCTGGCGAATCGTGCACTGTCGCGACATGAGCGAAGGTGTTGCAACCCGCGGAGGCGACTACAACGTGCCGGCCTCCTATTCTGACAACGCTGGACCACGATCAGAACACTTTTGCGCGCTAATTTCGACCGGACCCACCCCCCGTTCATGCGGCCTCATCTTGGTCTGAGGCGTCCTAGGGCTATGGCGCGCAACCGGCAGCGGAGGGTGAATTGCAGGCACGTCCTGATAGTGTAAGCCGCTTTCTTCCAGGCGACGTCGCGACTCACTCTCCGAACGGACGAGCGGCGAATCAGGTTCAGTACGAGCACCTTTTCCTCGGCGCTTGGATCGATCGCCGATCGCGCCGGCCAGCAGGCCGGCGGCACGCTGCTGATCGTGCAACTGCTCGCGCGGGAGCGCCTGATCTCTTTGGCCGACGCGAGAAGGCTCATCAGGCTCTTGGCGCCGGATTCACCCGAGGCCCAGAGGTTCGTGACCGCGCGATGCACGGCGCAGCGAAAGGTTCGGCGCGATACGCGTCGCCGCGTCGTGGCATAGGCGGCGCTCGCGGCCCACAGTTCCACACAATCGGCTCGATCATCCCGCCGCTCGCCGCGGTCTGAAAGATGCGATTGCCTCATCGCTCCTCGCATGCGAGGAGCGATGAGGCCGCCGGCGTTCGGGCGACTGGCGCCATGACCGTTGCGGCGTCGGCGTGATCGTGGCGGCGATCTTGGAGCGCGACGCTCGCGCGGGAGAGGGTTGCCGGACGCCATGCGGCGGCGAGGAGGATGACTTGAGTTCTCCAACGGTCAGAACCGCGACCGCGGACGACGAAGCCGCGGCGATCGCAACCGTCGTTCTCGCGTTTGCCGCGGATCCGGTCGCGCGATGGCCGTGGCCGCATGCGCAGGACTATCTTGCCGGCATGCCGGACTTCATCCGCGCCTTCGGCGGCAATGCGTTCACGCAGGGCGGCGCCTGGTGCACGGAGAACGGCGCCGGCGCGGCGCTGTGGCTCCCGCCCGGAATTGGTCCGGACGAGGAGAAGATGAGCGAGCTCCTCGAAAGCACGGTCTCGCCATCGCTGCGCGCCGACATTGCCGCCGCGTTCGAGCAGATGGCGCACCATCACCCGAGCGAACCGCATTGGTACCTGCCGCTCATCGGCGTCGATCCCGCCCACCAAGGCCAAGGCCATGGCGACGCCTTGATGGCGCATGCGCTGGCGCGGTGCGATCGCGACCGGGCGCCGGCCTATCTGGAATCCACCAATCCGCGCAACCTGTCGCTCTACCTGCGGCACGGCTTCGAGGCTCTCGGCACGATACGGGTCGGTTCGTCGCCGCCGCTCGTGCCCATGGTGCGGCGCCCGCGCTGAAGCATCGCCACGGCTCGCCGAGCGCGCCTGCGCGTTCTTCTTTCCCTCAAGGGCAGAAGCGGATACGGACGATCATGCGCTTGCACAGCGCAAAGCCGCCTGGGACGATGCGCCGCCGCGGCGTCATGCCGAACAATCGAGCTCGGGAGGTAACGACCATGACCGTTTACTTGATCGCAGACGTCAAGGTGACGGACGACGGATGGGTGCCGGCTTACGCGGCCTCGGTGCACGATCTCGTGCACAAACACGGTGGCAAGTATCTGTCGCGCAGCGGCAACGTGACGATCCTGGAGGGCAAGCCTCTGGACACCACCCTCATCGCGCTTCTGGCGTTTCCGTCGGCGGAAGCGGTCAGAGCTTTCATCACCGATCCCGAATACGCTCCATTCGCGGCGGCGCGGCAAGCCGGCAGCGAAAGCCGCTTCCAGCTGATCGACGATACCGATCTCGCCGGAACCATTCCTTATCTGCCCAAAGGATGAGAACGAGAGACCGGGATGAAGCGCGGGCGACGGCCGGCCAACCTGCCGGATTGTCGAGGACCGACTTTAAGGACTTCAAAGCCGCGATCACGACATAGGCCAGGCTAATACGGCCCGGCGGCGGCAGGACACGGCAATCAGCGTGTCTTTGCTCCTGACACGCAGCCTTGCTAGATTTCCCGGCGACGCCCGATCCGACGGGGGACGAAATGAAGTCAGCTGAACCCGATGTTCTTGGCGACGCGAGCGATGACGTTCGCTCGTCCCCAGCTAGCCTCAGCCGGCGCGAGCTCTTGCTTGCAGGAGAATTGCCGTGACCGAGGCGAAGGCTGCTGGCGCCACGCGCAAGATCGCGCTCGAGGAGCATTTCTCGACGCCGGAGCTTGCCAAGAAATTTGTCGCCAGGCCGACCCGGAGCGACACGTTGTTCGCCGACATCGAGCGCCGCCTCGCCGATTTCGATCAACTGCGGCTGGAGACGATGGACAAGGCGGGGATCGATCTCGTCGTCCTCTCGGTCACCACGCCGGGCGTTCAGGCTGAGAAGGATACGAAGACGGCGATCAGGCTCGCGCGTGACGCCAACGATCTGCTGGCGCGCGAAGTGCAGAAGCGGCCGCAACGATATGCGGGGTTCGCCCATCTTCCCATGCAGGACGCCGGCGCGGCCGCCGCGGAACTCGAGCGTGCGGTCAAGGAGCTCCGGTTCAAGGGCGCGCTCATCAACGGCCAGACCAACGGCAAGTATCTCGATGCGGACATATATCTCCCGTTCTGGGAGCGCGTGCAGAACCTGGACGTTCCGATCTACCTGCATCCCGGCGCGCTCGCCGATCAGCCCGCAATGTTTGCCGGCCGCCCCGAACTGAACGGGCCGGTCTGGGCCTGGACGGCCGACACCGCCGCCCATGCGCTGCGGCTCGTCTTCGCCGGCACCTTCACGCGCTTTCCCAAGGTGAAAATCATTCTTGGCCACATGGGCGAGACGCTTCCCTTCCTGCTGTGGCGCTTGGACAGCCGATGGCAATGCGAACTCGGCGAAGAGCTCCGGCCGGACGCGCTTCCCTCCGCGATCATCAAGCGCCATTTCGCGATCACCACCTCGGGCGTCTGCGACCCAGGGCCGCTTGCGGAAGCAATCGGCGCGCTCGGCGAGGACAATGTCATGTTCTCGGTCGACTATCCTTACGAGGACTTGCAAGTCGCCGCGGCCTTCATCGAGTCAGCGCCGATCAGCGAGGCGGTGCGCGCCAAGGTCTGCCACGGCAATGCCGAGCGAATCCTGAAGCTGTAAACGGGACCTGGCAAACGCTGTAACCAAGTTCGCTGCGCCGCCCGCCGCTGCGCGGCGGCGATCATGTTCTCGGCAGCAAGGAACAGATCCCAGTCGATTCAAGGTGACGGTAGCGGTCGGACGTCGCGCCCCATATTGCGAGGCGGCCGGAAAAGCGCGAACATTCACGTCGGTTCGGGATGCGTCCGCGAAGCGCGGTCGAGAAACAAGGGACAACACATGCGAATGATGAATCGGTTTTTGCTTGCCGCGGCTTTCTGCACGGCGCCGATCCTGGCGGCAGCCCACACCGAACTCGTTCGCGAACCGCGCGGCGTCGACACGTTTGTTCCTGCGAGCCCCCCGGCGCAGCCGGAGTGCGTCCAGCCGCAAGATCACGATCTATCCGGCCAAGACGATCGTGACTCTCGATCCCGGCACGCCCACCGCGCAGGCGGTGGCGGTGATGAATGGCAAAATCCTCGGCGTCGGCACGCTCGACGAAGTGCGCGGCTGGATCACCAACGAGGAATTCGAGATCGACCGGCGTTTTCAAGATGCGGTGATCATTCCCGGCCTCATCGAAGCGCACATGCATCCGCAAATCACCGGGGTGCTTTGGCAGGGCGTGTATGTGGGCCGGTTCGACCGGACCGCGCCCGACGGGACATCGATCAAGGGCATGGAGACCAAACAGGCGGTGATCGAACAGCTCCGAAATGCGGCGGCGAAAATGCCGGCGGATGGGCGATGGCTGATCGCTTGGGGTTATCAGCCGGAGTTCTACGGCGACTCGCCGCTCACCCGCGCCGATCTCGACCCGATCTCGAACGGTCATCCGATGTTCATCGAAAACCTGTCGATGCATATCTACTATGCGAACAGCAAGGCGTTCGAGATCGCCGGAATAACGGACAAGACCGATGTCCCGGGGATCGTCAAGAAGGACGGAAAGCCGACCGGCGAGATCAAGGAAATCGAGGCGGCGCTTACTTTCGTCGCGAAGCTGCCGCCGCTCGACGCCAAGGTGCTGCTGAAGGCCACGTGGGACGCCGGCAAGCTCGCGCATCGCGTCGGCGTGACGACGTTCGCCGACCTGTCCTTCGGCTCCCTTCCGGGAGGTTACAAAGCCTATCAGACAGTCGCAGCCGATCCCGATTTCCCGGTGCGGATCGTCATGAATCCGATCATCCAGATTTTCCAGGAGGGCGAAATAGCGGAAAAGGGCGGCCTCGATTATCTCGCCGAAATGCACAAGGCCGACACCGACCGTCTCAGTTTCGGCGGCGTGAAGTTCGTCGTTGACGGATCGATCCAAGGCTACACGGGGCTGTTTCAGTGGCCCAACTACTACAAGACGTTTGCCAACGGGGTCGCCAACATCTCGCAAGAGGATTTGAACAAATGGGTCTTTGAAGTGCACAAGCGCGGCTTTCAGGCCGTGATCCACACCAATGCCGACCAGGCCACCGAGATGGCGCTGGTGGCGCTGGACGCGGCGCAGCGGCAGGATCCGCAGTTCGCGATCCGGCACCGGCTGGAGCACAATCAGTATGCGACGGACAGCCAGCTTGTCACGATGAAGCAACTGGGCGTCGCGACAAACCTGTTCACGAACCACATCTATTACTGGGGCGATCTGCACTACTCGACATTTGTCGGGCCGGATCGGGCGCGGCGCATGAATCCTGCGGGAAGCGTGCAGCGCATGGGAATTCCCTTCAGCCTGCATTCGGACGCCTCCGTCACGCCGGTCAACCCGCTGTTTGCGATGTGGACGGCGACGGCGCGCAAGACCATGTCGGGACGGGTGCTCGGCGAGGGCGAACGCATCACCATTCCGCAAGCGCTGCACGCGGTGACGCTCGGCGCGGCCTATCTGCTCGGGCAAGACGACAAGAAGGGCTCGATCGTCGCGGGCAAGCTCGCCGACTTCACCATTGTCGACCGCAATCCGCTCGACGTCGCCGCGCCCGACGAATTGAAGGACATCAAGGTGCTCGGGACGGTCATGGGCGGCAAGCCGTTCCCGGCGAGCGCCGGTCGGCAATAGCGATCTCCGCGTCGAAGGACGGAATGCGTTCCCGCCGGCGGCTGTTGTGATCGGCGCTCGGCGGCCTGAAGCCGCGGCTTCTTGCGCGTGTAGACGCACATCGCGAGGAGGCCGCCGACACATTGAAGGAGACCGGCCAGCCGGCGCGGCCGGGCATCGCAGGACGCTTCCTGAAGGTATCAAGCGGCCGAAACATAGGTGTCACAAACCCTGTTGTTCGTACTAGCCGTTAGTGACTACTAGCCGATTATCGGCGTCGCGTTCCCTCGCGCAAAATCGAATCAAGTTGATTGATCCGCTCATTTCCGCGATCCCGCTTTCGCGGGGACGCGCGGGAACTGATTTCAACCCAATCGGAAACCGCTGTAATCGATGTTCCCTGATCGATGTTTCGTTTTCACCGGAACAAATCTGCAGAAGAGCCATTATTCGTGCCGTGAGATCAGCGTCCTGAGGGGGACCTTCGTGGACCTACGCGCGTTGAGCGCGGCTGCCGGTTTGCTCACGCTGCTAGCGGGGGGCCCGGCGCGCGCAGCCGAATGCCTCGATCCGGGATGCGCCAAGCCGTTGGAGCGGCCGGCGGCGCAGGAGACGTCCGTGGTCGACGGCCCCGCGCCGCCACCCGCCGGCGAGCCGGCGCCGCCTTCCGCCGGGGCCGACAATCCCGCGGCGAACGACGAACAGGCGGGGCCAAAACCCGGCTTCGATCGGCCCGCACCGCCTCCCACCTCGGCCGGCGAACCAGCGAATTGGGAAAAACCGGAAAATACGGCGGCAACGCCTGAACCGCAGGCGGAGAAACCGGCGAAAGCCGACGTCGCCGACGCGATCAACGCGATGTGCTCGGCTCTCGAACAGGCCGCGGCGGCAAACAGATTGCCGCTCGAATTCTTCGCCCGGGTTATCTGGGAAGAGAGCCGGTTTCAGCCAAGGGCGGTCGGGCCGCTGACGCGCAGCGGCTTGCGCGCGCAGGGGATCGCGCAGTTCATGCCCTATACCGCGGCGGAACGCGGGCTGCTCGATCCGCTCGATCCGCAGACAGCGCTTCCCGAAGCGGCGGAGTTTCTGGCGGAGCTGCGCGGCGAGTTCGGCAATCTCGGCCTGGCCGCAGCCGCCTACAATGCCGGGCCGGGCCGCGTGCGCGACTTCATCGCCGGGCGGGGCGGCATGCCGGGGCAAACACGCCATTATGTACGCGCCATCACCGGTCGGTCGGTCGAGGAGTGGGTGGCGCTCGGGCGCGCGGACGACGACCAAAAAGACAAGATCACCACGCCCGCCTCGTGTGGTCAGCTTGCAGCGCTGTTGAAGGAGCGGCCAAGCGTCTTCGCCGTAAAGGTCGAGCGCAAGGTGCGCGAAGCCGCCTTGCTTCCCGAAACTTCTGACCGGCGGAACGCCGCTCCTCGCGCGAGCGGGACGAAACGGGCGGCGCCGCGTTTCACCGAAAGCGTCGTTGCGCGGAACCGGAGACTTCTGCTCGTCCGAACCGCATCGTTGCTGATCCCCGAAAAACCCGCGCGGAAGCCGGGTTCGTCAGCCGCGTCCGACGAGCCAAGACGCTCTTCGAGCACGCCGGCGACATCAGGGAAATCGACTGCCGTTGCTGCGCGGTCGACGCCTGCAACAACGCGTTCGTCGGGACCGCGGGCGGCGCCAGCGGTTGCCGCCAAGGAGGTTGCGCAAAGCAAACTCGCGACGCGGGGGGGCCGGGATGCGACCGCGCGCGTCGCTGCGCAGAACCGAACCTCTCCGCCAGTGCGCACCGCGTCATTGGCGCCCACCAGCCAATCGCCAATGAAACCGTCGGCGGGATCGGCGGAGTCGAAAAGCCTGTCCGCCACGCCGGCCAAAGCGGGTAAACGGGCTACATCCGAGGCGCCGATGCCGCCCGTCGCGAAACCGTCGCCGGGGAAACCTGCGCCGGGCCGCGCACGCGGGCTCTCGCCGGAGAAGACGTCGCGCGAAGACGCCGCGGTGCGGGTCGCCGCGCGCCCGACAGAAAGCGCCGCTTCGGAGCGGGACGGGAATGCTCGGCAGGGTCGCGCCGGATCGTTGTCGGCGGCCAAAAATCCCGAGCGGAAAACGATCGCCTCGGCCGCGCCCGGCGAGGCGGGGAAATCGAACGGCGCGGCGCGGCGATCGACGCTGCCGAAGCTATCGGCCTTGAAGCCAGCGACGGACCGGTTACGCGCTTCTGCGATGGACAAGGTCGTGAAAGCCGCTGACGAGCGCGTCAAGAAAGTCATGCAGATCTGCCGAGGCTGCTAGCGCGGATGGATTGACTGGGATCGTCAATCCCCGGCGTCATCGTCCGTGCAAGCGGGCGATCCAAATAACACAGCGTTCATGATGCTGGATGCGCGCGCTGGCGCCGCCCTGTCGCAGCGCGCCACACCGCGGCTGCTTGCATACCAAGCGATACGAGACCTTTCACCTCTCCCCACCGGGGAGAGAGCCTGTCCTCGGGCTTGACCCGAGGATCGGCGAGCATCGAGCAATGCGAGATGTGAGCCGGGTGAGGGGGACTTGTTCATCGGTCTCCTTGTTCCCCTCACCCGCATTCCTCGCTGCGCTCGGAATCCGACCTCTCCCCACCGGGGAGAGGTGACATGCCGAGCCGTGCGCTTGCGCGGAGCCATTCGTGTAAGACGCTCGAACCGTCACCGCCCCTCGCGCGCCCAGGTGGCGGCGAGGCTGCCGATCAGCAGCAGCAGGCCGAGCAGGCCGGCGAATACGGGCAGCACGCCGACGCCGCGCACGACGCTCGCCTGGCGCATTTTCAGGCCGATCCAGCCCTCGCCGCGATAGGCGTCGCTCGACCGCACCGCGACCACGCGTGGCACGTCGACGCCGGCCCCCGCCGTTTCCGCGAGCCTGCGCGAATCGCCGCCGGTGGCATGCGCGAGCGGCGCGAGCACCTCGGTCGTCGAGGTCACCTCGGAGAATTCGCGCGGATTGGCCGGCCCGACATTGACGAGCGCGGTGAGCTTGCCGTCGGTCGCGCGCCACAGGCCGAGCTCGTTCGCCTCGACGCTCTTGCGCCAGATGCCCGCTTCGCCCGCATCGAGGGTGAGCGTGCGCGTTCCCCCCGAGGGCGAGGTCAGGGTCACGGTGTCCACGCTTTCGCCCATGGTCTGGCGCTGCACGACGAGATCGCGCCCGCGCACGAACATGCGCAGCGCCTCCTCTTCGAGATCGGGCTCCTTCATCAGCCAATGCGAGAGCCGGCGCAGCAGGTCGAGATGCGGCCCGCCGCCTTCATAGCCGCGCGCCCACAGCCAGATCTGGTCGGAGAGGAGCAGCGCGACGCGGCCCTTCGCCCTCGCGCGCGAGCACGAGCAGCCGGCTTGTTCGTCCGGCCCCTGCATGACCGTCATGCCCGTCGGTGGCGGTCGCGTCGACGAGGCGGAACCAGCGGCTCCAGTGCGGCGGCGTCTCGTTCGGCGCCCGGCAGCTCGCGCGTCACCGGATGGCGGTGGCCGAGCGCGCTGAGTTCGGCGCGATAGGCCGCCTCGGTGACCTGTCCGCTCGGCTCGGCCGGCAGGATCGGTTCGAGCGGCGTGCGCCAGAGGCTGCGTCGGCGACGCATAGTCCGGCCCCGCCGCGATCAGCACCGCGCCGCCGTCGCGCACATAGCGGGCGATGTTGTCGAAATAGATGATCGGCAGCACGCCCTGGCGCGCGTAGCGGTCGAAGATGATGAGGTGGAATTCGTTGATCTTCTGCTGGAACAGCTCGCGCGTCGGGAACGCGATCAGCGACAGCTCGTTGATCGGCGTGCCGTCCTGCTTTTCCGGCGGGCGCAGAATGGTGAAATGCACGAGGTCGACATTGGCGTCGGACTTGAGCAGATTGCGCCAGGTGCGCTCGCCGGCATGCGGCTCGCCGGAGACGAGCAGCACGCGCAGCTTGTCGCGCACGCCCTCGATCGGCACGACCGCGCGATTGTTGAGCGGGGTCAGTTCGCCCTCGAGCGGGGAGGCTTCGATCTCGACGATGTTCGCCCCGGCATGCGGGATCCGGCACCTGCACGCGCACCGTATCGCCCGAGCGGACGGTGCGCCGTTCGAGCAGTTCGCCGTCGCGGCTGATCCGCACCTCGGCCGGTCCGCGCGGCACGCCGGTGTCCTCGACGCGGAACGACACGGTCTGCTGCTGGCCGACAATGCCGAAGCGCGGCGCCGAGACGAGCGCCACGCGGCGGTCGCGCTCGCTGCGGTGCCCGGTGACGAGCGCATGCACGGGCGCGGCGAAGCCGAGCGCGCTCGGCATCCGCCGGCACGTCGTGCACGCGGCCGTCGCTGAGCAGGATCGCGCCCGCGACCTGCTCCGGCGGCACGTCGGCGAGCGCCTGGCCGAGCGCGGCGAACAGGCGGGTGCCGTCGCTCTCGCCGTCCGACTGGCCGGCTTCGACCGTGCGCAGTTCGAGGCCCGGGATGCGCTGCAGGCGCTCGGTCAGGGCGGCGCGCGCGCTGTCGCGTCTGCGCCGCGCGGTCGCCGAAGTTCTGGCTCGCGCTCTTGTCGACGACGAGCACGGCGACGGAGGGCAGCGGATCGCGGTCCTCGCGGGTGAACGACGGATTGGCGAGCGCGAGCGACGAGCAGGGCGAGCGCGAGCGCGCGAAGCGCCGCGCCGCGTCCGCGCGGCGACGAACAGCAGCGCGACGACGACCGCGCGCCGCCGCGAGCGCGGCCCACAGCACGTAAGGCGGAACGAGCGGGGCGAACGAGATGCCGAAATTCAAGTCAGGCTCCTACTGGCCCAGCCGTTCGAGCAAAGCGGGGACGTGCACCTGGTCGGCCTTGTAGTTGCCGGTCAGCGCATACATCACGATGTTGACGCCGGCGCGGAAGGCGAACTCGCGCTGGCGCGGCTCGTTGGGGACGAGCGGCAGCATCGCCTGGCCGTCGGGGCGCGTCGCCCAGGCGCCGGCGAGATCGTTGGCGGTGATGATGATCGACGACACGCCGTCGCCGCCGCGCGCCGGGCGTTGCTCGGCCGGCTCGTCGGTCTCGGTCGGCATCGCTTCGACCCATAGCCGGCCGGCGGTGAAGCGGCCCGGGAAAGTCGCGCAGGAGGAAGAACGTCTTGGTGAGCACGTGCTCGTGCGGCACCGGCTCGAGCTCGGGTATGTCGAGCGAGGACAGGATCGCGCGCAGCGCCACCATGCCCGGGCGTCTTGCGTCTCGCCGCCCGGGCCGGGCGGCGCTTCGACCGCATCGCGCGTGTCGAACAGGATCGTGCCGCCCTGTTTCATATAGGTGTCGATGCGTGCGAGCGCCTCCGGCGACGGCTTCGGCGCGTCCGGCACGATCGGCCAGTAGATGCAGCGGGAAGAACGCGAGCTCGTCGCGCGCAATGTCGAGCCCCGTCGGCTCGCCGGCTTCGAGCGCGGTGCGCTGGGCGAGAAACACGGTGAGGCTCTGCAGCCCCGACTTTGCTGATCGCATCGACCTCGGCATTGCCGGTGATGACATAGGCGAGATGCGTGCTTTCGGTCGCTTTCACGGCGAAATTGTCGGGCGCGGACTGGCGCCGCAGCCGGCATGCGGCGCCGGCGAGCGCGAGCGCAAGCCCGAGGCAGCGAGCGATCGCCGCCGGCGCGCGGCGCCAGCCGAACAGGCGCTGGATGCCGCCCGCGAGCCAGAACACGATGAGCGCGTCGATCAGGCAGAGCGCGAGCGCGGCGAGGAAGATCAGGCCGCGCAGATCCTGCGGCTCGGCGGTGCGATAGGGCTCGATGCGCGCGTTCAGCGCCGACAGATCGAGCGGGCGCAGCCGATCGTTCGCGGCGAGCGTGTTGACGGCAAGCAGGCCCTCCGGCGGGCCGTAGAAGCCGGGCGGATTGTCGGCGTCTCGCGCGTCCGGAATAGCCGGCCGGCGACCGGCCGCGCCGTCGGCGGAGGCGGGCCGAAGACGCCGAATCCATCGAGAATGCGCGATCGGAGCGACGACCTCCTGCGCGGCGCCGCGCCGTTTGCAGCGGTCGCCCCTTGCGCCGCGTCGCCCGGCCCGACCGTGCCGGCGAGGCCGACGATGCGCTTGAGCATGTCGACGAAGGCGCCCGACAGCGGCAGGTTCGACCAGCGCGTATCGGCGGTGACGTGGAACAGCACGACCATGCCCTTGCCGCGCTTGGCCGCGGTCACGAGCGGCGTGCCGTCGGCGAGCGTCGCCCAGGTATTGTCGGCGAGCGTCGCGTCGGGCTCGGCGAGCACCTGGCGGGTCACCGTGACGTCGGTCGGCGTCGCCATGCCGGCGAACGGGCCTTCGCGCGAGAACGCTCCGAGCTGCTGCGGCTTCTCCCAACTCAGGCTGCCGCCGAGAATGCGGCCGCCGCGGCGCAGCCGCACCGGCACGAGCTCGTCGTCGGCCGCGGCGAGGCGCGGCCCGGCGAAGCGCACCAGCATGCCGCCGTCCTCGACCCAGCGCGCGAGCCGGTCGCGCGCGGTCGCCGGCGACATTGCCGACATCGGCCAGCACCAGCATCGGCAGGCGCTGCTCGATGAACTGGCTGACCGCGTCGCCCGGCGATGCCCGCTGCGCCAAGCGCACGTCGGCGAACGGCCCGAGCGCGCGCGCGAGATAGTAGGTCGAGGCGAGCAGCGGCTGCGCCGTGTCCGCGGTCGCGCCGGTCGACGACGCCGACGGTGCGCCGCCGCCAGCGCTTGTCGAGCAGTTGCGACCGCGCCCGCCGAACGCTCGCCGGTGATCTCGAGGCGCGCTATGTCGTTGCGGATCTCGGTCGGCAGATCGAAGCGCGCCTCGGTCTCGAGATCGCCCGCCTTGAAGGCGAAGTGTGCTTCGCCGACCGGCAACCCCTTCAGATCGAGCGCGCGTACGATGCCGGCGCTGTCGCCGTCGGCCGCCGCGCGCAGCACCTTCACGCTGAGGCCCGCCGGCGGCGTTCTCCGCGGCGGTCAGCGCCTGCGCCGGCCTGAGGCCGCCCGCGACCACCGTCACCGGCCGCCGCTCGATCATGCGCGACAAGCCGCGCGGCGAAGTCGCCGCCGCCGCCGAGATCGACGCCGTCGGCGAGCCACACGATCTCCAGCTCCGGCGTCGCCGCCACGAATCGCGCGATCGCGGGAAGGATCTCCGCACGCTCGACCGCATGCGGCTTGGGCCTGAGCAGGCGAAGCCGCGCGCCGGTCGCATCCGCCGTCTCCAGCGAGATGTTGCGCGCGGGCTCCGACAGCGGCACGAGCGCGACGCCGCGCCGGTCCGCTTGCGCGCGCGCGATCAGCTCCTGCGCCGCGTTGAGCCGCGCATCCCAGGTCGAGGCCGCCGCCCATCCGTCGTCGATCAGGAGCATCAGCGGCGCGCCGCTCGTCGCGGTCGCGACCGGCGGATTC
This sequence comes from uncultured Alphaproteobacteria bacterium, assembly GCA_963712435.1. Lineage (GTDB taxonomy): Bacteria > Pseudomonadota > Alphaproteobacteria > Rhizobiales > Xanthobacteraceae > Rhodoplanes. The sequence continues at coordinate 42,139 of CAVQIB010000012.1, read as the reverse complement.
CACATCGGGCCGGCGGCCGCGAGGATCACGAGCGCGGCGAGCGCAAGACGCAGCAGCGTCAGCCACCAGGGCGTGCGCGCCGGCGTTTCCTCCCTCGGCGCGATCTCGAACAACAGCCGGGTCGGCGGGAAGTCGATCCGGCGCGGACGCGGCGGAATGAGCCGCAGCAGCCACCACAGCACCGGCAGGCTGAGCAGGCCGAGCAGAACGAGCGGCTGGGCGAAAGCGAGCGGCAAGCCGGGGATCATGCGGGCCTCACCAGCGCCCCGCGCCCTTGATCGGCGCCGAACGCGGCATGGCCTGCGGAAAGTCGCGCATGCAATTGCAGGAGCAGGTCGGTCGACGGCCGGTCGGTGCGATGGACGATGAAGCTCCATCCGCTGCGGTCGGTCTGCGCGCGAATCTCGCTGCGATGAAGATCGACGCGCGCCTCATAGTCGCGGCGCCAGGTTTCCGCCCGTCCGGCGGTGATCGCGCCGGCGCCTTCCGGCTCGATGAACTCGATGCGTCCGGAATAGGGAAAGGTCTCCTCCGCCGGGTCGACGATCTGCACCACATGGCCGCGCGCGCCCGCCGCCGAAAGCCGGGCAAGCGTCGCGCGGATGTCGGATATCGGGCTCCACAGGTCGGACAGAAGCAGGAATTCCGACAGCGGGGCGGGGGAGAATGACGGCGGCAGGCTCGTGCGCTCGCCGGCGTCATGGACGAACGCCTGGGCGATCTTGTCGATGACGTTCCGGCTTGCGGTCGGCGGCATCACGCCGGGAATGCCGACGCGCTCGCCGCCCTGCACCAGCACTTCGGCGAGCGCCAAGGCGACCACGAGCGCGCGCTCGAGCTTGCTCTCCTGCGCGAGCCTGGAGGCGAAGTCCATCGAGGCGGAACGATCGGTCCAGATCCAGAACGTGTGAGCCGCCTCCCATTCCTGCTCGCGCACATAGAGGTGCTCGTCGCGCGCCGAGCGCCGCCAGTCGACGCTCGCCGCCGACTCGCCCGAGACGAAGCGGCGGTACTGCCAGAAATTCTCTCCCGGTCCGGCGCGCCGCCTGCCATGCAGCCCGTGAATGATGGTCGCGGCGACCCGGCGCGCCTCGAGGACGAGCCGCGGCATGGCGTCCGCGAGCCCGCGCGCTGCGCCCGCGGCGCGGTCGAGCGCGACTCGATTCATGCTGCAACGCGGGGGACGCCGCCATGCGCGCTATCCGACCCGCGCCTTGAGCGCGGCCGATCACGCCGGGAACGGTCTCGCCGTCGGCGCGCGCGGCAAAAGTGAGGGCCATGCGATGTTTCAGGACGGGCTCGGCGAGCGCGACGACGTCGTCGATCGAGGGCGCGTAGCGTCCGTCGAGCAGCGCGCGCGCGCGCACCGCGAGCATCAGCGCCTGGCTCGCGCGCGGACTCGGACCCCAGGCGATCAGCCGGCCTTCGGCGGCCTCGGAGCCCGGCCGCGCCGAGCGCACCAGCGTCAGAATCGCCTCGATCACCGACTCGCCCACGGGCAGCCGGCGCACCAGCCGCTGCGCCGAGATCAGGTCGTCGGACGTCATGGCCGGCTTCGGCTTGGTCTCTTCCGCTCCGGTCGTATCGAATAGGATCCGCCGTTCCGCCTCGATGTCGGGATAGTCGACGTCGATCTCCATGAGGAAGCGGTCGAGCTGCGCTTCCGGCAGGGGATAGGTCCCCTCCTGTTCCAGCGGATTCTGCGTCGCGAGCACGTGGAACGGCTTCGGCAGATCGTGGCGCGCGCCGGCGACCGTGACATGCTGCTCCTGCATCGCCTGGAGGAGCGCGGATTGCGTGCGCGGGCTGGCGCGGTTGATCTCGTCGGCCATCAGAAGCTGCGCGAAGACCGGGCCCGGAATGAACCGGAAGCTGCGCTTGCCGCCGGGGCTTTCCTCCAGCACCTCGCTGCCGAGAATGTCGGACGGCATCAGGTCGGGGGTGAACTGGATGCGCTTTGCGTCGAGCCCGAGCACGACGCCCATGGTGTCGACGAGCTTCGTCTTGGCGAGGCCGGGCACGCCGACCAGAAGGGCATGGCCGCCCGAAAGCACGGTGATGATCGCATGCTCGATCACTCGATCTTGACCGAAGATCACGGCGCTCACCGCGGCCTTCGCGCTGCGCACATGCACGGCGGTGGTCTCTGCGGCGCGCACGATCATGTCGTGCAGCTGTTCCATATTGTCGCCGCTCGCAACGCCCATCGGGCATCTCCTTGTCGCCTTGGCGCCGTCATGTCATGACGATCAGCCGTCGAACCCATGCATCAACCGCGCCAAGATTTCCGCGGTTCCGAGCTGCCGATACGGCTCGCTTCACAGTAGGTCGAACCATGGCGAAGGAAGGGCAGATCGGCGCTGGCGCGCTCGAATTCGATCACCGGCGCCGCGCAAAGCTTCGCGAGCAGAGGGCCGGCTCCAGTCCATCTGTGGAATCCGCCCTATTGCGGCGAGATCGATATGCGCATCGCGTCGGACGGCACCTGGTTCTATCAGAAGACCCCGATCGGCCGGCCGGCGCTGGTGAAGCTCTTCGCCTCCGTCCTCAAGCGCGAGGATGACCGCTATTTCCTTGTCACGCCAGTCGAAAAGTGCGGCCTCGTGGTCGAGGACGCGCCGTTTCTCGCGGTCGAGATGCGGATCGAGGCGGACGCCGCGGAGCAAGCGGGCCGCAGCCGGACGCTGCATTTCCGCACCAATGTGGACGATTGGGTGACATGCGGGAGCGAACATGCGCTACGCTTTGATCCCGAGGCTGGCACCGGCGGGCTCAAGCCTTATCTGCATGTGCGGCGCGGCTTGTGGGCCAAAGTGACGCGGGCGCTGTTTTATGATCTCGTCGAGATGGGCGAGGAACGCATGGTCGAGGGCCGGCGCATGTTCGGCGTCGCCTCGCAGGATGCGTTCTTCGCGATGGCGCCCGCCGACAGCTTGAGGGAATACGGCTGATGACGGTTTTCGAGCCGGCGGAGGACCTGGTCGGCGCCGGGCAGGATTTCTTCGCGCGGGCGTTCGCACGGCTGACCCTTGATATTCCGGCCGCCTTGAACGATCCGACGCAGACGGCGGTGCGCGGCGATCTCGACCTCGATCCCGTTCTGTGGGAGCGCATGGACGTGCAGCCCGTGCGGCCGGCCGCGGTGCTGATCCCGGTGGTCGACCGGCCCGAGCCCGGCGTCATTCTCACGCAACGCACCTCGCATCTGCCGAACCACCCCGGTCAGATCGCGTTTCCGGGCGGCAGTATCGATCCGGGCGATGTCGATCCGTGTGCGGCGGCGCTGCGCGAAGCGCAGGAGGAGATCGGGCTCGACCCGCGCCTTGTCGAGCCGATCGGCTATCTCGACCTCTATCTCACCTTCAGCGGCTATCGCATCCTGCCGCTGGTCGGCCGCGTCGCCCCGGACTACGCGCTCGCGCTGAATGCGCACGAGGTCGAGAGCGCCTTCGACGTGCCGCTCGCCTTCCTGATGGATGCGCAGAACCACGCGCTGCACAGCCGCGAATGGAAAGGAATCATGCGGCGCTTCTATGCGATGCCGTATGGCGATCGTTATATCTGGGGGGTCACCGCCGGCATTCTGCGGAACCTGTATGAGAGAGTATACGAATGATGGGGCGTCAAACGGATGATCGTTTTGCGGTCATTCCGGGCCGCCGCCCAACGGCGAGCCCGGGTATGACACTCTTCCGGACACCTCGCTTCGCTCGGATGCCAGAATGACTCTCCCGAAACGGAAGAGCTGCCTGCAACACACATGATCCGCCCGTTCCTCATCGAAATATCGCTGTTTCTCGCGCCCTTCGTCGCCTATGCGATCTTCGTCTGGGCGACCCGCGAAGGCGTGCTCGATGCGAAGGCGTGGCGCCTGCCGGTGCTCGGCTGGCTCACGCTTGCCGCCTTCCTGCTGATGATCGTCAGCTTCGTCGTGATGGCGCAGTTCGGCGGCGCGCCGCCGAGTTCGACCTACGTGCCCGCTCATATGGAGAATGGGCGGCTGGTGCCCGGTACAACGCGATGACTCCGGCGGAGGCGACGCAACTCAATCATGCCCGCTGGCTCACGGCGGAGCCGCTCGCGGCGGTGCTCGCCGTGTTGAACGGCGACGGCGAGGAAGGGCGCATCGTCGGGGGCGCGGTGCGCAACACCCTCTTGGGCGAGCCGCCGGGCGACATCGACCTCGCCACGACCGCGACGCCCGAGAAGGTCACCCGCCGCGCGCTCGCCGCCGGCTTCAAGGCGGTGCCGACGGGGGTCGAGCACGGCACGGTCACCATCGTCGCGCATGGCCACCCGTTCGAGGTGACGACGCTGCGCGAGGACGTGGAGACGTTCGGGCGCAAGGCCAAGGTGGCCTTCGGCCGCGACTGGCGGGCGGACGCCGAGCGGCGCGATTTCACCATCAACGCGCTGTCGATCTCGGCCGACGGAACCGTGCACGACTATGTCGGCGGGCTGCCCGATCTCAAGGCGCGCCGGGTGCGCTTCATCGGCGATCCGGCGAAGCGCATCGCCGAGGATTATCTGCGCATCCTGCGCTTCTTCCGCTTCCACGCGCTGTATGGGGACGGCGATTCCGACCGGGCCGGTCTGCATGCCTGCATCGCCGGACGCGAAGGCCTGCGCGGGCTTTCGCGCGAACGCGTGCGCATGGAGCTGTTCAAGCTGCTCGTCGCGCCGCTCGCCGCGCCGACGCTGACCAACATGTCCGATGCGGGCCTGCTCCAGCTCGTGCTCGGCGGCGTCGCCCAGCTCGCGGGCATCGCCAACATGGTGAGCATCGAGACGGCGATCGGGGTTTCTCCCAACGCGGTGCGGCGGCTCGGCGCGCTCGCCGTCCTCGTCGAGGAGGATGCCGATCGCCTGGGCGGGCGGCTGCGGCTCGCCAATGCCGAGCATCGCCGCCTGCGCATGATGGCGGAGGGCTGGCGGCGGCTCTCGCCGGCGATCGGCGAGAACGACCGGCGCGCCTTGCTGTACCGGCTGGGCGTGGAGCCCTACGCCGACCGCGTCATGCTCGCCTGGGCGCACTCGGGAGCAAGCGCCCTGGATGCGGACTGGCAGGCGCTTGCGGGCCTGCCGCGGCGCTGGCCGGTCCCCGCCTTTCCGCTGCGCGCGGCGGACTTCATCGCGCGCGGGGTGGCGAAAGGCCCGGCGCTCGGCGCCGCCATGCAGGCGGCCGAGCAGGCCTGGATCGCCGCCGGGTTTCCCGAAGCGGGCAGCGAGATCGAGGCGATCGCCCGCATGATCGCCGAACCGCATCGCGCCGAACCGCCGTCCTGACCCGTCACGGGCCGTGTACGATATCTCGCTCTGGCAATTGGCGCTGATCGCCGTCGCGGCCGCGCTGACCTCGGTGATCGGCGGGGTCGCGGGCTACGGCACGGGCGCGCTCATGCCGCTGGTGCTGGTGCCGATCGTCGGGCCCGAGCCGGTCGTGCCGATCATCGCGCTTGCGTCATTGTTCACCAATGCGAGCCGCGCGACCGCCTTTTTCAAAGCGATCGCCTGGCGACCGGCGGCCCTCGTGCTCGTCGCGGCCACGCCCACCTGCGCGCTCGGCGCCTGGGGCTACACGACGCTTACGGGACGCGGGGCGCTTCTCGTGATCGGGACGATGATGGTTGCGAGCGTGCCCCTCCGGCGTCTCCTGCGGCGGCGCGGCGTTCGGCTCGGCCGGCCGGGGCTTGCCGCCGCCGCCGTCGGCTGGGGCGGCGTGGTCGGCGGCACCACCGGCGCGGGCGCGATGCTGCTTGCGCTTCTGATGGCGGCCGGGCTCGAAGGCGCGGCCGTGATCGCGACGGACGCGGCGATCTCGATCGCAATCGGGCTGGTGAAGGTCGGCGTGTTCGGGATCGCGGGCGCCGTCACCGCCCAGGTGATCGCGGTCGCGGTGCTGATCGGCCTCGTGGCGTTCCCCGGCGCGTTCATCGCGAAGGCGCTTGTCAAGCGACTGCCGCTCTCGGCGCACACGGCCATTCTCGACGCGGTGGTGATGGGCGGCGGCGCGCTCATGATCGCGGAAGCGCTGCGGCGGTGAGGCAACCGCATGGTTCGCGCGGGCAGGGCGGGCGCAAGCAAACCCGTGAATGCGCATGACCGAGTGAAACACCGCGGTGATCCGGCGCGAATAGGCCCGTCATCTGGTGCGAGCGCTTCAACGTCCGGACCTCGCCGGCCGACCTTGCGCCTGCGCCGGCGGACGTCCGCTAGCCGCTGCGCTCCTATCGTAGGCGAGTGTTCGTATACGATCCCATTCGTCGCGAAATTCGGGACGCAGCCCGCGGCCTTTGAAACTCGCCTTGCGCAGCCGAAACGGAACGGCTTCCCCTTTTCTGCGGGTCATCTTCAATCCTCTGCGGTTTGCCGCAGTTCGTCGAGGCGGAATTGCGCGGCTTCGCGCCCTTGAGCTTATCTCGCTATCTCACCCGGATCCACCTCGGCGCCGCCTCTAGGCTTCCAGGAATGATCGGTCACGTGATCAAGGATGAGGGGGTTAAGGCCATTTCACGAGCGGCGGCATCGAGGAGAGGATCGACTCGACATTGCCGCCGGTCTTCAGTCCGAACACGGTGCCGCGGTCGTACAACAGGTTGAACTCGACATAGCGGCCGCGGCGCACGAGCTGTTCGTCGCGGTCCGCGTCGGTCCAAGGCGTCGCGAAGTTGCGCCGCACCAGCTCCGGATAGACGGCGAGGAAGCCGCGCCCCACGTCCTGGATGAAGGCAAAGTCCGCGTCCCAGTCGCCTGAATCGTGCCAGTCGAAGAAAATGCCGCCGATGCCGCGCGGCTCGCGGCGGTGCTTGAGATAGAAATATTCGTCGCACCAGGCCTTGTACCTATCGTAGGGCGCGACCGCGGCATGCGCATCGCAGGCGGCCTTCATCGCGGCGTGAAAGGCCTGCGCGTCCGGATCGTCCTGTGTGCGGCGCCGGTCGAGCGCCGGGGTCAGGTCGGCGCCGCCGCCGAACCAGGCCTTGCGGGTGACGACGAAGCGCGTGTTCATGTGCGCCGCGGGCACATGCGGGTTCCACAGATGCGCGATCAGCGAAATGCCCGACGCCCAGAAGCGGGGATCGTCGTCCGCGCCCGGGATGTCCTTGCGGAACTCGGGCGCGAACTCGCCGAACACGGTCGAGACATGCACGCCCACCTTCTCGAACAGCCGGCCTTTCATCAGCGCCATCACGCCGCCGCCGCCGGGCGCGCCGGTGTGGTCGGTGCGCGTCCAGGGCGTGCGGATGAAGGTCCCCGGCTCGCCCGCGTAGAGCGCCGCCGGAGCTTCGGCGTCCAGCGTCTCGAGCGCCGCGCAGATGTCGTCGCGCAGCGCCTCGAACCACGCGCGCGCCCGCGTTTTGCGCGCTTCGAGCGCGCTAGCGTCGTCGATCGGCGGATCGTCACAGGCGCGTTTCAAGGGTGTTATCGCTCCGCATCGATCTTTTCGGCGAGCCAAACCTTGATCAGCGATTGATAAGGCACGTCCCGCCGATTGGCTGCGATCTTGATGCGCTCCAGCAGTCCCTGGGGGAGCCGCAGGGAGATCGAGGCGGTCGACAGTTTGAGGTTGGGGAAACGCGCGCGCTCCGCCCTGGTCAGATCGACATAATCGGCGCTGTCGTGGCTTTCCCAAAAAGCCCGCTCTTCCGCTTCGGTGTGAAATTGCGGCACTGGCTTAGGTTTCCTGGTCATAGCGAGCCCTCTCCCTGCGGCTCATCGCGCGCGCCGAGATCACGCGGATCAACGTGTCCTCGGACCGAAGCGTGAAGTTGACATGCAACCGGCGCCTTTCGACCGTTCGGCCATAAGCTGCAAACCGTTTCTCCGCGCCGCTGTGCCGGTCATCGACGAGAACGAGGAGCCGGGGGTCGAGAAATATCTGCTCCGCCTCGGATTGGCTCACGCCATGCTTGTCCACGCTTTTGCGGCTGTTGCCTTCATCCCACTCGAATCCGGTGACTCTGCTGAAATCGAGCATGGATGTATATTGTCATAATATACGAGATCGCAAGGCTGGCCCCGACGGTCTACTCCGCGTTATCGGGCGACCCCAGGTTCATTTGCCGCAGCGCCTCGCCCACCGCCATGGCGCAGGCGACCGCCACATTAAGCGAGCGCAGGCCCGGCTGCATCGGGATCACGAGCCGCGCATCCGCAACGCGACGCACCGCGTCCGGAACGCCGGACGACTCGCGCCCGAACAGCAGGATATCGTCAGGGCGGAAGCGATGCGCGAGATAGGGCGTGTCGCCGCCCGTGGTGAACAGGACGAGGCGCAGCGCCTGCGCCCGGCGCCAGACCTCGAAATGCGCCCAAGAGGCATGCCGGGTGAGGGCGACCTGATCGAGATAGTCCATGCCGGCGCGCCGGAAGGCCCGGTCGGTGGTCGGAAAGCCGGCCGGCTCGATCAGATGGGCGTCGAGGCCAAGGCAGGCGGCAAGCCGCAGGATGGTCCCGGCGTTCTGCGGAATATCCGGTTCGAACAGCGCGATCCGCATGGTTGAGGCGTTCTCCGATGACGCATTTCTCCCGGCCGAGGCAGTCCGGAGCGCCCGTGAGTGTAAAATAAATTTGACAGTCCGATGCTGCACCTGCGCAGCGGGCTTGCGCTCCCTCCGCAAGGGTGCCAATTAGACACGCAGATAGGCGCCGGCGCAGACCTGCCTTGCCGCCGCACTGCGATGTCCTACCCGCCCGGCTTGCCGCCGGTCCGTGCCCTCCTCGAGGTGAATTGACCCTAGGTGAACCCCAGTCGTTGAAAAAAAGGGACTGACACCGTGTTCGACACAACTTTGCAAGCCGGGCCGACGCGCCGCGATTTCCTTTATATCTCGACCGGCGCAGTTGCGGCGATCGGCGCCGGCTTTACGCTCGTTCCGTTGGTCGCGCAGATGAATCCGGATGCCTCGACGGTCGCCGCCGGCGCCCCCATCGAGGTCGATCTCGCCCCGATCGCCGAGGGGCAGGTGATCAAGGTGACGTGGCGCAGCAAACCGATCTTCATTTCGCATCGCACCAAACAGGAAGTGGAAGAGTCGGTCGCCGTCCCGCTGAGCAACCTGCCCGACCCGCAAACGGATCAGGAACGCACAAAGCCCGGCCATGAGCCCTGGCTGGTCGTCATCGGCATTTGCACGCATCTCGGCTGCATTCCGATCGCGGATCAGGGCGATTATGGCGGCTGGTTCTGCCCCTGCCACGGCTCCCATTACGACAATGCCGGTCGCATCCGTCGCGGCCCCGCCCCGACCAACCTCGCGATCCCGCCCTACCAATTCTTGTCGGACACCAAAATCCAGATCGGCTGAAAAATCCAGATCGGCTGACGCGCTTCTCCGCTTAAGCCATTTCGGACCGGCTGCGTTTCGCAAAGAGACAACCAGAATGAGTGGACCTTCGAGTTACCAGCCGAACAACCGGTTGATGAAATGGTTCGAGGCGCGGCTCCCGATCGTGAGCCTCATGTACAACTCCTTCGTCTCCTATCCGACGCCGCGCAATCTGAATTTCCTTTGGACGTTCGGCGCGATCCTCTCTTTCTTTCTGATCATCCAGATCGTGACCGGGGTCATCCTGGTCATGCATTTCACCCCGACCGTCGATATGGCGTTCAATTCCGTCGAGCACATCATGCGCGACGTGAATTACGGCTGGCTCTTGCGTTACGCCCACGCCAACGGCGCATCGATGTTCTTCGTCGCGGTCTACGTCCACATCTTCCGAGGCCTTTACTACGGATCGTACAAGGATCCGCGCGAGATATTGTGGATCATCGGCGTGATCATCTTCCTGATGATGATCGCGACCGGCTTTCTCGGCTATGTGCTCCCCTGGGGTCAGATGAGCTACTGGGCCGCGACGGTCATCACCAACCTGTTCTCGGCCGTCCCGGTTGTCGGCGAAACCATCGTCACCTGGCTGTGGGGCGGCTACGCGGTCGGCAATCCGACGCTGCAGCGCTTCTTCTCGCTGCACTATTTGCTGCCGTTCGTGATCGTCGGCCTTGTCGTCCTGCATGTCTGGGCGCTGCATGTCGTGGGACAGAACAACCCCGCCGGCGTCGAGCCGAAAAGCGACAAGGATACGGTTCCGTTCACGCCCTATGCCACGATGAAGGACATGTTCTACTTCGTGGTCTTCCTGCTCCTGTTCGGCTATTTCGTCTTCTATATCCCTAACTATCTCGGCCATGCCGACAACTACATCCCGGCCAATCCGAGCGTCACGCCCGCCCATATCGTGCCGGAATGGTACTACCTTCCGTTCTACGCGATCCTGCGTGCGATTCCGAACAAGCTGCTGGGCGTGATCGCGCTGTTCGCCTCGATCGTGATCCTGGCCTTCCTGCCCTGGCTCGACACCTCGAAGGTCAAATCGGGCACCTACCGGCCGATCTTCCGCCAGTTCTTCTGGATATTCCTCGCCGTGTGCGTCGGGCTCGGCTGGCTCGGCGCAAAGCCCGCGGAAGGCGGCTACATCATCGCCGCGCAGATCCTCACCTTCTGGTACTTCCTGCACTTCCTGGTCATCCTGCCGGTGATCGGGATGATCGAGAAGCCGCTGCCTGTTCCCGCCTCGATCACCGAAGCGGGGGAGAAAAAGGCAAGAAGTGGGGCATCGCGGTGCTGATCTTTGGCGCGAGCGCGATTTTCGGCCTGCTCGGGGCATCCTCGACCGCGCGTGCGGCCGAGGGAGCGCCTGTCCCGTCCCAGCAGACCTGGTCGTTCTCGGGACCTTTCGGAACGTTTGACCGTGGGCAGCTGCAGCGGGGGTTGAAGGTCTATCGGGAGGTGTGTGCATCCTGTCACGGCCTGTCCATGATTGCGTTTCGCAATCTCGGCGAGCCGGGCGGGCCCGAATTCACGCCGGCGCAAGTCGCCGCGATCGCCGCCGAGTACCAGATCAAGGATGGGCCGAACGATCAGGGCGACATGTTCGAGCGGCCGGGCCGGCCGGCGGACCGGTTCCCTTCGCCGTTCGCGAACACCGCGGCCGCGCAAGCGGCTTTCGGCGGGTCGGCGCCGCCCGACCTCTCGGTGATGACCAAAGCGCGCACCTTCGAGCGTGGCTTCCCAACGTTCCTGCTCGACATGGTGACGCAGTATCAAGAGACCGGCGCGGACTATATGTATGCGCTGCTGACCGGCTATGAGGACCCGCCGGCCGGCTTCCAGCTTCCCGACGGCGCCGCTTACAACAAATACTTCCCCGGCCATTCCATCAGAATGCCGCCGCCGCTCAGCGACGGGCAGGTCGAGTACACCGACGGCGCGCCGGCGACGCTCGACCAATACGCCAAGGATGTGACCACGTTCCTCGCCTGGGCTGCCGAGCCGCATCTCGAGGCGCGCAAGCGTATGGGCCTGCAGGTCATGATCTTCCTCGCAGTGCTCGCGATCCTTCTCTATTTCACGAAGAAGCGCATCTGGCACGACGTCGAGGTTCCGCGCGAGCTGGCGCATGGCCAGGACCCGAGAAAGACGCGTCTATAGGCCGCCGGGGCTTTGGCCGAGCTCGCCCCGCGCCCCGCGATGATGCCGACGATCTCCGCCTACATCATCGCCTTTAACGAGGCGGAGAAGATCGAAGCCGCCGTGTCCAGCGTCCTTTGGGCGGACGAGATCGTGCTGGCGGATTCCGGCAGCACGGACGGCACGGCGGAGATCGCCACGCGGCTCGGGGCGCGCGTCGTGCAAATCCCGTTCGACGGCTTCGGCGATCTGCGCAACCGCGCGGTGGACGCGTGCCGCGGCGACTGGATTTTCAGCTTGGACGCCGACGAGCGCTGCACCCGCCCGGTGCGCGACGAAGTGCTCGCTCTGCTCGCGGCCGGACCGGCGCACGACGCCTTTCTCGTTCCCCGCCGTAATTTCATGATGGGCCGCTGGGTGCGCGGCTCCGGCTGGTATCCGAACTACCGACAGCCGCAGCTCTTCCGCAAGGGCGCGCTGCGCTATCGGCTGGAGCCGGTGCACGAAGGCTATGACTTGTTGACCGCCCGCCCGCTTGGCCGCCTGCGCAATGATATCTGGCAATTCCCGTTCCGCAACCTGGCGGAGGTCGTCGAGAAGGTGAACCGCTACTCCTCGCTCGGCGCCGGCCGGATCAAGCGGGCGTCGATGTGGAGCGCGCTCGGCCATGCGAGCTGGGCCTTTCTCAAGCACTTCGTCTTCAAGCGCGGCTTCTACGACGGGTGGGTTGGATTCGTCATCGCCTTCGGGAATTTCGAGGGCACGTTCTACCGCTACGCCAAGCGCTGCGAGCAGATGGCGGATTGGAAGCCGCCGCCTGCGGAGCGGATCACGCGCGACCAGCCGTGAGGCTTCCGCCCCCCTCGCCAGCGGGGAGGCCGAGCCGACTCGACAGGGCTGGACTGCGTCCACAGTCTTCCTTTCGCGCGCAGTCCGAAACACAAAGAACTCGTGCAGTATTGGGGTAACCTCTTACGCAAAAACGCGGATAGAGCCGCGTTTTTCCGTGACCAAATTGCAACGGTTTTGCGTAACATGGGACAAACGCCCAAAAAGCAAGCAGTTGCTGCAGGATTCGTCTTCTCATAGCGGGGCCCGTATGAGTTCATGTGAGACGATTTCTAAACGTCATGAGACGGAGAGATCTTGGGGGTTCTGGCGGGCGCGTCCCTGAGCGCCGCGGTTAAAAGATGGGGGCTGCTATGAAGAAAAAGTTTCTTGCAACAATGTTTGCCGTCGCATGCTCGGCGAGCACGGCTTTCGCGGCCGACATGATGGTGAAAGCGCCGGTCGCGCCGCCGCCTCCGGTGAGCCCGTGGGACATCGCATTCGGCGCGGGCGTCTACTCCGACTACATTTTCCGCGGCATCTCGCAATCCAATCACCGGCCGGCGGTGAATGCGTATTTCGAGCCGCGCTACAATGTCAGCGACAACCTGCAGCTCTACGCCGGCGTCGGCGGCTGGAGCATCGCCTTCGCGAACCGCGCCTCGGCGGAAATCGATCTGTACGCCGGCATCCGTCCGATCTTCGGCAAACTCGCCTTCGATTTCGGCGTCTGGTACTACTACTATCCGGGCGGCCAGTGCTTTAACGGCAATGTCGACTTCTTCGGGAACACCTTCGGCACCGACTGCGCGCTCAACGGCAGCCTGCCGGTCAGCTTCAACGTCATCAAAAAAGACCTGAGCTTCATCGAGTATTTCGGCAAGGTCGCGTGGGCGCCGACCGACACCTTCGCCATCGGCGGCGCGGTCTACTACAATCCCGACTATCTGCAGTTCGGCACCGACGGGCTCTTCGCGTCCGGCAACCTCAAGCTGACCGCGCCGAGCTCCTGGATGCCCGTGGGAACGGGCGTATACCTCTCGGGTGAGGTCGGCCGCTACTGGTTCGGCACCACCGACTCGTTCTACTGCACGGCCGGCGCCGTGGCTCAGTGCGGCAGCGCAAACGCCGCGTTCCCGAACGGGACCCTCTATCCCTTCGGCGTGCCGCTGCCCGACTACACCACCTGGAACGTCGGCGTCGGCCTGACCTGGAGCGTGTTCACGGTCGACGTTCGCTACTACGACACCAACCTGAGCGAAGGCGAGTGCAACGTTCTGACCAGCGACTTCAACGCCACGTTCAACCCGGGCAATATCAGCGCGATCAATCCGGGCGGCTTCGGCTCGAAGTGGTGCGGCCAGACCTTCGTCGTCTCCCTCAAGGCCGATCTGACCTACGGCGGCAACATCAAGTAAGTCTGCCCCACCGGTTCTGCCTCGAAAACGGCGGCTTCTCGCGAAGCCGCCGTCTTCTTTTTGGCGGCGCTCTTCAGCCCGGCGTCGGCGCGACGGCGGGCTGAAACGCATCCTCCCGCAGGCGATAGCGCGCGCCCTCGCGCTCGAGCACGAAGGAGCGGGCGTGAAAGGCGCGCAGCGTCGAGCGGTGGCCGATCGAGATGATGGCGGAGTCCGGCAGCCGCTCGTGCAGGAGACGGTAGAGGGCGGCCTCGGACGGCTCGTCGAGCGAGGCGGTCGCCTCATCGAGGAACAGATAGTCCGGCGCGTGCAGGATGGCGCGGGCGATCGCCACGCGCTGCTGCTCGCCGAGCGACAGCATGCGGCTCCAGTGCGCCTCCTCGTCGAGCCGCCCGGCCAGCGCGCCGAGCCCGACCGCATCGAGGACGGCGCGCACTTTGGCCGCGGAGAAGCGGTCGGGCGGTGCGGGATAGCTGACGGCGGCGATCAGCGAGCCGATCGGCAGATAGGGCCGCTGCGGGATCACCATCACGCTCTTGTCCGCCGGAACGGCGATCGCGCCCGTCCCGAACGGCCAGACGCCGGAGATCGCGCGGAACAGCGTCGACTTGCCGGCGCCCGAAGGCCCGTTCACGAGCACGCGGTCGCCGCCTCCGAACCTGACATTCTCGGCGACGACGAGCGGCACGCCGTCCGGCAGACGCACGTCGAGCGACGCGACCTCGACCCCGGGCAGCCCCGCTTGCGGCTCAACCTTGATCGCGCCCGGCGCGTCTGCGAGCGCGCGCCCCCCGGCGATCGCCGCTTCAAAGCCGGCCAGGCGATCGATGACCGCGCGCCATTCGGCGATCTGCCGATAGGAGGTCACGAAGAACGACAGCGCCTGCTGCACGCTGCCGAATGCGGCTGCGGTCTGCATCAGTCCGCCCAGATTCATCGCGCCGGCGAAATAGGCCGGACTCACCACGACGACCGGAAAAACCGTGGACACCTGATTGTAGCCGGCGGTGAAGAAGCTGAGTTTCTTCTGGCGCGACATGATGCTGAACCAGTTCCGCATCACCGCGCCGAAGCGGTCGAGCAGGCGGTTGCGCTCGGCCATATCGCCGGCCAGCAGCGCGATCTGCTCGCCGTGTTCGCGCACGCGCACGAGGTCGAAGCGGAAGTCCGCCTCGAAGCGCTGCTGCCGGAAATTGAGGCCGATCAGCGGGCGCCCGATCAGATGCACGGCGAAGGTGCCGAGCACCGCGTAGAGCAGGGCGGCCCATACGAGATAGCCGGGGATCGCCCAGACGCCGCCGAACAGGTGCAACGGCGCCTGCGCCGACAGGGTCCACAAGATCACGACGAAGGAGCCGAGCGTCACCGTCGAGCTCAAGAGGCCGATGCCGATATCCAGCGTCTTTTCGATGAACAGCCGAATGTCCTCGGCGATGCGCTGATCCGGATTGTCCGCCGCATCGCCCATGAGCTGCATGCGATAATGATTGCCGGCCTCGAGCCAGCGGTCGAGATAGCGCGCGGTCATGAAGCGCCGCCAGCGGATCTGCAGCCATTGATTGAGGTAGAGCTGGTACACGGCGAGAACAATGTAGATCGCCGCGAGCACGCAGAAATAGGCGAGTTCGGAAACGAAGGCATCCCAGCTGTGATCCTGCACGGCCGTGTAAAACCGGTTGTTCCATTGATTGACGAGCACGGTGATCGCCACACTGCCGAACTCGATGCCGATAACGGCGGCCAGCAGCAGGCGCCCGGGCCAGCGGTCCTCCGAACGGAAATAGGGCGCGGCAAGCCGCCAGATGGTGACGAGCGTGGCGATGAAACGGGTCACGAAAAGCTCCGTGCGTCATGCGCGGCGACGGCGAGACGGCGTACTGAAGGGCAACGCGGGAAAGCCCTTCTCTACTATTCGCTTCGCGCGGTTCTATTCTCTTTGGTCCCGCTCTTCCGGCTGAACTGGGGCCTTTTGAGGTCCGGCGCGTAAAGTCTGCGCGCGGATGGGCGCAGCCCTCACGGTGGCGCAGGATCGGTTTGCAGTGCAACAATCCGCGCCCGAGTTACCTTTATTTAACCGAACCTGCGACGGCGACACCCTTGTGCAGGTTGCGGCGGCCGTCCAAACTGGCGGCCCCGGGAGGGAACCCACGAAGCTGGGGCGACACTTTGCTTCTCCAAGGAGGAATCATCCATGACGACCCGCCCTGCCGCCAAGTCGAAGGCTACTTCGCGGCGTAAGTTCCTGCTGGCCGCCGGCGCGACGGGCGCCGCCACCGTAGCCATGCCGCAGGTTTCGCGCGCGCAGACCACGGTCTGGAAATATCAATCGACTTGGCCGACCAAGGACATTTTCCACGAGGACGCCGTCGACTACGCCAAGAAGGTCAACGAAATGTCCGGCGGTCGGCTGAAGCTCGAAGTGCTCGCGGCCGGGGCCGTGGTGCCCGCGTTCCAAATGCAGGACGCGGTGCATTCCGGCATTCTCGACGCCGGCCACGGCGTATGCGCCTATTGGTACGGCAAGCACAAGGCGTTTTCGCTGTTCGGCACGCCGCCCTCGTTCGGCTGGGACGCGCATGGCATGCTCGGCTGGTTCTACTGGGGAGGCGGCGAGGCGCTGTACAAGGAACTCGTCAACGACACCCTCAAGCTCAACGTGGTGGGCCTGCTGTACTTCCCGATGCCGACCCAGCCGCTCGGCTGGTTCAAGAAAGAAATCAAGAGCCCGGACGACCTCAAGGGGATCAAGTACCGCACGGTCGGCCTCTCCGCCGACCTGTTCAAGGAGATGGGCACCGCCGTCACTATCCTTCCGGGCGGCGAAATCGTGCCGGCGATGGACCGTGGCCTGCTCGACGCGGCGGAGTTCAACAACCCGTCCTCCGACATCCTGCTCGGCTTTCCCGACGTTTCCAAAGTCTACATGACCGGCAGCCATCACCAGCAGGCCGAGCCGTTCGAAGTCATCTTCAACAAGCAGAAGTTCGATGCGTTGCCGCCGGAGCTGAAGGCTATCCTGCGCTATGGCGCCTTTGCCGCGTCAACCGACCAGACCGGCATGGCCTATGACCGCTACTCGAAGGACTTGGAGGCGATCAAGGCGCGCGGCGTGCAGGTGATCAAGACTCCTTCCTCGGTTCTGGACGCGCAGCTCCAGGCCTGGGACAAGGTGATCGCGGCGCAGTCGCAGGAGCCCTTCTTCAAGAAGGTGATCGATTCGCAAAAAGCCTGGGCCAAGCGCACCGGCGCCTATCTGCAGACCAATAATCTCGACAGCACGGCCCGCAAATCGGCCTACAAGCACTTCTTCGGCGGAGCGTAACCTACGCTCACCCCCGATCTGCGCGGACGTCGTCCGCGCAGATCGCTTTTGCGTCCGCACAGGTCGGGGCGGCGATCATGAATCGCTTTTTGCTTTTCGTTGACGGCATCAGCACCTGGGTCGGCAAGACTTTCGGCTGGTGCATCCTGGTGCTCACCTTCACGACCGCTTACGAGGTTTTCGCGCGTTACGTATTCGGCGCGCCGACCACCTGGGCGTTCGACGCCTCTTACATACTGTACGGGACGCTGTTCATGATGGCGGGGGCGTACACGTTGGCGCGCAACGGCCATGTGCGCGGCGACTTCCTCTATCGCGCGTGGAAGCCGCGCACGCAGGCGATTTCCGACCTCGTGCTTTACGTCTTGTTCTTCTTTCCCGGCATGCTCGCCTTCATGTACGCCGGCTACACCTTCGCCAAGTTCTCCTACATGATGAACGAGCGCTCCGCGGCCAGTCCCGACGGGCCGATCATCTGGCCGTTCAAATGGCTGATCCCGATCGTCGGCTGCCTGATGGTGCTGCAGGGCGTCGTCGAGGTGATCCGCTGCGTCATCTGCATCCGCACCGGCGAATGGCCGAGACGCCTGCACGACGTCGAAGAAATGGACAAGCTCGTCCTGAAGCAGGCGGAAGAAGGCAAGTTCGAAATCATCAAGGAACTCGAAGAGACCGGACTGCGGAAGGGGGACATCTGATGTTCGGCATCGGCAATCCCGAACTGGGCGTGCTGATGCTCGCCCTATTCGTCGTCCTCATCATGTTCGGTTTCCCGATCGCTTTCACGCTGATGGCGCTCGGCATCTTCTTCGGCTATTTCGCCATGGGCGACTTGATCTTCTCGCTCGTGGTCCAGCGCACCTATTCGGTGATGACGAACGACGTGCTGATCTCGATTCCGTTGTTCGTGTTCATGGGCTACGTGATCGAGCGCGCCAACATTCTCGACCGCCTGTTCCGCTCGCTGCAGCTCGCCGCCGGCCCCGTTCCCGGCGCGCTCGCGATTGCGACGCTCGCCACCTGCGCGATCTTCGCGACCGCGACCGGCATTGTCGGCGCGGTCGTAACCCTGATGGGCCTGCTCGCCTTTCCCGCGATGCTCCGCGCCGGCTACGACGTCAAGATCTCGGCCGGGGTGGTGTGCGCCGGCGGATGCCTCGGGATTCTCATTCCGCCGAGCGTCATGCTGATCCTGTACGGCGCGACCGCCGGCGTGTCGGTGGTGAAGCTGTATGCCGGCGCGTTCTTTCCGGGGCTCATGCTGGCGAGCCTTTACATGCTCTATATCGTGATCTCGAGCATGCTCAATCCGAAGCTCGCCCCGCGGCTGCCGGAGGAGGAGCGCAATGTCCCGGTCGGGCAGGTCTTGATTGCGCTGGCGACCTCGTTTCTCCCGCTCGCGCTCCTGATCGCCGCTGCGCTCGGCTCGATCATTCTCGGGATTGCGACGCCGTCGGAGGCCGCCGCCATGGGCTCGCTCGGCGCGCTCATTCTCGCCGCCGCCTATCGCGCGCTCACGCTCGAAAAGCTGAAGGAATCGGTGTTTCTCACCGCGCGCACGACCGCCATGGTGTGCTGGCTGTTCATCGGCTCGTTCACCTTTTCCGCGGTGTTCGCCTATCTCGGCGGGCACGGGCCGATCGAAAAGTTCGTCACCGCGCTCGACCTTTCGCCGATCGGCTTCATGATCCTCGCGCAGATCATCATCTTTTTGCTCGGCTGGCCGCTGGAATGGACCGAGATCATCATCATCTTCATGCCGATCTTCCTGCCGCTCCTGAAGACCTTCGACGTCGATCCGTTGTTTTTCGGGTTGCTGGTCGCCCTGAACATCCAGACCTCGTTCCTCTCGCCGCCGGTGGCGATGGCGCCCTTCTACTTGAAGGGGGTGGCGCCGAGCTGGGTCAACATCAACGACATTTTCCGCGGCGTGTTGCCGTTCCTGTTTCTCGTCATCGTGGCGATGGCGATGCTCTATACCTTCCCGCAGATCGGCCTGTGGCTGCCGAGCGTCGTTTACCGATAGTGCGAGGACGAACGCCGGGTTTTCGGAGCAACCGATGGTTCTGCTGATCATAGGCGCGGTCGTGCTCGCGATCACCGCCGTCGTGTTCTGGATGTGCCTGCCGCGCAACGGCGTGCCGCACCGCCTGGTCGGCACGGCCTGGGAGCCCTATGTCGCCGTCGCCTTCTGCGCGGCGGTGGCCCTGTCCGTCTCCATGATGCTGTCGGCCGCGATCGATCTCATCGGCGCGCAGTAGCGCCGGCGCGCGCAAGCGAGGCTCCGCCCCGGAAGCCTGAGCCTACTTCCAGGCCGCCTGCTCGGGGTCCCAGCGCTGGCCGTTGAGTTCCTTGGCAAGCGCCGCCAGCAGGCTTTCGGTGTCCACCGCGGCGCCGTCCTCGTCGCTTGCGTGGTCTCCGCCGGTGATGGCGAGCCGCGGTCCGCCGCCTTCGTCGACCGTTTCGACCTGCGGATCGCCGATCCACACCACCAGATGATCGCCGCCGTTCGGCTTGTCCGGGCCGATCAGGACAGTGAACTCCAGCGTCTCCGTCAGGTCGAGGCCGCGCGCGGCCGCATCCGGGCGCTTGAATCGCAGCGTGAGCTCGCGGGTCACCGGGTCCCATTGCGGCGGCGCAGCGGCCGCTCCGAGCGTTGACGCCAGCACGGCGGAAATGCGCGCGCCGAGCTGATCCGTCTTGCTCGCTTTTCCCTCTCCCCAGGGTTGGGCGGGAATCCGCACCGCGCGTTCGATGCCGTACAGGCCCGGCGTCCAGCCGGCCGCGAGCACGCCCGGCATCGCCTTGAGCTGCGCGAGCAGGGCGGAGGCGCGTTCCGGATCGGCTTGCAGGCGCACGAGCTGATTGCCCGCGCGCAGATCGGCGCAGCTCTGCACCAGGCTCGCATAGTCGACCCGGACATTGAGCCCGCGCAACGCCTTCACCAGGGCGGGCAGTTGATCGGAATCGACGCGGACGCCGATCGAGATCGGCGCGACCTCGCTGAAACTCGCCGGCGCGGCGACGATCTCCTCCTCGCGCACCTGCTGGTCGCGGAACTCGATCTCGCTCATGTCGCTCAGATCGTCGGCGGTCACCTCGTCGACCTTGGAGCCGCGGGTGATCGTGCCCTCGAGCGCGAATGTCGTTCCACTTTGCTTGCGCAGGAGACTGACGGCGATCGGGGTGCGGTCAGGCTCGCTCTGTCCGGTCCCGACGAGCTTGTCGCCCTCCGGCCGCAGGGCGATCACGAAGCGATCCTTGCGTTTCGAGAGCGGCGAGACGGAGTAGCAGACGTCGAGCACGGCGGACGTCGTCTTTCCGCCCTGACGCGTCTCCCGCCAGATCGCGTCGCTCGGCAGGTCGCTCATCAATCCGCCCTCGAGGATCGCATAACGAGCGTTTTCCCCCGCGGCCGCGCTCGGCTTGGGGGCGCCTTTGTTCGCCTGCGGCCAGGCCTCGGAACTCGGAAGAAGGAACGCAAGGAGCGCAACGGCGACCGAAGCGGGTACACGCATGGATGTCCTCCATGTCGAAGGCGGCGAGGGCGGGCGGGAACGGCCTGGTTTGGAGCGCTATGCGCGCAGGCGGCGCATCCGCAACGACATACGCTTGACCAGAAGCACGCCCTCCCGGCAAGAACATGGCGAGACAACGATTATGCTTGAGAGAGGCCCCATGACGCGCCGCTGCATCGCTCTTCCGCCGTTGCGCCCCCGGCGCCGGCTCGGCTTGGCCACATCCGCACTGTTTGCGGCGGCGTCCGTCTTCGCCTGTGCGCTCGCCGGCGCTTACGGCCAGACGGCTTTTCCCTTCGGCCGCGAGATGACCATGGACATCGAGCCGATGAAGGGCACCAAGCGCCTGCCGCGGCTCGATGTCGACGATAACGGGCTCGCCGATCTCGACCTGTGGTGTGCGACCATGAAGGCGCGCCTCGTGGTTGTCGCCGACACCATCACCGTGCTGATCGGGCCGAAAACCGAGCGGCCCTGTCCGCCGGAGCAGGCGAGCGCCGACGAGGGGATTCTGGCCGGCTTGGCGCAAGTGACGAACTGGCGGGTTGAAGAGGATGTGCTGATACTCACCGGCGCGCCGGCCGAGCTGCGTTTTCGCATGCACACCCATTGAGGGCGGCCGGTGCGAGGCTCGCATTGTTCGAGACGAAGGTGAGCCGACCTTCGACCATCATCCGCCTGCGCGGCATCGAGAAGACGTTTCCGAACGGGACGCGCGCGCTCGCGGGTTTCGACCTTGATGTCCGGCGCGGCGAGTTCGTCTCCCTGCTCGGCCCGTCCGGGTGCGGCAAATCGACGGTCTTGCGGCTGATCGCCGGGCTCGCTCGGCCGAGCGACGGCACGATCGCCTGGACCAAGGGCGGCGAACCGACCACCGGCGCGGCCGTTCAGGACATCGGTTTCGTGTTCCAGGAGCCGACGCTGATGCCGTGGGCGACGGTGGCGGCCAATGTCGGGCTGCCGCTGCGGCTGAAAGGGATCAGCGGCGACAAGGCCGCGCAACGCGTCGCCGGTCTGCTCGACCGTGTCGGACTTGCGGCCTTCGCCGACGCCTATCCGCGCGAACTGTCGGGCGGCATGAAGATGCGCGTGTCGATCGCCCGCGCGCTTGCGACCGACCCGGAAATATTGCTGATGGACGAGCCGTTCGCCGCGCTCGACGAGATCACCCGCTTCAAGCTCAACAACGATCTGCTCGAACTCTGGCAGGCGCTCGGAAAGACGATCGTGTTCGTCACGCATTCGGTGTTCGAATCGGTTTATCTGTCCGAACGCGTCGTCGTGCTGACGCAGCGGCCAGGCCGCGTGTTCGCGGAACTCGCGATCGCGGCGGCCCATCCGCGCGGCGAGAGCTTCCGCACCTCCCCGGATTACGCCGAGTCGTGCCGTGAGGTCGCCATGGCCTTGTCCGCGGCCATGAGCGCCGGAGGCGCGGCATGACAGCTTCGCCGCAGACATCGCCGGGACGGGCGCGCGCGGGGAGCGGCGGGACGGCGCGCGAACGCGTGCTGCGCCTCGTGCTCCCGACCGCGACCCTCGTGATCGGCGTGGCGATCTGGGAATTTGTGGTCAAGCTGAACGCCGTCCCGCCCTACGTCCTGCCGGCGCCGACGCTCATCGCCAAGACGCTCGTCGCCGACTGGCCGCTGCTGTGGGGATCGCTTCTCGTCACGCTCGGCACGACGCTGCAGGGCCTTCTGCTCGCCTTTGTCGGCGGCACGGCGCTCGCGATCGTGTTCAACCAGTCGCGTTTCGTGGAGTACTCGTTCTATCCCTATGCCGTGATCCTGCAGGTCACGCCGGTGGTCGCGATCGCGCCGCTGCTCCTCGTCTATCTGCCGCAGCCCCTGGCCGTGCTGGCCTGCGCCTGGATCGTCGCTTTCTTCCCGGTGCTCGCCAATACGACGCTCGGCTTGAGCTCGGTCGATCGCAATCTGGTCGACCTGTTCGATCTATACGGCGCTTCGCGCATGCAGATGCTGCTGCGCCTGAAATTGCCGGCGGCGCTGCCCTACATGCTCGGCGGCCTGAAGATCGCCGGCGGCCTGTCGCTGATCGGCGCGGTGGTCGCCGAGATCGCCGCCGGCTCGGCCGGCGCCGGCTCCGGGCTCGCCTACCGCATCGCCGAATTCGGGATATCGGCTCGACATCCCCCGCATGTTCGCAGCGCTGATCCTCCTGTCGGTGGCCGGCGTCGCGATCTTCGCGGCGCTCTCGCTTCTCTCCCACCTTTTGCTCCGCCGCTGGCACGAAAGCGCGCTTTCAGGAGAACGCTGACGGCGCGGGGCGCGGGTCGCGCGCGCAAGCGCGCGGACCGGAAAATCCGTGCGCTCGACCGCGACCGGCTCCCACCCTATGGCGGCGTCGCGCGCTTGCCGGAACACCCGTTTCCAAGCGGGCGGAAATGCTTATGTAATCGGGCTGTATGCACCTGCGCCACGGGCGGTGGCGCCGCCCGCCGCGCGGTTGACAAACCGGCTCCGCCAAGCCTGATACGAAGGTCGGCCGCGCCCGCCGCCCGCGTTCGAGCTTGCGACCCCCGAGGTTCACATGGCCAAGAAGCCCGCATCCCCAGCTTCTCCCGAGCCTGCGGGCGTGAACGACGATATCGGCGAGGACACGCGGCTGCAGATGTATCGCACGCAGCGCGTCATCCGCGAGGCGGAGCAGAAGGCCTACGAGCTGTTTCTGCAGAATCTGGTCAAGGGCACGAGCCATCTCTCGCTCGGCCAGGAGGCGATCGCGGCGGGCTTCGCCGCGGCGATGCGTCCGGGCGACCTGAGCTTTTGCACCTATCGCGGGCACGCGCACACGCTCGCACGCGGCGTCGCCGTGGAGAAGGTGCTGGGCGAACTGATGCAGCGCGACAACGGGCTGATGCGCGGCAAGGGCGGGTCGATGCACCTGACCTCGGTCGAGCATGGCGTGATGGGCTCCTACGCCATCATCGGCGCGCATCTGCCGATCGCCTGCGGGGCGGCGCTGCGCGCGCAGTACAAGGGGCAGGACGACGTGTCGGTCTGTTTCTTCGGCGACGGCACGACCAATATCGGCGCGTTCCACGAGGCGCTGAACTTCGCCGTCGTGTGGAAGCTGCCCGTCGTCTTCGTGTGCGAAAACAATCTCTACATGGAATATACGCCGATCGCCGAGGTGACCGCGGTCAAGCATCCCGCGGCCGACCGCGCCGCGGCGTACAACCTCGAGCGCATCGTGATCGACGGCAACGACGCCGACATCGTCTATCGCACCGCGCAGGCGGCGTTCGCGCGTGCCCGCGCCGGCGACGGCCCGTCGCTGATCGAGTGCCTGACCTATCGTCACAGCGGCCATTCGCGCGCCGATCCAGCCAAGTACCGGCCCGAAGGCGAGCTCGAGACATGGAAGGAGCACGATCCGCTGCCGCTCTACCGCGCCCGCCTGAAGCAGTTCGGCATCGGCGAGCAGGCGATCCTGCGGATCGACGATGAGGTCAAGCGCATGGTCGACACGGCGGTCGAAAGCTGCAAGGCGGCGCCGCCGCCCGATCCCGACATCCTGTTCACCGACGTCTATGCCGATGGAGGCTGGGCATGGCGGAACTGACTTATCGCGAGGCGGTCGCCCGCGGCATCGCCCAGGAAATGGCGCGCGATCCCGACGTGATCTTCTTTGGCGAGGACGTGGCGAAGCCCGGCGGCGTGTTCAAGGCGACGGTCGGGCTGCTCGAACAGTTCGGTCCCAATCGCGTGCGCGACTGCCCGATCTCCGAACAAGCGATCCTCGGCGCGGCGATGGGCGCGGCCATGACCGGCCTCAAGCCGATCGCCGAAATCATGTTCTCCGATTTCATCGCGGTCTGCTTCGACTACATCGCCAACGAGTTTCCCAAGACCCGCTACATGACCAACGGGCAGGTGCAAGTCCCGCTGGTGGTGCGCACCGGCAACGGCGCGGGCTCGCGCTTCGGCGCCCAGCATTCGCAGAGCGTCGAGAACTGGTGCATGATGATTCCCGGCCTCAAAGTGGTCGCGCCGTCGAACCCGCGCGACGTGATCGGGCTGCTCGCGGCCGCGGTGCGCGATCCCGATCCGGTGATCTTCTTCGAGCACAAGACGCTCTATGCCGTGAAGGGCGAGGTGCCGGACGGCGAGATCGTCGATACGCTCGGAACCGCGCGCATCGTCCGGCCGGGCAAGGACGCGACCATTCTCGCGCTCGCCATGATGGTGCCGCGCGCGATCGAGGCGGCGGACCGGCTGAAGGCCGAGCACGGCATCGATTGCGAGGTGGTGGATGTGCGCTCGCTCGTCCCGCTCGACATGCGGACCATTCTCGGCTCGCTCGGGCGCACGCACCGCCTGTTCACCGTCGAGGAGAATCCGCGGCTATGCGGCTGGGGCGCGGAGATCGTGTCGATCGCCGCCGAGGAGGCCTTCTACGATCTCGACGGCCCGCCGGTGCGGATCACCACGCCGCATGTGCCGCTGCCGGCCGCCGACACGCTCGAGGACATGATCCTGCCCAGCGTCGAGCGCATCGCCGACACGGTGCGCCGCTCGCTCCAGGCGTGAGCGATGTCTGTTCGGGCCGGTTCAATCTTGACCTCTCCCCGCCGGGGAGAGGTCGGCGAGCATCGAGCAAAGCGAGATGTGAGCCGGGTGAGGGGGAGATCGGTGTCGGCGCGCAGCCAGGAATCCGGGCCGAGTTCGCGTGGGCTGACCGCGTACCGTGTTGGATTAAATAGCCTCCCACCCCCAACCCCTCCCCACCGCTCGCTTTGCTCGCGGAGGGAGGGGAGCGCGTCGGCGCACTTTCCCTCCCCCCGCGTAGCGGTGGGGAGGGTCGGACGCCGAAGGCGTCCGGGGTGGGGGGCGTTCGCTTCCTGTCGAGTTTCTGGACAGGCGAAACGAGCGGAAGGATTTCCCCACCGGGGAGAGGTGTCGCCGGGAAGCTCACAGTGCGGAGGCTTGGCGCAGTCCCCAGAGGACGGGCGAAGATGAACATCCTCATGCCGCAGCTCGGCGAGACGGTGGCCGAAGGCAAGATCACGAGCTGGTTCAAGTCGGTGGGTGATGCCGTCGCGCCGGGCGACAATCTGTTCGAGATCGAGACCGACAAGACGTCGATGGAGGTGCCGGCCACCTCCACCGGCGTGCTGACGGAAATCCGCGTGCCGGCGGGCGCCGTCGCGCCGGTCGGCGCTGTGGTGGCCGTGCTTGCCGAAGCGGGCGCGCCGCTGCACTCCGCCCCGGCCGGGCATAGCTCCGCGACCATTGCTCCGCCGCCGCCGAAGGCGCCCGCCGCGCCGGCCGCAGCCGCCGCGCCTGCGCGGGCCGAGCCGGTGCGGACTGAGCCGGTGCGGGCCGTCCCGCCGCTCGATCCGTTCCACCCGATCCGCACGCCGGCGAGGAATTTCGGGCCGGCCCGGCTGCCGGGCGGCCGGACCGTCACGCCGCTCGCCCGCCGCCTCGCCGCCGAGGCAGGCATCGATCTCGGCCGCATCGCCGCGTCGGGGCCGCATGGCCGTATCGTCGCCCGCGATGTCGAGAGCGCCGTGGCGCGCGGAGAGGAGCCCGGCGCGCGCGCAGCGCCGCCGAACGGGCTCACGTCCGAGCGGGTCAGGTCAATCTACGCGCCCGGCTCCTACGAGGAGATCGCCGTCGATTCGATGCGGCGCATCATCGCCGCGCGGCTGGTCGAGGCGAAGCAGACCGTCCCGCACTTCTATCTCGCCTGCGAGGTCGCGCTCGACCGCCTGGAAGCGGTGCGCGCGGAGGCGAACGCGGCGGCGGGCAGGGGCGAGGACGGCGCGCCCGCCTACAAGCTCTCGCTCAACGATTTCCTGATCAAGGCGCTCGCGCGGGGGCTCGAGCGCGTTCCCGCGGCGAACGCCGTCTGGGCGGAGGACCGCATTCTGCGGTTCCGCAGCGTCGATATCGCCGTCGCGGTCGCCCTCGATGGCGGGCTGATCACGCCGCTGATCCGCGCGGCCGAGACGAAGACGCTCACCGCCATTTCAGCCGAGGTGAGAGAGCTTGCCACGCGGGCGCGCGAGCGCCGCCTCAAGCCCGCGGAGTACCAGGGCGGCGTCACCACGCTCTCCAATCTCGGCATGTATGGCGTGCGCGAATTCGCCGCCATCATCAACCCGCCGCAGTCGAGCCTGCTCGCGGTCGGGGCGGCCGAGCGCCGGCCCGTCGAGACCAAGGATGGCGGGATGCGCTTCGAGACGCGGACGACCGTCACGCTGTCCTGCGACCACCGCGTGGTCGACGGCGCGCTCGGCGCACAGCTCCTGTCCGCCTTCAAGCAGGCCGTCGAGAATCCGATCGGCTTGCTGGCGTGAAGACATTGGCCGCACCCTCGCCCCGTCGCGGGGAGAGGGGCGCGAACGCTATCCCGCAAGCACGTGGTTGCGGAATTCGAGCGGGGCGGCGATCCGATGGAGCTTGTCCGGCCCGATGCCGCCGGCGCCAGTGCCTTGGACGTCGACGTCGCCATAATCGAGCAGACGCCCCAGGATCGACTGCTTGACCTCGATATTCTCGACCTTCGTCAAGGGCATTTCATCAGTCTGCCGCGAGACCAACCCGGTCTTGTAGATGACCCGCCGGTCGGTGACCGCGATCTCCGTGATCAAGCGCTGGAAGCCGGCGCGGATGAGCAGAATCCCCGCTCCCGCGAGTAGCAGGACCGCCAGTGTTATCCACAGCCCGAACCAGGCCTCCGGCCGATCGGACCACCAGTAGAAAAAGAGCGCCACCAGAAGGAGCGCCAATCCCGGGACGAAATCGATCCAATGGTAATTCGTTTTGAAGCGTATGGTTTCGTCCGGCTGCAGTACGGTGTCGACATAGCCCATGCGTGTCGCGCTCCGGAAATTATAAACGACAATCGTATCAATAGGCGGCGCGAATGGCTTCGTCTACTCTCCGCCGGCGGCTTTGCGCCGGTCCGCCGCGTCGTCAACGCCTAACCCGCCAAGCCGTTCATGGGGAAGTCTCACATGGCCGACGAGAAGCCCGACATCCTGGTGGTCGGAGCCCCGAAACCCGTGATCGTCAACGGGCTTTCGCCCGCCTGCACGCTGCACCGGCTGAGCGAGGCGAAGGACCGCGAATCCTATCTCGCCGGCATCGCGGACAAGGTCCGCGGGATCGCCGTCACCTATATGGTCGACGGGATCAACGGCGAGTTCATGGCCAGGTTTCCCGAACTGGAGATCGTGTCGACCTTCGGGGTGGGCTACGACCATGTCGACGCGGCCTGGGCCGGCCGGCACGGCATCGTCGTCACCAACACGCCGGAGGTGCTGACCGAGGAGGTGGCCGACACCGCGATCGGGCTGCTTCTGTGCGCCGTGCGCGAGCTGCCGCAGGCGGAGCGTTACCTGCGCGCCGGCAAATGGCGGGAGCGCGCTTATCCGCTCACCCGGGCGACGCTGCGCAACCGCACGGTCGGCATGGTCGGCATGGGGCGGATCGGCAAGGCGATCGCCCGCCGGCTCGACGCCTTCGGGGTCCCCGTCGTCTATCATTCGCGCCGCCCGCAGACCGGCGTGGGCTACCGCCATTACCCCGATCTCGTCGCCATGGCCCGCGCGGTCGACACGCTGATTGTCATCGTCCCCGGCGGGGCGGCGACCCGCAATCTGATAAACGCCGAGGTCCTGAAGGCGCTCGGGCCGAGCGGCATTCTGATCAATGTCGCGCGCGGCTCGGTGGTGGACGAGCCGGCCCTGATCCGGGCGCTGCAGGATCGCACCATCCACGCCGCCGGGCTCGACGTGTTCGCCGACGAGCCGGCCGTGCCCGACGAGCTCATCGCCATGGAGCATGTCGTGCTGCTGCCGCATGTCGGCTCCGCCTCGCTCCACACGCGCGAGATGATGGACCAGCTCGTTGTGGATAATCTCCTGTCCTGGTTCGCCGGGCGCGGACCGCTGACACCGGTTCCCGAAACGCCCTGGCCGGCGAACAAGGATTGAGCCGGGGATGCCGGGGCGCGCCGCATGGAATCCTTGCTTTTCTCATGCTAAATCTACTCACCATGAGCACGAAACGCACCGTCTGGCTCGCCGCCACTCTCGCCTGTCTGTATCCTGCCGCAGCGCCCGCGCAGGCGCCCGCGAATCCGGCCAACGAGACCGCGAAAGCGATGGTCGGCGCGTATGAGTTCTCCAATGCCGACCGCGACCGCCGCTGCACCGTCGAGCTCAAGACCGACCTCGCCGGCGCCGCCGGGCTGAAGCTCGAATTCGACAAGGGCTGTGCGAGCGTGTTCCCCTTCGTGAAGGATATCGCCGGCTGGACGATCGCCGAAAACGACTTCCTCCGCCTGCACGACGGCAAGGGCAAGCCGGTGCTCGAAATGAGCGAGGTCGAGCACGGGATTTTCGAGGCGCCGCGCCCGGGGGACGGCGTGCTGTTCCTGCAAAGCGTCGCAGCGGTCGAGCCGCCCCCGCCGACGGTGGACCAGATGGCGGGCGACTGGGACATCGTGCGGGCCGGCGGCAAGGTCTGTTCCCTCACGCTCGCCAACACGCCGTCCGGCGACGGCTATGCGCTCTCGCTCAAGCCCGGCTGCGACCCGTCGATCGCCCGTTTCGGCGCCGCGTCCTGGCTGATGGACCGCAGCGAGCTCGTGCTGCGCGGCAGTGACAGCCAGACTTGGCGGTTCGAGGAAAACGACGATAATAATTGGCAGCGCGTTCCCGCAACGCGCGACCCGCTCT
This sequence comes from uncultured Alphaproteobacteria bacterium, assembly GCA_963712435.1. Classification (GTDB taxonomy): domain Bacteria; phylum Pseudomonadota; class Alphaproteobacteria; order Rhizobiales; family Xanthobacteraceae; genus Rhodoplanes. Next base: position 12,866 of record CAVQIB010000012.1, on the reverse strand, counting down.
CGCTCGTCAAGCGATAGGCCGGCCCAAAGCGATCGCCTGGTTGGGCGATTTCGTCTCGCCCAGCGCCGGCGCGGGTGACGATCAGGCCGAGATCATGTTCGTGGACGCGCTATTGGCGCGAAAAAACGATATGCCGGCGGGCTCCCCATTCTTGATCCAGGACAATGCTCTTCCGCAGCGATGCCCCAGACTTCAAAAAAAAGCATCAATAAGGGAGAGCGCCATGATCACGAGCATCACTCCGCAGCTTGAGATTCCCAGCGAGATGCGGGCTGTCGCCGAACGAAGCATCGAACGCGCCAAGCTGGCCTTCGACAGTTACATCCGAGTGACTGAAGAGGCCGCTTCCATGATCGAGGAACGGGCCGCGGCGAACCAAACCGGCGCTCAGGAGGTTGGCAAGAAGGCGATGACCTTCGCCTTGCTCAACGCAACATCCGCATTCGAGTTCGCCCAGAAAATCGTCCAAGCAAAAAACATCATGGAATTCGTGCGCTTGCTGAACGACTTCCTTCAATCGCAGATGCAAGTCCTGGGCGAGCAGGTGAAGGATCTGGGGGAAACGTTGAGCAAGGCTGCGATCGACAGCCTGAAAACCTCGAAAACGCGCGATCTGTCGTCCTGATCGGTTCTGCGATTTTAGTGCGCCCGCCGCGCCGCCGATCCGGATCGGCGATGCGCGCCGGTAGCGCGATATTGCCCCCCAGCGCCGCATCCGCGGGCGGAACGGTCGAGCCTGCGGCCCGCTGCCCGGACCGCAAAACCGGCCGGACCAGCCTTGCGCAGCGATAGCTGCGCGTCACAGAAACGTTTCTTGAAAACAAGCGTTCACATCCGGAGGCGCGATCAAGAAGCTGCAACACGCTTCCTCTCAAGACGCCGTACGCGCCCGACGGAACACCCAAGATGTACGATCAACAGGTCAGCTCCCACCCAGCGCATGACGACGAGCGTGAGCCGCGCGAAACCGAACTGAAGCTGGAAGTGCCGGTTCGCAGCCTGTCCCGCCTCAATCGGAGCCCGTTGCTGAAGAAAGCCGCCGCGGCGACGCGGAAGCCGGCCAGCCTGACCTCGGTCTATTACGATACCGACAAGCTGAAGCTGCGCCGCCGAGGTTTGTTCCTCCGCGTGCGTCGGGGCGCCGGTCGCTGCGTTCAGACGATCAAACAAGCGGACACCGCAGATGCGGCGATGCTCACCCGCGGCGAATGGGAGCATGAGATTCGCACGAGGGGACCGGACTTCAAAGCCGCCCGCGACTCGGCCCTGGCGCCGTTGCTCGACAAGAAGCTGAAACGCGGCCTCAAGCCGGTCTTTCAGACCCGGGTGCGCCGAAAAGCGTTTCAGCTCAAGCGAGGCGACAGCATTGTCGAGCTCAGCATCGACCAGGGGAGCATTGAAGCAGGCCGCAAACGCACGCCGCTTTGCGAAGTGGAGTTGGAGCTCAAACGAGGCCGCGCCACGGATTTGTTCGCGCTGGCGAGATCGCTTTCAGACGAGGTTCCGGTGCAACTCGCCGTCAAGAGCAAGGCCGATCGGGGGTATGCGCTCATCACCGCCGCGAAGCCCGAAGCGGTCAAGGCCGGAAAGATCGCCCTTGCGCCCGACGCCGATGTGCAGTCCGCATTCCAGACCATCGCGAGAGCGTGCTTGCACCAGCTCGTCGCCAATCGGCCCGCTTTGCTCGATGGGGACCCGGAAGGCGTGCACCAGATGCGCGTTGCGCTCCGTCGTCTGCGGGCGGCGATCTCCCTTTTCTCCGACATGCTGACCGACCCGCAAACAATCGAGCTGAAAGCCGAACTGAAATGGATCACCGGCGCGTTCGGCCCCGCGCGCGAGCTCGAAGTCTTCTCCAAACGGGCGAAGGCACATGGCGCTGACGGCGGCGGGCCGGAACACGGATGGCCGGACCTCGACCGGGACCTTCGGCACAGATCCGAAGCTGCAAACGCTCGCGCGCGCGCCGCGGTCGAGAGCCCACGCTTCCGGGCGCTCGTTCTCGACACGGCCGCGTGGATCGAAGCCGGCGATTGGACGCGGCTTCCAGACGAGCCCGCCTGCAGGCTTCGAGAACAGGCCATCGCCGAAGCGGCCGCGGGCGAACTGCGTCGACGATGGAGGAAGATGCGGAAAGGGGGCAAGCGCCTTGCCGACTTGGACCCCGAGCGCCGGCACAAACTGCGCATTCAAGGCAAGAAGCTCCGTTACGCTGCGGAGTTCTTCGCCGGCGCGTTTCCAGGCAAGAAACCCACCCGCCGGCGCGAAAAGTTCGTGAAGCGGCTGGAGAAGCTGCAGGACGCACTCGGCGAGCTGAACGATATTTCCGTGAACGAAAAGCTGTCCGAAAGAGTCGCAAATGGCGGAGATGCCGGCGACGGGACCCGCCGGACCCGCAAGGCGTTCGCGGCCGGCCGCGTGTCCGGACGCGAGGAAGCGCGCGTCACATCAGCGCTCAAGGCGGCGGAGCAGACTTTCGCGGCCTTTGTCGCGGCGAAGGCGTTCTGGATGCATTCGTGAAGCGTTTCGGCTGAGTGGAACCAGGTCGCCTGAGAGAAGGCGGCCAAGCAAACAATTGGACCGGCTCAGCAACAGGCGTTGTTGGCGAAGCAGTCGGCCTCGCAAGACGGCCTCGCCGCAGTCGGCTGAGTTCCGGCCTTAAACCCGAACGGCCCGCATGGGAGCGACGAGAAAGTACTTCAGAATGTCGTTCTCCAGAGGGAGAGCGTTCATGCAAATTAGGCACGACAATGCCGTATCGGCGGGAGGCGGCCCCGGAGATCGCACGACCTTGTAGATCGACCGGCACTTGGAACAAACGAACTCGAAAACGCGGTCCTGCGGCATGGCGGCGGGTTCCGAGGAGAGCATCAACTTCACATGACAACTGTATAACACACGCGCGCAACGCAGTGTTCGCGGCGATGCTGCCTTTTTCGGGCGGCCGGGTTTGCGCTTGATGGCTCGGGTCGGCGGCTTTAAGCTCGTCTCGTCACAGAATGCGCTGCGCGAGCGGCATGGGGACCATGACGAGACAATTCGGCGCGGTTACGGTCGCCATCGGCCTGTCGGCGCTGGCCTTTTCCGCTGTTTCTTCCACGGCGCACGCGCAGTCGGCCGATCTCGTGCTGTGCGACCGGCTCGCCGCCGACCCGACCGATCCGGACAAGCCGGCGGACGTCAAAGGCGCTCCCGATCTCGCCCCGTCCGACGTCGCGACGGCGATCAAGTTCTGCAAGATCGCGTCGGCCGGATCGCGCCGCGCGCTCTACCAGCTCGGTCGTGCCTATGCGGCTAATCGACAGTTCCCCGAAGCGATCGGCGCCTATCGCAAGGCGGCCGATAAAGGAAGCACGTCGGCCATGGTCGAACTGGGCGTGCTGCTCGCGACCGGGTCGGGCGTTCCCGAGGACAGAGTCCAGGCGCGCAAGCTGTTCGAGCGCGCGGCCGAGGCGGGCAATCCGCGCGGCGTGACCAATCTCGCCGCCCTCGCCGACACGGGCGCAGCGCCGTCGGATCCCGCCAAGGCGCGATCATTGCTGGCAAAGGCGGCGGAGACGAATTCGGCAGAAGCGCAGTATCAGCTCGGATTGATGATCGCCGACGGGCTCGGCGGTCCCAAGGACGAGGCCGCCGCGCGGGCGCTGTTCGAAAAGGCGGCCGCGCAGGACCATCCCAAGGCGCTCGAGCGGATGGGCGCATTCGCGCAAAGCGGGCGGGGCGGGCCGCAGGACACAAGCGCCGCCAAAGCCTATTACGAGAAGGCCGCGGCGCTCGGCAATGAAGAGGCCAAAAACGCGCTCAAGCGTCTGCAATGCAGCCACGTGATCAAGGACAAGCGCGGAAACGTCGTCACCACGCTGTGCTTCTAGCGTAATTCCGATTGGGTTGAATCAGTTCCCGCTCGTCGGAGGGCAGGCTTCGCCGAAAACGCTTCAGCGCGAGCGGCGGGTCGGAGGAATGGAAGGCGCACCGCATGGTGCGCCTCAAAGTCGTGCCCGTCGGCCGCAATGCCGTTGCACGGCGAAAACGATCAGCCGCACAAGAACTTCGATTTCACGCTGTCCATCATCGCCTTGGTCGTGGTCTCCCGCAGGTCATACGCCTGTTCGGTCATCGCCTGCGCTTGCACCTGGATGAATTCCATTTGCAGCTTCAAGAGGGCCTGGACGTCCCGCACCTGCAGCAGCCTTTGCGCGAAATCGAAGGCGCTCGCGACATTGCGCTCGGCATAACCGAGGACTTTGTTGCTCAGTTCCGGACCCCCCATGACGTCTTCGGGAACGGCGCGTTGAACGAACTGGAGATAGCCGTGAATAGCCGTTCTCACCTGCTCCATGCTCTTTTCGGTGATATTGCGCAGGTCGGTCGGGATCTCAAACGGCGGCATTTTGGTGCTCATAAAGCCCTCCATATCTTTGAAACGAAGCGATTGTCCCCACCCGAGTGGTTATGTCCGGCGCGTACCCGATAAGCTACGGTGTGCCGCGTGGCGCTATAGAACGCGCGACCGGCGAGATCGCTCTCGCAGATCTGTGCAATTCCGATGCTAGGTGCTGCGCAATTAACGCCCGGTTCCTTTCAGCGAGTTCGTGTCCCGGCGCAGCACAGCACGAGGTGCGCGCTGCAGAACCGGGACCGATAATTGCGAGCGGGTGGGTGCCGCATCTGCGGCGCACCGCTTCGCGCTGCACCGCGCGCGGACATGCGCCGGTGATTGTGAGGGAGCGAAGTGTCAGTGTCACTACACTAGCACGCGATTGCGTCCGTTCCATAAGCACAAAACGACACAAAGGGCACTTCCGGGATTTTCCGGAGCGCTCCCGAACTGCTTGAATAGTCGCTCTTATGCCTCCGCCTCGCAAGATCAATGCGCAGCCGCCGGCTGCGTCGGGCTCGAGGATGGCTGCGCTGGCCATTCGCGTCTACCATGAGATGTGCTCGACGGGTAGTCTGCACGAAAAACGCACATGCCGGGGTCCGGATCAGCCGCAGCGGTCGTGAAGCGCAGAGATCTTTTCGGGTGAAAGATACCGCTTGACCCTGATGGATCAGTCTGTTCGCGACACTTCTGAGCCTGCCTGCTTTTCGAGGCTCCATACTGAAGACCAGCCTTTCGGCAAGGGCGAAGCAGCGAGGGTCAAGAGCCGTTTCTCCATCATGCGATAATGCGGGCGCCACGGCGCGGCGACGCTGTCCGCAAGCGCGTGGGCGGCCTTTGCCGCCGAATTCGAACCGCGCCGCTTCGTAATCTGAAAGCGCGCCATCATGTTGCTTGCGCCACGCGTGGAATTCCGTGGTCGACGCGAATGTCGCGTCGCCCGCCATTGTCGCGATCGGCGTCGGCGCTGAACGCCCCATCAGGATCACGCGCCCCAGGTCCAGCCAGGCGAAGTCGGGCGCAGCGTCGCGGACGGCGTGCGAAGCGATGATGTCGAGCTTGAATAGCTTGCAGGCGTCATCGAGCCGGGAGGCCACGTTGACCGTGTCGCCCAAGATCGAATAGTCGAAGCGGCGCACCGAGCCCATATTGCCGACGCTGCAGGGGCCGAGATGGAGGCCCATCCCCATTGCCGTGATGCGGCAATCGCGACCCTCAGCGAGCGCGGCGACGATACGGGTCTCGTTGAAGGCGGCGAGCGCCGCACGCATGCGAAGCGCGGCGGTCGCCGCCTTGCGCGGATGATCGGGCACATCCAGCGGCGCGTTCCAGAAGGCGAGAATGGCGTCGCCCATGTATTTGTCGACGGTGCCTTCGCATTCGAGAATTGCGTCGGTCGTCGGCGTCAAATAGTCGTTCATGAAGCTGGTCAGCTCGCGCGCGCTCATCCCTTCGGACATGCTCGAGAAATTACGCAGATCAGAAAACAGAACGGTGAGCTCGCGCGTCTCGCCGCCGAGAACGAGCCGCTCCGGGTTCTCCGCCAGCCGATCCACCACCGCGGGCGCCACGAACTTGCCGAACGCTTCCCGGATGTGGCGCTTCGATATCCGTTCGATACGCCACAGCGCGACCGCGCCCACGAGATAAGCCGCGACGATCGTCACGCCCGGAAACGCGGGATCGAGCAAGAGCCCGTGGCGATCAAAAAAATAGAAGGACCCCAAGACGAGACCTCCCAGCGCCAGCAGGCCGGCCGCCACCGAAATAATCGGCGGGGCGAAATAGAGCAGCGCGCCCGCGCCGACGAAAGCGGCGGCTGCGACGAAGAATTCCAGGCCGGCCGCCCAGTCGGGCCGCGAGAGCAGCGCGCCGGAGAGGAGCGACTCGAGAATCTGCGCGTGAATGTCCACCCCCGGCACGGCGGCTTCGAGCGGCGTCGCGCGAATGTCGCCAAGCCCGGCGGCCAGCGCGCCGATAAAGACGATGCGGCCCTCGATGTCCTTTCGGTCGACCTCGCCGCGCAGCACTGCGGCGGCGGAAATGTCGCGCGCCGCTTGCGTGCCCGAATAGCGCGGCCGCACGTCGCCGCGCGCGCCCGTCGCGACTTGGAAGGCCCCGACCTTGATGGCGTTAACGCCGGTCTGGCGACCGAAAGCGGTCTGGCCGCTGGCGTTCGACGAGCGGACGACGATGGTGCTTTCCCCCTGCGCAACGCGCAGCGCCTCGATCGCCAGAGAAGGAGCAAGCGTCCCACCGGCGATCGCGAGAAGCGGCGCGCGGCGCACGACCTGGTCGCGATCCGGCAGCCAGTTGGTGGCGCCCAGCCCTTGCGTCGCCTCGGCCAGGAGCGGCAAGGGCGCGACCGTCGCGCCGAAGGCGTAAAGAAACGGCGCAGGATCGTCGCCGGCGAAAGCGAAGCCCGCTTTTTGCGGCGGCGGCGGCGTTCCGCTTGACAGCGCGAGGGTCATCGCCAGCACGGTCGGCGCGGTGCGCAGAGCGTCCGCGAAGTATTTGTCGTTTGCGGGCGTGCTCGCGACAATGCGCGCAATCTCCTCTTGCGCCCGCGGATCGGCAATGGAAGGCGCGATGTTCTCCAGGCTTGCGCGGTCGGGCTCGGGAAAGATGAAATCGAAGGCGACAACGCTCGCGCCGAGGTCGCGCAGCCGGTCGACGAGTTCGGCGAGACGCGACCGCGGCCACGGCCATTGGCCAAAAGCCTCGAGGCTTTCTTCGTCGACGCCGACGACCCGCACGGGCGATTCCGGATCGTAGCGGCCAGGCGCAGCGCGCTGGTAGGAATCGAAGACGAAATTGCGCATGCCGTCGAGCCAGTGCGGCTCAATCAGGCCCCACGGAAGGATCGCCGCCGCCGCAACGATCAGAGACGCGAGAAAAGCGGGTCGCCTGCGCATTCGCGTCTCCGCTCACGAAGCAGGGCGCGGATTTTGCGCCAGTAACAGCGGCGCGCACAAGCAGCAAGGCCTTCACAAGGTGCGCCGTCCTCGCCGCGCCGTCGGCGCCGATTGCAGCTACGGCGGCAGCGTCACCGACGGCCCCCCTTGCGATGGCGGCGGCGGTGGCGGGGGCGGGGGCGGCGGCGGCGGTGGCGGTGGTGGCGGCGGAGGCGGCGGCGCCGTCGTTTGCGGCGGTGGCGGCGGCCGCACCGGCGGCGGCTCGTTATTGGCGTTGGCGCCGCTTTGAACAAGCGCATTGCCCAGCCAGATATGGCCCAAGTAATCGAGGCCCGGCCCGGCCACGTCGTTGGGCGGCCGACTGTCGGTGAGATTTTGATTGGCGTCGCGGTTGGTGGGCGGAACGGCGACGCCGCCGGTCTGGCCAGGTGCGCTGGCGAGGCTCTGGGTGAGCGTGAAAATCATGCTCGACGACGCTTGGAAGGGGGCGGTGATGGGGCCGTTGGCGGGGGCGCAGACGGCAAATCCGGGGCGCGTCAGCGATACGGAGCCGCGCGAATTGGCGACCGTGGCGACCCCGTACTGCAGCACCACCAGCGTGCCGCAGGAGCCGCCCACCTGCATCATTGCCGTGCCGCCGCGCAGCCCGATGGAGGCCGTGGGCGTTTTCACCTGCGCGCCCTGCCCATGACTGACGCCGCCGCCGACGAAGCGCAGCACGCCCTTGGCCAGCGATACTCCCTGGCTGGCGGGTCCGGCGTCGCCGTTGTACACGAATTTGTCGATGGTGATCGCGCTGCTGCGTCCGATCGTCATGGTCGATCGGTCGCGGAACACGATCTGCGCGTTACCCTGGGCGTCGGTTTCGATGCGTTCTCTGCTCTGCACCCCGAGCCCGACAGACAGCGCGCGCCCCGCCGCTCCCGGGGGTGTGCCGCGCGCGTTTTGGTTGACTGCGCCGACATTGCCGACGTTCTCCGCGCGCGCGCCAAGCGAGACGAGCAGCAGGCTCAATGTCAGCACCGTCGCCTTGGCCGCCATCACCAGCTCCCCTAGAATTTTAGGACCGGTCCGAAGGACACCGAGAGGTTTTCGGTCCGGAAATTCGGCAGATTGAAGTCGTTGCGCGCATATTCCACATTGCCGACGAGGCCGAACCGGCCGGTGATTGGGAGCGTGAGCAAAATGCCTTCGGCCCAGGCCGCATCGCGCCGCGCCACGACAGGATTGACCAGCGGATTGGCTGCGTCGAAAGCAAGGCCGGTGAATCGCGCATAAGGGGCGATCGTCCAGCGAAGGCCGATGTCGCGAAACGGCGGGTCGAATTCGAGCCGCAACATGGCCCGGACATCCACCTGATCGGAGCTTTGCGACGCCAATTGCGCGTTCGCCCGCGAATAGGCCGCCTGCCACTCCAGGCGGATGTTATCGGTCGCGCGATAGGTCCCGCCGACATAGCCCGTAATCACGTCGCCGGTCGCGAGCGTCGAGAGCGACGAGGTCAAGAACCCGCCATTCGCCGGATTGTTTTGATTGACATAAAGCGCGCGCCACTCGACGCCCGGTTCGATGGTCGCGTCCGGACCCACCGGAAACCGCAATGTCACGCCGCCGCCGCCCGCGTCGAGATAGTTGTCGCTGCCGAGACTGGAGACAGTTCCCGTCAGGTATGGCTTGACGCTGAAGCCGGGCAGGCTGTCCTGGAAAACGTCGAAGCGAGGCCCAATCGAGGCGCTGAACAGTCCGACATTGTAGAGGGACAGGTTGAATTGCTGCGTGGCGTAGATCGACGCCCGTGTTTCGAGCACGCCTTGGTTTGCGAAGTCGAGATCATGCGCCGCTTGAAGCAGTTGGTACGCATTGACGTCCGAGCGCTGGCCGGCCGCCGACACGCCAACGCCGCCGATCTGGAACAGGCCGTTCAAAGGGAAGAAATTCGCGTTCGACTGCGCCCTGAGCCCTGCGGAAAACTGGCCGTAAAGCCGGCTCGGCTCGGTCCGTTTCTCGATGTCCGGCAGTTGCGCCTCGATCTGCGCCTTCTGCGCCCGATCGAGGTCGGGCGACTGCAACGCCGCACGCAAATGCTGCTGGGCGACCTGGTAGGCGCCAAGCCGCGCGTACAGGAAGCCCAGTTCCTTCTGGGCGCGGGCAAGTCGCGGGTTGAACATCAGCAGCCGCTCGAGGGCGCCGATCGCCGCCTCGACATCGCCAAGCTCGGTCGAAATCTGGACGTAGCGGTAGGTTGCCTCGTAATCAGTCGGATGAAGGCGGATGCGCTCTGCGAGTTGGGCCTGCTCGGCGCGTGCGTCGAACAGAGCATGCGCCGGCTGCGCCATCGCCAGCATCGCGACCAGCAGGCACAGGACGAGGATGGCCCGATTGAAACGCAACGTTGAGGCCCTTTGTGAGCGTGCGACAACGCCGTCACCCGAGGATGCGCGATGGCGGTCGACGAATTCTGCAAGCTCGACTCGTTTCCGGCGGCGGTACAACGCGCGTTAACGATTGCACGCAGAACAACCGCGCGGGCATTGCGCGCCGGACACAGTGTGCGCTGCGAAGTTCGGGGATTCGGCTGATCGGAGCGGCGACTGCAACCGATGGTGCGGCTCAAAACGCCTGGTTCCGGATCCGCTTCGTTGGGCTGACGATCTGCGCGACCTTCTCCAACGTTAACGCTGTTTTCCCGGCCGCACGGTGACGACCCAACTCCGGCTCATCTGTGAACGGCGGGTAGAAGCGACGCCTTCAATGATGACTGGATGCCCCGTCTCGGGGTCGCCCGCAGTCGTCAGATCAGCTTCAGCCCCTTGAAGCTTGCGTGGCCTTCCTTGCCGACGATGATGTGGTCGTGCACGGCGATGCCGAGCGGCTTCGCCACCTCGACGATCGCCTGGGTCATCTGGATGTCGGCGCGGGAGGGGGTCGGGTCGCCGGAGGGATGATTGTGCAACAATCTTCCATCAGATGATATCACGTTGAATTAGAAGGCATTTTTGTCAGAACGGAAATCGCTTGGGTATGGGTTTGGGGCCGGTAGTTTGTGATCCAACGTGTCCTTCATCCTCGACAACGTCTGGTCATGCTGAGGATGCTGAGAGCACGTTCCTCACGAGAAATGGTGGTCAATCCAATCCTCTGGGTCAGTTGGATGGGGTGGGGCGGTCGATGTATAGGTGTCCGAGTGCGAAAGCGGTGATGACGTGATGAACAGGCCCGATGAAACTCCTGTCCGGGCTCGCCTGGAGCTCCAGGAGGACAGTCTTGCCGTGGTCGAGCTGTCAGCTCGAGATAGAGCCACGTTTGTGGGAGCGCTTCTCCATCCGAAGCCGGTGAACGCGCGCTCCCAGGACACCGTTCGTCGTTACGCGAGATCAAGGGGATATGAGGAGCGAGAGCGCCAGGGCGGCTATACGCTAAAGCGTATTTGTTCGCTTTATGCGCCAAAAGGTATATCTATTTTTTATCGTTCTCAGCGTATATTGACAATTATCGTCTAGAGCGTATATAGCGTGCCCAGAGAGGTACGCTGTGGACCAGATCGCCAGAACGCCTAAGCAAATTGGAAACGCCATCCGCCGGCAGCGCCGCAAGCTAGGCCTGAACCAGACCAGCATCGGGGACAATACAAAGCTACGGCAGGCAACGATCTCGGCCCTCGAGAGCGGCGCGCCCGGGACACAGCTCGGGACGCTTTGCGACATTCTCGCAGCGCTCGACCTCGAGTTCGTTATCCGTCCCAGGACGAAGGCAAAGCCGGCCGAGATCGAGGACATCTTCTGATGGCCCGCCCGCGGCGGCACATCCCGCTCAATGTTTTTCTGAACGGCCGTCTCGTCGGGCGCCTGAACAGACAATCCAGCGGCGCAATCGATTTTCAGTACGATCCGTCTTGGCTTGCCTGGGAGCATGCGCTGCCCGTGTCGCTATCTTTGCCTCTCCGTGAGGACCGCTATATCGGTGCGCCTGTCATCGCCGTCTTCGACAATCTCCTACCCGACAGCGCGCCCATCCGCCGTCGCATGGCGGAGCGGGTCCACGCTCAAGGCATAGACGCTTACGACCTACTTGCCGCTGTCGGACGGGACTGCGTCGGCGCATTGCAATTCCTGCAAGACGGCGTCGAACCCGGCGCCGCCGGCGCTGTCGATGGTAGGCCCATCGACGACAAGGAGGTCGCCCGGCTTCTCGGCGATCTTGCATCGGCTCCCCTCGGGCTCGGCGAGGACGAGGACTTCCGAATCTCGATCGCCGGCGCCCAGGAAAAGACCGCACTCCTATTCTGGAAAGGGCGTTGGTACAAGCCGCTGGCGACTACGGCCACGACGCACATCCTCAAACCGCAGATTGGCCGACTGCCGAACGGCATCGATCTTTCCTACAGCGTCGAGAACGAGTTCTTCTGCCTCAAGCTGACAGCCGCTCTTGGACTTCCGAGCGCCGCCGTCGCGATCGAGGAGTTTGAAGGCAACCGCGTGCTCGTGGTCGAGCGGTTCGACCGCCGCTGGACCAGCGACAACCGTCTCCTGCGTTTGCCCCAAGAGGATTGCTGCCAGGCTTTGTCCGTGCCGCCTTCCTTGAAATACAGAATCCGACGGTGGGCCCGGTATTCCAGCCATCCTCAATCTGCTGAAGGGAAGCGATCAGCCGGAGGCAGATCAAACGACGTTTCTAAAGGCCGTGATTGCCATCTGGCTTCTCGGCGCCACGGATGGGCACGCCAAGAATTTCAGCGTCTTTCTCTCTCCCGGGGGCCGCTTCCGCATGACCCCGCTCTACGATGTGATCTCGGCGCAGCCCAGTCTCGACGCAGCCCAGATCAAGCGTAACAAGATGAAGCTGGCCATGGCCGTCGGTGACAGCCGTCACTACGTCGTGGACGGTGTGATGCCTCGCCATTTTGTCCAGACCGCGGCCAAGGCAGGGATTGGTGCGCCACTCGTGACCAAGAAATCTTCGATGAGCTGCACGAACAGGCGCCGGCAGCGGTCGAACAGGTCACCGCGTCGCTCCCGAAAGCATTTCCTGCCGAAGTCGCTAACAGCGTCAGCAATGGGGTCAAGGCTCGTCTGCGCAGATTGGAGGATGCGTGATGCAGAGAATCCAACTCGCTAGTCGGAGCAGGGAAGCGTCGCTGCCCCGGACCACAATGGACCAGCGAGATTGACTATGGTCCGCCTCTTCGTCGCGGTTACGGACAAATCCTGGTTTGACCAGTTGAGCGCGTCCGCTCCACATGACGAAGTCAATTTCTGGCACCCAACTCGCCAAGCGTTGCGAGACGAATTCGCGCCCTGACGTTGACCCAACCTTCTGTGAGGTCGCAGCCTATCGCGGCTCGTGGGAACGGCCGGACACCGCCTTTAGGGACGCCGTCCGGACATCCGTCGCGAACGAAGACGCGCCGAACTTCGACATGCCGAAGGAGACCGGCATGGACATGCGAGATGCACTGCTTGCCGTGCCGGGCGCATCCTCCGCCGCATCTCCTTCGCGGTCAGACCGTGCGATGGACGACGCCGACGGCGCCTGGTCGAGCGCGTTGTTCCCGGCAAAGCCCGAGCGTCCCG
>CAVQIB010000011.1:0-6688 GCA_963712435.1 uncultured Alphaproteobacteria bacterium | reverse complement strand
GTCGCGCCGGCTTTCAAATCGTGCAAGAGCCATGGCGAACGTAAATCCGATCATCAGTGCAAGCAGACCGAGAATGGCACCCTCAAGGGTGGCAACATTGTCGCCGCCGCGGCCGCTTGCTCTGACTCCAAGCCGGCGCCCGATTTCACTCGCGCCGAGGATTGCGACCAAGCTCACAAGGAAAATCGACCAAAGAGGGTAATTGTTGAATTCGATCGTTGTCATCGAACAGCCGTTCTACCGGACGCCAAATCCTGACGGGGAATCGCCGTCGCATCGTATTAATCCATGATATGATAGCCGCCGTCGACATAGAGCGTATCGCCGGTGATGGCCTTCGCCGCCTCATGCGCGAAGAATGCCACGGCAAGGCCGACGTCCTCGATGCTGACGAGCTTGCGAGTCGGCGCCTTTCCCTGCGCTTTCTCCAGCAAGGAGTCGAACTCCGGTATTCCCGACGCCGCGCGGGTCGCGAGCGGGCCCGGCGAGATGGCGTGAACCCGAATACCCTTCGGCCCGAGTTCCGCCGCGATGTAGCGTGCGGCGCTTTCCAGCGCCGCCTTGGCCACGCCCATGATGTTGTAGTTCGTCACCACCACCTGGCTGCCGTAGTAAGTCATGGTGAAAATCGCGCCGCCGTCCTTCATCAGCGGTTCCGCGAGATGGGCCATGCGGATGAACGACCAGCACGAGATGTCCATCGTCGTCATGAAACCGTCGCGCTCGACGTCCGTCACCCGGCCGCCCAGGGCCTCCTTCGGCGAAAACGCGATCGAATGCACAAGGAAATCGAGCTTTCCCCAGTCCTTTTCGATGCGCTCGAAAACCGCCTCCATGTGACCCGGCGCTTCGACGTCAAGCGGCATGAAGATCGTCGAATTCGAGCTCTCGCGCGAGCGGCTCGACGTATTTCTTGGTCTTCTCGTTGCGGTACGTGATCGCGACTTCCGCGCCCAAGGCGCGGAACGCTGCCGCACAACCCCAGGCGATCGACTGCTCGTTGGCGATGCCGACCACCAGCCCCTTGTGGCCTTCATGGGGTCGCCGAGCCGGGTATTTCGGAATCATCGTTTTGCCCTTTGTTTGGCGTTCAGGAAGCCGGACCGACGAGCGCCAGCGTGTGGCGCGCGATCATCAGTTCCTCATCGGTCGGCAGCACGTAGATCGCGACGCGGCTGTCCGGCGACGAGATGACGCGTCTGCCCGCGCGCATTCGCTTCGGGCGCGAGCTTCGCGCCGAGCCAGGCGAGACGCGCCGTCACGCGCGCCCTGATCATCGCGGAGTTCTCGCCGATGCCGGCGGTGAAGACGAAGGCATCAACCCCGCCAAGCGCCGCCGCGAGCATCCCGGCGTTGAGCGCGATCCGGTAGACGAAGAACTCGATCGCGAACGCGGCGCGCGGATCGGCGCTCGCCTCCAACTCGCGCATGTCGTTGCTGACGCCGGACAGGCCCTTCAGGCCGCACTCGTTGTAGAGGAAGCGCTGCACCGCTCCGACGTCCATGCCCTTTTCCGTGAGCAGATACAGCACGACGCCGGGATCGATCTGTCCTGGCCGCGTCCCCATGGGCAGGCCGTCGAGCGCCGTGAAGCCCAACGTACTCTCGACGCTGCGCCCGCCAGCCAGCGCGCACATGGAGGCGCCGCTCCCGAGATGTGCGACGATCACCCGTCCTTGCGCAAGCTCGGGCGCAACCTGCGGCAGACGATCGGCGATGTATTCGTAGGAGAGGCCGTGAAAGCCGTAGCGGCGCACGCCGTCGGCGTAGAGCTCTCCGGGATGGCGAAGTGGTCGGCGAGCGGGCCATGGCCGCGGTGGAAAGCGGTGTCGAAACACGCCACCTGCGGCAACTCCGGCCGAAGTTCGAGGAGCGTGCGGATCGGCGCCAGATTGTTCGGCTGGTGCAATGGTGCGAGCGGAACGTACCGCGCCAGGCGATCAAGCACCTCGCGGGCTCACCAGAATGGGCTCGGAATATTCCGGACCGCCATGCACAACCCGATGTCCGATCGCGACCAGACTCCACGTTCTGCGGTTCCGCGCAGCCACTCCGCCTGACGTGGATCGCTGCCGGGAGGTCGCGACCCCGCCGCGAGGAAACTCCGCGATCGCGGGCGTGCCTTGCTATTCGTCGCGCGTTGACGTGGCCGCACCCCGATTCCGTCAAGCTGGCCCTTGAGCAGTCGCTTGACCGCGAGGTCACGGATCGATGCCAAACACCTGAAATTTGACACTCGACGAGCCGGCATTGACCACGAGGATCGTTTCCATGCACGTCACCCTGCGATCACGGCCGCGATACGGCGGCGGGCGTCTGCGTAGAGGGCCGCCGCGGCGCAAGAGGCCATCCGCTCCGTACGCAGTCGGCACGTGAGGTCAGAATGATCGGGACGCGCGCCCCGAGCACGAGGCCGGCCGCGTCCGCCTTGGAGAGGAAGATCAGAGTTCTTGGCGAGCATGTTGCCGGCTTCGAGATCCGGCACCACCAGAATCTGCGCCGTGCCGGCGACCTCAGATCGAATGCCCTTGATCCGCGCGGCTTCAGGGTCGATCGCATTGTCGAATGCGAGCGGCCCATCGAGAATTCCGCCGGTGATCTGTCCGCGATCCGCCATTTTGCAGAGCGCGGCGGCTTCGATGGTCGACGGAATCTTGGTCGTGACCGTCTCGACGGCCGAAACAATAGCGACACGCGGCGTACCCAACCCGACTGCGTAAACAAATCGATCGCGTTCTGCACGATGTCGCGTTTGACGTCGAGATCCGGAAAGATATTGATCGCCGCATCGGTGATAAACAGTGTTTCCGAATGATGCGGCACATCCATGATGAAGACGTGGCTGAGGCGCCGACCGGTCCGCAAGCCCGTCGCCAGAGGTGACGCCTGCATGAGCTCGTCCGTATGCAGACTGCCCTTCATGAGCAGCTCGCCCTTGCCCTCGCGAATCAGCTGAACCGCCGTCGCCGCAGCGGCGTCGCTGTTCGGCGCGTCGACGACTTTATAACGGCTGATATCGAACTGATGGTGCCGCGCGACGGAACTGATCTTTTCGCCGGGCCCGACCAGAACGGGAACGATAATGCCGGCCTCAGCCGCCTCCGTCGCGCCGCGCAGCGAGGTCTCGTCGCAGGGATGGGCGACGATGGTCACACCGCCGGAGCTTGTTTTGCGTTCGCGATCAGTCGCTCGTACTTGGCGTGCGGGACATGCGCTTCGCCCGTTCTCGCTATGTCGACGCTGACGTCTTCGTTTTTTGCCATCGGCGTTCCTCTAGCTCTTGTCAATCGGCGCAGCTAAGCAGGTTGCCTTTGCATTCCAATCGCTGATTGGCCCGCATATCGACCGCAATCGTGCGAGAGAGGTTTTTGATAAGAGTTGGCTGCCAGAGCCAACGAGGCAGGTGCAGCGTCGGCCCGGCCCGACGCAGCCTACGCCAGCCGCAATGATCCTCCCTCCGCCGCGCCGGTGGGTACGGTGTGTGGCCCTGAAAGCGAACATTCAATTGGCACTCGATCCGTAACGAGCCATAGAAAGCCGTCACGGATTTGGTGCCACCTGACCTCTTGATTAAGTCGTCACGGATTGCGACGGGACGTTCGGCGAGCCGTTCGGCGTGCCGCCCCCCTCGTCGCAGCCTTTACAACAAGACCATCCGATAACTCGACAAACCCCGCCGCAATTCCGGGCGCAGAGGCCGGCATCGCTTCTGCAGCAGGTTCATAGGCGACAAGCAACAACGCGCCGATAAAGAGCCCAAGAATTTGCACGCGCTTCATTGTGTCTCTCCTTGTGACGATTGCGCCCCAACTAAACTCTACGCCACTCTCCGCGGCGCATCGAAATGGGTCGAGGCATACCCCATAACGAATTAGAAATTTCGTCCTGCTTCATGGGATTTTCCATAGGCCAATCCTACTCGGGATTTGCCGAATTGGCGAGACTAGCATCTTGCAACCGGCCAACAGGTGGAGGAAAAATGCGAGGTCCGATGTGGGTCCATTTTCGTCGCCGGTTCCCCTACATAGGGCAACTCCCGCCTGAAACCAGCCCTTGCAGACGTTCTACGAACTACAAATCGTTGGCCTGCTAAGAAGAACCTGCCTATGACGCTTCGCGGAGCGCGCTCTCCGGGCGGCGGGACGACCGCGAGGTTCGGAGCGGGCGCGGCTTCTCCGTCCGGCGCAAAAATTCGTGCGATCCGTTGCATGCGCGCCTCCGCCTCTCCGCTCAGCCCGCCCGGCGCCGCAAGCACCTGCCGGATGAGGGCGAGCGCCTTGCGCCGGATGTCCATGTCCTCGGAAAGCAACCCAGGCAGGGCCGCCATCGCGGCCTCCGGATCGATCAGGAGCATGGAGAACTGATCGCGCACGAGCGTCTTGAATTCCGCAAACGGCAAGGGCGGAAGGTCTTTCTGGTCGCGGCGGATTCGCCGCACCGCCTCGAAGCCGCGCGCATCCACCCCGGTGCGCCCCATGCCGACATAGATTAACGCGCGGATCGGTCGCTTCGCGAATGCCGCCGGCCGGAATACGGGCCTTGAGATCGGCCAGCCGCCGCTCGACGAGTTCGCGATAAAGCGCGCTCTTTGGCGCTTTCCGCAAAGGTTCGGTCGAGGACGGATCGATCCCGAACCAAGCCTGCACCGCGGGCGAACCGTAGACAGCGAGAAACATCTGCTTCGACGAGGCCGTCCCGGAGTCGCGGAACGCGTCGAGCGCCGAGACGATCTGGCGCGATAACTTCTCCTGCGCCGCCAGGAAAGGATTGTCGGCGCTCGCCGGCCTGCGATGCTCTCGCACCCAGCCGGCGAGAACGGGAAGCATCGCCGTGAACGGGTTCGCGTCCGACATCAGCTCATATTGCAGGCGCGCCGGATGCAGGCGATGCATGAGGTCCGCCATCGGCGCGGTGACGCATGCGCGCACGAACGGCTGCGCGAAGGTTCGATACAGCGCAAGATTGATCTCCGACATCCGGGCGACGGTCGCGAACCGGCGGTCGTCCGCGACATCGTTGCCGCCGAGCGCGCGGATGTCGTCGAGCGTTCGTACCTCGCAGCGCATGACCCATTCGCCCTGGGCGAGGTCCGCGATTGGCCGTGTCTGCGGATCTCTGCCTCGAACACCGCCTCGTAGAGGCCGGGCGGCAACACGTCGATGAGATCGATGTTGCTCGCGAACTCGCCGTACTGTTTGCGCGCCACACCGCCGGAGACGAAGATACCGAGATGACCGACGCTTTCGTGGACGCAGTAGACGATCGTCTGGCCGTAGGAGCGGATTTCGTCGACATCGTCGTAAAGCTGCAGAATCCAGCCCAGCGCCTGCTGCGGAGGCGTGATGTTGTCGCCCTTCGAACAGAACACCACGATGGGCGAGCGGATGTTTCGCAGATCGATCGCGGTCCCGTCGGATGACTTGACCTGGCCGGCGGCGAGCTTGTTGCCGACGAACAGCTCGTCCGCGATGGACTGCATTTCCTTGGCCGTGAGATTGACGTGCCCGCCCCACCAACGCTCGAAATCGAGATAGTGGGGGGCCTCCGTATCGACCTTCGAAAACAGGTTGTACTGCTTTTTCCAGAACGTGTTCGCCGGGTTGAGATACTCGAAATTCTGCACGAGCCACGCGCCGTCGAAAATTCCGTTCCCGATGTCGCCCGCGAAGGCGGTGAGCCAGCTTCCGCCGAGCAGGCCGCCACTGTAACGCATCGGATTGAGCCCGCGCTGACCGGTCCAGTATGAGAGCGGCGAGCCTGCAATGATGATTGGGCCGAACAGTTCGGGTGCGACCGAGGCGAGCATCATCACCGCCCAGCCGGCCTGGCAGTTGCCGATCACGCACGGCTTGCCCTCCGCCTCGGGGTGCAGCGCGATCACCGTCTTGAGAAATGACGCCTCCGCCAGCGCAATGTCTTCGATCGTCTGCCCCGGAATGGGGTCCGGAGAAATCCCACGAAGTAGCAGGTGTGACCCGGCCCTCAGCACGACGCCGATCTCGCTGTCCGCCTTGAAGCCGGCGATGCCCGGGCCGTGACCCGCGCGCGGATCGACGATGACGAAGGGCCGCAGCGTCGGGTCGATCGTCACTTCCTCCGGCGGCACGATCCGCACGAGCCCGTAATTGACTGGCCGCTCGAGCGTGCGGCCGTCGACGACGAGTTCGAATTGGTAGCGCAGCACGTGCGGGACCGTCTTCGCCTCGTGCTCGCGATAGCCGTTGCCGCGCTGATGCATCACGTCCCAGAACAGGACGCTGCGCTGCGACAGGTCGATCAGGTATTCGAACAGGGGTGCGACCGGATTGAGGCTTTGAGACATGCTGTCTTTGAAAAGTGATTTTGCTCGATCTGACGGCATGGCGTTACTGTCCTTCCTTGAGGTCGGCCCCTCCGCAGGTGTGTTCGGGCGTCTCGCACGCCTGTGCGTGAGACTTCCGCCCGTTGCTGAGCGCCACCGTTCCGACACGCCTGCCGGATAGGCCGGTGATGCACGATTTTATGAAATGCTAGACCGTCCGTGAGGCGATAATTTGATTCAGAACAATATGGCCACTCAACATTTGAAAGAACGATTGAATGAACCAAGTTTTCTTAGAAAAATTCGGAATAATGGCTGCGTTCCGTGAAGAACAGGCCCCCGCGCGGAGGTGCGATGATGCCAGCCGGAATTCGTCCGACGCTTTGG
>CAVQIB010000010.1:0-229705 GCA_963712435.1 uncultured Alphaproteobacteria bacterium | reverse complement strand
AATGATCGCCCGCAACTCAGTCATCTTGATCGATCAGATTGAGAACGAACGCGCAGAGGGGAAACCGATATGGGAAGCCGTCGTCGCCGGGGCTATGTCGCGCTTCCGGCCGATCATGCTGACCGCGATTTCAACCGTGCTCGGGCTGATCCCGATCGCGCCGACCATCTTTTGGGGTCCGATGGCTTACGCGATTATGGGCGGGCTCTTGGTTGCGACCGTGCTGACTTTGATATTTCTACCGGCGCTTTACGTGGTCTGGTTTGGCGCGAAGGAGCCTCAAGGCGACTATGCGCCAGCGGCTACAGCGGCGCACTGACAGCAGGACCGGACGGAAACGGCAGCGGCCACGGACAAAACCACCGCGCCGCGCTCGCCTGAGACATTCCAATTGGCGAAAGGTCAGTCCGAGCACCCCGGATGTTCGCCGGGGCGCGGGCGCGTTATCCTGCCGGGCATGTCCAAGGCTCGCTTCCCGGTCACGCCCATGACGCTCGCCAACATGCGCTCGCTTGGCTTCGCCGCACGGGCCTTGCCGTGAACTGTTGGAGCTATGGAGCACAAGGTATGGTCGTTAGCAGCACCATGTCCCTCGGCGCTCGCGTTTTCTTGTTTCTTGTTCTTCTCGTCGCCGCGCCGGCGGCCGCCCTTGCTGTGGTGAGCGGAGACTTTGCCGGCCTGGTCGACATTGGCGGCGGCCGCAAGATGTACCTGGAATGCCGGGGCACGGGTTTCCCGACGGTCGTGCTGGTGGCCGGCCTCAAGGGTTCCGCCGAGGATTGGAACAGCACCAAGCAATCGGAGCCGCCGGTGTTCGCCGGGGTCGCCGAAGTTCACCCGGGTCTGCGCCTGACCGCCCCGGAACGCCGGTCGGCGAGAAGCCGAGCCGCAGCGATCCGGTGTCGCAACCAACCACAGCCGCAGATGCGGTCGCCGATTTGCATGACCTGCTGAGCGCCGCCGGTGAGGCCGGGCCCTTTGTGCTTGTCGGGCACTCGTATGGCGATCTGGTCGTCAGGCTTTATGCGAGCAGTTATCCCGAAGACGTATCCGGTCTCGTCCTCGTCGACGCTCTCGCCGAAGGGCTTCGAAATGCGGAGACGCCTGAGCAGTGGGCGATACAGCGAAAGCTGATGGAGGGCGACATACGGGAAGCCCGGTCCTTTACCCAGCCCTTGAAAGGAACGAACCGGACCGCAGCTTCGACCAGGTCCGCGCAGCCCCGCCACTGTGTCCACTCCCCCTGATCGTATTGTCTGCAGACCGGGCCTGGGGGCCACAAGTCCCATCAATGATTGCAGCGGGCGTGCTCCCGGCTGACGTGCCGTCGGACTTCGGCTACGTTACCGATGCTGCACAGAAAAAGGCCCAGGAGTGGCTCGCTAAGCTCGTGCCGAATGCGAAACACATCAGCAACACGAACAGCGGCCACTCAAGGCAGCCTCGACTTTGTGATCAACGCGATCCGCGAGGTCGTAGAGGCGGTTCGTAGCGGGAGCCGGCAGCTATCGCGCTGAGGCCGGGCGGTCAATGACGCAAGCAGGACGGCACTCGACTTCTGCTTGTGGCACTCATCTTCCGTCACGATGCCGCTCGCGTTGGGTCCGGAATTTGGGGTCGAGCTGCCAATGGTGCGCGCGGGGCATTGACCTTCCGCAATGGAAGGAAGACCGTCCGTGGTCACGCGCCGTTCGCCAGGGCAGCCCTCGACCCATTTCGGAAGTTGTTGCCTGTCTGCTGTTCGTAATCAGTCCTGACAGTTGGCACCGCTTCCAAAGTTTACCGTATAATTTGTCGCGCCGTCCGTATTCATCTGTTGGAAGTTCACCCACCTGCCACCAGAGTTGGCACAGGTCGCTGCGTCTGCATTGGATTTGCCAAATCGAAATTCCGCTCCACGAACGCACAACGGCGCGCGGCCACCACTTATGGCGTCGTCTATCGCACTCCCCTTTCTCGTGACGTAAATGTAGAATTCTGTTTCCCTGACATCCTCGTTGAAGAGGTTTACACATTGGCAGACTTGAGCTGTGCGCCATCCTTCAGTCCTTGTTGTACCGGTTGCGGCAGGCTCGTATCCAAAAGCGATCTCTAAAGCCGTTCTGGTTTTGTTGCAAAATGTGACATTTCTGGTGAACGCGTTAGTAGTCTCTGCGAATAGCAGGGGAATTAACGCGACGGCCGAAATAAGAGCCACTTTTTCTATCGTCGTCCTCCATGGGTCAGTGGTTCGTCCGAATTCAATTTCTATCGAAGCCGCACCCCAGTCGAGCTATGATCTATTTCACTCTTAAGTTCTTTTTTCGCCGAAGGGTCCGCCGTGCCTTGAACTCCGTCCAACTGAGTTGGATTGCAACTTCCACCCACTCCGTGTGCAAGTCGACCGCGCGGACTGGGTCAATGACAAGGTTGGCTTGGACTTCCAGATAGCGGCTTTGAACCTCGCGAGCATCCGCGTGAGGTGGTGCATGCCGAAGGTGAAGCCGGCAGACTGATATGGGCCGACTGGCTGCCAATTACCGGGACGCAAAATTCGCCCATACGGAGCAGCACTCCGGTCTGCCACGGTTTGCCGACCGATGCCCTTGTGAGCGAGCGTGTCAGCGGCGGCGCTCAATTGAAATCTAGACCCGCCGTCCCTCGTCCCTCGTCCCTCGAACGCCACAACGGCATCGAAGGACGGCAATCGTGCGAATGACGGCTTGTGGCACGATCCTTCCGTGCCAGCTACCGCTCGGGTTGCTCAAGTTGGGGTCGAGCTGCCAATGGCGCGCGCGGGGCCTTGACCTTCGCAATGGAGGGTAGACCGTCCGTCGGCGTCAATCGACTGGCGAAGATGACCCTGAGCTGCCGTCGACCCTGTGCCGCCGTTTAGCTGAAACATTCGGCGACGGGCGCTCGCCACCTGAATTACCTCCGCCGCGAATAAAGGCGGCCGTGCAAAAACGCCTATCGCAGCGCGCGTTACCTATGCCGACGTGGCTGATGCTCACCCCGAGTCGTCATCACAATGAGCCCGCGCAAGTCGGCGTTTGTCGGACCACCATTGTTCGAGGTTATCGATGCCGCGGATCATAAGGTAAATCGCAGCGGCCGTTTGCAACAAGATGACCGTCCACTCGTAGCGCTGAAAGCCACTGCTGAAGCCAGAGCTAAATGGTCCCCGTCCTTTGCTCGATGCATCCCAAATGGCGATGAGGCCGATCATAACTTCGATTGTGCCATAGAGACATCGGCAATTCTTCGCAGCAAAAAGAGAGAGACTGCGACCACCAGGCTCGCCGCGAACAATTCCGCATTGCGTTGAGCCGTTAAAGATATATAGGATCGCAAGCGTCGCTACGATCACAAGCGCAATTGCAAACCCGTGTTCCCTGAGCGTCGACTGCTGTCGACTGCCACGTTTGCATAATAAGGTCCTTCTACGACGGATCAGCGCATCATTCGTCCGCTGCCGAAGGTAGACCGTCCGTGGCGGGACGCCTGCCGGCAGCCCGAAAATGGACCCATAAGAGACATGCAGGGTATTCGAGGATTGGGGCTGCCGCTCGCCGACGAGCTGATCGAGTTAGGCAATTCGCTTCCTGCGCAGTGTCCGATCACTTGACCGTGATGCCGCTGTACTGCCTCTGCCGTCATAGAGTCCCGGTTCGGGTGGCGCACAGGTCCAGCATTCGTCCCGTAACAAATTTGACGGCTGCCTGCCAGCGTCGAGCAACCGACATTGAGGAGAGTTCCTTGAGGACCACGAAAATTTGGCTCAATCTTTTGGCGCTGTTTGCCGCCGTGATGGCTGTAAGCGCGCCCGCATCAGCGCAGCAGCGGCCGCAGCAACAGCCATCGCAGCAACAGCAACAGCCGTCGCAGCAACAGCAACAGCCGTCGCAGCAACAGCAACAACAGAAGCCCAACATCCTCTTCATCATGGGCGACGACATCGGCTGGATGCAGTTGGCCAGCTACCAACAAGGTATGGGGCTGGGCGAAACGCCCAACCTCGACCGCATCGCCAACGAGGGCGCCAGGTTCATACATTATTACGCCGAGCAAAGCTGTACGGCCGGGCGCAACGCCTTCTTCACCGGGATGAATCCGCTGCGCACCGGAATGATCCCTCCGCAATTGCCCGGCAGCCCGTCCTACCTGCGGCCCGGCACTCCGGCGCTCGCCAAGTTCCTGCTGGACCTCGGCTACAACACCGGCGAGTTCGGCAAGAACCACCTGGGCGACCACACTGACGCGCTGCCGACGGCGCATGGCTTCCAGGAATTCTGGGGCTACCTTTATCACCTCGACGCGATGCAGCAGGTGAGCTTCCCCGACATCAACAAGAGCCCGACCCAGCAGGCTTTCGCGCCGCCGTGCAAGAACACGTCGATCCCGGGCCTGCCCGAGGTCCCCGGCGCTGTCGACCCGAAGACGACGACATGCCTGACGCCGCCGCGCCCCGTGCTCTGGTGCAAGTCCTCCGACGGCACTGGGAAGAACCAGACCTGCAAGGACGAGGGCCCGCTGACGCTGGAGCGGTCGAAAACGGTGGATGAGGAAATCTCCGCCAAGGTCATCGACTTCCTCGACCGCAACGACCCCAAGAAGACCAACAAGCCGTTCTTCGTCTGGTACAACCCGGCGCGCATGCACGTCACGACGGTGCTGTCACCGAAGTACCTGGCGATGCTGGGTGAGGAAGGCGGCAAGGACTGGGGCATCCAGGAAGCCGGCATGAAG
Organism: uncultured Alphaproteobacteria bacterium; assembly: GCA_963712435.1. Classification (GTDB taxonomy): domain Bacteria; phylum Pseudomonadota; class Alphaproteobacteria; order Rhizobiales; family Xanthobacteraceae; genus Rhodoplanes. The sequence goes on along the minus strand of CAVQIB010000010.1, from coordinate 224,977 downwards.
CAGATGGACGACAACATCGGCTATGTGATGAAGAAGCTGGAGGACATGGGCCAGCTCGACAACACCATCATCGTCTTCACCACCGACAACGGCCCCCAGAGCCAGACCTTCCCGGACGGCGGCATGACGCCCTTCAAGGCCAACAAGCTGACCACCTGGGAAGGCGGCATGCGCGTGCCGCTGGTCATCCGCTGGCCGGGCGACATCAAGCCGGGCACGCTGAAGACCGAGATCTTCGCCTCGCTCGACTGGTTGCCGACCTTCGTCGACATCGCCGGCGGCCCCAAGGGCAACGACCTGAAGAAGCAGATCGAGGAGGGCCAATATCCCGGCATCGTCAAGACGACGCTCGACGGCGTCAACCAGCGCGACTACCTCGAAGGCAAATCGGAAAAGTCAGCGCGCGACACCTTCTTCTACTACACCGGGGCGACGCCATCGGCGGTGCGCTACAAGAACTGGAAAATCTACTTCACGATGGAGGGCTCGACCGGTGCTTCTGCGCTTGCGGGTCCCCAGACCTATGGTTGGGCCCAGGTCCAGAACATCAGGCGCGATCCGTTCGAGCAGGCCGTGGGCGAAGAGCAGAAGTCCGTGCTGTCCATCGGCGGCGCACTGGCCTCCCCGAGCACCGCGTACCTCTACAACTGGAACATGCTGCCCGTCGGGCAGCAACTGTGGTTGAAGGAACTCGAGTCCTACATTGCGTTCCCGCCGCTGCAGGCACCGGAAACCTACAACCTCACTCAGGTTCTGGAGCAGGTCAAACAGATGGGCAAACGCGTCCCGGGCCAATGACCCCGGGAGACCCCATCGATGACTGAGCGGGCGGCCCGAGAGGGTCGCCCGTTTGATGCGCAACCCGCTCGCGCGATTTTTTGGCAGACCCCGGGGCGGCGGCATCGATGCACCGCCGCTGAACTGTTGCGTTGCCATCTGCTGCTGCCGCGCAGACAACGCATTTAAAGCCACGCCGTTCCCTTTGCTGGTCGGCTGACGTTGCCGTCAACTGACATGTCGGCTGTTGGTCGTTAGCAGCACCATGTCCCTCGGCGCTCGCGTTTTTTTGTTTCTTGTTCTTCTCGTCGCCGCGCCGGCGGCCGCCCTTGCTGTGGTGAGCGGAGACTTTGCCGGCCTGGTCGACATTGGCGGCGGCCGCAAGATGCACCTGGAATGCCGGGGCACGGGTTCCCCGACGGTCGTGCTGGTGGCTGGCCTCAAGGGTTCCGCCGAGGATTGGAACAGCACCAAGCAATCGGAGCCGACGGTCTTCGCCGGGGTCGCCAAGTTCACCCGGGTCTGTGCTTACGACCGCCCCGGAACGCCGGTCGGTGAGAAGCCGAGCCGCAGCGATCCGGTACCGCAACCAACCACAGCCGCAGATGCGGTCGCAGATTTGCATGCCCTGCTGAGCGCCGCGGGCGAGGCCGGGCCCTACGTGCTTGTCGGGCACTCGTATGGCGGTCTGGTCGTCAGGCTTTATGCGAGCACCTATCCCGAAGACGTATTCGGTCTCGTCCTCGTCGACGCCCTCACCGAAGGGCTTCGGGATGCGGAGACGCCTGAGCAGTGGGCGATACAGCGAAAGCTGATGGAGGGCGACATACGGGAAAGCCTGGACCTGTATCCAGCTCTTGAAAGGATCGACCCGGACCGCAGCTTCGACCAGGTCCGCGCCGCCCCGCCACTGCGTCCACTCCCCCTGCTCGTATTGTCTGCGGACCGGGCCTGGGGGCCACAAATCCCGTCAATGATTGCGGAAGGCAAACTGCCGCCTGACGTGCCGGTGGACTTCGGCTACGTCACCGACGCCGCGCAGAAACAGGCGCAGGAGCGGCTCGCCAAGCTTGTGCCGAATGCGAAGCATATCACCAATACGAACAGCGGCCACGAGATACAAAAGGAGCAGCCTCAACTCGTGATCGTCGCAATCCGCGAGGTCGTCCAGGCGGTCCATATCGGGAGCCGGCAGCCGGCGCGCTGAGGTGCGACGGTCGATGACGCAAGCAGGACGGCACTCGACTTCTGCTTGTGGCACTCATCTTCCGTCACGATGCCGCTCGCGTTGGGTCCGGAATTTGGGGTCGAGCTGCCAGTGGTGCGCGGGGCATTGACCTTCCGCAAAGGAAGAACGTCCGTGGTCACGTGCCGTTCGCCAGGGCAGCCCTTGACCCGTCTCGGACATCGCGCCCTTCCGCGCATGTGGCCGAGGGTATAGTTTGATCTGCCAGCTGTGAAAGGGATACACCAAAGTCACTGGCGTGATCAGCATTGCTGCCGTCGGCACCCGCGTCCCGTTGGCGGACGCACATCTCCCCGGAGACAGCGCGATGAAACCGGTCATACCCATGTTCAAGTCCGCGTTGCTGGCGCTAACCACATTGTTCGCCGCACCCCCCCCCCTGTCGTCGCCAAGGACAATGGCGAGTGGAAGGTCAACGGCGATCTGATCGGGAAAGAAGGACAAGGTGGCTGAAGACCTCAGCGGCATCGCCTGCACGACCGACAGCGGATTCCCCGCGTACATGTCGGCGAATCGACGACGAGCAGCAATCGGCGCAAGTCGTGACCTTGAGCGACGGCGAGATCACAGCCGGCCGGCTCATCCCACTGATCGACGATCGGTTTGACGGCAACCCGGTCGAGCTGGACGGCGAGGGCGTCGCCTTTGCCGATAATTTTTTCTACGTGATCGGCTCGCACGGGCGACCCCGCCACGACAAGGACGCGACCGATCAGGCCAAGGAAGAGGCCCGCGTTGCCGCCGGGCTCGCCGCCTGCAGCAAGCTGATCCGGCTCAAATTCAATCCGGCGACCGGCGAGATCGCGCACCAGCCCGCCGTGCCGCCGTCGAGCGCGCTGGCCAGGTTGATCGCGGCCAAGCTTTGTTCGCGCCGTCCGAAGGCAAGACACTGGAAGACGGCGGCGTGACGGTGGAGGGTGTCGCGGTCGGCGGGCAGCGGCTGTTCGCAGGCTTTCGTGGGCCGGTCATCGAAAACAAGAGCGCCGTGATCCTGTCGGCAGCGCTCGGCCACTTCTTCGGACCGGTAAGCCGGCGGAAGTGACGCTGCATCTGCTGCCGCTCGGGCCTGGGCGCGGCGTGCGCGACCTCGCGGCCTTCGACAAGGGCATCCTGATCCTTGCCGGACCCATGCAAGACGTCGGCGGAACCTACTCGGTCTATTGGTGGGACGGCGCAAGCAACAGCGCAAAACTTCTGGTGGATCTGCCCGATTTCATCAGCGAAAAAGGCAAGCAGTGGAAGCCCGAGGCGCTGCTGCCGCTCGATCGCGACACCAGTGGCGTGCGCGTTCTGGTGCTGCTGGACAGCGCCAAAGAAGGAAAACCGCGCGCAGCTCGCGTTCCTTATCCGTGACTTGCCTTATCAGTGACTTGGATGCGGTGCGACCTCATTCGTCCCCCGCCACCGCCCATATAACGGCACCATTACGTCATCGGGATAGTCGCTCACCTTGGTTTTGTTGGCTGTTCTGATCTTGTTTTTGCGTCATGAAATGCTCCTTTCAATGTTTCCTACTTCGGCCGCCTCAGTTGGCGGCCTCTTTCATTTCAAGCCAAGCCTGCGATGTCTGCTGTTGGCACGAACCCTCCGTGTCGGCTACCGCGCGGGTTGGTCCGGAAGTTGGGCGTGAGCTGCCGATGGTGGGCGCGGGGCATTGACCGTCCGCAATGGAAGGGAGACCGTCCGTCTTCACGGTAGCCCGTGATCGGACAGCGGACGATGCCCCGCCGAAGCCACAGAGTTACCATCAGTTCCGTCAGTCGCGGCGCAGACAAGGCCGGTTTCTGCCCGCAGTGAACCGCCCTTCAAGGCGCGCTGCGTCAGCGACATCACGGCAGACTGACCACCAGCTTGCTAACGAACGCTACCACTTTGATCAGGGCAATCAGGGAATGGCGCAATACCGTTAAATCCATCGCCGAATTGCTGCGCGACACATGGGATCGCCGTTGAGGAAGTCGTCGGGCACGTCATACGTCGCCTGTCCAACGAAGTAAGAACCCCCCAACTCGTCAACTCACCGCGATTACCGTCCCCGACTGTGAGGCAATGCGCGACGGCTTCGGGCTATGTTCCGAACTGCTGCATAGTGCGGCACCGGCATTGAACCGACCCCTGCCGAGGCCCGAAGCCCTCAGCTCTGAAAATTACTGCGCTCGCCACAGGGCCGATGATGTTCGCCAGCGGCAGAATGCGGCTAGGTTGCCCTAGCAGTGCGATGGCGGGCAGCGCTGCGATAATTGAGGTCTCCGCGCCGCCCGCCATCGGTCATGCCCGATCCTGCGGCGTTTCCTGCGAAATCGTGGATGCATCTGTCGCCCGTTCCACGGCGAACGCCTGCTTTCCCTTCTCGACCCAGACGCCGCGTGCGTGTTCGCTTTGATCACTTTGGAGCTTGTCGGCCATCCAGAGTAGCGCGCCGTATATCATGGCGCGATCATCGCCGGTCAGGTCCACAATACCGGCCTTGACGACGAGGCCGCCGAGTTCGATCAGATGCCGTGTGCGCTTGCGGCGCTCGACCTGCCAGCTGCGCATGTCATGCCGCGCTCGCGCCGCCTGATGCCGGTTGCGCGCCGCCCCGTTGCGCCGAAGCGCCGCCCGTGTCGCGGTCAGGCGCCGATGCAGTTCGCCGCGACCGACCCTGAAAGAACGCGGCCCCGCGCTTGGCCCATGCCTCCCTCTTTCCGGCATCCTTCGTCTCGGCCAGCACGATCAGCGCGCCCGCCAGCTCGTCGGCGCTGAGGGCATCGGCTCCGGTCGAGATCACCAGCTCGCCAAGCTGTTGCACCTTGCGGCTTCCGAGGTCCCGCGCCTTGTCTTCGAGCGACTTCAGTTCCGCATCGAAATCCCGTGGCTTGCGCATCATGTTCTCCATAAGCTGTCGTTGGAGCGATGATAGTTGAGCGCCTGCCGGAATGCTGTAAGGTTGCCGGGACGATGAGGGACGGGGTGGTCCCTCCCGAGAATTTTTCGAGGGAGGGCGCGCTTATACGTCGTTCCGACGTGCGCTTCACCGTGTAGATGATCTGGTCGCGATGGCGATCTATCATCTTCACGTCAAGGTCATTGGCCGCAAGTCCGGCTCCAGCGCGGTGGCGTCCGCCGCCTACCGCTCGGCCTCACGGCTGCGCGACGAGCGGCTTGAGCGCAGCCACGATTTCTCAGCCAAGCGCGGTGTCGTCCATTCCGAGGTGCTGCTGCCCGAACATGCGCCCGAAGCGTGGACCGACCGCGAACGGCTGTGGAACGATGTCGAGGCCTTCGAGATCCGCAAGGACGCGCAGCTTGCCCGCGAGGTCGAATTCGCCCTTCCGCGCGAGATGACGCAGGCGCAAGGCATCGAACTGGCCCGCGACTTCGTGCAGGCCGAGTTCGTCGATCAGGGCATGATCGCCGATCTCAATGTGCATTGGGATATGGCCGAGGACGGGACACCCAAGCCGCATGCCCATGTCATGCTGACGATGCGCGCGGTAGATGAGAATGGCTTCGGTCCGAAGGTGCGGGACTGGAACCGCACCGAGATGGTCGAGCGCTGGCGCGAGCGCTGGGCCGAGCTTGCCAACGAGCGGCTGGCCGAACTCGACATCGACGCGCGGATCGACCATCGCAGCCTGGAAGCGCAGGGCATCGCGCTGGAGCCGCAAAACAAGATCGGCGCGCCCGCGCAGCGGATCGAGGGCGACGGGATCGAAGCCGCCGACCGTGCCGAAATGCACCGCGAGATCGCGCGCGGCAACGGTGAGCGGATCATCGCCGATCCAGCCCTGGCGCTCGACGCCATCACCCATCAGCAATCCACGTTCACCTGCCGCGACATGGCGATGTTCGTGCACCGGCACAGCGACGGCATCGATCAGTTCAACGCCGTGATGGGCGCGATGCGCGGCGCGCCCGATCTGGTCGAACTGGGCAAGGACGGGCGGGGCGAGGATCGCTTCACCACCCGCGAGATGATCGAGGCCGAACAGCGCCTGCACCGCGCTGCCGAACTCATGGCGGATCGGGAACGCCATGACGTACATGACGCCGACAGACAGGCGGCGCTGGCGCGTGCGGAAGCGCGCGGTCTCGTCCTTTCGGGCGAGCAGCGCGACGCGCTGGAGCATGTCACGGACGGGCGCGATCTGGGCGTCGTGGTCGGCTATGCCGGGACGGGCAAGAGCGCGATGCTGGGCGTGGCGCGCGAGGCCTGGGAAGCGGCGGGCTACGAGGTCCGGGGCGCGGCGCTGTCCGGCATTGCGGCCGAAAATCTCGAAAGCGGATCGGGCATCGCGTCGCGCACCATCGCCAGCATGGAACATGGCTGGGAGACAGGGCCGCGACCTGCTCACCTCGCGCGATGTGCTGGTGATCGACGAGGCGGGCATGGTCGGCACGCGCCAGATGGAGCGCGTGCTGTCCCATGCCGCCGAGGCCGGCGCGAAGGTGGTGCTGGTCGGCGATCCGCAGCAGTTGCAAGCCATCGAGGCGGGCGCGGCCTTCCGCTCGATCCATGAGCGCCACGGCGGGGCCGAAATCGGCGAGGTGCGCCGCCAGCGCGAGGACTGGCAGCGGGACGCCACGCGCGATCTGGCCACCGGCAGAACCGGCAATGCGCTTGAGGCCTATCGCTCCCACGGCATGGTGCATGAGGCCGCAGACCCGCGAGCAGGCGCGCGGCGATCTGATCGAGCGCTGGGACCGCGACCGGCAGGCGTCGCCCGACACGCAGCCGGATCATCCTCACCCACACCAACGACGAGGTGCGCGCGCTCAACGAGGCCGCGCGCGAACGGATGCGGGCCGCCGGTGATCTGGGCGATGACGTGCGCCTGACGGTCGAACGCGGCGAGCGCAGCTTCGCCAGCGGGGATCGCGTCATGTTCCTGCAGAACGAGCGCGGCCTTGGCGTGAAGAACGGCACGCTCGGGACCGTCGAGCAGGTCAGCGCGCAATCCATGACCGTGCGCACCGACGATGGCCGATCCGTTCGCTTCGACCTCAAGGATTACGACCGCATCGACCACGGCTATGCCGCGACCATCCACAAGGCGCAGGGCATGACGGTGGACCGCACCCATGTGCTGGCGACGCCGGGCATGGACGCCCACGGCAGCTATGTCGCCCTGTCGCGGCACCGCGACGGCGTGGACCTGCATTATGGCCGCGACGATTTTGCCGATCAGGACCGGCTTGTCCGCACCCTGTCGCGCGACCGGGCCAAGGACATGGCCTCGGATTACGAGCGTGCCGATCCGGTGCAGAGCTATGCCGAGCGGCGCGGGATCACCTTCCGCGAGCGCGTGGCCGAGATCGTGCGCAAGGTCGTGCCCGAGAAGATACGCAACATCTTCGACGGCCTTCGCTCTCCTGCAGATGTGCCCGGCCCGGATGGCGGACGGAGGCCGGAGCGGGAAACGCCGGAAAGGGAAAGGAGCGGTACGGGAGCCGAGCGGCGCGAAACCGAAGCGCCGGAAAGGAAGGTGGCGGAAGACCCGGAAAAGGAATTGCGTCGCGTGCGTACCCGAGCGCTCGTGCGCCATGCCCGCGCCGTGGATGCGATCTTCGAGGCGCAGGAGATGGGCGGCGAGGCAAGTCCCGAGCAGGTGAAAGAACTACAAAAGGCCCGCCAGGTCTTCGAGGAGGTGCGGCCTTATGGCTCGCACGACGCCGAAGCCGCCTACAAGAAGAACCCGGAGCTTGCCCGCGAGGCGGCTGGCGGCCAGGTCAACCGCGCCATCCGCGCGCTCCAGCTCGAAACCGAACTCCGCACCGATCCGAGCCGCCGCGCCGACCGCTTCGTCGAGCGCTGGCAGAAGCTCGACCAGACCAGCCTGCGCCAGTATCAGGCGGGCGACATGTCCGGCTACAAGGCCACGCGCTCGGCGATGGGCGATATGGCGAAAAGCCTCGAACGCGATCCGCAACTGGAGTCCATCCTCGCCAATCGCAAGCGGGAGCTCGGCATCGCGTTCGAATCAGGCCGCCGGCTCGGCCACGAATTGGCCTTCACTCATGGCATCGACCTCGGCAGAGGCCGGGGCATCGGAATTTGACCCATCCTATTTTCCGCCGTCTCAACGCCACAGTACGGCGATGCGAAAAATCCTCTTGCGCGCCTGCAACGGCCTGTCCTGTCTGGTCTCAGAAGCCGTCAGAAACAGCCAGCAGGAGGCAGCGCGGCCATGCGCGAACCAGACCGTATCATCCGTTTGAAAACCGTCCTCGCCAGGACCGGGCTGTCCCGGTCCACCATCTACCGCAAGATCGCCGAGGGCACGTTCCCGGCTCAGCTCAAGATCAGCACCAACGGGACCGGCTGGCATGAATCCGACATCAACCGCTGGATCGCAGATCCCGTCTCGTGGCGTCCGAAACGTGAGTTCGATGAGGTTCGGTGAGCCTGCTGATTTTTGCCACTTCCTCACGCGGCTCGTGCAAACTTCACAGCCAAACCCAGGCCTGGAAAGTCGGCAGGCCGAGCAGTGAGCTGCCAGCCATCGCGATACGTTTTTCGGCAAGACGACCGGTCTTGGCCTTGCCGCCGGCGCGATGGTCGCCGTTGCGCATTACGAGTAAGCCGATGTCCGTACAAAGGTCGCGCCGCGGAATGTCCCACGGGGCGTCCAGACGCACGGCGTCCCTGTGGTGCGCGCCTTCGCCTCAGCGCCCGGTTCGCGTGCTGGCCATCTGTGGTTCGCGGGAAAGCGTCTGTCGCAGGCAGGATGTATGGTGTATGTAAAAGTGTATGTAGCCAAAGGGTGCGTGCTATCAATCCTTATAAAATAGGCGTTTCTGTCATTTCTCGGCGGACACTCCTCTCCGCCATAATCCCGTTCGCAGATGTTCGCAGGCGTTCGGAAAGCCCTTGATCCGTCGACATCTTTTCCTGCTTCACTGACCGCTGCCGCGTCGCGGGTAGAGCATAAGCGGCGGAAAGGGCGAGAACGTGCGGAATGATCTGAAATCTATCCAATGGGCCTGCTCCGCATTCTCGATGGCGACGCGAGCAGCAATGGTCGGACCTTTGCTGCGAGTGCCGCGAACCCGCCACTGACCTAACCAACTTCCTTCGGCGTGACATCGCGGACCTGCGCGACAGCCTCGAACGAACCTCGCGTGTTCCGGGCGATGCCTGCGCTACTCCTTCTCCTTCAGCTCGGGCGCGACCTGACCGTAGTTCAGAACCGCAACGAGGGCGACGCCTCCGATCACATTTCCGATGAGCGTCGGCAGGAAGAAGCGCCAAGCGTAGTCGCCCAACGTGGCCTCCCCGGTCGCGACGAGAAAGAACGCGTCCACGGAACCGGCGATGATGTGTGCAAAACCGCCGAGCGCGACGACATAAGTGACAAGCACGATGACGACCGCCCGCAAGTCGCCCGCTCCGGGCAGAAGCCAGACCATCAGGGCGATCAGCCAGCCGGCGAAAACCCCCTTCAACACCGTCAATCGAAAAGATTTGCCCATCGAATGCCGGCTGATGTCCAAGAACGCCGTCTTTACATCCGGCGCAAACGCCTCCGTGTGCGCAAGCACGGCGGCGATCATCCAGGTCGCGGCGATATTGGCCGCCAGCACCAACGCCCAGAGCCGCAGCACGCGCAAAAGCGTCTTGCCGTCCCGGTGATAGAGCAGCGGGAGGATCGGCGTCAGCGTGTTCTCAGTGAAGAGCTGCTGGCGCCCGAGGACGACAATGAGGAAGCCGATCGTGTAGCCGAACTTGGAGATCAGTTCGCGCCAGGGCGCCTCGGGAAGCCGCGCCTGCAGCAAGCCTTCGACGATGAGCGAGAAGCCGATCGAGAGCCCGGCGGCCAAGCCCGACAACAACAGGGCGGATGTGGCGCGATCGAGCTCGCCCTCACCCTCCGCGCGGATGGTCTCGTGAATGAGCGCCGCACTTGGCCGGCTCTGCTCCTCAATGGCGTCGCGCTCCGTTCGGGACACGTCGGAGAGCTTCGCCGCCGCGCTCAGCCGGGTTTCCGGCTCGGCGGCGCCTGGCCTGAGTTCACCCAAGGAAAATCTCTCATTTGCTTGCTTATGTAGCGCGCGAGCTCCTAAGAGCTTACTCCTCGGCGCACACACGACCCGTGCCGCCTGCTCCTCTACTCAAAGAAGCGCGCCATCCATGAAACAGATCAACTGCTGCTTCGTTCGGGCTTGGTATGATTTTGCGGCAAGCGAGCTGTGGATCGCAATTCAGGTTGTACTCGGGAGAGCCGGAATCGCGACACAAGGGCAGGGGTGCAGAAGCTGTAGCTCGACTGGAAAGACGGCGCCGACGCCGAGGGCTTCAGCGATGTCTATGGCCTGCAGCGCCGCGCGGCTCTGAGTTTTCATCGCCGGCGACGTCAGCTTCCGGGTCCAGCCCCGCCGACCGAGGACGGCCTGTCCCGCTCCAAGATCATTTCTTTTCTCTTGCCCCACTACGATTGGCCTACTGACATGCTGCATGGTTGGCCTTCGAGGTCGACCAGTCTGCGAGCGCGGGCGCAGGAGCGCCTTGTTCAGCGCGTCACGTCAGGAGTTTCTGAACGCCGTAATACTGCAGCGCCGTGTAAGCCACGAACAGCGCCAGGAACAAGACGCCGGCAAAGCGATCAATCCCGCTCCGGAGCAGCAGGAAGAACAAGAGCAGCGCGGTGACCGCGAGCATAAACCACAGATCGAACGCGAGGATCTGCGAGGGGATCGCGACGGGCGTGACGGCCGACACCAGGCCCAGAATCGCAAGCAGATTGTACATATTCGCGCCCATGACATTGCCGACAGCGATGTCGGAGTGGCGGCGCATCGCGGCAACCACGGCGGTCGCGTATTCGGGCAGGGACGTGCCGACCGCAACGATGGTGAGACCAATGACCTCTTCGCCGACGCCGAAAATGCGCGCGACATCGACCGCCGCGGCGACCAGAAGCTTCGCGCCACTGACGACGCTCGCCAATCCGCCGACGACGGAAATCGCGGCGAGCCATATCGGCTGCTGGGGCGTTTTGAATTCGCCGGCCAGTTCCTCGGCCAAGTCGCCGGGATCGTCCTTCTTGCCTTTCTTGCGTTCCTGCCGGAAGGCGTAAGCTGAGAAAGCGAAGAGCGCGACGACCATCAGCACACCCTGCCAGCGTTCGATCCAACCCGACAGGGCCAGCACCGTCAACAGGAGCGCCGAGCCCATCATCATCGAGGCGTCGCGGTAAAGCAGAACTCGGTTTCACCACGATCGGGAAAATGACGGCGGATGTCCCCAGGATGAGCAGGATATTGGCGATGTTGGAGCCGATCACATTGCCGACCGCGATGCCGGGAAAGCCGTCCAACGCCGACTCCACGCTCACAACGATCTCAGGCGCGGTCGTTCCCCAAGCGACGATCGTCATGCCGATGACCATGGGGGAGACCCGGAGCTTCAGAGCGATCGAGACGGCGCCGCGCACGAGAAATTCCGCGCCGAACAGGAGCAGGACGAACCCGCCGAAAAGCTGAACCGTCGTGGTCATCAATTCACTCCTGCTCTCTTGCCGCGCTGCCGATTAAAGCAAGCAGGCCGCGCTGCTATGGGGATATGTCCCGCACTCCTGTAGACGCCGCCATCGCTTCGCCAGCCCTCGGTCCTTGACGCGCATCGGCAACATGGCCCTACCGTTCAGTCGCAAGGCAAGGCCGGAGCAAAGCATCAGTTGTCGGTGGCGACAATCAAGCTGACCGATGCACGGGTATACAGTCCGTGGCGCCGACCTCCCAGCCCAGGTGGCGCCGGAACTCAAGGTCGCGTCAGCGACCTCATCCAGCGGCCCGGGCGGATCAATCCCGCGGCTCTGCCGGGAATACCTAATGTATGAACCTGTAACTCACCGAAACCTCCGGGAAGTAATCCGCGTTCCTACAATGCGTCGTCATCGACACGTCGGCGCGTGCTAACTTTCAGGAGCCCCGCATCGCCGCCAACCCCTTTCGCGCGTGATCCGCTGTCGGCGCATGGCGTTTCGAGAAAACGGCCTTGATGGACGATCAAAGTCGGCTCGGAATTGATGGGGCGCTGAAAGGACTCCGAGCGGACAAAGCTGAGCAGGCCTGTTCACCACAGCGTCTGTTTCGCCCGCTCGGGCCATGCGCGATCGTAATCCTCCCCGCCGACCCGGCTCTCGCTCAGCGCCGCCAATATCTGTCCCGCGCTCGGCAGCGCTTTCGGATCAGCATGCTTTGCCGGATTCCACAGGTCGGATCGCACGAGCGCGCGCGCACACTGGAAATAGACCGCCTCCACCGCGAGCACGATCACCGACCGCGGCGGCTTGCCTGCGATGGCGAAGGAGGCGAGCAGGTCCGCGTCGGTCATCAGCCGGGCGCGGCCATTGACGCGAAGCGTGTTGCCGACGCCGGGAATCAGGAACAGCAAGGCCGCGCGCGGATCGCGGACGATGTTGCGCAGCGAGTCCACGCGATTGTTGCCGAGCCGATCCGGCAGCATCAGCGTCGTCGCGTCGTGCACGCGGACGAAGCCGGCAAGATCGCCGCGCGGCGAGCAGTCCAGTCCCTCAGGGCCGCTTGTGGCGAGCGCCACAAAGGGCGACAGCTCGATGAAGGCGCGGTAGTGCGGCGTGATGCAGCCCACCTCCTTGACGATGGATGTCTCCCCCGGCAGGCCGTAGATCGCCTCCAACTCCGCAACTGTCGTAATCGTCGTCATGCCGGCCGTCCCGCTTTGCTCGTCTGAAAAGCCGATCGGCTGCGCTCGGCGACGCGTCTTGCGGATCGCCTCCCGTCACCGGGCTTTTGCGCCGTTCGCTGCCGAGGCGGCGACAAACCGGTCTGGTTCGTTAAGCTGGACAATCCGTCCGCCGACGATGGTTGCGACGACGCGCGGCCGATCATAATGCGCCGCATCCACAAGCACGAGGTCCGCGCGCAGGCCCGCGGCGATTCGACCGCGATCGCGCAAACCGGCCGCTTTGGCCGGCGTCTCGGAGACGAGCGCCCAGGCCTTCCCGAGGGACCGCGTGCCGGCCGCGGCCAATCGGAACGCGCCCAGCAGCAGCGCGGGATAATAATAATCGGACGCCAGGATCGAGCACAGGCCGCGCGCGATCATCTCGGTTGCGCTGATCCAGCCGACATGGCTGCCGCCGCGCACGACATTGGGCGCGCCGAGCACGATGTCGTCGCCTCTCTCGGCGGCCTCCTCGGCCGTCTCGACGGTGGTGGGAAACTCCGCCACGCGGCATCCGAGCGAGCGGAACCAGCGGCGCTGCTCAGGGTCGGCGTCGTCGTGCGACACCAGCGGCACGCCGGCGGCGACGGCCCTCTCCGCCAGCCGCGCAATCGATTGCGGCGCCTCATGGCCGCGCCGGCGCGCCCGTTCCGCAACCCGAACGAACTCGTCGCTCGACACGCCCGACCGCTCGATCATGCGCGCAAGGCTGTGCGGCCGGTTGAGCGTGTCGGTGATCAGCGTCATGTGGTCATTGAAGGCGAGCATGTCGATGCGGCGCGCCGTCAGCCAGGCGCTGATCTCCTCTTCCGCGTCGACATTGTAGGTCTCGTGGCGCAGGTGAAAGCGCGTGTCGGCGGCGAGTTCCGGGCGGAGCTGTTCGATCGCTGCGAGCAGGCCGCGGGCGTTGTCCGCTCCCCGCAATCCAGGCTCCCATGACCAGGTCACGCCATGGAACACCGTCGTGATGCCGTTGGCGACGGCCTGCCGGTCGCTTTCCAGCAGCGCGGTGTCGACGGGAAAATGCACGCCGGCGCGGGGCATCATCTGCCGTTCGAAGGCGTCGCCATGGATATCGACCAGGCCGGGCAGCACCAGGAGCCCTTCGGCGTCGAGGCGCCGCGGGCTTTCGTCCGCCCCGGTCTCCCGGATCACGCCGTCCGCCGTCACGTCGACGGCGGCCGGTGCGAAGCGGTCGCCGACCAGGACGTGGCCGCCCTCGATGCGCAGATGCACGGCCTTACTCAGGGGGGCGTCCATCACACCGTCAACGCGGTCGCGCGCCCGATCCCGGTTGCGTCCGGCCAGGGCTCGGCCCGCTCGTATTTCGTCAGAAACTGATCCACCGCAAGCGCGCGGAAATCGGCCAGAGCGGCGCGCAGTTCCTCGTGCCGCCAATCCCACCAGGCGAGCCGCTTCAGCCGCTGCCCGATCGAGACGGGGAAGCGTTGGCGCACCGGGCGGGCCGGGTTGCCGGCGACGATCGTGTAGTCGCCCACATCCTTGGTGACGACGGCGCCGGCGGCGATGACCGCGCCTGTTCCAATCGTGCGTCCCGGCAGGATCACCGCGCCGTGGCCGATCCACGCGTCATGGCCAATCACGACCGGATGTGCGCGCCGCCAGGAAAAAAACGCAGCCTCGTCTTCTTCGCCAGGAAAATACACGCTAGCGCGGTAAGTGAAATGCGATTGGCTGGCCCGCTGCATCGGATGGTTGCCCGGATTGATCCGGGTCGCGGCGGCGATCGAACAGAACTTGCCGATCCGCGCATAGGCGATATCGGAGTCGTTCATCACATAGGAATAGTCGCCGAGCTCGGTTTCCAGGAGCTGGGTGCGCGCGCCAATCTCGGTGTAGGCGCCGAGCCGGCTGTCGCGAACAAAGGCCGTCGCGTCGATCAGGGGAATCGTCGAAAGCGTCTGCGTCATCGCATGCCATCACACACGAACGGGGAACGACAAGCACGCTGGAACGAAACCAGCGAGAAGCGAGCAGGGGACGAGCAAGATTGGAACGGCTGATCAGTTTTCGATGACGCCGCGATGACGTTTGTATGAATCGGCGTTGTCGCCGCCGAAAAGAAAATGTGAGGCATGGCCGCGCAAAACGACTGTCGTCATACAAGTGTTGGACGAGCGCGTTAGGAGTTGGTCGAATCGAGACCGATCTCATGCTTGTTGTCGAAGACCTGACGCGTCGTTTCGGCGAGAAAGCAGCCGTGGCCGACGCTTCGTTCGCCATCGAACGCGGCGCCTTCGTCGGAGTCATCGGCCGTTCCGGCGCCGGCAAGTCGACGCTGCTGCGGATGATCAACCGGCTGATCGATCCGAGCGGCGGCACGATCCTCTTCGAAGGCGTAGAGGTGACGGCGCTGAAGGGCCGCGACTTGCGCCTGTGGCGCCGGCGCGCGGCGATGATCTTTCAGCAGTTCAACCTGGTCGGGCGGCTCGACGTGCTCACCAATGTCCTGATGGGCCGGCTCGCCACCGTGCCGACCTGGCGCGCGTCGCTCGGCCTCTGGCCCGCCGACGACCGGGCCATCGCGCTGTCGGCGCTGGAGCAGTTCGACATTGCCGCGCTTGCCGCGCAGCGCGCCGAGCAGCCTCTCCGGCGGCCAGCAGCAGCGCGTCGCGATCGCCCGCGCGCTGGTTCAGGAGCCGGAGCTGATCCTGGCGGACGAGCCGGTCGCCTCGCTCGATCCGCGCAACACGCGCGCTGGTCATGGACGCGCTGCTGCGCATCAACAGGCATTTCGGCATCACCGTGATGTGCAACCTGCATTCGCTCGATCTCGCCCGCGGCTATTGCGATCGGCTGATCGGAATGGCGGCGGGGCGGGTCGTGTTCGACGGCGCGCCGGCCGCGCTGACCGATCCGCTCGCGCGGGAGCTCTACGGGCTCGAAGCCGGCGAGGTGATGGACGGCAAAGAGCATGCGCACGGCGTGCGCGACTCTGCCCCGGCGCTCGGCGCGGCGGCGGCGGCGTGACGCCGCAGCCCGGCCGATCAGATGCCGCGCACGGAGAACGCTTCTAAACAGGAGAGAGATCGCATGCTTCATCGTCGCAGCGTCATAGCGGGCGCGATCGCGCTGGCCGTCAGCGTGGGCGCCGCTTGCGCGCAGGACTACAAGGCGCAGTATCCCGGAACTGGTGTTCGCCATGGTCCCGGACGAGAACGCCTCCGGCGACGCTCGATCGCTGCGACCCCGCTCGTCAATTACCTCTCGAAGGAGCTCGGCGTCAAGGTCACGCTGCGCATCGCCAATGACTATGCCGCGGTGATCGAAGGACAGCGCGCCGGCAACATCCATATCGCGATGTATGGCCCCGCATCCTATCGCGCGCGCTGTCATGACCGGTGCGCAGATCGAGCCGTTCGCGATCGAGGTGAACGACGACGGCACCAAGGGCTACTACTCCGTCTTCTATGTGAAGGCGGACTCGCCCGTACAAGAGGATCGCAGGACCTGAAAGGCAAGAATCTCTGCCTGGTCGATCCGAACTCGACCTCCGGCAACAACGTGCCGCGCTTCGCCATGAACAAGATGGGGATCGAACCCGAGAAGTTCTTCGGCAAGGTCGTCTACGCCGGCAGCCACGAGAACGCGGTGATCGGCGCTGCAGCAGGGCACCGTGCGACGTCGGCCTTCAACTGGTGGAACGACGAGAAGGAATCCAACCTGCTGCGCATGGCGCGCAAGGGCATGGCCAAGGTGGAGGACTTCCGCATCATCTTCAAGTCCGAGCTGATCGTGAACTCGCCGATGGCCTATCTCTCGACATCTGCCGCCGAGCCTCAAGGCCGCGATCAAGACGGCCGTGCTCGAGATCGCCACCCGGGACCCGGCGGCGTTCGACAAGATCTATGAGGGCAAGCAGCGTCCGTTCGAGCCCGTCGACCCACGCCGCCTACGAGCCCGTCATCGAGGTCGTGAACAGTTCGTCGACGAGCTGCGCAAGAAGAAGCGCCCGTCGCTGACCGGGCTTGCGGGGCGGGCGCATGACCCGCCCCGGTCCGCCTTACAGCCATCGGCCGGGTCTTCACGCCATCCGCCTCCCTGCCCGACAGCAGATTGAGCGCGCGCTGGCGCATTATCGCGCCGCCATGGCGGCGAAGCGCGCGGCGCTCGGCGCTCGGCTTTGCCGCTGTTGGGAACAGCCCTGGTCGCTGGCAGGCATCGCCGGCGAAGTCGATTTCCACAAGCTTCTCGCCAACGTCCACCGGCTTGCCGGCCTATGTCTGGAACCTTGTTCCGCCGCTCTCGTTGAACACGCTTTCCGCCGATCTCGCCGAGTGGTTCTGGGACCTGCGCGAGTGGCTCAGTCTCCTGGTCGACACGCTGCTGATCGCCTATCTCGGCACGCTGCTCGGCGGCGCAGTGGCGTTCTTCGCTGTGCTTTTCCGCCGCCGCCAATCTCGAACGGCGGCGCTGGCTGCGCACCGCGACCCGCCGGTTTCTCGAATTCTGCCGCACCGTTCCCGAGATCGTCTTCGCCTTGCTCTTCGTGATCGCCTTCGGGCTCGGCGCCGATGCCGGGCGTGCTCGCGCATCGCGATCCACACGATGGGCGCGCTGGGCAAGCTGTTCGCCGAAGTGGTGGAGAACATCGACATGAAGCCGGTCGAAGGGCGCGAGCGCGACCGGCGCGCAGCCTGCGCGTCAGGCGATCCGCTTCGCCGTCGTGCCGCAGGTGATCTCGAACTTCGCTCCTACGCCCTGCTGCGCTTCGAGATCAATGTCCGCGGCGCCGCCGTGATGGGCTTCGTCGGCGCCGGCGGGATCGGGCAGGACCTGATCGAGGCGATCCGCAAGTTCTACTACACCGACGTCTCCGCCATTCTGCTCCTGATCATCGTGACGGTGGTCGTCATCGATCTTGTGACCGAGCGGCTGCGCCATTGGCTGATCGGATGGGAGCAGCGCGCGTGAACATCGTTGCGCGGAGGCGGCGCTCACGGATGCGGAGGCCCTGCGCCGCCGGCATCCTCGCGTGCTCGACCCGCCGTATCGGGGCCGCGCGCTCGCGGCGGCTGGTCGGCGTCGGCATGCTGGCGCTTGCCGCCTATGGCCTATGGCGGCTCGAGTTCTCGTTCTGCGCGTTTCGGGTCCGGCATGGCGCAGCTCGGCGCATATCGTCACCCTCATGTTTCCGCCGTCTCCCGGGACGCAGCTCGCCCTCTATCTGCGGTCGCTCGCCGAGACGCTCGCGATCGCGCTTCCTTGGCACGCTCATGGCCGCGGTGCTCGCGTTTCCGCTCGGCTTCCTCGCCGCCAAGAACGTCGATTCCCAATGTGTTCGCTCATTTCGCCGTGCGCCGCTTGCTCGACACGATCCGCGGCGTCGACGTGCTGATCTGGGCGCTGATCTGGATCAATGTGGTCGGCCTCGGCCCGTTCGCCGGCATTCTCGCCATCGCAGCCTCCGACATCGGCAGCTTCGGCAAACTGTTCTCCGAGGCGATCGAAAACGCCGACAGGAAGCCGGTCGAAGGCGTCATTGCGACCGGCGGCTCGCGCCTGAATGTCGTGCGGTTCGGCCTGATTCCGCAGATGCTTCCCGGTCATCGCAAGCCAGGTCCTCTACTATTTCGAGTCGAACACGCGCTCCGCGACGATCATCGGCATTGTCGGGGCGGGCGGCATCGGCCTGCACCTGTCGGAGCAGATCCGCGTGCTGGAATGGAGCAAGGTCTCTTTCCTGGTGCTCATGATCCTCGCGACGGTCGCGTTGATTGACTGGATATCGAACCGGTTGCGCTTCGCCATTATCGGGCGCAGCGCCGTCGTGGTCGGGTGACGGGGGTCAGCGGGGCGACGATCCCTCGACGACAAAGGCCACGCGTTCGGCGGCGAATTGGGACCGCGTCGTGAGCGCCGGCGCTCCTGCGGGATCGACGTCGACGCTGTTCACGAGCAGGATCGGGCTGCCCGGCCGCAAGTCGAGCGATTGCGCGTCGGCCGCGTTGGCGATCGCCGCGACGATGCGCGTGCTCGCCCGCCGGTAATCCGCCAAACCGTACTCGGCGAGCGTCCGGGTCATCGAGCGCTTCGCGGCGTAGACACGCGCGACATCGGGAAAGCGCGCAGCGGACAGCCAGCTCGTCGCGACGCAGATCGGAACGCGATCGGCATGCCGCAGCAGTTCGAGCCGCGCCACGGCGGCTCCCGCTTTGATCCCGAGGCGACGCGCCACGTCCGGTTCGGCCGGCTCTTCCGCGCTCGCAATCAGGCGGCCGCCCGCCTCCCGCCCGCCCACGCCGATAATCTCCGAAAACCGCGTGCGCAATCCGATCGGATAGGCGATGCGTTGCGTCTCGACATAGGTGCCGCTGCCCCGCTCCGCCCGCACCAGCCCGCGCTCGGCGAGCGATGCGAGCGCCCGCCGCACCGTATGGCGATTGACGCCGAATCGCTCGGCGATATCGTTCTCGCCGGGCAGCCTGCTTCCGATCGTGTACGCCCCCGCCGCGATCGCCCGCTCCAGATCGTCCGCGACCCGGCGCCAGAGCGCGATTCCGGCCGCCGTTGCGGCGGGCCCCGCCGCGCCATCAGGATGGCGCGCGCCGGCTCTTCGCTTGCGCAAGCTCATGCGTTTGTCATCAAAAGGTCATTGGCAGGCGCTACCAAGTTGTCTATTAACATAGACATGTTGGCCATGGCAACCGAGCGCGCGCAATCGCCCCTGCAAGGTGAAGCGGACGACAGGCTGGCGGCCCGTCGCGCGGCGATGCGGCTGCTCGTCGAGGCCGATACGAAGGAGCTTGCGCTCCTGTTGGCTGGTCTCGGCGAACTGCCCGGCCATGACGATGTGCGGCAGCCGGAGACCGGACTGGCGATGGTGCGCGGCCGCATCGGCGGGGACGGCGCTCCTTTCAATATCGGCGAGGCGACCGTCTCGCGCGCGGCGGTGCGGCTTGCGACCGGCGAGATCGGGTTCGGCTATGTCCTCGGCCGCGACCAGGAAAAGGCGCGCCTGGTCGCGCTGTGCGATGCGCTGTTTCAGAGCGGAGACTACTGCGCCGGGATCGGGGAGCGCGTGCTTTCGCCGCTGCGCGCCCGCCAGGAGGCCGAACGGCGGGAGATCGCCGCGCAAGCGGCGGCGACCCGCGTCGACTTCTTCACCTTGGTTCGCGGGGAGGGCTGACATGGCGACCGCGCTCGCGCCCGGCTTTGCCGACCGCGTTTTGTCGGCGCAGTCCGTCTTCCGCTCCATCATGGATGCGTTCGCGCGGCCCGGACGCATCTGCCGCCTGTCCACGGACATAGCGCCGCCGCCGCCGCTCGCGCCCGCCGCCGCCGCCGCCGCGCTCACGCTGTTCGATCAGGACACGCCTGTGTGGCTCGGGTCACCCCTCGCCGACGCCGGCGTCGCCTATTGGCTGCGCTTTCATACCGGCGCGCCGGTCGTGAACGATCCGCAACAAGCCGCGTTCGCGATCATCTCCGATCCGGAGCTTGCGCCGCCGTTCGACGCGTTCGCGCTCGGGACGTCGGACTATCCGGACCGTTCGGCGACGCTGATTCTGCAGATCGAGAGCTTTGACGAAGGGCCCCCGCTTACTTTCCGCGGTCCCGGAATCAAGGATCGGATCGTTGTTCGGCCCCGGCCCGCGCCGGCCGATTTCCGCCAGCGGCTCGCCGCCAATCGCGCGCTGTTCCCACGCGGCGTCGATCTTCTGCTCGCGGCCGATGCGGCGATCGCCGCTCTGCCGAGATCGGCGACACTCATGGACGAGATCTGAGATGTATGTCGCGGTCAAAGGCGGCGAACAGGCCATCGAGAATGCGCATCGCCTGCTCGCGCATGAGCGGCGCGGCGACCGCAGCGTGCCGGAACTGTCGCTGCAGCAGATTTCCGAGCAGCTTGCGCTCGCGGTCGACCGCGTCATGACCGAGGGGTCGCTTTACGACCGCGAGCTTGCTGCGCTCGCGATCAAGCAGGCGCGCGGCGATCTGATCGAGGCGATCTTTCTGCTACGCGCGTTCCGCGCGACGCTGCCGCGCTTCGGGGCGACTGCGCCGGTCGACACGGCGACGATGCAGATCAGGCGCCGCATTTCCGCGACCTTCAAGGACCTGCCCGGCGGCCAGGTGCTCGGCCCCACCTTCGATTACACGCATCGCCTGCTCGAACCCCTGCCCGACGCGCCGCAAGCGCCGGCGGTCGGCGAATCCACGTCCGCCGCAATGCCGCGCGTCACCGATCTGCTCCAGGCGGAAGGCCTGATCGAGCCCGCGCCGCAAGGCCAGCCGGAAACGCCCGTCGGCGACCTGACCCGCGAACCGCTGAGCTTTCCCGCCGACCGCGATCTTCGCCTGCAGAATCTCGCGCGCGGCGATGAAGGATTCCTGCTTGCGCTCGGCTATTCGACCCAGCGCGGCTACGGACGCAATCATCCATTCGCCGGCGAAATTCGTCTTGGGGAGATCGAGGTGGAGTTCTTCGCCGAAGAGGCGGGCTTCGCGCTGCCGCTCGGACGCATCACCGTGACCGAGTGCCAGATGATTACGCAGTTCAAAGGCTCTTCGGCGACGCCGCCCTGCTTCACCCGCGGCTATGGCCTCGTCTTCGGGCAGTGCGAGCGCAAGGCGATGAGCATGGCGCTGGTCGATCGCGCGCTGCGCGCCCGCGAGCTCGACGAAGAGGCGAAGGCGCCGGCGCAGGACGAGGAGTTCGTCCTGTCGCATTCCGACAATGTGCAGGCGACGGGATTCGTCGAGCATCTGAAGCTGCCGCACTATGTCGACTTCCAGTCGGAGCTCGGCCTGTTGCGCGCGATGCGCACGACGTTCGCGGCGACGGGCGACGCGAACGGCTCGGCGCGGGAGGCGGCGGAATGAACGCGCCCGCCTACAATTTCGCCTACCTGGACGAGCAGACCAAGCGGATGATCCGCCGCGCCATCCTGAAGGCGATCGCGGTTCCGGGCTATCAGGTCCCGTTCGCCAGCCGTGAAATGCCGATGCCCTATGGCTGGGGCACCGGCGGCGTGCAGGTCACCGCCGCCATTCTCGGGCCGTGCGACGTGTTGAAGGTGATCGACCAGGGTTCCGACGACACGACCAACGCGGTATCCATCCGCAAGTTCTTCGCCAAGACGGCGGGCGTCGCGCACGACGACCAGCACGCGCGAAGCGACCGTGATCCAGACCCGGCACCGCATTCCCGAACATCGGTTGAGCGAAGACCAGATTCTCGTCTTCCAAGTGCCGATCCCGGAGCCGCTGCGCTTTCTCGAGCCGCGCGAGACCGAAACGCGCCGCATGCACGCGCTTGCCGATTACGGCCTCATGCACGTGAAGCTCTACGAGGACATTGCCCGGCACGGGCGCATCGCGACGACCTATGCCTATCCCGTCAAGGTTGACGACCGGTACGTCATGGACCCGTCGCCGACGCCGAAATTCGACAATCCGAAGATGGACGATTGCCCGGCGCTGCAGTTGTTCGGCGCCGGCCGGGAGAAGCGCATCTACGCCATTCCGCCCTATACGCGCGTCGTCTCGCTCGATTTCGAGGATCATCCGTTCGAACCGTACCGGCATGCGGGATCGTGCGCGCTGTGCGGCGCGGCCGACAGCTTCCTCGACGAGGTGATCACCGACGACCGCGGCGGGCGCATGTTCGTGTGCTCGGACACCGACCATTGCGAGACGCGCCGGCGCGTTGCGGACGGCGCGCAGCCGCGCGGCGCAGGAACGGGGGACCGCTCGTGACAGGCGCCGATCGTGTCCGCATCCGCAGGGCGAACGACGCCGACTTGGCGGGCGTGCTTGCGCTCTACGCGCAGCCGGAAATGGACGATGGCGATGTCCTCTCGCGTCGACGCCGCCGCGTGCATTTTGCGTCGCTTTGACCGCTACCCGGATTACGCCCTCTATGTCGCGGAAGCGGACGGTCGCATCGTCGGCAGCTTCGCGCTGCTGATCATGGACAATCTCGGCCATCTCGGCGCGCCCTCGACCATCGTCGAGGACGTGGTGGTCGATCCCGCGCAGCAGGGTCAGGGCATCGGCCGCGCGATGATGCGGGTTGCGATCGCGCGCGCGCAAGAAGCAGGCTGCTACAAGCTGGCGCTCTCATCGAACGCCGCGCGCCAGCGCGCGCATGCCTTTTACGAGTTGCTCGGCTTCGAGCGGCACGGCTACAGCTTCCGCATCGCGCTCGAACCGACGGCGGCGTGACGATGATCGCGGACGAACAAGCTCTCCTGGTCGCGCAAGGGCTCACGAAATGGTATGGGCGACAGCTCGGCTGCCGCAACGTGTCGTTCGAGCTCTATGCGGGCGAGGTTCTCGCCGTTGTCGGCGAATCAGGCTCGGGGAAAACCACGCTTCTCCAATTGCTCTCCTGCCAGATCGAGCCGAGCGCCGGCGCGATACGCTACCGTATGCGGGACGGCGTCATCCGGGACGTCGCCACGCTGAGCGAGGCGGAGCGCCGGTTTTTGTTCCGCACCGATTGGGGCTATGTGCATCAGGATCCCTCGCTCGGCCTGCGCATGGCGGCGTCCGCCGGCGCGAATGTTGGCGAGCGGCTCATGGCGGTGGGTTCGCGGCACTATGGGCGCATCCGCTCTGCCGCGCTCGAATGGCTTGATCGGGTCGAGGTCGACACGAGCCGCATCGACGAAACGCCGCGCAGCTATTCGGGCGGCATGCGGCAGAGGCTGCAGATCGCGCGCAATCTCGTGACCAATCCGCGTCTGGTCTTCATGGACGAGCCGACCGGCGGGCTCGACGTCTCGGTGCAGGCGCGCCTGCTCGATCTGCTGCGCGGTCTCGTTTCCGAGTTGGGCCTCGCCGTCGTCGTCGTCACCCACGATCTCGCGGTCGCGCGGCTGCTCGCGCATCGCATCATGGTGATGAAGGGTGGCGAGGTGGTCGAGACCGGCCTCACCGACCAGGTCCTGGACGACCCGCAGCAGCCGTACAGCCAATTGCTCGTGTCCTCGATTCTGCCGCCATGAGGACCGCCATGTTCGCCCTCAAGCTGTCCGATGTCGCCAAGACCTTCACCATGCATCTGCAGGGCGGCGTTCGCTTGCCCGTTTTCGCCGGCGTCGATTTCGAGGTGGGACCCGGGGAATGCGTGGTGCTCACAGGCCCGTCCGGCGTGGGCAAGTCGTCGATCCTGAAGATGATCCATGGCGGCTATCGCTGCGACAAAGGCCGCATCCTGATCCGCCACGACGGCGCGCTCGTCGATGTCGCCGCGGCGGAGCCGCGCTGCATCCTGGCCTTGCGGCGCAGCGTGGTCGGCTATGTGAGCCAGTTCCTGCGCGCCGTGCCGCGCGTGCGTGCGCTCGACGTGGTCGCCGACACCGGGACCGGCGCGTCCGGGCGCGCGCAGGCGGCGGAGCTGCTGCGTCGGCTCAACATTCCCGAGCGCCTGTGGGGGCTAGCGCCCGCCACGTTTTCCGGCGGCGAACAGCAGCGCGTCAACATCGCGCGCGGCTTTCTCCCTGAATTGCCGATCCTGCTGCTCGACGAGCCGACCGCATCGCTCGATGCGGTCAATCGCGCGGTGGTCGTCGACCTGATCGCCGAGAAGAAGCGGCGCGGCGTCGCCATTGTCGCCATCGTTCACGACGAGGAGGTGCGCGACGCCATCGCCGATCGCATTGTCGACGTCGCCCGGTTCGACGCGGCGGCCGGCCGATGACCGAGCGAACCGAATTGCTGTTGGCGAATGCGCGAATGGTCCTTGCGGATCGGGTCATCGCGTGCGGATGGCTCGCAGCCGTCGACGGCGTGATCGCCGAGATCGGCGAGGGACGTGCGCCCGAATGCGGAGAGGATCTGAAAGGCGATCTGCTGCTGCCCGGCCTGGTCGAACTTCATACCGATCATATCGAGGCGCATTACGCGCCTCGGCCGAAGGTCTATTGGGACCCGATCGGCGCCGTCGTTTCCTATGACGGGCAGATCGCGACCAGCGGCATGACGACCGTGCTCGACTCGTTGCGCGTTTGGCGTGAGGAAGGCGTCGAGGAAGTCGACGGCCAGGCGAGCACCCTCGCCGATGCGATCGCCGCGGCGCGGGCCGCCGACCTCCTGCGCATCGACCATCTGCTGCATCTGCGCTGCGAAGTGCCGACGCCGGGCGTGGTTGCCGAAGCGGCGCAGCTTATCGATCGGCCGGATGTCCGCCTGCTGTCGCTGATGGATCACACGCCCGGCCAGCGGCAGTTTCGTGACGAGACGAAACTGCGCATCTATTACCGCAGCAAGAGGGGCGGCATGACCGATGCGGAGCTCGACATCCTGTTCGCGCAGCGGCTCAAGCACCAGGCGGCGCACGCGGCGACCAATTATCGTCGCCTGGTCGACCTGGCGCAGGCGCACGGCGTTCCGCTCGCGAGCCATGACGACACGACGCTCGACCACGTGGATGACGCCATCCGCGACAGGATCGCGATCGCCGAATTCCCGACGACGCTCGCGGCGGCCGAGGGGCTGCACGCAGCCGGCGTGCGCATTCTTATGGGCGCCCCCAACCTGGTGCTCGGGAAATCGCATTCCGGCAATGTGGCGACCGCCGAACTGGCGCAGGCGGGACTGCTCGACATCCTGTCGTCCGACTATGCGCCACACAGCCTGCTGGCGGCGGCGCTGCGTCTGCCGCATGTCGCGCCCTCCATCGATCTTCCGGCGGCGGTGCGCACGGTCACCAGCACGCCGGCGCAGGCGGTCGGCCTTGCCGATCGCGGCGAGATAGCGTTCGGGAAACGCGCGGACTTGATCCAGGTCCACGTTGTCGACGGCGTCGCCGCCGTGCGGCGCGTCTGGCGCGGGGGCCGCAGGGTCGCGTGACACATTCGCTGTCACATGGCGGGAGAGCCGCATGGGTTGGCGGCGAGGCGGAGGAGAGAGGCTATGGCTGCGCGATACGATGTGAAGCGCGATGATTTTATTCGCGTCCTCGCGAGCCGACGGCGGTTGCTAAGCTCGCGATTGTCAAACGGGGATCGTCTCTGCCGAACCGGGGTCTTCATCACGTCGACAGGATTCTAATGGGGCAAGGCGCACGAGAGCGACCGCAGCGGCCGCAAACCGCCAGAGGAACAAGGCGGTTTGATCGGGTCGAGGTAGAGCCGCGCCAAATCCCGGACGAGATCCGGCAGATCGTTCTCGGCGCTCGCAATGATCGCGGCGAAGCGGGCGACGTTCCCCAGCCCTTGGGGCACGAGATGCTTCCCCCGCACGGCAGCCGCGGCCGCGGGCCAGATCTTCGGCGTCTCTACCTTTCGCAACAACCCGACCGCGCCGGAGCGCAGCACGCACTCGGCTTGGTCGCGCGGATGAAGGCGCTGAAGAACTTGCCGTCGAGGTCGGCCGCCAGCGCGTCGACGTCATGCCCCTTTCCGACCAGCAGCTCGCGGGCGTCCTCGACCTTGTACACCCGCGTCGGCTCGATCGTGACGGCGGAGAAGCCCGCGGCTTCGAGCCTTGCGGCGTAGTCGTGCTGGTCGAGCGCGCCGGCCAGGCAGCCGACCCAGAGAAGGATGTCGGCGCGCAACGCGGGCGGGATCTCGCCACGGGTCACGACATCGGATACGGCGAAGCGGCCACCCGGCTTCAACACCCTGAACGCTTCACGAAACACCCGGTCCTTGTCGCCCGACAGATTGATAACGCAGTTCGAGATGACCACGTCGACGACGCCGTCGGGCAGGGGGATGTTCTCGATCTCGCCTTTCAGGAACTCGACATTGTCGAGCCCCGCGTTGCGCTGGTTCTCGCGCGCGAGGGCGAGCATCTCGTCCGTCATGTCGAGACCGTAGGCCTTGCCGGTCGGCCCGACACGGCGCGCCGACAAGAGGACGTCGATCCCACCGCCCGATCCGAGGTCGAGCACGACCTCGCCCGGCGCGAGCTGCGCCAACGCGGTCGGGTTGCCGCAGCCGAGCGAAGCCTGCAGCGCCTCGGACGGCACACCGCCCGCCTGATCGGCGTCGTAAAGATTGGTGGTGACCGGATCACAGCCGCCACGTCCGGACGGCCCGCAGCACGCGCTGCCTCCGGCGACGACTTGCCTCGCCGCCTCGGCGTACTTCTCCCGCACCGCGTTCTTCACATCGGCTGTGGTCATGATCCTTGTCCTTCTCTACAGCAGGTGACGTCCTCGGGGCGCCGGAACGGTGCTCACGTCCATCGGCGTGAGCACGTTGGCCAGCGGAGAGTGCCGGTCATGCTCACGCGAGCCACTTGGCGATGTCTTCCGCCTTCGGCAGGCCGCCGGCATGGACGACCTTGCCGTCGATCACGATGCCCGGCGTCGAGGCGATGCCGTAGCCCGCGATCGCCGCGTAGTCGGTGACCTTCTCGATCGTGACCGGAACGCCGAGCCGATCGGCCTCCGCCTTCACCATGTCGGCGGTCGTGACGCAGCGCTTGCAGCCGGGACCGAGAACCTTGACGTCCTTCATGACGGCGCACTCCTTCAGGTGAACAGAGCATTGAACAGAAAGCCGACGGCCAGGATGCCGGTCGCGACCACCGCGACGAAGACGGCGATCAGCCGCATGGTCAGCACCTTGCGCAGGATGATCATTTCCGGCAGCGAGAGCGCGATCACGCTCATCATGAAGGCGAGCACGGTGCCGAGCGCCGCGCCCTTGCCGAGCAGCGCCTCGACCACCGGGATGATGCCGGCCGCGTTCGAGTACATCGGGATGCCGAGCAGCGACGGCCGCGGGCACCGACCACCAGGCGTCGCGTGCCCATGATCGAGGCGAGCAGGTCGGCCGGCACATAGCCGTGGATGAAGGCGCCCGCCGCGATGCCGGCGATGATCCAGATCCAGACCCGGCCGACGATGTCGCGCACGGCCTCGATGCCCGGCCTTGATGCGGTCGACGATCGTGACGGTGATCATCGGGCAGATTCGACCGCGCCGGTGCGCACGTTCGCGCACCCAGTCCTCCAGCCAGCCCTCGAGATGCAAGCGGCCGATCACCCAGCCGGCGACGATGGCGACGCCGAGGCCGAAGCCGAGATAGGTCGAGCGCGACCTTCCAGCCGAGCAGCGCGAACAGCAGGCCGAGCGCGACCTCGTTGACCATCGGGGCGGCGATCAGGAACGAGAAGGTGACGCCGAGCGGCACGCCGGCGCGAGACGAAGCCGATGAACAGCGGCACGGCCGAGCACGAGCAGAACGGGCGTGACGATGCCGAGCGCGGCCGCCGCGACGTTGCCGATCCCTTCGCGGCGCCCGGCGAGCAAGCGCCCGGGTGCGCTCCGGCGAGAAGAAGCTGCGCACGCACGCCCATGCGCGAACACCACGAGCGTCAGCAGCATCAGCACCTTGGGCGTGTCGTAGACGAAGAACGCGACGGCGTCGGCGAGGTGGCTGCCGGGCTCGAGCGGCAGCAGGCCGACGAGCCAGTCGGCGAACGGCTGCAGCTGGCTGTAGACGAGGACCCAGGCGACCAGAAACGCCGCCGTGCCGGCGAGCCAAGCACCGGTCCGTGGGGCGACCACGACCTCCGTGTCGGACGCGCTCATGCGGCAGCCCTCCGCTCGCGTGCAGGCAGCGCCAGCACGGCGTCGACGACGGCGACAATCCGCGGGTCGAGATCGGGATTGCGGCGGTAGCGGACCCACTGGGCGTCGCGGCGATCCACCACTAGGCCGGCAACCTTCAGCACGCCCATGTGACGCGACATGCGTGACTGGCTGGCCCCGAGCCTCTTCATCAACTCGCAGACGCAGTGCTCCTGCCCATCCCACAGGAGTCGCACCGCCCCGAGCCGGGTCTCCTCGGCCAGGGCGGACATGAGATCGGTTGGATCCATCATCGCTGTCTCGCTGAATACCCGCCCCGCGGGACTGGACGCCTCAGTTGCTTTGTTACGCTTATGCGCATATTAGCATGACTTGGACAATGATCCGGTCCACCCTTCCTGTCAAGCCCTCTTGCGCCCTTCCGCATTTCTATTATTATTGAATGATGGAATCGAAAGACGCCCTGATCGGGTTCTCGGCGCTGTCGCAGGCGACCCGTCTTGACGTGTTCCGGCTGCTGATCGAACAGGAGCCTGGCGGGCTTGCCGCCGGCGAGATCGCGCGGCGGCTCGCCGTGCCGGCCAACACCATGTCGGTGCATCTCGCCACGCTGGCGCGGGCCGGCCTAATCACCGCGGAGCGACGCAGCCGCTCGATCGTTTACCGGGCGAATGTCTCCGCTTCCCGGGCGCTGGCGGGATTTCTTCTTGACGGCTGCTGCGGCGGCTGGCCGGAGCGCTGCGACGACCTTCGCGCAGCCGGTCTTTCAGGACCGCCACTCGATTTCCCAACGGGAAGGACGACGACCATGACGGGTCACATCTACAGCGTGCTCTTCCTCTGCACCGGCAACACGGCCCGGTCGATTCTGGCCGAGAGCATCTTGCGCAAGACCGGCGGCGGGCGCTTCAACGCCTTCTCGGCGGGAAGCCAGCCCAAGGGCGTGATCAACCCGCTCGCCCTGAAGGTACTCGCCCACGGCGACTACCCGACCGACGGGCTGCGCTCAAAGAACTGGAACGAGTTCGCCGGGCCGGACGCGCCGGTGATGGATTTTGTCTTCACGGTCTGCGACAACGCGGCCGGCGAGGCTTGCCCGGTGTGGCCGGGCCAGCCGATGACGGCGCACTGGGGCATCGAGGACCCGGCCGCCGTCGAGGGGACCGCGATCGAGAAGGAGCGGGCCTTCGTCCAGGCTCTCAAGTACCTGAAGAACCGCATCTCGGTTTTCACGGCCCTGCCGATCCAGAGCCTCGATCCGCTGGCGCTCGGGTCGAAGATTCGCGAGATCGGCCGCCTCGACGGCGCGACGGCGCAAAGCTCCAAGGTCGCCTGACGACGCCATCGTGACTCTCCTTACGAGGACGCAACCGACATGACGACCATATCGACTGCCAGATCGCGCCGCACGCTAACCATGGCGACGGCCCTCGCGCTCGCCTTGACGGGGCTGACCGGAGGATTCGCCTGGAGCCAGTCCGCCCCCGCGACCACGGCCCCGCCGCTGCGCGGGGCAGGGTCGACCTTCGCGGCGCCGCTCTACAAGAAGTGGATCGAGGAATACAGCGTCGGCCGCAGCCCGGGCTCGATCGACTATGACGCCGTCGGCAGCGGCGAGGGCGTCAGGCGATTCATCGCCGGCACGGTCGATTTCGCCGGCAGCGACGAGATCATCACCCAGGCGGAAGCCGCGAAGCTGCGCGAGCCCGCCGTGACGGTACCGATCACGGCCGGCATGATTGTGCTCGCCTACAACATCCCGGGTGTGAACAGCGAGATCAATCTGCCGAGGGATGTCTATCCGGACATCTTCGCCGGCAGAATCAAGCGCTGGGACGACCCGCGCATTCAGGCTGCCAATTCCGGACTGGCCCTGCCGTCGCGCGACATCGTGCTCGTCGCCCGGCAGGATTCAAGCGGCACGACCGCGGCTTTCGTCAAGCACCTCGCCGCCGCCGACCCGGGGTGGCGCGGCAAGGGCATGAGTGTCGGTAAGCAGATCGAATGGCCGAAGGGCACGATGCTCGCACCGGGAAATGAAGGCGTGGCCGGGCGCATCAAGATCAGCGAGGGCTCGATCGGCTATGTCGAGTTTCGTTTTGCCCAGAAGCTCGGACTGAGGATGGCGGCCCTGCAGAACAAGGCCGGCATGCTCGTCACCCCGACCGCGCGTGCCGGCGAGCTCGCTCTCGCTGGCCGCGCCGCCAAGGTCGACGCGCTCGACACGTCGGTCGTCGATCCCTCCGATGCGGACGCCTACCCGATCACGACCTACAGCTGGATGTTCCTCCATCCGCGCTACGATCGCGCTAAGGGACAGGCGCTGCGCGACTTTGCCCAATGGATTCTGTCACCGCGAGGCCAGATCTACGCCGCGCAGCTCGGCTACCTGCCGCTGACGGACGACATTACGTCGATCAGCAAGAACGCGCTTGCCGGCCTCTCCTTCTGAGGCCGGCAGACGGGCTCTCCCGCGTCACTAGTCCCTTTCGGGGTCCGTGCCATGGACGTGATCATCTACCACAACCCGGACTGCGGCACCTCGCGCAACACGCTGGCGATGATTCGCAACGCCGGCGTCGAGCCGCACGTGATCGAGTACTTGAAGTGTCCACCGGGCCGGCCCCTTCTAGAGCAGCTGATCGCGCGCGCCGGCCTGACGCCGCGGAGGCTGTTGCGCGAGAAGGGCGCCCCTCACGAGGAGCTCCGGCTCGGCGAACTGGCGCTCTCCGACGAGGCACTCGTCGATGCCATGATAGCGCATCCGATCTTGATCAATCGCCCGCTCGTGGTGACGCCGAAGGGGGTGCGCCTGTGCCGTCCCTCTGAGCTGGTGCTCGATCTGCTGCCGCCGCAACAGGGCGAGTTCCGCAAGGAAAACGGCGAGCTCGTCATCGACAGTGCCGGACGGCGCGTCGCAACAGTGTAAAGGTTCCCTCGATGTCCACGTTCGAACGCTACCTCACCGTCTGGGTCGCCCTGTGCATCGTGGTCGGGCATCGCCCTCGGCCACGTGATGCCGGGCGTCTTCCAGGCGATCGGCGCCGCCGAGATCGCCAAGGTCAACCTGCCGGTGGCGGTGCTGATCTGGCTGATGATCATCCCGATGCTGATCAAGATCGACTTCGCCGCGCTCGGCGCAGGTGCGCGAGCACTGGCGCGGCATCGGCGTGACGCTGTTCATCAACTGGGCGGTCAAGCCGTTCTCGATGGCGGCGCTCGGCTGGCTGTTCATCGGCTAGCTGTTCCGGCCGTATCTGCCGGCCGACCAGATCAACTCCTACATCGCCGGCCTGATCATCCTGGCGGCGGCGCCCTGCACCGCCATGGTGTTCGTGTGGTCGCAACCTGACCAAGGGCGAGCCGCATTTCACGCTGTCGCCAGGTCGCCCTCAACGACGCCATCATGGTGTTCGCCTTCGCGCCGATCGTCGGCCTGCTGCTCGGCCTCTCGGCGATCACCGTGCCGTGGGACACGCTGGTGCTGTCGGTCGTGCTCTACATCGTCGTGCCGGTGATCGTCGCGCAGGTGCTGCGGCGGCGCGTGCTGGCGCAGCGGCGGCGAGGCGGCGCTTGCGCGGCTCCTGCGCACGGCTGCAGCCGATCTCGCTGGTCGCGCTGCTCGCGACGCTCGTGCTGCTGTTCGGCTTCCAGGGCGAGCAGATCCTCGCCCAGCCGCTGATCATCGCCCTGCTGGCCGTGCCGATCCTGATCCAGGTCTACTTCAACTCCGGCCTCGCCTATCTGCTCAACCGGCTCGCCGGCGAGCAGCACTGCGTCGCCGGCCCCTCGGCCCTGATCGGCGCCTCAGCAACTTCTTCGAGCTCGCGGTCGCCGCCGCCATCAGCCTGTTCGGCTTCCAGTCCGGCGCCGCGCTCGCCACCGTGGTCGGCGTGCTGATCGAGGTGCCGGTGATGCTGTCGGTGGTGTGGATCGTGAACCGCAGCAAGGGCTGGTACGAGCGCGGCGCAGGCACCGCCGCCGCCGACGAATCCTCCCGGCGGGCCGTCACCCCGCGGACGTGAGCCGACCGTCGACCACTGACGATGAAGCGTCCGGTTCGTCGGGCCGGATGCTTCGCCCCGCGGTGCTGGCCGAGGCGACTAAGTGTAGACCTTTTCCAGTCCGCAAGGTCGCGCCTCGGCACCGCAGTATTCATCCCCCTTTATCGCCATGTTTCCGCGTCCCCCGATCTTTACGTCACGACGCGGATCAGCAAGTTGAGGTGGCTACGCGCCCCCGCTTTGAACTTCCACCGCTACTCGCCGAAAGGACGATGCAGTATCGGACTGCTACTTCGCAAGAATGCCGAATTGGCGAATTGATAAATGATGCTGGTGTTCGGAGTTCAACTCGGCGACCGGTCACCAGAGCGAACAGGAAGCACCGATCGTTTCTTTTTATTCGACCTACTACGATTAACCTACTGGCATGTTGCATACTTCGCTTTCCAAGGCTTTCTTCGTCCCCCGCCAAGTAACGCAAAACGGCTGTGGCTCACTGCCGTTATGGTTGCCTGTGCTCGCCATAGGCTGTCGGATGTTGATCGATTTGTAGCTGACTCGGTGATCCAGATGAGCGCCACTATCCCCTTTACTCAGCGTCTCACCTGCACGATCGCGGAGGCATGTGAAGCTACAGGTCTGGGGCGAACGAAGGTTTATTGTCTGATCAGCGAAGGCCGCATCGAAACCGTGACCGTCGGGCGTCGCCGACTGGTCCTCGTGGGATCACTGCTCAAGCTTCTCGATCTGGCAGACCGATAAACGCTATCCATACTCAAAATGCCATTCCTTCTTGCTGGTCGATGTATCGACGGCTTTCGTCCGCGGCCGTTCATCCGCGATCGCCTAAGTCCGCAACTTTGTTGTGGGTAAGTGCGCTGGTTGGCGGACGGCCGAAAACAGCAAACATCTGATTTTGCGCGAAAATTGTCTCTTGACGAGCGGATCTCCCTCTCCGCCAGTTACCTCCTATCCCTGGCAGTTTCCGCAGGCTCGAGCCGCACCGCCACCTGCCCCGATCGCGGCTTGCAGCGCTTCAATCACGTCTTGCTAGTCATCGCTGTAGTCGACCCTCCTTCCAGTGATGGCCGGCCTTCCCGGCCATCCACGTCCAGAGTCAAGGTTAAGACGCGGATGCCCGGCGCAAGGTCGAGCATGACGTCGAAGTTGAAGGCCGATATCAGGCGGCCCGGGCCTCAGCGACCAAACGCCTTGCGCCCGCGGCGCGCCGGTCATACTCGTCCGCGAGCGCACCGAGCGCGGCCGCCCCGTCTCCTGCAAAGGCGGGCCCGTGCATCAGCGCCAGCGTGCGCGGCGCGAGCCTGGCGAGGCCGCGGATGGTCGCGCTCATGTCCGGGTTGAGCGCGGAATATTTGAACAGGTCCTCCGCCATGATCGCCGGTCCGACCACGTCGCCCTGCGTCAGCGCAGGGCCGTCGCCGAGCTGCGTAAACAGGTCGCCGCACATCAGGGTCCGCGTCGATTCCTCGTACACGACGCCGGCGTCCCAGCCATGCGGCGTGTGGGGCGTGTCGATGAATCGGACGCGCTTGCCGCCGCCGATGTCGACGACGTCGCCGTCCGTCAGCACGCGAGGCGTACGGTCCGCAAAATCGTCGAGCGACACGAGCACGCCGGTTTGACCGTGCGCGGGGGTCGCCTGCGGCGCGACCGCGAGCCATTCATTCATCGCGCCGCACTCGTCGGCCTCGAAATGGCCGAAGGTGATCCAGCGCAACCGCTCGGGCGGGATCAGTCGGCTCAAGGCGTCGCGGTTGAGCGGAAACATCTTCCGCAGTCCGGTGTGAAACAGCAGCGGCTCGTCGCCGAGGATCAGGAACTGATTGAACGTGAAGCCGGCCGGCGCAGCGATGTCCGGCACGAACGTCGAGAGGCGGTAGATGCCGTCGGCGATTTCGGCGATTTTGGTTTCCATAGGGCTCTCTCCTGGCGCAGCGCCCCTGTCCAACGCTGGACAGTGGCTCGATTTGACGATACATACACGTGTAACGAAATAGAGCAGGGTTGTCAATATGGGTGCACACGTTAGTGCAATGAAAAAGATGACCCGCACTTACACGCTCAAGAAGCGCGCCGAGCAGCAGGCCGAGACCCGCCGGCGCATTGTCGAGGCTGCAATCGAGCTGCATTCGACCCTCGGCCCGGCGGCCACCACCTTCAGCATGATTGCGGAGAAGGCTGGCGTGCAGCGCCACACGCTCTATGCGCATTTCCCCGACGAGATCAGCGTCGGCATGGCCTGCTCAGGCCTCGTGCATGAGCGCGACCCGCTGCCCGAGGCCGCGGCTTGGCGCGGCGTCGAGGATCGCCGCGAGCGGCTCGCCGCGGGCCTATCCGCGATCTACGCTTGGTATGAGCGCCACGCCTCGCTGATGGCCTGCATCATGCGCGACGTTGAGCACCACGCGGTCACCCAGGAGATCATGAAGCTGCGCGTCGCGCCGGTTGTCGCCGGCTGGCGCGAGGTGCTCGGCGCCACATTGACCGCCCAGCAGCGCGCAATGTTGCACCTCGCCCTCAGCTTTTTCGCTTGGCGGAGCCTGGTCTGCGAAAGCGGCCTCGATCAGGGCGCTGCCGTCAAAGCGATGGTCAAAGCAATCGAATCCGCCAACGACGCTTGAAGACATGCGATCCCCGTCGCAGCGAACGTGTCGTCAACGACCGGTGCGCGCCAGCGCTCCGCTGGGAAGAAGCCAAAAGACCCGAAGCTTACTGCGCGTCAGGCGCTTGGCCGGGGGACGGTGCAGGCATCGCGTCCCACAGGAAAGTACGCAGCGGGTTCCGACGGCCGGGTGCTTGACCGAGCACCGCGAAACCCGCACGCCGCAGCATACGGTCCGACGCCACATTCGGCACGTCGGCGACGCCGGCCAGCCGCGTGAGGCCCAGCGTCGTGACGGCGTAGCGCAGCAGTGCGCACAACGCTTCGTGCGCGTAGCCCCGGCCCCAGTGGGCAGGCCGCAGCGCGATCAACGGCTCAACGAGTCCCGACAGCCTCGAATCGTGCTCGGCAGCAAGGCTCGCGGGCAGGAGGCCAGCGCAGCCCAGTAGAGGGTCACAAGGATGCGGCGATCCGACCGGAGTCTGGGCCAGCATGACAAGCCATAAGCCAAGCCCCTCGGAGCCGAGCGCAATGCAGTCGGCGAGGGTGTCAGCCGCCGTTTCACGCGCAATGACCTGATCGTCCCACACGTACCGTCGAACCTGCGGGTCGGTCCACAGCGCCCAGAGAGCGTTGACGTCGGGCTGCTGGGCAGGCCGGAGCTTAAAGCGCGCCGTGATGAGGATGGGTTGCATGCCGCGGCAAGCTTGGTGAGCTTCAAGGCGACCTTATGACGACGCTCTCTCCCGCACTCGGCACTCGCGGCGCACATCGCCGGCGAGGCGACCACGCTCGCCACCTGGAGGCTCGAACGGACCGACGGCTGGGCGCGCGGCTGCACCGATCACTCCGGCATCGATCATGGTCGGCCAGTCGACGCGCGAGCAAAAAACCCGCCGGGTCTCCCCGGCGGGTTTGTGAGCGCGGCGCGCGCGGCGTAGCCTGAGAGCAACGTGAGCCAAGCGGCCCAAGAGCCACATATGGCTCAAGGGCCGGACAGGGCATCACCGCCGACGCGGCTGGGGCTCGGGCTCGCGTCGGGGCGCGTAGCTGCTGCCCATGCCGGACAGCAGGAAGGTCGCCACCACCGGTGCGATGATGATCCACAACGCAAAATAAAGACCGAGGTCATGCTTCATGGCCGTTCTCCATCTAACCGTTGTTAGGGAAACAGGAGCCCGTCTCGGGTGTTCCAGGGGCGGCAGAAATTAACCTCGGCAACCTCTGTGTTGCATCGCGAGGTCACTGACCCGTGTCAGGCTGACCTGCATGCTCGCCGTCGGGCGCCTTCGAGCAACCTGTTGCAGGCGAAGCGCGTTGTCGGAGGCTTTGCGCCCGCGCGGCTTGCCGGGCAGGCGATCGCAATCGAGTTTCGCATTGGAGGAAATTGAGATGATCAACGCGCGCGAGCTGCTCGACGCCATGGTGAACGCGAACGCGACGAGGCATGACCCGGACGCGCCGAACACCGGGCAGCGCGGCTTCCTCCAGGACGCGCTGGAGGCTTTCGGCAGCGGGTCGAGAGCCGGGCCGGGCGGCATTCTCGGCCAGGTTCTCGGCCAGGCGACGGGCGGTCTCGCCGACGTGGCGCGCCACCCGAATGCGCGCGAGGCGATGGGCGGGCAATCCGTCGAGGATCTCGCTCGGCGCGCGCAGGAGATGATGGGCCGCAATCCCGGCGTCGCCAAAGCGGCGCTGGTCGGAGCGGCGGGGCTCCTGCTCGGAACGCGCGGCGGTCGCGGAATTGCTGGAAATCTCGCCAAGCTGGGCGGGCTCGCGCTGATCGGCGGGTTGGCCTATCGCGCGTTCCGCAACTATCAATCCGGAGAGCCGCTGCTGGGCCGAAGCGCCCGGCTGGAAAGTCCGGAGCTCGCGCCCGGCGCGCCGCACCTCGACCCATCGGCTGCGACCGATGCAGACGCGATGCTGTTCGTGCGCGGCGATGACCGCGGCGGTGACCGCCGACGGCCATATGGACGAGGGCGAACGCGAACGCGTCACCACGGGCATCACCCGGGCCGGCCTCGACCGGGAAGGGGTGAGCTGGCTCGCCAACGAACTCGCGAACCCGGCGAGCGTCGAAGAACTTGCGAGATCGGCGACGTCGCTCGAACAGGCGGCCCAGGTCTATGCGGCGGCGCGTCTCGCCATCGAGCCGGACACCCCGCAGGAGCGCGAGTTCCTTCAATCGCTCGCCGAGGCGCTCAAGCTCGATCCGGCGCTCAAGCGCGAGATCGACGAGGGCGCGAGCGGCGTGAAGGTCGCCGCGGATGCCGGTCCCGGCGCGTCGTCGCCGGGGTGAGTCGCGCAGGCGGAGCATGGCGGGCAGGGTAACGGCGACGGCGGAGGCCGCGGGCCCCCGCTCCTCGTCAGAACGAGCCGCCGGTGCGAAATCCGTCATTCCCGCCCATCGAGCCGCCCGTGCGGAAGCCGTCGTCTCCGCCGCCCGGAAACGAGCCGCCGCCGCCTCCGAAATCGGAGTCCCATGGCCCCGGCTGCCGGCGATAGCCCTCGTTGAGCACGTCGCGCAGCACACCGCCCTGAAGCACGCCGCCCAGAATGCCGCCGAGCACGGAGGCGAGCACGCGCTCATTGCCGAAACTGCCGAACGGATCGTCGTAACCGCGCCGGCGGAACTCGTCCCGCTCGGACTCGATCTGCTTGCGACGCCGGGCGAGTTCCTGCATTTCCCGGCGGATCGCGCCGGTTTCCTTTTCCGCGCGCCCGATCGCGTTCTCGGTCGATTCGATGCGCTTGAGGATGGCCTCGTCGGTGGGGTCGGGCGTCTGCGCCGCTTCGCGATAAAGCGAGCGGAGATCCTGGGCGGCGTCGGCCGCTGCGAGCAATTCGATCGCTTGCGCGTAGGACGCCTCTCCCGAGGCGACGCCGTTGCGGCCCGCCTGCTCGATCTTGTCGAGCTCGGCGCGCGCATTTGCAAGTTTGCGGTCGGCGGCGTCGAATGCGGCGTTGCGCTCGCGCACGCGCGCCTCGAGCGGCTTCGCTCCGCTTTTCTCCAACGAGGCCCGTTCGATCGCCGTGAGCCGCGCGCGAGCGTCTTGCAACTCCTCCCGCAAGCGTTCGGCGTGCTCGCGCAGCCGGGTCGGGATCGCATTGAGCATCGCATAGGAGGCGCGCGCTTTGTCGTACCCGACGAGCTTCGCCACCCTGCGATCGAAGAAGCGGACGAACCGGCCGGCGGAATATTCGGCCGTGCTGAATCTCCGATCCCAAAGATACATGAACAGGGGATCGCTCTCATACGGCTTGCGCTTCTCTTCGCGATCCGCCTCCGCTTGCGCGGTCTTTTTCTCCGCCGCCTCCGTCATGCGGCCGAGCTCGTCCATGCGCGCGCGCGCGGCCGCCCATTCCGGACTGACGCGCGTCTGCGCCTCCACCTGCGCCCGCAGTTCGCTCAGCGCCGCCAAAGCCTCGTCGAGTTCGGCCGCTCTTGCCTCGCGCTCGGCCTCCGCCTGCTCGAGGCTGCGTTCGGCCAGCTCCCGCCGCTTGGCGAAATCGGCGGCCGCCCGGCGGCCCTGCTCCATGATCGCAAGCGCGCGCCGTTCCGCCGCATCCAGTTCTTGTTCGACGCCCGCGCTTGCAAGCGTGTCGAGCTTGACCTTCGCCAGTTCGCGAAACGCCGCCATCCGCGCCGCGCGCAACCGAACCGCCTCGCCGGTCGCCTCACGCAGCGCCGAGTCCAGGCGCGCCTCCTCGCGACGCGCCTGCGCGATCGTCTGTTCGACCGTTGCCAGAGCCTGGCGCCCGGAGATCATGTCACCACCGAAGGATGTTGCCGCCAAGAACGGGGAGGCTGTAATCGATGTCGAGCGCGCCGGACCTCTTCTCGCCCACCTTGTTCCGCTGGACGATGCCGTCGTCGTTCTTGTCGGCGCGGACCGCGTTGAAGGCCTGCTCGCTCACGCGAACGCCCCAGCGTGAGACCGTGCGCGTCTCGCGATCCTCCTCGCTCGTGATCGGCAGGCTGAGCACGCGGCCGTCCGGCGCGACCGGCTCGACGATCAGGTAGTAGTTCCTCGCCGCCGGATTGCGCCCGGGAACGCGCCACACGCCGCTGGGTTCGCCGGGCCGCGACACGATGCGCAGCGCGTATTCGCGTCGGAGCTCGGCGCGCAGCGATTCGAGTTCTTCGATCGCCTGCGCGGCGGCCGGCCGGTCGCCCTTGGTGAGCGCCGAACGGCCGTCGGCCCGGAGCTGATCGGCGCGCTGCCGCGCTTCGTCCACTTGCGCGGCGGCCGTGGCGTCGGCGTAGGCCGCATCGAGCGCGCGCGGAAGCCGCTCGGCGAGATCGATCCGCTCCTGCTCGGCCGCGGTGCGCGCCTGCTCGACCCGCTGCTGCTCGGGCCGCACCACCCCGACATAGTAGAATCCGGCCCGAGCACGACGGCAGCCAAGGCGCCGAGCAGCCGCCGCCCGAAGCGCCGGCGGCCGACCCAAAGGGTGGCGAGGCGTGGTCGCCAGTCCGGGCTTCGGCGGCGTGTAGACGAAGCGGCTCTCCTTCAGCGCCTTGACGCCCTCCTGGAGAATGCGGTCGGGAACGTCGATGCCCTGGCTCGTGTAGATCGCGCGCAGGCGCTCGATCAGTTCCGCGTCGCGCCGGGTCTCGTCGAGTTCGCGCGCTGACGAGCAGCTCCTGATGGCGCAGCGTGTCGACCACGTCCATGGCGAGCATGAGGTCGTCGAGCTGCGACGGCGCTCGCGCCGCCGGCGCGGCGGGGCGGAGAGCGCCGGCGTGGCGGCGGACGCCTCAGCCATCGATCGGGAGCGCCTTGCCTTCCGCGACCAGCTGCGCGATGCGCCGCTTGCCGTCCTCGACGGCGTCGCGGATCTCGGCCGAGTTCTGCGTCGACAGCTTGCGCATCTCGTTCGACGATCTTCAGCGAGCGCTCCTGGAAGTTCACGACGCGAATCGACCAGCTTCTTCACCGCGTCGGCGCGGATGGTCGGGCCGTAGCCGGCCCGGACGGCCGCCTCCTGCACCTTGTCGCCGATCTCCGCCAGCGACCTCGAGGCTCTTCGACATGCCTTCCTTCATCGCTTCGAGCGTCTGCGTCGACTCGTGCAGGCCGAACATGCCGGTGAAGGAGGCCTTCAGCGCGGTCAGCACGGTGTCGTTGGTCGAGAAGAACGCTGACCGACTGCGCGTAGACGCGCTCCTTGGCGTTCGTCGTCTGCATCAGGCGCGCCATGATCGACTTCGGAGGTGTTGTAGCTGATCGTCAGATTGTCCGAGAGGTCCTTGGCGATCTGGTAGCGCTTGTCCTCGTCCTGCGTGCGGCGCAGATGCTCGTCGCGCGCCAGTTCGAGCCGGGCGCGCTCGGCGGGCTCCGTGCCGGCGAACGATGGCGACGGCTTGGCCGCGGCTTTCGCAGCGCCGCCTTGCGCGTCGTCGAGCTTGCGCTCGGCGGTCTTCAGCACTTCGAGCGCCAGCACCTCGGCCTGCTTCAGCGCGCCGCGAAAATCGCGGTAGGCGTCGAGGATCGTGGCCTCGCGCTCGATCTGGTCCTTGGTCGAGCGCGTGACGTCGAGATAGATGTCCTTGATCTTGTCGAAGCGGTCGGCGATGTCGCCGCGCGAGATCTTCATCCAGACGTTGGTGCACGCGCTCGAACACGATCGATGCTTGCCGTCGGCGATCTGGTCGACCATCGCCTTGGCGTCGTCGCGGATCGAGTTGAAGCTTGTGCGCGATCTCGTGATAGCGCTCGCCGATCTCCATGGCCGCGATCTGCTCGCGGACGACTTCGTTGAACACGGCGGCCTGGCCCAGCGTGCGGGCGATGACCGCGATCTTGTCCTGGTCGAGATCGGAGATGTGCTGGAGCATCGCGTTGATCGGCGCGTCATCGGCCTTGGGCGGAACGATGCCGAGATCTCTGAGCGCATTGGTTGCCCGATCGAGATATTGCATCGGAGTCTTGACGACGACGGGTTCCATGACTGGCTCCTGAGTGGCGCGGCGACCCGACCGTGATTTGGGCGCGGGCGGGCGATTGTTCAATGCCGGCTTTTTCCCGCCGAGCGCGCCGCTTGGCGCCGCACCGCGTGCGGGGCGCGCGCCGGTGCTTGTGAGGGAGCAAGGTGTCAGAGTCACGACGCCTTTAACCCGCTGGGTCGGGTGAGGGCGAATTTGGCAGGCGTCAGCCCTGTTTCGGCGTGTCAGTCGTCGTCGAAGAGGCCGCGCTCGGCGTCCTCATGGCAGGCCTTGCAGTCGCCCTTGAACTTCGCGCCCTTGCGGGCGAGCGTCGCCGGTGTGACGCGATCCCTCTTCTCGTGCTTGCGGGTCCACCACGGCAATTCGGTGATGCGGGCGGGAACGACCGTTGGCGCGAGGGCGCGCAGCACATCGCGGCTCCCCCTCGCTTTGTCGGCGGCGTTCGCGGCGAGATAGTCGGCGATGCGCTTGGCGGTCGCCACGTCGAGCTCGGCATTGTCGCCGAAATGGTTGGCGAGGTCGGCCGTCATCGCCGACCAGGAGCGGGCCGGGAGGAGTCCTGCCGGATACAGCATGTGGCAGGCGCTGCATTCCTTCGCGACCACGGGATCCTTGACCGGGGCGAGGCGCAGCCCATCGGCGGCGAGCGGGGCGGCGCACAGCAACGCCGCCAAAACGGGCGCGACCGCCAGCGGGAGACGGGGAGTTCCGGTCATGTCGCGGTCTCACAAGCCGAGCAGGAAAACGAGCGCGTCGGCCTTTTCCGCGGCCGTGCACTCGCGGCCGAGCACGTCGCTGCAATTGCGCTTGAACCATTTCTCGACGGTCGCCGCGTCGGTGTAGCGCGACGGCGCTACGGACGCCGCCATCGGCTCGATCGCCTTGCCCGCCCGCGTCTGGCCGCGGCCGGCGAGATTGGGCGAGTGGCATGAGGTGCATGCCGGCGTGTCCGCCTTGCCGCCGGCGTGCGACGCGAAGAACAGCGCCCGCCCGCGCTCGGCGGACGGACCGGCGTATCCGGGCTCGGCCTTCGCCGCTGCGACATATCGATCGAGGACGGCCATTTGCGCCGGGCTCATGGCCGCGGCCGCGGCGAGCGTCGAAACGATTACAAGCGGGGCGGCGGCGCCGAGCAGGCTGCGGGTCATGCCGATCGTCCTTCTTGGAGCCGATTGCGCGGGCGGGCGACGGCGGCGGCCGGCTACGCCCTGCCGGTGCTGCCGAACGGCAGCATGCGGGCGAGCGCGCCGTCCTTGAGGATCGCCTGGTGGAACACCGCCGCAGCGGCGTGCAGGCCGACAAGGACGAGCATCAGATAGGAGAGGAACGCA
Organism: uncultured Alphaproteobacteria bacterium; assembly: GCA_963712435.1. Lineage (GTDB taxonomy): Bacteria > Pseudomonadota > Alphaproteobacteria > Rhizobiales > Xanthobacteraceae > Rhodoplanes. The sequence goes on along the minus strand of CAVQIB010000010.1, from coordinate 182,836 downwards.
TGCGCTTCTTCGAGCGACTCGCCGAAGGCGCGGTCGGTCGCCATCAGCGGCGGCACGGTGAAAAGCCCGAACACGTCGAATGAACGGCCTTTCGCGGCCATCATCAATATGCCGCTGATCGGGACCGCGAGGACGACGGCAATGAGCACGAGGTGCATCGCATGTCCGGCGAGCTGGAGCGGACGCGGGCCGGGCGAGGGCGGCGCCGGAACGACGGCGCGCCAGCCGAGCCGCAGCGCGGTCAGCGCCACCACCAGCACGCCTAACGACGCATGCAGATTGACGAGCTGCGCCTTATCCGGCCCGCGCGGCATGTCCTCGAACCAGAGCCCGATGGCGAAGGCCGTCGCGATCGCGATCAGCGACAGCCAGTGAATGGCTTGGGTCAGCGCATCGTAACGCGGATTGGACGCGGCGGCTGGGGTGAGCGTGTAAGCGATCTGGGTCATGGGCAAGGCTCCTGCTCTTCGGCGCCCTGAACAATGAAGCATGGGGGCTGACGCCCGACTGACCCGCGCCGTCAGCGTCGTGTCAGCGGCAATCGGACCGTGGCGGTCATCGCGCCCGGAGCGGTCGGACCGAGCTCAAGCGATCCGCTCCATGCATCGAGGATATCGGAGACGATCGCGAGGCCGAGGCCCGCGCCGGCGCCGCCCTGGTCGAGCCGCCCGCCCCGGCGCAAGGCTTCGGGGACGCGATCGGGCGGAATGCCGGGACCGTCATCGACGATCGCGACCACCGCGTCGCTTCCCATCACGCTCGCGGTGACGGAGATGTGCTCGCGCGCATGCCGCGCCGCGTTCTCCAGCAGATTGCCCAGCACTTCCGTGAGATCGTCGGGCGGGATGCGCACCGCGAGGTCGGGAGCGATCGCGATCGTCCAGTCGAGCTTTGCGCCTTGCGGCGTCCGTCCGACGACGGCGACCACGCGCTCGACGGTCGCCTTGATCCGGGCGGCGGGATCGGCCGGCGCCGCCTCGCGCCGCGCCCGCGCGAGCTCGCGCTCGACATGCCGCCGCATGGCCTCGCCCACGCCGGCGAGATCATTGGCGATCTCGCCTTCGCCCTTGGCCTTGAGGCGCTCGACCCCGCCGGTCAGCACCTGGAGCGGCGTCTTGAGACCGTGCGCAAGGTCGGCGGCGCGCGCCCGCGCGGCCGCCACCTGTTTGTCTCTCGCTTCGAGCAGGGCGTCGATCTCGCCGGCGAGCGGCTGCACCTCGGAAGGGAAAGCCGAGCCCAGGCGCTCGGCTGCGCCCGAGCGGATGGCGGCAAGCCGCGCCCGCACCGCTTTCAGCGGGGCGAGGCCGACCGCGACCTGCGCCCCGAAAGCGCCGATGAGGACGAGCGCGATCAGAACGAGGAACGGCGTGAGATCGGCGGTGAAGGTCCGCGTCGCCTCGGTGAGTTCCGCCGCGTCGCGCGCGACGACGACCCGCACCGTCCCGCCGCCGAGCCGCGCGGGAAGAACGACGCTGCGCTCGACCGCGAGCAGCGACGTCCCGCGCGGGCCGGAGATGCGGTGCTGGTGCAGCGCGCCCTCCGCCAATTCGTCGGCGGGAAGCGGCAGCTCCAAGTCCCAGAGCGAGCGCGAGCGCGCGACGAGCCCATTGGGGTCGCGCGTGATCTGCCAATACAGTCCCGACAACGGCCGGTCGAAGCGCGCATCGCCCGGTTCGTCGACGACGGCCAGATTGCCTTCTGCGTCGCGGTCGAGCCCGCTGACCAGCTCGTCCAGCATCAGTGCGAGATCGGTCGCCATGCGCCGCTCGACATGGCGCTCGAACAGAAGCGAGAGGCCGAGCGAGGCGAGCCCGAGCGCGACCACGACCGATACGACGCCGGCGAGAAACAGCCGCAGCCGCAGCGAGCCCGCGGTCACGCCGGCCGCTCCGGCACGAGATAGCCAAAGCCGCGGCGCGTCTCGATCGCCTCCGTGCCGAGCTTGCGGCGCAGGCGCATCACCAGCGCCTCGAGCGCATTCGCATCGCGCGCGTCGTCGTCGCCATAGAGCTGCTCGATCAGTTCGTGCGCCGAGACCACCCGGCCCTTGTGAAGCGCGAGATAGGCGACGAGGCGATATTCGAGCGGCGACAGCGTCTGCGCGACGCCGTTCGACGCTGACGCGCATCTGCCGCGGGTCGACGACGCAGTGGGCCGACCTCGATCACCGCCGTGCCGAACCCCGCCGAGCGGCGCACCAGCGCGCGCGCCCGCGCGACCAGCTCCTCCATGCGGAAAGGCTTGGGCAGATAGTCGTCAGCGCCGGCGTCGATCCCTTCCACCCGCTCGGCCCAGGCCCCGCGCGCGGTGAGCACCAGCACCGGCATTTGCCGGCCCGCCGCACGCCAGCGCTTCAGCACCGCGAGCCCATCCATCCGCGGCAAACCGAGGTCGAGCACGATCAGCGCGTAGTCCTCGGTGTCGCCCTTGAACCATGCGTCCTCGCCGTTGCCGACGATCTCGGGGACGAAGCCGGCCGCCTTGAGCGCCGCCGCGACGTCGCCCGCGATCCGCGGTTCGTCCTCGACGACCAGCACCCGCATCAATCGTCGTCCTGCTTCAGGACCGCGCCGGTAAGCGCATCGACCCGCAACTCGACCAGTGCGCCGTTCGGCCGCAGCACCTTCAGCTCATACACCATCGCGCCGGCCTGCTCTTCCAGTTCGACGCCGATCACGTCGCCACCGAGATTGTCCTTCGCGATGGTGAGAATGTCGGCCAGCGGGCGCGCCCGCCCCTCCTGCAATGCGCGGCGGGCGAACTCATGGTCTTCGAGGTGGCGATGCCCATGCCCATGGCGGCGCCGGCGTCGGCGGCGCTCGCCATACCCGTCCCACTCCTCGGTCGCCGCCGGCGTGAGCCCCGCCAGCGCCAACGCAGACAAGTACAGCACAGAACGGCGATCGATCATCGTGTTTCTCTATTGCCCTATCCCCTCACTATGCCGGTTTTCCTGACGGCGCCCTGACAAGGCTTGTCAGGGCGCCATCATACGATGTGGCGCAGACTTCTTGGCGGATCGGAAAAATCCGGTTCAAATCGACGGAGGTTCAGATGCGTCGCATAACAGCTATCGTTCTCTCCACCGCCCTTCTCGCAGCGGCTCCGGTCGCGGCGGTCGCGCAAGGGTGGGGTCCCGGGGGTGGGTCGGGGCGCGGCATGGGCATGGGTCCCTGCGCCCAGGGTCAGAATGCGGACCAATGCTGGCGGGTCAAGAACCCGGCGAAGCATGCGGCCTGCTGGAGCAAGGCTGACGACACCGGGCTGCGCGGGCCGGCCCGCCGAAGCTTCATGACGGAGTGTATGACGAGGTGACGCAGCAGCGCTCCGCGGCGGCCGCCGGCCCTTGTGACTCCGCTGTTTCCGAGTTGAGTTAAAAGCTCGAAGGCTGCCGCAACGGCCAGAGCGTGCGGCGCTATGTCGTCGGCGCGGTTCCGATGGGGCTCGGGGGCATACTGGCCGGCGGCTGACGATCGGAAAGCCGGCGTGTTTCCGGAGCGCTCTCACCGCGTGGGCCCCGGCGTCACCGGCTCGCTGCTCGACCGCGACGCTGGCGGGCCGGTCGGGGCTGCGCCGGGCGGCGCTTGCTGACGCGCTGGCCGTTGCTCCGCACCGGCGGCCGCACGGTCCCGCAGAATGCGCCATGCAGCACCAGGATGACGTCCCGGACCTCCTCGGCGGCGAGCGAATAGAAGATGTGCTTGCCGTCGCGCCGCGACTGCACCAGATCCTCGCCCTTCAGCCGGGCGAGCTGCTGGGACACCGCGGGCTGACGCTGGTCGAGCAGCTCGGCAAGCTCCATCACCGATTTCTCGCCCTCCGCCAGCAGACAGAGGATCACCAGCCGCGATTCGTGCGCCAGCGCCTTGAGGAATTCGCTCGCGTCGTGCGCGCGCTCCAGCAACTGGGCGATGTCGACCCGGCGCTGGCCGATCAGCACGGATTTGTCCGCGCGGCCTGATTCCCGCTGCAATGTGGCCATGGCGCACTCCGTGCCGGCAAGGGGATTAGCTACGTCCGAGCGGACGTATGTCCGCATTCTAAAGCGAGCAACGAATTCGAGCAAACGCATGTGATCGGCCCGACGCCTCCGTACGCGTCCGCGCTCGCGGCCCGAAGGCTGGCCGGCGGCGCGCGCCCGGCCAGCCGGGCGGGGTTGTGAGGCGGGGCGATCGGGTCTATCTCCATCCTGCCGGTCTGTGATTGGCGGTGTCAGCCCCGATGTCCGAGACCACGCCTGAGTCTTCCGCAACGACGCAAAGGACGGTGGCGACCGTCGCTGCGGTCGCGGCCGGGCTTGTGGTCGCCGCGACGGTTGCTCTGTGGGCGCATTACGGCAAGGCCGTGTTCTACGAGATGATTCTCCGCCGGCCTCAACGCCTGCTTCTGAGAAGGGACGCACGATGATCCGACGGCCTTCGCGCCTCGTTGTGCTGGCCGGCGCCTTCGGGCTCGGGCTTGCCCTCTGCGTCGGCCTTGTGCTTCTGATGACTGGGCGCTTTTCGGATGCGCCCGCGTTCCAGGGGGCCACTGTCGGCGGGCCGATCCAGCTCACCGATCAGAACGGCCGGCCGTTCTCCGATCAGAGCCTCCGAGGAAAGCCCTTCCTTGTCTTCTTCGGATTCACGCATTGTCCCGACGTGTGCCCCACCGCGCTGTTCGAAGTGTCGGAGATCATGCGTGCGCTGGGGCCCGATGCGGCGCGCACCGCCGCCCTGTTCATCAGCGTCGATCCCGAACGCGACACGCCGGCGGCGCTGAAGGAATATCTGTCGAGCTTCGACCCGCATCTGCAGGGACTTACCGGGGATCCCGCCGCCATCGCGGCGGTCGCCAAGGCCTACCGCGTGTACTACAAGAAAGTCCCTCTGGAAGGCGAGGACTACACCCTCGACCACACCGCGCTCGTCTATCTGATGGATAAGCAGGGGCGGTTCGTCGCGCCGTTCAATCTCAAGCGGCCGCCGGAAGCCGCCGCTGCCGACCTGCGCAAGTACCTGTAACAGCCGTCTTTTGCCAGTGGCGCGTCGCGTGCTTGTCGCCGGCGGACGCCGCCGTGAAAGGGCGGCGAATGGATTTGGAGCGGCCGGCCGGCGGGAAAGGGGCCGGCTCCGCTCTCGGAGTTCTGTTCCTGGTCTCGGCGGCCGTCGCGGCCAGGCCTCCCGCAAACGCGGGCTGTGCGCGAGCCGGGTCGCCATATCGCACGCGCTCCGCACGCGCTCCGCACCCGCTCAGCGGCGTGTTTATCGGCGGGCGAGGCGCGACGGAGCGTGGTTGTTCATGTCAGACCCGCATTAGGCCGGCTCGGCTGTCTTGCGGGCATAGGCCGCACTCCTATATGAGCCTTTGAACCCGCCGGGGGCGGCGGATCAAGACGTTAGGGGGCCGGACTCACAGCATCCAAAAGGCGCGAGGCCTGCGGACGCTCCCGGGTGCTAATCAGGCTCGGCCGGCCTGCTGCAAGGAAAGGACTAGACCATGGGAAAGGTCATCGGGATCGACCTCGGTACGACCAACTCTTGCGTTGCCGTCATGGAAGGCAAGACGCCGAAGGTCATCGAGAATTCGGAAGGCAGAAACACCACTCCCTCGATCGTCGCGTTCACCGACGACGGCGAGCGGCTGGTCGGCCAGCCGGCGAAGCGCCAGGCGGTCACCAACCCGGAGAAGACGTTTTTTGCGGTGAAACGGCTGATGGGACGTCGCTATGACGACCCCATGGTCGAGAAGGACAAGAAGCTTGTCCCCTACAAGATCGTCCGCGCGAGCAATGGCGACGCGTGGCTGGAGGCGGACGGCAAGACCTATTCGCCATCGCAGGTTTCCGCCTTCATCCTGCAGAAGATGAAGGAGACGGCGGAGTCCTATCTCGGGCAAAAGGTGACGCAGGCCGTCATCACCGTTCCCGCCTATTTCAACGACGCGCAGCGCCAGGCGACCAAGGACGCCGGCAAGATCGCCGGCCTGGAAGTGCTGCGCATCATCAATGAGCCGACCGCGGCCGCGCTCGCCTATGGTCTCGACAAGGAAAAGACCGGAACGATCGCCGTCTACGACCTCGGCGGCGGCACGTTCGATGTCTCCATTCTCGAGATCGGCGACGGCGTGTTCGAGGTGAAGTCGACCAACGGGGACACCTTCCTCGGCGGCGAGGACTTCGACATGCGGCTCGTCAACTATCTGTGCGACGAGTTCCAGAAGGAGCAGGGCATCGACCTGCGCCGCGACAAGCTCGCGCTCCAACGCCTCAAGGAGGCGGCGGAAGCGGCCAAGATCGAGCTGTCCTCGACCGCGCAGACCGAAATCAACCTGCCCTACATCACGGCGGATGCGAGCGGACCGAAGCATCTGACCATGAAGCTCACCCGCTCCAAGTTCGAGGCGCTCGTCGACGACCTGATCCAGAAGACGGTCGAGCCCTGCCGCCTCGCGCTGAAGGATGCCGGGCTCTCCGCCGGCGAGATCAACGAAGTCGTGCTGGTCGGCGGCATGACCCGCATGCCCAAGGTGCAGGAGGTGGTGCGGCAGTTCTTCGGCAAGGAGCCGCACAAGGGCGTCAACCCGGACGAAGTCGTGGCGGTGGGCGCGGCGATCCAGGCCGGCGTGCTGCAGGGCGACGTCAAGGACGTGCTCCTGCTCGACGTCACCCCGCTGTCGCTCGGCATCGAGACGCTGGGCGGCGTGTTCACCCGCATCATCGATCGCAACACGACGATCCCGACCAAGAAGAGCCAGGTGTTCTCGACCGCCGAGGACAATCAGAACGCCGTCACCATCCGCGTCTTCCAGGGCGAGCGCGAAATGGCGGCGGACAACAAGCTGCTCGGCCAGTTCGACCTTGTCGGCATTCCGCCGGCGCCGCGCGGCGTGCCGCAGATCGAAGTGTCGTTCGACATCGACGCGAACGGAATCGTCAACGTGTCGGCGAAGGACAAGGCGACCGCCAAGGAGCAGCAGATCCGCATCCAGGCGTCGGGCGGCCTCTCGCGCTCCGACATCGACCGCATGGTGAAGGAAGCCGAGTCGCACGCCGAGGACGACAAGAAGCGCAAGGCCGCCGTCGAGGCGAAGAACCATGCCGAGGCGCTCGTCCACTCGACCGAGAAGGCGCTCGCCGAGCACGGCTCCAAGATCGGCGAGAGCGACCGGCGCATGATCGAGGATGCGATGAGCGATCTGCGCGAAGCGCTGAAGGGCGATGACGCGGAGGCGATCGCCGCCAAGACGAATACGCTCGCGCAGGCCTCGATGAAGCTCGGGGAAGCGATGTACAAGCAGGCGCAAGAAGGCGGCGGCGGCTCCGGCGGCGATGCCGGCGGCGGCGGCCAGAAGGAAGACGTCGTCGACGCCGAGTTCACCGAGGTCGATGACGACAAGAAGAACAAGAAGTCGGCCTGATTGCGGAGCAGACCATGGTCCTCATCCTGAGGAGGCCGAAGGCCGTCTCACAGGGTGAGGGCTGCAATTCGGGTGGCAGGCATAGCCTCGTCCCTCGAGCCGCGTTGCGCGCTCGTCGGGACGAGGCTTTGTTTTCGGGGCGGTTCTGACGTATGCCCAAGCGCGATTATTACGACACGCTCGGCGTCCAGCGCGGCGCGAGCGATTCCGATCTCAAGGCCGCTTATCGCAAGCTCGCCATGAAGCATCATCCGGACCGCAATCCGGGGGATCAGCACTGCGAGCATCGCTTCAGGGAAGTCAACGAGGCCTACGAGGTCCTGAAGGATCCGGACAAGCGCGCAGCCTATGACCGCTTCGGCCACGCCGCGTTCGAGCACGGAATGGGCGGCGGGCCCGGCTTCGGGGCGGACTTCGCCTCGACCTTCGCCGATATTTTCGATGACTTCTTCGGCATGGGGCGGCGCACCGGCCGCGGCGGCGGCCGCGAGCGCGGGGCCGATCTGCGCTACAATATGGAGATCAGCCTGGAGGACGCCTATTACGGCAAGTCCGCCCAGGTGCGCATCCCGACCTCGGTCACCTGCGAAATCTGCTCGGGGACCGGAGCGAAGTCCGGCACCAAGCCGAAACCCTGTCCGACCTGCGGCGGCTACGGCAAGGTGCGGCACGCGCAAGGGTTTTTCACGCTCGAACGCACTTGCCTGACCTGCCAGGGCCGCGGTCAGGTGATTGACGATCCGTGCCCCGCCTGCGCGGGCGCCGGGCGCGTTACGCGCGAGCGCACGCTGACGGTCAACATCCCGCCCGGCGTCGAGGACGGCACCCGCATTCGGCTCGCCGGCGAAGGGGAAGCCGGCGTGCGCGGCGGTCCGGCGGGCGACCTCTATATTTTTCTTTCGATCTCCACGCACGATTTCTTTCAGCGCGACGGGGCCGACCTTTACTGCCGCGCCCCGATCTCGATGGTGATCGCCGCGCTCGGCGGCGAATTCGAGGTTCCCACCATCGACGGCGGCAAGACGCGCGTGAAGGTGCCGGACGGCACCCAGTCCGGCCGCAGATTCCGCCTGAGCGCCAAAGGCATGCCGGTGCTTCGCTCCAAGCAGATGGGCGACATGTATGTGCAGGTCGTCGTCGAGACCCCGCAGAAGCTCACCAAGCGTCAGCGCGAGCTGTTGGCGGAATTCGAGAAATTGTGCTCGAAGGAGACCCATCCGGAGTCGTCCGGCTTCTTCGGACGGGTCAAGGAGTTTTTTGGGAACAAAGCAGGCTCTGCCTGAGTAGTATTGACCGGGAGGCGACAGCGCTATACCCCGTGACGCTTCCGTGACGGATTTTTGTCACAGTCGTTACCATCGCTCCCGAGATGCCATTTCAGTCCGATTTGAGTGTCGCCCGCCCGAAGAACCAACGCATCGACGATGATGTGAGGTTCATCCGCTCGTGGTTCGAAAAGCCGCTGTCGACGGGCGCCGTGATGCCGTCGAGCAAGCTGCTCGCACGCACCATGGCGAGCTTCGTCGATCCGGACGTGGAGGGGCCCGTCGTCGAACTCGGCCCCGGCACCGGGCCGATCACCGGGGCGCTGGTCGAACACGGGGTGGACGAGCGCCGGCTGGTCCTGGTCGAGTTCAATCCCAGTTTCTGCAGCCTGCTGCGCGCACGCTACCCCAAGGCCACGGTCGTTCAGGCCGACGCCTATCGCGTCCGCCGGCTGCTCGGCAGCGTGATCAACGGTCCGGCCGCGGCAATCGTCTCCGGCCTGCCGCTGGTGACAAAGCCGCTGCGAACGCGGCTGCGGCTCCTCACCGAGGCCTTCGCGCTCTTGTGGCCGGGCGCGCCCTTCGTGCAGTTCACCTATGCCGTGGTGCCGCCCATCCCGCGCTCGCTCGTGAATGTCCGCGTCGAAGCCTCCGAACGCATCTGGCTGAACCTGCCGCCCGCCCGCGTCTGGGTCTACCGCAAGGATTGACGCCCGGCGCGTTCTTCTCCAGCGTCTCGTTGAACGCCGCGGGCCGGCGTGCACGACGGGGGGCGAATGGAAAATCCGCGCGACCGTTTGATCCTTGCGCTCGATCTCGCCTCGGCGGAGGCGGCGGAGGCGTTGGTCGCCCGCCTGGGCGATGCGGTGACCTTCTACAAGATCGGCTATCAGCTCGCCTTTTCCGGCGGGCTCGCGCTCGCCGAAAAGCTCATCTGGAACGGCCGGCAGGTCTTTCTCGACCTCAAGCTCCACGATATCGGCCACACCGTCGCGAAAGGCGTCGAGAGCGTCGCGCGCCTGGGCGCGACCTTCCTGACGGTGCATGGCTATCCGCAGACCATGAAGGCGGCGGTCGACGGGCGCGGCGATTCCAATCTGCGCCTCCTCGCGGTGACCGTGCTCACGTCCTACGACGACGCCGATCTCGCGGCGGCCGGCTATGACTTCACGGTGAGCGAACTGGTCGCCGAGCGCGCGGCGCAGGCGCGCGACATCGGGATCGATGGGCTCGTCTGCTCGGGCGAGGAGGTGGGCGCGCTGCGCTCGCTGCTCGGTCATCACATGGTGCTGGTGACGCCGGGCATTCGTCCGGCCGGCGCCGACATCGGCGACCAGAAGCGGATCAAGACGCCGCGCGAGGCCATCGCCGCCGGCGCCGATTATCTCGTCGTCGGGCGGCCGATCCTCGAAGCCGCCGATCCGCGCGCGGCGGCCGAGGCGATCATCGCCGACATCGCCGCCGCGACGGGCGAATGAGGGGGAATGCGATGGCCGCCAAGGGCTACTGGCTCGCGCGCGTGACCGTGAACAATGAAGCCGAGTATGACGCGTACCGCCAACGCAACGCGGCCGCGTTCGCCAAATTCGGCGGGCGTTTCATCGTGCGCGGCGGGCGCGCCGAGAGCGTCTTCGGCACGCCGCGGCCGCACAATGTGGTGCTCGAATTCCCGAGCTATCAGGCGGCGCTCGACTGCTTCGGGTCGCCAGAGTACCAGGCCGCCGCGCAGTTCCTCAAACGCGGCTGCGACGTCGATCTCGTCATCGCCGAGGGCTATGACGGCGAGCAGCCTTAGCTTTTGCGCCAGGAGTTCTCCGCGCGATGGAACAGTTCGTGTCCCGGGCGCGGCGCATCACGAAGCGAAGCGCAGTGTGGCGCCTCCGCCGGGACACAGCGTTAATCATGTTGGATCCCGCATCTGCGCTGCACCGCTTCGCGCTGCATCGCGCGCGGGACAAGAGGGCAGGGGAGGAACGATGGGTAAGGGCTACTGGGTCGCGCATGTCGATGTCACCGAGCCGGAGGGTTACAAGGCTTATGCCGGCGCCGACATGGAGGCGTTCCGCAAATATGGCGGCAGGCTGCTCGTGCGCGGCGGCAAGTATGAGGTGCTGGAGGGCGCGAGCCGGTCGCGCACGGTGGTGATCGAGTTCCCGAGCTTTGAAGCGGCGGTCGCCTGCTATCACTCGCCCGAGTATCAGGCGGCCGCCGTCTTGCGCAAAGGCCGCGCCGAATTCGACCTGATCGCAATCGAGGGCTATGACGGGCCGCAGCCTTAGCAGCCAGGGCCGCAGCGCCTGCTTCCCATCCCTGCGCGGTCCGGCTATACCCCCGCAGAGTTGCAGGGGGACCCATGGCTGACATGCGGCTGATCGTGGCGGGCGCCAGCGGACGGATGGGGCGGACCCTCGTTCAGGCGATCGCGGCTTCGGCCGGCGTGACGCTCGCGGGCGCAATCGAAGCGCCGGGCTCGCCGGCGATCGGACGCGATGCGGGCGAACTCGCCGGGATCGGCGCGAACGGCGTCGCGCTTGCGGCCGACATCGCGCCGCTGATCGATCGCGCCGACGGGGTCATCGATTTCACCGTGCCGGCGGCGTCGGTCGCCTTGGCCGAGCGCGTCGCCGGCACAGGCCTCGTGCACGTGATCGGCACCACCGGGCTTTCGCCTGAGCAGGACAAGGCGATCGCTGCGGCCGCGGCGCGGGCGGCGATCGTCAAATCCGGCAATATGAGCCTCGGGGTCAATCTCCTTGCCGCCCTGGTCAAGCGGGTCGCCCGCACGCTCGACGAGGAGTTCGACATCGAAATTGTCGAGATGCATCACAACAAGAAGATCGACGCTCCCTCGGGCACCGCGCTGATGTTCGGCCGCGCGGCGGCGGAGGGGCGCAATATCGATCTTGCGACGCATTCGGTCCGCGCGCGCGACGGCCATACCGGGGCGCGCCGGCCGGGGGATATCGGGTTCGCCGCGCTGCGCGGCGGCACCGTGGTGGGCGAGCATTCGGTCATCTTCGCGGGTCCCGCCGAACGGGTGGAACTCGTGCACAAGGCGGAGGACCGCATGATCTTCGCCCGCGGCGCGCTCAAGGCGGCGCTGTGGGCGCGCACGCAGAAGCCGGGACTCTATTCCATGGCCGATGTGTTGGGATTGACGAAAGTTTGAGCCGGGGGCAAGCGCGCGCGGCAGACAAGCCTGATCCGCACGCGCTACAGCGGCGTGCGATTGTTACACGAACCTCACAAACAGCGACGCGTCATACGCGGGCTTGACCCACGCATCCATCTTCGAGAAACGCCCTGTTTCAGCAAGATGGATGCCGGGTCAAGCGCACGGCCGGTTCGTTTCCTTCGTCATGCTCCGCGTACGCGAGGGCTTTGCGGAAGTCGACGGCTTGAGCGGGAATGGTTGTTCGGCTCGATGTTTTTGTCTGTAGTTTATGGCGACTGGTCTCGTCGGGTCTTTGTCAGTGCGGCGCGGGCCTCAGGCTGGAGCGGGAGCGTTCTTGGCCCATCGTGCGAGGTTCATGGCGGTCGCGGCGAGGTGGATTGCCGCGGCATTGCGCAGGAGCCCGCGATGGCGCGCTCTGGCGAAGCCACAGACATGCTTGAGGTGCGCGAACCAGGACTCGATGGGAGCGCGGCGATGCGCGATGATGGCGTTGCGTTTGATCATCCAGCGGCTCGGCTCATGCCAGCGGTTGGATCGCATCATGATGCCGTCGCGGATGCCCTGGGCCTTCAACCGTGCCCGGCGGGCCTTGTTGGTGAACGCCTTGTCGCCATAGACGGCCGCTTCGTCGCCGCAGATCAGCGCGTCGGCCACTTCGCTCTCATTGACATTGGCGGGCGTGACCGCCACGCGGCGAATGATCCGGCTGACCTGATCCATCCCCACATGCACCTTGTAACCGAAGAAATGCTTGCCTTCCTTCTTCGTCCAGCTGGCGTCGGGATCGCGCGGGCTCGGCACAAGCTTGCTGGCCGGGCGGCCATCGACGTCCGGCGGGAGAGGATGGCGCGGCGGCGGCGGCGGTTTGACGGCCGCCGGAACGAGCGAGGCGTCGATCAGCGTCCCGCGCTTGAGCACAAAGCCGCTCGTCTCGATCTGCTGCGTGATCGCGGCGAAAGCGCGCTCGGCAAGCCCGCTCTTGCCCAAGGCCTCCCGGAACCGCCATACCGTGCTGTGATCCGGCGCCGGCTCGCTCAGGCTCAGCCCGACAAAGCGGCGAAACGACAAGCGGTCCGCCAGCGCCTCCTCCAACTGAGGGTCGGATAAACCGTACCAGCGCTGCAGCAACAACGCTTTGAACATCGTCAAAGCCGGATAGCCGGGCGCTCCCATCACCCCGCCGCGCAACGGACTGAGCAGCCCAGCCACCGCATCCCAGTCCACCAGAGCCTCAATCCGCTCCAGCGTCGCATTGCCGCGCGCCACATCCGCCACCAACCGATCGGCGAAGCTCATCTGACCAAGCTGGCGCTCCGACATCGCGAATCTCCCGTGATCCTCTCTCGAACAGAATCACGACGCGCGACTTCCGCAAAGCCCTCGCGTACGCGGAGCATCCAGTATTCACCGGGTTTGCCGTCAAGATCGACGGAGTGGGGTGAGTACTGGATCGTCCGCTTGCGCAAACGATGACAAGGAGTTGGCTCCGGCGCAGTGCGCGTCCCGAGCGCGGCAAAACCGCCGTCGAACCTGACGCCGCAGCGCCTTCCGCCGTTTTCGATGAAGCCGAACCGGACAGCCGTGAGGTCTTCGCCCGGCAACGACGGCGTCTGTGGTGCGGTCCCGGTGGGCCTTGGTATTAAGGCCTTCCACCACGGCGCGGATTGCTGCTTCCGACCACTTTTCTTATTTCGCTTTCCCCTGCGCAGCGACTGCTGCCGCTTTTCGGGCAATTTCTTCTTGGTCGCCCAGGTAGTAGTGCTTGATCGGCTTGAGCTGGGCGTCAAGCTCGTAGACCAAGGGCACACCGGTCGGAATGTTCAGTCCGACGATTTCCTGATCCGAGATGTTGTCGAGGTACTTGACCAGCGCCCGCAGGCTGTTGCCGTGGGCCGCGATGATCACCTTCTTGCCGCTCTGGATGGCCGGCACGATGGCTTCGTGCCAGTAGGGGAGAAACCGCGCGACCGTGTCCTTGAGGCATTCGGTCAGCGGCAGCTCGGCCTTGCTCAACCCCTTGTAACGCGGATCGCTGCCAGGATAGCGGGAATCGGACTCCTCCAGAGCCGGCGGGGGTATGTCATAGCTTCGCCGCCACACGAGGACCTGTTCGTCGCCGTATTTGGCGGCGGTCTGCGCCTTGTTCAGGCCCTGGAGCGCTCCGTAGTGCCGCTCGTTGAGCCGCCACGAGTGCTCGACCGGAATCCACATCAAGTCGAGCTCATCAAGCGTGAACCACAGCGTGCGAATCGCCCGCTTGAGCATCGAGGTGAACGCCACATCGAACGTGAACCCCTCGGCCTTGAGCAGCTCACCGGCCCGCTTTGCCTCGGCCCTGCCCTGCTCGGAGAGATCGACGTCATACCAGCCCGTGAAGAGGTTCTCTTTGTTCCAAATGCTTTCGCCGTGGCGGAGCAGTACGATTTTGATCATGGGTTCTCCTGCGAATGAACACGATGGGGCTTTAGCAACGCTGCCATGTTGTCTATCTCGGTTCGGCGTCGGTCAACGATTCTCCGAGAACGTCAGGCAGTCGCGGCCCAAGCTCTAAATGACGCCTAGCCCAATCGGTCGAAGAAAAAACAGAAGACGCGAGCGCGTGCAAGGCTTCTCACGAACGAAGGAAAGGAAGGACAAGACGATGACCGATCGACCCGCGCGCGCGTGATGGCGCTCGACCGCTCGCGCGTGTTGTTCGGGGTGCGTGCGATCAGGCCGGCCGTCAAGCCGCGTGGCGCCCGGCGGACGGGCCGAAATGGTCGATATAGCGCAGCTTGATCGCGGCGACTGGCAGGACAACCAGGATGTCGGTCGTGCCGAACTGATGGTCGATCACGGCGCCGTCGCCGACAAAGGCGCCGATCCGCAGATAGCCCTTGATCAGCGGCGGCAGACAGTGCAGCGCCGCCTTGGGATCGACCGCCTCCTTCGGCAGCCGGTCGAGCGCGCGGTAGCGGTGCGAAAGCGCTCCCGCCCGCCATTCCTCCGGCGCGCGCGCATAATGATGCAGGAACGAAAGCGGCAGGGCGAGCGCGTCCGGGTTCGTCCCCTCCAGGCTCGCGCAGCCGATCATCACATCCACTTTGTGGCGCAGGACATAGGTCCAGACGCCGTGCCAGAGCAGCTCGACCGTGCGCTTGTTGCGATAGGCGGGGAGAACGCAGGAGCGTCCCAGCTCGAGGAAGCGCAAGGCGCGATGGCGCGCGATCAAGGGGCCGATGTCGAACTCACCGGCGCTGTAGAAGCCGCCGCAGCGCTCGGCGATCTCCTGACGCAGCAGCCGATAGGTGCCGACAACGGCCGGACCTCGCCTGGTCTTGGGGCGGTCGTGATCGAGGACGAGGAGGTGATCGCACATCGCGTCATAGGGATCGACATCGCGCCGGGCGATCAGCGTCGCCGCGTCGGCGACCGCCGACATTTCCTGATAGAACACGTCGAAGCGCAGCCGCTGTGCGCGCCGGATTTCGGCCGCGCGATGGGCGAGGCGGACTTCGAGCGCGCCGATCCGCCCCAGCGTCTCGCCGGTGCGGCTCAGGCGCGGGTCGGAGACGCGGAGCCCGCCATAGGCCTTCAGCGCCGGAACGAGCCGCGGCATGCTGGCGACGATCGGATGTTCACGAAACCGGTCCAAGAGGCGGCGTGGCGGATTATCGCGGACGCGGGTCTGCATCGATCGCTCCCGGCGCGGCGATCCTAGGCGATTCCAGCTCGCGAAATGCACATGGAAAAACGCCGTTCGCCCCACCGCGCCACTATGCACATAGCGGGCACGGATTTGTGACAATAGGGCCAAAAAGCAATTGCCCAATCAAGACTTTTCGCGTCCGATCCGGCCGCGCACCTGAAAAAACCTGACCTCGGCCGACCTGCGTGCGGCGGGCTTGGCGATGGCAGGGGTCACGCCGCCCGCCGCAAATCGTCGGCTGCGAGGCGATAAGACAGCGCTTCGGCGAGATGGATGCGGGCGACCGTCTCGTTGTCGTCGAGGTCGGCGAGCGTGCGCGCGATCCGGAGCACGCGATGATAGCCGCGCGCCGACAGCCGCATGGCTTCGGCGGCGTCGCGCAGGAGCTTGAGGCCGGCGCTGTCCGGCTTCGCCACCTCCTCCAGCACCGAGCCCTGCACCGCCGCATTGGTGCGGACATGCGGGTGACCGAGGCGGGCATAGCGGCGCGCCTGGCGCTCGCGCGCCTGGGCGACGCGCAAGGCCACTTCGCGGCTGCCTTCCGCGGGCGGCGGCAAGATCAGGTCCGCCGCCGTCACGGCGGGAATGTCGACATGCAGATCGATGCGGTCGAGCAGCGGCCCGGACAGGCGGGCCTGGTACTCGGCGGCGCAGCGCGCCACCGGCCCGCGCCGGCAGGAATAGCCCGGCTCGCTCGCGCGTCCGCAGCGGCACGGGTTCATCGCGGCGACCAGCATGAAGCGCGCTGGATAGGTGACGCGATGATTGGCGCGCGCGATCGCCACCTCGCCGCTCTCCAGGGGCTGGCGCAGCGCGTCGAGCACGCGCGGATCGAATTCGGGCAGTTCATCGAGAAACAGCACGCCGTTATGCGCAAGCGAGATTTCCCCCGGCCGCGCGCGCAGCCCGCCGCCGACCAGCGCCGGCATGCTCGCCGAGTGGTGCGGACTGCGGAACGGCCGCCGGTCGGTGAGCGCGCCGCCTTCGATTTCGCCCGCGACCGAGGCGATCATCGACACTTCCAGGAGTTCCGGCGGCGAAAGCGGCGGCAGGATCGAGGGCAGCCGCGCGGCGAGCATCGATTTTCCCGCGCCGGGCGGCCCGACCAGCAGCAGATTGTGCCCGCCGGCGGCGGCCACTTCGAGCGCGCGCTTGCCGCTTTCCTGGCCCTTGATGTCCTTGAGGTCGAGGCTTTGCGCCTGCGCTTCGCGAATGCGCGGCTGCGGGCGCGACAGCACCTGCGCGCCCTTGAAATGGTTGGCGAGCTGGATGAGCGAGGCCGGGGCGATGATCTCCATGTCCGGGCTCGCCCAGGCCGCTTCCGGCCCGCAGGGGTAAGGACAGATCAGCGCTTCGCCGCGTGCATTCGCACCGATCGCCGCCGGCAGCACCCCCGCAACCGGCGCGATCGAGCCGTCGAGCCCGAGTTCGCCCAGCACCGTGTGGCCCTCGACCGCATCGGGCGGGATCGCCCCGATCGCCGCCATCAGGCCGAGCGCGATCGGCAGGTCGTAATGGCTGCCCTCCTTGGGCAGGTCGGCCGGGGCGAGATTGACGATGATGCGGCGCGCGGGCAGCGCGAGGCCCGAGGCGGTCAGCGCCGCGCGCACGCGCTCGCGCGCCTCCGACACCGCCTTGTCCGGCAATCCGACCACGTGGAAGGCGGGCAGTCCCGGCGCGACCTGGACCTGCACGTCGACGGCGCGCGCCTCAATGCCCTCGAACGCCACCGTCGACACCCGCTGCACCATGCGCGCCCCCGACAAGACGTACAATGCTAGCGGAATCCGCATGCGCTGGCAAGAACGTTTAGAGAACAAGCGCCGCAACACCACCGCGGACGGCTGAGCTGGAGCGAGCGCGCACAGCCCTGCACGCCGTTTCGCGCGTGAATTCTTCCCGATAGAGTGATCTTTTGGAATCAGTCCAGAGGGACCCATGCACTCCGATCCGACCAAGCCGGCGCGACCGCCGCTGCGCCTCGCCGCTATCCGCCACTTCGGCGCGCAGGCCGCCGCGGCCCTCGCGGTCGCCGTCTGCATGCTCGCCCCGCCGCCGCCCGCGCTTGGCCAGGGCGCGCCTGCGCCCGCCTCGGGCGCGCCGCCGATCGATCGGACCTGGAGCCCGCCCGAGGTCGGCGCGCTGCCGAACGACGCCTATGGCCAGGCGGTGCGGCGCGGGCGCGACCTGTTCACCGCGACCTACGCCCATATCGGCCCGGACGTGGCCGATCCCGCCATGCGCTACGCCGGCAACAGCCTCGCCTGCGCGAACTGCCACCTGCATGCCGGCACGAAAAAATTCGGGTTGCCGATCTACGGGCTGATCGCCGATTTCCCCGCATACAGCGCGCGCAGCGGTGCGGAGATCTCGCTCGAAGACCGGCTCAACAGCTGCATGACGCGCAGCATGAACGGGCGCGCGCTGCCGGCGGGGTCGGCCGAAATGCAGGCCTTCGTCGCCTATATCAAGTTCCTCTCGACGGGCCTGCCGGCGGGCGAGAAGCTCACCGGCTACGGGTCGGGCGACATGCCCGAGCTCGACCGCGCCGCCGACCCCGAGCGCGGCAAGGCGGTGTATGCCAAGGCCTGCCTGTTCTGCCATGCCGGCGACGGCGCGGGCATTCCCCGCAGCGGCGCGGTCACCGATCTGGGCTTCCTCGTCCCGCCGCTCTGGGGGCCGGGCAGCTTCAATGACGGCGCGGGGATGAATCGGCTGATCACCGCGGCCAATTTCGTGCATTTCAACATGCCGCACGGCACCGACTATCTCGACCCGCAGCTTTCGGTCGAGGAAGCCTGGGACGTGGCGGCCTACATGGTCGCGCAGCCCCGTCCGCAAAAGGCGGGGCTCGACAAGGATTTCCCGAACCTGGTGCTGAAGCCGATCGACGCGCCCTACGGCCCCTATGCCGACAGCTTTTCCGAACAGCAGCACAAATACGGGCCCTACGCGCCGATCCGCGCCGCGATCGAGAAGCTGAAGGCGGAGAAGGCGGGGGAGGGGAAGAAGCCGTAACGATGCATGCTGAGGCATGCCGCCATATAAACCCGACTTGTCTTACGCGGGCCTGACCCGCGCATCCATTGACCCCCTCCCCAACCCTCCCCCGCAGGCGGGGGAGGGAGTTGCTTCACCCCGCCGCCGCGCCTCGATCTTGTCGTTACCGCTAACCGACGCTGGTGAGCTTCAGCACCGTGACCTCGCCGGCCGCATCCCACCGGTATTCATAGTGGTCGCCCTGCCGCGGCGGCAGGGCGACCAGCGGCGGGCGGTAGAGACAGACATTCGTGCCGCCGGCGCGGCGCACGCTGTCGTAAACGATTCCGTTCTCGCCGGGTCCCGACGCGGGCCAGCGCACACGCGCGCCGAACGTCTGACCGGCGGCGTAATCCTCGGGATCGTAGAGGTCCGGCCGGCTGATGCGTTGTCCGCGGATGTCGACGAGATCGCAGTCGATGCTCCCGATCAGTTGACGC
This sequence comes from uncultured Alphaproteobacteria bacterium, assembly GCA_963712435.1. Taxonomy (GTDB): domain Bacteria; phylum Pseudomonadota; class Alphaproteobacteria; order Rhizobiales; family Xanthobacteraceae; genus Rhodoplanes. The sequence goes on along the minus strand of CAVQIB010000010.1, from coordinate 163,831 downwards.
ATCTGGATGCTGGTCGGGAACGCGCCAGCCGAGAGGCGAAGCCGGCGCGTGCTGTGATGGAGGGTTTCGGCGATTGCGGTCGCGACGTCGAGCGAAGCGTACCACGCGCCCAGCCGCCCATCGGTGAACCGACCGCCTGCCGGATCGGCATGAAGGAAGGCAGCCATCACCAGGCTTGCGCCCGGCCCCTGGACGATGTCCTCCGGCGGTAGCAGCGGCAGTCGGCGCGACAGGATGGCGAGCCGGTCATTGGTGACCGATTCCAGGAGAAAGGCGATCGCCAATTCGTCCTTGTCGGTCGCGATATCGTCGAAGGCGCCGACCGTCGGAAAACGGCTGGCGATCAGGCGGTGGGTGGATGCGTGGATCCGTGCGCGGGCCGGCGCACTCATTTCATCCCGCGCCACGCATCGATATAGCGGCGCACCGCGAAGAGATCGTCGATGCTGCCGCGCAGGGCGCGGTCGAGCGGCGATTGCCCGCCGAACGGCAGGTCCCGGTTCGGGCTCGCGAACCAGCGGGTCGCGCTCGCCTCGTCGGCGAAGAGCAGCTTCAGTCCCTTATGGATGCCGAGCACAAGCGAGATGCGCTCGAGCTGGTCGCGCGAGAGCGCGCCGACTTTCCCATTCTGCCAATTATAGTAGGTCGGCCGGGAAATATCCCCGAGCAGCGCGCGCCGCTGGTCGACCGCAAGCCGCCAGAGATCGGCCAGCCGCAGAAATAGCCGGACCGCTGCGGGCGACAGGCGCTCCCTCACCTTGCGATCATGCAAGCCGTCCGCCGCGAGCACGCCTGGCGCTGCGGTTGGAAGCTCGAACTCGGCGGCTGTGCTCACGGTGCCCGTCCATTTGTATGCGTAATCTAACTATAGACAGTTGCTTGTCAATACACACGCTACGTCCCGGCGGTCGCTTGGTTAGCAGGCGGCACGTCCCGCGCGCCCACACGGCGTGCTTCCTTTACGGACTGGTCCGCTGCTTTAATCGTGCGCGCGTTTGCGCCTCGACGCCGCTAATCCCGACGCCGACGGCCTGCCATCACGTGCTATGGCAAGATATAGATCGTCAGTTCAAAGGTGCGCTGATCAATGTCGTGGGGCCTGTCTCCTGACCACGCCGACTGGTGGTATGGGGTTTCGTGGGTCGGCATCATTTTGTGTGGCGGCGTAGCTGCATTCTTCACTGCCGGCGTTGTAGTCTTCACCATGATCCAATTCTGGTCGGATGGGATCAGGGACGAACAAGCGGACGGCAGAAACCGAGCAATGGAAGTGCAGCTGGCCGAGGCCAACGCGCGAACCAAGGAGGCCGAGCTGAAAGCCAAGGAACTGGTGGTGCACATCAGACGCCAACAGAAGCCTCGGCAGTTTTTGATGTCGAAGGAGAAGTTCTTCGCCGAATTGAAGGACCAGCCTGTCGCCCCAATCCAGTTTAGGTACGATCCAGCCGTGTACGATGCGCAGGGGCTAACGCACATGCTGTACTTCTTGCTTCGCGAAGCGGGTTGGCCCGTCGAGTGGAACATGACCCCCATCGCAGCCGAGCCGGGCAAGACTGGGGTGTATATTGATGGCGGAAAAGGAACGGAGGCCTCCGCAGAGGCGCTGGCAAAGGCGTTACTGGTTTCAGGGGCAACCTCAAGCGTCAATGTTGGGACGTACAATTCCCGAGGGCTCGACCGCGTTGCACAGGACGGAGAGGTTTGGGTCACCGTTTGGCAACGGACCCCAAGCTGGCTGGGCACAGAGGAAGAACTAAAAGCAATAAAGAAATCAATAAAGTAGGTGTGCCCAGCTTGAGCGCGTGCGCTTGAGAACAGAACGGCCGCCGACCAAACGCCTAAACCAAGAAACTTTGCAAGGTACACTCATGGCCAGACCCCTTCAAAGTCGGCCACTGGCGCTTGCGCCATAATACCGCGCTTCCCGGCGGTCGCCAAACTGGTCGGAAAGCAATCCCCGCCGGCATTCACCCCCGCCGCCGCGCCTCGATCTTGTCCCAGATCATCGCCGCGATGTCAGGGCCGCCGAGATTCTTGATGGCGCGGATGCCGGTGGGCGAGGTGACATTGATCTCGGTGAGGAAGCCGTCGATCACGTCGATGCCGACGAACAATAGCCCGCGCTCGCGCAGGGGCTGGGCGAGCTTCTGGCAGATTTCGCGCTCGCGCCAGGTGAGCTCGGTCGCCTCGGCGACGCCGCCGCGCACCATGTTGGAGCGCAGGTCGTCGGGCTGCGGCACGCGGTTGATCGCGCCGGCAAACTCGCCGTCCACTAGGATGATGCGCTTGTCGCCATAGCGCACGGCGGGGAGGAATTTCTGCACCACCCATGGCTCGCGGAAGGTGTTGGCGAACAGGTCGTAGAGCGAGCCGAAATTGAGGTCCTCGGCGGCGAGCCGGAACACCGCCTCGCCACCCTTTCCGTAGAGCGGTTTCATCACGATGTCGCCGTGCTCGGCGCGGAACGCCTTGATTTCGGACAGGTCGCGGGTCAGCAGGGTGGGCGGCATCAGTTCGGGGAACAGGGTGACGAACACCTTTTCCGGCGCGTTGCGCACCTGGGCGGGATCGTTGACGACGAGCGTGCCGGGATGCACCCGTTCGAGCAGATGCGTCGCCGAGATATAGGCGAGGTCGAAGGGCGGGTCCTGCCGCATCAGGATCACGTCGAAGGCGGAGAGCTCGATGCGCTTTTCTTCGCCGAACGTGAAATGGTTCCTTTCCTCGTCGCGCACCGCGAGCGCCCGCACGGTCGCAAACAGCTCGCCGTCGTGCAGCGCCATCCGGTCGGGCGTGTAGTAGGCGACCTGGTGGCCGCGCGCCTGCGCTTCGAGCAGGAGGGCGAAGGTCGAATCGCCGCGGATATTGATCCGCTCGATCGGGTCCATCTGGACGGCGACGAGGAGCGACATGAGAATCCGTCTTGTGAGGTGGATCGGGGGCCGGGGAGGCCGTGGGCGCCAGGCGGCCGGGGCGTCCCACCTAGCATTTCACACGCGGGTGTGGAAGGCGGGGGGTGCGCCTGTCGAAATCTCTGGCTGCGCAGAGCCGCAGGGCCCATGGTCACAGCCCCGCATGCGCGGAGCCGGCGCGGCCCTCGACATCCCCTTTTGACGGCAATCCAGACAAGGTATGACGGCGACGTTTTTCGCAGTCCAAATCCAAGCTGACGCCACGTCGCTCTCTGCTTCGTGCCTAGGCGCTTGAGCCGTCACGATCCAGATCTTCGTGCGGGGGCATGAAAAAAACCCGGGCCGGCGGACGCCGACCCGGGCCTGCAGTTCCCGCTGGAAATTTAGGGCGATTACTCGCCCTTCGCTTCAATCACCTCAATCGGCGAGAATCCTGCGGACGACGTCGGTCATGGAGAGCACGCCGACCGGCTTATCGTTCTCGGTGACCACCAGGCGGTGCATGCGCCGGCCGGTCATCAGGCTGACCGCTTCACTCAGAAGCATGCCTGCATCGCAGGTGGCGCAACCGGGCGTCATGATGTCTTGCACCAGCGTCGCCCGCGCTTTGTCGAGTGTCCGGCCTTGGCGCGCAAGCACCATGTCGGTCTGCGACACGACGCCGACCGCCTTGCCGCTCTCCATCACGACGACCGCATGGATGTCATTATCGATCATCGTCTTGGCCACCTGACCAACGGTATCGGTCGGCGCGCAGGCGATAATGCCGAGGTGCATCAGCTCGCTGACCTTGGCGCCGTCGTCGGCGATCGTCACCGGCTCGCCCTCGGCGATGCTCGGAAGCGGCATCGACAACGGATACGGATGCGGGGTGGTGTGGACGTCGTCTTTCGGCATGACGGGATGTTCCAGCGTGATCGGCGCCTGGCCGGTGGCGCCGAGGCCGAATTCCGTCGCGCCAACGAGCACCGCCATGTTGCCGTGTGGATGCTTGTTATCGTGCATCAGCTGATGGGCGACCGGCAAATCATCGTAGGTGAACACGCGCGACATGCACGGGTCCAACTGGCCGCGAAGGGCCAGCTCGATTCATCTCGTTGGCCTGCGCGGTGTTGGCGAAATGCGAGCCCTGGAGACGCTTCTGCCGCATCCACAAATAGCGCAGATCGACGGTCGCGTTGTAGCCCGTGGTGCCGGCGCACACCACGACCATCCCGCCGGTTTCGCACACGAATATCGACGTCGGGATCGTCGTCTCGCCGGGATGCTCGAACACGATGTTGGGAGCGCGCTTCTCGCCCAGCACGTCCCAGATTTTCGCCCCGAATCCCCGGACGCCCTTCAGCCACTTGTTGTAGCCGGCGCCGTCTTTCCAGTGCGGCAGCATCCCCCAGTGATCGAATTCGTTGCGGTTGATGCAGCCCGTGGCGCCGAGCTTCGTGCAGTAGTCGACCTTGTCCTGTCCCGAAACAACGGCGATCGACGTCGCGCCCGCCGCCTTCGCGATCTGGATCGCCATCGAGCCGAGGCCGCCTGCGCCGCCCCAGATCAGCGCCACATCGCCCTTCTTGATCGCATTCAGCCCCCAGCCATGCAGCATCCGCCAAGCGGTGGCCGCGACCAGGGTGTAGGATGCTGATTCTTCCCAGCTCATATGCTGGGGCCGCGGCATGCATTGCTGAGCCTGGACCCGGGTGAACTGGGCGAAGCTGCCGTAATTGGTCTCGTAGCCCCAGATTTTGAACGTCGGCGAATACATTGGATCGCCGCCGTCTTTGACCCACGCACAATCGCGGCTGTAATGCGCGCAGTGCATCACGACTTCATCGCCGACCTTGACGTTGGTGACGTCCTTGCCGACCTTGTAGACGATGCCGGACGCGTCGCTGCCGCCGATATGGAAAGGCTCCTTTTCGCCGGCCTTGTTGCGGGCGGCGATGACATTGACGGGAATGCCGAGGGCGGCCCAGACATTGTTGTAATTGATGCCGGACGCCATCACATAGACGAGCACTTCGTCGTCAGCGATCGTCGGAGTGGGCACCACTTCCTTCTGGAACGCCTCCGTGGGTTTGCCGAAGCGTTCCGGCCGGATCAGCCAGGCGTGCATCTGGGCGGGAACATATCCGAGCGGCGGCATTTCCCCGATGTCATAGAGGTCTTTGATGGTTCCAGTTGGCGAGAGCTTGGCGGCGACGGACATTGCGGTTCTCCGGTCGATTTCCAGCGGGCGGGATAACGGTTGATAATTGCCGCAGCGCGTGACGCATCGCGACGAAAACTAATAATGTCCTCAAGTCAGCCGCCTCGGGTTGCGGCAGGTCAATTTTCGTGCGGACATTTAGGGGGCATTTCATAATTTTATGGTCAGCTCGCGCCGCGCGGGCCGCCACGGTCCGGCTTGAGAACCAGGAGGCGACGATTTCATCCTCGCGCAGACCCATCATCAAGCCTGCCACGGAGGGTCCAGGAGCCTTCGTCGGCGTCCGCCAGTCGCCCGGGTTTGCGCTCGCCTCGCGAGCCTCCGCATGGGGCATTTGCTTGATCGTGTTCCTAGCCGTCCGTCGCAGACGCGTTTCGGGGGATATATTCCTCTTAACGCGTGGATTTGACGCACGGGAGGGCGACCTCTCGACACATTTCGGCCGTGCCGGGAGGTAAAAGCAGGGAACCGAATGTGGGCCGAGAGCGTTGAGCCGGTTTAAACGCAAGAGAACCTTATGACAAACAGCACGACCGACAACGTAATTGAGTTTCCAAGAGAGTATTTGTTAGAACAACGCCAGCGCGAGCGCTGGCTGACGATCGCTTGTTGCTCCATCGTCATGGGCTCGGACGAGCAAACAACATACGTACAAATGATTCTCGACCAATTCGGCGACGCGCCAAACCGGAAGCCAAACGCGGCGGACATCGTCGCCCATGTGCGCTTTGCGGCCAGGACGCTTCCGGAAGCGCTGATCCAGCGTGAAGACATGGATGCGGCGGTTCAGCTCGTGCCGACCGAGAACGTGTTCAATGAGTGGATCGATGCGTGGCTGCCGGCGCACCCCTGCTAGCGGGATGCGTGGCCGCCGGCGCTAGCCGCGCGGCGGGCATGCGCTCCCGCCGGCGGCCCACGATCCGGTAAGCTGCTGACATGGAAGTCCGGGTTCAGGGCGCCCCGCTCTTGTCGGCGCCGGTGCGGTGGATTTCCTCGCCGATCGCCTCGATCGAGGCCCCGGCCTCGATCCGGCGGCGGATGTCCTTGAGGCGCATGATCTGCTGGACGATCTGCGGCATCAAGTCGAGCTTTTCCATCAGGCGCCAGACATAGACGAAGATCGCAAAGATGGTGCCGACGTCGGCGTTTGGCATATAGGTGACGCGCAGCAGCACCAGGAGAAATGCCAGGATCGATAGTCCCTCAATCATCGTCCAGTTGAAGGCGTCGGCGTCGGAGAGCTTGACGCGCCAGGCGCGCACCTCGGCAAAATGGCGGGCGATCGCTTTCTCCTGGACCGCCTCGATCACCTGAACCTCCTGCTCAAGCTGGTTGTTGAGCCCCTCGTTGAGCATCAGCGAGCGCCGCATGTAGCTGCGGTTGATGATGGCGACCGGGATGAACAGCAACGCGCCGACCGCGCCGATCACGAGGTCGTAGTAGAACAGGATGGCGGCGGACCCGACGATGCTCACCAGCGTGTTGAGGACGACCGGCATGTCCTTCTCGAAAAAAGTCACGAACTCGCGCGACATGGCCGAACGCGCCGCCACCTTGGTGGGCTCGATCCCGGACTGCCGCTGGCGCAACACCGTATCGATGACGATGGTGTTGTAGACCTCCGTGTAGAGACGCGTGTCGTACAGCTGCCGGCCGAAGCTGATCCCGGTGTGCAGCACCCAAGCGATCATCACCGGCGCGATCATCCGATAATCCTGCGCCAGCAAACCGTTGATCGCGAGCCCCGTGGCCCACGGATAGGACAGTTCCAGCAGGTCCTCGATGACGGTGAGCGCATAGGTGAACGCGATGCGCCAGCGGAACGGCCGTATCGTCTTGGCTACGGATGTCGCTCGGGGATCGTCAGGCATCGGGGGAAACCGTGTCGCAACATCGGATCGCAAGGTTCCTAACTTAGGCCCACGGTCCGCTTAAAAGGAATCGCTTTATCGTCATTTGTGCGACAGCGGGTCCGCTCATGGCGCAAAGCAGACACTACCGACGGCGCTCAGGCGCGCCGATGAGCATTCAGGCGCGTCCGGCGCTTAAGTGCCCAGCCGGTGCCCCAACTAGCCGCCCCTCCCCGTCGCATCGAAGGCGCCGGGCAGATGGCGCGGGATTTTGCCGGCCACGACCAGGATCGCGTCGAAGCGCATCGGGCTTTCCGCGGCGTCGGGATGCGCCGCGAGCCAGTATTGCGCCGCGTCGATGATGCGCGCCTGCTGGCGTGCGGTCACCGCCTCGGCCGCGGCGTCGAAGCTGTCGCGCGCCTTCACCTCGACGAACACCAGCGTGCCTCGCCTGCGCGCGATGATGTCGATCTCGCCGACCGGCGTCTTGAAGCGGCGCGCGAGGATGCGGTAGCCCTTGGCGAGGAGCAGGGCCGCGGCCCGGCTCTCGGCCGAGAGGCCGAACTGCAGCGCCGCCCGGCGTTCCGGCGCCGGCGCATGGCCCGGTCCCGGCGGAGCGCGGCGGTCAGGCCCGGTCATCGCGGCTCTCCTTGGCGAGCGCAAGCGCCCGTTGGTAGACGATGCGGCGCGGCTGCCCGGTCGCGACGCTGACGGCCTCCACCGCGTCCTTCAGCGAGGCGGTCGCAAATGCTGTGCGCAGCAATTCGTCGATCCGATCGGCGGCGACGGGCCCCGCCTCGTCCTGCGGCGGCGCGACCACGATGACGAACTCCCCGCGCGTCTCCGCGCCTTGCGCATAGTCGCGGGCGAGCCCGGCAAGGTCGCCGCGGCGCACCTCCTCATGCAGCTTGGTCAGTTCGCGGCAGATCGTGGCCTCGCGCGCGCCGAGACCGGCCGCGAGGTCGCCGAGCGCGGCGGCCACCCGCGGGCCGGTCTCGAACAGGACCAGCGTCGACGGGATTGCGACGAGCGCAGCGATGCGGGAGCGGCGGGCGGCCTCGCGCGCCGGCAGGAAGCCTTCGAAGAAAAACCGGTCGGTCGGGAGCCCGGCGACGGCGAGCGCGGCGAGCACCGCCGAGGGTCCCGGGATGGTCGTGACCCGGTGTCCGGCCGCTTGCGCCTCGCGCACCAGCCGGTAGCCCGGATCGGAAATCAGCGGGGTGCCGGCGTCGGAGACGAGCGCAACCGCGCGTCCGCCGCGCAGCTCGTCGAGCAGCCGCGGGCGCATGAGGGCGGCATTATGCTCGTGATAGGAGACGAGCGGGCGCGTGATGGCGTAGCGGTCAAGGAGCTTGCGGGTGACCCGCGTGTCCTCGCAGGCGATCAGGTCGGCGGCCGCCAGCGTTTCCAGCGCACGCAGGGATATGTCAGCCAGGTGACCGATCGGCGTCGCGACGATATACAGTCCGGGCGCGAGGGGCGGAGAGGCCCGATCCTCGCCGAACAGCGTGTAGCCGGTCCGGCCCGCCGTCCTGCGAGCCGTCCTTCGCCGTCCCGCCGATCGGCCCGGATTCGCGCATGCGTTTAGGTCTGGCCCCCGCCTTGGGGTTGATTAGAATGGAACATATGAGTGAGGTTCGCGTGCGCGCCCAAGGGCTATCCGCATGACGGCGAATGGAGCTGACGACGAGATTCGCCCGGCCGACCCGGCGCGCCGTGGTGAGCGGCTTCGGGGCGGGCGCGGCCGCGCTCGTCGCCGGGTGCTCCGGGCTCGGCAATCTGGGCGATACGATGCCGGGCGGCTCCAAGCTGCAGCCGGAGCCGGAAGCGCCGACAACGGCCGCGCCGCCGCCCGGCGCCGAACCGGGGAAGACCAAGATCGGCCTCATCCTCCCGCTCACCGCGAGCGGCAATGCCGGCGCCGCCGCCCAGGCGATGCGCAATGCGGCGGAGATGGCGCTTGCCGATTTCAGCAATCCCGACGTCCAGCTCATCGTCAAGGACGACGGCGGCACGGCGCAGGGGGCGCAGGCGGCCGTTCGCCAGGCCATCGAAGAGGGCGCGCAGATCATTCTCGGGCCGTTGTTCGCCCACGCCGTGACCGCGACTGCGCCGGTCGCGCGCGCCTCGCGCATTCCAATCATTGCGTTTTCGACCGACTCGAACGTCGCCACCCGCGGGGTCTTTCTCCTGAGCTTCCTGCCGGAAGCGGATGTCGAGCGCATCGTCGATTACGCCATCGCGCAAGGCAAGCGCTCGTTCGTGGCTCTGGTCCCCGACAACGCCTATGGCAGCGTCGTGGAGGCCGCCTTCAAGCAGCTGGTCCCCGCCAAAGGCGGACGCGTGTTCGCGCTCGAGCGCTATCGGCCCGATGACGCCGGCATGCAGGGGCCGGTGCGGCAGATCGCGCAAGCCGCCTCGCGCGCCGACGCGCTGTTCATTCCGGACAGCGGCGACGCCGTTCCCCGCGTCGCCCGATTGCTGGAGGCGGCCGGCGTGAGCACCAAGCGCCTGCAGGCGCTCGGCACCGGGCTGTGGGACGATCCGCGCATTTTCTCCGACGCCGCGCTCGATGGCGGGTGGTTCGCCGCGCCGGATTCGAAGGGCTACAAGGCGTTCGCCACGCGCTATCGCACCAAGTTCGGCCAGGACCCGGTGCGCACCGCGACGCTTGCCTATGACGCGGTCGCGCTCGTCGCCGCGCTCGCGAAATCACACCCCGGGCAGCCGATCACCAGCGAGATGCTCACCAATCCGTCCGGTTTCTCGGGCATCGACGGGGTGTTCCGCTTCCGCGCCGACGGCACCATCCAGCGCGGCCTTGCGATTTACAAAGTGACGCCCGCCGGCGGCGAAGTGATTTCCGGCGCGCCGAAGAATTTTGGGTAGTTCGGTCTCCGTATCTCGTCGTCGGCCGGAGGCGCGGGCAAACGCTTGCGCGCCGCACCGCTGCGCCCATCGTTCACTTCGCATCCGGCTTGGCGGAGCTGTCCGGCTTCGCGGCCGCAGACTGAAGCTTGTCGACCTTCGCCTGCAGGCTCGCCATCGCGGCTTTCAGCGCCGCGATCTCGACGTTGGCTGCGTCGACCTTCTGCTGCGCGGCCGCCGCGTTCCTGGCGATCAGCTTTTGCAGATACTCGACATTGCTCTGCAGGCAGCCCGTGCGGCGGTCCATGTTGCTCTCGCGCGCGCAGAGCTCGATGCCCGGCACGTCCTGCGCCAGCGCCGTCCCTCCGAACAGAAGCCCGATGAGCAGACTAAGCTTCATGATCATCATGGGTTCTTCCACGCCGCTGAGCACGTGCAGAGGTCTGCACGCAAAACGCCTCGTTTTCAGTATAGGCGGGATATCGCGGCGACGTCCCGGGCAATTGGCGCCCGCAGGCGGCTCGCGCGCGCGGACATATCAAGGGCCGCGCATACAGAAACGCCGGAGGCTGCGATAGCCTCCGACGTGCACTTTCTAGCAACTTGCAGCGTCAGCCGCTTGCCGCGTCAGCGATTCGGCTGCATTCCGCCGGGCCGGGCGGGCGAACCGGCCGCATTGGAGTTGTCGTCGTCGTCGTCGTCGTCCTGGAATGCGGGCGCGCTTTCGAGATCGGACTTGTTCATGCCGCGCAACACGATGCGATCCGGCGACATCGTGCCCTGCGCCTGATTGCCGGCGCCGGGTGCGGCGCCCGTCGGGCTCGTGCCCGTCGTGCCGGCCGCGCTCGGCTGAGCCGCGATGATTTCGAGGGCTTCAAACGGCACCGCGACGTCCTTCTCGCCGATGCCGAGGAAACCGCCGACTCCAACGATGACCGCGATCACCTTGCCATTGCGGTCGATCAACACGTCGCTGATTTCGCCGATCGTCTCGTTGTTGGCGCCGTACACGGTGGTATCTTCGAGGTCCGAACTCAGCATGTGGCCGGGGCCGGGCTTGGCGACGGGCTTGAGCGCCTGCTGAGCGCCTTGGCGCTGCGCCTGCTGCTGCGCGCTCGGCGGTTGTTGCTGGGCGCTCGGCGGCTGAGCAGCTCCGGGCGAGCCCGGTTGCGGCGGCGTTTGGGCGAGAGCTGGCGCGCCCGCAAGAGCCGTGGCGAGAAGGCAGGTGGTAAGGTGCAGCTTCAACATAAGTCCTCCAATGGTTGAATTCCTCGACGCGGCGAAACATCCGAGCCGCATCTGGCGATGAAACAACGCAGTGGACGCCCGCAAGTTCTGAAGGTCTTACGTTCAGTGCAAAGTGGTACAATGATCCGCTTGCGTAGAGGTTATGCTTTTACTATCTGGCTCAAGGGCGATGAGGGTGCATGACGTCGCGATCGTTCTAAGATTAAGACTTCTGCTCGATTTCTTCAGAGCTTAGCTGGCGGGGCCGCGTCTTCGGTCTCGCGCGGCGCGATGGCGTCATCAAAGCGACGTCGTACAAAGGCGTGCTACCCGCTCCGGGTTTTTGCCGGTCCGGGCGAATTGGCTGGGTCGAACATTTTTTGGAGCGGCATCCATGGATGCACACCAGATTTCGCCGGAAACGCCGCATGCGGCCGAACCGAAATTCGCCGGGGACGCGTCCTCGACCGCGCTCGCGGCGGGGGCGCCGGCTTCCGGCGCGGGACCGATCCTGAGCGCGCCGCGCCCCGGCCATCCGCGCGTCGCGATCATCGGCGCGGGATTCGGCGGGCTCGAAACGGCAAAAGCCTTGGCGCGCGCTGCGGTCGACGTCGTCATCGTCGATCAGCACAACTATCACTGCTTCCAGCCGCTGCTGTATCAGGTCGCGACGGCGGCCTTGTCGCCGGCCGACATCGCCTGGCCGATCCGCGCCATCGTTCGCAATCAAAGCAATGCCCGGGTGCTGATGGCGCGGGTCATCGGCGTCGACAAGGACCGCAAGCGCGTGGCGACCGACGCCGGCTGGTTCGACTACGACTTTCTCGTTCTCGCGACCGGCGCGACGCATTCCTATTTCGGGCACGACGAATGGGAAAGCGTAGCGCCCGGACTGAAGGAGATCCCGGACGCGATCAAAATCCGCACGCGGATTCTGCGCGCCTTCGAGGAGGCCGAACTGACCGAAGACGAAGAGGCGCGGCGTCGGCTCATGACCTTCGTCGTGATCGGCGGAGGGCCCACCGGCGTCGAGATGGCGGGCGCCATCGCCGAGGTCGCGCGGCAGACGCTGCGTTCCGATTTCCGTCGCATCGATCCGCGCCTCGCGCGCATTTTTCTGATTGAAGCCGGGCCGCGGCTGCTCGCCACGTTCCCGGATCACCTGTCGCGCTACGCCGTAAGCTCGCTGACCTGGATGGGCGTCGAGGTGCGCACGGGCGCACGCGTGACCGCGTGCGATGCGCATGGCGTCAGCATCGGCGACGAGCGCATCGAGGCCTCGACCCTGATCTGGGCGGCCGGGGTCACCGCTTCGCCGGCGGCGGAATGGCTGGGCGCCGCGCACGACCGCGCCGGCCGCATTCTGGTCAATCCCGACCTGTCGGTCGGCGACATCCCCAACACCTATGCGATCGGCGATACCGCCGCCGTCAAGGACCCGTCGGGCCACCCGGTGCCCGGCGTCGCTCCTGCGGCCAAGCAGATGGGGCGCTATGTCGGCGATCGAATCGCCGCGCAGATCGCGGGCGCGCCAAAGACGGAGCCTTTCGCTTATCGCAATCTCGGCGAACTCGCCACGATCGGCCGCAAATCGGCGGTGGTGAAGCTCGGGCGCGTGCAGCTCACCGGTTTCATCGGTTGGCTGTTCTGGAGCATGGTCCACATCTTCTTCCTGATCGGCGCGCGCGACCGGCTCGTCGTTGCGGTCAACTGGTTCTGGAGCTACCTGACCTTCCAGCGCGGCGCGCGCCTGATCACCTGACGTGCGGTCTGTCGCCGGCCGGCGCCACGGCGGATTGTCGTTGCGCTTCAATGCGAAAGCGGCTGGACGGCGGTTCCTATTGACGGGAAGGACAACCGGCGCTCTTTAGGACCGGAAAAGCCTCTGGCGGACAATGGCGCGGCGATTCTCCGCCCGCGTCCGCCATCGGACGGGGACTGTTTTGCAGGACATCCAAGGGCACAGCGGGCCGGTCCGCCCCGGTTCGGATCGAAGTTTCGGCGCGGTCTTCGTCGTCGTCTTTGTCGTGATCGGCGTCTGGCCGGCGATATGGGGCGGCTCGCCGCGGCTGTGGGCGTTCCTCGTCGCGCTCGCCTTCCTTGTGCCGACGCTCGTCGCGCCGCGCGTGCTGCACCCTCTCAATATCGTGTGGTTCCGTTTCGGCATGCTGCTGCATGCCGTGGTGAGCCCGCTGGTCATGGGCTTGATCTTCGTGCTGGCTGTCGTGCCGACGGCGCTGCTGATGCGCCTGTTCGGCAAGGACGTGCTCGATATCGGCCGGCGCGACCGGGCGCAGCGCGACAGCTATTGGATCGTGCGGGCGCAGCGCAGCATCGACGCAGAGTCGATGCGGAACCAGTTCTGATGCCTGATCGGGGGAGCGGATGTCGTTTCTTCACGAATTGTGGAGTTTCCTGCGCGCGCGCAAGAAATTCTGGCTCGCGCCCATCATCCTCATGCTGCTGCTGCTGGGCGGGCTGGTGGTGCTCTCATCCGGCTCGGCCGTCGCGCCGTTCATCTACACGCTGTTCTGATGCACGACGCTCGCATCGGCTGATGCAGAGGAAGCGCGCCGCGTGACGCGGATACTCGGGATCTCCGCCTTCTATCACGACAGCGCCGCCGCTCTGGTGGTCGATGGCGAGATCGTCGCCGCGGCCCAGGAGGAGCGGTTCACGCGCGTCAAGCACGACGCCCGCTATCCGGAGAACGCGATCGCCTATTGCGTGGCTCAGTCGGGCGGGGCGCTCGCCGATATCGATCTCGTGGTCTTCTACGAGAAGCCGTTTCTCAAATTCGAACGATTGCTCGAGACCTATGTCGCCTTCGCCCCGCGCGGGTTCCGCTCGTTCAAGACGGCGATTCCGGTGTGGATTCGCGAGAAGCTGTTCCAGAAGGATCTGCTGCGCCGGCAACTGCAGACGCTCGCGCCGGACTTCGATTGGCAGACGCGGCTCCTGTTCAGCGAGCACCATCTAAGCCATGCCGCGAGCGCCTTCTATCCTTCGCCCTTCGACGAGGCGGTGATCCTGACCATGGACGGCGTCGGCGAGTGGCCGACGACGTCGGTCGCGATCGGGCGCGGCCGCGACATCGCGGTTCACAAGGAGCTGCATTTCCCGCACTCGCTCGGCCTCCTCTATTCGGCCTTCACCTATTACACGGGGTTCAAGGTCAATTCGGGCGAGTACAAGCTGATGGGCCTCGCGCCCTATGGCGAGCCGCGCTATCGCAACCTCATTCTCGACAAGCTCATCCACCTGAAGGACGACGGCACGTTCCATCTCAACATGGACTATTTCAATTACTGCGTCGGCCTGACCATGACGAATGACGGTTTCGCCGATCTGTTCGGCCAGCCGGTGCGGCGGCCGGACAAGGATTTGCTGACGAACTTCCACATGGACGTGGCCGCCTCGATCCAGGCCGTCACCGAGGAGGTGATTCTGCGGCTCGCGCGCTCGCTTGCCCGCGAATACCAGATGCCCAATCTCTGCCTCGCCGGCGGCGTCGCGCTCAATTGCGTCGCCAACGGCAAGGTGCTGCGCGACGGCGCTTTCCCCAATATCTGGATTCAGCCGGCGGCGGGCGACGCCGGCGGCGCGGTGGGCGCCGCGCTCGCGGCCTGGCATCTGTTTCTCGGCAACGAGCGCGCGCCGACCAACGCCGATCGCATGCGCGGCGCCTATCTCGGGCCGGCATTCGAGCAGGCGGACATCGAGAAGCGGCTGGTCGCGCAGGGCGCGCGCTTTCACGTGCTTCCGGAAAACGAGGTGATCGAGGCGACGGCGGAAGCGCTCGCGACGGGCCAGGCGGTCGGCTGGATGCAGGGGCGCATGGAATTCGGCCCGCGCGCGCTGGGCGGGCGGTCCATTCTCGCCGATCCGCGCTCGCCGACCATGCAGAAAATGCTGAACCTGAAGGTCAAGTTTCGCGAGAGCTTCCGGCCCTTCGCGCCGTCGGTGCTGCGCGAGGACGTCGCCGAATGGTTCGACTTCGACGGCGATTCGCCTTACATGCTGCTCGTCGCCGACATCGTGCCCGAACGCCGCCGCGCCATGACGGCGCAGGAGCAGGCCCTGTTCGGCATCGACAAGCTCAACGTCCCGCGCTCGGACATCCCCGCCGTCACGCATGTCGATTATTCGGCGCGCATCCAGACGGTGCATGCCGACACCAATCCGCGCTACCACGCGCTGCTGACCCGCTTCAAGGAGAAGACCGGCTGCCCGGTGCTGGTGAACACGAGCTTCAACGTGCGCGGCGAACCGATCGTGTGCACGCCGGAAGACGCGTTCCACTGTTTCATGGGCGCCGAGCTCGATCTCCTGGTCGCCGGCAATTGCCTGCTGCGCAAGGAGGAGCAGGACCAGTCGCTCGCGCGCGATTACAAGGACGCCTTCGAGCTCGATTGACGCTGCCGCAGCGATGGGCCGAAGCGTCGCCGCCGCGCCGCCGGCCGTTTCCAGCGACTGACGAGGAGATCAACCGGGCGCGAGGATCGGCAGCGCGACCGCGTCGGCGATCGAGCGACCGAAGCGCACCTCGAAGCCGGGACCGGCGAGCCGCGCCGATTCCCCGCGTTCCGCCTCGCCATAGCCGGTCAGCACGTGCAGGGCGCCGGCGAGGCCCGCACGCCTGGCCGCTTCGACATCGATGCTTTTGTCGCCGACCAGCCAGGATGCCGGCAGATCGAGGTCGAGATCGGCGGCGGCGCGCAGCAGCATGCCGGGATTGGGCTTGCGCGCGGGGTGATGCGGGATTGCGAACGCGCCCCGGCCGGCCGGATGATGCGGACAGGCATAGACCGCGTCGACATGCGCGCCCTGCGCGTCGAGCCCCGACCGGATCGCGTCCTGCACCGCTGCGAACGCAGGCCAGCCGAAATAGCCGCGGCCGATGCCCGACTGGTTGGTCACCAGCACGACCGGCACGCCCCGCCGGTTGGCGGCGGCGATCACCGCGGCGGCTCCGGCAAGGATGCGCACGTCTTCGGCTCGGCACAGATAGTCCGCCTCCTCGACCACGACGCCGTCGCGATCGAGGAACAGGGCCGCGCCGCCGCGCGCGGCGCCGTCGCGCACCTCGCACCAGACGCCCTCGAAATCGATCCGATCGTCGAGTTCCCGCATGCGCATGTCCTCGGGCGTCGGCCTCTCGCGGTACTCGCGCCAAGAGGCGTGACGCCGACACCGAGCCGCTCGCCAAGCCGCCGATCGGCGCTTCCGCCCTCGTAAAACAGGTTATACTGCGTCCGACTTGAGCGGAAAGGGCAGATGATCGACAGGAACGATGTGGTCGCCGCGCATTTTCGCCAGTCGTGCGAGGTGCTTGGCCGGGCAGCCGCCGACCCCGGCGTGCGGGCGGCGATCGCCGCCATCGCCGACGCCATCACCCGGGCGTTCCGCAACGGCGGGAAGCTGCTGATCGCCGGCAATGGCGGCAGCGCGGCCGATGCGCAGCACATCGCCGGCGAATTGCTGTCGCGCTTCGGGTTCGACCGCGCGCCGCTGCCGGCGATCGCGCTGACCACCGACACCTCGGTGCTGACCGCGATCGGCAACGATTACGGCTTCGACCGGGTATTCGAGCGCCAGGTGCGTGGCCTCGGACGGCCGGGCGACATCTTTCTTGCGCTCTCGACCTCGGGCCGCTCGCCGAATGTGCTTTGCGCGCTCGAGGCGGCGCGCGAGATCGGGATGGTCACGATCGGGTTCACCGGGGACGGCCGCCGGGACATGACGGCCTATTGCGATCATTGCCTTGCCGCCCCGTCGGGAGAGACGCCGCTGATCCAGCAGATTCATATCGTCGCGGCGCACGCGATCTGCGGACTCGTCGAACGCGATCTGTTCGGCGGCGCGTCGGTGAGGGCCGCGGGGTAGGGCCGCGCGCGGTGGACGCCGGGAGCATCCGATCACGTCGCGGATCAGTATTAGGCGGCACCAAGAGGCAGCACGATTTCGCGCTGAAGTTCCATTCGCAGGTTGGGATCAGTGGTTGCGTCTTGGAGCTTTACCCATCCTAAGCGAAGCTGTTCTTCACGTGAAAGCGACCGAATTCCTGGAAAATAATGCTTGAGCAAACGACGAATGATCGGTTGAGCTTTCAGCGGTGCTTGCGCGACTTTTGGCCAGCTAATTGCTAACCACCAAGCTTCAAAAACTTGGGCCTCGATCGGTTGGCCTTTAGCAACTCGAAGCAGGTCATGGCATGCGACGAATAACAGGTTATCAACGTCGTTTTCCGTGAGTTCTTCGAGCACGGCTTGCGGGTCTCGATCGGCGTGTTTGAGGAAGTTAACGTGCTGGTGTGCAGCATCGATAAGCTCTTGGAGCGGTCGGCCTAGACTATCGGCGACGCCATGGAGCAGTGTTCGGACCCCAATCTTGCCCCCGATCGTCGTCAAAATCTCTCGCGCTGAGCCAGCTAGAAGATAGACCGATGCCGGCGGGCCGCACTGGAAGCGAAGACGCACAGCGCTGATCAAATGCGCCTCGGCAACGTCGATTTTCGTGAGGCGCATTCGTACCCCCAGCCCACCCCGTAACCAACTAGCTCCACCAACTTATCAAGCAGCCATTGATTCTATTGGTGGGCCCGGCAGGACTCGAACCTGCAACCAAGCGGTTATGAGCCGCTAGCTCTGACCATTGAGCTACGGGCCCGATGCGCATATCGAGCGCTGCGACGGTAGCAGCGCCCCCAAATCCGCACAATATCGGCCGACCGGGGCGCATCTCGGCTGGGCCTGCGCCGGCGCGGAATGCGCGCAGACGTCTCGGCCATTCGGCTTCGGGCAATTCACCAAGACCGGCGACTCTGTTAGCCTGTCGGCTGAACAAATCAGCAGCAGCGAGTGCGTGCGTATCGGCGGCTTCGTCTCGGCGGAGCATCGTGCGGTGCGGCGGATGCAATTCCAGTTCGCGGAGGTAGGCACGACATGCTTGTCGCCATTCGACTTTTTCTCGCCGCGACCGGCCTGGTGGTGCTCGCGCTGGCGGTGACCGCGCGCGGTCTGGTGCCCGAGCCGGATGTGCGCACGCGTATCGGCGAGGTGCCGAGTGTGGGACGGTCTCTCGTCCAGCAGGCGATCGTGCCACCCGCCACGATCGAGCGTCAATCCTCGGGCCTGGATGGCGATCGGGCCGAGGCGCCGGCGGATGCGGCGGGCGCGCTTGCGCCGGCTCATTCGGCGAGCGTGGACAAGCCAAGCTCCGGGTCGGAGGCGGCGGCTGCGGCCGCGCCGCGTGAGGCGGACCTTGCCGCGGTGCACCTCACCGAGACGCCCAGCCCCGCGAAGCCCAGCGACATCGCCGACGGGCGTTGGGACGGAGCAGGTCCGGATCGAGCGGCGGCCGCCGGCCAGGCTGCTCTTTCGGACTCCTTCGGCGAAGTCCGCCGAAACGCTCGAGCCTTTGCCGGTCGCCGCGCCGGCCGGAGCCGCATCCACCTCCGCGCCGGACGCGAAGCACGACGCGGCGGCGGCGCCCGTTTCGGCCGGACCGCCCGCGCTCGCCTTTGCCGCCGAGCCCGCGGCCGAACGCAAGCACCCTGCCGACGCCCAGGCGCTGCCCCGGAGAAGGCGAAACCGGACGAGGCCGCGGCGCCAGCCGGTGGTCCCGCCGCCGCCATAGGGCCGGATTCCGACCCTGCGTCCGAGGCCGCGCAAACCCGATCGAGCAAGAGCGCGAACAAGTCCACGGCGGCCAAAAGGAAAGTCGCCCGCTCGTCGGCGCGTAAGGCCGCCGCGAAATCGGAGCGGAAGGATGCCGACAAACCGCGCGGCAAGATCAAAGTCGCTCGTCGGGCGTCGCGCCGGCCGGGAAGGCCGGCAATCGAGCAATGGACCACCCCTGACGGCTTTTCGGCGACGCCTCAGACGTATCAGTACCGCTACACCGCTCCGGCGGGGGAAAACGCCGCGCCCGCGGACACGACCTCGGTCCAATGACCGCTGCGCCTGGCCTGGCAAGGCCGGCTGGGCGGGGAATGATCGTCCCTTCGGGCGCTGCGGCGGGACCACGCCGAATCCAAGCGGGACGATGCCAAATCCTATGAGACAGGCTCTCCGCTCGTAAAGGAGGGGCCTCGGATCGCGATGATCTCGCCTTGGAGCGACATCCCAGCCTCAGTGGTTATGCCCCGCGCAGGCCGGCATCCGTTAATCACCGAAAAGCGTTTGTGTTTACTGGATCGCCCGCTTGCGCGGCGATGACGCCGGGAGTTGGTTGATGCAGAACCAATTCATCGTGCTCTCGAATCGCCGGCTCGATCCCAGCGAGCCGCCGTGATCGCATTCTGATAACGAACCGGTTCCCAGCCCCGGATCAGTCAGAGGGCAGGCTTCGTCGCAACGATGCCTATGCCGTGCTGGTGGAGCGTCCTCCGCCATGCGTTTTCATCAATTCTGGATTGCAGAATGCTGGGTGCACTTTTTCGCCCGCAGAGAGTTAACTATTTGGTTCAAACTCTGGGAGCGGATCGCCATGCCACATCATCTTACCGTGCGAGAGGTGGGCCGCGCTAATCTCGCGATCGCGTTGACGCTGGTATGGAGCGGCGTTGCCGCCTGCGTCGTCGCCGCGTGCGTCTATGACGTCGGACGCTGGGTGGAAGCCTGGTAAGCACGGCAGCGACGCAAACGGCGGATGCTCTCTAAATTCGGTAATATGCTGCGATGCAGCAAGATTGCCGCAACGCAGCTTTCAATGTGAACGCGCAGTGCCGGGGGAGCGTTCGCCTAATCGGTCAGGACGATAAACCGCCCTTCGCGGGCGTTTTCACGCTGTCCATCGCGCTCTTGGTCGCCGTCTCGCCCAGATCCTTGACCTGCTCGCTGAGAGCCTGGATTTGCGACTGGACGAATTCGGTTTGCATCCGGACCATTTCCTGAATGTCTTTGGCCTGGACGATCTTCTGGGCAAACTCGAACGCCGACAAGACGTTACGCTCGGCGAAGGTCATCGCCTTCTTGCTGATGCCCTGCGCGCCGACCTGGCTCGCCTTGACCCGCTCTTCGAAGGTGGAAACCGCTTCCTGAGCCGCCTGCATGTAATTGTTGAAGGCGAGCTTCGCCTGCTCGACGCTTCGTTCTGCCACGGCCCTCATTTCGTTCGGGATCTCGAATGGCGGCGTCGTTCCCTTCATCATCTTGCTCTCCTGTCCTGGCGGATCCGAACTTCCCCGGCCGCCTTCTATTTGATCATTATTGCACTGCAACATGAAGGATGCAATTGCAATTTCGTAGTCCCTTCGTCCTGTCAGGCGGTCGTCTCCTGGCATTTTACGGTAGTTTTGCTGCGGATTGACGGCGAGACCAGCGACGGCTCCCGAGCTGGAGACGCCCCGGTGTGCGGCAAACCGGCGCCTCGTCTCGTTCCGCATACAACTTTGGCCGAATCTGTAGGTGGAATGCGCTCCGGGCCGCTTGGTTCACGCCCCGCAGAAGCCCGCGCATCACCGCGTCGGACCATCGTGGAAGAATGCGCAAACGGCGACGGCATCGCTCCGCGGGGCGCGCGTCCGCGCCGGCGCGGTCTTGGACGGATCATTCGTCGGCATACGGCGTTATCTCCGGCGCATCGTACACAGCACGCCGCCATTCCGGCTGCTTGGAAAGCGTTTGGACGATCGGAGACCGCAATGTGGACAACGGTCCGTCAGTTTCTCGGCACGGGAGCGACCGCGCTCGCACTGACGATCGCCGCACTCTTCCCGAGCAGCGCCCGCGCCGAGACGGTGGACTTGCTGCTTGCGCTCGCGGCCGACGTTTCGCGCAGTGTGGACGCGCAGAAGTTCCAGCTTCAGCGCGAAGGCTACGCCGCCGCGATCACCAATCCGCGCGTGCTGGAGGCGATCGGGGCCGGCCGGTTCGGCCGCGTCGCGATCTGCTATATCGAATGGTCGGGCGCAGGCAACCAGAAGGTGGTGGTCGATTGGACCGTCGTCCACGATACGGAAAGCGCCAATCAGTTCGCGACCCAGCTCGCGGAAACGCCGCGCGCCTTCGCCGATCGCACCTCGATCAGCGGCGGAATCGATTTCGCGATGGCGCAGATCGAGCGCGCGCCGTTCGAAGCGCAACGCCGGACAATCGACGTGTCGGGCGACGGCACCAACAATTCCGGACGCGACGCGCCGGTTGCGCGCGATGAGGCCGTCGGCAAGGGCGTCACCATCAATGGACTTGTCATTCTCACCGAGCAGCCCTTGTCCTGGAATGCCGAACACACAAATCCCGCGGGCGGGCTGGAGAACTATTTCCGCGTCAATGTGGTCGGCGGACCCGGCGCGTTCGTCGCCGTCGCAGAGGACTTTGCCTCGTTCGGCCAGGCGATCCTCAACAAGCTCGTCGCCGAAATTGCGGACGCTCCGCTGAAGCACATCCCGCGCGGCGCTCTGGCGGACGCTGGCGCGGCGGCGCGTTGACGCGCTGCATGACACGCGGCCATGCCTGCGGCGCGCCGCGCAGCGAATTCACAAGCGCTATCAAGCATTAAGATGATTGTTTTCGACTCGTTCCAATCAATACAGATTTTAAGCATTCTAACGTATTGATATATATAACATATTTGACTTGACGGGCTCCCGCGCGGCCCCTAGCTGTTGCGATCGAAGGCGCTGGCGCCCACGCGCAGCCGCCGGTTG
Organism: uncultured Alphaproteobacteria bacterium; assembly: GCA_963712435.1. Taxonomy (GTDB): domain Bacteria; phylum Pseudomonadota; class Alphaproteobacteria; order Rhizobiales; family Xanthobacteraceae; genus Rhodoplanes. The sequence goes on along the minus strand of CAVQIB010000010.1, from coordinate 142,120 downwards.
CAACAGGAGTGACTCATGCCGCTACGCTTCTGGCGAGTTTCCGGCGCGAGCCGAGCGCCCGCGCCCATCGCCATCGCCCTTGCAGGCGCGCTTGCCGCCGGGGCTGGTCCCGCCATCGCGCAGTCGAACGAGGTGAATGTCTACACCTATCGCGAGGCAAAGCTCATTGCGCCGCTGTTCGACGCCTTCACCAAGGAGACCGGAATCAAGGTCAATGTGATTTCCGCGAGCGCGGGCTTGGAGCAGCGCATCGCGACCGAGGGGGCGAACAGTCCCGCCGACGTGCTTCTGACCGTCGATATCGGACGCCTGAAGGAGGCGGTCGATCTCGGAATCGCCCAGCCGATCAAGTCCGAGCTGCTCGAGAAGACGGTGCCGTCGCAATACCGCGATCCGAATGGGCTCTGGTTCGCAATCTCCGCCCGCGCCCGCGTCGTTTACGCCGCGCGCGATCGCGTGCCGCAGAACGAGATCAGCTATGAAGAGCTGTCCGATCCCAAATGGAAAGGCAAGATCTGCATCCGCTCGGGCCAGCACATCTACAACAACGCGCTCTTCGCCGCCTATATCGCGCATCATGGCGAGGCAAAGGCGGAGGAATGGCTCACCGGGCTCAAGGCCAATCTCGCGCAGAAGCCGTCGGGCGGCGACCGCGAGGTTGCGCGCGACATCGCGGCCGGCAAATGCGATATCGGGCTCGGCAATACCTACTACTGGGCGCTGATGCTCAATCGCGAGCCCGACAAGAAAGCGTGGGCGGAGGCGACCAAGGTCATCCTGCCGACCTTCCAGGGCGGCGGCACGCATATGAACATATCCGGCGTCGTGCTCATGAAGAACGCGCCGAACAAGGACAACGCCATGAAGCTCATCGAGTGGCTGATGAGCGATCAGGCGCAGCAGCTCTACGCCGACTTGAACTACGAATATCCGGTGCGCGCATCGACGGGAGTCAACCCCACCATTGCGGGCTATGGCGAACTGAACGCCGATTCTTTGCCGATCGCTGCGATCGCCGACAACAAGAAAAAGGCCGCGACGCTCGTCGACAAAGTCGGATTTGACAACTGAGGCGGCGGGACGTTTTCAACGGCGCGCGCGGCGCGACCGGTTGGCCCCCATCGGCCGCGTTGCGCGGATTCCTCCCTCGCATGCGGGGGAGGAATCGTTTGTCGGCCGCAGGGAAATCAGCCGGTGGCGCTGCGGCGGATCCAACCTTGGACCCGCCCGCCCCGCCATTCGACCTGCTCCACCGGATCGCCTGGCTGCGGCCTCCGCATCCGGTCGCCATAACGCTGCTCATCCTCGTCGCCGCGCTGCCGCTCGCGCCGATGGCGAGCCTTCTTCACATCGCGCAGCAGGGTGACGCCGATATCTGGCGGCATCTCTTCGCCTATGTGCTTCCGACCGCCCTGGTCGACACCGTCCTGCTGTTGGCGGGGGTTTCCGCAATCGCGGCGATCGTGGGCGTCGGCACGGCGTGGATGGTGACCGCCTATCAGTTCCCCGGGCGCGACCTCCTCGTCTGGCTGCTGCCGCTCCCGCTCGCCTTTCCGACCTATATCGTCGCCTATGTCTATGTCGACGTGCTGGACGCGCTCGGGCCGGTGCAGGGGCTGCTGCGCAGCGTGACGGGTTGGCGCTCGGCGGCCGATTACTGGTTTCCCGAAATCCGCTCGCTCGGAGGGGCCGTCTTCGTCATCGGCATCGTGCTCTATCCTTATGTCTACCTCGCCGCGCGCACGATGTTCCAGACGCAGAGCGTGACCCTGATCGAGATCGCGCGCGGGCTCGGCGCGCGCCGCTGGCGGCTCGCCCGCGACGTCACCCTGCCGCTTGCGCGTCCCGCCATCGCCGCGGGGCTCGCCCTCGTGCTGATGGAAACGCTGAACGACATCGGCGCGAGCGAGTATCTCGGCGTGAACACGCTGACGCTCTCCATCTTCACCACCTGGCTCAATCGCGGCAGCCTTGCCGGCGCCGCGCAGATCGCCTGCGTCATGCTGGTCGTGGTGGCCGCGCTTATCGCGCTCGAACGGGCGGCGCGGCGCGGGCGCGGATATGCCGGGCTCGATCGCGATCCGCGCCGTCATGCCCGGCTTCCCCTGCGCGGGCCGAAACGGCATGCCGCCGCCGCGCTCTGCCTCGTACCGGTCGCGCTCGGATTCATCGTTCCGTTCTCTTTCCTCGCCAATCAGGTGATCCGGCGCGAGCTTCTGGTCGGCTTCGATCCGAGCCTGCTCGAGCACGCGATGACCACCGTCATGCTGGCCGCGTCCGCCACCGCCGTCACGCTTTCGCTCGGCTTCGGCGTCGCCTTTGCCCAGCGCGTCGTCCGCCGCCCGTTCGGCGCCGCCTGCGTGTCGATCGCGGGCCTCGGCTATGCGGTTCCCGGCACCGTGCTGGCGCTCGGCCTGCTCGCGCCGCTGGTCGCCTTCGACGAAATGGTCAATGCCGCGACGCACGCGTTCGGCGGGGAAAGGGTGGGCCTGCTGCTCGCCGGCTCGAGCGCCGCCCTCGTGCTCGCTTATGTGGTGCGGTTCCTGGCGATCCCGACCGGGTTCGCGCAAGCGGGCCTCGGGCGCATTTCGACCGATCTCGATGATGCGGCGTGCAATCTCGGCGCGCGGCCGGCCACGGTGCTGCGCAGCGTGTACCTGCCGCTCACCCGCACGGCGCTGTTCAGCGCGGCGCTGCTCGTCTTCGTCGATTGCCTCAAGGAGCTTCCGGCGACGCTCTTGCTGCGCCCGCTCAATGTCGAGACGCTCTCGACTTACATCTATCAATTCGCGACGCGCGGAAGCTTCGAGGAGGGCGCGCTCGCCGCCCTGCTCATCGTGCTGGTCGGGGTGCTGCCGGTGATCCGGCTGGTGCGCATCGCCGACGACTTCGACCCGGTGCGGCCCGGGGCGTGACGCCGGAGCGCGTCACTCGTCGCCCGCTTTCATCGGCCCGCGCGTCTGTGCTTTAGAGTAGACGAGAGAAGGTCGGGTTGTGCTCGGGCGCTCCGGGCTCATGGGGAAACACGCGATGAAGTTCATCAATTCCGAGGCGGCGAGGGCGTTGCGGCTGCCCTTCAGCCAGGCCGTGCGCGTCGGCGATGTGCTCTATCTTTCCGGCGCGCTCGGCAACAAGCCCGGCACGCTGGAACTCGTCCCCGGCGGGATGGAGGCGGAGGCGCGCCAGACCATGGAGAATATCGGCGCGGTGCTCGAGGAGAACGGTCTCACGTTCCGCGACGTGTTCAAATGCACGGTGATGCTGGCCGACATGGCCAAATGGCCGGACTTCAACAGGGTCTATGTCGCCTATTTCGATCCCGACCGGCTGCCCGCGCGCTCGGCTTTCGGCGCGAACGGGCTTGCGCTGGGCGCGCAGGTCGAACTGGAATGCTGGGCCTATGTCGGGGAGAACTGACGGGGCGGCTCCCGACCGCGCCAAGGAACTACAAGCCCGCGCTCTGATTACATCCTGAAGCCAGCTCGCTCCAAACCCGTGGCGGTTTCAGATGCGTTCGGTCCGCCTCGGCGCGTTGCCGGCGTTCATCCTTCTTTACGCGACCATGTATGCCGCCTTCGGCGCGGCCTCGCCATTCTGGCCGCGATTCTTCGAAACGCGCGGCTTGACGCCGGGCGAACTCGGACTCCTGCTCGGGCTCGGTACGTTGGTGCGGCTGGTCGCGGGCCCCTTGGTCGGGCGCGCAGCGGACATGACGGGCGCGCTGCGCATGGCGCTCGCAATCTGCGCGGCGGGCGCCGCCGCCATTGCGCTCGGCCTGTTGACGACCAAGGAATTCGGGCTGCTCCTTCTGATCCATATGTGCCAGGCGGCGGCGCTCGCGCCCACCACGACGCTGGCCGATGCGCTCGCCGTCGACGCCGCCATGCGCGCGCCGGCAAACCGGTTCGAATATGGTTGGGTTCGCGGCGCGGCGTCCGCCGCCTTCATCGCGGGAACGCTCGTCGCCGGCCAGATCGTGAGCGCGACCGATCTGTCGCCGATCGTTTGGATGCATGCGGCTCTGCTGGCCTGCGCCGTCCTCGTCACGCCGTTGGTCCCCGGACTCTCGCTGAACTCCCGGCGGGCGAAGGATGCCGCCGCGCTTCCGTGTGCGGGCGGCGAGGAGCGCCCCGGTCCGTCGCGCTCGGGCGCGACGCCGACCGCGGCAAGCCAAGTAGCGATCGAAGGCGGGCCGGCCGCCCCGGTCGCACCAGCGGCGCGGCGGAACGCAATCCTGTCCGCGTTTGGCGGCGTGCGCGAGCTTTTCGGGATTGCGCTGTTCCGGCGAACCGTTCTCGTGGGCGCGTTGATTTCCGGCAGCCATGCGATGCACGACACTTTCGCGGTCATTCGCTGGAATGCCGCCGGCATCGGCTCGGGGCCGATCAGCCTGTTGTGGTCGGCCTCGGTGGCCGCCGAGGTCGTCGTGTTCTTCTGGATCGGGCCGAGCCTGATCCGTCGCTTCGGCCCGAGCGGCGCCGCCGCGATCGCGGCCGTGGCCGGCACGATCCGCTGGATCGTGATGTCGCAGACCGCCGCGATCGCCGTGCTCGCGCTGGTGCAGCCGCTGCATGGCTTTACCTTTGCGCTCCTGCATCTCGCCAGCATGCATCTGATTGCGGTTGCCGCGCCATCGCGGCTCGCGGCGACGGCGCAGGCGCTCTACGCGTTTGGGGTGGGCGGCGCCACTGCCTTGACGATGTTGCTGTCGGGTCCGCTTTACGAGCAGTTCGGCGCACAGGCGTTTCTGCTGATGGCGCTCTTGTGCGTCGTGGCGTTTCCGCTGACCTTCCGGCTGCGGACGCCGCCCGCGCCGCACCGACACGCGGTTTCGCCGCTGCCTTAACCCTAAAGGTGTCGGCCTTGCACCTGGTCTTCCGTCAGGCTGGTCCGGTAGCCCCCGAGATGTGCGTCATATTCCAGCACGTCCCACGGGATCGTCTCGGCGTCCGTTCCCGCTCCGAGAAAGCCGCCGAAAGCCAGAACGACATGCGCCACCTGTCCGCTGGCTTTGTCGATCATCATGCGTTCGACCGCGCCGATATGCTTGCCGTTCCGGTCGTAGACCGACGTGCCCCGCACGCGATCGCTTGCGATCAGGGGGGCGGAGGGCCCGCTCGTCGTCTCCCCGCTCGTCGGCGCGGCGGACCGATTCAAACCGGGAGCGTCATGTCGGTCTTCGCTGCCGCGGATTTCGACGGCGTTGCTCTCGGCGAGTATCGACCGGGCCGCGGAGTGCCTGTGTGGCTCGATCCGTGCGGTGACGATCGTGCCGCCGCGGCCCAACCCCTCGGCATAGATTTCCGCATCCTCATTGCTGAGACCGGCGGCGATGAGGGCTCCTGCGATGCCGCCCGTGCTTGCCCCCACCGCGGCGCCCGCCATCGTCGCAGCGAGCCACCCGGCGGCGACCATCGGCCCGAGACCGGGGATCGCGACGAGCCCGAGCCCGGCGAGCAGCCCGGCCCCGCCTCCCAACGCCGCGCCAAAGCCGATGCCGGCGGTCGCGCCTTTGGTGGCGTCGTCCGTCGTGCCGTGCTGGACGCGGCGCCGTTCGTCCCCCGCATTGGAAACAATGCTGATGTCCCGATAGGACACTCCACAGGCCTCCAATCGGCGAACCGCCTCCGCAGCGTCGTCATAGGCGTCGAACAGAGCAGTCACGATCTGCGTCATTGAGAGGCGCTCCTCGACAGGGCGGCATGTCAACGCTTGCCACCGCCGAGCCGTTCCTCGCCGCCCGCCCCTCGCGTGCCGCCGGCGCCTAGCGCGTGATGATTTCTCCCTGGATCGATCATCCCACCCTCAGTGGTCATGCCCCGCGCAGGCGGGGCATCTAGTAATCACCGAAAACCATTTGTGTTTACTGGATCGCCCGCTTGCGCGGGCGATGACGGCGGGAGTTGGTTGATTTCAAACCAGTTCATCCTGCTCTAGCGCTGCAGGTCCGGCACGTTTTCGTACAGCGCGAGCGCCTCCGGATTGGCGAGCGCTTCGGTGTTCTTCACCGGGCGGCCGTGCACCACGTCGCGCACCGCGATCTCGGTGATCTTGCCCGAGCGGGTGCGCGGGATGTCGCTGACCTGAACGATCTTCGCCGGCACGTGGCGCGGGCTCGCGCCGGTGCGGATCTGCCGGCTGATGCGCTCCCTGAGCGCCTCGTCGAGCGTAACGCCCTCGCGCAGCCGCACGAACAGCACCACGCGCACATCGTGGTCCCAGTCCTGGCCGATGCAGATCGCTTCCACCACCTCGGGAATCTGCTCGACCTGCGCATAGATTTCCGCCGTGCCGATGCGCACGCCGGCGGGATTCAGGGTGGCGTCGGAGCGGCCGTGAATGATGATCCCGCCGTGCTCCGTCCATTCGGCGAAATCGCCGTGCGCCCAGACATTGGAGAATTGCTCGAAATAGGCCGCACGATATTTCTTGCCGTCCGGGTCGTTCCAGAACATCACCGGCATCGAGACGAACGGCTTCGTGCAGACGAGTTCGCCCTTCTCCCCGCGCAGCGGCTTTCCGTCCTCGGAATACACGTCGACCGCCATGCCGAGGCCCGGCGGCCTGGATCTCGCCCTTCCACACCGGCGAGGTCGGATCGCCGAGCACGAAGCACGACACGATGTCGGTGCCGCCGGAGATCGAGGCGAGATGCAGGTCCGGCTTGATGCCGCGATAGACGTATTCGAAGCTTTCCGGCGCCAGCGGCGAGCCGGTCGAGGTGATCATCCGCAGCGCGGAGAGATCATGCGTGCTTCGCCGGCGCGAGGTCGGCCTTGGCGCAGGCGTCGATATATTTCGCCGACGTCCCGAACACGTTCATGCGCTCGTCCTGGGCATAGTCCCACAGCACGGCCGGCGTCGGCGCGAAGGGCGAGCCGTCATAGAGGAGCAAGCGTCGCGCCGGTCGCGAGGCCGGAGACGAGCCAGTTCCACATCATCCAGCCGAGCGTGGTGAAGTAGAACAGCCGCTCGCCCGGCCGCAGGTCGCACTGCAGCGGTGCTCCTTGAGATGCTGCAGCAGCGTGCCGCCGGCGCCGTGCACGATGCATTTCGGTACGCCGGTCGTGCCCGAAGAGAACAGGATGTAGACCGGATGATCGAACGGCAGCCGCTCGTAGGCGATCGGCCGGGCGCGCGAACGGTTGCAGAAAGTCGTCGAGCGTGACGCGCGCGCGGCAGTTCCTTCGCGACCGCCTCGGCCTCGCCGAGATAGTCGACGATCACGCACGGTCGCGGCCGAGCCGAGCTGCGCGCACGATCGGCTTGAGCTTGTCGAGGAGCCGGATCGGCTTGCCGTTGTACCAGTAGCCGTCGACGGTGACGAAGAGCTTCGGCTCGATCTGGCCGAAGCGGTCGAGCACGCCGCGCTCGCCGAAATCGGGCGAGCAGGACGACCAGATCGCGCCGATCGAGGTGGCGGCCAGCACCAGCGCGACCGCGTCCGGCCCGTTCGGCAGCATGGCGGCGACCCGGTCGCCGACGCCGACCCCGGACGCGCGCAGCGCCTGCTGCAGGCGCGAGACCGAGCGCCTGCAGCTCCGCCCAGGTCAGGCGCGGTCGACCTTGTCCTCGCCGCGGAAGACGATGGCGTCGGCGTCGTCGGAGCGGCGGAGCAGGTTTTCCGCGAAATTGAGCTGTCGCGTCGGGCAAGAAACTGCGCGCCGGGCATCCTGCCGTGATCGACCACCAGGCGCTCGCCCTTGTCGCCGATCACGTCGCAGAAATCCCAGACCAGGCTCCCAGAACGGTCGGGATGCGTCGACCGACCAGGCATGCAGGTCGCGATAGGTCCGCAGAGTCGACGCCATGGCGGCGGTTGACCTCGGCGATGAAGCGCCATGCACCTGGCTGGTCGCGACCCGCTCGGGCGACGGTATCCACAACGGGACCTCAGCCATGACGAAACCCTCCTCCATGTCGCGCAATAGCATTTCGTGCGTTTTTGCACCACAGGCCGGCCCCGGACGGGCTCAAATTTCCGGCCACGAAAGCGTCACAGAGCGCGCGCAACTTCCGCCGCCCTTTGCTGGAACATAAAGTACTCCGGCGCCGCCGAAACGGACCATTGCGTGAGCGCTCGCCACCGGCTTCAAACGGGTTGGAGTTGCCGTTGGCGCCTTCGCCGGCGTGGGCCTTTTCGTGCTCGCCGTCGCCTCTCGATCTGATCCCGGCCGACACCGTGAGCGACGCGGTCAAGGCGGAGATCAAGGCCGTGACCGGCCTCGACGCCGGTGGTGCGCGGTCCGACGTCTCGGTATCCGCTGTTTCCCCGCCGGCGCGTGACGCTTCAACGACGTCAGCGCTCGGCGACGACCCGACCGGCGCGACCCTCCGCTCACGGTCGAGCGCTTGGTCGCTCATGTCCGCTGGCTCCCGCTGCTGATTGGCCGCATCGACATCGCCGACGTCACTCTCGAGCGTCCGCGCATCATGATCGCATTCGCATCGGACGGCCATTCGAACTGGTCGGCCTCTGTCGACACGCTTGCGCGCACGTGCGCGTCGGGCAAGCGGACGAGCGCGCAGACGCTGTCGTTTTCCGAAATCCGCATCACCGACGGCGTCGTGATGGTCCGCAAGACGGCGTGCGCGGTCGCACCGAAACGCTGGAGCGGGTCGAGCTGTCGCTCGCCTGGCCGTCGATCGCGAAGGGCTTCGCGGCGACCGGCCGCTTCGCCTGGCGCGACGAGCCGCTCGATATCGGGCTCACGATCGCCGATTTCCCGGCGGCGCTCGCCGGCGATCGTTTCGGGCTCAAGGTGCGCGTCGCCGGCGCGCCGGTGAAGCTCGCCTTCGACGGCACGCATGAGCTATCTGCCCGAGCGCTGAAGGTCGACGGCACGCTCGCCGCCGACGCCGCCTCGCTGCGCGGCGCGCTGCGCTGGGTCTCGGGCAGGCCGATGCCGGGGAGCGGGCTTCGGGCGCTTCTCGCTCAAGGCGCAGCACCAATGTGGTCGGCGGCAATATCGCGCTGTCGAACCTCAATATCGAACTCGACGGCAACGTCGCCGAAGGCGTGCTGACCTATGCCACGGGCGGGCGGCGGACCCTGCAGGGCACGCTCGCGGTCGACACCCTCGACCTGACGCCCTACGCCTCCGCCATGCGCCTGCTCGCCGCCGACGCGCGAGCCTGGAACCGCATGCCGATCGCCCTCGACTGGTTCGACGATATCGACGTCGACCTGCGCGTATCCGCGGCCCGCGTCATCGCTGCGCAGAGCCGGCTCGGTCGCACCGCCGTCGCCGCGACGCTGAGCAACCGGCGGCTCGTGGTCACGGTCGGCGAATCGCAGGCGCTTCAGCGGCGTCATCAACGGCTCGCTTGGCCTCGCCAAGACGAACGAGGGCGCGCATCTGCAGCTCGCAGCTGCATCTCGCCAATGTCGATCTCGACACCTGTCTCGCCGATCTCTTCGGCATTCGCCGGATCGAGGGCAAGGGCGATCTGTCGTTGGAGGTCGACGCCCTGCGGCGACAGCGTGCTGGCCCTGACCCGGACGCTGAACGGCAGCGCGACCTTGGCCGGAGCCGGGGGGCGCTGACGGGCTTCAATGTCGAGCAGCTCGCTGCGTCGGCTGGAACGCCGGCCGCTCGCCGGCAGCGCCGATTTCCGCAGCGGGCGCACGGCGTTCGACTCGCTGAACATCGCGCTCCGGATTTCACAGGGCACGGCCAGCCTCGAGGAGGGCCGCTTCGAGGGCGCCAATGTCCGCCTCGCGCTCGGCGGCAGCGCCTCCATTCCGGCCCGCGATCTCGACATCAACGGCACGGCGAGCCTGCTCAACGGCGGCGAGACGCCGCCCGCCTTCGAACTGCCCTTCGTCGTGCAGGGGACCTGGGACGATCCGATCATGCTGCCCGACACCCAGGTCCTGATCCGCCGCTCGGGCGCCGCCGCGCCGCTGCTCGACGCCGTCATCGACCAGCGCGCCCGCGACGGCGTGCGATCGGCGATCGATCGCCTGATCGGGGAGCGCGCGCCCGCGCCGCGCACCGATGGGCCCATGCCGATCCCCTTCGATCCGCCCCCCGAGGACGACGCCGCGAGCGGCGAACCGCCGTCGCGCTGAATTCCGGCGATCGGCCGGGGCCGGTGGGCGCGACGTCCGGGGCATGTTCTCCGCTGCAGAAATGTTGAACGCCGCGTTCTGTATTATGATTGCGGGCGACGAATCAGCCGCACGACGGAGCCGGGAACGCGGACCGCATGCTGAGGCTTCTGCACACGCTGGTGAAGATCGCGGTCGCTTCGCTGATCGTCGGGACGATCCTCACGCATTTCGGCATCACCATCGAGACGCTGGCCGCCGAATTCGGCGCTGTCGCCCGAGCGGGTCGGCGAACTGATGCGCCAGGGCAGTGGCCTGGGCGCTGCCGAACCTCGTCGCTCGGCCTCGCTCGTGATCGTCCCGCTCTGGTTCATCGTCTCATCTGTTCCGTCCGCCGCGACCAGAGCAGCGACTGACCGAAATTCAGCTTGCGGAGGCGCGCTGTCGCCGCTCGCGCGCGGCGTGTCAGGACTCGACGCAGCGATCGCCACGAGCGCGATCGCGACGACGCGATGAAGATCGTGCACACCGCGTTGATCTCCGGCTTCACGCCGAGGCGCACCTCCGAATAGATGCGGATCGGCAGCGTCGTTGCGCCCGGCCCGGTGGTGAAGCTCGCGATCACGAGATCGTCCAGCGACAGCGAGAAGGCGAGCAGGAATCCCGCAGCGATCGCCGGCGCGATCAGCGGCAGCGTCACGGTCAGAAACGTGCGGACCGGCGGACAGCCGAGGTCCATCGCCGCCTCTTCCAGGCTGCGGTCGAACCCGACCAGCCGCGACTGCACCACGACGGTGACGAAGCACAAAGTCAGCGTCGTATGGGCGATGGTGATGGTCCAGAAGCCGCGGTCGAGATCGATCGCGACGAACAACAACAGCAGCGAAAGCCCGGTGATCACCTCCGGCATGACGAGCGGCGCATAGACCATCGCGACGAAGGGAAGCCGGCCGCGGAATCGGCCGAGCCGCGTCAGCGCGAGCGCGGCCAGCGTGCCGAGCACGGTCGCGGCGCTCGCCGAGAGCGAACGCGATGCAAGCAGGGAATTGGCCGTCGCCTCCAGCATCGCGCTGTCGCTCGAGCAGCGCCGCATACCAGCGCAGCGACCAGCCGCCCCACACCGTCACCAGCCGCGAGGCGTTGAACGAATAGATCACCAGGATCACGATCGGCAGATAGAGGAAGGCCAGTCCGAGCGCGACCGAGACCAGATTGAACGGCGAGAATCGGCGCCGCACGGTCAGCCTCCCCTCGATCTGACGCGATCTGCAGATTCTCGTAATAACGCCATCGGGACGACGAGCAAGGCGAGCAGCACGACCGCGATCGCCGACGGCGACCGGCCAGTCGCGATTGGCGAAGAACTCCGTCCACAGCGTCTGTCCGATCATCAGCGTGTTGCGAGCCGCCGAGCAGATCCGGAATGACGAACTCGCCGATGATCGGGATGAAGCAGAGCAGCGCGCCGGCGGCGAGGCCCGGCAACGACAGCGGCAGCGTCACGACGACAGAAGGTCTTCCAGCGCGGACAGCCGAGATCGGCCGCCGCTTCGAGCAGGCGTTTCGTCGAGCTTCTGGAGCTTCGCGTAGAGCGGCAGCACCATGAACGGCAGGTAGGAATAGACGATGCCGATATAGACGGCGGTATCGCTCGCAAGCCAGGCGACCGGCTGGGTCGATGAGGCCGAGCGCCAGCAGCGCGTCATTGAGAAGGCCGTCGCGCTGCAGGATGTTGATCCAGGCATAGACGCGGATCAGGAACGAGGTCCAGAACGGCAGAATCATCAAGCACGAGCAGAACAGCCTGGGCGCGGCCGCGGCGCGCGCGCCATGCCGTAGGCGATCGGCAGTCCGATCACGAGCGAGAATCGAGCGTCGACAGCGCGGCGACTTGCAGGCTCTTGAGATAGGAAGAGAGATAGATGTCGTCACCGACGAGCAGGGCGTAGGTCGCAAGCGACAGCTCTTCCAGGAAGGCGCGAAGTCCCGCCCATCCGGCGGCGAGATCGAGCACGCGGCGTGTAAGGCGGCTGCGCGATCGCCGTCTGCGACAGGCTGATCTTGAGCACGATCAGGAACGGCACGAGGAAGAACGCGATCAGCCAGAGATAGGGCAAAGCGGCGATCAGCCATCGTCCCGATCGGCTGGCGGGGGTCCTCGATCGCATCATGGCGCCTCAGGCGATGGCCGGCCGAACGGCGCGGCGGCGTCCGCTCGTCCCGCAAGGGGAGGGAAAACGAGTGGCGGGACTGCGACCTTCATCATCCTCGTCGCTTAATCGGAGCAGGCGTCAGCCCGTCAGCAGCACGGCGGCTTCGGGAGCGAAGGAAAGCCACACCCGATCTTCCCAGCCGATCGGACGCTCGGCGAGCCTTGCGGCATTGGTCGACCGAGGCTTTCATGATGGCGCCGTCGTCGAGCCGCACCTTGTAGATCGAGATGTCGCCGAGATAGCCGATATCGACGACGCGCCCGGAGACGGTGTTGAGGGCGTCCGCCGGCGGCTTCAGCGGCGAGCTTGAGTTTCTCCGGCCGCACCGCGAAGGCGGCATGCGCGCCCGCTTGCGCCTGCGCGCTCGCGCCGGCGCGGAAGCGGCGTCCCTGCGCGTCTTCGAGCACGACGCCGTCCGTGCTCGCCGCCAGCATCCCTTCGATCAGGTTCACGTCGCCGACGAACTCGGCCACCCAGCGCGAGTTCGGCTGCTCGTAGATCTGCGGCGGCGTGCCGACCTGGGCGATGTGTCCGTGGTTCATGACCGCGATCCGGTGCGCAACCGTCATCGCCTCCTCCTGGTCGTGGGTGACGATCACGAACGTGGTGCCGAGCCGCGCTTGCAGCTCCATCAGCTCGAACTGCGTTTCCTCCCGCAGTTTCTTGTCGAGCGCGGCGAGCGGCTCGTCGAGCAGGAGAACCTTCGGGCGTTTCGCCAGCGACCGGGCGAGCGCGACGCGCTGGCGCTCGCCGCCCGAGAGCTGGTGCGGCTTGCGGTCGGCGAGCCCTTCGAGCCGGACGAGCTGCAGCATCCTGCCGACCTGCTCGGCGATTTCCCCTTTGGGCAGCCGGTCCTGCTTGAGCCCGAAGGCGATATTGTTGAACACGCTGAGATGCGGAAACAGCGCATAGTTCTGGAACATCATATTGACCGGCCGCCGGTAGGGCGGAACGTCGACAATGTCCTCGCCGGCGAGCAGGATGCGGCCCTCGTCCGGGCGCTCGAAGCCCGCCAGCATGCGCAGAAGCGTGGTCTTGCCGCAGCCCGACGGCCCGAGCAGGGCGAAGAACTCGCCCTCGTAAATGTCGAGGCTGAGATCCTCGACGGCGAGCGTATCCGCAAACCGCTTGGTCACCGCGTCGAAACGCACGATGGGATAGGCGTTCGGATTGGCCCAGGGGGCAAAACCACGTCGCATGGAAACTTCCGCAATCGGTCGCCGGCTGCTCTCTTGTTGCGGACGGAGGGCGTGAGGATCAATGGAAATTTTTTTTGATTTGGCGGGCGGGAGGCGCCGGAACGGCTCCGACAAGGGTTGTTCCAGCTCCACGTCGGTTGCGCGGTCTCGATCATCCTTCCAAGGGACATCGCCCGGACAATCTCTTTTTCGCGTCGCCCGCCCACAAGGTGGCGCGCGGGGCCGTCGCGCCCGTTTACGGGAAGGCGTGAAGGTCTCGAAGGAATTCGCAGCGGCAAAATACGCTGCTGGACAAGTTCACCCTGGGGAAAATCTTTCTGTTTTCTGTCGCAACTTCCCGCTAAAGTCGGTCCTGAAAGACGAGGCTTGCTCAGGCGGTCACGCGACCGTGTTTGGTCCACTAACGACTGCTGTGCTTACATCGTTCAATTCTTCGTCAAGTGAGGGTGCCCATGATCAACTACGATCACAGCGATTACGAGCTTCGCCTTCTGTTTGAGGCGGCGCCGAATGGCATGATCGTGACGGATCAGGACGGCGTCATCACCTTCGCGAATAAGCAAATTGAAAAGCTGTTCGGCTACCCGCGCGGAGAACTGATCGGGCGAAGCGTCGAAGTCCTGATTCCGCTGCGGTTTCGCGCAGCGCACCCGATGATGCGCGCGGCCTTCGTCAACTGTCCCACGACGCGGCCGATGGGAAAGGGGCGCGACCTTTACGGGTTGCGCAAGGATGGGACCGAATTTCCCATCGAGATCGGCCTCAATCCGTTCCGCTCGGGCGAACGCATGCTGGTGGCGGGCTCCATCATCGACATCACCGAGCGCAAGCGCAATGAGGAGCATATCCGCTTCATCATGAACGAGCTGTCGCACCGCTCGAAAAATCTGTTGATGGTCGTTCTCGCCATCGCCAACCAGACGGTGCGCCGGGCGACCAGCTTCGGCGAGTTTCAGAAGAACTTCGAGAATCGGCTGCTGGCGATCGCCCGCTGTCACGACCTGCTGGTCGAGAAGGGCTGGGAGGGCGCTTCCATCGAAGCGCTGGTGTCCGCGCAGCTGAAACCGTTCATGGACGATCCCACATCGCGCGTCGACGCCGCCGGTCCGCCGATCATGCTCAATCCCGACGCGGCGCAGAACATCAGTCTCGCCCTGCACGAACTCGCGACCAACGCGATGAAATACGGCGCCCTGTCGTCTCCCGACGGACAGATCGTCATCCGCTGGGACATCGACGACCTGCAGACGCCGAAGAAGTTCCGCTTCTCCTGGCAGGAGCGGGGCGGTCCCCTGGTCGAGCCGCCGACGCATGAGGGGTTCGGCCACAAGCTCCTTACCCACATCGCATCGGAAACCCCCGACACGAAGATCAGGCTCGCCTTCGCCCCCGACGGGTTCGCCTGGAGCATCGAGTGCCAGGAGGGAGTCCTGCTGCGGCGCTGAGCGCCGGGCGGGCTTTTCCGGCCGCCGGCCGGGGAAGCCCCGCGCCCGAACGCCTAATCCTCTTCCAGCGCCACCCGCTTGCGCAGCCCGCGCATTCCGAGCCAAACCAAGGCCGCGACCACCGGAATGCTGACGGCCATCGCCAGTTCCGGACTGAGTTTCAGCCCGCCTATGGACAGCCCTTTCACCGCGTAGCCGATCAGCCCGACGACGTAATAGGTCACGGCGGCGATCGAAAGCTTTTCCACCGTGCTCTGGAGGCGCAGCTGCAGCTGGGCGCGTCGATTTATCGATTCGAGCACCGCGCGGTTCTGGCGCTCGCGGGTAATGTCGACCCGGGTGGACAGCAACTGGGTCGCCCGCGCCACGCGGCGGGAAAGCGCATCCTGACGCTCGGCCACTGCGCGGCAGGTGTTCATGGCCGGGGCCAAGCGCCGCTCCGTGAACTCGTGGAAGGTCTGCAGACCCTCGATCCGCTCCTCGCGCAGCTCATCGATGCGCCGCTGCACGAGAGCGTAATAAGCCTTGGCTGCGCTGAAGCGGAAATGATTGGCGGCGTCACGATTGTCGATCTCGGCCTCCAACAGCGTCAGCCGATCGAGAAGCACAGGCTCGTCCGCTTCCTTCGCCTGGATGAGCGCGTCGGTGATCTGCGCCAGATCGCGCTCTCGCTCACTCAAAAACGGCGCAAGCTCGCGCGCGATCGGCAGCGCCAGGAGCGCCAGCATCCGATACGTGTCGATTTCCAGCAGCCGTTGCACCATGCGCCCGGCCTCCAGCGGGGTCATGCTGCGGTCCTGAACGAGTATCCGGCTGAAACCGTCGCTTCTCACTCGGAAATCGGTCAATGCCAGGCCGGCGCCGCCCGACAACGCCGATCCCACGAGCGCATTGCCCTGGAACAGGCGCGCCGAGACGCCGTCGAGATCGAGCGGGTGGTCGCCAGGCATCAGCGCGGCGTGCGCGGCGACGATGATTTCGCCCGGCCGGGTCTCGATCCATTTGGCCGGCAGATGAGAAATCGCGGGTTCGGCGAACGGATCGTCGCCTGCGCTCGGGGCGATGAAGGTGTAGCGCGCGAATTCGGTGTGCCGCTCCCAAACCAAGCGGAACGGACCGAGGTCGGCGCTGAAGTGATTCCCGTCCGGCCAGGGCGCCGGCGCGCCGAAGCGGCGGGCGAGCTCGGCGACGCCTTGCTGCTCCTGCTCGCGCTGCGACCAGTTCGAGAACAGCGCAATATAGGAGATGCTTACTGGCGCGCTCAGCGCCACGGGCGGGCGGGCGTGAACCTCGTTGTTCAGCTCGAACCGCTGGGGATGATCGCTCGACAGCATCACGCAGCAAGGCCCCCGATGATTGTCTTCTGAGCACCTCCTTACAGATAGAACGGGTCCGCCGATAGCCGGTTGTCGCGGCGGCGAGCCGCAATTTTTGGCTTGCGTGCGCGGACGTCGCGCCCGAGCGACGGAGCCCGTCCGTTCATCCGAACCGGCGCATCAAGGGAACGCGAGCGCCGGCGACGCTCAGGCGAAGGGGTTTGTCAAGGTTCCTATTCCGCTGATCGAAATGGAAACGACGTCGCCATCCTTCAAGAAAAGCGGGGGATCGCGGCCGATGCCGACGCCGGCCGGCGTCCCGGTGGCGATGATGTCGCCGGGCACGAGCGTCAACCCCGCGGAGATGATCGCAATCAGGCTCGGTATGTCGAAAATCAGATCGCGTGTATTCCCGTTCTGTCGGAGTTCGCCATTGACCCAGCATTTCACGGCGAGGTTTTGCGGATCGATCTCGTCGGCGGTCGTTATCCAGGGGCCCATCGGGCAAAAGGTGTCGAGGGCTTTGCCGAGAAACCATTGCTTGTGCTTGCGCTGGCGATCGCGCGCGGTCACGTCGTTGACGATGGTGTAGCCGAAGACGTGGCGCAAGGCGTCTTCCTTGTCGATGTCGCGGCCACGGACGCCGATCACAACCGCCAGCTCCGCCTCGTAGTCGACGCTCGACGTCGCCTGCGGGTGAAGCTGAACCGTCGCTTCCGGGCCGATCACGGCGCTGGGCGGCTTGGTGAACACCGCCGGATACTCGTCGATCTCCGCCCCTTTCGCCGCGCCCGCCTCGAAGCCGCTGCGCGAGAACTCCACGGCGTGGTCGCGGTAGTTCTTTCCGACGCAGAAGATGTTGCGGCGTGGCAATGGTATCGGGGCAAGCAGTTTGACGTCCGCGAGCGATAGGTCGTCTTCGCCGTTTGCGAGGCGCGGCGCGACCTCATCGTAGCTTTCAATCAGGTCGAGCATGTCGCCGACGCCGCTTACCGGCCGAATGCGGCCGCGGGCTTCGTCGACAATGCCGACCCGACTGGTTCCGCGGAGGGAGAAAGTGGCAAACTTCATCGGGTCGGTCCCAAGCTCGACTAAGGATCGGATGCAGGTGCGCTTTAACCGACTTTGCCGATCTTTTGCACTGCGGCGATGAGGCGCTGGCTATCCGTCTCGACAAAGCGCGCGAACTCGGGCGCGTCCTGATAGGCGGGGGGGCTGCCGGCGGTTTCGAACGTCCTGATCACCTCCGGGCTGCGCATCGCCTCGCCGATCGCCGCGCGCAAGCGGGACGTGATCGGATCCGGCAGGCCGCGCGGCGAAAACACGCCGGCCCAGATATAGAACTCCACGTCGGGATAACCGAGCTCCTTGAAGGTCGGGACATCCGGGAAACTCGCGACCCGCTCGGCGCCCCAGCAGGCGAGAATGCGCAGCTTGCCGTCCTCGACCTGCGGCTTCAGCACGCCGGGCGCAGAGGCGAGCGCTTCCACCGATTGGGAGAGCAGACCGGTCAGGGCGGGTCCGGCGCCGCGGAACGGCACATGCAGGAGCTTGATTCCCGCCGAGGCGGCGAACATCTCCATCGCGACATGCAGCGTGCCATAGGGGCCCGATGAGCCGTAGGGGATTTCGCCCGGCCGTTTCTTGGCGTCCTCGACGAAGTCGCGCAGCGTTTTCCACGGGGCCGACGCCGGCACGGCGAGCATGGTCGGATCGGCGAGAATGCGCGCGATCGGGAGAAGCTGCGCGACCTCGTAGGTAGGCTGGCGCCCGAACAGGCGATCGGCCTCGGGAAGCACCGCGAGCGAGGACAACGTCAGCAGCAATGTGTAGCCGTCGGGATTGGCGCGGGCGGCGGCCGCATTGCCGACCGAACCGCCGCCGCCGCCGGCCCGATTGTCGACGACGACGGGACGGCCGAGTATTTTATCGAGCGCGGCTGCGATCGGGCGTGCCGCCAGGTCCGCCTGCCCACCGGGCGGGAACGGTACGATCATGGTGATGGCGCGCGTGGGCCAATCCTGCTGCGCCAATACGGGCGTGGCCCATTCCAGCGCTGAAGCGGACAAAAGCGGCAGGCTGAGCCCGCCCTTGAGAAGGTCTCGGCGCTTCATCGTTTCTCCCTGCAAGGTTTGTTGCTTATGCGTTTTCTGATCGGCCGCCAAAGAACATGAGATCGGGGGTTGGACGAAAATAACAAGCCGCCGGAGAAAGGTCGAAGAAGAAAAGATAAGGAAGGCGAACAATCTCGGAACGAAACGGAAATTGATCCAGGGCGTGAACCTTTTGTTGATTACAACCTTGCTCGGTCTATCTCGCTTTGCGAAAACCGCTCGATAGATGTATATGCACACATCACCCCCGATTCATGGAGGCCGATATGGCCGGCATTAATATCAAAACCCTCGATGTAGACGCATTGCTGGCCCTGCGCGGCGAGATAGATAAGCGCCTAATCGAAAAGCGACGCGATCTGGAGAAGCAGCTTTCTCTCCTTGGATCCGACAATAGACGCGGCCCGCGCGGCGGTGGGGCTGCACGGGGCGCCGGCAATTCGCGCCGGACGAGCGCCATGAAAGGCCGCAAGGTCCCTCCCAAATACCGCGGCCCCGAGGGAGAAACCTGGGCCGGACGCGGCGCGCAGCCGCGCTGGCTTTCCGCCGCATTGAAGGAAGGCAAGACGCTGGAGGATTTCCTCATTGAAAAGGCGGCGCGCCGGCCGCGGAAAGCGCGTGCTAAGCAGCAGTGACTAGCCCTACGGCGCTCCCGCGCGAAACCTCTGCGGCGCGCCGCTAGCGTTACCCGGCCTGTAACTCGCTGTGCGCCCCGAGGCTCTTGCAACGGCGCGCCTCCCGCCGCCGTGGCCATGTTCAATCGGAAGCTGCACATCGAGCCTTAGCGGCCCATGCCGCTCGGAGCGGCGGCGATTGCCCTTTGCCGCTTGTGGCAAGGGTTTCCGTTGCGGGCAATGATGGGCCTTTGCGCGACCTCCGGTCAGCCAGGCGGCGAGGTCGGGTCGATGCGCGCGACAGTGAATTCCGCAATACGGAATCGAGATGCGGAATGCGCGGGCCGAATTCATCCCGGCGAGGTCGAAGCGAAATCGCTGAAAGGGCGAGCGTCAATTCCACAACACTACTAGCGCGGCCCCTCTGCGCCTTGGGCGACATCGAGGACAAAGGCGATGAGCAGCGCCGCCGCGCCCAACGCGAACAGCAGGGCGTAGGCCCCGCCAGTCTGCGCGAACAAATAGGAAAAGCCGTACGCTGCGACCGCCTGACCGATAGCGAAGGCGGTCGTGCACCAGCTCCACGCCGCCTGGCGCGCGCGCGCGTCGTGCACCAGTTCGTGCATGCGGCCAAGCACCAGCGGCACCACGCCCGGGACGAACAGGCCGACCACGGCGCTCGATGTCAGGAGTGCGGCCGGCCGGTCCGAAACTGCAAGGAGAGCAATGGCCACAGCCTGCACGAGCAACGCCGCCCGCAGCGTTCGCCGGAAGCCGACGCGGTCGGCGATCGCTCCCGCAAGCAGCGGACCCGCGACGGCCCCGAGACCGAATATCGTCCAATAGAACCCGCCGGCTTCCAGCCCGCGTCCGAGCCCGCGCGCAATGAAGTCGACCAGGAACACCATGTGCGGGACGAGGCCGAAAGCATTGAGCGCGTATTCGGCGCAAAGCACCCAGAGCGCACGGCTGAAGCGCGGTTTCGGTCCGGCCGCGGGGATAGGTCCGACGCCGGGGCGCGGCGCGTGATCGCGCGGCCAGCCGGTCCACCCCACCATCGTCAGGATAAGCGAGACGAACCCGAAGCAGAGCCAGGTCTCGCTCAAGCCGAGCCGCATCAGCAAGGGAACGAGGGTCCCGGACGCGGCGACGCCGAGGCCGACGCCGGTGAAGATCGCGCCGCCGACCCGGCCGCGCTGCCCCGCCGGCACATGCGGCAGAACGGCGAGCGCGGCAAGCACCATCAGCACGGCGCCGGCGAAACCCGCAGCGAAGCGCCAGGCGAAGAACCACGCGAAGGGCAGGGGAAAGGCGCAGGCAAAGAACGAGGCGGTCGCAACGAGCATCATCGCGCGCAGCACGCTGACGCCGGAAGCGATTGCGGTCATCTTCCCGGCGAGCAGCGCGCCCAGGAGATAGCCCGCGAGATTGGCCGCCCCGAGATAGGCCGCCTGCGCCGGCGAAAACCACTGCTCGGCGACCAAGGCCGGAATCAGCGGCGTATAGGCGAAGCGGGCGAAGCCGATCCCGATCAGGCCGGTGCACAGCGCCGACAGAGCCGCGCGCCAGACCACGATGTGTTCTTCCTCGGCGTGCGTCGCCACCATTTCCCACCCATGGTCGGGGAAGTTCTGTCAGGCCGACCGCGGCGGCGGCAGACGACGGATCAGCGGCGTGATGCGCAGCGAGGTGATGCGGTTGCGCTGCTTGCGCAGGATTTGGAAGCGGAAACCGTGGAAGGTGAAGCTCTGGCCGGGCTCCGGGATCGATCGCGCTTCATGAATGACGAGGCCGGCGATGGTGGTTGCGTCGTCGTCGGGCAGGTTCCAGTCCATGGCGCGGTTGAGATCGCGGATCGGCACCCCGCCGTCGACATTGACCGAGCCGTCCGGCAACAGCCGCACGCCTGCGACCTGCACGTCGCGCTCGTCGGCGATATCGCCGACGATCTCCTCCAGAATGTCCTCGATCGTGACGATTCCCATCATCTCGCCGTACTCGTCGACGACCACGGCGAAGGGCGTCTTGCGCCGGCGAAACGCCTTGAGCTGCTCGGTGAGCGGCCGCGTCTCGGGCACGAACCAGGCCGGCCGCGCGAGCGTCATCACGTCGATCTTCGCCGCATCGCTGCCGGCCGCGTGCATCGCCCGGAACAGGTCCTGCACGTGCAGGATGCCGACGATGTTCTCGGGCGTCGTCTGCCACAGCGGGAGACGGGTGACCGGCCGCGACAGAACCTCTTCCAGGATTTTGGGCGGCGGATCGGCGGCGTTCGCCGTGACGACATCGGTGCGATGAATCATGACGTCGGCGACCGTCAGTTCGCGCAGATCGAGCAGTCCGCCGAGCATGTCGCGGTCGGTCTTCTCGACGCTGCCCGCGCGATGCAGGAGATCGACGGCGCCGCGCAGCTCCTCGTGCGCGGACAGAAAGGCCGGGTCGACCGCGACATTCACGCCGAATGCGCCGAGAATCCACCGAACGGTCGCCTCGATGCCCACGAGCATCGGTCCGAGCAGGCGCACCACCAGCGAAACCGGCCGGACCACCAGGAGCGCGACGCGATCCGGCGCATTGATCGCCAGCGTCTTCGGCAGCACCTCGGTGAACACGACGGTGATCACCGTCATGATCGCGGTGGCGTAGAGAACGCCGACATCGCCCAGCCAGGCGAGCAGGATTCCGGTGATCAGCGCGGATGCGAAAATGTTGACGACATTGTTGCCGGTGAGGATCGCGCCGATCATCCGCTCGCGCCGCTCGATGAGGCGGTTGACGAGCGCGGCGCGGGTGTTGCCGGTCTTTTCCAGACGCAGCATGCGGGCTCGGGAAAAGCCGGTGAGCGCCGTCTCGCTTGCGGAGAAAAAGAACGCCAGCGCCAAGCAGATCAGGATGACGACGAGCGAAAGCCAGTCTTCGGTCAACATCGGCCGGCGAGCTTCTCGGCAATAAAGGCGCGGACGTCGCCGGCGTCGACGTCGGGAGCGATGAAAGCCGCGCCGATCCCGCGCGCCAGGATGAAAGTGAGCCGTCCGCGCCTGACCTTCTTGTCCTGCGCCATGAGCTCCATCAACCGGTCTGCGTCGGGGCAGCCGCCGGGCATGTCGGAGAGACGCGTCGGCAGGCCGACCTTCGCCAGGTGACGCTCGACGCGCTCGGCGTCGGCTTGCGGCAGGAGGCCAAGCCGCGCCGAGAACTGGAAGGCGAGCGCCATCCCGAAGCCGACGGCTTCCCCATGCAGCAACCGGCCCGAGAAACCCGCCGAGGCTTCGAGCGCATGGCCGAATGTATGGCCGAGATTGAGCAGGGCGCGCTCTCCCGCTTCGCGTTCGTCGCGGGCGACGACCTCCGCCTTCATCCGGCAGCTCGTGGCGATCGCCTGCTCGCGGCTTGCGCCTCCGGCGAACACGTCCGCGACGTTCGCTTCGAGCCAGGCGAAGAAGGCGGCATCGCCGAGCAGGCCGTATTTTGCGACTTCGGCGTAGCCGGCGCGGAACTCGCGGGCAGGGAGCGTATCGAGCAGCGCCGTGTCGGCCACCACCAGGATCGGCTGGTGGAAAACGCCGATCAGGTTCTTGCCCAGCCGCGAATTGATCGCGGTCTTGCCGCCCACCGAGGAATCGACCTGCGCGAGCAAGGTGGTCGGCGCCTGAACATAGTCGAGCCCGCGACGCACGACGGCGGCGGCGAAGCCGGCGAGGTCGCCGATCACGCCGCCTCCAAGCGCGACCACCACATCGCCGCGCTCGATCTTCGCTTCGACCAGGCCCTCGCACACCCGCTCGAATACCGCGAAGCTCTTCGCGCCTTCGCCCGCTGCGACGACGATGCTCGTCGTTTCGATCCCGGCGCTATCGAGCGTCGCCTTGACGGTCGGAAGGTGCAAGGCGGCGACGGTCGCGTCGCTGACGATGGCGGCCTTCGCCCCCGGCTTGAGGGCCGCGATGCGGGCCCCGATCGAGGCGATGAGGCCGCGGCCGATGACGATGTCATAGGCGCGTTCGCCCAGCGCCACCTCGACGCGGATCGGTTCGCGCGGGCGCAGCGGTGCGGTCATGGGAGCGGCCCTTGTGCGGCCGCAGCCACGAGGCCGAGCCGTGCGGCGATCGCGCCGATGATCTCATCGACGATGATTTCATGCGGCACGTCGCGCGAATGGATGGTCACGTCGGCCTCGGTGTAAACGGGATAGCGTTCCTCGATCAGCCGCTTCAGCGTCGCCGCCGGATCGGGGGTTCGCAGCAGGGGCCGGTCGGACCGGCGCTTGATTCGCCGCAGCAAGACGTCCGGCTCCGCTTTGAGCCAGACGGATATGCCCTTCTCGCCGATCAGGTCGCGCGTCGCCGGATTGATGAAGGCGCCGCCCCCGGTTGCCAGCACCCGCCGGTCCCTGATCGAGCAGGCGCGCGATCACCCGCGCCTCGCCGGACCGGAAACATTCCTCGCCGTGATGTTCGAATATGTCGGTGATCGGCATGCCGGCCGCGAGCTCGATCTCGGCGTCGGCGTCGACGAAAGGGAGGTCCAGCTTTTTCGCGAGACGGCGGCCGATCGAGGACTTGCCCGCGCCCATCATGCCGACAAGCACGATCGAGCGCGTTCCGAGCGCCGCGGCGAGAGCCGTGGGGAGCGGCGACAGCTCGGTCAGCTTGCGCAAAGACAGGTCGGGCATTCCGGGTTCTGGCTAAGGGCTCGTGGCGCGCGACCACCATATCACTGATTGCCGCACCCGCGAGCCGCTGCGCCGTGGGACGGCCAATACGTCTTTACAAAACTTTACACGCGCGAGAAGCCCCCGAAACGGCCGTCCCCCAGATTGGGGCGGTGGCTTTGCAGCCGCCAGTTTCAAAAGGAGACTTCCATGAGCGATCGGACCCCAGCCTCCCCCGTGACCACGCCCGCGGCGGCGCGGCCCGGCAGGCTCGCAAAAATAGCCGTCGTCCTTGCGCTTGGCCTCGGCGTCGCCGGCGTTGGCGCATTCGCCACGACCTCGTTCAGCCAGGGCTTCGGAGGCCCGTTCGGGCATGGCCCCGGCTTCGGCCACGGTCCCGGCTTCTGGCGCGGCGGACCCGGCGGGTTCGATCCCGCGCGCGCCGAGGAGCGGGCGGACCGCATGATCCGGCATCTCTCGGTCGAGGTCGACGCCACCGCGGAGCAGCAGGAGAAGCTGCGCGGCATCGTGAAGACCGCGGTCAAGGAGCTGGTTCCGATGCGGGAGAAGCTGTCTGCCGCGCGGCAGCAGGCACGCGACCTCCTGCTCGGCCAGACCGTCGACCGGGCGGCGATCGAGAAGCTGCGCGCCGAGCAGATCGCGACCGCCGACGCGCTCAGCAAGCGCTTCACCCAGGCGGCGGCCGACGCCGCCGATGTGCTCACGCCCGAACAGCGCCGCAAGCTCGAGGGCATGCTGCCGTCAGGGGGCGGTTGGCGCGGCTGGTCGCGCGGCTAATATGGCGTCGTGAGCGAACGCCTTCTCCTGATCGAGGACGACGTCCGGCTCGCCGAGATGGTCAAGAACTATCTCGGCGAGTCCGGCTTCTCCGTCACCATCGCGCCGACCGGTCGGGCCGGTCTCCTCCTGCATGGCCGGGAGGAATTCGACGCGCTGATCCTCGATCTGATGCTGCCCGACATCGACGGGCTCGAAGTCTGCCGCAAGATCCGCGCCGCGGCGCAAACGCCCATCCTGATGCTGACCGCGCGCGGCGACGCCATGGACCGGGTGGTCGGTCTCGAAATCGGCGCGGACGACTACCTGCCGAAGCCGTTCGAGCCGCGCGAGCTTCTGGCGCGGCTGCGCGCCATCCTGCGGCGTTCCAAAGGCGGCGAGGAGAACGCCGAACTCATGCGCTTCGGCCGGCTGGAGATCGATGTGGGCGCGCGGCAGGTGCGGCTCGACGGCGAGGCGCGCGGCGTGACGGGCTATCAATTCGACCTGCTTCTGGTGCTTGCCCGGCATGCCGGCCGCGTCATGTCGCGCGAAGCGATCATGGATCACATGAAGAACGAGCGGCTCGACGCCTTCGACCGCTCGATCGACGTGCATATCTCGCGCATCCGCGCCGCCATCGAGGACGATCCGAAGAAGCCGCGCCGGGTGATCACCGTGCGCGGCGCGGGCTATGTCTTCGCCAAGGCGCAGGACTAGGCGCTATGGGGGACCTCGCAACCCAAAGGGAGCCGGCGGTGGCTGCAATACGCGTCTTCGAGCCGAGGCTGTCGCGCTCGATCCACCCACGCCTCTCCCCGGCGGGGAGAGGCGAACAGCCGTTGTGACCGGACCGGATGCGACGGCTCTACCAGAAAATCTATCTCACGATTGTGGCGACGCTGCTGCTCGTCGTCGTGATCGCCGGCGGGCTGTGGCGGCTCGGTTCGGCGACGTCGCCGTTCGGGCAGGTGCTGGAGATGGCGGGCGAACTCGCGGGAACGGCGCTGCCGCCGGCGGATGCGCCCGCCGCCGTGCAGCAGCGGGCGCTCGATCGGCTGGCGGAACAGGTCAGCGCGGACCTTGCTCTGTTCGATTCCGAATTGCGGCCGATCGCCTTCACCGGGCGTCCCTTGCCGCCGCCGTCGGGTATGGATGAGGGCGGCTGGGTTCACGGCCCGGGAGGCCCGGCCTGGAGCTTCCGGCTGCCCGATCAGCGCTGGGTGGTGGTGCGCGCGCCCGGGCGGCACCGCAACCCGGCGATCGGCCTCGTGCTGTTTCTCGGCGTGATCGCGCTTGCCGTCGCGGTCTGCGCCTTCCCGGTGGTGCGCGGCCTCACCCGTCGGCTGGAGACGCTGCAGGCCGGCGTCGAGACGCTCGGCGCGGGCAACTTGTCCACGCGGGTGAAGATCGAAGGCCGCGACGAGGTCGCGCAGCTTGCCGAGAGCTTCAATCGCGCGGCCGGGCGCATCGAGGAGCTCGTCTCCGCCCATCGGATGCTGCTCGCGAACGCCTCGCATGAACTGCGCACGCCGCTGTCGCGCATCCGGCTCGGCATCGAGCTGATGGAACGCAAGCCCGACCCGAAATACGCCGCCGATCTGAAGTGCGACATCGCCGAGCTCGACGGGCTGATCGACGAAATCCTGCTGGCGAGCCGGATCGAGGCGATCGGCGCGCTGCCGACGAGCGAAGAGGTCGATCTGCTCGCGCTCGCCGCCGAGGAATGCGCCCGCTATGATTGTGAACTCAAGGGCGAGCCGGTCGCGATCCGCGGCGATCCGCGCCTGCTGCGCCGGATGATCCGCAACCTGCTCGAAAACGCCGAGCGCCATGGCAAGCCGCCGGTGACCGTCCGCCTCCGCCG
This sequence comes from uncultured Alphaproteobacteria bacterium, assembly GCA_963712435.1. GTDB lineage: Bacteria > Pseudomonadota > Alphaproteobacteria > Rhizobiales > Xanthobacteraceae > Rhodoplanes. The sequence continues at coordinate 115,870 of CAVQIB010000010.1, read as the reverse complement.
CGCGGGCGATGGCGCGGCGCTCGAGGTGATCGATGCCGGGCCCGGCATTCCGCCGGCGCAGCGCGAGCAGGTGTTTGCACCGTTCTACCGCCTCGCCGGCGACCCAAAGGGCGCCGGGCTCGGCCTGTCGCTGGTTCGCCAGATCGCGCGGCTGCATGGCGGGGATGCCGTGGCAGAGGCCGCCTTCGAGGCGCCGAGCTGCTTCAGGGTCACCCTGCCGTTCGCCCGTCCGTCCCCGGGCGCGCCGGCATAGGCTTTGGAAGCCCTTGCCATTGCGCCGTCGACATGGTCGTGTTCGCGCCAGTTGGATCCGGCACGCGGCGTCGCAAGGAGACCATGCCTAGCCTTTTCCGCCTTCTCACGGTTCTCGCCATCATCGCAGGCCTCGGCTATGCGGGCATGCTTGCGCTCACCACCCTGGTCGATCTCAAGCCGCGCGAGATCACCGTGACGGTTCCGCAGGACAAATTCGTGAAACAACGCTGACGAACGCGCATGACGCGGCCGGCGCCCTCGGCGGACAGGTTCATCGAGCTTTTCCTCGACATGATCGCGGCCGAGCGCGGCGCTGGGCGCCAACACGCTGTCCGCATACGCCCGCGACCTGCACGATCTCTCGGCCTTTCTCAAGGAAAGCGGCGGCGCGGTCGCGACGGCGGGCAACGCCGATCTGCGCGCCTATCTCGGCCGGCTCGCCGAGCGCGGCTACAAGAGCAGTTCGGTCGCGCGGCGCCTCTCGGCGATCCGCCAGCTCTATCGCTTCCTCTATGCGGAGGGGCATCGCAAGGACGACCCCGCCGCCCCGATCGAAGGGCCCAAGCGCGGTCGCGCGCTGCCGAAGGTCCTTTCCGTCGCGGACGTGGACCGGCTGCTCGGCGCGGCGCGCGAAGGCGCGGCCAAGCCGCCCAATACGCCGATGGAACGGCTGCGCGCGCTGCGCCTCGTCGCCTTGATCGAGGTGCTCTATGCGACCGGCCTGCGCGTTTCCGAGCTGATCGCCCTGCCGTCTTCGGCCGCGCGGCGCGACGAGCGCATGCTGGTCGTGCGCGGCAAGGGCGGACGGGAGCGGCTCGTCATCCTCAACGAGGCGGCGAAAGCCGCGATGCGCGATTACGGCGCCGGTCTGGCGGAGGCGGGCAGGAAGAACGAATCGAAATGGCTGTTTCCTTCTTTCGGCGGAAGCGGACACATCACCCGTCAGCATGTCGCGCGCGAACTGAAGGGGCTCGCCGTCGCGGCCGGACTGCGGTCGGACAAATTGAGCCCGCACGTGCTGCGCCACGCCTTCGCGAGCCATCTCCTGCAGAACGGCGCCGACCTGCGCTCCGTGCAGACGCTGCTCGGCCACGCCGACATCTCGACGACGCAAATCTACACGCATGTGCTGGAGGAGCGCCTGAAGAGCCTCGTGCGCGATCTGCACCCGCTCGCGGACGAGTGAGCGGCGGCTTGCTGCGCCCGGGACAGGAGCGCGCCAATTGGGATGAAGCGTTAGAACGTCGCCGCTAGCCCCGCAAAGTCTTCAGGTAGGTAATCAGGTTCTGGCGGCGCGTTGCATCCTCGATCGGCGGCAGCGTCTTCGATGTGCCGGGAATAAAGCCGCCCGGCTTGGCGAGGTATCGGTCGAGTTCGGCCTCGCTCCACACGCCGCCCGTCTTGCGCAGTGCGAGCGAATAGGAAAACCAGTCGGCGCGCGCCTTGGGGGCGCCGACAATTCCCCACAGGCTGGGAGCAGACCGCAACGGGCCGTTTTTCTCGAGGCTATGGCAGACGACGCAGTCGTTCGCCGGACCGGCCCGTCCGGTCGGGTCGGCGGTGAATGCGAAGGTCTCGTTGCTGGGGCCGAAGGTTTTCGCCTGGACCTGCAAATCAAATCCGTGCCTGGCCTGGACGGCGATGAGCGCCGCGACTGCGACCGCCGTCAAGGCGCCCGCGCCCAGCGCGACAGCTCGACTGTTCATGACCCCTCCCGCCACCGGAGCATGCAAGCGCAAACCTGCAAGGTCGGTCGGCATGCCGCGATCGCATGTCCGGTCCAGACCCTCTGGTCGGCGCGTCGCCGAATGCCCGAACAACATCGCGCAAGGCCATTGCGGCGCGCAAACACGCCGGAATAATGCCTGATAATTGCATAGCAAGAAGTTTAATAACGCCGTTTGATCTACCGCAAGGTGCGTGCAGAATTCGCATAATAGCATTGCACAAAACGCATAATCCTCAGGGAAACGTCCAGCTACCCCGCTTCTTTTGGAGGGCGAAGAATGCTTTCGGCCCCGCTTTTGCGCGCCAACGATCTCGCTCTCCCCTCGAATGACATCACCATCGGCGGCATGAACCGCCGCGAATTCACCCAGTTCTGCGCCGGGGTCGCCGCCACGATGGGCCTGTCGCAGGCCGCGGGCCTGCGCATGGCGGAGGCCGCCGCAACGCAAGCGCGTCCGCCGGTGATCTGGCTGCACGGCCAGGAATGCACCGGCTGCACCGAGTCGCTGCTGCGCGCCGAACATCCGACGCTCGAAACCCTGATCCTCGATCTCATCTCGCTCGAATATCACGAGACGCTGTGCGTGGGCGCCGGCCATCAGGCGGAAGCGCACAAGCAGAAGATCATGCAGGAGAACAAGGGCAAGTACATCCTGGTGACCGAGGGCGGCACGCCGACCAAGGACGACGGCATCTACTGCAAGGTCGGCGGCAAGACGCAGATCGGAGCAGCGTTCGCGAAGCGGCCGAAGGCGCGGCGGCGATCATCGCGATCGGTTCCTGCGCGTCGTGGGGCGGCATTCAGTCGGCCGATCCCAATCCGACCGGCGCGAAGCCCACGCAGGACATCGTGCCCGGCAAGACTCGTGATCAACATTCCCGGGCTGTCCGCCCAATCCCTACAATTTCCTTTCCACCGTTCTGTACCTTCTGACCTTCGGCAAGCCGCCCGAACTCGACGAGCAAGAACCGGCCGAAATTCGCCTATGGCCGGCTGATCCACGAGAACTGCGAGCGCCGGCCGCATTTCGACGCCGGCCGCTTCGCGCTGGAATTCGGCGATCTCGGCCACCGCCAGGGCTGCTGCCTGTACAAGATCGGCTGCAAGGGCCCGGAGACCTACGCCAACTGCCCGGCCATCGGCTTCGGCGATGTCGGCTTCGGCTCCTGGCCGGTAGGCATCGGCCACCCGTGCTTCGGCTGCACCGAACAGGGCATCGGCGTTCCACAAGCCGATCCATGCGCTGGCGACGGTCAAGACGCTCACGCCGCCGACCGCTTTCCCGACCGTCGACGGCGCCGAAGGGCATGGCCGGCCGATCCGGCGGCGGTCGCCATCATCGCCGGCCTCGGCGGCGCGCTTGGTGGGCGCGGCCGCCGTCGCGGCGAGCCGCATGGGCGGCACGCCGGCCGACGAAGACGACGCGGCGCAGCCGAAGCAGCTGAGGGGGAGGCGGTCATGTCGCATCGATCGGCGCGCAGTTCCTGCACGCGGATCGTTCGGCGGCGCAGCGGCGGCGGGCGCTTCGCTCGCGACCGGGGACGCGCAGGCCTTGACGCTGGCGCGGCCCGGACCATGTCGCCTCGCCGAAGGCGGTCGGCATGCTGTACGACTCGACCCTGTGCGTCGGCTGCAAGGCCTGCGTCGCCGCCTGCAAGGCGGCCAACGGCGCGCCTGCGGTCGACGCCGGCGACGCTCGCCGGCTGGAACGAGGGCGCAGTGGGACTCCGCCGAGGACCTCGACGGCCGCACGCTCAACGTGATCAAGGTCTATGTGAACGGCACGCGCGAGGTGAAGGACCGCGAGAACGACGGCTTCGCCTTCGTCAAGCGCCATTGCCTGCACTGCGTCGATCCGTCCTGCGTATCGGTGTGCCCGGTCAGCGCGATGCAGAAGGACCCGGTCACCGGCATCGTCACCAACGACAAGGACGCCTGCATGGGCTGCCGCTACTGCAGCTATGCGCTGTCCGTTCGGCGTGCCGCAATTCGATCTCGAGCCAGTGCTATGGCCGCATCAACAAATGCGAGATGTGCAGCCACTTGCAGGCCAAGGGCGGCATACCGGCGTGCTGCGACGTGTGCCCGACCGGCGCCTCGCTGTTCGGCAAGCTGACCGATCTGCAGAAGGAAGCCGAGACCCGCGTCTCGCTCGCGGCCGGCGCGTCCTACGAGTTTCCGCGCGGACGCCTGGGCGACGAGACCCGGCCCACCTATCCGGGGCAAGCCGCGAATTACCTGAACAAGATCTATGGCGAAAAGGACGGCGGGGGCACGCAGCTGCGTTACATCGCGGGCGTGCCGTTCGAGAAGCTCGGCCTGCCGACGCTGCCGCCCCATTCCTTCGCGGCGACCGCGGAAGGCATCCAGCACACGCTTTACAAGTGGTTTGCCGCACCGCTCGTGCTGTTCGCCGGCCTGCTTGCTCTCACCTATCGGTCGACGCGCAGCCGCCACGGCGGCGAACAGCCGCGTTCCTCAGAAAAGCGCTGAGGGAGATCGTTCATGCACGACGCGCATCTCAAGCCGCGACCGCTCGGCGGGCGCATTCTGACCGTGCCGGTGGCGATCCTCACCGTGCTGACGCTGGTCGGATTCTATTACATCGCCCAGCGCTATTATCTCGGCATCGGCGCGGTCGCCAATGTCAATCCCGGCTATCCCTGGGGCATCTGGGTCGCCTTCGACGTGATCGTCGGCCCCGCCATCGGCTGCGGCGGCTTTGCGATGGCGCTCCTCACTTATGTGCTCAACCAGGGCAAATACCACCCGATCATGCGCCCGGCGCTGCTCGGCGGACTGTTCGGCTACACGCTCGCCGGCGTCGCCGTGCTGATCGATCTCGGCCGCTACTTCAACTCGCTGAACCTGATGCTGCCGTGGTACCTCAACACGAATTCGATCATGCTCGAAACCGCGCTGTGCGTGATGGCCTATGTCGCGGTTCTCTGGATCGAGTTCTCGCCGGCCTTTCTCGAACGTTTCGGGCTCGGCCGGATTCGCCTGTTCCTCGAACGGTTCATGTTCGTAATCATCGCGCTCGGCGTGCTCCTGCCGACCATGCACCAGTCGGCGCTCGGCACCATCCTGGCGGTGAACGAATCGAAGCTCTCGCCGCTCTGGTGGACGCAGCTTCTGCCGCTTCTCTATCTTCTTTCCGCGGTCGCGATGGGCTTTTCCATCGTCGCCTTCGAGGCGACGCTGGTGAGCCGCGGCTTCCGCCTGCAATCGGAACTGCCGCTCTTGGCTTCGATCGCGCGGGTCACGTTGTGGCTGACCGTCGTTTTCATGGTCATCCGGATCGGCGCGATCGCGCTCGCCGGCGATCTCGGCCTGGCGTTTCGAACCGACCCGCGAAGCGTTCTTGTTCTGGCTGGAGACCGGGTCGTTCGGCGCTGCGGTGGTCCTGCTGTCGAACGACCGCTGGCGACGCACCGAACGCTACATTTTCCTTGGCGCCTGCGGGCTGCTTCTCGGCGGCGCCATGTACCGCCTCGACAGCTATCTGATCGTCTACAAGGGCTCGCCCGGGTGGAGATATTTCCCGTCGGTTCCCGAACTGATGATCACGGTCGGGCTCGTGAGCCTGCATGTCCTGCTGTTCATCCTGTTCTGCAAATTGCTGCCGGTCCTCTCCACTCCGCCCCGCCATGCCGCTGAGAGACATGCATCATGACCCGTATCGTCGTCGATCCGATCACCCGAATCGAAGGACATCTGCGCATCGACTGCGAGGTCGACGACGGCAAGGTGAGCAAGGCCTGGTCGTCCGGCCAGATGTGGCGCGGCATCGAAGTCATCCTGAAAGGCCGCGACCCGCGCGACGCCTGGGTGTTCACCCAGCGCATTTGCGGGGTGTGCACGACGGTGCACGCCATCACCTCGGTGCGCGCGGTCGAGAATGCGCTCGCGCTCGAAGTCCCGCTCAATGCGCAATACATCCGCAACCTGATCATCACCGCGCATGGCGTGCACGATCACATCGTGCATTTCTATCATCTCGCCGCGCTCGATTGGGTCGACATCGTCTCGGCGCTGCAAGGCGATCCCGCGGGCGCGGCCAAGATCGGCGCCTCGCTCTCCGACTACAAGGGCAACAGCGAGCCTTCCATCCGCGCCGTGCGCGACAAGCTCGCGAAATTCGTCGGCTCGGGCCAGCTCGGCGTGTACGCCTCGGGCTATTGGGGCCATCCGGCGATGAAGCTGCCGCCGGACATCAACCTGCTCGCCGCGACCCATTATATCCAGGCGCTCGACGTGCAGCGCATCGCCAACAAGATCGTGACTGTGCTCGGCTCGAAGACGCCGCACATCCAGAATCTCGCGGTCGGCGGCGTCGCCAATCCGATCAATCCCGACAGCCAGTCGACGCTGACGCTGGAGCGGCTCTACGCCATCAAGACGTGGATCGACGAACTCGACGACTTCGTCAACAACGCCATGATCCCCGACGTCGCTGCGGTCGGCGCGGTGTATGCCGACTGGACCAAATATGGCGCGGGCGTCACCAATTATCTCTCGGTGCCCGATCTGCCGGTGGACACCAAGGGCACGAAGTTCGCCATGCCCGGCGGCTACATCAAGGCGGCGGACCTCACCTCCTTCAAGACGGTCGAGCGTTTCGGCGATCCCTATTTCCGCGACAGCGTGCAGGAGAGCGTCAAGCACGCCTGGTACAGCTATTCCGGCGACGGCCAGGCGCTGCATCCGTTCAAGGGCGAGACGGCGCCGCGCTACACCGACTGGCAGGACGACGGCAAGTATTCCTGGATCAAGGCGCCGACCTTTCAGGGCGAGCGCGCGCAGGTCGGCCCGCTCGCCAATGTGCTGGCCATGGTCGTGGCCGGACACGAGCCGACCAAGAAGCACCTCGCCCGCGTGCTGAAGATCGCGTCGACCGTGGCGGGGAGCGAGATCCCGGTCGATGCGGTGCATTCGACCATCGGCCGCATCGCCGCGCGGGCGGTGCGCTGCGCCGTGCTGCTCGACGAGTTGAAGGCGCAGTGGCAATTGCTGATGGACAATATCGCCGAAGGCGATATGGCGACCTTCAATCGGCCGGTCTTCCCGAAGGGCGAGATCGCCGGCGTCGGCTTTCACGAGGCGCCGCGGGGCGTGCTGTCGCATTGGATCGTGATCGAGGACGGCAAGATCAAGAACTACCAGTGCGTCGTGCCGTCGACCTGGAATGCCGGCCCGCGCGACGACAATGACAGGCCTGGCCCCTACGAGGCTTCGCTGGTCGATAATCCGATCGCCGATCCGGACAAGCCGCTCGAAGTGCTGCGCACGGTGCACTCCTTCGATCCGTGCATCGCCTGTGCGATCCATCTCGCCGACACCGAGCGTCGGCCGATCGTCTCGGTGAAGGCGTTCTAGCGTGCGGCGATCAAGCAGCATCGCTTTTGGATGGGCTCAGCGGCGCGATAAGAATACCTCCCCCCTGAAAGGGGGAGGTCGGCGAGCGCAAGCTCGCCGGGAGGGGGTCGCAGGCCGGCTCACGACCCCTCCCCGGACCATCGCGATGGTCCGACCCTCCCCTTTCAGGGGAGGGTGAAGGTGGCGGTCGAGGTCGAGGTCGCACGGTGAAAGGAACATGAATGACAATTGCGGTCGTCGGGCTCGGCAATCTGATCCTCTCCGACGAGGGCGTCGGCGTTCATGTCGTGCAGCGATTGGACGAAGCCTACAGCTTTCCGGACGGCGTCGCGCTGATCGACGGCGGGACGTCGGCGATCGACCTGCTCGATCAACTGGTCGAGGCGGAGCACATCATTTTCATTGACGCGGCCCAGACCGGCGGACCGCCCGGGAGCATCGTCGCGCTGGAAGGCGCGCGGCTCCCGGTCTGGTTTCGCGAGCGCGTGTCGCCGCACCAGATCGGCCTTGCCGATCTTCTCGCAACGCTCAGCCTGATGGACCGCACGCCGGAGAGCGTGACGCTGATCGGCATCGAGCCGCAATCGATGGAGCTCGGGACCGAGCTGACGCCGCAGATCGACGCCGCCGCGGGCGAAGCGCTCCTGAAAGTGCTGGAAAAGCTCGCGGCGCTCGGCGTGCGCGCGGTCGAGCGGAGCGCGCGCGCGAGGCCTATGCCATGTGTCTGACGGCGCCGTGCGAGGTCATCAGCGTCGACGGCGATACGGCCATGGTCGCCCGCGGCGGCGCGCGCTTCGAGGTCAGCCTGCTCTTTCTCGACGAAGCCGTCCGCCCGGGCGACTGGATTGCCGTGCAGGCGCAGCGCCATGCCCGGGCCGTTCTCAGCGCGCAGGAAGCCCAAGAGATCCTCGATCTGTACGCGCAACTCGCGGACATGCTCGATCGCGGCGAGGCGGCGCATGGCTGACGTTCGGATCGGGGCTCGCGCGGAGCCGGGGATGCGGCCCGAGGCCGCCCGCGTGGCGGCGCTTGTCGAGAACTTCGAGCGGATCGGTCGCGAGTCGATGCGCGGTCTGCCCTTCTACAACGAGGCGCTATCGGTCGAGGCCACGGGCTTCGAGCGTTTTGGCGATGCATGGCTCGGCGTGCTGATCACGCCCTGGTTCTTGAACCTGATGCTCGTGTCCGACCAGCCGATCCCGTACGCCGAGGCCGCCAACGGCAGAAAGCGCACCGTCGAATTGCCCGGCGGGCCGGTGACGTTCCTGTGCGGCGGGACCGCCGAGTTCGGCATGTTCGACGCGCATTCGCTCGCCTCGCCGATGGACGCCTACAAGTCCCAGGATCAGGCCCGGGCGGCGGCAAGGCTCGCGCTGACGCGGCTGCGGACGCCGCCGCAGCCCGCCTCGGCGGGCCGTCCGCCGGCGGCGCAAGCGGGCGTCTCGCGAAGAACCCTCTTCAGTTTTGCCGGGCGGCCGTTAAAGTCGGAATTGTCGCGCTGATGCCGCGGTTTCAGCGCGGCGCAGCCGAGCCAGTGCCATGGGTTCGATGAGCCATCGCCGCGACGGCAGCGCCGATCGGATGACGCGGAGTTCCGCGATCCGGGCTCGGCATTCGCCCGGTCGCCCTGCCGTCCGGCCGCGGATGTGGCGGTCCGAGCCATGACGGGGGAGATCGGTCCGGGGTCGGTCACGATCGACATCGCCGTCGCCAGACGCCGCGTCTGTTCGGTCCACATCGAATTGACCCGCCCGACCCATATTGCGCGCCTGTTCATCGGCCGGCCCGTGGACGACATCCCGGTGCTGGCGGAACGCCTGTTCTCGTTATGCGGGCGTTCGCATCGCCTCGCGGCGGCGCGCGCCGCGGCCGCAGCGCTCGATCGGCCGGTCGATCAGGCCCGCCGCGCCGCCGACGCGATCGGACTCGCCGCCGAGCGGATCGCCGAGACGCTGCGCGGGACGGTGCTTGGGCAAGCGGCGCCGTCCGCGGCGATCGATCCGGACGTCGCGATGCTGCTGCGCGAAGCGCTGTCGGCGGCGCGGACGCTGATGATGCATGGGCTGAGCGAAGGCAAGCACAGCGCGGTGCACGGTCCGGCGCTCGTGGAGCGGCTTTCGGACGCCATGCGCCGGCTCGGCGTGCCGCCGTCGGCTGCGAATTCTAGCGCCCGATCCGAGCACCCCGATCGGGCGTCTCTTGCAGGAAGCCGAGGGCGAAACCGCGTTTCTCGCGCGCACGCCGGACATGCTCACCGAAGACGACGACCCCGACGTGATCGACGCGCTGCGCAGCGATGGCGAACGCTTCGCGGCCGCGCCCGCGCTGCCGGGCAGGGTGCCCGAGACGGGCGCCTATGCGCGGCATTGGCAGAGCACCGCGGTGGCCGCGACGCCGCTTGCGGCCCGCCTGCACGCGCGGATTCTGGAAATGATCGCGAGCCTCGATCTGCTGCAGGCGGCGGTCACGAGCAGGAATTCCGCCGGACGCCGACCCGGTGAACAGCGGGGCGACCGGCCTGCGTGAGGGTTTTGCCGCACTGGAGTCGCCGCGCGGGCGGCTCTATCATTGGTTGTGCGCGAGTGCGGCGCATCAGGTCGCGGCCTATGCGATCCTTGCCCCGACCGAATGGAATTTTCATCCGCGCGGTCCCCTGCGCGAGGCGCTGGTCGGGGCCGAAATCGGGACCGGTGAGCAAGCGCGCCGGCGCGTGTCGCGTCTCGTCGCCGTGTTCGACCCGTGCGTCAGCTTCGACGTGCGGGTGCAGGAGGCGGCGAATGCATGAAATGTCGCTGACCGAAAGCCTGGTCGAACTGATCGAGAACGAGCGCGATAAGCGGGGCTTCTCCCGGGTGCGCAGCGTGCAGCTGGCGCTCGGCGCGCTCGGCCATGTCGACCCCGACGCGGTCCGCTTCTGCTTCGACGCCGTGGCGCGCGGCACCATCGTCGAGGGCGCGCGGCTGGATATCCGCACCGTGCCCGGCCAGGCCTGGTGCCTCGATTGCGCCAAGACAATACGCATCGCGGACCGCATGGCCGCCTGCCCCGAATGCGGACAGCACCGCCTGCAGGTGACCGGCGGAACCGATCTGCGCCTTGATGAACTGGAGGTCGACTGATGTGCACCGTCTGCGGCTGCGGCGATCCGAACGCCCCCGAGAACGAGCATGCGCACGAGCACCCGCACGAGCATCGCCATACGCACGAGCATGCGCATGGCGAGCTCCGCCACACCCATGAGCACGGGCATCGGCACGCGCATCCGCACACTCATGGCGAACCGCACGCGCACGAGCACGGCGAGGACGCTCCCCACGCGCATCACGCCGATGCGCATGAGCATGCCCATGGTCATGACCATGATCACGCGCACGAGCACGGCCATGACCATAGCCACGCCCACGCGCACGACCATGATCACGCGCACGCGCACGGCCACGACCACGCGCATGAGCGCGCGGACGAACCGGGCGACCACGTCCATCATGCCGACGGACGCCTCGATTTCGGCGCGGGTCCGGCGGGAGTGCATGTGCCGGGCATGAGCCAGGGCCGTACGTTGCGGATCGAACGCGACATCATGGAGAAGAACAACGCTTATGCGAACAGCAATCGGGCGTATCTCGTCGGTCTGCATACGTTAGCGCTCAATTTCGTCTCCAGCCCGGGATCGGGCAAGACCACGCTTCTCGTGCGCGCGATCAACGACCTCAAGAGCAGGCTGCCGATCGCCGTGATCGAGGGCGACCAGCAGACCGCGCACGACGCCGAGCGCATCCGCGCCACCGGCGTGCGCGCCGTGCAGATCAACACCGGCAGGGGGTGTCACCTCGACGCGCACATGGTCGCGCATGCGCTCGACGAGCTTGCGCTCGATCCGGACGGCCTGCTGTTCATCGAGAATGTCGGCAATCTGATCTGTCCGGCCGGCATTCGATCTCGGCGAGGCGCACAAGGTGGTGGTGCTGTCGGTCACCGAAGGCGAGGACAAGCCGCTCAAATACCCGGACATGTTCGCGGCCGCCGACCTGATGCTGCTGAACAAGTCCGATCTGCTGCCGCATCTCGATTTCGATGTCGGCGCGTGCCTTGCCCATGCGCTGCGGGTCAATCCGCACCTGCAGACGCTCGTCGTCTCGGCGCGCACCGGCGAAGGCATGGCGGCGCTGCTACGCGTGGATCGAAAGCCGCGTAGCCAAGCTCGCCCAGCGGCGCAGCCGCACCGCTGCGGCGGCCGGACAGAGCGCCGTCCCGCGCGGTCCAGGGGAGTGAACTGATGGCGCTTTCGCACGCCGCCGCCGAGCACGATCGCGGGTCCGTGCGCCTGCGGCTGCGCGTGCGCGGCGCCGTGCAGGGCGTCGGCTTCCGCCCGTTCGTCTATGGGCTCGCGACCCGGCTCGAGCTCAGCGGCTTCGTGCGCAACGGACCCGACGGCGTCACCCTCGAGGTCGAGGGCGTGCGCGCCGGAGAATTCCTCGACCGCTTGCGCGGCGCGCCGCCGCCGCTCGCCCGCATCGATGCGATCGAGGTCGAGCGCCTCGACCCGCTGGGCGATGCGGGCTTTGCGATTGCGGCGAGCGAAAGCGGGGCCGTGCGCACCCGCATCGTGCCGGACACCGCGATGTGCGAGGCCTGCCTCGACGATCTGTTCGATCCGGCGAGCCGTTTCTACCGTCTATCCGTTCGTCACCTGCACGCATTGCGGCCCGCGCTTCACGCTGACGCGCAGGCTTCCCTATGACCGGCCGCAGACCGCGATGGCCTCCTTCGCCATGTGCGCGGCCTGCGCGCGCGACTACCACGACCCGACCAACCGCCGCTTCCATGCCGAGACCGATCGGCTGTCCCGTCTGCGGCCCGCGCCTGTCGCATGCGATCGAGGCGATCGTCGACGCGCTTCGCGCCGGCAAGATCGTCGCGCTCAAGGGCATCGGCGGCTTCCACCTGATGTGCGACGCCGCGAACGAATGCGCGGTCGCCGAGCTGCGCCGCCGCAAGACGCGCGAGGCCAAGCCCTTCGCGGTGATGGTCGCGAACCGCGCCTCGCTCGACCGCATCGCTGCGCCGACCGCGGCGGAGCGCCGCCTGCTCGCGCAGCCGGCGCGCCCGATCGTGCTGATGCAGAACCGCGGCGTGCTTGCTCCGTCCATCGCCCCGGGGCTCACGCGGATCGGCGTCGTGCTGCCCTATGCGCCGCTGCATCATCTCATCTTCGACGTTGCGGCCGGATCGCCGGTCGACCCGGCCGCCCGGCACGCGCCCAACGCTCTCGTGCTGGTGGCGACCAGCGCCAATCCGGGCGGCGAGCCGCTCGTCGCTCGACGACGACGAGGCGCATGCGACAACTCGCCGGGATCGCCGACCTCATCGTCACGCACGACCGCGCAATCGTGACCCGCGCCGACGATTCGGTGATGGCGGTCGATCGACGGCGCGCCGGCCTTCCTGCGGCGCGCGCGCGGCTTCGTGCCGGAGCCGATCGATCTCGGCGGCGACGGGCCGAGCGTGCTTGCGGTCGGCGCGCATCTGAAATCGACCGTCACGGTGACGCGCGGGCGCGAAGCCTTCGTCTCCCAGCATATCGGCAGCCTCGACAACGCAGCGACGGTGCGCTTCCATGCCGAGACGATCCGCCACCTCCTCAAGATCCTTGACGTCGAACCGGAGGCGGTCGCCTGCGACCTGCATCCCGACTTCCATTCCACGCGCTGGGCCGAGGAGTCCGGCTGGCCGGTGATGCAAGTCCAGCATCATGCGGCGCATATCGCGGCGATCGCCGCCGAGCACGGCGTGACTGGACCGCTGCTCGGCGTCGCGCTCGACGGGCACGGGCATGGCGACGACGGCGCCGCCTGGGGCGGCGAGATCATGCTGGTCGACGCCGCCTCGTGGCGGCGGCTCGGGCATTTCGCGCCGCTGCCGCTGCCGGGCGGCGACCGCGCGGCGCGCAGCCCTTGGCGCATGGGGGTGGCCGCGCTGCATGCGCTCGGCCGGCTCGACCGCGCGGCGGAGCAGTTCGCCGGCATTCCTGCCGCGGCGGAGCTTGCGCGGCTCATGCGCGCTGGCCTCGTCGCCCCGCCGACGACCAGCGCCGGCCGCCTGTTCGACGCCGCTGCGGCGCTGCTCGGCGTGCGCCTCGATCAGCGTTACGAGGGACAGGCGGCGACCGAACTCGAAGCGCTCGTCCACGCGCCGCGCGCGCTCGCGGGCGGCCATCGCATCGCCGGCGGCGTGCTCGATTTCCTGCCGCTGCTCGCGGCGCTGAGCGAGCCGGGCGTCCCGCCGCGCGAGGGCGCCGAACTGTTTCACGGCACGCTCGCCGCGGGCCTCGCCGACTGGATCGCGTCACACGCGGCCGCGCACGGCCATGCTCGCGTCGCCCTCGGCGGCGGCTGCATGATGAACCGCGTGCTGACGGAAAGCCTATGCGCGAGCTTGCGCGCACGCGGCGTCGCTCCGCTGCTCGCCCGCGCGGTCCCGCCCAACGACGGCGGCCTCTCGCTCGGCCAGGCTTTTCTGGCGCGCGCGAGGAATTCGAAACAACAGGGAAGGACGCTCAGCATGTGTCTTGCGATTCCGGCCCGCGTCACTGAACTCCTTGGCGACGGCATGGCGCGGATCAGCCTCGACGGCGTGACCAAGGTGGTTTCGGTCGCCCTCGTCGAGGACGTGCGCGTCGGCGACTACATCGTCCTGCATGTCGGCTATGCGCTCGCCAAGATCGACGAGGCGGAAGCCGAGCGCACGCTCGCGCTCCTGCGCGCGGCCGCCGAGCCTCTCGCGTTCGCGGAGACCGCGCCGTGAAATATGTCGACGAGTATCGCGACGGACGCCTCGCCGGCGCGATCGCCGCGCGCATCGCCGCCGAGGCCGCGCCTGCGCGCGACTATTACTTCATGGAGTTCTGCGGCGGCCACACGCATGCGATCTCGCGCTACGGGCTCGAGGACCTGTTGCCCGCGAACATCCGCATGATCCATGGGCCCGGCTGTCCCGGTCTGCGTGCTGCCGATCGCGCGCATCGACCACGCGATCCGCCTCGCCGAGCGGCCCGAGGTCACGCTCTGCACCTATGGCGATCTGATGCGCGTGCCGGGCTCGCACGGGACGAGCCTCATGAAGGCCAAGGCGGCGGGCGCCGATATCCGCATGGTCTATTCCACGCTCGACGCGCTGCGCATCGCCGAAGCCGAGCCCGGCCGCGAGGTCGTGTTCTTCGCCATCGGCTTCGAGACCACGACGCCGCCGACCGCGCTCGCGATCCGCCTCGCCAACAAGAAGCGGCTGACGAATTTCAGCGTGTTCTGCAACCACGTGATGACGCCCGCGGCGATCGCCAGCATCCTCGACCACCCGGACGTGCGCAGGCTCGGCAGCATCCGCATCGACGGCTTCATCGGCCCGGCCCATGTCTCGACGGTGATCGGCACGCAGCCGTACGAGTTCTTCGCCGAGGAATTCGAAAAGCCGGTCGTCGTCGCGGGCTTCGAGCCGCTCGACGTGATGCAGGCCATTCTCATGCTGGTGCGGCAGGTCAATGACGGCCGCCACGAAGTCGAAAACGAATATATCCGCGCGGTCACCGAGGAGGGCAATCTCAAGGCGCAGAGCGAAGTGGCGGAGATGTTCGAGCTGCGCGAATCGTTCGAATGGCGCGGGCTCGGCGTCGTGCCCTACAGCGCGCTGCGGCTGCGCGCTGCTTTTGCGCAATACGACGCCGAGCGGCGCTTCCCGGTCGTGACCGAGCCTGCGCGCGACAACCCGGCCTGCGAATGCGGGGCGATCCTGCGCGGGGTGAAGAAGCCGGCCGAGTGCCGGCTGTTCGGGACCGCCTGCACGCCGGAGACGCCGATCGGCTCCTGCATGGTGTCGGCCGAAGGCGCGTGCGCCGCGCACTGGACCTATGGCCGCTTCCGCGAACACGCGGAGGCGGCCGTAGATTTCCTCCGCAAGCGGGGGAGGGACGCGAGCGAAGCGAGACGGAGGGCTTGCAGGAAGGTCGCGTCGTGAACGTCACGCAGAAACCGCAAACCCGTCCGGCGGAAGCTCGACATCGCCAACGGGCGGGTCGATCTCTCGCACGGCGCCGGCGGACGCGCCATGGCGCAGCTCATCGCCGATATCTTCCACGACGCCTTCGACAATGACTGGCTGCGCCGGGGCGACGATCAGGCCGCATTCGATGCGCCTGCCGGGCGCATGGTGATGTCGACCGACGGCTATGTCGTCTCGCCATTGTTCTTTCCCGGCGGCGACATCGGCTCGCTCGCGGTGCACGGCACGATCAACGACATCGCGATGGCGGGCGCGCGCCCGCTGCATCTCTCGGCGGGCTTCATCATCGAGGAGGGATTTCCGCTCGCCGACCTGCACCGCATCGCGCAGAGCATGGGCAAGGCCTCGCGCGAGGCGGGCGTTCCCGTCATCACCGGCGACACCAAGGTGGTGGAGCGCGGCAAGGCGGACGGCGTGTTCATCTCGACCGCCGGCGTCGGCGTGCGTGCCCGCCGGCCTTGATCTCTCGGGCGACCGCGCGCGGCCGGGCGATGCGGTGATCCTCTCCGGCACGATGGGCGATCACGGCGTCGCCGTCATGTCGAAGCGGCAGAACCTCGAATTCGAGACGCAGATTCTGTCCGACTCCGCGGCGCTGCATGGGCTCGTCGCCGACATGGTCGCGGCGGCGGGACCGTGGCTGCGGGCGATGCGCGATCCGACCCGCGGCGGGCTTGCGGCGACGCTCAACGAGCTTGCCCAGCAGTCCGGCGTCGGCTTCCGCATCGACGAAGCATCGATCCCGATCAAGCCCGAGGTGGCCGCGGCCTGCGAGCTTCTGGGTCTCGATCCGCTGCATGTCGCCAACGAAGGCAAGCTGGTCGCCATCGTCGCGCCGGAGGGCGCCGGGGCGGCGCTCGCGGCGATGAAGCGGCATCCGCTCGGCCGCGACGCCGCGCTCATCGGCGCGACGCTCGCCGACGAGCGCCGGTTCGTGCAGATGGTCACGGCCTTCGGCGGCGGGCGCATCGTCGATTGGCTGGCGGGCGAGCAATTGCCGCGCATCTGCTGACCGGGCGATGCGCATTCTCCTGCTCTGCCATTCGTTCAACAGCCTCACCCAGCGCCTGCACGTGGAGCTGCGCGAGCGCGGCCATGCGGTCTCGGTCGAGTTCGACGTCAACGACGCGGTCACCCGCGAGGCGGTGGAGCTGTTTCGTCCCGACCTCGTGGTCGGGAGCTTCCTCAAGCGCGCCATCCCCGAGGAGGTCTGGCGGCGCGTGCGCTGCCTGATCGTGCATCCCGGCATTCGCGGCGATCGCGGGCCGTCGGCGCTCGACTGGGCGATCCTCGACGGCGCTGAGCGCTGGGGCGTGACGCTGATCGAGGCGACGGCCGAGATGGATGCCGGCCCGGTCTGGGCATGGCGCGAATTCCCCATGCGGATCGCGACCAAGTCGAGCCTCTATCGCCACGAGGTGACGCAGGCCGCGCTCGCCTGCGTGCTCGACGCGATCACGATGATCGCAGCCGGCGCGCAAAGTCCTCGATCGCCCGGCGCGTCGCTGCCCCCGCTGCGGCCGCTGTGCGGCCGCGCGCATCGCACGCTCGATCTTGCGCGCGACCCGAGCGAGCGCGTGCTGCGGGTCGTGCGCTCCGGCGATGGCGATCCGGGCGCGGTCGCCGCCTTGTTCGGCCGCACGGTGCGCGTCTTCGATGCCCATCCCGCGCCGGGCCTTGCCGGCAAGCCCGGCGAACCGCTGGCGCGGTGCGGTCCGGCCATAGCTTTCGCCACGGCGGACGGCGCGGTCTGGATCGGCCATGTCAAGGAGGACGGTTCGCGGCGGTTGAAGCTCCCGGCCACCGTCCTGTTCGCGACGGAGGCAGCGGCGCTGCCGCTCGGCGCCGGCTATCCCATGATCGACTACAGCGAGGAACACGGCGTCGGCTATCTCGCATTCCCGTTCTACAACGGGGCGATGGGGACGCAGGCCTGCCGCGATCTTGCAGCGGCCTACCGCACGGCGCTGGCGCGGCCGACGCGCGTGCTGGTCCTGATGGGCGGGGAGGATTTCTGGTCGAACGGAATGCATCTCGGGCTGATCGAAGCGGCGGACAGCCCCGCCGAAGAGTTGTGGGCGAATATCAACGCCGTCGACGACGTCGTGCGCAGCGTCATCGAAACGCAGGACCGTCTCACCGTGTCGGCGATGCGCGGCAATGCCGGCGCGGGCGGGTGCTTTCTCGCGCTCGCCGCCGACGAAGTCTGGATGGCCGAGCACGTCGTCGCCAATCCGCACTACAAGGATATGGGCAATCTCTTCGGCTCGGAATACTGGACCTATCTATTGCCGCGCCGCGTGGGCGCGGCGAACGCCGACCGCCTCACAAAACTCCGCTGGCCGATCGGGATTGCGGAAGCGGAACGGCTCGGGCTCGTGCAGCATCGCCTGCCCGCCGGGCGCGACGCCGCATGTTCGGAGATCAGGCGGCTTGCCGAAGCGCTCGCCGACGCGCCCGATTATGCCGAGAGGCTCGCGGCGAAACAGACGCGCCGCCGCGCCGATGAAGCGGCGCAGGCGCTGCAGTCCTACCGCGACGCGGAGCTTGATCGCATGCGGCGCAACTTCTTCGGCTTCGATCCGAGCTACCACGTCGCCCGCTACAATTTCATCCGCAAGATCGGCAAGTCGCACACGCCATTGACCTTGGCGGTGCATCGCTCCCAGCGCGGCCGGCGCGCCGCCGTTCCGGCCGACTGAGCCGCGGAACGCGCAAATAACCACGCAAATCTGCGCGCGCTGCGGCTGCAATGTTGCGCGCATTCACGCAGCCCAATAGGATGAGCTTTCGCGGAAAACGGCAGACGGACGATCCGGGCTCGGGGATTTGACGGGAGGGACGAACAATGAAACGCGCGGTTTCCATCATCGCCGCCGCATGCGCCGCCGCATGCATCCTCGCGCCGGCCACGGCGCTGGCGCATACGGGCGCAGGCGGCACGGACGGCGTCGTGCACGGGCTCATGCACCCCGTCACTGGGCTCGACCACGTGCTGGCGATGGTGGCGGTCGGCGTGCTTGCCGCGTTTCTCGGCGGGAGAGCGCTTTGGCTCGTTCCGGCGAGCTTTGTGGCCATGGCGGCGGTCGGCGGCGCGCTCGGGGCGCGCGGCGCGCCGGTGCCGTTCGTGGAGTTCGGCATTTCCGCCTCGGTCATCCTGCTCGGCCTTGCCATCGCCTTGCAAGCCAGACTGCCGCTCGGCTGGACGGCGGGCCTGGTCGGCCTGTTCGGCCTTTATCACGGCTACGCCCACGGCGCGGAGATGCCGGCGGACGCGTCGGGGCTCGCCTATGCGCTCGGCTTCCTCGCGGCCACCGCTGCTCTGCACGTTGCCGGCATCGGGCTCGGCCTTGCGATCAATCATCTGGCGAGCCGCCCCGCGACACGCTTCGCGCAGGCGGGCGGCGCGGCCATGGCCGTGGCCGGCGTCGCACTGCTGGTGCGCGGATTGTGATCCGCCGGCTGGGCGTGGCGCTGCTCGCCGCAAGCGCCATCGCCCTGTCCGCCCGCGCCGAGACGCCCGAGGAGTGGATCACGCTCGGCGCGCGCGTGCATGGCGGGTTTGGCGCTTACATTCCGGTCGGCATCCGCATCGGGCTCGACGCGCTGCAGCGGCTCGACGCCAAGCCGCGCGAGGTGACGGTCCTCTATTATGACAGCGACAGGGCGCCATGCGCGTGCTTCGCCGACGGGATCGCGCTTGCGACGATCGCTACCTTCGGCGCCCGCACCATGTGGCTCGCGCCGGAGAAGGCGCCGGAGGGGGCGATGGCGGCCGTGGTCGTCCGCAACAAGAGCACGGGCGCGGCGGTGAAGTACATCGTGGCGGACACGTGGATTCCGAAGCTCGCCGAGTGGAATCGGACGCTCGACCCGCGCGCCCGCTACGACGCGGTGATGAAAGCCGAGGCTTTGTTCGAGGTCGCGGCCGAGAATTAAAGCTTAGAGCAGGATGAATTGACGTGGGATCGACCGATCTCCTGCCGGCGTCGCCCGCGCAAGCGGGCGATCCAGTAAACACAAACGCAGTCCATGCTTACCGGATGCCCCGCTTCCGCTGGGCATGACCACTGAGGTTGACCCCGGCCACCGCAGAAGAAAACTGGATTCCCGCTTTCGCGGGAACGAACGGAACAAGGATGAGACGCCGTCGCCGTGCTCTCGGAGCGGCTGCTCGGCGACTATACCTTAGCGCTCATACACATAGCTGCCGGGCGCGGGACACAGCGGCACGAGGCCGCGCGCGGGCGCTCCCATCGATGGCGGCGCGACGCGCTCGGGGCTGCTGCGCGCGTCAAGCCAGTCCGCCCAGGCCGGCCACCACGAGCCCTCGACCGGCCGGGCGCGGGCGAGCCAGGTGTCCGCGTCCACATAACGGTCATCGTGGAGGCGCGTCGAGATGTGATAGCGCCGCCCGTGGTGTCCGGGCTCCGAGACGATGCCGGCATTGTGCCCGCCATTGGTGAGCACGAATGTCACTTCGTTGTCGGTGAACAGGTGCACCTTGTAGACCGAGCGCCACGGCGCGATGTGATCGGTCTCGGTGCCGACCACGAACATCGGGATGCGGATATCCTTCAGCGCAATCACGCGGCCGCCGACCGCGTAACGGCCTGCGGTCAGCCGGTTCTCCAGGAACAGGCCGCGCAGATACTGCGAATGCATGCGATAGGGAAGCCGGGTCGGATCGGCGTTCCAGGTGGTGAGGTCCGTCACCTTGTCGCGGTCGCCGAGCAGGTATTCGCGGATCAGCCGCGACCAGACGAGGTCGTTCGAGCGAAGCGCCCGGAACGCGCCGACCATCTGGCTCGAATTGAGCACGCCCTGGTCCCACATCATGTCTTCGATGAACGCGATCTGGCTCTCGTCCACGAACAGCATCAGTTCGCCCGCCTCGCTGAAGTCGGTCTGCGCGGCGAGCAGCGTGACGGAGGCGAGCCGGTCATGCTCGTCGCGCGCAAGCGTGGCGGCCGTGATGGCGAGCATGGTGCCGCCGAGACAGTAGCCGCAGACATGCACGTCCTGACCGGGAACGATGGCGTTGACCGCATCGAGCGCCGCGAGCACGCCCGAAGTCCGGTAGGTGTCGAATGCGATGTCGCGGTCGGCCGGCGTCGGATTGCGCCACGAAATCATGAAGACCGTGAAGCCGCGCTCGGTGAGATAGCGCACCATCGAGTTTTCCCGGCTGAGATCGAGCACGTAGTATTTCATGATCCAGGCGGGAACGATCAGGATCGGCTGGGCGACCACTTCGCTCGTCGCCGGGCTGTACTGGATGAGCTCCATCAACTCGTTGCGATAGACCACCTCGCCGGGCGAGGCAGCGATTTCCTTGCCCACCCGGAACGCGCTGCTCGCGGGCATCGGCTCGGCCGCCAGAAGATGCAGCGAGTCCTCGACGAAATTGGCGGCGCCGCGCGCCAGATTGCCGCCCGCCTCCTTGAACGTGCGCTCGATGATCACCGGGTTCAGCCACGGCACGTTCGAGGGCGACATGACGTCCACCAACTGGCGCGCCAGGAAGGAGACGCGCGCGGCGTTGTTCGGGGTCATGCCGCGCACTTCGCGCGTCGCCCGCCGCCACCATTCCTCCTGGGCGAGAAAAGCCTGCTGCCAGAAGACGAAGGGGGGAGTTCTCCACGCCGGGTCGGAGAAGCGCTGATCATAGTCCTGTGGGGTGAATGGCGGCTCGGGGGTCTGCCCGAGCGCGCTGCGCGCGGCGAAGGCGGCCAGTCGCGCCATTCCCCGCCACGTTGCGACGGCGAGCTCCAGCTGCCGGCCGGGAGCGCGGGTGAGATGGGAATGCCAATCGAACCAGGCGACGAATTGCGCGTGCGGAGAAACGCCGTGGGTGACGCGGGCGGTGATGGCGCGGGCGAGCCGGTCGATCGTCTCGAAAGACACCGCGTCGGGGTTTTCGCGCACGCGCGGCGGGGCCGGCTGGGGCGAGGCCGCCGGAGGCGGCACAAGTGACAGATAGGGCGGCGGGGCGGAACGGTTCACGGGGACGCTCCTTCGCTTACGCTCGAACCACTAACGTGCTTCGAGCGCACTTCGATCAAAGTCCGCGCCCGTGAACATTCCATGACGTGCACTCCTGCATGGCTCCTATGCAGGCGCAGCGCATCTGGCCGGAGCGACGAACCCGCCTATGCGGCGGCCATTCCCTCGCCCGCCTCCGGATGATCACGCAGGAAGTGGCGCAGCACGGCAACCAGCTCCGAGGCGTGCTTTACGTCGTCGCGGTCGAGGGATGCGTGGATATCATCGATGATCATCGTGCGAATGCGCTCGGCGCCATGCTTCTGGTGGAGCAGGTAACTCGCGAGGGCGGCGGCCGGAATTTCTCCAATATGCTCATGCTCGCAGATCGCGGCCACTTCGTCCGGATCCAATCCGCACAGGGCAATGCAGTCCTCTAGGCTGATCATCGCTGATACCTCGGGTTTTTCCAATGTTCGGCGCGCCGCTCCCAGCCGGGGAGGGGGTGGTTGGCTATGAAAATGATTATAGGGGGAAACTCAAGGTCCACGATTTGACGCAGAACAAGGAAATGCGCCGTTTCGGCGCCGGGCCGGCCTCGCGGCTTTTCGCCGCGCGGGCGATGCCGAACGATCAGCCGGCCGCCCCGACCTGCCCCGCCTCCCAGCCGAGCATCGCGCGTTTGCGGGTGAGGCCCCAATGATAGCCGGTGAGGTCGCCGCGCTTGCCGATCACCCGATGACAGGGAATCACGAAACAGAGCGGGTTCCGGCCGACCGCGGCCCCGACCGCGCGGGCGGCCTTGGCCGTGCACACTTTTCCGGCGACGTCGGAGTAGGTGGTGAGGCGTCCGAGCGGAACCCGCAGCAACGTTTCCCACACCCGCACCTCGAAATCGGCGCCGATCAGCACGATGCGCAGCGGCTCGTCGGGCCGCCAGCGTGCGGGGTCGAAAACGCGGCGGGCGAGCGCCGCCGTGCCTTCCTGGTCATGGACATAGGC
Source organism: uncultured Alphaproteobacteria bacterium (assembly GCA_963712435.1). Classification (GTDB taxonomy): domain Bacteria; phylum Pseudomonadota; class Alphaproteobacteria; order Rhizobiales; family Xanthobacteraceae; genus Rhodoplanes. The sequence goes on along the minus strand of CAVQIB010000010.1, from coordinate 93,465 downwards.
CGCGTTCGGCCAGCGACGCTGCATATCCGCAAGCACGGCCTGCTCCTCGCCGGCGTCGGCGAAGGCGAGCCCCGCCAGCCCGCGCTCGGTCGCCATCACGAGCGCGGTCCCGAACGGGCAGGGGTGGAAGCCGAATTGCAACGCCAGTCCGGCGCCCCCGGCCTTCCACTCGCCGGGCGACATCGCCTCATGGGTGACGAACAGGTCGTGCAGGCGGCCCGGCCCCGACAGGCCGACCTCGTAGGCGGCGTCGAGCACGCTCGCCGAATTGCGGAGCAACCGGCGGGCATGATCGAGCGTGATCGCCTGGAGGAAGGCCTTGGGGGTAAGCCCCGCCCAGCGTCGAAACAGCACGCCAAGCCCATCGGCTGAGAGGCCGACGGCGCGGGCGACCGCCTCCACATCGGGCTGGTCGCGCCAATGCTCGGACAGATAGGCGAGCGCGCGGCGCACGCAGGCGTAATCCTCGGCCGCACGCGCCAGCGGCGGGGGCTCGATGGCCCTCGGCGTGAACGCGGTTTGACCGGCGAGAGGGTCGGCAAGTGTCGTCATGTCGCCGGTCTAGGCCGGACGGTTGCGACCGTCCACCCGATTTCCGGGCGGCTCCTCGAACGTGGTGCGGGTCGGGCCGCGCTTCGCCTCGCCGATCGCCGCCGAGAGGGCGTCGGCGAAGCTGTCCTTCTCTTCCGGGCTCAGGCATTGCGCGATCGGATGACGTCGTCCCTGCGACACGAGAACGAGCTTCTGCGTCCCGAAATCGGGGTCGACCTCGCGATGAAGCTTGACCCATAGCGGGTTCAGGGTGAATTCGGCGAACTCCCCCGTGTGGCTGATGCGCCGCACATTGAGCGCCGTGGGAGTGACCAGCACCAGCTCCCGCTCGGCCGCGCGGCGGAAATTGACATGGAAAGCGGCGTAGACGAGGACCACGTCGAGCCCTAAAAAACCGGCGACCGGCCACGCGCCGGCGAGGAGAAAAATCACCCCGAGCACGAGGCTCGCCCCGCCGAGCGCCAATATCACCGCGAGGAAGCCGGCGCCGCCGAGGGAACGATGCGGCGTCACGTCGGCGGCGAAAAGGGTTGGTTCGTGGCGGGTTGGCACGGGTCGGATCGTCTCCCTGAAAAGTCCTTGAGACTATGACACGCAAGCCAATCCGCAAGCCCCCGGTTCGTGCGGCCCGGTCCGCGCCCGCAAAACCGCCGCGACGGTCCGCCCGCGGCAAGGTCAAGCCGTGGGGCGCGGCGGAGATCGAGGAGGCGTTCCGCCGCTTCCGGCAGGCCAATCCCGAGCCGAAAGGGGAACTCCAGCACATCAATCCCTACACGCTGCTGGTCGCCGTGGTGCTGTCGGCGCAGGCGACCGACGCAGGCGTCAACAAGGCGACGAAATCGCTGTTCGCCGTCGCCGACACGCCCGAGAAGATGGTCGCGCTCGGCGAGGAGCGGCTGCAAGGCCTGATCAAGACGATCGGCCTCTACCGCATGAAGGCGAAGAACGTGATCGCCCTCTCGCGGCAATTGATCGCCGAGCACGGCGGCATGGTGCCGCCGCTGCGCGAGGCGCTCGAACAACTCCCGGGCGTCGGGCGCAAGACCGCCAATGTGGTGCTCAACATCGCCTTCGGCGAAGAGACGATCGCGGTCGACACCCATGTGTTCCGCGTGTGCAACCGCACCGGGCTCGCGCCGGGAAAAACCCCGCGCGACGTCGAGACCCGGCTCGAAGCGGTGACGCCGGCGGCCTACAAGCGCCACGCCCATCACTGGCTCATCCTGCACGGGCGCTATGTCTGCACGGCGCTGCGCCCCCGCTGCCCCGCCTGCCTCATCAACGATCTCTGCCGCTGGCCGGAGAAAACACGGCAGGTGTGACCTTCGGCGCACCAAGCGCTGGGCGCCAATTCACGCGTGGCGCGCCGAGCTTGTCATTTCACCTCTCCCCGGCGGGGAGAGGTCGGATTCCGAGCGGAGCGAGGAATCCGGGTGAGGGTTATTGCGAGGGTCATCGTCCCCCTCACCCGGCTCGCATCTTCGCTATGCTCGATGTTCGCCGACCTCTCCCGGCGGGGAGAGGTGCGTTGAGGGATCGGTTTGCAGTACACAATCCGCGACGGCGCTCAAGACCCCAACTGCCTTTGATCACTCCGCATACGCCGCGATGGGCGCGCAGGAGCAGACGAAGTGGCGGTCGCCATAGACCGCGTCGACGCGGCCGACCGGGGCCCAATACTTGTCCATGCGGTCGACGCCCGGGGGGAAGCAGCCTTCCGCGCGCGCATAGGGCCGCGTCCAGTCGGCATCGGCGATGTCGTGCACGGTATGCGGGGCGTGCCGTAGCGGCGATTGCTCCGCCGGCCAGGCGCCGCTCTCGATGGCCGCGATCTCCGCGCGGATCGCGATCATCGCGTCGATGAAGCGGTCGAGCTCGCGCTTGCTCTCCGATTTGGTCGGCTCGATCATCAGCGTGCCGGCCACCGGGAAGGACACGGTCGGCGCGTGGAAGCCGTAATCGATCAGGCGCTTGGAGATATCGTCGACGGTGATCCCGCTGCGCTCCTTCAGCGGGCGCGGATCGACGATGCATTCATGCGCGACCCGCCCCTTCTCGTTCTTGTAGAGCACCGGGAAGTGCGGCGCGAGCCGCGCCGCGATGTAGTTCGCCGACAGGATGGCGACCTTGGTCGCGCGGCGCAGGCCGGCCGCGCCCATCATCAGGATGTAGAGATAGGAAATCGGCAGGATCGACGCCGAGCCGAAGGGCGCGGCCGACACCGGCCCCACCTTCGCCGCGCCGCCGTCGAGCGCTGGGTGTCCCGGCAAAAACGGGGCGAGATGCGCCTTGACGCCGATCGGCCCCATGCCTGGGCCGCCGCCGCCATGGGGAATGCAGAACGTCTTGTGCAGGTTGATGTGGCTGACATCGGCGCCGTAGTCGCCCGGGCGCGCGAGGCCGACCTGCGCGTTGAGGTTCGCGCCGTCGAGATAGACCTGCCCGCCATGCGCATGGACCACGTCGCAGATGTCGCGGATATGCTCCTCGAACACGCCATGCGTCGACGGATAGGTGATCATCGCGCCGGCGAGCTCGCGGGCATGCAGCGCCGCCTTCTTCTCCACGTCGGCGAGATCGACATTCCCCAGCCTGTCGCAGGCGACGACGACGACCTTCAGCCCGGCCATGGCGGCGGAGGCCGGGTTGGTCCCGTGCGCGGAGGAGGGGATGAGGCAGACGGTGCGGTGCGCCTCGCCGCGCGCGCGGTGATAGGCGCGGATCGCGAGCAGCCCCGCATATTCGCCCTGCGCGCCGGAATTCGGCTGCAGCGACACCGCATCGAAGCCGGTGATCTCGGCCAGCATGCGGGAGAGTTCGCGGGCGAGTTCGTGGTAGCCGCGCGCCTGCTCGGGCGGCGCGAACGGGTGCATGTCGGCGAATTCCGGCCAGGTGACCGGGATCATCTCGGTGGTGGCGTTGAGCTTCATGGTGCAGGAGCCGAGCGGGATCATGGCCCGGTCGAGCGCAAGGTCGCGATCGGCCAGCTTGCGCATGTAGCGCAGCATCTCCGTTTCGCAGCGATAGCGCTGGAACACCGGATGGCGCAGGAAGTCCGATCGGCGCACGAGGTCCGCCGGCAGTCCGTCCGGGGCTGCGAACGAGACCTCGCCGTAAGCAAGCACATCGCCGAAGGCGCGCCAGACGGCCTCCACAACGGCTTCGTCGGTGGTCTCGTCGAGGCTGATGGCGATCGCCGCCTCGGCTCCGCACGCGCCCGGCGCGACCGCGCGCAGATTGATCCGCTCGGCGCGTGCGCGCGCGATGATCTCGTCCTGCCGCTCGCCGACCGCGACCGTGAGGGTGTCGAAAAAGGACGCGTTCTGAACGGCAAAACCGAGCTTGCGCAGCCCGCCGGCGAGGACCGCGGTCCGGCGGTGCACCCGGCGCGCGATCTCGGTAAGCCCTTCGGGGCCGTGATAGACCGCATACATCGCCGCGATCACCGCAAGCAGCACCTGCGCGGTGCAGATATTCGACGTCGCCTTCTCGCGCCTGATGTGCTGTTCGCGGGTCTGCAGGGCGAGCCGATAGGCCGGCGCGCCGCGCGAATCGACTGACAGCCCGACGATGCGGCCCGGTATGCTGCGCTTCAATTCGTCGCGGACCGCCATATAGGCGGCATGCGGCCCGCCGAAGCCCATCGGCACGCCGAAACGCTGGGTGGAGCCGATCGCGATGTCCGCGCCGAGTTCGCCCGGAGGCGTGAGCAGCGTCAGTGCGAGCGGGTCCGCCGCGACGATCGCGAGCCCGCCGCGCGCATGCAGGGCGGCGATCGCCTTGCGATGGTCGCCGACGGTTCCGAACGTGTCCGGGTACTGGAAGAGCGCGCCGAAAACCTTCGCGCCGGCGAGGTCCTCACCGGGACTCCCGACCACGAGATCGATTCCGAGCGGCTCGGCGCGGACCTGCAACACCGCGAGCGTCTGCGGATGCACATTGCGGTCGACGAAAAACGCGGACCCCTTCGCGGCTGCGGCCCGATGCGCGAGCGCCATCGCTTCCGCCGCGGCCGTCCCCTCGTCGAGCAGCGAGGCGTTGGCGACCGGCAGCCCGGTCAGGTCGGCGATCATGGTCTGGAAGTTCATCAGGGCTTCCAGCCGCCCCTGGCTGATCTCCGGCTGATACGGGGTGTAGGCCGTGTACCAGGCCGGGTTCTCCAGAATGTTGCGCTGGATGACCGGGGGCAGGACCGTGCCGTAATAGCCCTGCCCGATGAGCGAGGTGAACACCTCGTTCGTGCCCGCGATGGCGCGCATGCGGGCGAGCGCCGCTCTCTCCGATAAGGCAGGCTCAAGGGCGAGCGCTCCGCGCCGCCGGATCGACGCGGGAATCACCTCGCCGATCAGCGCATCGAGGCTGCGTGCGCCGACGGTCGCCAGCATGGCTTCGATGTCGCGTGCGTTGGGACCGACATGGCGCTCGACGAAGGACGTTTCGCCCACGGCGGTCTCAGCACGGTAGGGAGCATGCATGGCTCTTCCTCGCTTTGCGTCGATTATTTGCGTCAATTCCAAACGGGCTGCTCAGGGCCTTGCGCGCACGACCGCGCGCGCTTGGGCGTTGCGACGGCGTTGCGGGGCAGGCCGGTCCGATCGCCTACCGCCGTCGGCAGGCGGCGTCAGCGACATCGATCGAGGGTCGAAACAGGTCAAAGGGCGCCTCCCGCGAGTTCGGCTCGCCACGGCGCCCCATCTGTATGTGTGCCTGAGAACGTTATCCCGTCGGCGGACGCCACCAGGGCGTCACTTTCCAGATTTAGACCTCTCGACGGTCCTTTTGCCTGAGAGTTTCCGGGGCGGTTGCTCCTTCGGCGTCGGCGGACCGATCTCTCCCGTCGAGAGTACGCGATATCCTCTATATCGTAATGGATGTGGTGCCGCCAAATCTGCGATCTGTCAACAATACGCCCGGCTTTATGATCGGTTCCGCACAGCCGATTCCGGAGGCTGCGCAGGAGGGAGCGGAATCGGCAGGCGCCGGCCGCCACAACATGGCCTATAAGATCGCGCCAGATTTCGCCTGCCGGTCGGGCGGTTGCAAGGGCGCGCGGCGAAGGGGCATATGGATTCGCTCGACAAATACGTTTTCCGGACCAGCTTCAACAGCTTCCTGGTCGTCCTGATCAGTCTGACCGCGGTGATCTGGGTGACCCAGATCCTCCGCCAGATCGATCTGATCACCGGACAGGGCCAGACCGTGCTCGTCTTCTTCTCGATTACGAGCCTGATCATTCCCGGCCTCATGCTGGTGCTCGCGCCGATCGCGATGCTGATGGCCGTCCTTCACACGCTTGTGCGGCTCAACAACGATTCCGAGCTGGTGGTCATGAGCGCGGCGGGCATTTCGCCCGGGCGGCTGTTTCGCCCCTTCCTGATGCTCGCTGCGGTGGTCTCGATCTTCGTCGTGTTGATCGGCGCCTATGTCTCCCCAAGGCTGCAGCGCGAGCTCGTTCAGCAGCTCAGCCGGGTGAGGGCGGATCTGGTGGCCAATATCGTGCGGCCCGGCACCTTCACGTCGATCGAGAGAGGACTCACCTTCAATATCCGCGAGAAACGCAGCGACAGCCAGTTCGGCGGCATCCTGATCGACGACTCGCGCAACGCCAATGAGCGGACGACGGTGATCGCCGAGCAGGGAAACATCGTCCAGAGCAAGGTCGGGACCTTCCTCGTCATGAGCGACGGCTGGGTGCAACGCCGCCGCGCCGTCGACCGCGACCCCACCATGGTCCAGTTCGAGCGCTATGCCTTCGACCTGTCGCCCTACACCGTCGCGTCGCGCATTTCCTATGGGCTGCGCGAAAAGTACCTCTGGGAGCTGCTCGCTCCGGACGCGGACGACCCGTTGCTGAAGGCCGCCGGCGCGCAGTTCAGCGTCGAAATGCATGACCGGCTGGTCGCGCCGCTGTATCCGTTCGCATTCGTGGTGATCGCCTTCGTCGTGCTCTGCATCCCGCGCACCACGCGACAGGGAGGGCTCGTCTCGATCATGGTTGTGTGCGCCGGGGTGTTCGCGCTGCGCATCTTCGGCTTCCTCTGCACGGCGCTCGGCCAGAGCGCGCCGGCCGTGCTGTACGCCGTGTATCCGGCGGTGATCCTGACCCTCGCATTCGGGCTTGTCGCGATCTACAAAGGCGGCGGGCTCGATGTGGAAAGCAAAATCGATCTGACCAGCCTCAGCAACCGGTGGCTTGGCAGGTTCGCCAAGCTCGCTCGGCTCGCGCCGCGCTAAGTCCGCCCGAAAGGAACGTTCGCTGTTGTGCCCGGATCGGCCGATCGACTAAGTTCGTCGCCGGCCGGTCGTATTGTGAGTCCTGCATGCAAAACTTTTTCAGGCGAGCCCGGAATGCGTTGCGCGAACGGCTCGCGGATCCCTCGGGCACGGCCGGGGCGGTCGCGCGCCTCGTCGATGATTACGGTCGCGCCTATTGGAAGCGCTACGCGCTCGCCTTTTCCTTCATGGCGCTCGGAGCGGGATGCACGGCGGCGACGGCCTATCTGATCGGGAGCGCGATCGACCAGGCCTATGTCAGCCGCAATTTCTTCGGCATCGCCGTCGTCGCGGGCCTCGCGATCGTCATCTTCGCGCTCAAGGGGTTCGCGAATTACGGCCAGGCGGTGACGCTTGCGCGGATCAGCAATCAGATCATCGCCGCCAATCAAAGGCGCATGTTCGACAAGCTGTTGCAGCAGGACATGGCGTTCTTCGCCGACAAGCATTCCTCCCAATTCGGCGCGCGCGTCAGCTATGGGGCCAATTCCGCCTCCGCCGTCCTCAATCTCCTCGTCACCGCCATCGGCCGCGATCTTCTCACCTTCGTCGCGCTCGGCGCGGTGATGGTCTACGGGGCGCCGCTCCTGTCGATCGGCGCGCTGATCGTGCTGCCGCCCGCGGTGCTGTTCCTGCGCAAGCTGATCAAGCGGGTGCGCAGCATCACGCTCGCCCAGTTCGGCGGCAATATGCTCGTCCTGCAATCGCTGCAGGAGACGGTGCAGGGCTTCAAGATCATCAAGGCGTTCAACCTCGAAGACGTGATGCGCGCGAACGTCTTCGCGCATGTCGACGAGATCGAGCGCGCCTCCAACAAGCTCGCGCGCGTCTCCAATCGCGGAACGCCGCTGATGGAAACGCTCGGCGGCATCGCGATCGCGGGCGTCCTGCTGATCGGCGGCTACAATGTGCTCGTGCTCGGCAGCGCGCCCGGCGGGTTCACCTCCTTCATCACCGCGTTCATTCTCGCTTACGAGCCGGCCAAGCGCCTCGCCCGGCTCAACCTCGAACTGCAGAACGGGCTGACCGGCGTGCGCATCCTGTTCGAGCTTCTCGACCTGCCGGCCCGCTCGGCGCGAAGCGCTGCGCGCGAGCTCGAGGTGACGGGCGGCCGGATCGAGTTCGCCGACGTGACGTTCGGCTATCGCCCCGGCGAGCCCGTGTTGCGCGGCATGTCATTCGCCGCTGCGCCGCGTTCGGTCACCGCCTTTGTCGGCGCGTCGGGCGGCGGCAAGTCGACGATCTTCAACGTGCTGCTCGGACTGTACGAAGTGCAGGGCGGAACCGTGCGCATCGACGGCCAGGACATCTCGACGGTGTCCGCGCAGTCGCTGCGCCGCCACATCGCCTATGTCGGCCAGGACGTGTTCCTGTTCCACGGAACGATCCGCGAGAACATCGCGCTCGGCCGGCCCGGGGCGACGGAGGACGAGATTCTCGCCGCCGCGCGCGGCGCGCATGCGCACGAGTTCATCGCCACCTTTCCGGAGGGATACGAGACCAAAGTGGGCGAACAGGGCGCGCAGCTCTCGGGCGGACAGCGCCAGCGCATCGCCATTGCGCGCGCCCTCATTCGCAACGCGCCGATCATCCTGCTCGACGAGCCGACCGCCTCGCTCGACAGCCAGTCGGAATATCTCGTGCAGGCGGCGATGGCGGAGCTGATCAAGGGCCGCACGACGCTCATGATCGCTCATCGGCTCTACACGATCGCGCATGCGGACATGATCCATGTGGTTGAAGACGGCGTGATCGTCGAGTTCGGCCGCCATGACGAACTCATCCGCAAGGGGCAGCGTTACGCCGCGTTCTACCAGTTGAGAGCGTCGGACCAGCGGAGCGTCGATCCGACCGAGGGCGGCCTGCGCGCCGTCGCGGGGTGACAACGAAAGCGGCGCGGCGATGGCGTTGAACTACGACCGCATCATGGCCTACCGGCCGGCCGACATCGCCGTGGACTATGGGCCGCGCGATTGCATTCTCTACGCCCTCGGCATCGGGCTCGGCATGGATCCGCTCGATCCCGGCCAGCTCAAATTCGTGTACGAGCGCGGGCTCGAAGCCTTTCCCACCATGGCCGCCGTGCTCGGCTGGCCCGGCCGCATGACCGACCCGGCGTTCGGTCTCGACGAGACCATGGTCGTGGCGGCCGAACTGAAGGTCACGCTGGCGCGCCCGCTGGCGCCGGCCGACGCGCTCGTCAGCCGGCCCCGCATCAAGGAAGTGATCGACCGCGGGCCGGGCGGACCGGCGATCGTTCTTGCGACGCGCGAACTCCTCGCGCGCGACGGGACGCCGGTCGCCTGCGTGGAGAGCAATCTGCTCGCGCGCAAGCATGGCGGCTTCGGCGGCCGCGTGACCACATTGCCGGAGCCGCCGGCAATCCCGGACGGCCCGCCCACGCGCATCTGCGATCTGCCGACGCCGCCCAATCTCGCCCTGCTTTACCGGCTGACGGGGGACGAAAATCCGCTGCATGCCGATCCGCAGCGCGCGAATGCCGCCGGGTTTCCGCGGCCGATCCTGCACGGGGCGGCGACGTTCGGGATCGCGGCGCATGCGATCCTGCGCCAGCTCGATTACCGGGCGGACCGGCTCGCGAGCATTTCGGCGCGCTTCTCTCGTCCGGTTTTTCCGGGCGAGACCATTCGCACCGAACTGTGGTCCGAGCCGGCGCGCATCTCCTTTCAATGCCGGGCGGTCGGGCGCGACGAGATCGTGCTTGCCAACGGTCTCGCCACGCTGCGCGAGTGAGCCCGCCCGCCCCGAAACCGCGAGGATGGACCCTGCAATGACTGCGCCCTGCGAGCCCGTGCTCGCCGCCATCGACGACCGCGGCGTTGCGACGCTCACGCTCAACCGGCCGGACAAGGGCAACGCCTATAATCGGCGCATGCTCGATCGTCTCGTGACGGAGATCGCGCGGCTGGGGGCGGCGGCCGACATCCGCGCGCTCGTGCTGCGCGGGGCCGGCAAGCATTTCTGCGTCGGGGGCGACCTCGTCGACGATCCGCTCGTGCATACGGCAGCGGGGGATGCGTCGCAGGTGCTGATGCCGCATGTCTGCCTCGCCCTCGACGCCTGTCCCAAGCCGACCATCGCGCTCGTTCACGGCGCTTGTTTCGGCGGCGGCTTCGCGCTCGCGGCCTGCTGCGACGTGCTTTTCGCGGCGGAGGATTCGTTCTTCTCGCTCCCGGAGCTGCGGCTGGGCTTTGGCGTGAGCCCCTATATCCCGTTCTTTGCCCGCGCGCTGGGGGCGCGCAATCTGCGCCGCTATCTCATCACCGCCGAGCGGTTCGACGCTCAGGAAGCGCTTGCGATGGGCGTGGCGCATCGACTCTACGCGACCGGCGCGGGCGACCGCGCGCTCGACGCATTGCTGGCGGACGTGCTGCAGTCGGCGCCCGCGGCGACGGCCGCGACCAAGCGCGAACTGAGCGAGCTTGCGGATATGACGCCGACACGGGAGCTAATCGACGAGTTGCAGTTAGGCTTCCGGCGGCTGTTCGACGCCGCCGAAGGCGTTGAAGGCCGCGCCGCGTTTCGCGAGAAGCGCCCGCCACCCTGGGCTTTGAAGCCGTGACGGCGGGTCGAACCGCCATGCTGTGCTCGCCGGCGGCATGAACCGCGGCCGCGCGTCGGAAATGCTCGATTTCTACGGAGCCGAGACTATGCTTTTGATCGGCGGCGCGCTGCTCGCGGCCGGCGAGCGGCTCGTCGAGGAGACTGCGGCCTTTGTGGCGGCGGTGCGCAACCATCCTTACAGCGAGCGATCATGAGTTCCGATCATCCCATCCATCGCAGGGCCCATTCCGATTTCGGCTGGGATGGCGTCGAGCGCGTCGCCTACAAGGAGGACGGGCGCGGCTTGTTCGAGGGGGTGACGCGGCAAGTCCTGTTCGCCCACGCGGCGCTCGCCGGCGAACTGCGCTATTTCGAGATCGCGCCCGGCGGCTTCTCCACGCTCGAACGCCACGAGCATATGCACGCGGTGCTGATCCTGCGCGGCCGCGGCCACTGCCTGGTCGGCCACAAGGTGAGCCGGATCGGGGAACGCGACCTCGTCACGGTGCCGCCCACGACCTGGCACCAGTTCCGCGCCACCTTGGGCGAGCCTTTGGGCTTTCTCTGCCTCGTCAATGCGGCGCGCGATCAGCCCGAACTGCCGTCGCCGAGCGAGCTTGCCTATCTGGAGGGCGATCCGGCGATCGCCGCCTTCCTGCGCGGCGAGCCGGACTGATCACGCCGTCCTTGCCGCGGCCGGGCTCGGCGCAAACACCGCCTCCATCTCCCGGCGGGTCTGCACGGTAAAGTCGCCCGCATCGACGGCGACGTCGGACCAGCGCAGCGGCGCGCCTTCGGGCGCGTCGCGCGTGAGCGCGATGTTGTGCGCAAGCCCGAGCGGCAGGAAGTCCCCGGCGAGGGAATGCTCGGCGGGCGTCTGCCGGCCCCAGACGCAGAAGCCGCCCTCGCCATCGAGGACTTCGCCCGCCTTCAGGTCGCGCTTGGCGGTCGCCACGACATCCGAGCGGAAGCCGTTCGGCGCGCCGGTCGGCTCGCGGCGCAGCGCTGCGCTCGCGACCGAGATGCCGAGCTCGAGCCCGATCATGTGGATCGGCCGGTAGAGCGCGGCGTAGCGGCCGCTCCGGTCCGGCAGCATGGCGTATTCGCGAAAGCACCGGCGCGCATAGTCGGTCTCGCCTTCGATCACGACATAGGTGCCGAGAGCGAGATGATGCGGCACGTCGCGGCCCTCCCGGTCGACCGACGAAACGACCTCGGTGACGCCCGGCCCTTCCAGCACGCCTCCCGCGTCGCGCGGCTTGCAGACATCGGCGAGGTCGAACCGGCTTGCCGGCGGGAAGGTCAGGCCCCCGCTCTGCGGCCTGAGGCCGGTGGCGTTGCAGACCGCCGTCATCTCGATCGCGGACTTCGTCCCGTCGATGAAGCTGTTGAACATTTTCGGGTTGATCGAGCCGCGGTCCTTGATCTGCAGGTACTTGTCGAGGATGTCCCACACCGTGTCGGGGGTCGAGCGGTGGTAATGCGGCTCGTAGCGCGTGCCCTTGCCGGCTGCGACCACATGGAAGCCGCAGGCGCGCGCCCAGTCGACCTGCTCGCAGATCAGGGCCGGCTGGTCGCCCCAGGCGAGGCTGTAGACGACGCCCGCCTGGCGCGCCTTGCGCGCGAGCAGGGGGCCGACCAGGGCGTCGGCCTCGACATTGACCATGACGATATGCTTGCCGTGGCGGATCGCCGCGAGCGCATGCCGTATGCCGGCCGCGGGCACGCCGGTCGCTTCGACGATCACCTCGACTTCGGCAAGCGCGATCAGCGCCTCGGCGTCCGGCCCCACATGGGTCCCGCCCGTTCGCAGCGCCTCGCCGAGCGACGCTGCGGCATAGCGCGGCGCGTCCCAGCCGGCGGCCGCAAGCTGCGCGCGGGCGCGCGCCGGATCGAGGTCGGCGACGCCGACGACATGCATCCCGCGGGTGAGCCGCGCCTGGGCCAGGAACATCGCGCCGAACTTGCCCGCGCCGATCACGCCGACGGTGACCGGCCGCCCGGCCGCTTCACGTTCGCACAGCTTCGCGTACAGGTTCACGCCGCTCTCCCACGCGGCTCAGAATACGTAGACGGCGACGATGATGCCGCCGATCAGCGCGATCAGGAACACGCTGAACCAGAAGCCGAGCCGCTTTTCGATCGCCTCGCGCGCCTGCGGTCCATACCGGCTGAGCAGGAATGCGGTGAGATAGAAGCGTGCGCCGCGCGTGATCACCGACAGCAGCACGAACATGAAAAAATTGTACCCGGCGAAGCCGGAGGTGATCGTGACGATCTTGTAGGGGATCGGCGTCGCCCCCTTGATCAGGATGATCCAGCTGCCCCAGCGCGCATAGGCCTCGCGGAACGTCTCGACCTTGTCGCCATAGCCGTACAGGCTGATCAGCCACAGGCCGACCGATTCGTAGAGATAGTGGCCGATCGCATAGCCCAGTATGCCGCCGAGGACCGAAGCGACGGTGCACACCGCGGCGTAGTGGTAGGCCTTGTCCGGCCGCGCGAGCGCCATCGGGACGAGCATGGTGTCGGGCGGGAGGGGAAAGAACGAGCTTTCGGTGAACGAGACCGCCCCGAGAATCCAGCTCGCGTACGGTTTGCCGGCGGCCTGGATGCACCAGTTGTAAAGCTGTCGCAGCATGCGGCCTGCTTAGCCGGCCGCGGCGTCCATGTCCATGCGCCCGCCGGGGGCTGCGGCGCGCCTGCTCATCCGCGCTTGCGCATCCGCACGGCGGTCGCCGGTGGTATCTTACGCCGGGCCTTCAACAGGCCGGGTTGCTTGGCGAGCTTCTCGGCGATGCCGAACAGTCGCTCCCGCCGTTGCATTTCCTTCCAGACGGCCTTCGGTTCGATGTCGACCGAGGCCCAAAGCACGGCGAGATTGTAGAGGAGATCGGCGCTTTCACGCACCACCGCATCCCGGTGGTCCAGCATGGCTTCGATCACGACCTCGACCGCTTCCTCGGCGACCTTCTTGGCGATCTTGCTGCGCCCCGCCTTGAGCAGGCGCGCCGTGCGCGAGGAGGATGGATGAGCATCCATCGCCTCCAGCACCGCGTCGTAGAGTCGGTCGATCGAATCAGTCATGCTTCACCATAACGCACACACGAGGCTGGCGTGAAGTCACACGACGAGACGAGACAACGATACGCCGAGCAAGCGCGCGCCCTTATGACAGCAGCCGGTTGCGTGCCGCGGGTCCCGAGCGGCTTGCGAGGCGCTGCTTTTCCATGCTGAATCGGGTTAAAGTCCTGCGCAGACTTCGAAGTCAGGAGCGATGCGATGGCGCCCCTCTCCCAAGAAGGCTTTCTCGACATTGCGGATGCGCGGCTCGAGTATCGGATGATCGGGCCGCAGCCGAACGAGGCGCCGACGCTCGTGCTCCTGCACGAGGGGCTCGGCTCGGTCGCCATGTGGGGGGACTTTCCCGAAAAGCTCTCGGCGCAGACGGGGGCCGGCGTCTTCGTCTATTCGCGCGCGGGCTATGGGCGCTCCAGCCGGGCGACCCTGCCGCGTCCGGTGACCTATATGCACGCCGAGGCGTTGTCCATCCTGCCGCGGCTGCTCGACGCGATCGGCTTTCGCCGCGGCCTCCTGGTCGGGCACAGCGACGGAGCGTCGATCGCGACCATTTATTCCGGCAATGTCGAGGACCACCGCGTGCGCGGCCTCGTGCTGATCGCGCCGCATTTCTTCACCGAGGACTCAGGGATTGCGGCGATCGCCGACGCCGGCCAAGCCTATGCGACGACCGATCTGCGCGAGCGTCTCGCCCGCTATCACGCCGACGTCGACAATGCGTTCCGCGGCTGGAACGATGTGTGGCTCGATCCCGCGTTCCGCAACTGGGACATCACGGAGGAACTCGCTTACATCCGGGTGCCGATCCTGATCGTGCAGGGCGAAGCGGACCAATACGGCACCGTCCGCCAGATCGAGGCGGCGCGACAGGAGTGCTATTGCCCGGTCGAGGTCGCGCTCCTGCCCGGCGCGCGGCATTCGCCGCAACGGGAAGCGCCGGAGGCGACGCTCTCTGCGATTGCCGGGTTCGTCAACCGGCTGCTGCGCGACCATCGCGAAGGCGACCTGACCGCGCATGCGGCGTGAAGACTCTCCGCGCAAGCGGATGGGCGTTGCGCGCCGGCGAAGGCGGGAACCGCAGGCTATGGCCCGGGTTTGAGCCCGCATGGTCTCGCTCACCACCCTGATCGGTCTGCTGGCGGCTTTCTGCACCACGCTCTCCTACCTGCCGCAGGTGAAGAAGTGCTGGGAGACCGGCAAGACCGGCGATCTGTCGCTCCGGATGTTTTCCATTCTCGCGGTGGGGATCGCGTTATGGATCGTGTATGGGATTCTTCAGAGCGACGGCGTCATAATCGTCGCGAACAGCGTCAGCCTCGCTCTGCTCGCCGTCATTCTCTATTTCAAACTGCGGGAAAGGCGAGCGGAACGGCCGCGAGCGCACGCGCGATAGCGCCTGCCGGCTCGGAGTTCGGCAAAAGAAAAGCCCGCCCGTGTGGCGTTCGGGCGGGCGGGTCGGCCCGGCGAAGCGGGGGCTTGCGCGGTCCGATCGACGATCGTGCGCGTGCCCTCACCAGGGGCAGGCGCGCACGGAGCCGATATAGTCGCCATAGACGTTGAATCTCGGCACCCACCGGCACGTGTTGTAGTGGTAGCTCCGGTGGAAGCCGCCGCCCCAGCCGAAGCCGCGGTGGAATCCGCCGTGAAACTTATGCGCCTGCGCCTGGCCGGCGCCGGCGACGAGGCCACCGGCAAGCACGATCGCCGCCAGTGCGACGCCTGCAAACTTCGATTTGATCAGCATGGAACTCTCCGTTGACGTTGGGTTATGCAAGCGGTCGACGACCGCGACGCCCATTAGTCATCGTCTGCGGAATAGAGTTCTCCGCCTGTGTGAGCGAAGTCACACAGCCGTCACGCAAACCCTCCGATGCGGCACGGCCTTGCGCGTCGAAGCGCGCGGCAGCGGAAGCGCCGAGAATGAAAGGGGCGGGCGTTTTTCGGCGATGGGCCGGCGAACGCCGCTATTTGATTCCACGCTTGGTCTTGCTTGCGCCCAGCAGCGGCGTGGGAAGTGCGTCGGCCTCCTGCGTCAGCTGCAGGCAGGTGAGGATCTCGACGTAACTCGGATTATTGCCGATCATCGTTTCGGTGACGCAGCGGCTGCGGTCGGCGGCGGGAAACGACACCCATTTCTGCTGAAGCTCGGTATGCGCGGCTTGTTCGTCGCGAATGCAGGCCTCAGGGCTCTGCAATTCGGCAAGACCTAACGCCGCGACCGCCTTGCAGCTCCCGGTGACGTCGAAACTGGGCACCTTGTCCGCAACGGGCATGACCAGTGAGGCGCCGAAATAAATCAAAAGAACCGAATTTGGCATCGTCCGTCTCCTTCCGGTGAACCCCTTCGTTCGACCGGGCGAACGGCCGCAGCTCACCGATTGTCATGCGAGCCGGATGTTCTCGCCCGCCTCAATAAAGCGCAATGTCCTGATCTTACCGGATGTCTTACGTTGCCGAGCGGAAATGTACAATGTGATCGCGCGTGTTACGTTAGCCGGCGAGAGACGAGATCGGCAATTCGATCCGGAAGAGATCGCAACCTTGAGCCCGAGACGAGCGAACTGGTTGAGAGCCGGTCATGATGTCATTCTATACGCTAGAGCTTAGTTCGCTCCGGTTGATCCGCATTCCGCTCACTCCCGCGCAAGCGGGAAGCCGGTTTCTTGAGCAATCATTGGGCCCCCCGCTTGCGCGGGGACGAGTGAAATCGATGACCGGTTCAGCTTCAGCGAACCTTGCTCGAGTGGCGTGTGACCCGGCGCGCCGAACCGGCTCGGCCTGACCCGGATCGTCTCCGCCCCATGGCATTGCTCGATTCAGTCAGCCTCTCCATCCTGTTCGGCGCGGTGCTTGTGCTCGCCGGCATTCTGTCGAGCCTGGTCGCGTTGCGTTTCGGCGCGCCGCTGCTTCTCATATTCTTGCTGCTCGGTATGCTCGCGGGCGAGTCGGGCCCCGGCGGCATGCGTTTCGACGACGTGCGGCTGACCTATCTCGTCGGCTCGATTGCGCTTGCCTTGATCCTGTTCGACGGCGGGCTGCGCACGCGGTTCGCCACGTTCCGCAGCGTGCTCGCGCCGTCGCTCGTGCTGGCGACGCTCGGCGTGCTGATGACGGCCGCGTTCACCGCGCCCGTGGCCGTCATGCTCATGGGGTTCAACTGGATCGAAGCGCTCCTCGTCGGGGCGGTGGTGGCGTCGACCGACGCCGCCGCCGTGCTGTTCCTGCTGCGCGCGCGCGGCCTGCGGCTGCGTCAGCGGGTGGCGGCGACGCTCGAGATCGAATCCGGCACCAACGACCCGTTCGCGATTTTTCTGACGATCCTGCTGGTGGAGCTCCTCCTCACCGGCGATCGGCCATGGACGATGGTCGCGGCAAGCCTGGTGGGGCAGGGGCTGGGCGGCGCGGTCATCGGCGTCCTCGGCGGCCGGTTGATCGTGCTCGCCCTCAATCGGCTCGCGCTCCCGCAAGGTCTGCACGCCCCGTTCGTCGCCACCGCGGCGCTCGGCCTGTTCGCGCTGGGCCAGGCGGTGCACGCGTCCGGCTTCCTCGCCGTCTATCTCGCCGGACTGATGGTGGGCAACCGCCCGACGCGCGCCCACGGCACCGTCGTCGTGTTCCTCGACGCGGTGACCTGGCTGGCGCAGATCGTGATGTTCGTTCTGCTCGGCCTGCTCGCCTGGCCCGAGCAATTGCTGCGGTATGCGACGCCCGCGCTCGCCGTGGCCGCGGTCCTGATGGTGTTCGCGCGGCCGCTCGCCGTGTTTCTCTGCCTAACCCCATTCCGTTTTTCCTGGCGGGAGAAGGCGTTCATTTCCTGGGTCGGTTTGCGCGGCGCGGTCGGCATTTTCCTCGCCTCGATACCGCTGCTGGTCGGGCTCGCCAATGCGCAAGTCTATTTCAATATCGGCTTCGTCGTCGTGATCGTGTCGCTGCTCATCCAGGGCTGGACGCTCGCGCCGGCGGCGCGCCTCCTGCGCATGGCTCTGCCGCGCGCCGACCCCGCGCCGCGGCGGGTCGAACTCGACCTTCCCGGCCAGCTCGAACAGGAGCTGGTCGGCTACCACGTGCAGGCCAACAACCCGTTTCTGCGCCGCAAATCGTGCCGCCCTGGGCGAAGCTGATGCTGGTCGTGCGCGACGAAGAGGTGTTCACCGCGACCGAAGCCGGCCTGATCCGGCAGGGCGATCATGTCTATTTTCTCGCCCCGCCGCAGAAGGCCCCGGCGCTCGACCGCTTCTTCGTCGAGATGCCGCCGCCAGCCGCGCCCGATCCGCGTCTCCTCGGCGATTTCTTCGTGAGCGGCGATGTGACGCTCGGCGCGGTCGCGGAAATCTACGGCGTCGAGGTGGCGGACGAGGACCGCGAAACATCGGTCGCCGAGCATTTCGCCGACCACCTTGGTCATCCTCCCGAGGAGGGCGAGGCCTTGCCGCTCGGCGCCATCGCGCTCGTCGCCTACAAAGTAACCGATGGGAATGTGACGACGGTCGGCCTGCGCCTTGCGGATGGCGATACGGACGCCGCCGGGGCGGCCGGCCTGTTCGGCCGCGCCAAACGGGCTTTGCGAAGCCTTATTCAGAGGCTTTATCTGTAGCGCCGGGGGCGGAAACTGGCGATTTCTTCGATCAAGGCGGACGCGAATGCCGGGCAGGCGTGCGTCGCCAAACCCCCGCCCAGTTCATTCTGTACGGATCAGGTTCAACGGCCTTTGAAGCTGAGGAAAAATGGTCGGAGTGGCAGGATTTGAACCTGCGACCCCCTCGTCCCGAACGAGGTGCGCTACCAGACTGCGCTACACTCCGATGTCGCTGGTAAGGCCGGACTTATAGCCCCCACGCCGCGCGCCCGCAAGCGCTGGGGTAGGCGCGCGATTCCGGAGCGCGGCAAGCGCGAGCAGGAGACCGAACGTGAATGGCACGGTGACGGCAGGTCCGACGCCCGTCCTCGCGGCGCGACCCGAGGCGATCGAGACGGCGGTCCGATGCCTGGCCGCCGGCGGCCTCGTCGCTTTCCCGACCGAGACCGTTTACGGGCTCGGGGCCGACGCGACCAATGGCGACGCCGTCGCCCGGCTCTATCTGGCGAAGGGACGGCCCTTGTTCAACCCTTTGATCGTGCATGTGGCCGATCTGGCTGCAGCCCGGGAGCTCGGCCGCCTCGACGCCGCGGCGGAGCGGCTGGCGGCTGCGTTCTGGCCCGGCCCGCTCACGCTCGTGGCGCCGCGCGCGCCGGACTGCGGGGTCGCCGAGCTTGCGACCGCCGGGCTAGACACCATCGCGCTGCGCGTGCCCGATCATCCGGTTGCGCGCGCCCTGCTGGTGGCGCTCGACCGGCCGGTGGTCGCGCCCTCGGCCAACCGCTCCGGGCATGTCTCTCCCACCACCGCGGCGCATGTGCTGGCCGATCTCGGCGGCCGGATCGATCTGATCATCGACGGCGGACCGACCACGATCGGCCTC
Source organism: uncultured Alphaproteobacteria bacterium (assembly GCA_963712435.1). GTDB lineage: Bacteria > Pseudomonadota > Alphaproteobacteria > Rhizobiales > Xanthobacteraceae > Rhodoplanes. The sequence continues at coordinate 74,536 of CAVQIB010000010.1, read as the reverse complement.
GAATCGGCGATCGTCGCCTGTGTGGGCGGCGCGCCGCAACTGCTGCGGCCGGGCGGGGTGGCGCGCGAGCAGATCGAGCGGGCGCTCGGGCGCCACCTGGCGCAGCCGCCGCCCTCGCTTGCTCCCGCCGACGCGGAGGCGCCGCTCGCCCCCGGCATGCTGTCCTCGCATTATGCGCCGCGCTCCGCCTTGCGGCTGGGCGTGAAGCGCGTGCGTCCGGGGGAGGCGCTGCTCGCCTTCGGCCCGGCCTTGCCGGAAGGGGCGGGCACGGCGGCAGCCTTGCTCAATCTGTCGGAGAACGGCGACCTCATCGAGGCCGCGGCCAACCTGTTCGCCTACTTGCGCGAACTCGACCGGCGCGGGGCGACCGCCATCGCCGTGATGGCGATTCCCGACCACGGGCTCGGGGCGGCGATCAACGACCGGCTCCGCCGCGCCGCCGCGCCGCGTTAGCTCTTGCCTGCGTTGCTTATGCGGCTGATGCTGTTCTGCGTCTCTGCATGATCGCGGTAGCATGACGAAAGGCGAGCGCGCGGGCGGCGGCGAATCAATCACCGCGGCCGCGGCGTGATGACCAAGGACAACGGCCGGGAGCCATGACTGAGTCAAAGCCGTCGATGCGCGGTCGCGCGAATGACATCAAGATCGCCGTGCTTTTTCTCACCCGGCTGCCGTTTGCGCATGCCGCGCGCTGTCGAGGGCGCCGATATCGCGCGCGCGAGCTGGGCCATGCCGATCGCCGGGGCGCTGGTCGGCGCCATCGGCGCAGCGGTCTATTGGCTCGCCTACAAGCTCGGCCTTGCGCCGCTCATCTGCGCAACGCTGACCGTCGCGGCGACGCTTGGCGTCACCGGCTGCCTGCACGAAGATGGATTGGCCGACACGGCCGACGGCTTCGGCGGCGGCGCGACGCGCGAACGCAAGCTCGCCATCATGCGCGACAGCCGCATCGGGACCTATGGCGTGTGCGCGCTCTTGCTGTCGATCCTGCTGCGGGTCGGCGCGCTTGCCGCGCTCGCCGAACCCGCGCTGGTTGCGCCGGCCTTGATCGCGGCGCATGGCGCCGCCCGGGCGATCCTGCCGATCTTTCTGCGCCTGGCGCCGCCGGCGCGCTCCGATGGGCTCTCCGCCGGCGCCGGCCGGCCCTCGCTCGCGAACGCGGTGACGGCGGGCCTCATCGGCGCCGCGACGCTCGCGCTCGCATTGCCGTGACGACCGCGTTTGTCGGCATGATCGCTCTTGCCGCCGCTATCGGTTGCATTGCTCTGGTTGAGCAACCGGCAGATCGGCGGGCAAACCGGCGATGTCGCGGGAGCCCTGGAGCAAGCGGGCGAATCACTGGTCCTGCTGGTCGCCACGATCGCGTAGTCCGCCGCGCTCACGCGCGCCCGAGCTCCCGCAGCGCATTTTCGTGATGGTCGGCGAACTCGCGGCTGAAGCAGCAGAACACCACGCGCTCGATCGAGCCGGGATCGGCGGAGAGCTCAGCGGCGACCGTTCCGACCGCGATCCGGGCGGCGCGATCGGCGGGAAAGCCGTAGATCCCGGTGGAAATCGCCGAATAGGCGAGCGAGGCGAGCCTATGGTCGCGCACGAGCTTGATCGCGGTCCGGTAGCACGACGCAAGCAGCGCTTCCTCGTCTTTCCCGCCGCCCGACCATACCGGCCCGACGGCGTGAATGACGTGTTTCGCCGGCAGGCGGAACCCAGGCGTGATCTTGGCGGAGCCGGTGTCGCAGCCGCCGAGCTTGCGGCACGCCGCCAGCAGTTCCGGGCCGGCCGCGCGGTGAATCGCGCCGTCGACGCCGCCGCCGCCGGCCAGGCTGCTGTTCGCCGCATTGACGATCGCGTCGACCGCGAGCGCCGTTATGTCGGCGACGATGATCTCGATGGCCGAACGGCCGATCCTGGTCGATGCGACAGGCTGGGGAAGGGGCATGGCTGGGCCTCGCCATCAATCGCGTCGGCGCGCGAAGAGAGCCCTGAAGCGGTCGAGCAGTTGCACGATCACGCGCGACCAGCGCGATTCTACGCATTTCGCCTATCGCAGTTGTGTCCAGGACGCAACAGGTGTGCACGCGAATCGGCGTAAGTATCAGCTCCTACTTGAAGCATACTGGCGCAATGGTTTTTACTGCTTGTATGAGCACCGTCCTTATCGAAATCCGTCGCGCGAGACCCTCCGATGCCTTGTCGGTGGCGGCGACGCATGACGAGGCATGGCGGAGCGCTTATCGCGGCATCATTCCCGGGCCGGAACTGGAAAAGCTGATCGTGCGGCGCGGCCCGGTGTGGTGGGACGGCGCGATCCGCAAAGGCAGCCGCGTGTCCCTGTTCGTGTTCGGCGAGACGATCGCCGGTTATGTCAATTTCGGCCGCAACCGCGCGCGCAGCCTGCCCTATGACGGGGAGGTCTACGAGCTCTACATGCGCCCGGAATTCCAGGGGCTCGGCTTCGGCCGGCGGCTGTTCACCGCCGCGCGGCGCGACCTCGCCCAATGCGGCATGAAGAGCGTCGTGGTCTGGGCGCTGTCGGACAATGATCCGGCGGTCGACTTCTACCGCGCATTGGGGGGGCGTCCGGTCGCTCGTTCCGCGGAAACGTTCGGCGCGAAAACGCTCGACAAGATCGCCTTCGCCTGGTCTGCGTGAGCACGCGCGACTGCGCATCGCCCATTGCCAAAGCTCGGAGCGGCGACTACGCTTGCGGCATTTCCCGGTAGCCGCTTCGCTCCTCACACGAACGCATTCCATCCGACAGGTCGCTCGCCGCCATGGCCAAGACCACCCCTGGACGCTACTTCGAAGATTTCCGCCTCGGCGAACTGATCCGGCACGCGACGCCGCGCACGATCACGGTCGGCGACGTCGCCGCTCTACGACGCGCTGTATGGGATCGCGCTTCGCCGTGCAGTCCTCCGACGAGTTCGCCCGCGCGCTCGGCTATCCCCGCTCGCCGCTGGACGATCTGCTCGTCTTCCATGTCGTGTTCGGCAAGACCGTCCCCGACGTTTCGCGCAACGCGATCGCCAATCTCGGCTACGCGGAAGGGCGCTTCCTGCAGGTCGTCTATCCGGGCGACACGCTCTGTCCGCGAGCTCGGAGGTGATCGGGCTGCGCGAGAACTCCAATCACAAGTCCGGCGTCGTCTATGTCCGCACGACAGGCTTCAAGCAGGACGGCTCCAAGGTGCTCGAATATGTCCGCTGGGTCATGGTGCGCAAGCGCGACGACCATTCGCCCTCTCCGCCGGACAATACGCCGAACCTGCAGAGCTTCGTGGAGCCGGCCGCGCTCGGTGAGGCGTGCCCGGTGCATCGACAGCAAGGCCTATGATTTCCGTCTCGCCGGCAGCCCGCATCGCTACAGCGATTACGAGACCGGCGACCGCATCGATCACGTCGACGGGATGACGGTGCAGGAGGCCGAGCACCAGATCGCCACCCGGCTCTATCAGAACACGGCGCGCGTGCATTTCGACCAGTACACCCAGTCGAAGTCCCAGCTCGGCCGCCGCCTGATCTATGGCGGCCATGTCATCTCGCTTGCGCGCTCGCTTTCGTTCAACGGCCTCGCCAATGCGTTCCACATCGCCGCCATCAATGGCGGCCGGCATGTTGCGCCGCTCTTCGGCGGCGAAACGGTCTTCGCCTGGTCCGAAGTCCTGGAGAAGGCCGAACTGCCCGGCCGCACCGATGTCGGCGCGCTGCGGCTGCGGCTCGATCGCGACGAAGGATCGGCCCTGCTGCCGACTTCCCCTACAAGTCGGGCCAGGACTACGAGCGCGGCGTCATCCTCGATTTCGACTATTGGGCGTTCATCCCGCGCTGACGCCGGAGCGCGGGGATTCCTGCCCGGCGGCTTTCTCCCGGCCGCGGCGTTGCCCGAAAGCTGCTGCGCCGCTGCGCCGTCTGAAGCGTCTGCCGAAGATGGAATGATTCAAATTCGGCATTGCACACAGAGGCCCGCATCTGCTTCAAGGAAAGGACCAAAAATGGGGTTGTTTTTCCATGGCTGAACACCCGGCTCGGGTCGAGCGGCCGCTATCGCCGCATCTGCAAATCTATCGCCTGACATTCACCTTCGTGATGTCGGGTTTCCATCGCGTCACCGGCATCGTCACCTATCTCGGCTTCTTCCTGGTCGCGTGGTGGCTGCGTCGCCGTCGCCGCCGGTCCGAACGACTATTCCTGGGTGCAGTGGTTCTTCGAGCACCTGGATCGGCCGCCTTGTGCTGTTCGGATTCAGCTGGGGGCTGATCCACCATTCGCTGGGCGGCGTCCGCCACCTGATCTGGGACACCGGTCGCGGCTTCGAGCCGCACGAGCGGGAATGGCTCGCGCGGGCGACCCTGATCGGCTCGATTTCGCTGACCCTGCTCGCCTGGATCATCGGCGGTTTCGTGATGGGAGGCCTGCGATGAAGGGCACGAGCATCCGCACTCCGCTCGCCAAGGCGCGCGGCCTCGGCGCGGCGAAGTCCGGCACCGATCATTGGTGGGAGCAGCGGCTGACCTCGATCGCGCTGTTGCCGCTCGACCTTTGCGGCGATCGTGATCGTGATGTCGATCGTCGGACGCAACCACGCCGCGGTCGGTGCAGATTCTCGGTTCGCCGGTCGTGGCGATCATCATGCTCCTGTTCATCTTCGCGACGACGTTCCACATGAAGCTCGGCGCGCAGTCGGTGATCGAGGATTACATCCACAGCAAGCCGCTGAAGACCGCGATGCTGATCGGGAACTCCTTCCTCTGCATCGTCGCGTGGCTCGCCTGCACCTTCGCGATACTCAAGCTCTCGTTCGGAGTTCTGATCCGATGTCCACGAATGGTTCCGGAAACGGGGGGGCGCCAGCGGTCAATGGCCGTGCTTACCCGATCGAACGACCATACCTTCGACGTCGTGGTCGTCGGCGCGGGCGGAGCGGGCCTGCGCGCCGTGGTCGGCTGCAGCCAGGCCGGCCTGCGCACCGCCTGCCTGACCAAGGTGTTCCCGACCCGCTCGCATACGGTCGCCGCGCAGGGCGGCATCTCCGCCGCGCTCGGCAATATGGGGCCGGACGACTGGCGCTGGCACATGTACGACACCGTCAAGGGCGCCGACTGGCTCGGCGACCAGGACGCGATCGAGTATCTGTGCCGCAACGCGCCCGCCGCGGTGTACGAGCTCGAGCACTGGGGCGTGCCGTTCTCGCGCACCGAGGAAGGCAAGATCTATCAGCGCCCGTTCGGCGGCATGACCACCGATTACGGCAAGGGCATCGCCCAGCGCACCTGCGCGGCGGCCGACCGCACCGGCCACGCCATGCTGCACACGCTGTACGGCGCAGTCGCTCAAGCACTCGGCCGAATTCTATCGTCGAGTATTTCGTGATCGACCTCATCATGGACGACGAGGGCCGCTGCCGCGGCGTCGATCGCGATCAATCTCGACGACGGCACGATCCACCGCTTCCGCGCGCAGATGACCATTCTCGCGACCGGCGGCTATGGCCGCGCCTATTATTCCTGCACCGGCGCGCATACGCAGACCGGCGACGGCAACGGCATGGTGCTGCGCGCCGGGCTGCCGCTGCAGGACATGGAATTCGTCCAGTTCCACCCGACCGGCATCTATGGCGCCGGCTGTCTCATCACCGAAGGCTCGCGCGGCGAGGGCGGCTATCTCGTCAATTCGAAGGCGAGCGCTTCATGGAGCGCTATGCGCCGTCCGCCAAGGATCTCGCCTCGCGCGACGTGGTCTCGCGCGCCATGACGCATCGAAATCCGCGAGGGCCGCGGCGTCGGCAAGAACAAGGACCACATCTACCTGCACCTCGATCACCTCGATCCCAAGATGCTGGAGGAGCGGCTGCCCGGCATCTCCGAAAGCGCCAAGATCTTTGCCGGCGTCGACGTGACCAAGGAGCCGATCCCGGTGCTGCCCGACCGTGCACTACAATATGGGCGGCATCGCCACCAACTATCGCGGCGAGGCGCTGACCAAGAAGGAAGGCGACCCGGACCGCGTCGTGCCCGGCCTGATGGCGGTCGGCGAGGCGGCCTGCGTCTCCGTGCATGGCGCAAACCGGCTCGGCTCCAACTCGCTGATCGACCTGGTCGTGTTCGGCCGCGCCGCGGCGGATCGCTGCGCCGAGATCCTCGAGCCGCAATGCAAGCCATCCCGACCTGCCGAAGAACGCGGCCGACACGGCGCTCGACCCGCCTCGACAAGTTCCGCAACGCCAATGGCGGCACGCCGACGGCGGAGCTGCGCAGCCGGATGCAGAAGGTGATGCAGAACAACTGCGCCGTGTTCCGCACCGGCGAGATCCTGTCCGAAGGGCGTGCGGCTGATCGACGAGGTGCTGGCCAGCGCCGCCGACGTGAAGGTGACCGACCGCTCGCTGATCTGGAACACCGATCTCATCGAGACGCTCGAGTTCGACAATCTCATCGCCCAGGCGGTGGTGACGATGAACTCGGCCAATAACCGCACCGAGAGCCGCGGCGCGCATGCGCGCGAGGACTTCCCGGACCGCGACGACAAGAACTGGATGAAGCACACGCTCGCCTGGCTCGACGAAGGAAGCCGGCAAGGTGACGATCGACTATCGGCCGGTGCACGCTTACACGCTCACCAACGAAGTGCCATATATCGAGCCGAAGGCGCGGGTGTACTGAGGCTGATCGAAGGGCCGGCACGGCGCCAAGCGCACTTAGGCTGCGAGCGCTGGAACATAGGATGGAGCGGTTCGACGGGCGAGCGCTGCGGATCGAGCGCCGGCTTGGGCTTATCGAGGCATAAAACGAAGGTTGATCATGGTCGAATTCACCCTCCCCAAGAACTCGCGCGTCACCGAAGGCAAGGTCTGGCCGGCGCCGCAGGGCGCGCAGAATGTGCGCGAATACCAGATCTATCGCTGGAACCCGGACGACGGGAAGAATCCGCGGCTCGACACGTTCTCCGTCAATCTCGACGATTGCGGGCCGATGGTCCTCGACGGGCTCATCTGGATCAAGAACAATATCGATCCGACGCTCACCTTCCGCCGGTCCTGCCGCGAGGGAATCTGCGGCTCCTGCGCGATGAATATCGACGGGGAGAACACGCTCGCCTGCACCAAGGACATGGCGGAGAGCAAGGGAGCGGTCCGCATCTACCCGCTGCCGCATCAGCCGGTGATCAAGGACCTCGTCCCCGACCTGATCGAACTTCTTCGCCCAGCATGCGCTGATCCAGCCCTGGCTGCAGACCGAGACGCCGGCGCCGGAAAAAGAATGGCGGCAGAGCCGCGAGGATCGCGAGAAGCTCGACGGCCTTTACGAATGCATTCTGTGCGCCTGCTGCTCCACCTCCTGCCCGGAATATTGGTGGAACCCGGACCGCTATCTCGGCCCCGCGACGCTGCTGCATGCCTATCGCTGGGTGGTCGACTCGCGCGACGAGGCGACCGGCGAGCGGCTTGACCTGCTCGAAGACCCGTTCCGCCTCTATCGCTGCGTGACCATCCTGAACTGCTCGAAGGCCTGCCCCAAGGGTCTCAACCCGGCCAAGGCGATCGCCGAGTTGAAGAAGCTGATGGTCGAGCGGCAGAAGATCTAGGCTCGATCGCCCGAGCGCCAGAGCGGGTCTGACGGAGCTTCGGCCGCGGCAGGCATGCGGTCAGCGGCTTTGAGTCCCCGTTCGATCTGAAGCCGGCCGGCGACGGGAACGGCGATGATCGACCACATCGGCTTTCCGGTGTCTGACTACGACCGCTCGAAGGCGTTCTACCGCGCGGCGCTGGCGCCGCTCGGTTATGCGCTGATCCTGGAGTTCGGCGCGGACCAGACGGAATCCGGCCACCCGGCCGCCGGCTTCGGGCGCGATGGCAATCCTGACTTCTGGATCGGCGGCGAGGGCGGGCTCAACGGTCGCCTGCATGTCGCCTTCACGGCGGCCGACCGCGCGGCGGTCGACAAATTCCACCAGGCAGCGCTCGCCGCCGGCGGCGGAGACCATGGCGCTCCCGGCCTGCGGCCGCATTATCATCCGAACTATTACGGCGCCTTCGTGCTCGATCCGGACGGCCACAATATCGAAGCCGTCTGCCACGCACCCGCCTGACCATCTCCGCCCGCGCGGTTTCGGAACCACGCCCGCCCGTCCTGGGTTGACGCTTGAATCAGTCATCCTACGGCAGGAGAGTTTTCATGGCGGACCAGGACAAGGTCTGGGACCTGATCGAGACCATCCCGATCTGCATGCTGGTGACGCATGACGGCGAGGAAATCCGCGCGCGGCCGATGGGCGCCTATGTGCGGCGCGACGAGAACGCGGTGTATTTCCTCACCGACGCGCGCCGGCACAAGGACGACGAGATCGTGCGCGACCCGCGCGTCTGCATTTCCTTCGCCGATACGCGCGGCCAGACCTATGTGTCGATCACCGGCCGCGCCGCCGTCCTGAACGACCGCGCGAAGATCAAGGAACTGTGGTCGATGCCGGCCAAGGCCTGGTGGGAATCGGCGGACGATCCGAGCATCCGCGTGTTGCGCGTCACGCCGAACGACGCCGAATATTGGGATTCGCCCGGCACGGTGGTGAGCTACGTGGCGATGGCCGCCGCCGCCCTCACCAACACGCGCCCCTCGGTCGGCGACACAAAGAAGGTCGCGATGTGACGCGCCTCGTCGTCCGGCGCTCGCGCGCGCCGGACTGAGCGGGTTGGCGGGGGCACGTATTTTGATGACCGGCCGGGTGGAACCGGAAGGCGTGTCGCGCGTTATTGTGCCGCACAAGGGCGTGGGGGGTCGGGCATGCGTTATGGCAGCTCTAATCATTCGCTTTGGCCGGAACAGGCCAGGCCGCACAAGGCCAAACAGTCGGCGCTCGCGATAAGCGCGTTCTGTATCGGCGCGGTCGCCGCAATTTCGGCCTACACCGTCTTGACGGAGCTTTCCGCTCCCGCTCAGGAGACGGCGCAACAAAGCCGCCTCGCCAGCGTTCCGATCTATGCGACGGCGCCGGCGCCTGGCCCGATGTCAGCCGAACCGGCGAATTCCATCAGCTCCCGCCAATCGGTCGCGAAGCTTCCCAGCATGAGCCCGCCCGCCGCTATGCCTCGCGCTGACACCGACGGACGCGGCGGAGCCGCCGAAGGCGGCAGCGGCGAATTGCTCGGCAATGGCGCGGCCGCTCTTGCCATGACGGCGGCGACCGCCTCGACCGCGGCGATTGCAGCCACCGCAGGCGCTTCGCCGGCCAAGACGACCGACGTTGCGAAGCCGGCCGACGAACCGCTGGCCAAGACGACCGAAGGCGTGAAGCCGGCCGATGAGGCGTCAGCCAAGCCGGCCGAACCCGCGGCCAAGCCTGCCGCTCGCCCCGCGCGGACGCAGAAGAGACGCGAACAGCAGAACAATTACGCCCGCAACAGAAACGGGCCCTTCTTCCCCTTCTTCGGGTTCGGGAACGGGTCGTTCTTCGGACAGCGCGGCTAGTGTTTTGTCCGGAGAAGCCTGCCCTCGGACGTGATCATCCCACCCTTTAGCGGTGATGCCCCGCCGAGGCGCACGGCTGTCCGGTTCATCCCTCCGATTGTTGCGTTATGCTCCGCGCAATCGCAGCAAAATTTTCCTCAGTCGTAAGTGCTTCAAAGCGGCCGACACTCGATTGTTGCTGGCTGGGCGGATCGCGCCGTGATCTGTAATCGCGCGCGGAAGCCGACGACGTCCGAAATCGGGTCATCTGCGCCAGTCTATTCGCCCGTCACAGACGGACGGTCTACGTTTTATTGGGGAAGGTTAGTACGTCGCCACAGGCGGCTGAACTGAACTCCCGAATCCACACAAGCGGTAGCCGGCACGAAAGGTTCGGTGTTTCGCATTTCGCGGTAATGGTAGATGAACCGCCGCCGAGGCGCGGTTCAACCTTGCCTGACAGCAAAATCCTGTTCATTGGCCGTCTCCTGCGTCGCGACCAGTTGCCGTACGACGGTCACCGTGCACGGCGCATTGGCGACAACTTGGCCCGACACGCTCCCGAGGAATCGCCGCCGCGGCGAACTTCCGCGCGCGCCCATCACGATGTGATCGACCTTGTTGTTGCGTGCATATTCAATGATGGCGGCCGCGGGATCGGGCGATTCGAAGACGTGGTAGGTTATGCGGTCATCTGCGACGGGCAGCGACCGCGCCCAGTGTTTCAACTCGACGAGGCGCTGCAGGTGTGGATTGCATCCCGGCTCGTCCTGCGGCGGGTCGAGCGCGATGCGCGACGTCTTCAGCACATTGACACAGGCGAGCCGCGCTGCCGGTTCAGTCTTCAGCAAGCGGCGCAGCGCATTGGCGAGCGCTTCGCGCAAGTCGTCGGCTTCGGGCGACAGGTCGACGGCGCCCATGATGATCGGCGAGCGATCCAAGAGGCCCACGGCCTCGCCTGCGCGGATCCGCGACGCATTGCGGTTGACCAGCCAACGCATGAACACGGTCCCGATGCCGTCGCGCGTGCGGCGCTCGGCGCGGGCGGTGAGCGCGACATCGTCGGGATGCTGAAGCACGAAACGTAGCTGCGCCGCCGTTTCGTAACGGGCATCGGCGTTGATCTCGAGGCAGCGCAGAATGATCTCCTGCAGCCAAGGAGGCACATTCGGATCCCACCAGCGCGGCGGCATCGGATCACGCCACATCCGCTGCCGCCATTCGTATTCGTGCTCCGAACGGCCGAATGGATAAACACTCGTCGCCAATTTGTAGAGAATGACGCCGAGCGCGAATATGTCGCTGCGCGGATCGCTGCGGCCACCCCGCACCTGCTCCGGAGCCACAAAGGCGCCGGTCCCCACCGGCGCGTCGAATTCCTCGCCGATCAGATCTGGAAGCTGCAGGTGGCGCGACAACCCGAAGTCGATGAGCGCCACGCCCTCGCTGTCGCGCTGGATAACGTTAGTCGGCTTGAGGTCGAGGTGAATGACATGCTGCTGGTGAATGTCGTGCAGCGCCTCGGCCACCGCGGCGCCGATCCGCGCACATTCCTCGGGCGGCAGGGGAGCGGATTTGATAAAGTCCGCGAGCGAGCGCCCCGTCACATATTCCATTACGATATAGGGCCACTCTAAGCCACCCGCCGCGATGAAGCGCGGCACATGCGGCCCGGAAAGGCGCGAGAGGATCATCTGTTCCTGCTCGAAGCCTACGATGTTGAGCGGGTGCTCGCCACGGCGCAGCAGCGGGATCTTCATAATCAGCGGCAGGCTGATCCCGGCATGCGACACCCGCCAGAAATCGGCCATGCCGCCCGGCTCGAGCTCTTCGTCGAGACGAAAGCCGTCGATGATGTCGCCGGCTTGCAGAGGACGGCCTTTGAGCAAACCGCGGGGTCCCTCGATAGCGCTGACAGAACCGTTAGCGCATCGGCGCCCATCAGCTTGGAGCCGAGCCACTGCGGAGGCGGGACATCCAGCAATCACCGAAACGTCGTGTCTCCTGGATCGCCTGCTTTCGCGGGCGATGACGCCGGGAGATTGATCGCCCCCGATCGCCCCCGGGTCAATTCATCGCGCCAACGCGCAATGATTTCGCCTTGGATCATCCCACCTCCGTGGTCATGCCCCGCGCAGGCGCAGGCGGGGCATCCAAGTAAACGGCGAAAGCGTCGTGTCTACCGGATTGCCCCTGTTCGCGGCGATGACGCGGGGAGATCGGTAACCCCACGTCGAACCATCACGCGCTACCCCTCGCTGTCGGCGGCCGGAGCGGTATCGCGCGAGGACAAGAGGTCGGAGCGCTCCAGGCGGCGCAGCGACGCCTCCAGGCGCTCCCCGTCGCGGCGGATTTCCTCGACGGTGTTGAAGGTGTAGCGGATGTGCTCGTCGGCGGCGCGCGTCGCGCGGTCGACGTCGCCGTCGAGCACGGCGTTTGCGATGGCGAGATGCTGGGCGAGGAGAAGCGGACGCGTGCCGTGCCGGCGGAACAGCTTCTCGCGATTGTAGAAAACGCCCTCGTGCAAGAGCTCGGCGAAGACCCGCATCACATGCAGCAGCACGACATTGTGTGAGGCCTCGTACACGGCCAGATGCAGGTCGACATCGGCCTGCGCCTCCTTGTACGTGTCTTCCAGCGCATTGGCGTGCTGCATGCGCTTGACGATCGCGCGAATGGTCTTGCGGTCGAGGTCGGTCGCGCGCAGCGCCGCAAGTTTCGCCGCCTGCGCCTCGATGAAGCAGCGATACTCGAAATAGTCCGCCGTCACCCGCGGCTTGTCGCGGAACAGCTCGGCGAGCGGCAACGACAGCGGCGCGAGAAACTGCGCAACCGTCGTCCCGCCCCGTTTGGATTCGAGCAGCCCGCGCTTTTCCAGCTGGGCAATCGCCTCGCGCAAGGACGGGCGCGACACGTCGAGCTTTTCGGCGAGATCGCGCTCCGAGGCCAGGCGCTCACCCGGTCGAATTGCTCCCTTCCAGAATCATGCGTTCGATGTGGCCGGCGATGGCGTCGGCGAGGCGTGGCGGTCGGATGGCGTCTTGCATGGCGGCTCTCCGTCGGCCGGATGTGCCATGGTCCAAAGAATGTGTCTAGTCATTTGGTTGGACAGCATACTGATCCGTATTGACGTCGTGGTAAAAATAATTTACCAAAAATAAAAAAGTTGTGAAATAGGGCAGGTACACCCCCAAGCGAGGACACGATGAGCGCCTTAGTTTCAGGTGCGCTGAAAAGCGACAGCCCGGCCGGGACGATTCAGATCGGCGTCAGCCGCCCGCCCCTCCCGCAGGGCGACATACCGACGCCGGAAGAGGTCTTCAACAAACCGAGGATCGGGCCCGAAGGAACTCTTCACGTGTGTCCTGGGGCCGAGCATGATCGCGCTCGGCGTCTCGCTCGGCAGCGGCGAATGGCTGCTCGGACCGCTCGGGTTCGGCAAGTACGGCTTTATTGGGCTCGGCTTCCTGGTCACGGTCTCGGCCGTACTGCAAACATTCTACAATGTGGAAAACGCGCGCTATACGCTCGCGACCGGTGAAGTGCCGATCGTCGGCTTTTATCGTGCGCCGCCAGGCGTGTTCTTCTGGCTCCCGGTCTGTCTCATTCTCATGTATCTTGGCTGGATCTGGGGCGGTTGGGCCTCCGCAGCCGGGCAGGCGCTCTATTCGATGTATCTCGGGAGCGCAGTTGACCTCAAAGTGCCGGGGAATTTGCAGACGGTGCGCATCATCGCGATCGGGCTGCTTGTGCCTCTCGTTCGTGCTCTACATGTTCGGCAAGAAGATCGTGCGCACGCTGGAGGCGATCGACACGTTCCTCGTGATCTTCATTCTGGCGGTGCTGATCACCCTGACGATCATTTATACGCCCGGACATATGTGGGGTGAAATGCTCACCAGCATCGTGACGCCGGCCATGCCTCCCAAAGGCATCGACGCGACGACGCTCGGCTCGATCATCGGCTATACAGGCTTTGCCTCCGGCTTCAACTTCATGCTGATCAACTACTATCGCGACCACGGCTACGCGATGGGACACCGGGTCGGCTACTACTCCGGTATCGTTGGCGGCGGCAAGTCGCAGGTGCTGCCCTCCGGCTGCACGTTCACCGAGACCGAACAGAACGCCAAGACATGGCGACGCTGGTGGCGCTTTCTGCTCGTCGATCAGTGGTGCGTGTTCTTCACCGGCGCCATGATCGGGATGTTCATCCCCAGCATGCTGGTCGTTTCGCTCGCGGTCATCCCCGGCGCCGCCGAACCGTCGGTCGCGAACATGCCGGTCTATGCGGCGGTCGAGCTGGGCAAGAAGGCCGCGTGGCTGTTCCCGTTCATCCTCTTCCTCGGCGCGCTGGTGCTGTTCAAGACGCAGACGACGCTGCTGGAGATGCTGATCCGCAATACGACGGACACCGCCATCGCGGCGAGCCCGCGGCTGCGCGCATGGATTGCGGGCGACCCGCGCAAGTTCTATTACATCCTCGCGGCCGCTTTCATCGTCATCATCGGCATCATCATTCACCTGGCGCTGCCGACCAAGCTGCTGCAGTACTCGGCGAACATGGCGAACCTCGCTTCGATCATTTTCCCGCTGGTGCTGATCTATCTGAACCGCCAACTTCCCAAGCCCGCGCGCAGTGGCCCTTGGCAGGCGGCGTTGATGCTGGCGAACGTCGTGTTCTTCGGCTTCTTCTTCTTCAACTTCCTGGCGCTGCAGATCACGGGAAATCCGCTGGTCGTGTTCTAGGGCGAAAATGAAAGCGGGCGCTCAGCGCCCGCCACGTTAACGTGTTATCCCGAGACTAATCCACGCGGCTGGGCACGCCGGCCGTGTGGCTCCAGAGCACGGAGCCCATCATGACCGCCAAGCCGCGCGTGGGCCTCTTGGTCACCTGCCTCGTCGATCTGATCCGGCCGTCGGTCGGCTTCGCCGCCGTCAAGCTGCTGGAGCAGGCGGGCTGCGCAGTCGACGTGCCGCCGCAGTCCTGCTGCGGCCAGCCGGCCTTCAACTCCGGCGACCGCGCGACGGCGCGCGCGATCGCCGAACAGGTGATCGCCGCATTCGAGCATTGCGACTATGTCGTCGCGCCCTCCGGCTCCTGCGCCGGCCAGGTGCGCGTGCACTATCCCGAGCTGTTCCAGGGCGATCCGAACTGGCAGCCGCGCGCCGACGTCTTTGCGGCGAAGACCTACGAACTGACCCAGTTCCTCGTCGACGTGCTCGGCGTCGCGCGCACCGAAGCGCGCTTCGACGGGACCGTCGCCTATCACGATTCCTGCTCGAGCCTGCGCGAATGCGGCGTGCGCGGCGAGCCGCGCCGGCTGCTCGGCTCGGTCGAAGGCCTCATGCTGAAGGAGCTCTCCGACGCCGAGACCTGCTGCGGCTTCGGCGGCACGTTCTGCGTCAAGTATCCCGACATCTCGAACGCCATGGTCGCCAAGAAGGCGGCGACCGTGTCGGCGACCGGCGCCGACATGCTGCTCGGCGGCGACCTCGGCTGTCTCATGAACATCGCCGGCAAACTGCAGCGCGACGGCAAGACGATCGCCGTGCGCCATGTGGCCGAAGTGCTGGCCGGCCAGCTCGATCACGCCGCCGATCGGCGCGCCGGGAGCGACGCAGGCGCGGTCCGCCAAATCGGAGGCGAGCCGGTGACCCATCACGCCACCTCGCCGCGCTTCAAGGACAACGCCAAGGCGGCGCTCGTCGACCCCGAGCTGCAGAACGCGCTGCACTTCGTCGAGACGAATTTCCCCCAGCGCCGGCGCAATGTCGCCGACATGCTGCCGGAGTTCGATGCGCTGCGCGACTCCGCGCGCGACATCAAGAACCACACGCTGACGCTTCCTCGATCTCTATCTCGAAGCCTTCGAGACACGGGCGACCGCGCGCGGCTCGCATGTGCATTACGCCGTCACGGCGGAGGAGGCGAACCGCGTCATTGCCGATATCTGCCGCAAGCACGGCGCGCGGACCGTCACCAAAGGCAAGTCGATGGTCGGCGAGGAAATCGGCCTCAACGCTTTCCTCGAAGCCAACGGGCTCGTGCCGATCGAGACCGATCTCGGCGAATACATCATCCAGATCCGCCACGAACTGCCCTCGCACATCATCATGCCCGCGGTGCATCTGCGGAAGGCGCAGATCGAGGCCGACTTCCGCCGCGTCCACACGAACCTGCCGAAGGAGCGCAATCTCGACGAGCCGGCCGCGCTGCTCGCCGAAGCGCGCGCGACGCTGCGCGAGAAATTCCTTGCCGCCGATGTCGGCATCACCGGCGCGAATTTCCTCGTCGCCGAGACCGGCAGCGCCGTCATCGTCACCAATGAGGGCAACGGCGATCTCACCGCGACGCTGCCCAAGGTGCATATCGTCCTTGCGAGCATCGAGAAGCTCGTGCCGACGCTCGAAGACATGGCGCAGCTGATGCGCGTGCTCGCGCGCTCCGCCACGGGACAGGAAATGTCGGTCTACACGACGCTGATGACCGGGCCGCGCCGTCCCGACGATCCCGACGGGCCGATCGAGCACCACATCGTCATCGTCGACAATGGCCGCTCGGCGATGCTGGCCGGCAAATTCCGCGACATGCTCCGCTGCATCCGCTGCGGGGCGTGCCTCAACCATTGCCCGATCTATCATGCGGTCGGCGGCCACGCCTATGGCTGGGTCTATCCCGGGCCGATGGGCGCGGTGCTCACTCCGAGCCTGATCGGCGTCGACAAAGCGGGCCATCTGCCGAACGCCTCGACCTTCTGCGGCCGCTGCGAGGAAGTCTGCCCGGTGCGCATTCCGCTGCCGCGGCTGATGCGGTTCTGGCGCGAGCGCGAATACGAGCGGCATTTGTCGCCCGCGACGCAGCGCGCGGGCATGCGGCTCTGGGCCTTCTTCGCCGCGCGCCCGCGCCTGTACCGGCTCGCGACCGCGCCGGCGATGCGGCTGCTCGCCTGGCTCGGCCGCAAGGACGGACGGTTCCGCTGGCTGCCGCTCGCCTCCGGATGGACCAAGCACCGCGATCTGCCCGCGCCGCAGGGGGCGACCTTCCAGGCGCAGTGGCGCGAACGGAGCCGTCCATGACCGCGCGCGATCTCGTGTTCGGCGCGATCCGCCGCGCGCTCGGCGTGACGGGCGCGGAGGCGCCGCGCCGCAAGGCGGTGGAAGACCGGCTGCGCGATCATCCGCGCGGCGTCGTCCCGAAGCGCGGCCAGCTCGGCGACGGCCGAGCGGATCGCTTTGTTCGTGAGCAAGGTCGAAGCGGTCTCCGGCACGACCCAACGCATCGCTTCGCTCGACGATCTGCCTGCCGCGGTCGCGCAATACCTCCGCGGCCACAATCTGCCGCTTGCGCTCAAGCGCGGCGCCGATCCCGCGCTCGCCGCCGCGCCATGGGACCGCGAGCCCGCGCTGACGGTGACGGCTGGGCCCTTCCGAGGGGAGCGATCTGGTCGCAATTTCGCATGCCTTCGGCGCCGCCGCGGAAACCGGGACGCTCGTGCTGCTGTCGGGCGCGGACAACCCGACCACGCTCAACTTCCTGCCCGACAATCATATCGTCGTGATCGCGGCGGAGACCGTCGCCGGCGACTACGAGAGCGTGCTGGCGCGCCTGCGCGACCGGTTCGGCATCGAGCGGATTGCCGCGCGCGATCAATCTCATAACCGGTCCCTCGCGCTCCGCCGACATCGAGCAGACCCTGATCCTCGGCGCACATGGACCGCGCCGCCTGCATGTCGTGCTGGTGGGCGGGCCTTCTTCCGACGAGCGGTTGAACGCCTGAGGTTTCCCGGCGTTGACCCTGTGACGCGCCAGACGGCGCTACAGGCAAGGAGAACGCCAATGGGCTACGTGGACAAGACCTCAAAGCCGACGCAAACCGACGATTACGTCGAGGCGAAGAAGGACGCGAAGGAAGAGGCCAAGAAGCACCGCAAGAGCGATAAGCTCGACGAGGCGCTCGAGGAGAGCTTTCCCGCTTCCGATCCAGTGTCGATCAACCAGCCGAAGCCGAGCAGGCACGACCAGGACGCCTGACCAGCCGTCATTATAGTCCGATAGCATTATCCTTACGGACGGCATTTCCCGCCTTCGGCTCCGTATTTCGACCAAAAATGCGATACAATGCTTGCTGAACCCCTGCGCGCGGCGCGCGCAGGGCATTCTCATTGCATTGTCAGGAAACCATGGCGCATAAATATTTTGGCACCGACGGCATTCGCGGCCGTGCGAACGGCGTAATCACCCCCGACCTCGCGTTGCGGGTTGGCCAGGCGACAGGTCTCGTGTTTCACCGCGGCGAGCACCGCAACCGGGTGGTGATCGGCAAGGATACGCGGCTCTCCGGCTACATGATCGAGACCGCGATGGTCGCCGGGTTCACTTCGGTCGGGTTCGACGTGCTCCTGCTCGGGCCGATGCCGACGCCGGCGGTCGCGATGCTCACCCGTTCGATGCGCGCCGATGTCGGGGTGATGATCTCGGCCTCGCACAACGCGTATGACGACAACGGCATCAAGCTGTTCGGGCCGGACGGCTACAAGCTCTCCGACGAAGTGGAGGAAGAGATCGAGCGCCTGGTCGACTCCGATCTCGCCAAGAAACTCGCGAAATCCGCCGCGCTCGGACGGGCAAAGCGCATCGAGGGCGTGCACGACCGCTATATCGAGTTCGCCAAGCGCACTTTGCCGCGGGCGCTGTCGCTCGAAGGGCTGCGCGTCGTGGTCGACTGCGCCAATGGAGCTTCCTACCGCGTCGTGCCGGAAGCGCTCTGGGAGCTCGGGCGCCGAAGTCATCTCGATCGGGGTGGAGCCGGACGGCTTCAACATCAACCACGAATGCGGCTCGACCTCGCCCGCCGCGCTCATGGCTAAAGTGCGCGAAATGCGCGCCGATGTCGGCATCGCGCTCGACGGCGACGCCGACCGCGTGGTCATGGTGGACGAGCGGGGCCATCTCATCGACGGCGACCAGCTGCTTGCGGTCATCGCCGACAGCTGGAAGGAGGACGGGCGGCTCGCGCAGCCCGGCGTCGTCGCGACCATCATGAGCAATCTCGGCCTCGAACGACATCTCCAATCCATGGGCCTGTCGCTCGTGCGCACGCCGGTCGGCGACCGCTATGTGCTCGAAGAGATGCGCGCGCGCGGCTACAATGTCGGCGGCGAGCCCTCCGGCCACATCATCCTGTCCGATTACGCCACGACCGGCGACGGTTTTGTCGCCGCGCTGCAGGTGCTCGCGGTGGTGAAAAAACTCGACCGGCCGGTGTCGGAGGTCTGCCATCGTTTCGATCCGCTCCCGCAAGTCACCAAGAACGTGCGCTATCGCAGCAACGGCAAGGACAAGCCGACAGAGCACGCGCGCGTGCGCGACGCGATCGCCGATGCCGAGCAGCGGCTCAACGGCCAGGGCCGGCTGATCGTGCGGCCCTCCGGCACCGAGCCCGTCATCCGCGTCACCGGCGAAGGCGACGATCCGGAGATGGTCGAGGAGGTGGTCGACGGCATCGTCGAGGCGCTGCGCGACGTCACCACGGCGTGAGTGGGGCGGTCGGGCCTCCAGGCAATAAGCCGAGCTCCCTGATCGAGCCGAGCCGCACGGCGTTTGTAGTCGCGCTTGAAGCCGTATCGCTAAGGCTTATCCGCTTGGGTCGATCCCGCATTCCGATCATTCCCGCGCAAGCGGGAATCCAGTTTTCAGCAATGACTGGGTCCCCGTTTGCGCTGGGGACGAGCGGAATCGATGCTCTTCAACTTCAACAGATGGCCGGCCAGCTTTTCACCCCATTGGCTCGCAAGGGTTCCGCCGCCCCAAACCCTTGCCTCCGCCGCGCGCCCGCATACATCAGGCGCATCCCCGCTTCTGTGGTCGCATTTGCAGCGGCGAAACCGGTGTCCACCCCCGGATCAGGCTCCGCCGGAAAATGCGCAGCGCCAACATGACCGACACGCCTCACGCCATCGTCGCCGACCGACTCGTCAAGGAATACAAAAGCGGCATGGCGGTCGCGGGCGTCTCCTTCGCCCTGCCGGTCGGCTCGATCACCGGACTGCTGGGAGGCAACGGGGCGGGCAAGACCACCACCATCGCCATGATTATGGGCCTCGTGATGCCCACCTCCGGCACGGTCAAGGTGCTGGGCGCCGAGATGCCGCGCCAGCGCTACCGCGTGCTGCACCGCATGAATTTCGAGAGCCCCTATGTCGAAATGCCCATGCGCTTGACCGTGCGGCAGAATCTGACCGTGTTCGCCCGCCTCTACGGGGTCGAACAGATCCGCGGGCGAATCGCCGAACTTGCGGGGGAACTCGACCTGACCGACTTTCTCGACCGGCCGACCGGCAAGCTCTCCGCCGGCCAGAAGACGCGGGTGTCGCTTGCCAAGGCTTTGCTCAACCGCCCCGAAGTGCTCCTGCTCGACGAGCCGACCGCCTCGCTCGATCCCGACACCGCCGACTGGGTGCGCGGCCATCTCGAGCGCTACCGGGTCGAGCGCCACGCCACCGTCCTGCTCGCCTCCCACAACATGGCCGAGGTCGAGCGCCTGTGCGACCGCGTGATCATCATGAAGCGGGGAAAGATCGAGGACGACGATACGCCGGCGGCTCTTCTCGCCCGCTATGGCCGCACGACGCTCGAAGAGGTCTTCCTCGATGTCGCGCGCGGCCGGCACAACCTGGAGGCCGCCCAGTGAGCTTGCGCGGCCCGGAGGCCGGCATTTCGGCCTACCGCATCGCGGCGATGGTCGAGCGCTACTGGTACCTCTTGCGTTCGTCCTGGCCGCGCCTGATCGAGCTTGTCTATTGGCCGGCGGTGCAGATGCTCATGTGGGGCTTCTTGCAGCTCTATGTGTCGCAGACCGACAGCTTTTTCGCCCGCGCGGGGGGCACCTTCATCGGCGCGGTGCTCCTGTGGGACATCCTGTTCCGCGGCCAGCTCGGCTTCTCGGTGTCCTTCCTCGAGGAGATGTGGTCGCGCAACCTCGCCAACCTGATGATGAGCCCGCTCAAGCCGGTCGAGTTCATCATTGCGCTCATGATCATGAGCGTGGTGCGGCTCCTGATCGGGATGATCCCGGTCTCGCTTCTCGCGATCGCCTTCTTCGGATTCAACCTTTACGACATGGGGCTCGCGCTGGCGGCGTTCTTCGCCAATCTGATCCTGACAAGCTGGGCGGTCGGTATCTTCGTGTCCGGCCTCGTTCTCCGCAACGGGCTCGGGGCCGAAAACCTCGCCTGGACCATCATGTTCATCTTTCTTCCGCTCACCTGCGTCTACTACCCGGTCGCCGTCCTGCCCGGTTGGCTGCAATACCTCGCCTGGGCGCTGCCGCCGACCTATGTCTTCGAGGGAATGCGGGCGCTTCTGATCGACCACGTGTTCCGCGCCGATCTGATGTTGCAGGCGTTCGCCCTGAATATTGTGTTCTTCGCCGCGGGGTCGTTTGCCTTCCTACAGTTGCTCAATAGCGCCCGCCGCAACGGCTCGTTGATGCAGACCGGGGAGTAAGCTCCGCAGTATCGCCTCCTGCGGCGCGCCATCCCGCTCAGCGCCGATAACGTCGTTTTCTCATCGATTTCCATTGCGCAATGCAGCAATGAGTCGCATGATTGATGAAGAACAAAAAACGCTGCCGACGCGGCGTTAACATAAGCTCCGGATAGGAGTATTGTCATGACAATCAGCGAAACCGGTGGACCGGCCCCGTTTGGCGGCGAGGGCGGTCTGGGCGGCGGCTTGTCTTCACCGCTCTACTGGTTTTACGAAATGACCCATGCGGCGTTGAACCCGTCGCGCGCCATTGCCGACGCGACACGGCTCTTTTTCAACAATCCCGCCAATCCATTATCCCAGACGACCATGGGCAAGTCGATGGCCGCGGCCTGCGAGCTGTTCGAGCGCGCGACGCGGCGCTACAGCCAGCCCGAATGGGGGATCACCGAGACGGTGGTCAACGGCAAGACCGTGCCGGTCCGCATCGAGGCGCTCTGGGAACGGCCGTTCTGCCGGCTCCTGCATTTCGACCGCGCCGTCGATTTCGGCCATCGGCCCGATCCGCGCGTGCTGGTGGTCGCGCCCATGTCCGGGCACTATGCGACGCTGCTGCGCGGGACCGTGCAGGCCATGCTTCCGGACCACGACGTCTACATCACCGAGTGGGTCGATGCGCGCATGGTCCCGATCAACAAGGGCCCGTTCGATCTCGACGATTACATCGACTACCTGATCTCCATGCTGCATCTGCTCGGCAGCGACACGCATGTGATCGCCGTCTGTCAGCCGTCGGTTCCCGTGCTCGCGGCGATCGCGCTGATGGAAGGAAACGGCGACGACCACGCGCCCGAATCCGTGACCTTGATGGGCGGCCCGGTGGATACCCGGGTCAATCCGACCGGAGTCAACAAGGTCGCCGAACAGCGCGGCGTCGAGTGGTTCAAGCGGAACGTCATCACCAAGGTGCCGTTCCCCAATCCCGGCGCCATGCGCGACGTCTACCCGGGCTTCCTTCACCTGAATGGGTTCATGTCGATGAACCTCGATCGTCATCTCGAGGCGCATGGCAAGCTGTTCAT
Organism: uncultured Alphaproteobacteria bacterium; assembly: GCA_963712435.1. Taxonomy (GTDB): domain Bacteria; phylum Pseudomonadota; class Alphaproteobacteria; order Rhizobiales; family Xanthobacteraceae; genus Rhodoplanes. The sequence goes on along the minus strand of CAVQIB010000010.1, from coordinate 52,521 downwards.
GCATCTGGTCGATGGCGACGGCAATTCCGCGGCGGCGCATCGCGCCTTTTACGATGAATATCTCGCGGTCATGGACCTCGCCGCCGAGTTCTACCTGCAGACCGTCGACACGGTGTTCATCAGCCATTCCCTGCCGACCGGCCGGATGATGCATCGCGGCTATCCGGTGGACCCGAGCAAGATCAAGCGCGTCGCCCTGATGACCGTGGAAGGCGCGCTTGACGACATCACCGGCCCCGGCCAGACGCGAGCGGCGCACGATCTGTGCGTCAACCTTCCGGAGCATCGCCGGGCGCATTGGGTGCAGCCGGGGGTCGGCCATTTCGGCGTGTTCAACGGCTCGCGCTTTCGGGCGGAGGTTCTCCCGCGCGTCGCCGCGTTCATCCGCGCGCACGACTGAGGCCGGCCGCATCTTCTCACCGGGCTCGCGCCGGTCCGCCGGCGCAGCGCCATTTCCGTCAGTCCGTCAGCCGAAACCAGTCCGCGGTGCAGCGGTTCGCTGAGCTCGGCTGCCTTTATTTGCGCTCGGCTTCGCTGAGCATCTGATTTTTTTAACGCCCGGGTCGTCGGGTGCAGCAAGGCTCCATCGTTCCAGCTCAACGGAGCGAACCGCGCGGGGCGGCGCGCCGCCCCGACGATCGGGTTTGGTCCTTGATTTCGGACGTTCTTGTCTAATCGACAACGATTAGGAGCGGGATGATTTCGCCTTGGATCGTCCCACCCTCAGTGGTCATGCCCCGCAGCGGCGCTCAGGCGGTGCATCCAGCAAACGCCGAAAAGCATTGTGTTTACTGGATCGCCGGCTTGCGCGGGCGACGACGCCGGGAGTTGTTCGATTCGAAGCCAATTCATCACGCGGTAGTAGTCGCAAAGTGAATGCCGAACTGGTCTTGCATTTTATATTAGTCTACGCTAATATGAAATTAATCTAATAATTGACATCCCGACGACGAACAAGCCGGCAACAGGGATGCGCGGAGGAACGAATGGATGGGGGACGCGCATCCGATAGGCGCCGAAGGCAGCGAACCCCGACCACTGCGGAGAAGTCGCTGGCGACTCCTGGGACAGCGGCGGCCGGGACCAGGGAGGGGCGCGACGCTGATGACGCCGGAATGGTTGGTGCCGGCGCTCAAGTGGGGGCGCCAATATGATCGGCGCAAACTCGTGTCCGATCTGCTCGCCGCGATCATCGCGACGGTCATGCTGATCCCGCAGAGCTTGGCCTACGCCATGCTCGCCGGCCTGCCGCCGCAGGTCGGCCTCTATGCAAGCATCCTGCCGCCGGTCGGCTACGCTCTGTTCGGTTCGAGCCGCGTGCTCGCCGTCGGTCCGGTCGCGGTCGTCTCGCTGATGACCTTCGCCGCCCTGGAAGGCGTCGCGCCGCCCGGCTCTTCCGAATACGTCGCCGCGGCGATCGTTCTGGCGGCGCTCTCGGGCCTGATGCTGATCGCGCTCGGGCTGTTCCGCCTCGGCTTCCTCGCCAATCTGCTCAGTCACCCGGTGATCTCAGGCTTCATCACGGCAGCCGCGGTCCTGATCGCGGTGAGCCAGCTCAAGCACGTCGCCGGCGTCAATGCGCAAGGAGGTTCGTTGTTTGAAATGCTGGCCTCGCTCGCCGCGCAGCTCCGCGCGATCAACCTGCCGACGGCCACGATCGGCCTGCTCGCCGTCGCCTTCCTGCTCTGGGCGCGGACGTCGCTGAAGCCGCTTCTCTTCCGCGCCGGCCTGAGCAAGGCGCTGAGCGACGCCGCCAGCAGAGCGGCCGTGATGATGGCGGTGATCGTCTCGACGGGGGCGGTGTCGCTGTTCGGCCTTGCCGCGATGGGCGTCGACGTGGTCGGCGACATCCCCCGCGGGCTGCCGCCGCTCGTTCTTCCATCTTTCAACTCGAAGCTGTGGCTGACGCTGATCCCGGCGGCGGGGCTGGTCAGCATCGTCGGCTTCGTCGAATCCGTGTCGGTGGCGCAGACGCTCGCCGCGCGGCGACGCCAGCGCATCGAGGCGGATCAGGAGCTGCTTGGCCTTGGCGCCGCCAATCTCGCAGCCGCTTTCGGCGGCGGTTATCCGGTGAGCGGAAGCTTTTCTCGCTCGGCGATCAACTTGGACGCTGGCGCCGTCACGCCGATGGCCGGCGTGTTCACGGCGGTCGGCATGCTGATGGCGACGCTCCTGCTCACGCCCCTGCTTTACAACCTGCCGCAGGCGGTGCTGGCGGCGACCGTCATCGTCGCGGTGCTGTCGCTCGTGGATCTCAAGGAGCTGAAGCGCACCTGGAATTATTCGAAAAGCGACTTCGCCGCCGCGGCGGTGACGATCCTGGTGGTGCTCGGCGTCGGCGTCGAGCCGGGGATCGTCGCCGGCGTGCTGCTGTCGATCGTCCTGTTCGTCTGGCGGACCAGCCGGCCGCACATGGCGATCGTCGGTCAGGTGCCCGGGACCGAGCACTTCCGCAATATCCTTCGGCACACGGTGGTCACCAGCGAAAGCGTGCTGAGCGTCCGCGTCGACGAGAGCCTGTACTTCGTCAACGCCCGCTATCTCGAGGACCGGATCCAGGGGCTGGTCGCCGAGCGGCCGGCGCTGCAGCACGTCGTGCTGATGTGCCCGGCGATCAACTTCATCGACGCGAGCGGGCTCGAGAGCCTGAAGATGATCGCAGGCCGGCTCAACGCCGCGGGCGTTACGCTCCACTTGTCGGAGGTCAAGGGTCCGGTGATGGACAGGCTGAAGCGGTCCGACTTTTTCAAGCACTTCACCGGCGAGGTGTTCCTCAGCCAGCATGCGGCGATGCAAAAGCTCGACCCGGCCGCCATCCAGCTCGCCGATGCGCGGCGCGACGGGGCCGCAGGCAGCGCCGAAGATTTTGGCGATCCGGTCGTCGTTGAGCTGAACAAGGACCGCGCGGCAAACCCGACGCCGGCGAGCGTGACGAATAGCGGGGATGACGATTCCTCGTTGATGAGCCGCGGCAGCGGCATTTGATTAAGGGAGGCGCGCCATTCCAACCTATGTGAACCCGGACAAGTGCGACGGCTGCAAGGCGCTCGAGCGTCCCGCCTGCATGTACATCTGTCCGATGAACCTGATGAAGCTCAACCCGCTGATCGCCAAGTCCTACAACCACGAGCCCGACCTCTGCTGGGAGTGTTATTCCTGCGTCAAGACGTGTCCGCAGTCGGCGATCGAAATGCGCGGCGGCGCCGACTACTTCCCCATGGGGGCGACGCTGACGCCGCTGCGTGGGACCGCCTCGATCGCCTGGACGGCGCGCTACCGCAACGGCGGCGTCAAGCGGTTCAAGTTTCCCATCCGCTCCACCGCCTGGGGAACGATCGAGCCGCATCCCGAACGGGACCGGCCGCGCGCACGCGATCTCAAAGGCCCGACGCTGTTCGGCGAGGACAACCATCTCGGCGTCGACCGGCTGCCCGTGCCGACCGCCAAAAAGGCAAACGAGATGGCCGCCGAATAGGCCATCAGGGGGAGGACATGAACGATGTTGCGTCCAGAAGTGGAAGTGGTCGAGTGCGACGTGCTCGTCGTGGGCGGCGGCATGGCCGGATGCGGCGCCTCCTATGAGACGGCGTACTGGGCCAAGCAGCACGGCCTCAAGGCGGTCGTGGTCGAGAAGGGGGCGATGGAGCGTTCCGGCGCCGTCGCCATGGGGCTCTCGGCGATCAACTGCTACATGGGCATGAAGTGGGGCGAGAACAGGCCCGAGGACTTCGTCCGCTACGTCCGCAACGACTTGATGGGCATCTCGCGCGAAGACCTGGTCTACGACATCGCGCGCCACGTCGATTCCTGCGTGCACATGTTCGAGGAGTGGGGTCTGCCGTTTTTCAAGACGGCTGAGGGGCGCTACGTACGCGAGGGCCGTTGGCAGGTGATGATTCACGGCGAGTCGTACAAGCCGATCGTCGCCGAGGCGGCCAAGAGCGCGATCGGCGAGGAGAACGTCTACCAACGGGTCTTCGTCTGCCACCTTCTGAAAGACAAGCGCGACCCCAATCGGATCGCCGGCGCAATCGGCTTCTCGACGCGCGATCCCAAGATCTACGTGTTCAAGGCGCGCGCCGTGGTCTGCGCCTGCGGCGGCGCCACCAATGTGTGGCGGCCGCACGCGGTCGGCGAGGGGCTGGGGCGCATCTGGTATTCGGTGTTCAACACCGGCTCGGTCTACAAGCTGATGATCAACGCCGGCGCCGAAATGACCTCGATGGAGCACCGCCTGGTGCAGACCCGCTTCAAGGACGGCTACGGGCCGGTCGGGATGTGGTTCCTGCTGTTCAAGTCGGTGATCAAGAACGCCTATGGCGAACGCTACGACGAGACCCGCGACGCGGAGCTCAAGAACTGGCTGCCCTATGGCGGCATGATGCCGGTTCCGACGCCGCTGCGGAATCATCAGATGCTGCAGGACATCCGCGCCGGGCGTGGTCCGCACTACATGCGCACCGACGAAGCCCTGCAGAAACTGTACGCCGGCCAGACGCTCGAGAAGGTTCGCGAGATCGAAAGCGAGGCCTGGGAAGACTTTCTCGATATGACGATGTCGCAAGCTCTGCTCTGGGCTTCCCACAATATCGACCCCGCGGAGACGCCGTCCGAGGTTTACCTGACCGAGCCGTATCTGATGGGCTCGCACGCCACCGGCTGCGGCGCCTGGGTCAGCGGGCCGGAGGACGTGGCGCCCAAGGAATATCAGTGGGGCTACAATCGAATGACGACCGTGAACGGCCTTTTCGCGGCCGGCGACGGGGTGGGCGCGAGCGGTCACAAATTCTCCTCAGGCTCGTTCGCCGAGGGCCGGCTCGCCGGCAAGTCGGCGGTCGCCTATGTCGTCGATCAGGCCGACGCGCCGCAGATCGAAATGGACGAGGTCGAATCCGTCACGGCGCGCGTCTGGCGTCCCTTGGAACACTTTGAAAAGCACCGCAGCGCCTCCACCCGCGAGGACCTCAACCCCCACTATCTCGTCCCCAAGATGGGGTTGCTGCGGCTGCAGAAGATCATGGACGAGTATGTTGGCGGGCCTGGCGCCTACTACACGACCAACGGGCCGCTCCTGAACCGCGGCATGGAGCTCTTGTCGGGCTTCAAGGAGGATTTGGGAAGGCTCGGCGCGCGCGATCTGCACGACCTGCTCCGCTGCTGGGAGCTGTGGGACCGCACCATTTCCGCCGAGTGCCATATCCAGCATGTCAAGTTCCGCGAGGAAACGCGCTGGCCGGGCTATTACTACAACGCCGACCATCCGAAGCTCGACGACGAGAACTGGAAGGTCTTCGTCAACTCCCGCCTGAACCCCGCGACCGGGCAGTGGGAGATGTCGAAGAAACCTTACATCCCCGTGTGCGACTGAGCGGCGGAGGGGAAGCACAATGGCTAAACCCCAGCATCGCTCGGTCCACCGGTCGATCGTCGTCGTCGGGGCCGGCATCGCAGGCATTTCGGCGGCGGTCGAGGCGGCGGAGGCCGGCTACGACGTCACCATCATCGAGCGCAATCCCTATCTCGGCGGTCGGGTGGCCCAGCTCAACAAGTACTTTCCCGAAGCTGTGCGCGCCGACCTGCGGGCTCGAGATCAATTTCCAGCGGATCAAGAAGAACCCGCGCATTCACTTTCTGACCATGGCCGAGGTCGAGAGCATCGGCGGTCGGCCCGGCGACTTCGACGTCGTCGTCAAGCAGCATCCGCGCTACGTCAATGACCGCTGCACGACTTGCAACGCCTGCGCCGAGGCCTGCACCCAGACCCGCCCCAACGCCTACAACCTCGGCATGGGCACGACGAAGGCGATCTATCTGCCTCACGTCATGGCGTTCCCGATGAAGTACGTGATCGATGACGCGGCGTGCAAGCCGGACTCCTGCGGCGCCAAATGCGTGGACGCCTGCCGGTATGGGGCGATCGAGCTTGCCATGCAGGCGCGCTCGATCCGGCTCAAGGCGGGCGCGGTGATCCTGGCGACGGGCTGGAAGCCCTATGACGCCGCGCGCATCGACAATCTCGGCTTCGGGCGGCACGCCGATGTCGTGACGAACATGATGATGGAGCGGCTCGCCGCTCCCAACGGCCCGACCGGCGGGCGACTGACGCGTCCCTCCGACGGGCGCGAGGTCAAGCGCATCGCCTTCGTCCAGTGCGCCGGCTCGCGCGACGCGCTGCATCTCGGCTACTGCTCGGCGATCTGCTGCATGGCCTCGCTCAAGCAGGCGACCTACGTGATCGAGCGCCATCCCGACGCTGAGGTGACCATCTTCTACATCGATCTGCGGACGCCAGGCGGTTACGACGCGTTCTCGCGCAAGGTCCAGGCCTCGGGCAATGTGAGGCTGATCAACGGCAAGGTGGCGAAGATCGTCGCGGATGGCGGCGATCTCGTGGTCGAGGCCGAGGACACGGTGGCGCTCGCCAAGCGGCGGGTGGCGGTGGACCTGGTCGTGCTCGCCTCGGGCATGGCCGCAGCGTTCGGCGACGGCAAGCCGCAAGGAAACATCGCCTTTGACGGCGACCATTTCGTGATCGCCGACGAGACGGCCCCCGGCATTTACGCGGCCGGCTGCGCGCGCGGCCCCGTGGACGTGGCGACCGCGGTCCAGGACGCGGCCGCGGTGGCGATGAAGGCGATCGGCGCAATCCAGACGGCGGCCAGGGGACAAGCGCGATGACCAGGAAACTCGGCGTTTACGTCTGTTCGGGTTGCGGCATCGGCGAGTGCGTGGCGGCCGAGCGCCTGGCGAAGATCGCCGAGGCCGAGTTTTCCGCGCCCGTCGTCAGGACCTCGGCCGCGTTCTGTCTCGACGACGCCGCGCTGATCCGCAGCGACGTGGCCGACGGCGCTGTCGAGTCGGTGGTCATCGCCGCCTGCTCGCAGCGGGTCAACACCGACGTGTTCGCCTTTCCCGGGGCCGCGGTCGAGCGCATCAATATCCGAGAGCAAGTCGCCTGGAGCCATCCCGCCGGCGATCCCGAGGCCCAGGCCATGGCCGAGGATCAGCTGCGCATGGGCCTCGCCAAGGCGGTCAAGCGCAAGCCCCCGATCCCCTATAAGGAAGCCAACGAGCGCCGGGTGCTGGTGATCGGCGGCGGCGTCGCCGGGCTGAACGCGGCGCTCGACGCCGCCGCGGCCGGCTTCGAGGTCGTGCTGGTCGAGCGCGCGCCGCGGCTCGGCGGCGCCGCCGCGCGCTTCAGCCTCCAGTATCCCAAGCATCCGCCCTACCGGACGCCGGAGGCGATCTCGATCGGGCCGCTGATCAAGCAGGTCGAAGCCGAGAGCCGAATATGCGTCTACACCGGCTCGCGCGTGGCGCGGGTCGCCGGGCAGCCGGGCCGCTTCGCGGTGACGGTCGCCCGCAACGGCTCGCCACTGGAGTTCGTCGCCGGCGCCATCGTCCTTGCCACCGGCTGGAAACCTGCCGCGAAGGAACGGCTTGACCGCTACGGATACGGGCGGATCGCCAATGTCGTCACCTCGCTCGAACTCGAGGACATGGTCGCAAAGAAGGCGGTGCGACGGCCCTCTGACGGCGGCCCCGTCAAGACCGTGGCGCTCGTCAGCGTCGACAGCGCCGCCGACGAGACGCAGAATTCCCTACTCCGGGAATGTCGAGAGCCTGGTGGCGCTCAAGCAAGCGATCTATCTGCGCGCGGAAGACCCCGAGCGGCTGGTTTACGTCGCCTATCGCTATATGCACGCGCCTGGCCAGAACGAGTACTTCTACAAGGCCGCCCAGCAGGACGAGGGCATCTTCCTCACCCGCGCCGCCGAGCGCTCGGTGAGCGAGGGCGGGGATGGGCGGGTCCTGGTCGAGCTTGACGGCACGCTCCTTGGAGGCCGCCAGCGGATCGCCGTGGACTTGCTCGTGGTGGGCGCCGGCATGGAGCCGGCCGCGCCCGAAGCCGAGGGCCTCAACCTCTCCTATCTGCAGGGCGAGGGGATGCCGGTGAACCGGTTCGGTTACGCCGACTCCAACTTCATCTGCTTTCCCTACGAGACCCGGCGCACCGGCATCTACTCGGCGGGCTGCGTGCGCAAGGCGATGGACCTCGCGGAGAGTGCGCGCGACGGGGCGGCCGCCGCGCTGAAGGCGATCCAGTGCATCGAACTGTCGTCCGCCGGCGCTGCGGTTCATCCGCGGGTCGGCGACCTTGCCTATCCCGAAATACTCACGCGTCACTGCACCCAGTGCTGGCGCTGCACCGAGGAGTGTCCGTTCGGCGCGATCGAGGTCGACGAGGCGACTCGTACGCCGCGGGTCAATCCCAATCGATGCCGGCGCTGCGGCGCCTGCATGGGCGGCTGCCCGGTTCAGGTGATCTCGTTCGGCGACTACTCGGTCGACATCCTGTCGTCGATGGTCCGCGCCGCGGCGCCGAATGGCGACGGAGCGCCGCGCGTCCTGGTGCTGGCCTGCGAGAACGACGCCTATCCGGCGATCGACATGGCCGGCGTCAACCGCGCGACCCTGCCGGGTTCGCTGCGCATCGTCCCGGTGCGCTGCCTTGGCTCGGTCAACCGGGCGCTGGTCGCCGAAGCGCTGATCGCAGGCTACGACGCCGTGACGCTGATGGGCTGCCGCTCGGGCGAGGACTACCAGTGCCACTTCATTCACGGCAGCGAGATCCTGAAAACGCGGATGGACAACATTCGCGAGGTCATCGAGCGGATGGCGCTCGGGCCCGAGCGCGTCCAGTACCTCGAGGTGGCGATCTCCGAGGCGGACCGGATCCCGGACCTGCTGAACGGAGTGCTCGCCAAGGCCCGGGCGCTTGGCCCCAGCCCGCTGCGCTACGCGATCAAATAGAGGGGAAACGCATCCATGAACCAGACCCTCGCCATCCAGCCGGATCTCGCGTTCAAGCGCGCGGTCCTCGGGCTCGACGCCTGCGACTTGACCGCCTGCTACCAGTGCGGCACCTGCTCGGTGGTGTGTCCGGTCTCGACCGACAACGATCCCTTCCCGCGCAAGGAGATGGTTTGGACGCAGTGGGGCCTCAAGGATCGCCTCATGCACGACCCGGCGATCTGGCTGTGCCACCAGTGCCAGCTCTGTTCCACCTACTGCCCGCGCGAGGCGAAGCCGGCCAATGTGATGGCGGCGCTCAGGGAATACAGCGTCGCTTTCCACGCCTTTCCCCGCTTCCTGGGCGAGTGGCTGAACAAGCCCCGCTATTTGCCGCTGCTGCTCGGCTTCCCCGTCGTCGTGCTGCTGCTGGCGCTGGCCAGCGCCGGGACGCTGACTGAACTGCCGAAGGGAGAAATCGTCTTCCGCGCTTTCATCCCTTTCATCCAGGTCGAGATCGTCTTCGTCGCCGCCGCGACCTTCGCGCTGATCGCCGGCGTGGTCGGCGCCACGCGATACTGGCGGGGCGCGGTGCGGAACTTCGGCGGCTCAAGCGGGACCGACGCGTCGGGCGCCGCAGCCGCCGCGTATGCAACGCTGCGCGATATCGTCCTGCATCGCGAGTTCAACAAGTGCCACGACGAGCGGGTCGGCGACCGCCCGACCTACAAGACCCACATGCCGGTCTCGCACATGGCCGTCTTCTTCGGCTTTCTCGGGTTGCTGACCACCACCACCGGGCTTTTCATCGGCATCTATTGGTTCGATTTTTTTCCGCCGATGTCGCAGACCCATCCGTTGAAAGCGCTCGGCAATGCGAGCGGCGCGGTGGTTATCGCCGCCTGCCTGGTCTTCATCTTCCGGCGCGCTGTCGACAAGGAGAAGGCGGGCAAGACCACCTACAATGACTGGCTGTTCGTCACCGTGCTGCTGCTGGTCGCGGTGACCGGATTCCTCGCGCAGATCGCGCGGGTCGCGGAGCTTCCTGGGGTCGCCTATTCGACCTATTTCGTCCACCTCGTGCTGGTGTTCTTCCTGCTCGCCTACTCCCCATACTCGAAATTCGCGCATGTCTTCTATCGCCCCGTCGCGATGCTGATCGCGCGCTATCGCCAGGCCGAAAGCCGTGTCGCTAGCGGGGTGGCCGTGCGGGCTTAGCCTTGGACGCTGGCTCGGCCCGCTGACGAGCGAAAGGACGGTTCACGATGACCCAGCTCATCGCGCCTCACGGCGGGCCGCTCAAGCCGCTCCTTGTCCCCGAGGCCGAGCGCGCCGCGGAGCGCAAGCGCGCAAGCGCGCTCAAGCGGGTGCCGATGACCAGCCGCGAGACCTCGGACCTGATCATGTTGGCGATGGGGGCGTACACGCCGCTCGACGGCTTCATGGGCCATGACGACTGGCGCGGCGCCTGCGCCGACATGCGTCTTGCCGATGGAACCTTCTGGCCGATCCCGATCACGCTTTCCTGCGCGCGCGATGTCGCTGAGACGCTTGCGCCTGGCGAGGAGGTGGCGCTCAGCGACGCCGAGACCGGGGAGATCATGGGTCTGCTTGAAGTCGCCGAAACCTACGAGACTGACCGCGACTTCGAGTGCAAGCACGTCTTTCGCACCACCAATCCTGCGCATCCGGGAGTGGCGAAGGTTCAGGCTCAGGCCGAGGTCAATCTTGCCGGGCGCGTGCGCGCACTCAGCGAGAGCTCCTACCCCGAGCGCTACAAGGACCTCTTCTTGCGGCCGGCCGAAACCCGCGCGCTGTTCGTCGAGAGGGGCTGGTCCAGGGTCGCCGCCTTTCAGACCCGCAATCCCATGCACCGCAGTCACGAATATCTCGCCAAGGTCGCAATCGAGGTCTGTGACGGCGTGCTGATCCATCAGGTGCTCGGCGCGCTCAAGCCCGGCGACATTCCGGCCGAGGTGCGCACGCGCGCCATCAACGCCTTGGTCGAGCACTACTTCGTGGCCGGCGCCTGCGTGCAGGCGGGCTATCCGATCGAGATGCGCTATGCCGGACCGCGCGAAGCGCTGCTGCATGCGCTGATCCGCCAGAATTTCGGCTGCTCGTACATGATCATCGGGCGCGACCACGCCGGGGTAGGGAACTACTATGGGCCGTTCGAAGCCCAGCACATTTTCGACGCGCTGCCGAAGGGAAGTTTGCAGATCAAGCCGCTGAAGATCGACATGACGTTCTATTGCCACCGCTGTGGCGGCATGGCTTCCGCGCGCACCTGCCCGCACGGAGACGAAGACCACCTTGTGATGTCGGGCACCCGGCTGCGTGAAATGCTCCGAAACGGCGAGGATATCTCTCCCCAGTTCAGCCGCCCCGAGGTCCTTAATATCCTCCGCGAATATTACGCCGGCTTGAGCTGATAGAAGCGCCTCGATCGGCTCGCGGGAAATCGCCCTCGCGTCAGCGCGACAGCGAGGCCGCCGAATGTGAGACGCTCACACCGCGCCGCGTCTCGAGCCGCTTGTGCTTGACCAGCATTCGTTTAGGAGCGCGGAAGCGATGGCCGCCGGCGCCGTCCGCTGGTCAGAGCGGTCGGGTGACTTTGTTACAGACGCCGCGGATGGAAGGTGTCTAGTCTCATCGTCGTATCGTCTGACCAAGAGAAATCGTCATGACGAAAAACGTAGGCGCTTCGAGCGCGCGCCGTGCGCCCTAGTCGGGATCGCGCTGATCGCGCGGACGGCGGCAGACGGTTCGCCGCGCGCGCCTGTCTCCTGCCGTGCCGCGCGTCGGCGCAGATGCCGGCCTGATGCGCGCCGTCAGGCGGCCGTCAGCAGGCTCGGCATACGAACCAAACTACACCCGTCGTTCAGGGGACTTGTCATGCCCGCCATTACCGCTGTTGAGCCAAACCGTCGCGATTTTCTGTTTCTCGCAACCGGCGCCGTCGGCGCGGTCGGCCTAGCGGCCGCCGCTTGGCCGCTCGTCGCCCAAATGAATCCGGATGCGTCGACCATCGCATCCGGCGTTCCGATAGAGGTCAATCTCGCGCCGATCGCGGTAGGACAGATCATCACCCTGTTCTGGCGGGGCAAACCGATCTTCATCCGGCATCGCACCGCGCAGGAGATCGCCACGGAGGAGGGCGCGCGGGTTTCGAGCCTCATGGATCCGCAGGCCGACTCCGACCGGGTGAAGCCCGGCAAGGCGGAGTGGCTCGTCGTCTTTGCGAGCTGCACGCATCTGGGTTGCATCCCGTTTGGTCACCAGGGAGACTGGGGCGGCTGGTTCTGCGCCTGTCACGGATCGCAGTACGACGCGTCCGGGCGTGTCCGTAAGGGCCCGGCCCAAACCAACCTTCCGGTGCCGCCCTATGCCTTCGTGAACGACGCCACGATCCGCATCGGCGACGCTTGAGATAGAGAGAAATCCATGCGTATCGCAGTGGCGAGCCAGAATTTCCGGACGGTGACGGGGCATGCCGGGAAAACCCGGCGATATTCCTGGTTTTCGAAGCCGAGCGCGGCGCCCCGCCGAGAGAGGTGGATCGCTTCGACCTGCCGAAGGAGCTGTCGATTCACGAATTCCGCGGCGACGGCCCGCATCCGCTCTACAGCGTGCAGGCCGTCATCGCTGGCGGCGCCGGCGCGGGTTTCGTCCGCCGGATGGCCGAGCATGGCGTCATCGCGGTCGCCACGTCGGAAACCGATCCGGCGTCAGCGGTGGCGCAGTTCCTCGCCGGCGTGCTGCCGGAGGCTGCGCCGCACGATCACGGCGTTGACGGGACCTCGCATTCGCATGACGGCGGCGGCTGCGGATGCGCCTGAAACCGCGAGCCGGGCCGGTTACTTGACCCGGAACGCACCGTGGCAGCCGTTGCACTGCATCGTCACCTGGGCGAGGCCGTTCATCAGCCGCAACCAGCCGGCGCCGTCAGGCGGTTCCGCCGCTTCGGCGGTGATCCGCGCGAAGTCGTCGGCCGCGCGATGAAACTCAAACCCCATCTCCCGGAACTCCGGCGGCATGTGGCGTCCGATCCCCAAGCCCTGGCCGATGGCCATCTCCTTGCGCGCGAGGGTCCCGGCATCCTTGACCTTGCCCGCCGCCATGAGCTGCACGACGGCGTCGAGCGACATCATGTGGGTGCGCATATGCTCGAGAAAGAGCGTCCGGACATCGGGCGGCAAGTCGATCGCGATCCTCGTATCCTCTCCGCTTGCCGAACCCGCGACGCTGCAGAGCACAAGCGCGCCCGCTAAGAACATGGCCTTCATCTGTGACCCCGCCAATTCGATTTGTGTACGTTCGTACTTTGCATCAGTCTGGCTGACCGTTGCCTGACGACCGGAAAACGCCACGCGCAGCCTGTCCTTCCGCGCCGGAACGCGACGACCAGGACTTGCTTGTCGGTTTTCGGCTGGGCGCTCCGGCCTATGCGGCCGGACGTGAGCGCGCCGCCCGCGAATTGATGGGCGAAGCGTGGCGCGGCGCATATAGGCGAATATGAAGACTTTGCTCTCGGGGCGACCGGGCCTTGGCGGACTTGGCTTCATTGCGTTTGATCAAAGCGCAATCTATCTCGGATCGTAGGTATTGCGTCGTCGGACCTCAGAGGCAGGCTGTGCCCACCGATTTGACATCATGGCTCGACGCGATCGGCGAAGGCCGCGTGCTCGCGATCGGCGGAGCGCTGATCGGCGCCGCATTCGGCTTTGCCGCGCAGCGCAGCCGGTTCTGCCTGCGCTCGGCGGCGATCGAATTCTGGCACGGCCATGTCGGCCAGAAGGTCGCGATCTGGCTGATGGCCTTTTCGACCGCGGTCGTGTGGACGCAGGCGTTCATCCTGCTCGGCCTGCTCGATGTGTCGGAGGCCCGGCAGCTCGCCCAGCGCGGCAGCCTCTCGGGCGCCGCGCTCGGCGGGTTGATGTTCGGCGCCGGTATGATCATGACGCGCGGTTGCGCGAGCCGTCTGCTCGTCCTGTCGGCGACAGGAAATCTGCGCGCCCTGCTGTCCGGCCTTGTCATGGCGGTGGCGGCGCAATCGGCATTGCGCGGCGCGCTTGCGCCGGCGCGCGAAGCGATCACCGGCTGGTGGACGATCGACGGGGCGGGCGCGCGCGATCTGCTCGTGATGCTCGGCCTCGGCCACGGCCACGCGCTGGCCTTCGGGCTGGTCTGGGTCAGCGCCGCCTATTTCTATGCCGTCAAGAGCAAGCTTCCGATCGGGACCTGGTTCACCGCCTCGGGCGTCGGCGGCATGGTCGCGGTGGGGTGGCTCTTCACCTATCTGATCGCCCAGGCGAGCTTCGCCCCGATCCGCATCACCAGTCTGACGTTCACCGGCCCGTCCGCCGACACGCTGATGTTCGTGCTCGACCAGTCGCGCATGATCTGGAACTTCGACATCGCGCTGGTGCCCGGGGTGTTTGTCGGCTCGCTCGCCGGCGCGCTCCTGTTCGGCGAGTTCAAGCTCGAAGGCTTCCGCGACGGCCAGAGCATGCGGCGCTACATCGTCGGCGCGGTGCTGATGGGATTCGGCGGCATGCTCGCGGGCGGCTGCGCGGTCGGCGCCGGGGTATCCGGCGGCGCAATCTTCGCGGTCACCGCCTGGGTGACGCTTGCCTGCATCTGGGCGGCGGCAGGAGTTGCCGACCTGCTGCTCGACCGCGAGTCCAATCAGCCGGTCGGGGCTCAGCCGAGCGGCGTTTCCTGACGGCCTCGCCGTTCGCGCGCCGGACCCGCTGCAAGCTCGTCATGGCGCGCTCCGCACAGGGAGCGGGGCCATCGCCGCGGCCGGCTGCTTGTTCGCGCCGGCCTCCTCCAAAAGCTTGGCGAGGCGGGGGAAAAAGAACTCCTCCCCGGGGTAGCCCTCGATCCGGCCGATTTCGATATTGTCGGTCACCAAGAGGAAGGTCGGCGTATAGCGGATCGGCCGCGATAGCTTGATGGCCGCGAGCGCGGGGCTGCGCTTTTCGATTTCGCGCAACGGCGCCGCTCGGCCCTCTGGCGTATTTTGGTAGATCGGGCCGATACGCTCGTCCCACATCCGGCAATAGGGGCAGCCTGCTTCGCGCACGTAAACGAGTTCGGCCGCCGCGAGCGGACCGGCTGCGAATAAGACGGCGACAATGGCGCCCACCAAGGCGCGGACAGAAGCGGGCAAGACGAAATCTCCCGGAAACAGATGCGCTAGTTCATATATGTATATTCGGCGCAATCAGGTATACCCGAAGCCCGCGCCACCTTCCACTCGGTAAGGACGTCGCAATCGTGCTCGACATCGGCCTCTTTGCCGCCGCGACGGCCGGCCTGTTGTCTTTTCTGTCGCCCTGCGTGCTGCCGCTCGTCCCCCCTTATCTGACCTGGCTCGCGGGCAGTTCGCTCGAGGAGATCGCGAGCGATAAGCCGCCTCCTGGGACGACACGCCGGGCGTTCCTGAGGGCGCTCGCCTTTGTCATCGGCTTCTCCACCGTGTTCGTGGCGCTGGGCGCGAGCGCCTCCTTCATAGGTCAAGCGCTTGCAGACCATCTGAGCCTGCTGTCACGCATCGCGGGCGTGGTGATCGTTCTGCTCGGCCTGCATTTTCTCGGCGTGATGCGAATTCCGCTTTTATACCGGGAGGCCCGGTTCGGGGTTGCTGCGCAGCCGGCGGGGCTGGTCGGCGCCTTCCTGATGGGGCTCGCTTTCGCGTTCGGATGGACGCCGTGCGTCGGGCCGGTGCTCGCCTCCATCCTGCTGATCGCCGGGACGGGAGACTCGGTCGCTGAGGGCGCGAAGCTGCTTGCCGCCTATGCCGCCGGCATTGGCGTCCCGTTTCTTCTGGCGGCGATCTTTGTGCGCCCGTTCCTCGGCTTCATGGCGCGGTTCCGCCGCCGTCTCGGGCTCATCGAAAAACTGATCGGCGGGTTGCTGGTCGTGACCGGCGTTCTGATTTTTACCGGATCGATGGCGGACATTGCGGGCTGGCTGCTGGAAGCCTTCCCCGTGCTGGGCCGGATCGGCTGACCAGTCAGCCGAAGCGGAACAAAAGAAGCTGCTCGAACGAGCGAAGCTCGATCAAGAGGCGATGGAGCAGGTCGCCGTCGGCCGTGTCGGCCGCCGCGGGAACCCTGGCGAGCGAAGCGCGCGCGCCGTCGATGAGGCGACGAAAATCCGGGTCGGCCTTTGTCGAAGCCGACGCCTCGGCGTCGCAACGGGCGAGGGCGTCGTCGCTTGCGCGCGCCGCCCGGGCGAGGCCCGCGCGGGTTGCCGGCGCGCTGAGGTCGGGCGGCGCAACGCGGTGGGCGTCAAGCGCGTGATAGGTTCGGCTCGCCTCGCGCACGCAGTCGGCCAACACGCGGACGCCGGCGCTGCGTCGATCCTCGGCGAACCGATCGCCGAGCTCCGTGACGAGCTGCGCCGCCCGGGGCAGGTCTCCGGCATCGATCGCGGCGAGCGCTTCGCCGGCGATGGACGCATGCGGACCGCCTTGCAGGGCCTTCGCGAGCCGCTCCAACGCCAGCGCGGCGAGATCGCCGTTGCCGGTGCGCAGGTAACCCGCCGCGATGCGGCGTTCCGCCAGCACCGCTTCGCGCGCCGCCGGCGGCTCCGAAACCTGCGCCGCCGCAGGCGCGTTACGTGCAAGCGGCGTCAGCGCAAACAGGATGAGCGCGAGGAATACGAGCGCCGGCGGACGCCTCGCCTTGCGCGGAAAGCGGCGCCGGCCTAGCGTGTCGTCCCGGACGGATTCGAGCGAATGCATATGATCACGCGCCGCCTGCTCCTCGCCTCAGCCGTCGCAGCGCCGCTCGCGCCGGCGCGCGCGGCAGAGCCGCATCTCACCGATGACGGGCTGTACACGCAGGATTGGTTCCTGCAAAGCCTGCTCGAACTCGGCGACGACCTCGCGCTTGCGCGCGCCAACGGCAAGCGGCTCGCCGTCATGTGGGAGCTGAAGGGCTGTCCCTATTGCCGCGAAACTCATCTCAAGAATTTCGGCGATCCGGCCATCTCGAACTTCATCCGGGAGCGGTTCGAAGTCGTGCAGCTCAACGTGATCGGGGCCCGCAGCGTCACCGATTTCGATGGCGACAAGCTGTCGGAGAAGGCGCTCGCCGACAAATATGCCGTGCGCTTCACGCCGACCTTCCAGTTCTTCCCGGACAACGCCGACGCCATGACCGGCAAGAAGCCGCGAGACCGGGAGGTCGCTCGCGCGCAAGGCTATCTCGAGCCGCGTCACTTCCTCGCGCTATTTCGCTTCGTGGCCGAGAAAGCCTATGAGAAGGGAACCCTGCGCGACTATCTGCGCGCGCAAGGCGCGTGAGGCGAGGCGTCACTTGTTCACGGGTGAGCCGGGATCCAGCAAGAACGCCAGCACGTCCTTGATCTGCTCGATGGTCAGGAACTCGTTGTGCCCGAAACGGGGCATGTTCGAGCAGGCCAACGCGCTCTGCGCATTGTAGATGCGCTCGTAGACCTCTTTCTGCGCCGCCAGGGTGAGGCCCTTGGCCTTGCCATAGCCGAGCAGGCTCGGGCCGAGGGTGCCGTAGCTGATTTCGCTCGCCGCGAGCTGGTGGCAGGCGTAGCAGTTGCCGCCGTTCGCCCGCTTGGGATTGTCGCCCATGCGGCCGCCATAGCCCGACAGCGCCGATTGTTCGCCCTTCTTCCAGTCGCCGAGGAACTTCCCGT
This sequence comes from uncultured Alphaproteobacteria bacterium, assembly GCA_963712435.1. Classification (GTDB taxonomy): domain Bacteria; phylum Pseudomonadota; class Alphaproteobacteria; order Rhizobiales; family Xanthobacteraceae; genus Rhodoplanes. Next base: position 35,043 of record CAVQIB010000010.1, on the reverse strand, counting down.
CGGCGGGATAGGCGATACTCGCCTTCTCGCGCACGAGAATGGCGTCGGCGACCGGCTTGGGTGGATTATTGCGATGTTGCGAGCATTCACGCATGGTCTGGTCCTGCTCGACCCGCGCCTGCAATTCTGGCGGCAGATTGCGCCACGCGGCCGCCACCGTCCGGTCGACTTGCTCCTGGCTCACGGTCGTTTTTTCGTCCGCCGCGCGGGCGGGAACTGCGGCAATCACGAAAGCGGCAAGCGCCGCGGCTGCGATCCTGTTCACCGACGCCTCCCTCAGCGCTTGATCGAGGGCGTTTCGATCGCGCCGCCCTCAGCCTTTTTCGTCAGGTACGAAATGAGCGCGATGGTCACATCAGAGGTGTAGCCCACGTCCGGCATGCGCATCTGCCAAAAGCAGTCCCAGATACGGTGCTGCATCGTGCGCAATGACGCATTGGACACGCGGTAGGTTGGCCATGACCCAAGCGCCGCCTGCGCCTCCTGCGGATTTTCGAAGAAAGGCAGCCGCTGCAGCCGGATGCGCTGGCCCTCCTGACCGTGGCAGGTCTGGCACGAGAAGTCGTTGACGCTCGACCGCCGATAAAACAGCGCCTCGCCGAGCGCGACCATCTCGCGCTCCTTCGGATGCTCCATCGTGGCCGCGTATTTATGCCCGTTCGACTGGTTGGCGACATAGGCGACCAGCGCCTCGATCTCGGTCGCCGGATTGCCGCCGGAGGACGCGAACGGCTTCTTGCGAAGCGGCGCCGTGTCGATGCCCTGGATCGTCTCCATACATGACAGAATGCGCGACTCGGCGTCCATCACCCGATCGACATCAGGGAAATAGCGCGGCAGCTTGGCGTAAGCGCCCGCCAGTTTGCCAGGCCCCTCGCCGAGATCGCAGGTTTCGAGCGAGGCGTTCTTCGACCCGCGTTTCGTCGCCCACAGAGCCTCGCCGGCGTCGACCGCGAGATAGCCGGGATTGGACATTGGATCGGAAATCATCGCGCGGTATTTTTCGAGCGCCTTTTCCGCGTCGTCCTCGCTCCCTGACTGAGCGAGCGCCGGCCCCACAAGCGCCGAGAGGAGGGCCACGCCCGCCGCTATTTTACATGCGCGTTTATGCATGCGTCCTCCGGAGAGAAGCTTGGGCGGGCGCCACCGGCCATGCGGAGCCGACGGATTGCGCGCGGCGACCCGCCCTAATGCAGGAGGTGTTTATTACATTTGTTAGGTTACGAAAGGAAAGAGTTTTCTGAAATTCTACTTACGACAGTTGTCAAGCTCTCCGTACACTTATGTTGCATTGCACCTCGGATTGAATGTGACGTCAATCGCCGCCGATTCTCGTTGCATGTCGCTCGCGTTTTGACTACTAAGCGTTCAAAAGTCTGCATGTGTCCTCAACGGCGACTCGACCTAGCTCAGGCGCCGCATGCGAGTAAGGTTGGCTCGTACGATCGACACATCCCGCCTGACTCGGCATAGATTGCGGAGCAACTCACAATGAAACTTCCGGTAACCCGCCGCACGACGCTCGGACTGGGCGGCGCTGCGCTCGCTGTCGCGGTCGTCGGCGTCCCACGGGCCGCTTTCGCGAAGAACGATTCCGAGGATTTGATCAAGGCCTTCACGGGCGGCAAGGAGCCGGTCAAGGGCAAGGTCAAGCTCGAACTGCCGGACATCGCCGAGAACGGCAACACGGTCCCTATCGCATTCACCGTCGAGAGCCCGATGAACGATCAGTCCTACGTGAAGGACGTGCTGATCGTGGCCGACGGCAATCCGCGCGGCGGCGTTGCGACCTTCCATTTCACGCCGGCCTCCGGCGCAGCGGAGGCCTCCACGCGCATTCGGCTCGCCGAGACACAGAACGTCGTCGCGATCGCCAAGATGAATGACGGCGGGCTGTTCATGGATACAAAGCAGGTCAAGGTGACGATCGGCGGCTGCGGCGGCTGATCGAGGTCCGGATCGAGAGCGAGGAGAGAAGAATGGCGACGCCTGCCCCGAAGCCCCGCATCCGTCTCGACAAGAAGGAAGCGAAGAAAGGCGACCTCGTCGAGGTGAAAGCGCTGGTCGCCCACATCATGGAATCCGGCCAGCGCAAGGACAAAGACGGCAACGTCATCCCGCGCAAGATCATCAATAAGTTCGCCTGCGAGGTGAACGGCAAGCTGGTCTTCGCGTGCGATCTCGAACCAGCGGTTTCCGCCAATCCGTATATGCAATTCAAGTTCCGGGCGGAAGAAACCGGCAAGGTTGTGCTGACTTGGACCGACGACGACGGCAGCACGATCGTCGGCGAGGAAACGATCACCGTGAACTGACGAAGGCGGCTCTTTCCGCCTGTTCACAACAACAATTCAAAGGGTCCGACGGCGCAAAGCCGGCACGGCCGAAAAACAAGGCGTCAGTCATGGTGACACGGCGTGAGCTCCTGCAATTGGCGGCGGCGACCGCGGCGGTCGCCGGGACGGGCGGCGGGTGGTCGCGGGCGTTTGCGCAGCAGCGGCTCACGCAAGGGGATTTGCTCGCCTTCGAGCCGCTCGGCAACGTCACGCTCGTCCATGTCACCGACATTCATGCCCAGCTCGAGCCGATTTATTTCCGCGAGCCGACGGTCAATCTCGGGGTGGGCGAGGCCAAGGGCGCGCCGCCGCATCTGACCGGTCGCGCGCTGCTCGACAGCTACAAGATAAAGGCTGGCAGCGCGGTCGCGCATGCGCTCACCGACCAGGATTTCGCGGCGCTCGCCAAGGCCTATGGCCGGGTCGGCGGGCTCGACCGCGTCGCGACCGTCGTCAAGGCGATCCGGGCCGAGCGGGGCGATCGCATGCTGCTGCTCGACGGCGGCGACACCTGGCAGAATTCCTACACCTCGCTCATGACCAAGGGCCAGGATATGGTCGACTGCATGGCGCTGCTGAAGCCGGACGCCATGACTGCGCATTGGGAATTCACGCTCGGCGAGGAGCGGGTCAAAGAGCTCGTGGGCGCGCTCGGCTTCCCGTTTCTGTGCCAGAACGTGCGCGAAGGCGAGTTTGAAGACGAGGCGTTCAAGGCCTCGGCCGCCTTCGAGCGCGGCGGGGTCAAGATCGCCGTGATCGGCCAGGCGCTGCCCTACACCCCGATCGCCAACCCGCGCTGGATGATTCCGAACTGGACCTTCGGGATCAGAGAGAAGGAGTTGCAGGCCGAGGTCGACAAGGTGCGCGGCGACGGGGCGGAACTCGTCGTCCTGCTCTCGCATAACGGCTTCGACGTCGACCGCAAGCTCGCGAGCCGGGTGAAGGGCCTCGACGTCATCCTCACCGGCCACACCCATGACGCGCTGCCCGAGCCGGTGCGGGTCGGCAATGTGCTGCTGATCGCCTCCGGCAGCCATGGCAAGTTCGTCTCACGCCTCGATCTCGACGTGCACGGCGGCAAGGTGCAAGGCTTCCGCTACAAGCTGATCCCGGTGTTCGCCGACGCCATTGCGCCGGATGCCGAGATGGCCGCCGCGATCGCCAAGCACCGCGCGCCGCACAAGGCGATGCTCGCTGAAGTCGTTGGGCGCACCGAGACTATGCTTTATCGTCGCGACAATTTCCACGGCACGCTGGATGACGTGATTCTGGATGCGCTGCTCGCGGAACGGGACGCCGAGATCGCGCTGTCGCCCGGCTTCCGCTGGGGTCCGACGCTCCTGCCCGGCCAGTCGATCACCCGCGAGGACGTCTATAACGCGACCGCGATGACCTATCCGGCCGCCTATCGCATGACCATGACTGGCGCGCGGCTGAAGGACATTCTCGAGGACGTCGCCGACAACATCTTCAATCCCGACCCGTATTTGCAGCAGGGCGGCGACATGGTCCGCCTCGGCGGGCTCTCCTACAGCATCGATATCGGCAAACCGATGGGCGCGCGGATCGGCGATTTGAAACTCTTGCGCTCGGGCGCCGCGCTTTCTCCCGACAAGGACTACGTCGTCACTGGTTGGGCGAGCGTGAATGAGGGAACCGAGGGTCCGCCGATCTGGGACGTGGTCTTTGCCCATCTTGCCCGCAAGAAGACTGTCGCGCCCTCAGGCGCCGGCCGCGTCAAAATCCTGGGAGCCTGACGGCGCCGCTGCGCGCTCAGCCGATAAGAATTCGATAACCGGAGGAGTCGATGGCCAAGGATCAAGCGGAGCCGGACAACGCCGACGTCTCCCGTCGCACGCTGATCAGGAAAGGGCTCGCCCTCGGCGGCGCCGTCGCGCTCGGCGGGTCGACCGCAGCGCAGGCCGGCAATTCTGCGAACCAGCCGCCCAACGTGCCGGAATGGTCGAAGGTTCTGGGGGACGGCGTTGCAGTGCGCGCCTATGGCAAGCCGTCCAAGCATGAAGCGCATGTCATCCGCCGCGACGTCGAATGGCTGACCGCCTCGCGCGAAAGCTCGGTGTCGTTCACGCCGCTGCACGAACTCGACGGCATCATCACGCCCAACGGGCTGTGCTTCGAACGCCACCATTCCGGCATCGCCGAACTCGATCCCGACGACTACCGGCTGATGATCCATGGCCTGGTCGACAAGCCGTTGATGTTCACGCTCGACGACATCAAGCGGCTGCCGCGCGTCAACCGCGCCTATTTCGCCGAATGCGCCGCCAACTCCGGGATGGAGTGGCGCGGCGCGCAGCTCAACGGCTGCCAGTTCACCCACGGCATGGTGCACAACGTGATGTACACGGGCGTGCCGCTGAAAATCCTGCTCGAAGAAGCGGGCGTCAAGCCGAACGCCAAATGGCTGTTGCTCGAAGGGGCGGACGCCGCGGCGATGACGCGCTCGCTGCCGCTCGCCAAGGCGCTCGACGATTGCCTTGTCGCCTACCGCATGAACGGCGAAATGCTGCGGCCGGAGAACGGTTATCCCGCGCGCGTCGTCGTGCCCGGCTGGGAGGCGAACATGTGGGTGAAATGGCTGCGCCGCATCGAGGTCGGCGATCAGCCCTGGCACCATCGCGAGGAGACCTCGAAATACACCGACCTGCTCGATAACGGGAAAGCGCGGCGCTTCACCTATCTGATGGACGCGAAGTCGATCATCACCAATCCGAGCCCGCAGGCCCCGCTCAAGCATGGCAAGGGATTTACGGTGCTGTCCGGCCTCGCCTGGTCCGGGCGCGGAAAGATCGCGCGGGTGGACGTGACGCTCGACGGCGGGCGCAATTGGCGCAGCGCGCGCCTCGACGGCCCGGTGTTCGATAAGTCGATGACGCGCTTCTATGTCGAGTTCGATTGGAACGGCGGCGAGCTTTTCCTGCAGTCTCGCGCCATCGACGAGACCGGCTATGTGCAGCCCACCAAGGACGAGCTGCGCAAGGTTCGCGGCGTCAACTCGATCTACCACAACAACGGAATTCAGACCTGGTATGTCGCGCCGGGCGGCGAGGTGGAAAATGTCGAGATTTCTTAAGCTCGCCTGCGTCGCGGTGATCGCCGCCGCGGCGGGCGCGGGCTTCGGCCATGCGCAGCCCCCCGCAAAGAAAAGCGACAGGCCGCTGGCGACCAAGAAGCAGGACACGAAAATGCCGGCCGCCGCCGCGGCGGCGCCGAGCGCTGCAACTGCGCCCGTCCATTACGGGATCGGGCGCGAGGCGAAGTCCGAAGAGATCGCCGGCTGGGACATCGACATTGGCCCCGACGGGCAGGGGCTGCCGCCCGGCAAGGGGACCGCGCGCAAGGGCGAAGAGATTTTCGTTGCGCAATGCGCGGCCTGCCATGGCGAGTTCGGCGAGAGCACCGGCCGCTGGCCAATTCTCGCCGGGGGCGCCGGCACGCTTGCGAGCCACGATCCGGTCAAGTCGATCGGCTCCTACTGGCCCTACGCTTCGACGCTGATCGACTATATCCATCGCGCGATGCCGTACGGCAATGCGCAGTCGCTGTCGGGCGACGATCTCTATTCGATCGTCGCCTATGTGCTGTACCTCAACGATGTCCTCACCGACCAGGATTTCGAGCTGTCGGACAAGAATTTCACGCAGATCAAGCTGCCGAACGAAGCGAACTTCTACGATGACGATCGCGAGACAAGCGAAAAAGCATTCTGGAAGAAGGAGCCGTGCATGACGAATTGCGTCGCCGGCGCGCCGAAAATCCTGGGCCGTGCTCGCTCCATCGATGTGACGCCCGAGGAGGGCAAGGGCCCGAGGGTCGAATGATCGCCGGCGGGATCCCGTCGACTGCGTTGATCGTCATCGCGCTCGCGCTTGCGAGCAGCGGTCACGCCGGTGATGTGGGCGACCGCGAGCTGGGCGAGTATCTGTCCAGCGAATGCGTGACCTGTCACCAGCTCAGCGGCAAGTATGATGGAATTCCCCCAATCGTCGGTTGGCCGGCCGAGAGCTTCATTGAGATTTTGACCGAGTACCGGGAGAAGCGGCGGGACAACCAAGTGATGCGCAGCATTGCGATCAAATTCACCGACGAGGAGATCGCGGCGCTCGCGGCCTATTTCGGAAGTCTCAAAGCCACGGCAGAATAGCCGTGCGCGCCTCGGCGAGAGCGTGCGCGCAAGACAAACGTCAAGACAACATGAACAAAAAGGGAGGACATGCGATGATTTCGATCACCCGCCGCAGCTTTGCCGCCGGCTCGCTTGCCGCAGGGGCCGCCCTGATGGCAATGCCGGCGGTGCTCCGAGCGCAAGCCAAGCCGAAGCTCGTGGTCATCGGCGGCGGCCCGGCCGGCGCGACCGTTGCGAAATACGTCGCGCGCGACTCCCAGGGCGCGATCGACGTCACGTTGGTGGAGCCGCTCGACAAATTCGTCACCTGCTTTCATTCCAACCTCTTCCTTGGCGGATATCGCAGCTACGACTCGCTTATCCAGCCCTACAAGCTCGCGAACTACGGCGTGAAGCATGTGCGGCAGATGGCGAGCGCGATCGATCGCGACAAGAAACAAGTGCGGCTCGCCGACGGCTCGACGCTCTCCTACGACCGCCTGGTCGTCGCGCCCGGCATCGACCTCAAGTTCGAACTCGGTGCCCGGCTATTCGGAAGCCGCAAGCGAGGCCATGCCGCATGCCTGGAAGCCAGGCCCGCAGACTCAGCTCCTGAAAAAACAGATCGATGCGCTTCCGGATGGGGCGACCATCGTGATGATCGCGCCGCCAAATCCGTTTCGCTGCCCGCCCGGCCCCTATGAGCGCGCGTCCTGCATGGCGCATGTGCTCAAGTCCAAGGGCCACACCAAGTCGCGCATCGTCATCATCGACCCGAAGGACAAGTTCTCGAAGATGGCCCTGTTTCAGGAGGGCTGGCAGAAGCATTTTCCCGGCATGGTCGAGTGGATGGACCCGAACATGCACGGCGGGCTCAAAGAGGTCGACTCCAAGGCGATGACGGTCAAGACCGACCTCGAAACGATCAAGGCCGATCTCGTCAACGTTGTCCCCGCGCAGATGGCGGGCAAGATCGCGCGCGACGCCGGCCTTGCCAACCAGACCGGATTCTGCCCGATCGATGCGGCCAGCATGAAATCGAAAGAGGACCCGAACATCTTCGTGCTCGGGGACGCCGCGATCGCCGGCGCGATGCCGAAATCGGCCTTCGCCGCGAACAGCCAGGCCAAGGTCGTGGCCATGATGGCGCGCGGCGACCTCACCAGCGCCCGCACCTTCCCCGCCCGTTACGCAAATACCTGCTGGTCGATCCTCGAGATCGACGACACGGTCAAGGTGGGCGGACGTTACGAGCCTAAGGAGGGCGCGATCGCCGAAGTCGAGGGCTTCGTCTCCAAGCTGGGCGAGACCGCCGACATCCGCAAGCAGACAAGCGAAGAGAATATGGGCTGGTACTCGGGGATCGTCGCGGACATTTTCGCCTGATCGCCAGTGCGTCCGGCGATCGCCGCTTCGGAAAACTCCGGCGTCGGCCGCCCAAGAACAAGGGAGAAGCCGATCGTGATCGATCGACGCAGCTTCGTCCGCGCCGCAGGCGCGGCGCTCGCCGCTTCGCTCGCGGCGCCGGCGCTCGCACAGGCCAAACCGCGCATTGTGGTGATCGGCGGCGGGCCGGGGGGCGCGACCGCTGCGAAATATCTGCTGCGAGACGGCGCGGCCTTCGACGTGACATTGGTCGAGGCGAACCGAACCTATGTCACCCCGTTCACCTCGAACCAGTATCTTGCGGGGCTACGGCCATATGAAGCGCTGACCTTCGGCTACGACAAGCTCGCGGGCCATGGCGTCAAGCTCCTGTTCGACGCCGTCACGAGCATCGATCGCAATGCCCGGCGCGTCGTCACCCGCGACGGCGCGGTGCTGCCTTACGATCGGCTGATCCTCTCGCCGGGGATCGACTTCCGTTGGAGCGACGTGCCCGGCTATTCGGAGGCGGCGGCCGCGGCGATGCCGCATGCCTATCGCGGCGGCGAACAATTCGTGCTGCTCAAGCGCATGCTTGACGCCGTGCCGGAGAACGGTCTCGTCGTGATCATCGCGCCGCCCAATCCCTATCGCTGCCCGCCGGCCCCCTATGAGCGTGCGTCGATGATGGCGCACGCGCTTAAATCCCGCGCAGTGGGCGGCGCCCGCATCGTGATCCTCGACGCCAAGGATCATTTCGCCATGCAGCCGCTGTTCGGCGACGCCTGGGAGCGGCATTATCCAGGCATGCTGGAATGGCAGGACCCCAGCATGCATGGCGGCATAAAGGCCGTGGACCCAAAGGCGATGACGGTCACCACCGACCTCGAAGTGCACAAGGCCGCGCTTGTCAACGTCATCCCTCCGCAGCAGGCGGGACGGATCGCACGCGAAACGGCGCTCACCGACGAGAGCGGGTTCTGTCCGGTCGATGCCGGCACGATGAAGTCGACGAAGGATCAGAATATCCACGTTATCGGCAACTCGACGACCGGCGATTTCCCGAAATCGGGTTTCGCCGCAAACAACGAAGCCAAGATCACCGCGATGGTCATCCGCGCGGAGCTGGCTGGCGGGCGCCGCTTGCCGGCCCGCTTCACCAATCACTGCTGGAGCACGCTCGCACCCGAGGACGCGATCAAGAACGGCGCGCGCTACGAGGCGCAGGGCGCCAAGCTCGTGATGCTCGATCCCTACACGTCGCAACTCGAAGAGAGCGCGGAGCTCCGGGCCAAGCAGGCGCGCGAATCGGCCGGCTGGTATATCGGGATGACGACCGACATTTTCGGGTAGGCAAAATACTCTGTTGCGAAGGCGGCGCGCGGATCGGCGCTGGCCTCCAGTTCCCGCATATCATTGCTGACGCCGGACGGGCCCTTCAGCCCGCACTCATTGTAAAGGAAGCGCTGCACGGCAGTCGCGCCATGCCCTTCTCAGCCATGAGATAGAGCACCACGCCGGGAAGTTGCGCGACCGCGTCGTATTGGAAAGCTCAATACGTGACGCAGTGGCTAAGTTTGACGCGCAATTCGGTTACGCCGACGGTTTCGATGACACCACTGGAAAATACCGGAAACTGATCTGGGCCAAGAACCCGCCGGAGCTAGTGTCGCCAACGGCGGTGCTCGTTCGCGAAGCTGAGGCGAAGAGGCAGCTATCCGAAGAAGGAGCGCCTGGGCCAGCGCTCGGGCCGGGATCGCCCCCTGTACTTGAACCGCAGCCAGGAATTCCCGGGCCTGTCTCTGGGCCGACGTCGCCCAGCAAACCTCGACGCTTCTATGGGTCGGTCGAAATCGACATGTCGTAGTCGGGAGGTTTGTACGCGAAGCCCGTGGATATTGGGCTTCTGTGCGCGCTCAACAGTCCGCAGAGAATGTTGGGCGCAGAAGGACTGGCGGAGCGAGACGAACCCGCAGCTAACATTCTCTGTTTTTCACGTGTTATATCAGTGACGTACGAAAATGCCGTTCGGAACGTGGCTTGCGCTCGTGCCGAACCGGCCCGATCGCATTCGACATCCGTTGCCTGACGGGCGGTTCAGCGTCAGGACCCGATGCAGGAAACAAGTGCGGTAGTTCCGCTCGCTGGGATCTGCGCGGGGGTCGGCGAGCAATCGCCATCCCGCGACGCCCCGTGGAAAACCAGCAGGCTCATCTGCAGGTCATCGTCATCAGCCGAGCTTTCGTCGGAACGGGGGTCGCGAGCGATCGCCATCGTGCCGCGACGCAGATTCGCTCTGCTCCCGGTGCACCGGCGACGAGAGCCGCACCAATTGCTTTTAGTCGTTCCCTCTCCATTGAAACTGGAGGCATGGTCATCGGGATGACCCGACGCCGGTCGATGCCGTACGCAAATTCTCAAACAATATATAGGAGCTGAATAATAAAATCCAAAGCGGAAAAACAATAAAGCTCCAGCTCATGTAGTAGCTGCCGAACAAGATAAGCAATGACAACATGTAGCCAAAGACTGCAAACCACCGCGGGGCAATCCCGGTATAGATGGCGACAGTGGAGGTCGTGATCATGAACACGACGCTCATTTTTATCATGTAAACATTGACGAGGTTGTAAGCGGCCGCACGGCCGAAGTGAAATGTCGCGGAATTGATTAGCTCTTCAGGTTGGCTGGCAAACGCCATCATAAGGGCGCCAATGACTGCGGCGGCGGTGAATAGCATTCCTAAGAACAAGAGGCCGCTGCCGAAAAATACAGTCGCAAAGAACCGGTCTTCAAGCTGACCCAAACGATCGCGCAGCACGCCAATAAACCATAAGAAGGCAATTCCGGCAAACGGGACCAGATTTAACGCAAGCGCAATAGTGCTATAATTTCCACGGAGCCAAGAGCCTGGCTCCTGCGGATCAGCCGGCACCGACGCTCGAAGAAGTCCAAAAGAGATTATCAATAGGGCAGCAAATAGCATGCCGGCCAAAGCGGCGGCTTTCGGCGTTTTTAGGCGCGATCGAGCGGAGTCGTTATCCTGCATGCGATTTTTCGAGAAACGTGGATTTGTTACGAGTCCCTATTCGGGAAAGTTCAAAATGCTGGCGGCTGTGTCGATCATGGGCTGCTGGCTGGTCCAAATGAAGCCTGCCGTTGGCCGATCAAGATCCTGAATCAGGAGAATCACGCCGGAGAGGAGCGCCGCCATGATGTAGACCGGCAGCCTTGAGCACCGCGCCTCAAGTCCGCTGGCATAGCCGGTAAAGCCGGCCCCGATCGCGGTAACGCAGTAGAGCGCCATCAGCACGATGTTGGGCACCTGGCTTCTTAGCGCGATCAGGCGTTTTTCCTGGGCGTCGATCATCTCATTCAACGTCTGAATGAAAAGGCCCGTTGGCACCATCCCGGTATCCTTAGCGGCGACGGCTTTGGCCTGCTGCCAAAGCGCCTCTTGAAGCGCGTTCGACCGGGCTATTGCAGCATCCAACTCGACCGATGAGAGGACACGCTGCGTGATGTCCAGCCGAAGCTTTACGTAATCCTGCAAGAGTTTCAGGGCCTGTGCTGCATGCGGCGGCGGCAGCAGGCGAGCACGAAGCGCAGTTGTGCCGATTGCATTCGCCTCATTCAAAACTGCGTCGCGCCGGCTTTCAAATCGTGCAAGAGCCATGGCGAACGTAAATCCGATCATCAGTGCAAGCAGACCGAGAATGGCACCCTCAAGGGTGGCAACATTGTCGCCGCCGCGGCCGCTTGCTCTAACTCCAAGCCGGCGCCCGATTTCACTCGCGCCGAGGATTGCGACCAAGCTCACAAGGAAAATCGACCAAAGAGGGTAATTGTTGAATTCGATCGTTGTCATCGAACAGCCGTTCTACCGGACGCCGAACCCTAGACGGGGAATCGCCGTCGCATCGTATTAGTCGATGATGTGGTAGCCGCCATCGACATAGAGCGTGTCACCGGTAATGAGTTTTGCGGCGTCGTGCGCGAGGAACGCGACCGCGAGGCCGACGTCCATGATGCTGACGAGCTTGCGGGCCGGTGCCTTCCCCTGGGCTTTTTCTAACAGCGAATCAAATTCGGGAATGCCGGAGGCGGCTCGCGTCGCGAGCGGACCCGGCGAGATCGCATGGACGCGAATCCCCTTCGGACCAAGCTCGGACGCAATGTAACGCACCGCACTTTCCAGCGCCGCCTTCGCGACGCCCATGATGTTGTAATTCGCGACCACCATCTGGCTGCCGTAATAGGTCATGGTGAACAGGGCGCCGCCGTTTTTCATCAAGGGTTCGGCAAGATGCGCCATCCGGATGAAGGACCAGCAGGACACGTCCATGGTGGTCAGAAAGCCCTCCCGCCCGACATCCACCACCCGACCTCCCAGGGCTTCTTTCGGGGAAAAGGCGATCGAGTGCACGACGAAGTCCAGCTCGCCCCAGTCCTTGGCGATGCGCTCGAAGACTGCCTCCATCTGGCCGGGCACGTCTACATCGAGCGGCATGAAAATCGGCGCGTCGAGTTCGCGCGCGAGCGGCTCGACATGTTTCTTTGCCTTGTCGTTGAGGTAAGTGACCGCAATCTCCGCGCCGAGCGCGCGGAAGGCCGTCGCGCAGCCCCAAGCGATGGACTGGTCGTTGGCGATCCCAACGATCAATCCCCGGCGGCCTTCGTGGATGCGAGCCTTGTATTCAGGAATCATTCTTCAATCCTCTTTTTATCGTGTTTGGCTGCACCCGAGGAGCGCAAACGTGTGCCGCGCAATCATCAGCTCCTCATCGGTGGGCACAACATAGATCGCAATGCGGCTGCTCGAAGACGAGATACGCGTCTCGGGGAGAGCATTCGCGCCGAGTCGAGTTTCGCCCCAAACCAGGCGAGCCGTTCGATCACACGCGCGCGGATCGAGGCCGAGTTCTCCCCAATCCCGGCGGTGAAGACGAAGGCGTCTAAGCCGCCGAGCGCGGCCGCGAGCATGCCGGCGTTCAGTGCGATCCGGTAGACGAAATACTCTATTGCGAAGGCGGCGCGCGGATCGGCGCTGGCCTCCAGTTCGCGCATGTCGTTGCTGACGCCGGACAGGCCCTTCAGCCCACAATCATGGTAGAGGAAGCGCTGCACGGCTGTCGCATCCATGCCCTTTTCGAGCCATGAGATAGAGCACCACGCCGGGATCGATCTGGCCTGGCCGCGTGCCCATGGGGAGGCCGTCGAGGGCGGTGAAGCCCATTGTGCTTTCGATGCTGCGTCCTTCGAAGAGCGCGCACATCGAGGCGCCGCTTCCGAGATGCGCGACGATCACCCGGCCGCCGCGCGATCTCCGGCGCAACCTGCGGCAGCCGATCGGCGATGTATTCGTAGGAGAGGCCGTGGAAGCCGTAGCGGCGCACGCCCTCCACGTAGAGGCTTTCGGGCAGCGCGTAATGATCGGCAAGCGCGCCATGGCTGCGGTGGAACGCGGTGTCGAAGCAGGCGACCTGCGGCAATCCGGGGCGACGCTCGAGAATCGCGCGGATCGGCGCGAGATTGTTCGGCTGATGGAGCGGCGCGAGTGGAACATAGCGTGCGAGGCGTTCGACCACCTCGGGGGTCACTCGAACCGGTTCGTTGTATTCAGGGCCGCCATGGACGACGCGGTGCCCGATTGCGACAAGATCGACCTTCTGCGTCTCGCGCAGCCATGCGGCTGTGACATGGATTGCGGCCGGCAGATCAGGGATTTCGTCCGGAGAAAACACCCGGTCGACCGCGGGCGATCCGTCGCTCATAGCCGCTCGCAAACGAGGCCGTACGCCAATTCCATCGACCTGGCCCTTGAGCAGACGCGTGAGCCCGCGCGGCGGCTCAATCCCGAACAGCTGGAACTTGAGGCTCGATGAGCCGGCATTGACGACGAGAATTGATTCCATGGCGCGTTAGGCCGCTGGTAACGGCTGCGATACGACGGCGGGCATCCGCGTACAGCACGGCCGCGGCGCATGAGGCCATGCGGGTGCGAACGGAATCGGCACGCGAGGTCAGAATGATCGGAACGCGCGCGCCCAGCACCATGCCGGCCGCGTCCGCCCTTGGCGAGGAAGGTCAGATTCTTGGCGAGCATGTTGCCGGCTTCGAGGTCGGGCACGACAAGAATCTGCGCGCGGCCCGCCACCTCGGATCGGATGCCTTTGATCCTCGCCGCTTCGGGATCGATCGCATTGTCGAACGCGAGCGGCCCATCAAGCAGGCCGCCGGTGATCTGTCCGCGATCGGCCATCTTGCACAGCGCCGCCGCATCGATGGTCGAGGGAATTTTGGTGGTCACCGTCTCGACCGCCGACAGCAACGCCACCCGCGGCGTGCCAAGACCGACCTGCGTGAAAAGGTCGATCGCGTTCTGCACGATGTCGCGCTTGGCGTCGAGGTCGGGAAAGATGTTGATGGCCGCGTCGGTGAGGAACAGCGTTTCGGCGTAGGTCGGCACGTCCATGATGAAGACGTGGCTGAGCCGTCGTTCCGTGCGCAAGCCGGTCGCGCTAGAGGTGACGCTGTGCAACAGCTCATCGGTGTGCAGGCTGCCCTTCATCAAGAGCTCGCCTTTGCCTTCGCGAATAAGCTGCACTGCTTTTTCCGCTGCGGCGTGGCTGTGAGGCGCGTCGACAATCTCGAAGCGGCTGATGTCGAGCCCATGGGTCTGCGCAACGGCAGTAATCTTTTGCACGGGCCCGACGAGAATGGGAACGATAATGCCGGCTTCCGCCGCCTCGGTCGCGCCTCGCAATGAAGTCTCGTCGCAGGGATGGGCGACGACAGTCGCCACCGCTGGAAGCTTCCTTTGCGCGCGCGATCAGGCGCTCGTACTTCGCGTGAGGCACATGTGCGCCCGCGCATCGCGCTGGCGCTGCTGATTACATCCTCGTTTGTAGCCATGAGGCTTCCTCAGTCGTTTCTTCGCATCTGACGAAGCCTAAGATGCTTCGCGCAGCGAGCCGCAATCCGCCGCGGGCACGACCGCGAGACCGGGCGCCGCGACGGCGTCTCCATCGGGGGCGAAAATTCGAGCGATCCGCTGCATGCGCGCTTCGGCCTCTCCGCTCAGGCCGCCCCGCGCGGCTAGCACTTGGCGGATGACGGCGAGCGCCTTGCGCCGGACCTCCATATCCTCGGGCAGCAGCGCCGGAAGGGCGGCGATCGCCGGCCTCCGGATCAATCAGCAGCATGAAGAACTGCTCGCGCACCAGCGACTTGAACTCCGCAAGCGGCAGGGCCGGCATGTCTTCCTGGGCGCGACGGATGCGCCGCACCGCCTCGAACCCGCGCTCGTCGACCGCGGCGCGCGGCATGCCGACATAGATGAGCGCGCGGATGACTGCTTCGCGTAGTCCTCCGACGGCGATCCGCGCCTTCAGTTCGGCGATCCGCCGCTGCACCAGCTCGTTATGCAGCGCGCTCTTCGCTGCCTTCCGCAACGGTTCGTGTGGAGGACGGATCGACCCCGAACCAGGCCTGGACCGCAGGCGATCCGTAAAAAGCAAGAAACGTCGCCTCGGACGACGCCATCGCGCAGGTCGCGGAAAGCGTCGAGCGCGGTCACGATCTGGCGCGAGAAGCTTCTCCTGCGCCGGCCAGGAAGGGATTGTCGCGCGCTCGCGCGGCCTGCGATGCTCGCGCATCCAGCCGGCCAGCGGCGCCAGCATCGCCATCGAAGGGATTGGCGTCGGACATCAACTCGTATTGCAGCCGCATCGGGTGCAGGCGATGCATCAACTCGGCCATGGGCGCGGTCACGCAAGCGCGCACGAAGGGCTGCGCGAAGGCGCGGTAGAGCGCGAGATTGGCTTCCGACATTCGGGCGACGGTCGCGAACCGGCGATCGTCCGCTGTATCGTTGCCGCCGAGCGCGCGGATGTCGTCGAGCGTCCTTGCCTCGCAGCGCATGATCCATTCGCCCTGCGTGAGGTCCGGATTGGTCGTATCGCCCGACTTCTGCTCGAACACCGCCTCGTAAAGGCCGGGCGGCAGCACGTCGATCAGGTCGATATTGCTCGCGAACTCGCCGTGCTCCTTGCGCGCCACGCCTCCGGACACGAAAATGCCCAGATGGCCGACGCTTTCGTGGACCGAATAGACGATCGTCTGGCCATAGGACCGGATTTCGTCGACATTGTCGTAGAGGTCGAGAATCCATCCCAACGCCTGTTGGGGCGGCGTTATGTTGTCGCCCTTCGAGCAGAACACCACTATGGGCGAGCGGATGTTGCGCAGGTCGATCGCGGTTCCATTGGAGGACTTGATCTCACCGGCCGCGAGCTTGTTCCCGACAAACAGCTCATCGACGATGAACTGCATTTCGTCGGCGGTCAGATTGACGTGCCCGCCCCACCAGCGCTCGAATTCCAGATAGTGCGCCGCCTCCGTATCAACCTGCGAGAACAAGTTGTACGGCTTTTTCCAGAACGTGTTCGCGGGATTGAGGTTTTCGAAATTCTGCACCAGCCAGGCGCCGTCGAAAATCCCGTGCCCGATGTCGCTCGTAAAGGCGGCGAGCCAGCTACCGCCGAGCAGGCCGCCGGTGTAGCGCATCGGATTGAGGCCGCGCTGGCCGGTCCAGTAGGAGAGCGGCGAGCCGGCGACGATGATCGGACCGAACAGGTCGGGCGCGACGGAGGCGAGCATCATCACCGCCCAGCCAGCCTGGCAGTTGCCGACCACGCAGGGCTTGCCGTCTGCGTCGGGGTGCAGCGCGATCACCTTCTCAAGGAACACGGCCTCCGCGCGCGCAATGTCCTCAATCGTCTGCCCCGGCATCGGGTTCGGCAGAAAACCGACGAAGTAGCAGGTGTGCCCTGCCCTCAGCGCAACGCCGATCTCGCTGTCCGCCTTGAAGCCGCCGATACCCGGGCCGTGGCCGGCGCGCGGATCGACGATGACGAAGGGTCGGAGCTTCGGGTCAATCGTGACAGCCCCTCCGGCGGCACGATCCGCACGAGGCCGGTAATTGACGGGCCGTTCGAGCGTGCGGCCGTCCATCGACGAGCTCCGCCTGGTAGCGAAGCACATGCGGAACGGTCTTCGCCTCGTGCTCGCGATAGTCGTTGCCGCGCTGCACGCATCACGTCCCAGAACAGGATGGTGCGTTGCGAAAGATCGATCAGGTAGTCGAACGCCGGTGCGATCGGATTGAGGGAAGCAGCTCATACGTGGTTCTGAGCCACAAGACGATTCTCTGTCGCTTTGATTTCATGGCGTTCAGTCCTCTGTCGCAGGTCGCGACCCCTCCCAACGAAACATGACCGGGCGACAAAGTTGAGCGTAACGCGTTGTGAGGGGCAACGATTTGATCCGGGACAAGGAACCAGTTATGCTGGCTGCGGCCAAATGCCTGTTCATGCTCACCGTCCTGCGACGGTATCCCTGCGACCGCATTGGTTGGATCTCGGGAGCGGAACCGCCAGCCCTTGAGCGATAGAATGAGATCACGAAGCGAATTCTGCCGCCGAAGCGGGAATTTGCTTCAATGTTCTCAGGCGCTAAGCAGCGACGCTTAGCGTCCGCGCACTAACTCTGCCAAATCCCAGGGAATGACGATGCAATGTCAACTGAGCCTTACAGCTGTTGCGGGATTATACTTTGCCTGTTTGCGCTCCCCGCCAATGCGCAAGGCGCTGAGCCTGCGGCGGTCGCGGTCGGCACGGTCTACGCGGAGCGCAAGCCGATCGCGAAGACCGCCGATTTCGTCGGGCGCATCGAAGCGATCAACCGGGTCGAGATCCGGGCGCGGGTCAAGGGCTACCTCGAAGAGGTGCTGTTCAAGGAAGGCGACCTGGTCAAGGAAGGCGAGCCGCTCTATCGCATCGAGAAAGGCCTGTTCGAGGCCGCCGTCGAGCAGGCGGCAGGGCGCGCTCGAGCGCAGCAAGGCGTCCTAGACGCTGGCCGGCTTGCAGCGCAAGCGCGCGGAGGAACTGCTCGCGAAGGCGTCCGGCACGGTGGTCGCGCGCGACCAGGCCGTGGCCGCGGAAGAGCAGGCGAAGGGCACGCATCATGACGGACGAGGCGAACCTGCGCACCGCCAAGATCAACCTCGGCTACACCGACATCGTCGCTCCGATCGCCGGCAAGATCGGCCGCACCAGCCTCACCAAGGGCAATGTGGTCGGTCCCGACAGCGGCCTGCTGACCACGATCGTCAGCCAGGACCCGATGTATGTGACCTTCCCGGTCAGCCAGCGCGAGTTCCTGCAAGCGCAGGAAGGCAGCCGGCGAGCGTCGACGCGCAACGAGCATCAAGGTGCGGATCCGCTTCGCCGACGGATCGACCTACGACCAGATCGGCGTGATCAATTTCGTCGACGTCATCGGTCGACCGCACCACCGACACCGTCATCGTGCGCGCCACCATCCCCAATCCGAAGGGCGCGCTGATCGACGGACAGTTCGTGCGCGTCGTGCTGCGAGAGCGGCAAGCCGGAGGAAAAGCGTGGTCGTGCCGCAAGCGGCGCTGATCGCCGACCAGCAGGGCGTCTACGTCTTCGTCGTCGAGGACGGCAAGGCGGCGGTGAAGCGGCTCAAGACCGGCGGCGAGACGCGGAACCGACGTCGATGGTCGAGGACGGGCTCGACGGCGGCGAGCTGGTCATCGTCGACGGCCTGCAGGGGGTGCGGCCCGGGCATCGCCGTGCGCGCCAGCCCCGCTGCCGCACGGCGTGGACCGGAGATAGACCGATGCTCTCCGCGATCTTCGTCGACCGGCCGCGCCTCGCCATCGTCATCGCGATCGTCACCACGATCGCGGGCCTGCTCGCGCTGCTGCGCCATTCCCGTCGCGCAATATCCCGACATCGTGCCGCCGCAGGTCTCGGTCACGACCACGCTATCCCGGCGCGTCGGCGGCGGTGGTCGACGCGACCATCGCGCAGCCGATCGAGGCGCAGGTCGTCGGCGTCGACAAGATGATCTACATGAAGAGCGTCAGCGGCGACGACGGCAGCTACACGCTGCACGGTGCTCGTTCGAGCTCGGCACCGATCCCGACATCAACACCGTCAACGTCAACAACCGCGTGCAGGTCGCGCTCGTCGCAAGCTGCCGCAGGACGTGCAGCGCCAGGGCGTCACGGTCAAGAAGAAGTCCTCGGCGCTGCTCGGCGTGATCGCCGTCTACTCGCCCAAGAGCACCCACGATCCGCTGTTCATCTCGAACTACGTCACCATCAACCTGCTCGACCAGATCAAGAGCACGCCCGGCGTCGGCGACGCCACGCTGTGGGGGCCGCAGGACTATGCCATGCGCGCCTGGGTGCAGACCGACCGGCTGACCGGCCTCGGCCTGACCACCGGCGACATCATCAACGCGATCCAGGCGCAGAACGTGCAGGCCGCGGTCGGGCGCATCGGCGCGCGGCCGATCTCCAACGATCAGCAGCTGCAGCTCAACATCCAGACCAAGGGCCGGCTGACTCGCGTCGAGGAGTTCGAGAAGATCGTCATCCGCACCAATCCGGACGGCTCGGTGCTGCGGCTCGGCGACGTCGCGCGGCTGGAGCTCGGCGCCGCCAATCTCGACCGCGAGACGCGCTTCAACGGCGCGCCGGCGGCGGCTGATCGCGATCTATCAGGCGCCCGGCGCCAACGCGATCGCGACGCTCGAGCGCGGTGCAGCGAAGCTTGACCGAACTGCGAGAAGCGCTTCCCCGAGGACCTCGCCTGGAAGGTCACCTACGACCCGACCGTCGTTCGTCACCGACACGATCCACGAGGTGCAGAAGACGCTGATCGAGGCCTTCATCCTCGTCGTGCTCGTCGTGTTCCTGTTCCTCGGCAGCGTGCGCGCGACGCTGATCCCGACGCTCGCCGTGCCGGTCAGCCTGATCGGCACCTTCATCGTGCTGCTGGCGATCGGCTATTCGGCCAACACCGTCTCGCTGCTCGCCATCGTGCTGGCGATCGGCATCGTGGTCGACGACGCGATCGTCGTGGTCGAGAACGTCGAGCGCGTGATGGAGGAGCATCCCGAGCTGTCGCCGGCCGAGGCGACCAAGAAGGCGATGGCGGAGATCACCGCGCCGATCATCGCCATCACGCTGGTGCTGCTGTCGGTGTTCGTGCCGGTCGCCTTCATTCCCGGCATTTCCGGCGAGCTGTTCCGGCAGTTCGCGGTCACCGTCGCGGTCGTCGATGTTCCTGTCGGCGATCAACGCGCTGACGCTGTCGCCGGCGCTGTGCGGCGATCCTGCTGCGCCGCATCATGGGCCGCGGCGCGGCGTCATCGGCATGGTGATGCGCTGCGATCGACCGGGTGCGCGACGCCTACGGCGGCGCGGTCGCCCGGCTCGTGCGCGTCTCGGTCATCGGCCTGGTCGTGGTCGGCGTCGCCGTGCGTCGGCATCTGTCGGCCTGTCGAAGATGACGCCGACCGGCTTCCTGCCGGAGGACGACCAGGGCGCGCTTCTTCGTCGTCGTGCAGCTGCCGGGCGGCGCCTCGGTCGAGCGGCACCTCCGACGTCGTCGCGCAAGGCCGAGACGATCCTGCGCGAGGAGAAGGCGGTCGCGGACTTCACCTCGGTCATCGGCCTCAACTTCATCGACAACTACTCGCAGTCCAATGCCGCCTTCATGGTCGTGACGCTGAAGCCGTTCGAGGAGCGCAAGGACGCGGACCTCGGCGCCGCAGGCGATCATCGCGCGGCTCGGCGCCGAAGTTCCGCGCAGATCCAGGGCGGCACCGTGGTTCCGCTCGCGCCGCCGCCGATCATCGGCCTCGGCACCGGCGGCGGCTTCACCTATGTGCTGCAGGACCTGCGCGGCGGGCGATCCGAAGGCGCTGGCGCAGGTGCTGCGCGGCCTGGTCGTCGCGGCCAACCAGGATCCGCAGCTGAGCGCGCGTGTTCACCACCTTCTCGGCGACCAACCCATCGATCTATCTCGATATCGACCGCGACAAGGTGCAGATGCTCGGCGTCGCAGCTCGAGCACGTCTTCCAGGCGCTGCAGGCCTCGCTCGGCGGCTATCTATGTCAACGACATGAACCTGTTCGGCCGCACCTGGCAGGTGCAGGTGCAGGCCGAGGCCGCCGACCGCGCGCAGCATCGACGACATCTATCGCATCAATGTGCGCAACGCCGAAGGCAAGATGATCCCGCTGCGCAGCCTGGTCGAAGTGCGCGTCGTGGTCGGCCCGCCGGCGCTGATCCGCTACAACAATCGCCGCGCCGTCACGGTGCAGGGCAGCCCGGCGCCGGGCGTCTCCTCCGGCCAGGCGCTGCAGGCGATGGAGGCAGGTCGCGGCGCAGCACGCTGCCGCAGGGCTATGCCGGCGAATGGACCGACACCGCGTTCCAGGAAAAGCGCGCCGAAGGCAAGACCGCGATCATTCTCGGCTTCGCCGTGCTGTTCGCCTACCTGTTCCTGGTCGCGCTCTATGAGAGCTGGACCATTCCGGTGCCGGTGCTGCTGTCGGTCGCGGTCGGCGTGCTCGGCGCGTTCGCCGCGCATCCTGCATCGGCGGGCCTGACGCTCGATCTCTATGGCCAGATCGGCATGGTCGTGCTGATCGGCCTCGCCGCCAAGAACGGCATCCTGATCGTCGAATTCGCCAAGGAGCAGCGCGAGAAGGGCGTCCCGCTGCTGGAGGCCGCGACCGAAGGCGCGCGGCTGCGCTTCCGGCCGGTGATGATGACGTCGTTCGCCTTCATCCTCGGCCTCTATCCGCTCGTCGTCGCGGCCGGCGCGTCGCAGCTCGCGCGCCGCAATGTCGGCACGCCGGTGTTCGGCGGCATGATCCTCGCGTCGTTCGTCGGCATCTTCGTCATCCCGCCGCTCTACGTCGCGTTCCAGGCGCTCCGCGAGAAGCTGCGGCCGTCAACGCGCCCGCGCGAGGAGCGCGCGACCGGCCCCGAATGCGGCCGCTACGCGCGAGCCCGGCGTGCTGCCCGCGACGAAAGCGCTGCCGCCCGCGGAATGAAAAGCATGAATTCGGCCATGCCTGACCAACCCTCGAAGATGAAGTGGAAGGACTACAGCAAAGAGCTGCGGAAGCTCCAGACGGAGCTTTGTCACCTGCAGGAATGGGTGAAGAAGGAAGGCCTGCGCGTCATCATCGTGTTCGAGGGGCGCGACGCCGCCGGCAAGGGCGGAACGATCAAGGCGATCACCGAGCGCGTGAGCCCCCGCGTTTTCCGGGTGGTCGCCCTTCCGGCTCCGTCCGATCGCGAAAAGACCCAGCTCTACATGCAGCGCTACATCGAGAATTTCCCGGCCGCGGGCGAGATCGTGATCTTCGACCGCAGCTGGTACAACCGCGCCGGCGTCGAATATGTCATGGGCTTCTGCACCGAAGAGGAGCACACGCGATTTCTGAAACTGTGCCCCGAGGTCGAGGGCTATATTGCCGCGGCCGGCATCCAGCTGATCAAGATCTGGCTTGAAGTCGGCAAGGATGAACAGGCGCGGCGCATGGACGGCGCGCATCGACGACCCGCTCCGGCAGTGGAAACTGAGTCCGATGGACGTCAAATCGTGGGCTCGGTGGTACGACTACTCCCGCGCGCGCGATCTGATGCTGGAGGCGACCGACACGGAGGCGTCGCCCTGGCACATCCTGCGCTCGGACGACAAGCGGAGGGCGCGGCTCAATTGCATTTCGCATATCCTCACGTTGATCCCCTTCAAGAAGATGGCCCGGTCGAAGATCAAGCTGCCGAAGCGGACGAACAAGGGGAAATACGACGACGAAGCCTCCTTGCAGGGACGACGAATCATCCCCGCCAGATACTGACTTCGCGCAGCTCGCTTGCGGCCGCCAGCGCGACTTTCCTGCTTCGACCAAGACGGAAGAGGATCAGATCGATGAGAATCGAGACGCTGCTGTCACTGGCGATCATTCCGGTTGTTGGACTGTCGCTTCTGCCTTCTTCCTCCCATGCGCTCGATCTGAGCGGCGCGTGGGCGACAGATGGCGGCGATCTGTCAGAAAATGTTCATCAGAAAAGGAAAAAGCCATTTCATTCCGACCGGAGTCGGAGGTGCATGGAGGCGGATTCATAATCGAAGGAAACTCGATCAGAGGAAGAACCGCGAAATGCTCCATCAAAACGCGACGAGAGAACGGCGAAATCATCCATCTCGTGGCTGCGTGCGCGACCGACATCATGCTCTCAGACGTGCAGTTCAGTTTGCGGGTCATCAACGACGATAAGGTGTCCCGGATTTTTCCGGGGATGGAAGGCATCGAGCTGTCTTCGATCGCTGCTCGCTGTGACCAATCGTTGGTGTTTGCTGAGGTCCCTTATGGCTGGGGCTGTCACGACAGCACTTTTCGTCCTCTGGCCGGTCCGGTCAGCAAACGACTTATGCCGGCAGAGCGCGGCTCAATAAAAAGTAGCTAGCGCCGCCGGGCAACTCATGCTCACGCTCATGCGCGCCGTTATCATCCCGAATTCAGCGATGGAGCGCCGACCTCACCTCGGCGGATGGGTGAAACTTGGTCACCCCCACACCAAGGTGACGCCGATATCGCCGGGCATGCCACCTGGCCAGTCGATGATCTCGAACTTGATTTTGTATCCGCGCGGGCGCAAATAATCGTACCATAATTGGTAAACTTCCTTCGGAACGCCCGTCAGCGTCTTCTCCCAACCCGGCTCCTTCTGGTTGATGGCGCGTCCATGATCCGTGCATAGCTGGTTGGGAAAACGATAGACCTGCATTTCGGTGCGACCGCTGTCGATCGCCCGCCGGATGACCTTGGCGGCGAGTTGGATCTTCTCCTCCTCCGACAATCCTGACGGTCCTGCAAGACGCGCCATTTCCGCTCTCTTCTCGCGCTTCCGCCTGAGCATGCTTGCGAAAGGACTCGGCCGCCTTCTCAGCCTCGGCCATCGCAATCTTCTTCATCACATCATCAGCGGAAGGGATCAGATCATCGAGATTTTTGGCCATGCCTTGCTCCTCCTGCGTTATCACTTAATGTTTATATTCGCTGGCATCCTACCGTCATTGATACTACGCAATTTCGGAATTAAGCGTCTTCAATTGGCCATAAGGCCGGATTATCACTCGGTCGCCTGCCTCCGAGTATGCGACGCCTGATCACGATGTGGAGGATTGCGGAAGCTCACGCCAAGCTTGGAGTAATTTGTAGAATACGCCGAGCAATGTTGGGCCGATAAACAAACCGAGAAACCCGAATGCAATGAACCCACCAAGTACGCCAAGGAAGATCACGATCAGCGGCATCTCTGCTCCAAAACTCACCAGCCACGGACGAATGAAATTGTCGACGGTCGAGACCAGCAGGCCCCAGGCAGCCACGAAGATGCCCCAACCCGTATCGCCGATGCCGAAAAGCCACCAGGCCGCTCCGCCCCAGACTATGACCAATAATATCCCAAACTGGCTTAGCGCGATGATGAGCGTTAAGAATCCCAATAGCCCAGCTCCCGGAACGCCCGCAATTATCAGTCCGACCGTCATGGCGATCGCCTGGATCGCCGCCGTGCCAACGACGCCGTAAGCAACCCCGCGCACTGAATTTGCTGCCAAAAGCAAAGCCGAGCCGGCTGCCGAGCCACCCAACCGCTCGGTGATTTCCCTCAAAGTTCCAGCCAAAGCATCGCCGCGAAGCCACAACATCGTTGCTACGGCAAGCGACACCACAAACTGGAACATACCTTCGGCAAAAGCACGCGCAAGCTCGATCAACCCTTTCCGCAGTTCAGCCGAATATGGCTTGATCACTGCCTGAAACGCGCTGCCAGGCTCCGCCAAACTGGACCAAAGTCGCCCGACACTCTCCTTTGCCCACGGGACCTGCGCAATCCAGTTCGGCAGTTCCGGCGATCCTGCGAAGTACGCCTGCACACGCTGGATGCCGTCGACCAGCCGTTCTCCCAACCCCGGAGCCAAGATGATCGCCGGGACGCCGACCGTCCCAAGTGCGACTAATAGCAACACGGTCGCGGTGAGGCCGACCGACAAACCATGTCGCACCAGCCAATCGCGGATCGGCCAAGTTGCAATGACGATTATCGTCCCGAACAAAATTCCTGTTACGAAGGGGCGCAAGACGAGCGCAACACCAACCAACAGACCGGCAAATCCTCCGAGCGCGATTAATCGCTCGATCAATGTCGTCGTACTCTGCAGCTTTGCTGCGAGCATTTCGTCCGGAGCATCATTCGGTCGTGGCATTTTGACTTGCGTCGCTGCGGCACATATAGACCCGACGGGGCAGTTGTAGTTCAGAGAGCGTCTCAGTGCTAGAGATGAAGGTCACAACGAGCTATACCCACGCCTCAGCCGCTCACCGGGCGGCCTTTTCCTGCTGTTGGGATGTGCAGCCTTGGCACCGCGAGCCGCTCCGCGCGGACATGCGACAGGCCAAAGGCCAGCAGAAACGCCATGATCGCGACGACCAGTAGGAGATTGGCGAGCCACGGCGGGTGTGATGAACGGCGTCACGGCATTGAGCATAATTTCCTAGCGCCATGCCATCCCTAAGCTATGATCAAACGCCGTCGCGTCCTTCACTATGAATTCGATGCAACAGGCCGATAATGATCAGCAGCATCATGATGGCGAACACGACCGGCACGTCGCTGAGCCAGGGCGGGTCGGGGGTGATGAACGGGGTGGCGGCGTTGAAGGCGAGCGCGACGGCGAGGCATCCGATCGTCACGCGTTGCGCAAGAAGGGCCGCGCGCCGCGTGAGCCGAGACCCGCGCCTTGCGTCGTCGCCTACATCACCCACACCGCAATGAAGACTGTGAGAACCGAGACGCCGGCGTGCAGCGCCGCGAGGCTGATGACGGTCTCGACCGCGCCGATGATCGCTAGCCCGATGTCGTTCAAAGCAGAGAGGTCGATCATTTCTTCGTCCCGTTGCCGTTCGTGAGCCATTTCCTGCCGGCGTCGAGCAGCGAGCCGTCGATCAGGCCGGAGCACAGCTTGATGGCGAGGAGCCCTAGCGCGAAGCCGGAGGCTCCAGGAGAAAGCCCGAGCTTGATCGCGACCACGTCCCCCATGAAGATCGCAGTGATCACCGCGACGACGCAGACGCCGATCGCCTGCCTGGGCGGCAGCCGCTGCTTCATGATCAGATAGACGATGCCGCCGGCGAGGCCGGCGATCGCACGCCACATGAGGTCGGCCATTTCGGTGAGGTGGGTCATCGGCGCGGCTTTCGGGTTGCGGCCTTGACGAGGGAGTTGATCGCGGTCGGGGCAGGCTGGCCGGTGAGCGCCGCCTCCTTCTCGCGCGAGCGGCCATTGACGTAGACGCCAAGCACGCCGAAGCGCGCGCCCCAGTAAATGGACAGAAGACCCGACGCGTTGACCGCCCATGCCGCGATCTTCCCGCCGCCAAAGGCGAGGTCCCACATTGCGAGCGCCCAACAGATCGCGCATTCGAGCGTCAGCTCGAACGCGTAGACCGGCCTCCACCAGCGTTGCACGATATCGCCGGACGCCGCCTCGATCCGCATGGTTTCGTTCGTCTCGGCGAGCGTCCTGGCCTGCGCCTCGGCGTCCGCCTTGGCGATTTCGGCGAGGGCCGGCCATTTCGTCTGGGCTTCAGCTTCGGCGGCCGAGAGCCTGCCCGGCGTCGACCGGATCGATGACGTGCACGATCTCGGAGGCCGGGATGCGCGCCACCTCGCCGGCGAGCCCCGGATCGGTCATGTCGCCGGGATGCCGGCGCAGGAAATGATAGGCCACGCGGCGGCCGATCCGATCGAACTCGATCCCCTGCCGGATGACATTGCCGCCCGGCGTGACTTCGTTGCGGTTGAGCGGCAGCATTTCCGACGGGAGCATCTGCAATTGGAGCGGGACGACGAGCCCGTCCTCTTGCCGGCGCGGCCGGAACCGGAAAAAGACTTCGCCGGCGATGAATACCTCGCGCGCGGCGCGGCGTTGCAGCCCATAGAAGTCGGTGAAGCCCTCCGCGTCCGCGTCATCGGTCCAGTCGCGGGTTTCATCTTGACGCTACCAGCGGCCCTCCGTACGGTGACGGCCGTGTCAGGGTCGATCGGCAGTTTCCACCATGAGCATCGCGGCGCGACTGGCCGAGCTGGACATCACGCTCCCCGGACCGTTCCTGCCGCACGAGCCGCTCGACGCGGTGGTCGTGCACGACGGTGTGGCCCGCACGTCGGGTCAGCTCCCGCGCGACGCATTCCGGGAATCTCGTGCACCCCGGTCGGCTCGGCGACGAGCTCGACGGTCGAGCAAGGGGCCGAGGCCGCGCGTTGGTGCGCGCTCAATGCGCTGTCGGTCCTCGAGGCGGAGCTCGGCGGTCTCGATCACGTGAAGCGCGTGCTGACCGTCCTCGGGTTGGTCGCGTGCGAGCCTACTTCCTCGAGCAGCCCGCGGTGATCGATGGCGCGAGCCGCTTGCTCTACGACGTGTTCGGCGACGCCGGGCGTCATTCGCGTTCGGCGATCGGTGTTGCTGCGCTGCCCCGTGGCGGCGTGGTCGAGATCGAGGTCGCGGTCGCGCTCGTATAGAAATCCTGAAGGTGCGTCGGCCTCACTCCCTACACTCCTTCGATGAGCTCCCGGCGCGATCGCGCCCGCGCCGCGAATCCCGACCTCACCGTGCTCGGCTTCCCGGGTCTGGTCGAGCGCGCCGTCGTCTGCCTCGGCTGCTCGTCGGACTGCTCGCGCTCGGGATCGGCATCGCGATGATGGTGGAAGCGCGCCTGGGCGTGAGCCCGTACGACGTGTTGCATCAGGGCCTCGCGGATCTCACCGGGCTCAGCTTCGGCAGTGTTGTGATCCTGCTGGGTGTGATCGTGCTGATCACGTGGATCCCGCTCGGCCAGCGCTTCGGGATCGGGACGGTCATCAACACGTTGACCGTCGGACTGATCGTCGACGTGTTCCTCGAGTGGTCGCCGGATCCGGAGACACTCGGCTTGCGGTGGGCCTACCTGCTCGGCGGGATCCTGATCATCGCGTTCGGAGTCGGGCTCTACATCGGTGCCGGGCTCGGTCCCGGTCCGCGCGATGGCTTGATGACCGGCATCGCGGCGAAGGGTTACCCGCTCTGGATCGTCCGGACCGTGCTCGAGCTCACGGCGTTGGTGGCGGGCTGGCTGCTCGGCGGTGATGTGGGGATCGGCACGCTGCTGTTCGCTGTCGGCATCGGGCCGCTCGGCCACTTCTTCCTGCTCCGGCTCCACCTCGGGGTCGGCGGGGGCGACCCGGACCCCAACGCCACGATCGGCGAGTAAGCCACCTTCTCGGCACGCTGAGGGGGCCCTGGACCCCGTGAACGTGCCGAGAACGGGTGGGGTCGGTCAGCCGGGGGTGCCGGCCATGAGTGCGAACGCAGGTCTCCCAGCCGATCGAGCGCTGCTCGTCCGCCGGTGACGCGTGATCCAGTGCGGCGCGAGCCAAGCGCACCACGAACTGGTCGAGCGGTGAGCTCGTCGGCATTCACGACGGCGGCGGCGCGCTCGATCGCGGCGCGGCCACCAGCTTCGTCGCCGCTGCGGTACAGCGCGAAGCCGTGGGCGAGCTTGCCAGGCGGTAGCGGTCGACGAAGGTGACCACGATGTCGTCGGCTTCGGCGCAGATCTTGAGTGCTTCCGTGGTCTCGCCCCCGGCCACCAGTGCCGCGGCGAACGCAACATCGGCGGCGGCTTCCGGGCCCCGGTTCCGGGTGCCCGCTCGCGCGGCGCGGAGGGGTGTCGATCGCGCCGGTGACGTCGCCGTGCTGCAGCTGGGCGAGCCCCCACAGCGTGTGCCGCTCGTCCGTGAGGAACCGGTCGTCGACGGCGGTGAGTCCTTCGAACATCGCGGCCGCGAGCTCGAACGCGTCGGCGTCACCGACCTGGACCGCGAGCGCCACGCGCAGCACGGTTGCGAGCTGTCGCATGGAATGGTCCGGCACCCGGCGCGGCGATGATGTCGGCCACGTCGACCATCGCCTTGGCTTCGGTGGTGCGCAGGCACGCGTTGAGTGCGAGCGTCTCCGGCCCGACGGACTGGAGCTCACCCCACGGGTCGCCGAACTCCTGGAAGACGGCCCTCGCCTCGGTGGCGAAGTCGATCGCCACCTTGGGATCGCCCCGCCAGAGTGAGACGTTGGCGAGGAGCACCCGCATGATCGCGGCAGCCCACCGGTTCCCGAGCTCGACGCGTCGTCGCGAGGATCCGCTCGGCGAGCAGCGCGGCCTCCTCGAGCCGGCCCTGAGTGAAGCGGACCCAGGCGAGCAGACCGAGCGCCCAGCTCATGCCACCCCAGTCGCCGAGCTCGCCGAATGCCGCGGGCGGACGCGTCGAGTCGTTGCTCGGCCTCGTCGGTGTGTCCCCTGACGAACGCGATCCACGCGAGGTTCTGGAGCGCCCAGGCTTCACCGCGCCGGTGGCCGATCGCGACGAAGATGTCGAGCGCCTCGCCGATGAAGACCGCAGCCCCATCAGGGTTGCCGCTGAACAGGTCGGTCAGACCGCGGAAGCGGAGTGCGTCGCCGAGCCCGCGTTGGTCGCCGAGCTCGCGCCACCGGGCAACCGTGTCGTCGAGGCTCTTCGCCGAACCGACGAGGTCACCTTCCTTGTACTGGACGTCGCCGAGCACGGTCTGCGCCGCGGCCATTGCCGCGTCGTCGTTGAGCAGCTCGGCATTCGAGAGCACGATCTTGAGGTCGCTGCGCGTGCCGGTGATGTTGCGGGCGGCCCTGCTCGAGCCCGAGCGAGCCGGAGCGGGGCTGGCCCTGGGTGTCGATCGTGCTCGACGAGCGGAATCGCGTGGCTCAGGACTCGTCGGCCGTCGCCCAGTCGTCGCGGCGTTCGGCCTTCTCGGCGGCCCGGGTGAGGAACCGGACACCCGCAGGGATCATCCCGCTCGGCAGCCCGTCGATGGCACCGAGCTCGGCCATGAGGGCGGCCGCGAGGTTGAAGTGGTACGCGATCCGTTCGAGCACTTCGTCGACGCGGTCGGTTCGCTCGGCTTCTTCGGCGATCAGCTTGCTCACCGAGCTGTGCCGGCGGGCCCGCTCCGCCTTGGTCAAGTGTCCCGTACGCCACGTCACGGGTCAGCTCGTCGCGGAACCGGAACTCTTCGTCGTCGATCTCCAGGAGGTCCCTCTGCGCGAGCTCGCGCGAGCGGACCGTCGGCGTTGGTGCCGCGCCCCGCGGCGAGCGCCCGCACCAGGTCCAGCGGACCGGTGTTGCCGATCACCGCCGCTGTCCTTCGAGCGTGACCCGGTCGAGCGGGTCGAGCCGGTCCAGGCGCGTGGGCCAGAGCCCGTGCAGGGTGGCCGGCAGGCTCCCGGGCCCCTTCGGTGGCGGGGGCCTCCCCGAGCATCGCCACGAGCTCCTCGATGAAGAACGGGTTCCCGCCGCTGCGGTCACGCAGGATCGTCACGAGCTCCGGCATCCGCGTCGGGAGCAGGGTGCGCAGGAGCTCGTCGCGCTGTCATCGCTGGCGAGCGGGTCGAGGTTGACGTGCACGGTGTTGTGGCGTCCCGCGGGTGGTGTCCACCGGTCGGTGAGCTCGGGCGGGTGGTGCCGACGAGGACGCAACGGCGCATTCGAGAGATGGGTGAGCAGGCGCGGCGAGGAGCTCGAGCACCTGGCTCGTCGGCCCAGTGCAGGTCCGAGAGGACGAGGACCAGCGGTTGACGGTTCGCCACCCCGCCGAAGAACGTCGACGCGGCGCGGCAGCGCGTCCTCGCGGGCGCGTGCCGGATCGACGCCCTCGCCGGGATCGGCTCCTCCATGAGATACAGGAGACCGTCGGTGACCCGGCCGATCTCCGGGTCGTCGTGCTCCAGCGGAGGCCGCCCTGCACGCGACCGTGTCGGTGCACGCGGGGACGTGGTCCTCGTGATCGGTGAGGTCGACTTCGCACGCGTCGGCGACCATGGCCGCGATCGGCCACCACACGTTCGTCTCGCCGTAGGGAACGCAGTGGCCGTTGAGCACCGGCGCGCCCGTGCTCGCATTCGGCGATCTTGCCGAGCTCGCTGGCGATCCGTGACTTGCCGACCCCGCGTCGCCGGTCAGCGAGGACGAGGTGGGCGCGCTCGCGAGTGGCGGCGTGGCGAGCGCCGTGCGGAGCACCGCGACCTCGCCTCGCGGCCGACGAGGGGTGTCTCGACTCGCCGGTGCCGGTGGCCCGGGGAGCGACGGCGCGGACGGCCAGCCACGCGGCGCACGGGCTCTTCGCGACCCTTGACGGTGATCGGTCCGAGCGCCTCGTACCGGACGCCGCGCTAGCGCCGCGGCGTAGGTGGCGGGACCGACGCACGACCTGGTCGGGCCGCGCGGCGGTCTGCAGCCGGCTGGCGGTGTTCACCACGTCGCCCATCGCCGTGTAGTCGCCGCCGGCGCGGAGTGCACCGACGAGCACCTCGCCCGTGTTCACGCCGACGCGCAGGTGGATCGCACCCCGAGCTCGCGTCCGCGTCGCGCGAGCGTCGCCGCATCCGCAGCGCGGCGCGCACCGCCCGCTCGGCGTCGTCCTCGTGGGCGACCGGCGCGCCGAAGAGGGCGACGATGCGCGTCGCCGACGATCTTGTCGACCTGCCCGCCGAAGGTGGTGATGTCGCGACGAGGCGCTCGAAGCAGCGCGTCGACGAGGTGCTTGACCTGCTCGGGATCGGCGGTCTCCGAGAGCGTGGTGAAGCCCACGAGGTCGGCGAAGAGGACGGTGGCGACGCGCCGCTCGTCGGGCCGCGCCACGAGGCTGTGTCCGCATGCCGGGCAGAAGCGGGCGTCGGCCGGTGCCGCGCTTCCACAGGACGGACATGTCATGCCGTCATGGTACGACGCGACGGGCCGGTCCCGGCGTGTGACCTTGGTCCGACGCCGCGAAATTTCGGGCGGATCGGGCCGGTCCGATCGTTACCCTGGACGGGATGCAGCTCCTTCCGCGATCGTCGGCTCGCGCTCCTCGTCAGCGGCCGAAGCCCTGAACGGGATTGGCCAGCGGGCGCGATCGTCGCGCTCTGGGGCTTTGCGGTCTTCCGCTTCGACGCGGGTCCGGGCGCGATCGTGCTGCTCGGGCTCGCCTGGTCGCTACCGCCCCTGATCCTCGCCCCGCTCGCCGGCATCCCCATCGATCGGTGCGGGCCCAAGCGGGTGATCATGGTCGCCCATTTGCTGTCCGCCGGCGTGTCGGTGGCGTTTCTCTTCGCTGGCTCGTTCCCGGTGCTCGTTGCGCTGGCGGCGCTGCATGGGGCAACCGGTGCGTTCTCGGACCCGGCGTTACGGGCGCTGCCTCCCCGCCTGGTGCCCGACGACCAGCTCGTCCAGGCCAACGCGCTGCTCGCCGGCGCGGTCCAGGCCGCCATCGTGCTGGGTCCGTTGCTGGCCGCCGTGGCGATCGGAACGATCGGGATCGAGGGCGCGTTCATCATCGACGCTGCTCACCTTCGTCGTCGGTGCCCTGGTGCTGATCCCGTTCTCGATCGGTCGGACCGAGAGTGGAGCGGAAGGCGGCTCGGTGACGGCGGAGCTGCGAGAGGGCTTCCGGGTGGTCCGGGTCCGCCCGCGGCTCCGGTTGCTGCTCGGCATGTCCGGCTGCGTCTACCTCACGCTGGGCGCGTTCCTCGTGATCGAGCCGATCTACGTGCGCGAGGTACTGCAGGGATCGCCGACGATGCTCGCGCTCCTGCAGGCGACGTTCGGTGTGGGTCTGCTCGTGATGACGCTGGTGGTCACCCGGTTGGGCGAGCGGGTCGCGGCGTGCGGATCGCCGCGATCGCGACCGTGCGGCCTCGGGAGTGGCTGCCGCGCTGTACGTCGGTACGACGATCCCCGCGGTGGCGTTCCTGGGCATCCTGCTCTGGGGATGCGTCACCTCGTTCTGTGTCGTGCCCGCGCTGGACGCTGATGCAGCGGTCCGCGCCGGTCGAGACGCATGGCCGGGTCATGGCGCTCGACGAGACGGTGAACAGCGGTGGCCATCTCATCGCGCTCCCGCTCGTCGGCCTCGCCGCGGCTGCCGTCGGGGTCCAGGTCGCGGGCGTTGCGTTCGCGGTGGTGCCGCTCGCGGGTGGCCTGGTGACGCTCTGGCGCGTCCGGGCGGATCATCCGTTCACGTCCGAGCCCCCGGGCTTCCCCTTCGAACCGCCGGTCCAGCCCGCCGCCGCCTAACCCCGCCCCACGGGTGGCGGCTGGTGGATCGGTGTGGGTGGGCGCGAGAATCGGTCCGTGCCGCGTCCCAGCCTCTCGACGACTCGACGATCGACGCCCGCCTCGCCGACCTGACCGACGGTCGCACGACGGCGACGTGATCGCCAAGGTGTACACCTGCGCGGGCTTCGCCGGACGCGATCGCGTTCGTCGTCCGCATCGGCTTCTTCGCCGAGGCGGCGAACCACCACCCGGACATCGACATCCGCTGGCGGAAGGTCACGATCGCGCTCAGCACCCATGATGCCGGCGGGCTCACCGACCTGGACTTCGATCTCGCGGGCCAGATCGACGTCGCCTTCACGTCGTGATCTTCGTCGTCGTCCTGGTCCTGGTGGTCGCGCTGGCGGTCGCGTTCGTCGTGGCCGTGGCCAAGGACAGTGGGCCGTCGCCGATCGAGATCGCCCTCGCGTACGAGCACGCCTGGGACCTGCTCGACTTCGACGTGATCTACAAGCTCTCCGGCCGCGAGCTGCGCGATGGTCTCAACCGGGCCGACTTCATCGCGACCAAGCGTGCCGCGTACGCGAACGGCTCCGCGCTCCGCCACCTGGTCGAGCACACCGCGGCCGAAGCCGAGCTCCGCGAAGGCGGCGCGGCGACCGTCGTGACCTGCCTCACATTGCGCGACGGCAGCGAGGTTCACCACGAGGTGCGGATGCTCCGCCGGTCCCGGACCTGGGAGGTCGTGGCCTACGAGCTCCGCCCGGCGTCCGCCGCCTGACGCCGAGTGCCGACGCCGGCGGTGCCGATTCCCGGACTGCTCCTCACCGGCGGCCGGAGCTCCGCGTATGGGTACGGCGAAGGCGACCCTGCTCGTCGACGGGGAGCCCCTCGCCCGGCGCGGCGAGCGGCCTGCTCGCGAAGGTGTGCGACCCGGTGCTCGAGTCGGTCCCGGTCACACCCGCTGGCCACCGTGTCGGAGCCGGAACCCGGTCGCGGGCCGCTTGCCGTGCTCGTCGCCGGTGCCGACGCGATCAGCCCGGTCAGCCCGTGCTGCTGCTCGCCTGCGACCTCCCGTTCGTCTCGCTCGCCCTGGTCGAGCCGCCTGGTCGAGCCACCCGGCGACGGCACGCGTCGTGCGCGGTCGACGCCGACGGCATGGTGCAGCCGGTGTGCGCCCGGTACTCCGCCGCAGCGCAGGACCGGGCCCGACCCGTCCGTCGCCACCGGGGAGCGATCGCTGCGCCGGCCGCTGGCCGACACCGCGGTGACGTACCTCTCCGACGTCGACGATCAGTCCCTGGTGGACGTCGACACTCCCGACGACGCGACGCGATGGGGGATCGGCATCCCGGAGCCTCGACCCATGACGACCGTTCGGCCGTCGTGGAGTGACGCCCGTGCGTGTGCGTGGCGATGGAGACGGTCGGCTGTCGAACGCCCGGACCGGCTCGTCACGGAAGAGCCGATGGAGATCCGCCTCCAGGACCTGCGCGAACAGGCCGAGCCGGTGGCCGTCACGATGCGCACCCCGGGAACGATTTCGAGCTGGCCGTCGGCTCTGCCGACACCGAGGGGCTGCTCGACGGTGCGGCGGACCTCGCGTCGGTGCGGAACTGCGTCGATCCGCACGTCGACCAGGAGTACAACGTCGTCACCGTCACCTCCCGGTGCCCGGCCTGGACCTGGATCAGCACCGGCGGGGTCGTGGCGGTGTCCTCGAGCTGCGGCATCTGCGGCAAGACGACGCTCGACGAGGTGGCGATCGGCCGCGCGCCCGTCGCCCCGGGTCCGGTCGTCGCCCGGTCCACGCTGCTGCGCCTGCCGGACGTGTCGCGTGACCCCCAGACGATCTTCGACGCCACCGGTGGGCTCCACGCGGTGGGCCTCTTCTCCGCCGACGGCGAGCTCGCAGGTCCTGCGGGAAGACGTCGGCCGGCACAACGTGGTGGACAAGCTCGTCGGTGACGGCCTCATGACGGACTCGCTCCCGATCGGCTCCACCCGCGGTCTCCGGCCGGCATGAGCTTCGAGATCGTGCAGAAGGCCGCGGTCGCGCGGCATCCCCGTGGTCGGGGTGGTCTCCGCCCCGTCGAGCCTCGTGGTCCGATCCGCCGAACGCTTCGAACAGACCCTGGTCGGCTTCC
>CAVQIB010000009.1:0-193632 GCA_963712435.1 uncultured Alphaproteobacteria bacterium | reverse complement strand
ATTGACACGTTAGGAGACCCTAAACATGGAACCTATCACGGAAATCAAAACGGCCATTAACGAGATGGCCGATTTCGGTTGGCAAGCGTTTCGACGAGATCGAGAAGAAGCTTGCGGAAGAGCAGGAGCGTGGCGACCAGATCGAGGTCATGCTCAAGCGGGCCGGTAATGAGTATGTTGCCGGCGGGACGAAGAAAGGTCAGACCCTCGAACAGAAAGCCTTTAGCGGCTTTCTTCGTCGTGGGCCTGATCAGCTCCCCGATATGGAGCGCAAGTCGCTCACGGTCGGCACGAACACGGACGGCGGCTATCTCGTCACGTCGCAGTTCGCAAACGAAATTCTGAAGAACCTGGTGCAATATTCGCCGGTTCGTCAGGCGGCCCGTGTCGGGCGGATGTCGTCTTCGCAGATCATCCTCCCGCGGCGTACGAGCGCGCCGACAGCGGGTTGGGTCGGCGAAACGCAGACGCGATCGAGTGCGCAGGCGGCTTATGGGCAGGTAACCATCCCGGCGCATGAGGCGGCTTGCTATGTCGACGCGAGCATCAAGTTGTTAGAAGACGCCGAGTTCAGCGTCGAAAGCGAGATCGCGAGCGATCTCGCTGAGGAGTTTGGTCGACTTGAAGGCGTCGCCTTCGTTTCCGGCGACGGCATCAACAAGCCGAGCGGGTTCCTGGTCAACAGCTCGATCCCCGAGGTGGCAAGTGGCGCGGCGACTTCGATCACGGCGGATGCTTTGATCGATGCGCTCTATGACTTGCCGGCGTTCTACCGCTCGCGTTCGACCTGGATGATGAGTTCCAGCACGCTCGCGACGGTGCGGAAGCTCAAGGACGGCCAGGGCCAGTATCTCTGGGCACCGGGCATTGCCTCGGGCGAGCCGAGCACGTTGCTCGGGCGGCCGGTGATTGATGCACCTGATATGCCGAGCATCTCGGCGGGCGTGTATGCGATTGCGCTAGGCGACTTCGACTTCGGCTATCGAGTTTATGACCGGATCGACATGACGCTTTTGCGTGATCCGTTCAGTCTGGCGACGAGCGGTTTGGTGCGATTCCGATGCCCGCCGCCGCGTCGGTGGTGACGTGGTTAAGGCGGAAGCGCTGCGCCGCCTGAAGATCGCGACGAGCGTGTAAACGAGGCTTTGCCTCTGGCGTCGGCGGGGTAGTTCGCCGACGCCGC
The DNA here is from genome assembly GCA_963712435.1 of uncultured Alphaproteobacteria bacterium. Lineage (GTDB taxonomy): Bacteria > Pseudomonadota > Alphaproteobacteria > Rhizobiales > Xanthobacteraceae > Rhodoplanes. Next base: position 192,449 of record CAVQIB010000009.1, on the reverse strand, counting down.
CTCTGTACGAGCCGAGACATTGAAAAAACATCGCCCCCGCCCGCGCAAGCCGCCGAAAAACCGGCAAGCGCCCCCTGCCGTGTCGCCGGCCGCCACCGGCACGGACGGCCCCGTCTTCTATCATGGCGGGCCGCCTGGACTTCCGGTCGGCGGCTACGTCCTGCCGCGCGTCGAGACTGGCGCTCGCGGCTTCTCTGACCAGCTGCCAACATGGATCAAAGAATTTGCTGACCCGGCCGCTCCGGCGCTGAATGATGCGACCTTCGCATTCGTGACCACGACATTAAAATATGCGGCCTGGCTAGCGCTGCACAAATCGCGCAACGCTATGGTCTACGTAGTCGAGCCGGAGGAGTTCGAGCCTGATCCCGACTACCCGACTCGCGGCGACATGTTCCGCTGCGCGCGAGCGAAGATTTTCGGAATCGCGCGCGTGCCGTTCAGAATCCGGCAGGAATATCGCGATCGCATTTTTCGACGCGGCGGTGACGACGAAGCGTACAGCGCGCAGCACGACCTCGGCCACGTCGATCGCCCGGATATTGACGCTGAGATTGAGCACCATGTTGCGGACTTGCAGGCCTGCGGCTGCGCGCCGGGAGCGATCGCGATCGCGCTGACGGCGGCGGCGTCGGAGCTGATGCTCCGCTGCTCAAAGCGCGAGGCGCAGGAGAAGGCGAAGGCCGCTTGGGCGCTCGTCCTGGCGAAGCAGCGCGACGGCCTTACATGCATCCTGCCGCCGCACAGAAAGAACCCGGCGCGAAGCTGCGCCGGGCCTTTGCTTGGGGCACATTGAAGTTGACGATACGGGAAGCCTAGCAGGCGATGGTTACCGGCAGGTTAATGCCGCGCGGCCTTACTGATGCATTTTCAAGGGCGCAGCTTGCCTAAGATAACGGGTGTCAACAAACCGCATCAAAAACGGCCGGCCAGCGATCGCCCCTCCGAGTGAATCAGAAAAGGGCAACGGCGTGCAGCGCACGAGCATTTCCTTCACCGCTAAGCGATAGGCCATCCGCTGTTCGTCCGAAGCTCCGACGCTCTCGAATGTGATTTTTGGCTTTCCAAGCAAATCGCCATTTCGCTTGAAGCTTGCGAGGACGGTAATCTGCATCCCTGGATACGACTGGTTGGCCGGAGGTGCTGCCCAGCACGCATTTAGCGCCGCTCGGACATCCTTTAGGGTATCCAATCTTGCTCGATGGGGTTGATCGGACATAGGTGCGGTTAGCGCGCCTAGGGTGACCAGTCCAAGGACGAGGCCGTGGGTCATTAGTTTCCCTTTGTACCCTTCGCCTTCAGCCCGAGTTCGACGAGCCGGCGGATGGCTTCTGGCCGTGACACCGGCTCGCGCTGCTTTGCGATCCAGGTGTCGAGGGCGTCAGAAAGCGGCCGCGGCATGGTGAAATGCTGCGCTACCGGATTTGTGCGCGGCCTCCCGCGCTTCTTTTTTCTGTAGAGGATATTGACTTGCCCATGAATATCCTCTACAAGAAAAGATGTCGGGCCGCAAGAGAGTTCGCAGCTCTCAAACGGCCCTAACCACAGCAAACCGATGGGGGTAAGCCATGGCTACCGGAAATCTACAGCGTCTTTCGCAGCTTTTCACCGACCCTGTCTTGCGGGCCGCTTTCGAGCGCGCCGAGTGGGACAACGGCGACCACGCGGCGGCCGTCATTGCGCCCGAGCCCAAGAGGCTTGACGGCGCTGCCGCCCGCGTTCTTGAATTCGCGTGAATGGAGGAGCGATGATGGACCCGAATATGGTGGAGGCGTGCGCCGCGCGGGCCTATGCAGACCTTGCGCTACTTGACGATGCGGATTTCTATGGCGTGCTCGCCCGCGTGGAGGAAATACGCAAGAGCCGCCGCGCGTGGGCGTCAAGGCCCGCACCTACCGGCTACGTCACCCAAACGGGCATTCCGATCCGTTCCGTCCAGCCGGTCAGCTTATCGGTGGTCCCGAAGAAGGAAGCGGCCGGCGATCACTCCAATCCGCCCGCCGCCTGATCCGGCCGCAGCCGCCACACAGCCCGCCGGGAAAGCTCGGCGGGTTTTTCTTTATTAGAAAATCCACGAACCGAGGCCAACCTGGGCGCATTTGTTGCTGGCCCAGCGTGAGCCCTTGGGCCCAACCTCATCAATATCTATATCAGTGAACACGCTTCCTCTGAGCACGCCAAAGAATGTTGCGCCGCCGGTATAACCGCCATAGCTGTTCTTGGCGTTGACCGTTCCGCAGACCGTAGTGCCTTCGGGCGCGCTCCCTGCCTTGAAATTGCTAAATCGAGCCGACTCTGGGTCCTTCAAGTGAAGGCGAATGGCGTCCTCAATCACGGCACGTTGAGCAGCGGTCAGGTCGGTTAGCTCTGTTACTTTCACACCCTGGCTCGCACACCCGGCAATCGTGATCGCGGCTGCAATCGCCGTCAGATATCGTATCATCCCCCCCCCGCGTTTTCGCGCGATGATTGTAGCACGCGCGGCGGGCGAGCAGGTTTTGATGCACATCAAACAATTATGCCGCCATTCCGCCGCGCCGAGCGCGACGACAACGAGCCGGCCGTCGCGATCTACGCCCCGTCGCCCAGCCTCATGGGCGGTGCCGCCGAGCGGATCGAGGAGCGGGAGCTGGAGATGGCTTGAACCGGATATGCAGGACGGGAAGCAAGGGCGGCCCGCAGGGTGTTGGCAGATAGACGAATCGCGTGCCACGTTTGTGCATGCTGGTCTTCATCGACGAATTGGGCGACCCTGGATTCAAAGCTGGCGCAAGCCCGGTGTTTGTTGCCGTCATGGTGATCTTCTATTCGAGCGAAGACGCGGACACCGCTCAGACCGCGATTGCGGAGAGCGACGCGAGGAAGCGCCACAAGCCCGAGTTCAAGTTTAATAAGTGCTCCGACATGGTGCGCGACATGTTCTTTGCGGCCGTGCGTAAGCTGCCCTTCCAGGTCCGCGCGATCGTGGTGCGTAAAGAAGTAATCTACTCGCCGCGGCTCAAGGCGGACAAGGATCGCTTCTACGAGTATTTCGTGAAGATGATGATGAGCTACGACAACGGCGTGCTTTGCAATGCTCGTGTCGTTATCGACGGGTCAGGCGACCGTGAGTTCCGGCAGAACCTAAATGCTGCGATGCGCAGGCGGCTCCGGAGCAGGGCGGTGAAGGACGTGCGATTCAAAAACTCGAAGAGTGACGTGCTGGTTCAGCTCGCAGACATGTGCGCGGGAGCGATTGCACGGTCTTACCGAGATGATCGGACTAACAAGGATCGCTGGCGGAAGTTGCTCGCGCCGCGCATCAATGACGTTTGGGAGTTCCGCTGAAAAGATTGCGCCCCCTGCTTCCTACTCCCGGCGGAACCGGGCACGCTCACCATACGGCGGCAGTTCGGAAGCAAGGGGCGGCTTGGCATACTGAAATTGGGCGTTTGGAGGCCAGAAGTCAAATAAAGGAACCTTGATGGTGACACGCTTGCCCGGGTGCTGTGGGCGGAATGTCCCGCCGGAGAGCGTCGTTGACGCGCTCTCCTGGAGTTAAGCGCGGGCCGGTTTGCCAGTTCCCGCTCGCCTGCATCTCCCGCCAGTTCGGCCGGGCGTCGGCCCCGACGATCCCGACGATCCCGCACCGGGCGCAGACCATGCTCGGGCGGAACTCCCGCACGAGCACCACGTCGGGCCAGCGATCGGCCGGCAGCACCGCCGCGTGGCGGCAAAGCTCACACGTCACCGCGAGCGAGCGCACGCCCAGCGACCGCATGTTGCGTAGGGTCATCGGCGTGATCGGGCAGTGCGGCCTCGCCATGCCGGGAAGCTAACCCGCTCGCGGGCCGCAGGCGCGAGTGAAAATGGTTGGATTTTGGACGCGGCTTACCAGTAGCGACGGCGACGGCGACGAACCGGATAGACAATGGGAGGAACGACGACAATAGGAGCGCCAAAAAACACGCCGCCCCCGCCACGGCGGACGCCTCTGCCGCCGCCACGTCCGTCCCCACGTCCCCCCCCACGTCCATTGCCGCCATCGCGAACGCCGCGTTGAGCGACTGCACTCGTGGCAGTGGTCAAGACCAGGGCGGTTATCCCAAGAGTTCCGACGAGGTAAAGTCCGACCAGCACCAGCGCCGCCAGACAGCGGGAAAGGAGCTTGCGGGACGTTGTGCGCTGTTCGTAGTTCATGGATTTCTTACCTGCAATGTGTTCGAGTTTATATTTTGACGGAGACGCTTGAACTCATCAGTACCCCGGATGGCTGCTAGAGCAACGCTGAAGGTGGCGTTTTCGAGCCATTCGGCGCGACATTGATCTTGGCGCTCTGTCATGAAGGTGGCCACATCCCCGAATGGTATTGTAGGAGATTGCCTTTGCTGTGTCTATGTCGCAGCTAACAGGCTCCCCGCTCGCGAACGCCCGTACATCCAGAGGATCAAGCGATGAAAGCGCGCTCCCGCCCCGCGCCGGCGGCGAGCCCCAAGTACGCAAGCAGGGGGGGTAGGGGTCCGCTATCCGGAGGTTCGCCGCCGTAGTCACAAAACGCTGCGAACCTCGGATCGTTCCTGCGGCTGCGCCGACCCCGCGCGCGGCTCGCCGGTACATCCGCGGTCGGCACGCGAGGGGGCGCGGCTGGGCCGCTCCCCCTATATGGCGACGCCGTTGCCGGAACGCCACAGCGGCGGACGAAATTTACGGACATTGTGAGGACACAAAAAGCACCCTCTGAAATACTTTGCGCCGATCTCCTATAAATGACTGATTTCAGTTCTTGTTTTGGCGAGCCCGGCGGGACTCGAACCCGCGACCCCATGATTAAAAGTCACGTGCTCTACCGACTGAGCTACGGGCTCGCTTGGCCTGTGTGTTAAGGGCCGCCTCCTGACCGGTCAAGCCGCGCGGCCAAGGGCAACCCGAAAACGCCCGGACGCGGCCCGCATCCCTCCTATATGGCCTTCGTTCATCGTCCGCGCGATACTCGCAACGGAGGAACCGCCTGAACGAGGACGTCAATGCCCGCCAACCGCATCGCCAATCAAAGCGGCGGCCTCGCCGACCAATCCGATGCTGATTGCGTCACCGTCACGAGAGTCATCGTTTATCGGGTTCGCTTCAGGCGTGGCAGAAGGCGATCAATGATCGCGCTTTGACCTTTCCCGGCATCGCCGGAATTGAAGTGATTCCCTCCGCGGTCAACGATTCCGTTCATGAATGGATCGTCGTCTATCGCTTCCTGAACAACGAAGCGTTCCAGGCGTGGTTCGACTCTCCGGCGCGCGCCGACATGATCGCGAATGCGCCCGACATCTTCACCGAGAAGCAATTCGAATATACGCTGAAAAGTCAGCAGGCCGGAGACGACGGACAGACGATCGTCACCTCCAACGCCGTGATCCCCGGCAAGGAGGCCGAATACGAGGCCGCCGACCGCGCCTTGAACGAAGCGGCGGCGCGCTTTCCTGGTTTCGCGGGCGCGAGGGTGTTCAAGCCGAGTCCCGGGAGCAATATCTGGTCGACCATGATCCGCTTTGACGACAAGGCGGGCATGGAGCGCTGGCTCGCGTCGAAAGAGCGCGCCGCCGGCCGCAAGGCGATGTATCAATTCGTCGTCAGCCACCACGCCAATGTCGTGCCGACCGGTTTCGGAAGCTGGTTCGCGGTCAATGCCGAAGACAGCGTCGCCGCGCCCGCCTGGAAGCAGGCAATGGTTGTTCTCGCCGCGCTTTTCCCGGTGGTGATGATTCTCAACCTGACGGTCGGAAACCTCCTTACCGAGGAAAACGTGGCGTTCCCGGTCAATATTTTCGTTGGAAACACGCTTGGCACGATCGCTCTGACATGGGCCGTCATGCCTGTGGTGACGCGCCTGATGGACTGGTGGCTGTCGCCCAGCGCCACCTTGCGCAACACCTGGTTCGGCGCGATCCTGCTTGTCGGGTTGTACGCAGCCGAGATTGCGCTTTTCGTGCTCGTCAAATAGTGGTCCTTGGCCACGGATGCGCGGTGCCGGCTGCCCGCTCGGAGACTTGGGTGCGTTTTCAATCTCCTTGTTTCGCGATCGTCGACTCGGTCGAGGAGGCCCTGGAGGCCAAGCGACGACGCCCAGCCTCCCGCTTCCTCGGCGGCGGCACCGAACTCGTTGCGGACCAGAATCTCGGTCTGCTGCAGCCGGACGGCTATGTGAGCCTGCGCCGCGTGCAGGAGCTGAACACAATCGAGGCTTCGCCGGAGGGCCTTCGCATCGGCGCAGGCGTCGTCATCGCGCGCCTTTTGGATGATCCGCTTGCCGCCGCCATCCCGCTCCTGCGCAAAGCCGCCCGGTCTTTCGGAACGCAGCAGATAAGAAATCGGGCAACCGTCGGCGGGAACGTCGCGAGCGGTCTTCCCGATCGCACGCTGCCGCCCTGCCTCCTCGCCTTGAACGCGACCGTGCAGCTCGTGTCAGCCGGTGGCCGCCGCTCCATTCCGCTGCAAGGCTTTCTGGTCGGGGCGGGCGGACCGCCATCGGAGCCGACGAGCTTCTCGTCGCGGTGACGGTGCCGCCCGTCGCGGGCTATCAGGACTATGTCATGGTCGGTCCGCGCAACGCGCAGTACTACGCGACGGCGAGCGTCGCCCTGGTGGTCGATCCGGCCAATCGCGACGTCCGACTGGGCCTCGGCAATGCCGGTCCGACGGCCATGCGCGCAAACGACGCCGAAGAGTTCGCGAAGGCCGCCATCGACTGGAGCGGCGAGACCGCGGCGCCGCATATCGCGACCGAGTTCGCGCAGCGCGCCGCCGCGGCCTGCGCGCCGCCGAGCGATGTGACGGCGAGTGCCGCGTACCGGCGCCACGCGATCAAGGTGATGGCGCGCCGCATCCTGGAGCAGGCCTTGGTGGAGCTCGCAAAGTGAGCGCAGACGAAATGATCAGCTACACGCTGAACGTCAACGGGCGGCTCCATCATATTGAGGGGGCTTGGTATGCCGAAGATCTGCTGCATGTGCTGCGCGATCGGTTGGGACTGACCGGAACCAAGTACGGCTGCGAGCACGGCCAGTGCGGCGCCTGCACCGTCCACATCGACGGCGAGCCGGTCTGCTCGTGCCTCGAACTCGCCGGCCAATGCGGTCGGCGCGCAGATCGTCACGATCGAAGGCTACAACAATCCCGACGGCGGCCTCACCCCGCTTGCAGCAGGCCTTCGTCGAACACGGCGCGCTGCAATGCGGCTATTGCACGCCGGGCTTCATCATGTCGGCGTCGTGCTTCATCGCGGAGCATCCCGACGTCGACCGAAGACGAAATCCGCGAAGGCATGGTCGGCAATCTGTGCCGATGCACCGGCTATGGCCGCATCATCGCGGCCATCAAGGACGCGGCGAGGCACCGATGACGGTCGAGTCAGAGCATCACCAGCGCCTCGCGCGGTCGGCGTCGGCACGAGCCGGCGAGCGCCCGGACGCCACGCCAAGGTGCGCGGCGAGTTCGAATACGCGACCGATCTCTCCGGAGAGGGCATGCTCTGGGGCGCGACCTTGCCGCTCGCCGCATCCTCTGGCGCGCATCCTGCGCGTGGATCTGGCCCGGCCAAGGCGATGCCCGGAGTCGCCGCCGTGCTCGGGGCCTGGGACGTGCCCGACAACCGCTTTGGCGCGATCAATCGCGACCAGCCGGTGCTGGCCGACGATTATGTGCGCTATGTCGGCGAGCCGATCGCCATCGTGGCCGCCTGCGATCCGCGAAACGGCGCGGCGCGCGCGTGCCGCGCCATCAAGGTCGATACGAGCCGCTCGTCCCCGTCACCGATCCCGTGGACGCCCTGGCAGCGCGGCAAGATCCACCGCCATGTCAAGTACACCCATGGCGATCCGTCGGTCCGCTGGCGAGGTCGCAGGTCGAGGGCGAGTACTTCACCGCCCGCCAGGATCATTCCTTCATGGCGCCCGACGCGGGCCTTGCCCGGCCCGACGGCCATGGTGGCGTCGAGGTCATCGGCGCCACGCAATGGGTGCATGCCGACCGCGCCCAGATCGCCGCTTCGCTCGGCCTTCCGGAGGAGAAGGTGCTGGTCCGCAACGCCGGCGTCGGCGGATCCTTCGGCGGCCGCGTGTCGATGACCTGGCAGATCCACGGCGCGCTTCTCGCGCTGCACACCAGCCGGCCGGTGAAGTTCCTCTACTCGCGTCAGGAGGCCTTCCATGCGCGCTATCACCGCCATCCCTCGCGCATCTGGGTCAGGCATCACGCGAACCGCGACGGCAGCTGGTGAAGCTCGAGGCCCGGCTGCTCTATGAAGGCGGACCCTACAGCCACACCTCCGCGGCCGGCATCGGCAACGGCGCCACGCTGATCCAGGGGCCGTATCACATTCCCAATGCCTGCATCGAGGGCTGGGCGGTCGCCACCAACAACGGCATGTGCGGGCCGCTGCGCGGCTTCGGCGTCGTGCAGGCGATCTATCGCCTGCGAATCCAACTCGACAAGCTCGCCCGCGAATTGAACATCGATCCCGTCGAGCTGCGCGTGCGCAACGCGCTCGCGAGGCGATCGCTGGATCTTCAACCAAGTACAGGACCGTCCCGCGCCGGTGCAGGAGCTGATCGAGACATGCCAGGCGCATGCCGCTGCCGCCCAGCATTGCCGCGGCGATCGAACGCGATGCATCCCGTCCACCTTCCCGGCGGCGTCGCCACGCCCTCGCGGCCGGAGCACGTCCGGCGCGGCGTCGCGCTTGCCGCCGCGGTCAAGAATGTGTGCCTCTCGGAGGGCGCGCCGGTCAATTCGACCGCCATGGTGACGCTGCGCGACGGCGTCGCCACGATCGACTGCGCCGCTGCCGAAGTAGGGCAGGGCTTCGTCACCATCGCCGACCAGATCGTGCAGAACGATGCTCGGCGTGAGCGAGGTTCATCTCACCCGGCGACACCAATATGCCGCCGGCGGCGACCACCGACGGCAGCCAGCAGACGGTGACGTCGGGAACCGTCGTGCATATCGCCGCGGCTGCGGTGAAGGAGCGCTTCCTGCACTTCTTCGCGCGCGAACACGATCTCGACGTCAACACGCTCGACCTGCGCGACGGCTATCGTCGTCGACCGCGACCGGAAGCGGCTCGCCTCCATCGCGGACGCCGGGCAGGGCCTGATCTTCCGGGCGACCGAGCGATTCGACCAGCGCGCGACGCGGCCCGTCGACGATCTGCGATTCCGACGCGCCCGTCCATGTCACCTTCGGCTTTTCCGCCAATCGCTGCGTCGTCGACGTCGATGTCGAGCTCGGCCTGGTCAAGGTCGTGCAGATGGACGTGGCGCACGACATCGGCTATGTCGTGAACCCCGCTGCAGGCGCACGGACAGATCGAAGGCGGGTCGGTGCAGGGCATGGGCCTTGCGCTCATGGAAGCATCTCAAGGCCGGAGCACGGCCATCTCCTCAACGCCGACTGGCGCAGCTACCACATCCCGACCATCGTCGATGCGCCCCAGGTGAACACCGAGTTCGTGTGTCATCCGGAGCCTGGCTATCACTTCGGCTGGAAGGGCATTGCGGAACTTGCCGCATGTGCAGGCGCCGCCGGCCGTGCTCGCGGCCGTGCGCGCGGCCACCGGCCGCGATCTTCCCTCCGCTCCGGCGACGCCGGAATATGTGTCCGGCGTTCTCGACGACGGCGCGGCGGTGACGCTGACGGCCGCGGCGGGCGATCATCGGCGCGGCCCCTGGAAAGCGCCGCCGGCGGCGCGGGATAGCGGGCCGTGGGTGACGAAGCCCTGAGCTTGAGCGGCGCTTGCGCCGGCGCCCGAGGCACAGGCGGCCACCTCGAACAGGCTTCTCCGCCGCGAGGTCCGCGGGTCATAGCGTCGCGCGCGGCGCCGTCCCGTATGGCGCTCCGGCAACCTTCGGGCGATACTTGCGATGTGGCGGGCCAGCCGGACGAGGACTTCCATGCCGATCGTGAATCGCATCGCCGACCTGCATGCCGAAATCACCGCGTGGCGGCGCGACCTGCACGCGCATCCGGAGCTGCGCTACGACGTCCACCGGACCGCCGGGCTCGTCGCCGAGCGGCTCAAGGCGTTCGGTTGCGACGAGGTGGCGACCGGCATCGGCAGGACCGGCGTGGTCGGGGTGATCCGCGGGCACAGAGGCGGCGGCAAGGGCATCGGCCTGCGCGCCGACATGGACGCGCTGCCGATCCAGGAGTCGAACGATCTGGCCTACAAATCCACCGTGCCCGGACACATGCATGCCTGCGGGCATGACGGCCATACGGCGATGCTGCTCGGCGCGGCGCAATACCTCGCGGAAACGCGCAACTTCGCCGGCACGGCGGTCGTCATCTTTCAGCCGGCGGAGGAGGGCGGCGCCGGGGCGCGCGCGATGATCCGCGACGGCCTGATGGATCGCTTCGCGATCGACGAAGTGTACGGGATGCACAATTTTCCCGGCCTCGCGCGCGGGCGGTTCGGCCTGCGCCCCGGCCCGATCATGGCCTCCGCCGACACGCTCGAAATCGCCATCGAAGGGGTGGGCGGCCACGCCGCGCGCCCGCACCTTACGGTCGACCCGGTTCTGGTCGGCGCGCAGATCGTCAACGCGCTGCAGTCGATCGTGTCGCGCAATGTCGATCCGCTGGACGCCGCGGTGGTGTCGATCTGCATGTTCCAGGCCGGCAATACCGACAATGTCATCCCGCAGACCGCGCTGCTGCGCGGCACCGCGCGCAGCCTCACGCCCGCGGTGCGCGACCTGTTGGAAGCGCGCCTGCGCCGCCTGGTCGAGGGAACCGCCGAAATCTACGGCGCGAGGGCGACGCTCGGCTACCGCCGCGGCTATCCGGTGGTCGTCAATCACGCACGTGAGGCGGAGTTCGCCGCCGCGGTCGCTGCGAATGTGGTCGGCGGCGACAAGGTCGATGAGGACATGCCCCCGGTGATGGGCGCGGAGGATTTCGCCTATATGCTGCAAGCGCGGCCGGGCGCCTTCGTGTTCATCGGCAACGGCGACAGCGCCGGCCTGCACCATCCGGCCTACGATTTCGACGACGAGATCATCCCGATCGGCGCGTCTTATTGGGTGCGCCTGGTGGAGGCCGCGCTCGCGGCGTGAGCGCCGCGAGCGTGCAGGGTCGAAGCCTATTGGGCTTCGACCCGCTTGTCGGCGGCCACCGGCTTGTCGACCTCCACCCTGACTTCGGCCAAGGCGGGATGGCGTTGCGCCACGTCGGCCGGCTGCAACAGCTCCCCGGTTCGACTCTGCACGACGCGCCAGAAGGCGAAGTCGTTCACCCGAGAGCGCTCGATCAAGGCAAGCGCGACCGCGGCCAGGAACGGCAGGCTCTGCACGATCAGCACGACGCCGAACAGGTTGATCTCACGCACCTGCTGCTCGTAATTGCTCCAGAACACGATCGCCGGCGCCGAGCAGCAGCAGGCCGCCCATGATCGCCTCGTCGAAAGCGGGGAAGGATACCCGCTTGCGCGCGAAGCCGCCTTTGGCCGTGCGCACGAAGGGGAGGTGATCCTTGATCACGCCGAACGCCACCGCCCGCGCCACCGTCCATTGCATCGACATGGCCGTGAACATTGCGCCGGTCGCCTGCGCCGAGCTGATCCGTACCCGCCGGCGATACAGCGCGACGAAGTGGAGGATCGACAGGGCGGACGCGGCGAGGATCGGGATGGTCAGCACCATGTCGGGAATGGCGATGCCGACGAACGCCACCACCGGAACCCACACGAGGTTCAGCAATGCGAGCACGACGCCGACGCTTTCCGCGCCGAGCCAGTTGAGCCATCCGAAGGTGAATTGTCGCTTCTGCTCGGGCGACAGGCGGGTCGCGCCCGGCAGGAAACGGCGCCAATGCTTCCGGACGATCTGGAAGCCGCCATAGGCCCAGCGATGCCGCTGCTTCTTGAACGCCTCGAAGCTGTCGGGCAGCAGCCCATGCCCGTAGCGATGGTTGGTGTAGTGCGTGAGCCAGCCCTGTTCGAGGATCGAGAGGCCGAGATCGGTGTCCTCGCAGATCGTGTCGCTCGACCAGCCGCCCGCGCTCTCGATCGCCGCGCGCCGGATAAGGCACATCGTGCCGTGCGCGATGATGGCGTTTGCCTCGTTGCGCTGGACCATTCCGATGTCGAAAAATCCCGCATACTCGCCGTTCATGGCGGCATGCATCGCGGTCTTGTCGCCGTCGCGATGATCCTGCGGGGCCTGCACCAGGCCGACCCGCGGGTCCGCGAAGGCAGGAACGAGGTCGCGCAGCCAGTCCGGCGACACGGTATAGTCGGCGTCGATCACGCCGATGATCTCGGCGTCGGGCGCGGTATGCGTCAGCGCAAGCCGCAGCGCGCCGGCCTTGAAGCCCTCGATCTTCTCGGCATTGATGAACTTGAAGCGCGCGCCGAGCTCACGGCACCGCTCTTCGACCGGACGCCAGAAGGCCGGGTCCGGCGTGTTGTTGATCACCACCACGCATTCGAAATTCGGATAGTCGAGCCGCGCGACCGCGTTGAGCGTCGCCGTCAGCATGTCGGGCGGCTCCATGTAAGCAGGGACATGGATCGACACCTTCGGCGCATAGTCCGATCCGACGTCCTCCCGGCCGAGCAGGCGCGTCGGGCGACGCCCGAACAGCACATTGGCGATCTCGTCGACACGCCACATGGCGATCATGACCAGCGGAACGAGGAGGAGAAGGCCGATGCCGAGCGCAACGGCGGCGCCGATGACGAAATAATGGCCGTTCCAATAGTTGAAAACGACCGCCGCCCACGCGCCGATCACATGCGCGAATGCGGTCAGCGTCAGCGCCTGCATAAACGTCGCCCCGGCGATCGCCAGGATGGGCAGCGACGCCAGCACGCCGACAGCGACGGCGATCGCGCCGATCTTGTCGTGGTTGCGATCGTCGATCACGCCGGTCCAGGAGAATTTCGGCTCGCGCGCGGCGTTGAAGATGCCCCAATAGGCGCCCACGCTGCCTTCGAAGCTCTTCCACGGCTGGTCGAACGCTTCGATGATGTTGTAGTCCATGCCGAGCGCTTCCGCGCGCGCGACGAAACTGCGCAGCACGGCCGCCTGCTCGAGCTGGCCCGGATCCGCGTCCTTGCGATTGTAGCCAGCGCTCGGCCAGCCGAACTCGGCGATCACGATGCGCTTGCCGGGGAAGGCTTCACGCAGCTTGTTATAGATGATCACCGCCTGGTCGACGGCCTGCTGCTCCGAGAAGCCCTCCCAGTAGGGGAGGATATGCGCGGCGATGAAATCGACCGCCGAGGCCAGCTCGGGGTGCTCGATCCACACATGCCAGATTTCGCCGGTGGTCACCGGCGCGGCGCCGCCCACTTCGCGTTTGGCCTGGTGGATGAGCTCGATCAGCTCGTCCACGCTCTTCTCGCCGCGGAAGATCGTCTCGTTGCCGACGACGAGCGCGTTCACATTGCGGTTCTTGCGGACGAGGTCGACGGCCGCGCGCAGCTCGCGCTCGTTGCGCTTCTCGTCCTTGTCGACCCAGGCGCCGACCGCGACCTTGAGGCCGAACTCGGCGGCGATCGGCGTGACGAGCTCCACTCCGCCGGTCGACGAGTAGGTGCGCAGGGACCGGGCGTAAGGAGACAGAACGCGAAGGTCGGATTTGATCTTGTCGATGCTTACTTGATTGCTGGCATCGTCGGGATGGGCCGAGCCTTCGAAAGGCGAATAGGAGATACTCGCCAGTGGACCGGAAACGTTAGGAGCCGAACTCTGGCTTTCCCAGATGGCCCACGCGGCGGCGTGCAGGCACGCGACGAGCGCGACCACGGCGGCGACGGAGCGCATATATTTACCATTTCGGGGCGGGGGATGGCGATCTCGAACCTGTCCCCTAGATTCGGTCGCAAAGCTTGCGCCGCCGAGCTATATTCACGGCCGGCAGCATCTTCAAGTACAGGTCGCACATGGCAGTTTGAAGGCGATCCAATTTGCGTGCGGCAATCAAGGCAGCAACGCAAAAGTAACCAGGTCAGCGGGAATTCGTTCCGGGCGCGGGCGCGGTCTGGGCGGTCGGGGCCGCAGCGGGCGCCGGCGGCGGGGCCGCGGCGGCGGCGAGTTCCGGGTCAAGCCAGCAGGAATGCACCCGGGAATTGAGCGTCTCGGTCGCCTTCGGATCGATGTTCCCTTGCCGCACCACGCAACGGAAGGTCGTCTGCACATGCCCGCCGGGACAGCCGAAGCGGTCGTAGAGCTCGAGATGGCGGAACGCCGTGTCCAGGTCGTCGCGCCAGAGCAGGCCCACCACGCGCTCGCCGAGCCACACGCATTCGGGGTTTGCCGCCGGCCCCTTCAGGGCCTGACCGGCTTCTGTCGCCCGGTCGGCGCGCGCCTTCTTTTCCTGCCTGGCGGCGTCCGCCTGGCTGGGCGCCGATTTGGACGGGTCGGCCGCCTGGTCGCCGCTCTGCCCCGGCGCCCCAACCGAGGAGAGGAAGAAGACGAGCGCTGCGCAGGACGCGAACGCGGCGGCTCGCAAACCAGTAATAGACATGTTTCTGCTGCGGTTGATGAAGACCGGAAAGTTAGATGCCACCATTGAATTTAGCCGGCATGATGGCGCAGCCTTTGCACAAACTCTGCGGGTAATGGCCGAACTTGTCCACTCTGTCCAGCGTCGCGTGTTGCGAGCCTGGAAAAAGCCGCCTTCAAAGCGCCGGTTCGATCGCCGCCGCTCTCATTGGCAAGCAACGTTGGGTCGATGCGTCTTCCGGTCACTCTCTTCATCTTTGCGCTCATCGTGGTGACGACATCCTGGTGGTGGATGGGCGCGCCGGTCCGCGTGGCGGGAGCGCATGCGGCCGACGGCAAAGTCCAATGCCTCTCCTATGCTCCGTTCCGCGGGGCGCAGAGCCCGCTCAAGCCGGGCGTGCGTGTCGAGCGGTGGCAAATCGAGGAGGACCTGGCCCGGCTCGCCGCCGTCACGAAATGCGTGCGAACCTATTCGATCGAGCATGGGCTCGACCAGATTCCCGCGGTTGCCGAGCAGTTCGGGATGAAGGTCATCCAAGGCCTGTGGCTGTCGAGCGATCGCGCCAAGAACGGGGCGGAGATCGACGGGGTCGTCGCGCTCGCCAAACGCTATCCGCACGTCATTTCGGCGATCGTCGTCGGCAATGAGGTTCTCCTGCGCGGCGAGCTTTCGGCCAACGATCTGTCGCAGATCCTCCGGACCGTGAAGGCCGCGGTCCCCGTGCCGGTGACCTATGCCGATGTCTGGGAGTTCTGGCTGCGCAACCGCGAACTGGCCGCCGCCGCCGATTTCATCACCATCCATATCCTCCCTTATTGGGAGGACGAGCCGATACCGGCGCGTGCAGCCGGCGCTCATGTCGATGCGATTCGCGAGCGGGTGGGGGCGGCGTTTCCCGGGCGCGACATTCTGATCGGCGAGGTCGGATGGCCGAGCCAGGGGCGCATGCGGCAAGGCGCCTTGCCCTCGCCGTCCAATCAGGCGCGGGTTATCGCGGACGTGGTCGCGCGCGCGGCGCAGCGCGGCTACCGGGCCAACCTGATCGAGGCGTTCGACCAGCCGTGGAAACGCGCGCTCGAAGGAACCGTCGGCGGCTATTGGGGGCTCTTCACCGACCCGGGCCGCAAGCCGAAATTCGCCTTGGGGCAGCCCGTCTCGGACCATCCTTACTGGCCGTGGCAGGCGCTCGGCGGGGTGGTGCTGGTCTGTCTCGTCTTTGCCGCCGCATGGCGCGCCGCCGCTGGCGCGCCGGACAAAATCCCTGCAGTCATATGGCTTGCCGTCGGCCTCAACGCCGTCGCCGGCGGCGTCCTCGCGGGGTGGACGATCGAAAAGGGCGTGGTCGAAAGCCTGGGCGCGGGCGGCGCGATGCGCAGCGCCGCGCTTTGCCTGCTCGCGGTCGCAGCGCCGCTCGCGGGCTCGGCCCTGCTCGCGCGCGGCGACCGGCTGCCGGGCTTTGCGCATCTCCTCGGCGCACGCGCGGAACGGCCGGCCGATCCGCTGGTGCTCGCCGCCGGCCTGCTCCTGATCGTCCTGACCCTCGTCGCGATCGAGACGGCGCTCGGGCTCGTGTTCGATCCGCGCTACCGCGATTTTCCGTTCGCGGCGCTTACCGCCGCGAGTATCCCGTTTCTGGTTCAACGTTGGATCGGACCAAAGGGGGAGGGCAGCCGCGGGGTGGCCGAAACCGCGGCCGCGTGGGTGCTTGCGGCGGGCGCGGCCTATATCCTGCTGAACGAGGGCGTCGCCAATTGGCAGGCGGCCTGGCTCGCGGCGAGTCTCTGCGCGCTCGCGCTCACTCTGGTTCGCGGGCGGGACGGGCAAAGCTCAAGATCATGAGGCCTGCCGCAAGCCCCGCGAGCGAGGCGTTGTAAAGCACGAGCCCGAAGGCGGTCGCCGTGGCCGCGATCGCAAACAGCGGCAGCGACGGGCGCATGAGGTTGAGCAACGCTGCGCCAACCGCGATAAAGCCGAAGACCTGCGCCCGAAACAGCCGCGTCGCCACCAATCGCGACAGGCAGACCAGGCTGTCCTGGCCGGCGTCGCAGCCAAGCCCAACGGTCGAGTTCTCAATCACCAGATAGCGCAGGTAGAACGCATAGAGCAGGGACAGGAATCCGATCGTCAGCAGCCAGTTGCCGGCGCGAGCCGACGGGAGAAAGCGGGGGCGCATGGATTGTTCGTCTCGACGCGTGAAGAGTGCTGGCTCCATCGCCAGACCCTAGCACAAGCGGGCCCGCCTTGCCGCTATGGACACGGCACGGGCTTGCTTGGGCGGGCGACAGGAAGGCTTCCGCCGAGCCTGCGCCGGCCGGATTTCTGCGGCGAGCCGGTTCCCACGTGACGGAAAAATGCTCTAAGAGGACTGCTTGCAGCCGCCCCTAAGGAATTGGGCGGCCGCGCCGAGGAATGACGAGTGTGAGAACCTGTTCGACCATCGTGCTTGCCGCCGGGGAGGGAACGCGCATGCGCGCGTCCCGACCGAAGGTGCTGCACGCCATCGCCGGGAGACCGCTGATCGCGCATGTGCTGTCCACGCTGGGCGCGTTCGCGAGCGGCGGCGGGATCGCCGTGGTGATCGGTCCCGCGATGGACACGATTGCAAAGATCGTCCGCGGGGCGGCGCCGCGAGGCGGAGGTTTTCGTCCAGGCGGAGCGTCGGGGCACCGCGCATGCCGTGCTCGCCGCGCGCCCGGCGCTTGCGCGCGGAGCCGACGACGTGCTGATCGTCTACGGCGACACGCCGCTGATCCGGGCGAGCACGCTCGCACGCCTGCGCGCGGCGCTGGCGGACGGGGCGGCGGTCGTGGTGCTCGGATTCCGCCCGCCCGATCCGACCGGATATGGCCGTCTGATTACCGAGGGCGACCGGCTTCTGGCGATCCGCGAGGAGAAGGATGCGACGCCGGCGGAAAAGGCGATCACGCTGTGCAATGCCGGCGCGATGGGACTGCGCGGCGATGTCGCCCTCGCCATTCTCGATGAGATCACCGACGACAACGCCAAACGCGAATTCTACCTGCCCGATGCGGTCGCGATCGCGCGCCGCAAGGGGCTCGCGACCGCCGCGCTTGAGATCGCCGACGCCACGGAGGTGCTGGGGGTGAATACGCAGACCGAACTCGCGCAAGCGGAGGCGATCCTGCAGCAGCGGCTGCGCGCGGCGGCGCTCGACGCCGGCGTGACCATGGTCGCGCCGGAGACCGTTCACCTGTGCGCCGACACCAAGCTCGCGCGCGACGTGGTGATCGAGCCCTATGTCGTGTTCGGGCCGGGGGTGACGGTCGAGGAGGGGGCGGTGATCCGCTCCTTCTGCCATTTCGAGAACGCACGCATCGGGCCCGGCGCGATCGTCGGGCCGTTCGCGCGGCTGCGACCCGGCGCCGACATCGGCGAGAACGTGCATATCGGCAATTTCGTCGAGGTGAAGGCGTCGACGATCGAGGCCGGCGCCAAGGCCAATCACTTGAGTTACATCGGCAATGCGCGGGTGGGCGAGCGCACCAATGTGGGCGCCGGCACCATCACCTGCAACTACGACGGCATCGGCAAATACCACACCGATATCGGCAAGGGCGCCTTCATCGGCTCGAACTCCTCGCTGGTCGCGCCGGTGAAGATCGGCGACGGCGCCTATATCGGATCGGGTTCGGTGATCACGGACGATGTGCCGGCCGGCGGCCTCGGGCTCGCGCGTGGCCGCCAGATCGTCAGGAGCGGATGGGTCGCGCGCTGGCGCGAGCGAATCCAGGCGGCGGTCAAGAAAAAGCCAGGATCGACGGCCTGAAGTCGCGTCCGGTGCGCGTTCGGTCCGCCGGCAGTTCTGGAGTATTGCACGTCGAAGCTGCCGCGCCGGGCGTCGTCTCGGTCGGCCGGAACGGGGATTTCTCAAGCCCATGTGCGGAATCATCGGAATCCTGGGACTGCAGCCGGTCGCGCCGGGGCTGATCGACGCGCTGCGGCGGCTCGAATATCGCGGCTATGATTCCGCCGGCGTCGCCACGCTCGAGAACGGCCACCTGACCCGACGGCGGGCGGAGGGCAAGCTCAGGAATCTCGAGCAGCGGCTCGAGCGCGAGCCCCTGCTCGGCCGGATCGGCATCGGCCATACGCGCTGGGCGACGCACGGCCGGCCGAACGAGATCAATGCGCATCCGCACGCGACCGATCGCGTCGCCGTCGTGCACAACGGCATCATCGAGAACTTCAACGAGCTGCGGGCCGAGCTTACCGCTCGCGGCGCGAAATTCGTGACCGAGACCGACACCGAGGTCATCGCCCATCTCGTCACCGACCTGATGCAGGGAGGGCTCGGTCCGATCGACGCGGTCAAGGCGGCCTTGCCGCGCCTGAAAGGCGCGTTCGCGCTCGCCTTCCTGTTCGAAGGCGAGGACGACCTTCTGGTCGGCGCACGGCGCGGCTCGCCGCTCGCGATCGGCTATGGCGACGGGCGAGATGATGCTCGGGTCCGACGCGATCGCGCTCGCCCCGTTCACGTCGACCATCAGCTATCTCGAGGACGGCGATCTCGCCGTGCTCAAGCGCGGCGGCGCGCAGATCTACGACGCGAGCGGCGCCGAGGTGAAGCGGCCCATTCTCCGTTCGGGCGCGGCGTCCTTCCTGGTCGAGAAGGGCAATTACCGCCACTTCATGGCCAAGGAAATCCACGAGCAGCCGGAAGTCGTGGCGCACACGCTCGGCGCCTACATCGATTTCGTCGCCGAACGCGTGACGCTGCCCGACCTGCCGTTCGACTTCGCCAAGCTCGGCCGCATCACCATCTCCGCCTGCGGCACCGCCTACTATGCCGGGCTGATCGGCAAGTACTGGTTCGAGCGCTTCGCGCGCCTGCCGGTCGAGATCGATATCGCCTCGGAGCTGCGCTACCGCGAGGCGCCGTTCACGCCGGGCAATCTCGCGATCTTCGTGTCGCAGTCGGGCGAAACGGCCGACACGCTCGCGACGCTGCGCACGCCAAGGAGCACGGCCAGCACGTCCTCTCCATCGTGAACGTGGCGACCTCGACGATCGCGCGGGAGAGCGATCGTCGTGATGCCGACGCTGGCCGGGCCGGAGATCGGCGTCGCCTCGACCAAGGCCTTCACCTGCCAGCTCGCGGTGCTCGCCTGCCTCGCCATCGCCGCCGGCCGCGCCCGCGGGACGCTGTCGGACGAGGACGAGCGCGCATCTGGTGCGCGCGCTGATCGAGGTGCCGCGCCACATGACCGAGGCGCTCGCGCTCGAACCGGAGATCGAGCGGCTCGCCCGCGACATCGCCAAGAACCGCGACGTGCTCTATCTCGGCCGCGGCACGAGCTATCCGCTCGCGCTCGAAGGCGCGCTCAAGCTCAAGGAAATCTCCTACATCCATGCCGAAGGCTATGCCGGCGGCGAACTCAAGCACGGGCCGATCGCGCTGATCGACGAGACCATGCCGGTGATCGTCATCGCGCCGCATGACCGGGTGTTCGAGAAGACCGTGTCGAACATGCAGGAAGTCGCCGCGCGCGAAGGCCGCATCATCCTCGTCACGGACCCGCAGGGCGCCCGCGAGGCGACGATCGAGTCCGTGGCCATCCTGACGCTGCCGGACATGCCGGCGACCGTGACGCCGCTGGTCTACGCATTGCCGGTGCAGCTTCTCGCCTATCACACCGCCGTCATCATGGGCACCGACGTCGACCAGCCGCGCAATCTCGCGAAATCGGTGACGGTCGAGTAAGTCGCGACGGCGGGTAGGCGCGCCTGTCACGGGCAGTGGCGTGCAAAGCCGCGTTTTGCTGCTAGATTGCGGCCCTGCCGTTGTGCTGGGCAACGACCGGGCCGATATAGACCGACCATGAACTCCACCAATCCGCGAGATCCGCTGCCGCTCGCACGAGCCGCCGGCGGAGCGCATCCGGCTCGCGTTTCGGCGCGCGCATCCGCAACTACTTCCTCACCGGCCTGGTCGTCGCCGGGCCGCGTGGCGATCACGCTGTGGCTGACCTGGTCGTTCGTCACCTGGGTCGACGATCTGGTGCGGCCCGTTCATCCCGATGCCGTATCGGCCGGAGACCTATCTGCCGGTGAACGATCCCGGGCACCGGGCTCATCATCGCTTTCGTCGCGCTGACCACGCTCGGCTTCCTCACCGCCAACCTGGTCGGGCGCAAGCTGGTCGAGATCGGGCGAGACGCATTCTCGAGCGCATGCCGATCGTGCGCCGGTCTACAAGGGCCTCAAGCAGGTGTTCGAGACCTTGTTCTCGGAGTCGGGCTCGAGCTTCCGCAAGGTCGGGCTGATCGAGTTCCCGTCGCCCGGGCATGTGGTCGCTCGTGTTCCTGTCGCAGCCGCCGAGCACGCAGATCGCCGACCGGCTGCCGCGCGAGCGAGGAGCATCTGTCTCGGTGTTCATGCCGTGCACGCCCAATCCGACGACCGGCTTCTTCTTCTACGTGCCGCGCGCGCGCGTGATCGAGCTCGACATTCCGGTCGAGGCGGCGGCGAAGCTCATCATGTCGGCCGGCCTGATCCAGCCGAACGGCGGCGACTACCCGAAGAAGCTCGCCGCGCTCGCCGCCGCCGCGCAGGCGGCCCAGGCCGCCCAGGCGGCGCAGTCCCACGGCCGCCCGCTCCCTGCAAGCGGCGGGGCAGGCGAAGACCGTGGCGGAGTAGGCGTTCCGGGACAGGAGCGCATTGCGCGTCGCCGGGATACGTCATGACCTCAAGCGCTGTGAATGACGGCTTTGCACCCAGCGGAGCGCACGCGCATCCGCGCTGCCTCCAAGCCATCAGGGAACTGAGCGCGTGCCTGACGAGCGCCCGTTTGGCGACCATCGCGCTCGAGCGATGGTGCCGCGAACGACGCATCGGAGACGGCCGGATCGTCGCCCGCCGCATCGTCGGCGCCATTCCCGAGACCCTCGACGCGGACGGCTTGCGTGCGCTTGACGGCGACATCCAGGGCGTCGCATTCCGCAAAGTCCAGCTCGTCCTGGGAGACGTCGCGCTGGTGGACGCGATGAACTGGTATTTTCCGGCACGGCTGACGCCGGACATGCGACGGCGATTGCAGACGACCGATTGTCCGTTCGGGGAGGCGATCGCGGCGCTTGGTCCGCGCCGACGCACCTTCCTTGTGCGGCTCGCCCCGCCGGAAGAACTCGGTTGCGCGCTGCTCCCGCGCGCCGCGGGCGCAGCCCGGAACGACGCGGGGCGATGCGAGTCCGCGCTTGTTCACGCCTTCGAGCACCGCGTAGTGCTGCATCGGGCTGACGGCGCGCCGCTCGCCGTCGTCCACGAGAAATACCGCAGGGTCCTTGTGTGCGCGGCGTCTCGCAAGCAAGGCGCGCTCCCCGCCTGAGCGCGCGGCCGAACGCCCGCGTTGCGGACCGGCCATTCACCCCGCCCGCAGCAGCCGCACCGCCTCGTCGCGCTCGAACAGATAGAGCAGGGTGCGCAGCGCCTCGCCGCGCTCCGATTTCAGCTCCGGGTCGCGCGACGAGCACGAGGGCTGCGTCGTCGCGCGCGGTCTGCAGGAGCTCGCCATGCGCCTCGATGCGGGCGACGCGGAAGCCGGGCATGCCGCTCTGGCGGGTGCCGAGCACGTCGCCTTCGCCGCGCAGCCGCAGAGTCCTCCTCGGCGATGCGGAAGCCGTCCTCGGTCTCGCGCATGATGCGCGAGCCGCGCCTTCGCCGTCTCGCCGAGCGGCGCCTTGTAGAGCAGGAGGCAGGTCGAGCGCTCCGCGCCGCGGCCGACGCGCCCGCGCAACTGGTGCAGCTGCGCGAGGCCGAAGCGCTCGGCATGCTCGATCACCATGATGGTCGCCTCCGGCACGTCGACGCCGACCTCGATCACCGTGGTGGCGACCAGGAGGCTGCGTCTCGCCCGCCGCGAAGCGCGCCATGGCGGCGATCCTTCTCCGCGCCCTGCATGCGGCCGTGCACGAGCCCGACGGCGTCGCCGAAGCGCTGCTTCAGCGCGCGAAAGCGCGTCCTCGCGCGGCGGCGAGGTCGATCGTTTCGGATTCCTCGACCAGCGGGCAGACCCAGTAGATGCGCCGGCCCTCGCCGAGCGCGCGCCCGACCGCGTCGATCACCTCGTCGAGCCGGTCGAGCGGAACGGCGCGCGTGTCGATCGGCTTGCGGCCGGCGCGGCTTCTCGCGCAGCTCGGAGACATCCATGTCGCCGAAATAGGTGAGCACGAGCGTGCGCGGGATCGGCGTCGCCGTCATCACCAGCACGTCGACGGCGCGTCGCCCTTCTGGGCGAGCGCCAGCCGCTGATGCACGCCGAAGCGGTGCTGCTCGTCGACCACGGCGAGCGCGAGGTCGCGGAACGCGACCTCCTCCTGGAACAGCGCATGGGTGCCGACGACGAGGTCGATCGTCGCCCTGCGGCCAGCCGGTCGAGCATCGTCGGCGCGCTCGCGCCCTTGCTCGCGGCCGGTGAGGATCGCGACCCGCATGCCCGGCCGTCTCGGCCAGCGGCGCGATCGTCGTCGAGATGCTGGCGCGCGAGGATCTCGGTCGGCGCCATCAGCGCCGCCTGGCGGCCGGCCTCGATCGCGGCGGCGGCAGGCGAGCAGCGCCACCACCGTCTTGCCGGAGCCGACATCGCCCTGCAGCAGCCGCAGCATGCGCTCGGGTCTGGCGAGGTCGCCGACGATCTCGGCGAGCGGCGCGCGTCTGCGAGGCCGTGAGCGCGGTAGGGCAGGGCGGCGACGATGCGCTCGCGCAAGCCGCCCGTCGCCGGCGGTGCGCGCGCCCGCTCGCCCGCCGCATATGCGCGCGCACCAGCATGAGCGCGAGCTGGCCGGCGAGCAACTCGTCATAGGCGAGCCGCGACCAGGCGGCGAGCCTGCCGGCGACGTCGCCGGGCTCGGCCGGGCGGTGCAGCGCCGCAGCGCGTCGGCGAAGGCGGGCAAACCGGACTGCGCGAGCCAGGCCGCGTCCTGCCATTCCGGCAGCGCCGGAAGGTTCGGCAGCGCCGCCTCGATCGCGCGGCGGACCTGGTTGACCGTCAGTCCTTCCGTCAGCGGATAGACCGGCTCGATCAGCGGCAGCGTCGCAAGCTCGCTCTCGGCGACGACGCGGTCGGGATGCACCATCTGCAGCATGCCGTCATAGAGCGCCACCGTTCCCGACACGTAGCGCCGCGCCCCGACCGGGAGGAGCTTCTCCAGATACTCCCGCCGCGCATTGAAATAGGCGATGACGAGATCGCCGGCCGTCGTCGCTCGCATAGATCAGATAGGGCGCGCGCGAGCGGCCGGGCGGGGGCGCGCGGTGGCGGTCGACCTTGACCAGGACGGTGACCACGCTGTCCGGCACGACGTCGCGCAGTTTCGGCCGGGCCCGGCGATCGATCGATCCGGTGGGGAGATGAAAGAGGAGGTCGAGCACGCGCGGCGCGCCGTCCCGTCCGAGGAGACGCGCATAGAGCTTCTCGAGCTTCGGCCCGACGCCGGGCAGCGCCGTGATCGAAGCGAACAGTGGGTTGAGAACGGCCGGGCGCATCGCGTGTCTCGTGTGGCTCTATAGGCTCGTGCGCTTCTTGTAGGCTGGCAATTGGTCGGACGTCAGTGTGCTCCGCCCGCCACGGCGCTGCCCGCTCGCAACAAGGGCGCGCCGTGACGATTGCCGACAGGCGGCGCAAGTGCCAAAACTTATCGCTTAATTTCCGCTCGCCGCGCCGGTATCTTGAGCATCCTGCCAATCGGCGAGGCGATATTCACGCCTTACGCACCGAATTTCCGACCTTGGTCCGCAGGGGGCCGTTCTCACAGGGGGCTGCAATGAAGTTCGTCACCGCCGTCATCAAACCGTTCAAGCTGGACGAGGTCCGCGATGCGCTGATCGCGATCGGCGTTCACGGCATGACCGTCGCCGAGGTCAAGGGCTACGGGCGCCAGAAGGGCCACAAGGAGATCTACCGCGGCGCCGAATACAACGTGAACTTCCTTCCCAAGGTCCGGCTCGACATCGCGGTCGCCGAGGGGCAGGTGGACCAGGTGGTGGAGACGATCGGCAAGGCCGCCAGAACCGGGCAGATCGGCGACGGCAAGATCTTCGTCACATCGATCGATCAGGCGATCCGCATCCGCACGGGCGAAAGCGACCAGGACGCTCTCTGAGCGATCGATCGAGGGGGGATTCCATGACAAGACTGGCGTGGCGACGCCGCCTTCCGGGCGGCGCGATCGGCGCTGCCCTGTGCGCGGCGCCGGAGTTCGCATTCGCGCAGGGCGCGGCGACGATCGATGCGGCGGACACCGCCTGGATGCTGTCGGCGACCGGGCTGGTGCTGATGATGTCCATTCCCGGGCTTGCGCTGTTCTATTGCGGCATGGTGCGCAAGAAGAACATCCTCGCCACCATGGCGCAGACGCTGCTCTGCACGATGCTCTGCTCGGTGCTGTGGGCGGCGGCCGGCTACAGCCTGGCGTTTACCGGGGAGGGCGCCTTTTTCGGCGCGCTCGACCGTGCGGGGCTGCTCGGCATCGGCATGGACACGGTCAGTCCGCTCGCCAAGACCATCCCGGAAGCCCTGTTCATGCTCTACCAGATGACGTTCGCGGTCATCACGGTGGCGCTGGTCGCGGGCTCGGTCGCCGACCGCATGCGGTTTTCCGCGTTCGTCTGGTTCGCGGCGGGCTGGCTGTTCCTGGTCTATGTTCCGATCGCCCATTGGGTGTGGGGCGGCGGCTGGCTGATGAGCCTCGGCGTGCTCGACTTCGCCGGCGGCCTCGTCGTTCACCTCAATGCCGGGATCGCCGGCCTGGTCGCCGCCTATGTGATCGGCCAGCGCTACGGCTACGGCTCCGACAATTTCGCGCCCTACGACCTGTCGCTCGCGGTGATCGGAACGGGCCTCCTATGGGTGGGCTGGTTCGGCTTCAACGGCGGCTCGGCGCTCGGGGCCAATTCGCGCGCGGTGTTCGCCATCGTCGCGACCCACCTCGCCGCCGCCACCGGGGCGCTCACCTGGATGGCGCTCGAATGGTGGACGCGCGGCAAGCCCTCCGTGCTCGGCATGATCTCGGGCGCGGTCGCGGGGCTTGGGACGATCACGCCGGCCTCCGGCTTCGTGCTGCCCTGGCACGGGGTCGTGATCGGCCTCATCGCCGGCGTCGTCTGCTTCTACGCCTGCACCTGGCTGAAAACGCGCCTCGGCTACGACGACTTGCTCGACGTGTTCGGCGTGCATGGCGTCGGCGGCTTGACCGGCACGCTGCTTACCGGCGTGTTCGCAACGGCCGCGCTGTCGATGAGCGCGGATACGCCCGCGGGCTATCCCGGCCTGCTCGAAGGCCATCCCCGCCAACTCCTCATGCAATTCGTCGGAGTTGTCGCGACGCTCGTGTGGTCGGGCGGGGTCACCTTCGCGCTCTTGAAGGTGATCGGCGCTTTCGTGCCGCTGCGGGTGAGCAAGCAGCAGGAGATCGAAGGGCTCGACCTGAGCCAGCACGGCGAAGCCCTGCAATAGGCGTGGTCCTTCGGCGCGACCGCGCGCCTATGCCGGCCGGTCACGGAATGGCCGGCTCAGAAATGGCGAGCCCTTCAGCCCGTAGCGCCAAGGCCGGTCGGCGGCCTTGGTGATGCCGATGCGCGGGCCCGCCGCGATCTCAGGCGGCGCGGCCGCCGCGGCCCGCAGGCGCGAAGGGCGGCCGATCGAGCGGCCAGCCGTTGTGCGCATCGGTAATGGCGAGCGCCTGGCACAGGCGGCCGGGGCCGGAGCACAGCAGGCGCTCGTTCTCGACGCCGCGGCGCTCGCGCATGATCGCGCTCCCCGCCGTCGGGGCGAGCGCGCGGAGCAGCACGGCGCTCGCGCTCCCCTCCGCCTCGCAGACGAAGTTCACGCACCAGTGCACGCCGTAGGAGCGGTACACATAGGCGTGCCCGGGGGGCCCGAACATGACCGCATTGCGCGCGGTGCGGCCGACATAGCTGTGCGCCGCCGGATCGGTGTGGTGATAGGCCTCGACCTCGACGATGATGCCGCCGACCCCGCCAAACAGAAATGTCGCCCCGATGAGTTCGGGCGCGACCGCATGCACGCTGCGATCGAAAAAGCTGCGGGGGATCAGAGGCGACTTCGTCATTCCGCAAGTGAACCGTCAGCCGCGCCCGCGATAGGGCGGCACGCCCTGGTCCGGCGTCCACAGGCCGGCCGGCGGCCGTCCCGCCTGGAAAAACACGTCGATCGGCATGCCGCCGCGCGGATGGAAATAGCCGCCGACGCGCAGCCAGCGCGGCTTCAGCAGCGCGACCAGACGCTTGCCGATCGCGACCGTGCAATCCTCATGGAATGCGCCGTGATTGCGGAAGCTGTTGAGATAGAGCTTCAACGACTTCGATTCCACGAGAAAGCGCCGCGGCGCGTAATCGATGACGATCGTCGCAAAGTCCGGCTGGCCGGTGACCGGGCACATCACGGTGAATTCCGGGAACGTGAAGCGCGCCGCATAGAGCGTGTCCGCATGCGGGTTCGGCACGCGGTCGAGCTGCGCCGCCGCCGGCGAGGCGGGGAGGGCGGCCGGACGGCCGAGCTGAAGGGACGGGGATTTGCGCGCCATGACGTACTCCGGTCGCCAATCTATCGGATGATTGCCCGGCGTCCATCCGGCAGCGCTTGGCCGGACGACTGCGTCCTGTTAGAAACCCGCTCGCCAACTCACACAAATACAGACCGGGGGCCCAATGACCGCCATCGTCGACATCATCGGCCGTGAAATTCTCGACAGCCGCGGCAACCCGACCGTCGAGGTCGATGTCATGCTGGAGGACGGCACGATCGGCCGCGCCGCGGTGCCCTCGGGCGCCTCGACCGGCGCGCACGAGGCGGTCGAGCTGCGCGACGGCGACAAGAAGCGCTATCTCGGCAAGGGCGTGACGCAAGGCGGTCGAGGCGGTCAACGGCGAGATCTTCGACGCGATCGGCGGCCTCGACGCCGAAGAGCAGGCCGAGATCGACGAGACGCATGATCGAGCTCGACGGCACGCCGAACAAGGCGCGGCTCGGCGCCAACGCCATTCTCGGCGTCTCGCTCGCGGTCGCCAAGGCCGCCGCCGACGCCAGCGGCCTGCCGCTCTATCGCTATGTCGGCGGCGCCTCGGCGCGCGTCCTGCCGGTGCCGATGATGAACATCGTCAATGGCGGCGCGCATGCCGACAACCCGATCGACTTCCAGGAATTCATGATCATGCCGGTCGGCGCGCCGAGCTTCGCCGAGGCGCTGCGCATGGGCGCGGAGATGTTCCACACGCTCAAGAAGGCGCTGAAGGACGCCGGCCACAACACCAATGTCGGCGACGAAGGCGGCTTCGCGCCGAACCTGCCGTCGCGCCGACGAGGCGCTCGGCTTCGTCATGAAGGCGATCGAGAAGGCCGGCTACAAGCCCGGCGAGGACGTCGTGCTCGCGCTCGACTGCGCCGCGACCGAATTCTTCAAGAACGGCGAGTACGACTATGAAGGCGAGGGCAAGAAGCGCTCGACCCGAGGAGCAGGCCAAGTATCTCGCCGAGCTCGTCGCGCGCTACCCGATCGTCTCGATCGAGGACGGCATGGCGGAGGACGACTGGGAGGGCTGGAAGACGCTGACCGACCTGATCGGCGACGAAGTGCCAGCTCGTCGGCGACGACCTGTTCGTCACCAACGTCGACGCGGCTCTCGCGAGGGCATCGAGAAGGGCGTCGCCAACTCCATCCTGGTCAAGGTCAACCAGATCGGCACGCTGACCGAGACGCTGGACGCGGTCGAGATGGCGCACAAGGCCGGCTACACCGCCGTGATGTCGCATCGCTCGGGCGAGACCGAGGACGCGACCATCGCCGACCTCGCGGTCGCCACCAACTGCGGGCAGATCAAGACCGGCTCGCTCGCGCGCTCCGACCGGATCGCCAAGTACAACCAGCTCCTGCGCATCGAGGAGGAACTGGGCGAGCAGGCGCACTATGCCGGACGGGCGGCGCTGAAGGCGCTGGCTTAGTCCTGCCTCTCCCTCTCCCTGTTCGCTGGGAGGGGGCCGGGGCCTTGCACCACCACGCCCCCTCGATTCGCGCAGGACGCGCGGAATCGACCTCGCTCCGCAAGCGCGGAGCGGTCAGGCTTGTGCTCACGCAGGTCGCGAAACCTGCCGTCGTTAAAGAACCTTTAATGGACACGGCGGCACTGTGCGCCGCATGGTCTCGCGCCCCTGGCTCCGGTCGTTTGTCACCGCGCTGTCCCTGCATCTCACGGCGGCGATCGTGATCGGCTATTTCGGCGTCCATGCCTATACGGGCGACCGCGGGCTGAACGCGCGCAAGGACCTCGAACCAACAGATCGCCGAGCTGACGGCCGAGCTCGACGCCGCCAAGGCGGAGCGCGAACAATGGCAGCGACGCGTCGCGCTGCTCAAGCCCGAGCGGCTCGATCCCGACCTCCTGGAAGAGCGGGCGCGCGCGCTGCTTGAACTATGTCGATCGTCGCGACGTTGTCATCTTGACCGGCGCGCGGTGATCGGCTGCAGGTCCGAGCGGCGGCGGTCGCCCTTGCGCGCGACGGCTCATCGCTCACATGAGATAGTCTCTAAGGCCCGGCCTCACATGAGATAATCTCTAAGGCCCGTGGCCGTTCTTTCGCGGCCCCGCGATTTGCGGCTATGGGGTATTGTCGTTCGACCGGGACAGGATGATCATGGCCGTTCAGAAAAAAGCCGCGGATGCCGCCCGAGCGCGCGCAGCCTGCCCGTTCCTCCATCGTGCCGGTCGATGCCGGTCCGCATTTCAGAGCTGGGCAAGGAACTCGACCTCACGGCCTATCGCGACATGCTGCTGATCCGCCGCTTCGAGGAGAAGGCGGGCCAGCTGTACGGCATGGGGCTGATCGGCGGCTTCTGCCACCTCTATATCGGCCAGGAAGCCGTCGTCGTCGGCATGCAGATGGCGATGCAGCGAGGGCGACCAGGTCATCACCGGCTATCGCGACCACGGCCACATGCTGGCCTGCGGCATGGACCCCAAGGGCGTCATGGCCGAGCTGACCGGGCGCGCGCGGCGGCTATTCCAAGGGCAAGGGCGGCTCGATGCACATGTTCAGCCGCGAGAAGAACTTCTACGGCGGCCACGGCATCGTCGGCGCCCAGGTGTCGCTCGGCACCGGCCTCGCCTTCGCCAACCAGTATCGCGAGAACGGCAACGTCTGCCTCACCTATTTCGGCGACGGCGCGGCCAACCAGGGCCAGGTCTACGAGAGCTTCAACATGGCCGCGCTGTGGAAGCTGCCGGTGCGTCTACGTCATCGAGAACAACCGCTACGCCATGGGCACCTCGGTCGCGCGCGTCGAGCGCGCAGACCGATCTCTCCAAGCGCGGCGCCTCGTTCAACATCCCGGGCGAGCAGGTCGACGGCATGGACGTGCGGGCGGTGCAAGGCGGCCGGCGACCGGGCGGTCGCCTGGTGCCGCGACGGGCAACGGCCCGTACATCCTCGAGATGAAGACCTATCGCTATCGCGGCCACTCGATGTCCGACCCGGCGAAGTACCGCACCCGCGAGGAGGTGCGAGAAGGTGCGCGTACGAGCGCGATCCGATCGAGCATGCGCGCGCGCGCATCCTCGCCAAGAAGTTGGCGACCGAGGACGAACTGAAGAAGATCGACGCCGAGGTTCGCAAGCGCGTCAATGATGCGGCCGAGTTCGCGACCGACGATCCGGAGCCGGATCCGTCCGAGCTCTACACCGACGTGCTCGCTGAGCGGCAGCTGAGTTACACTGTCGGCCGATCGACGATTCGCTGCCGCATCGCGACCCGAGCGCCGGATGATCCGCTTCGCGGAATGCGAGAATGTCGGTCGAGCAGACATGCACGCGCCGCGTCGCGGTCCCGTGAGCCGAGGACGCGCGAAACGAGGTCGGAACGTCGATGCCAATCCAGGTGCTCATGCCCGCGCTGTCGCCCACGATGGAGGAGGGCAACCTCGCCAAGTGGGTCAAGAAGGAGGGCGACAAGGTCAAGACCGGCGACGTGATCGCCGAGATCGAGACCGACAAGGCGACCATGGAAGTCGAGGCGGTCGACGAAGGCACGCTCGGCAAGATTCTGGTGCCCGCGGGCACCGAATGACGTCGCCGTCAACACGCCGATCGCGGTGATCCTCGCCGAAGGCGAGGACGCCTCCGCGATCAAGGACGGCGCAGCGGCTGCGACGCCGCGGGCGGAAGCCCCCGCCGAACAGATGAAAGCCGCGCAGTCGGCGCCGCCTGCCGCGCCGACGGCCGCGGCCGAGCAGCTCAAGACGCCGGCCGAACCGGTGTCGGCGGTCGCGACCCCGCCCAAGCCGCAGGCGGAGCCCGAGCCGGAGACGCCCGAGAGGGCGTCGAACTCGTGCCGATGACCGTGCGCGAAGCGCTGCGCGACGCCATGGCCGAGGAAATGCGCCGCGATCCCGACGTTTTCGTGATGGGCGAGGAGGTGGCCGAGTATCAGGGCGCCTACAAGGTCACCCAGGGCCTGCTGCAGGAGTTCGGACCCGAGCGCGTGGTCGACACGCCGATCACCGAGCACGGCTTTGCCGGGCTCGGCGTCGGCGCGGCGCTCGCCGGCCTGAAGCCGATCGTCGAGTTCATGACCTTCAACTTCGCCATGCAGGCGATCGACCAGATCATCAATTCGGCGGCCAAGACGCTCTACATGTCCGGCGGGCAGATGGGCTGCTCGATCGTCTTCCGCGGCCCCAACGGCGCGGCGGCGCGCGTCGCGGCCCAGCACAGCCAGGACTATTCCGCCTGGTACTCGCACATCCCGGGCCTGAAGGTCATCGCGCCCTATACGGCGGCCGACGCCAAGGGCCTGCTCAAGGCGGCGATCCGCGATCCCAACCCGGTCATCTTCCTCGAGAACGAAATCCTCTACGGCCATTCGTTCGATGTGCCGAAGCTCGACGACTATCTCGTGCCGATCGGCAAGGCGCGCGTCGCGCGCGCGGGCACGGACGTCACCATCGTCTCCTGGTCGATCGGGATGACCTACGCGCTGAAGGCCGCGGACGAACTCGCCAAGCACGGCATCGAGGCCGAGGTGATCGATCTGCGCACGCTGCGGCCGATGGACACCGAGACGGTCCTCGCCTCGGTGAAGAAGACCAACCGCTGCGTCGTGGTCGAGGAGGGCTGGCCGCAGTCGGGCGTCGGCGCGGAGATCGCGACGCGCATCATGGAGCACGCCTTCGACTATCTCGACGCGCCGGTCGCCCGCGTCTGCCGGCAAGGACGTGCCGATGCCCTACGCCGCCAATCTCGAAAAGCTCGCGCTGCCCTCGGTCGACGAGGTGGTCGCCGCCGCGCGCGCGGTCAGTTACCGGTGATGCATGAACAATCTGAAACTCCGACGTTCTGCGGAGAGCCCCGCGCCACGACGCCTATCCTCCACCGCAAGCGGCCGCGCAGCGGGGGAGGATGCATGCAAACTAGCGTCGGCGGGGGAATTGCGCGGCAGATCAACTCGCAGCCGGAATCCAAGGCTCGATTAAAACCGGGTGAGTAACGCTCATGCCATCATCCGACCAACCGATCTACGACGCGCTCGCGATCCCGAACGAGGCGATCGCCAATGGCGGCGTGGAAATTCTGCGCGCCGGCCTGGTCGACGACGAGCTCTACGTGACCGCGCGCCACGCCTTCAAGGACCCGGCGCAATGGGGCGAGGTGCTCGCCGACATCACGCGCCGGCTCGCGCTGCTCTACTCGATGGAGACCGATCTCACCGAGGCCGAGGCGCTGACGGAGATCGAGGAGGCCTACGCCGCCGAGATGGGCGCAACCGTCGTGCCGGAACAGGGTTCGGCCGCGGCGACTTCCCCCGAAAGCGCAGCCGACGCGTCACAACGCGAAGCCGATGTCCTCGCGGCGCAAACGCGCGAAACCGCCGCCTTCCAAGCCGGAGGGCTGACGTCCCGCGATCCTGCTTGCGCAGCGGAAAGCCATTGCCATGCCGATCAATATCCTCATGCCCGCGCTCTCGCCCACGATGGAAAAGGGCAACCTCGCCAAGTGGCTGAAGAAGGAAGGCGACAAGGTGCGCTCGGGCGACATCATCGCCGAGATCGAGACCGACAAAGCGACGATGGAATACGAGGCGGTCGACGAAGGGACGCTCGCGCGCATCCTGGTCGCCGAAGGCACGCATGACGTCCCGGTCAATCAGCCGATCGCCGTCCTCGCCGTGGAAGGCGAGGTGGTGACGGCCACGGCGGAAGCTGCGCCGAAGGCGGCGCCGGCCGGTTCCCCCTCACCCGGCGCTTCTTCGGGAGCGCCGGCCTCTCCCCACCGGGGAGAGGCGAAGGGCGCTTCGTCTGCGAAGGCCGCATCTGCTTCCACGACCGTTTCCTCGCCCCAGACCGGGATTTCCACCTCTCCCCAGCGGGGAGAGGTCGGGGCGCGTGGCGCACCGGGTGAGGGGGCTCGAGCGGCGGGCGAGGGGGCGCAAGGTCAGACACCGGGGACCGTGATGAAGGCAGGGCTGCACGACGGCGGATCAGGACCGGCCGGCGCGAATGGGGGTGGGGCGCGCGCCGGCGACGGCGGCGGGCGGATTTTTTCCTCGCCGCTCGCGCGGCGGCTTGCGCGCGAGGCCGGCATCGAGCTTTCCGGCCTCGAGGGATCGGGCCCGCACGGGCGCATCGTCGCACGCGATATCGAGCAGGCGAAACAGGGCAGGGGGCAGCGCGCTCCGTCGGCGGCCGCCTGCCGCTCCGACCGCAGCCCCGCCGCCGGCGCTGGCGCCGTCGGACGAAGCCATCCGCGCGCTTTACGAGCCCGGCGCCTACGAGTTCGTGCCGCACGACCAGATGCGCCGGATCATCGCGCAGCGCCTGGTTGCTCGCGAAGCAGACGATTCC
The DNA here is from genome assembly GCA_963712435.1 of uncultured Alphaproteobacteria bacterium. Classification (GTDB taxonomy): domain Bacteria; phylum Pseudomonadota; class Alphaproteobacteria; order Rhizobiales; family Xanthobacteraceae; genus Rhodoplanes. The sequence continues at coordinate 159,108 of CAVQIB010000009.1, read as the reverse complement.
GCATTTCTACCTCACCGTCACCTGCACCATCGACGGCCTGCTGCGCGCGCGCGAAGAGATCAACGCCGCCGCGCCCAAGGACAAGGACGGCAAGCCCGCCTGGAAGCTCTCGGTCAACGACTTCGTCATCAAGGCGCTCGCGCTCGCGCTGATGCGCGTGCCGGAGGCGAACGTCACCTGGACCGAGGCCGGCATGCTCAAGCACAAGCACGCCGATGTGGGCGTCGCGGTCGCCATTCCCGGCGGGCTGATGACGCCGATCGTGCGGCGAGCGGACACGAAGGGGCTTTCGGCGATCTCGGCCGAGATCAAGGATTTCGCCGCCCGCGCGCGCAATCGCCGGCTGAAGCCCGAGGAGTATCAGGGCGGCGCGACGCGTCGTCTCCAATCTCGGCATGTACGGGATCGAGGAGTTCGCCGCCGTGATCAACCCGCCGCATGCGACCATTCTTGCGGTCGGCGCGGGCGAGGAGAGGGCGGTCGTGCGCTCCGGCAAGATCGAGGTGGCGACGCAGATGAAGGCGACGCTCTCGACCGACCACCGCGCCGTCGACGGCGCGCTCGGCGCCGAACTCATCACCGCCTTCAAGGCGCTGATCGAGCATCCGGTGCTGATGGTCGTATGAGGACGTTCGCCTTATATTGGAGACCGAGGCCGTAGCGTCCTGGAGAACCGCGCGAGAACCATGCCTGACCCGACCGACATGATCGTCCCGATGCTGCGCGAGATGCGCGACGAGACGCGCCGCGGATTTGACGAGATGCGCGAGGAGACGCGGCAGGGCTTTGCCGATATGCGTTCCAAAATGGGCTCACGCTTCGATGGATTGGACGCCCGGCTGCGCGCCGTGGAGAGGCTCGTCAAGGCGCAGCGCGAGGCGTTCGAGGGAGAAAGCATTCTCGGCCGCTACGCCGCCAAGCAAGTCGAGGAGAGGCTTTCCGCGCTCGAACGCAAGGTCGAGGCGCTGGAGACGCGAGAGTAGGGCGGAGGGCGTCGCCGAGAGCGTCGAGGTGCTGTCCCCGCGTGAGCTTGATCTTTCGACATCAGCAACCGCTGCCAATCGCGGCCGGTGAATGACCACATCGCTTTTTTGCACAGCCGAATAACGCCCCGATGTGCCGGGTCGGAACGCCCGGCCACGCCAACTCGTTCTTTCCACGACAGCTTGAGAGACAGCGATGCCCGAGACTTCCTTCGACGTGCTGATCATCGGGTCGGGCCCCGGCGGCTATGTCACCGCGATCCGCGCGGCGCAACTCGGCTACAAGACCGCAATCATCGAAAAGAACCATCTCGGCGGCATCTGCCTCAACTGGGGCTGCATCCCGACCAAGGCGCTCCTGCGCTCGGCGGAGATATTCAATTATCTCAAGCACGCCAAAGATTTCGGACTGACGGTTGAGAAGTTTAGTTACGACCCGAGCGCCGTGGTGAAGCGCTCCCGCGCGGTGTCGAAGCGGCTGAATGAGGGCGTCGGCTTCCTCATGAAGAAGAACAAGGTCGCCGTGATCTGGGGCGAGGCGTCGATCGACGCGCCCGGAAAAGTCACGGTGAAGCCCGCCAAGGCGGATGCGCCGAAGGGCGCGCTCGCGCCCGGCCAGTACGCGGCCAAGCACATCATCATCGCGACCGGGGCGCGGCCGCGCGTGCTGCCGGGCCTCGAGCCGGACGGCAAGCTCGTCTGGACCTATTTCGAGGCGATGGTTCCCGGAAGCGATGCCGAAGTCGCTGCTGGTGGTCGGCTCCGGCGCGATCGGCATCGAGTTCGCCTCGTTCTACCGCACCATGGGCGCCGAGGTGACCGTGGTCGAAATCCTGCCGCAGATCCTGCCCGTCGAGGACGCCGAAATCGCAGCCTTCGCCCGCAAGCAGTTCGAGAAGCAGGGCATCAAGATCATGACCGGCGCGAAGGTGACCAAGCTCGACAAGCAGGCGAATGGCGTGAGCGCGACCATCGACGACGGCAAGGGGGCCACGCAGACGCTCGCCGTCGACCGCGTCATTTCCGCCGTCGGCGTCGTCGGCAATATCGAGGGGCTCGGGCTGGAAAAGCTCGGCGTGAAGACCGACCGCGGAACCATCGTGATCGACGGCCAGTGCCGCACCAACGTGCCCGGCATATACGCGATCGGCGACGTCGCCGGTCCGCCGATGCTCGCGCACAAGGCCGAGCACGAGGGCGTCATCTGCATCGAGGCGATCAAGGGGCTCGACCCGCACCCCATGAACAAGCTGATGATCCCGGGCTGCACCTATTGCTCGCCGCAGATCGCCTCGGTCGGCCTCACCGAAGCGGCGGCGAAGGAGAAGGGGTTCGATATTCGGGTCGGGCGCTTTCCGTTCGCCGCCAACGGCAAGGCGATCGCGCTCGGCGAGGATCAGGGCTTCGTCAAGGTGATCTTCGACAAGAAGACCGGCCAGCTGCTCGGCGCGCATATGGTGGGCGCCGAGGTGACCGAATTGATCCAGGGCTATGTGGTGGCGATGAACCTCGAGACCACCGAGGAAGAGCTGATGCACACGATATTCCCGCATCCGACGCTGTCGGAGATGATGAAAGAGGCCGTGCTCGACGCCTATGGCCGGGTGTTGAATGCGTGAAATGTCGCGTGCCCCAGTCTGCGACGCTTGCGCGGGCCGTTGCGCCACGCTTCCGCCGCAGTGGGGCCGAAGCTTGAGAGACTTTTTTCCGGAAAACCGCAGGTCCGCCGATGACGCGCTTGTTTCCGCCAGCCCTTCGTAAGCCCGTTTTGTCGCTCCTCGCTGCGGCGCTGCTGTCGCTCGGCGCGCCGGTTGGCGGTAAGGCCGCCGAGCCGGGGTCCGCCAACGCCGACGCGGTCGCGCCGGTCGAGGACTTCGCGCGCCAGGTCGAGGAGTTCAAGAAGAGCTATCCCGAGCTCAGCAAGAAAATCGAGGACGGCGCCAAGTCGATCGACGCCATCACCGATGTGGAGAAAGCGCGCAAGGAAATCGAGGAGCTGCGCAGCGCCGTCGCGGGCATGCTTGGCGCGGTGTCCGACAACGGACCCGTGTCGCAGCTCGGCGCGAAGGCGCTCGCGCATGCGCGAACGAAGGTCAAAGAGATAGAGCAGGGCGCCCGCTTCAAGCCGGAAGAGAGGGATTTCCTGCTCGGCCAGTGGCGCAAGATGATCGGCGAGACCGAGCGCGCGAACGAGGACCTCGACACGGCCCGCAAGGAGTTCGCCGAGCTCTTGCGCACGCTGCAAACGCGCGAGGACTTCGTCGACGAGCTGCTGCAGATCCGCCGCGCGACCGAGGCGCTCGACGTCATCCGCAGTCTCACCCGGGATATCCGCGACGCCTCGGACAAGCTCAAGGCGCTGATCGGCGGGATCAAGCCGCCGGGGGTTTGAGATGCGCGCCTGCCTCGCCGCGGTGCTGGCGGCGGGCCTCGCCGGGTCGACGCTCGCCGGCTGCATCCGGAACCAGGGCGAGGGCTATCTCGAAATAAAGACCATTCCCGTATCGCCGCAGACGCCGGCGGCGCTCGTGCTCGACGCCGCAAAGCTCGACCCCGTCAAGAAGGGCCAGGCGATCCTGCGCGCCAAGGTCGGTCCCCACAAGCTGCACATCGAGGGTCCCGGCGGCCAGCTCGCTCTTCTGTGCGACCTGCTGGTCAAGAAGGATCGCATCACCACGGTCACCGTCTCGGTCCTCGACCGCCCGCCGCGCTGCGTCTGCCGGAACAGCGCGAGCACCGACGCACCGGCCAACCGCACCTGCACGAGCTGAGACGCCTCGGACGATTCCGGCGATGTTTCCGGCGCTTCCGGGGCGCTTTCCTTCAGTTCCGCCCGCAAATGCCTGTGTGAAAACGCTAAATCAGCACCGTCCCGGGTGGCGATAAATATTCCATAATATCTCTTATGCGAATCACGGCACGCGGGCCGAACTTTTGGCCGAGGGTCCGGGCCGGCCGGCGAGGCCGTCCTGAACCACGCTCTTGTCCGCGACGCCACCCACCGCCAATCCCCGTTTAAGTTCCGCTGGCGCGGCCGGCGTGCTTTACCTGTCGCCGGTCCAAGCCTTGGCTGTGAGGAGAGTTCGTGAATGAGCCCGTCGGAATTTTCGACGCCGATTGACGACCGCTATTTCGAGGACTACCGCCCCGGCTTCGAAGGGGTTTACGGACCGGTCGCCGTGACCGAGACCGAGGTCCTCGAGTTCGGCCGCAGATTCGATCCGCAGGATATGCACGCCGACCCCGAGAAGGCGGCGGCCGGCCCGTTCGGCGGGCTGATCGCGAGCGGCTGGCACACCTCGGCGCTGCTGATGCGGCTCTATGCCGACCACTACCTCTCAAAGGTCGCGAGCCTCGCGAGCCCGGGCCTCGACGAGCTGCGCTGGTACAAGCCGGTGCGTCCCGGCGACGAATTACGCATTCGCGTGCGCATCCTCGAAGCCAGCCGGTCGCGCTCGAAGCCGGATCGCGGCATGGTGCGGACGCAGATCGAGGTTCTCAATCAGAGCGGAGAGGTGGTGATGGGCCTGAAGGCGATGAACATCCTGCGCTGCCGGGGAGCGGCATGACCCCTTCCCGCGACATTCCCCGGCTGATCGAGATCATGGCGGCGCTGCGCACGCCCGGCACGCGGCTGCCCCTGGGACCTCGAGCAGGACTTCGCGACGCATCGCGCCCTACACGATCGAGGAAGCCTACGAGGTCGCCGACGCGATCGCGCGCGGCGATCTCGTCGACCTGCGGGACGAACTGGGCGACCTCCTGCTCCAGGTCGTGTTCCACGCCCGCATGGCGGAGGAGCAGGGCGCGTTCGACTTCGGCGACGTGGTCGAGGCCATCACCGCCAAGCTGATCCGCCGGCATCCGCATGTGTTCGGCGAGGCGCGCGGGCTTTCGCCCGAGGCGGTCGAAGGCCTGTGGGACCGCATCAAGGCCGAGGAGAAGGCCGAACGCGCCAAGGCGCGCGGCGGCGCGCCGGCCGAGCGAGCGGGTGCGCTCGCCGGCGTGCCGGTCGCCCTGCCCGCCCTGACCCGCGCGCTCAAGCTGCAGGAGAAGGCCGGCCAGGTCGGCTTCGACTGGAACGATCCGCTGGCGGTGCTCGCCAAGATCCGCGAGGAGACCGACGAGATCGAAGCAGGCGATCGAGGCGGGCGACAAAGCGCGAGGCCGGCGGCGGAAGTCGGCGATCTGCTGTTCGCCGTCGTCAACCTCGCCCGCCATCTCGACGCCGATCCGGAAGCGGCGCTTGCGCGAGACCAACGTGAAATTCGAGCGGCGCTTCGCCTCGATCGAGCGCGCGCTCGCGGCGCAGGGGCAAGCGCCCGAGCAGGCGACGCTCGCCGAGATGGACGCGCTGTGGGACGAGGCGAAGGAGGCGGAGCGCGCCTGAAGCGGCGGGTAATTGCGCGCGACGGCTTCAACTCGCGGCGCGGATGCGCGCGCCGAACTTCGCCGCGCACGACCCCGGCCTTGGTCGGATCGACGCGGACGCGTCACCGCGAGTCCGGCCGTCCTCCGTCAGTCGCCTTGTCGAGCACCTCGGCGTGGCGATGCAGCCAGCTCACGCCGGCGCCGTCGGCCGGATCGAGGTCGACGGTCGAGCGTGACGCGCGAGCGCGCGAGGCGCGCCTCGATCGCGGCGATCGAGCGCATCGATCCCCTCCCCGGTCAGGGCCGACACCAGCACCGGCCGGCGCTCCGGCGGCTGCCGCTCGGCGAGATTGGCGAGGCGCTCGCGCTCCGCCGCATCGAGGCGGTCGATCTTGTTCCAGACCTCGATCATGCGCGGCCGTCCTCGGGCTCGATGCCGAGTTCGTCGCAGCACCTCTTCGACGTCGTGCGCCTGCGCCTCGGTGTCGCCGTGCGAGACGTCGCGCACATGCAGGATGAGGTCGGCCTCGATCACCTCTTCCAGCGTGGCGCGGAAGGCGGCGACCAGCATGGTCGGCAGGTCGGAGATGAAGCCGACCGTGTCGGACAGGATGATGCGCGCGCCGTGCGGCAGCTCGACCGCGCGCAGCGTCGGATCGAGCGTCGCGAACAGCATGTCGGTCGACAGCACGCTCGGCGCTGGTCAGCCGGTTGAACAGCGTCGACTTGCCGGCATTGGTGTAGCCGACCAGCGCGACGATCGGATACGGCACGCGCTTGCGGCTCGTCGCGGTGCAGCTTGCGCGTGCGCTTGACGCCTTCGAGCTCGCGCTCGATGCGCGCGATGCGCTCGTCGATCAGGCGGCGGTCGGTCTCGATCTGGGTCTCGCCGGGGCCGCCGAGAAAGCCGAAGCCGCCGCGCTGGCGCTCCAGATGGGTCCAGGAGCGCACCAGCCGGCTCTGCTGGTAGGTGAGATGGGCGAGCTCGACCTGCAGCGCGCCTTCGCGCGTGCGCGCGCGCCGGCCGAAGATTTCCAGGATCAGCCCGGTGCGGTCGATGACCTTGGCGTTCCAGGCCTTCTCCAGATTGCGCTGCTGCACCGGCGAGAGCGCGCAATCGATCACGACGAGGCCGGCCTCGAGGCTTTTCACGAGGCCGGCGATCTCCTCGACCTTGCCCTTGCCGAGATAGGTGGCGGGGCGGATCGCCGCCGAGCGTGACGATGCCCGCGTTCGACGACGTCGAGATCGATGGCGCGCGCGAGGCCGACCGCCTCGTCGAGCCGCGCCTGCGGCGAGCGCTGCGCCCTGCCGCGCGCGGCTCGCGCTCCGCGCCGGGTTCGCGCGCCCGCAGATAGGGCCCGATGACGATCGCGCGTGCCGCTGCCCGAGCCCGCCGGCGGGCTCAGGCGTTCCAGTGCGCGTGTCGCGACGTCGGGGCTCCAATCAGACCTTTTCCGCGGCGCTTCTTCGGCGCCTTCGAACAGCTGGATCGGGTGGCCCGGCATGATGGTCGAGATCGCGTGCTTGTAGACGAGCTGCGAGTGGCCGTCGCGCCGCAGCAGCACGCAGAAATTATCGAACCAGGTCACGACGCCCTGCAGCTTCACGCCGTTCACCAGAAAGATCGTGAGCGGCGATCTTGCTCTTGCGGACGTGATTGAGGAAGGTGTCCTGTAGATTTTGTGCTCGTTCGGCTGCCATGGCCGTTGTTTCCGTTTTTGCTCGCGGGCCCCGTTCAGCGAGTTGCGATTTTTTCGCGCCCGGCCACACGTCTCCCGGTGACGAGCCGAACAGGCGTGGGCAATGACATTAGATGGCACCGCGCCGGAGCAGCGCAAGCCCAAGTTGACAGCATCCACGGCTGGCGGACATCCGCGTTCCGGCTATCAGGAGAATTCCGCATGCCTGTGGAATCGCCGGCGCAGCGCGGCGGCGACCGGCCCGGGCGTGCCGTTGCCGATCGGCGTGGCCGTCGATCCGCACGACCGGCATGCACGATCTGGCTCGCCGACGGTGATGAAGGCCTCGCGCGCGGCGATGGGCCTCCTCCACCGTGAACGGCGCGCTCCTCGAAGCCGAGTCCTGCGTCGCCGCGAGCGACGTCGAGCACCACGGTCGCGGGTGATGCCGCGCAGGATGTCGTGGTCGGCCGGGCGGGTGACGCAGCTCGCCGTCGCGGGTGACGATCCAGGCGTTGCGACGACGACGCCCTCGGTGACGTAGCCGTCGCGGTCGACGAACCAGGCCTCGCGGGCGCCCTGCTCGCGCGCGGCCTGCTTGGCGAGCACGTTGGGCAGCAGCGCGACCGACTTGATGTCGACCCGCTCCCAGCGGTTCTCCGGCACGGTGATGACGGCGATGCCCGTCTGCGCCGGGCGCTCGCCGCTGGCCGCGATCGAGCCGGCGCGCGGTGACGACGATCGCCGGCGGCGTCGCCGGGCGGCGGAAAGGCATGATCGCGCCGCGCGACGCCGCGGGTGACCTGCAGATAGACGATGCCGTCGGCGACGCGGTTGCGGCGCACGACCTCGTGCAGCACGACGCCGAGCGCCGCAGCGGCATCGGCAGCGCGATGCGCAGTTCGCGAGAGCGAGCGGCGCAGCCGCTCCAGGTGGCGGCGCTCGTCGACCAGCCGGCCGCCCTGCACCTCGCAGACCTCGTAGACGCCGTCGGCGAACTGGTAGCCGCGGTCCTCGACATGCACGGCGGCGTCGCGGTGCGGCCGATAGCGGCCGTTGACATAGGCGATGCGCGACATCGCGATCCGGCTCAATCCATCCCCAGCGCCTTCAGCTTGCGATGCAGCGCCGAGCGCTCCATGCCGACGAACTCGGCGGTGCGCGAGATGTTGCCGCCGAAGCGGTTGATCTGGGCGAGCAGATATTCGCGCTCGAACATCTCGCGCGCCTCGCGCAGCGGCAGGCCCATCAGCTGCTCGCCGCCGTTGCCGTGCGGCATGGTCGGCACCATCGAGCCGACGTCCGGCGGCAGCATGTTGGCGGTGATCACCGCGTCGGGATCGCCGCCGGCGAGGATCATCAGCCGCTCGACGTTGTTGCGCAGCTGGCGGACGTTGCCCGGCCAGTCGTGCGACTGCAGCACCGCCATGCGCGTCGTCGCCGATGCGGCGCTTGGGCAGGCCGGTCGACTGCGAAATCTGCTCCATGAAGTAGCTCGACCAGCTCGGGAATGTCCTCGCGCCGCTCGGCGAGCGGCGGCACGCGGATCGGCACGACCGACAGGCGGTGATAGAGATCCTCGCGGAAGCGGCCGGCGGCGATCTCGGCTTCGAGATTGCGGCGGTCGAGGAGATGATGCGCACGTCGACCGCGACCTTGGTGCGTGCCGCCGACCCGCTGGAAGGTCTGGTCGACCAGCACGCGCAGGATCTTGTTCTGCGTCTCGCGCGGCATGTCGGCGATCTCGTCGATGAACAGCGTGCCGCCGTGCGCCTCCTCGAGCGCGCCGACCTTGCGCCTCTGCGCTGCCGTTCGCCTGCTCGACGCCGAACAGCTCGATCTCCATGCGCTCGGGCGTGATCGCGGCGGCGTTGATGACGACGAACGGCCCGCTCGGCGCGGGCCGACAGCGCGTGGATGGTGCGCGCGGCCAGTTCCTTGCCGGCGCCGGACGGGCCGACGATCAGGATGCGGCTGTTGGTCGGCGCGACCTTCTCGATCGTCTGGCGCAGCTGGTTGATCGCCGGCGACGTGCCGATCAGGCTCGGTCGGCGAACGGCGCCAGCTGCTTGAGCTCCTTCACCTCGCGCTTGCAGCCGCGAGGTTTCGAGCGCGCGCTCGGCGACCAGCACGAGCCGGTCGGCCTTGAACGGCTTCTCGATGAAGTCGTAGGCGCCCTGCTTGATCGCCGAGACCGCGGTCTCGATGTTGCCGTGGCCGGAGATCATCACGACCGGCAGGTCGGGATGCTCGCTCCTTGACGACGTCGAGCAGCTGCAGGCCGTCGAGCCGGCTGCCCTGCAGCCAGATGTCGAGGAAGACGAGGTGCGGCCGGCGCGCGTTCGATGGCGGCGAGCGCGTCGTCGCTGTCGCGCGCGGTGCGCGTGTCGTAGCCCTCGTCCTGCAGGATGCCGGCGACCAGTTCGCGGATGTCGGCTTCGTCGTCGACGATCAGAATGTCGGACGCCATGTTCAGCTCGCTCGTGTCTGCTCAGCTGCGAGTGCTCGTGGCAGTCGACTGTCGGCGTCGCCGCGGCGACCGGCTCGGCCGCGAAGCGCAGCCGGATCCAGGCGCCCCGCGCGCCCGGCGATCTTGTCCGGCGGCGTCGTGCAGTTCGATGCCGCCGCCGTGCTCCTCGAGGATCTTGCCGACGATGGCGAGGCCGAGGCCGGTGCCCTTCTCGCGCGTCGTCACGTAGGGCTCGAGCAGCCGGCTGCGGTTCTCCTTCGGCAGGCCGATGCCGTTGTCGATCGACGTCGATGACGATGTCGTCGCCGTCGCGCGCGGCGCTGACGCCGATGCGGCCGCGTGCCGAGCTCGTCCGGCGGCACGGCGGCGATCGCCTCGGTCGCGTTCTTGATGATGTTGGTGAGCGCCTGCGAGATCAGCCGGCGGTCGAAGTGCGCCGGCATCGGGTCTTCCGGCAGATCCGACCTCGATGTCGATGTCGGGGTGGCCGACCCGCATCAGGAACACGACCTGGCGCACGGTGTCGGCGACGTCCTCGGCGGCGATCACCGGCTTCGGCATGCGCGCGAAGCGCGAGAACTCGTCGACCATGCGCTGGATGTCGTCGACCTGGCGGATGATCGTGTCGGTGCACTGCTCGAAGACCGGCGCGATCCTCGGTGATGACCTTGCCGTACTTGCGGCGCAGGCGCTCGGCCGAGAGCTGGATCGGCGTCAGCGGGTTCTTGATCTCGTGGGCGATGCGGCGCGCGACGTCGGCCCAGGCCGAGGTGCGCTGCGCGGCGACGAGCTCGGTGATGTCGTCGAGCGTGACGACGTAGCCGTGCTCCGGGCTCGGCCGACTGCTCGGTGGTGACGCGCACCGACAGGGTGCGCTCGCGGCCGCCGCGGCTGATCGTCACCTGGCCCTGCACGAGGCGCTGCGCGCCGAGCTGCGCGCCGGCGAACATGTCGGCGAGTTCCGGCACGACCTCGGCGAGCGGCTGGCCGAGCGCCTCGGCCTCGCTGACGCCGATCAGCTTCTCGGCGGAGCGGTTGAGGATGCTGATGCTGCCCGTCGGCGTCGACGCCGATCACGCCGGCGCTGGCGCCGGCCAGCACCGCCTCGGTGAAGCGGCGGCGGCTGTCGATCAGGTCGCGGGCGCGCACGATGTCGTCGCGCTGCGTGCGCAGCTCCGTGCGTCATCTTGTTGAAGGTCTCGCCGAGCTGGGCGAGGTCGCCCTCCGACCGCCGCACCGGCACCTGGACGTAGAGATTGCCGGTCGACACGATGTTGGCCGCGCCGATCAGGCGGCGGATCGGCGCGACCAGGCGGTTGGCGAAGTTGAGGCCGATCCAGACCGCCGACAGCAGCACGATCAGCGCGATCACCGTGTACATCAGCGCGAAGGCGATCTGCACGCCGAGCCGGCGCGCCTCGAGCGCTGGCGTATTCGCTGACGCTCGTCTGCGTGTCGCGCGAGTTGCGCGACCACCCGCGGATCGAGCGGGCGCGCGACGTAGAGATAGGTGTCGTCGTAGCTGCGCAGCTTGATCGACCGCGGCGACGTAGTTGGCGCTCGGGATGCAGCACGACCTGCGGCTCGGCCTCGCCGATGTTGGCGAGTGTCGGTCTGGCGACGGCAGCGCGAAGTTCGCTGATCGGTCTTGATGTCGGCCTTGTCGATCGACGCTCTGGTCGCGGCCGGATCATCATCGCGCCGGGCAGGCCGCGCACCGACGCCTGCGCCGGTCAGGAACTGGCGGAAGCGGTCGCGGTCCTGGTCGAACAGCGGCTTGGCGCGGGCGATGTCGATGGCCATCGCCATGGATGTCGCCGCGGATGCATCTGCGCGTGCTCGCGCAGATAGGCCTCGGCGACGATCAGCGAGTTCTGCGATCACCGCTGCGGGTGCGCGTCGAAAACAAGCGGTCGAGGCCGCGATCGAGCGTGACGCTGGCGACGACCGCGACGAGGATCGCGGGCGCCGCGGCGATGACCGAGAACAGGCCGACGATGCGCACATGCAGCCGCGCGCCGGCCCGGCCGCGCCGGCGCGCCTGCACGATCTGCCAGACCTCGCGGCCGATGATCCCGAGCAGCAGGAAGCACCGCGGCGCCGTTGACCAGCAGCAGGCGTGACGACGACCTTGTGGGTCGGCGCGATCGGCGTCAGGCCGGCGAGGACCAGGAAGGTGACCAGCGCCGAGAGCAGGGCGACGCCGACCGCGATCGGCCCGACAATGCCGGTCGCAACGCCGGCGCCGGGCGTTGACCGCGCTCGCGAATTCGCCGGTCGCCGGCGTCGTCGACCGTTGCCATGAGTTCCCGCTCAGCAGAGCCCGTGCGGCGCGTTCATGACGATATGAGAATGCGCGCGCACGCCACGCCGCACTGAGGCGTTTATACAACAATGTTGCCGAATTGAGACAAATCCGCGGCGACGCTCGCGGTCAGACCGGCGCAAATCACTGAAGTCAGCCGGTCGTGCGGATCACCTGGATGTCGAGGTCGCGGATCTTCTTGCGCAGCGTGTTGCGGTTGAGGCCGAGCAGATCGGCGGCCTGGATCTGGTTGCCGCGGGTGGCGGCCAGCGCGGCCGACAGCAGCGGATATTCCACCTCGCGCAGGATGCGGTGATAGAGGCCGGGCGGCGGCAGGCCGTCGCCGAAGCCGGCGAAATAGCGCGCGAGATGGCGCTCGACGGCGGCCGACAGGTTGTCCTCGAGACGCGGCTCGTCGGGCGTCGCGCGCACGGCGGGCTGCGCCAGTTCGGCCTCGATGACCGCGGCGGTGATCGTCTCCTGCGGATAGAGCGCGGCGAGACGGCGCGCCAGGTTCTCCAGTTCGCGCACATTGCCCGGCCAGCGATAGCGCTTCAGCCGGTCGAGCGCGGCCTGCTCGATCTGCTTCGGCGGCAGGCCTTCGCGCTCGGCCTGCGTGAAGAAGTGGCGGACCAGGTCGGGAATGTCCTCGGTGCGCTCGCGCAGCGGCGGCAGCCGCAGCGGCACGACGTTGAGGCGGAAGAACAGATCCTCGCGGAACAGGCCCTGCTGGATCAGGATGCGCAGATCCTTGTTGGTGGCGGCGACGATGCGCACGTCGGTCTTGATCGGCGTGCGGCCGCCGACCGTCGTGTATTCGCCCTGCTGCAGCACGCGCAGCAGCCGCGTCTGCGCCTCCATCGGCATGTCGCCGATCTCGTCGAGGAACAGCGTGCCGCCCTCGGCCTGCTCGAAGCGGCCGGCGCTGCGCGCGTTGGCGCCGGTGAAGGCGCCCTTCTCGTGGCCGAACAGTTCGGACTCGATCAGGTCGCGCGGGATCGCCGCCATGTTGATGGCGACGAACGGGCCCGTTGCGGCGCTTGCCGTAGTCGTGCAGCGCGCGCGCGACCAGTTCCTTGCCGGTGCCGGACTCGCCGGTGATCATCACCGTGAGGTCGGTCTGCATCAGCCGCGCGAGCACGCGGTAGATTTCCTGCATCGCCGGCGAGCGGCCGACCAGCGGAATGGAGTCGCAGCTCCTCCGGCTGCGCCGGCTTCGACGCGCGCTCCTTCGGCTCGGACAGCGCGCGGCCGACGATCGCGATCAGCTCCTTCAGGTCGAACGGCTTCGGCAGATATTCGTAGGCGCCGCGCTCGGAGGCGCGGATCGCGGTCATGAAGGTGTTCTGCGCGCTCATCACGATGACCGGCAGATCGGGCCGCAGCTTCTTGATGCGCGGCAGCAGGTCGAAGGCGTTCTCGTCCGGCATCACGACGTCGGTGATGACGAGATCGCCCTCGCCCTGGCTGACCCAGCGCCACAGCGTCGCGGCGTTGCCGGTCGAGCGCACCTCGTAGCCGGCGCGCGACAGCGCCTGGTTGAGCACGGTGCGGATCGCGGCGTCGTCGTCGGCGACCAGAATGCGTCCCGTCGGCATCATCATCCTCGTCTCAGGTTCGGCGCCGCCCGGCTCGGCGTCGTCGCCAGTGTACATCGGCATCAGCACGCGGAAGACCGTGCGGCGCGGCTGCGACTCGCATTCGATGATGCCGCCGTGATCGCCGATGATCTTGGCGACCAGCGCAAGGCCGAGGCCGGTGCCGGTCGGCTTGGTGGTCACGAACGGATCGAACAGGTGCGGCAGCAGGTCGTCGGGCACGCCCGGCCCGTTGTCCTTGACGCAGAATTCGAGCGGCAGCGACACGCGCGTCTTGCTGCCGGGCAGCGACAGCCGCACGCCCGGGCGGAACGCGGTGGTCAGCTGGATCTCGCCGTCGGTCGCGTTCGGGCCGATCGCCTCGGCGGCGTTCTTCACCAGATTGAGGAACACCTGGATGAGCTGGTCGCGGTTGGCGAGCACCGGCGGCAGCGACGGATCGTAGTCCTCGACGAACCGGATGTGGCGGGCAAAGCCGGACTGCGCGAGCCGCTTCACGTGGTCGAGCACGACGTGGATGTTGACCGGCTCGCGCTCGACCGGCCGCTCGTCGGAGAACACCTCCATGCGGTCGACCAGCTTCACGATGCGGTCGGTCTCGTCGCAGATCAGCCGCGTCAGCGTGCGGTCGTCGTCGCCGGCCGACTGCTCGAGCAGCTGCGCCGCGCCGCGGATGCCGGACAGCGGGTTCTTGATCTCGTGCGCCAGCATGGCGGCGAGCGCGGTCACCGAGCGCGCGGCGCCGCGATGGGTGAGCTGGCGGTCCATCTTGTCGGCGATGGTGCGCTCCTGCAGCATCACGACGACATGGCCGGGCCGCTCCGGCAGCGGGCGCGACATGGAGATCGACGAGGCGGTCGCCCGGATTGCGCGGCGTGCCGAGATCGACCTTGTATTCGTTGACGGCCGCGCCGCGGCTGCGCACCTGGTCGATCAGCGCGAGCAGCGGACTGCCGAACGGCACCAGGTCGCGCAGCACGTGGCGGCGCAGCAGCGGCGCCGAGACGTCGAAGAACGCTTCCGCCGCGACGTTGGCGTCGGCGATCTTGCCGTCCGGCGCCGACCATGATCACCGGATGCGGCAGCGCGTTGAGCACCGCGTCGGCCGCGTCCCGCGTCACGACAGCATGGCGTGGCGGGCCGAATGAGCGTTCGCCATGTCGCGAGCCTCATGCGGCGGCCCGCCAGGTCATGGCGGCGAACGCGTCGCGCGAGCCGGCGGCGCACGTCGCGGCCGGATCGTTCGGCTGTCAGCACATGCGCGGCGCAAGCCTTGAGCGCGTCCGGCGCGGCGCCGGCGTCTCGATGCCGCGGCGTCGAGCGCCCAGCCGAGATGCTTGCGCGCATGCGCAGCGCCGATCCGCACGCCGTGGTGCGCGAGCATCTCCTCGTAGAGCGCGCAGCGCGAACGCGAGCTGGACGGCGAGCGGCGGCGCGCCGCTCGCGGCTCGCCGGTCGCGAGATAGCGGGCGAGCTGGCCGGGCAGCCAGGGCCGGCCCTGCGCGGCGCGGCCGACCATCACGGCGTCGGCGCCGGACTGCGCGAGCGCCGCGTCGGCGTCGGCGAAGCTCGTGATGTCGCCATTGACGACGACCGGAATCGAGACCGCCTGCTTGACGGCGCGCACCGCGCGTCCAGTCGGCGCTGCCCTGTGTAGAACTGGCAGCGGGTGCGGCCATGCACGGTGATCATGCGGACGCCGGCGGCTTCGGCGCGCCGCGCCAGCTCCGGCGCGTTGATCGACTCGATCGTCCCAGCCGAGCCGCATCTTCAGCGTCACCGGCACGGCGACCGCGGCGACCGTCGCCTCGATCAGGCGACAGCGCATGGTCGAGATCGCGCATCAGCGCCGAGCCGGCCTGCGCCGCCGGTCACGCTGCTTGGCCGGGCAGCCCATGTTGATGTCGATGATGTCGGCGCCCTGCGCCGGCGGCGATGCGCGCGCCTTCGGCCATCCAGTGCGGCTCGCAGCCGGCGAGCTGCACCACGTGCGGGCCGGTCGCCGTGCCTTCGGATCCGCAGCCGCATTCGGTGCGCCGGCCTTCGCGCCAGCGCGGCGCAGGCGGTCATCTCCGAGACGACCAGCCCGGCCCCAAGCTCGCGCCGCCAGACGGCGGAACGGCGCGTCGGTGACGCCCGACATCGGCGCGAGCATCACCCGGTTCGGCAAGCGCGAGCGGGCCGAGCCTGATGTGTCGGCTCCGGCGCCGTGAGACGTGACCGTCATGCTTGCCTATGAAATGGGCGACTTGCGTCGTGCATAGATATTAGCCAAATCTCGCTCGCGCGCAAGTGCTTCGCAGCTGCGAAATGCGATCGTCCGCAAACCTGTTCCCGAACCGCAAGATGGACCTTGCTCGGCTGATCGAACCCGCTAAACGGAGCATCAAGTCCCTGCCCAGGCGCACGGCGATCCGGTCGCTTGCGGCCGCCTCCAGCTGGCGCGGATGAGCTGGCCCAGTCGCGCGAAGCCTCGCGCCAGGAGTTCGAAAACGATGCCGGGCGCAGTCGCAGCGATCGTGGTCGCCGGCGGGCGCGGCGTGCGCGCCGGCGGCGATTTGCCCAAGCAATACAGGATGATCGGCGGCAGTTCCTGTGCTGCGCCGCAGCCTGCTGCTGTTCGCCGGCCCACGCCGAAATACGAGCTTGTCCAGCCGGTCATCCATCCGCGACGACGACCGCCTGTTTCAGCGCGGCCGCCGACGGCCTGCCGGCTGCTGCCGCCGGTCGTCGGCGGCGCGACCCGGCAGGCCTCGGTGCTGCGCCGGGCTGGAGGCGCTTGCGCGCCGCACGCGCCGGACATCGTGCTGGTGCATGACGCGGCGCGGCCGTTCGCCTCGGCGGCGCTGATCTCGCGGGCGATCGCGGCCGGCCGCGGACGGCGCCGCCATCCCGGGCCTGCCGGTCACCGACACGATCAAGGCGGTCGACGCGACCGGCCGGGTCGTCGGAGACGCTCGACCGCGCGCGCTTGCGCGCCGTGCAGACGCCGCAGGCCTTCGCCTTCGCCGCCCTCCTCGCCGCGCATCGCAAGGCGCGCGCGGCCGGGCGCGACGACTTCACCGACGATGCCGCGCTGGCCGAATGGGCCGGCATGGCGGTCGGCGTGTTCGCGGGCGAGGCCGGCAACATCAAGCTCACCACGGCGGAGGATTTCGCGCGCGCCGAGCGCGAGAGCCTCGCGGCGCTCGGGCGACGTCCGGACCGGCGCCGGCTTCGACGTCCATGCCTTCAGCGCCGGCGATCACGTCAGGCTCGGCGGCGTCCGCATCCCGCACGACCGCGGCGTCGCCGGCCATTCCGACGCCGACGTCGCGCTGCACGCGCTGGTCGACGCGATCCTCGGCGCGCTGGCCGACGGCGACATCGGCACGCATTTCCCGCCGAGCGACCCGCAATGGCGGGGCGCCTCGTCGGACCGCTTCCTCGCCTTCGCGGTCGAGCGCGTGCGCGCAGCGCGGCGGCCGGATCGCGCATCTCGACGTCACGATCGTCTGCGAGGCGCCGCGGATCGGCCCGCATCGCGACGCGATGCGCGCGCGCATCGCCGAGATTGCCGGGATCGCGCCCGACCGCGTCGCCGTCAAGGCGACCACCAGCGAGAAGCTCGGCTTCACCGGCCGGCGCGAGGGCATCGCCGCCTTTGCGACCGCGACCGTCCGGCTGCCCTGGACCGCGCCGTGAGCGAGACCGGCGCGGCCTTGGCGCAGGCGGCGGTCACGCCGGACGCGCTCGGCAAGGCGGCCGGCGCGTCCTCTCGCTATGCCGGGACGGCGGCTTCACCGTCGCGACCGCGAAGTCCTGCACCGGCGGCCTCGTCGCGGCGGCGCTGACCGACATCGCCGGCTCGTCCGACGTGTTCGAGCGCGGCTTCGTCACCTATTCGAACGAGGCCAAGGCAGACGATGCTCGGCGTGCCCGCGGCGATGCTCGAAGCGGCACGGCGCGGTCAGCCGCGAGACGCGCGGAGGCGATGGCGGCGGGCGCGCTCGCCCGCTCGCCCGCGGATCTCGCGGTGGCGATCACCGGCATCGCCGGGCCGGGCGGCGGCTCGGCGGACAAGCCGGTCGGCCTCGTCCATTTCGCCGCCGCGGCGCGGGACGGCCGGACCATCCGGCGGGAGGAACGATTCGGCGATATCGGGCGGCAAGACGTGCGCCTGCGCTCGGTCGCCGTGGCGCTCGCCCTGTTGGAGACCCTCGCCGCCGGAACCGACGCTTCAGCCGCGCCAGGCTAACCGGAGGCGATGACGCGCGCGCCGCCGATTCCGTAAATCTCGTCGGCGCGCTTTTCGAACGCCGAGGCGAAGCGGCGGAACGCCGCGTCGAACATCGCGCCCATGAGCACGCCCAGGATGCGGCTCTTGAACTCGTAATCGATGTAGAACTCGACCTCGCACGTCCGCTCGCCCAGCGGCCGGAACGTCCAGCGGTTCGACAGCACATGCAGCGGCCCGTCGAGATACTCGACCGGGATCCGCAGTTCGGGCCGGTGCAGGGTGACCCGGGTGGTGAAATTTTCGCGGACGACCTTGTAGGCGATCGTCATGCGGCGATCGCGACCTCGACCCCCTCGGCGATCTGCGTGCGCCCGCGCACGCGCATGTCGCTGCAGAGCGGCACGAATTCGGGATAGCGCTCGATGTCGACGACGAGCGCGAACATGTCCGTCGCAGAATGTCGCACGCGGCGTCTGGCCTTGAACTGCGGCATCGCGACTAGCGCCCGCCCGCGCGCGCGGCTTTGAGGCGCTGGAAGTCGTCGCCGGCATGATGCGAGGAGCGCGTCAGGGGCGACGCCGAGACCATCAGAAAGCCCTTGGCGTAGGCGATCGTTTCAAACGCCTTGAACTCGTCCGGCGGCACGAAGCGCTCCACCGGGTGATGCTTGCGCGTCGGCTGCAGATACTGGCCGATGGTGAGGAAATCGACGTCGGCCGAGCGCAGATCGTCCATCACCTGCAGCACCTCGTTCCGCTTCTCGCCGAGGCCGACCATGATGCCCGACTTGGTGAACATCGAGCGGATCGAGTTCCTTGACCTGCTGCAGCAGCCGGATCGAGTGGAAATAGCGCGCGCCGGGCCGCACCGTGAGATAACGCGACGGCACGGTTTCCAGATTGTGGTTGAACACGTCCGGCCGCGCGGCGACCACCGTCGCCACCGCGCCCGGCTTGCGCAGGAAATCGGGCGTCAGCACCTCGATCGTGGTCGCGGGCGACGCGCGCGCGGATCGCGCGGATCACCGCGGCGAAATGCTCTGCGCCGCCGTCCGTCGAGATCGTCGCGATCGACCGAGGTGACGACGACATGCGCAAGCCCGAGCTTGGCGCTCGCCTTGCGACGGCGCTCGGGCTCGGCCGGGTCGAGCGGTCCGGGCAGCCCGGTCTTCACATTGCAGAAGGCGCAGGCGCGCGTGCAGGTGTCGCCCATGATCATGAAGGTGGCGTGCTTCTTGTCCCAGCATTCGCCGATATTGGGGCAGCCCGCCTCCTCGCAGACGGTGTGCAGCCCGTTCGCGCGCACGATGGCGTGGGTCTCGCCATAGCCCCTGGACACCGGCGCCTTCACGCGGATCCAGTCGGGCTTCGGCGCGAGAGGCGCGTCGGGCCGCCGAGCCTTTTCGGGATGGCGCGGCCGGAGCGGCGCATTGACGGTATCGAGCACGACGACCATGGCAAAGGCCTCAAGGCGGCTTGCGGTTACTTACGCATCGGGGCTTTCGGCTGCAAGGCGGCGATGAAGCCATTTCCACACGCGGGCACGCGCGATAGCGCTGGTTTGGCCGCAAACCGGGGCCGCGCCGCCGGGCGCGGTTCAGACCGTCACCCGCAGCCCGTCAAAGGCGGGCTCGATATGCGCCGGCAGGCGCATCTTCAGCGCCTCGAAGTCGAGATCGCTGTGCAGATTGGTGAGGATTGCGCGCTTCGGCTTGATCCGTTCGATCCAGGCGAGCGCCTGATCGACGTTGAAGTGGCTCGGATGCGGGCGGTCGCGCAGCGCGTCGACGATCCACAGGTCGAGCCCCGCCAGCGCCTCGACGCTCTCCTCCGGGAGGTTCACGAGATCGCTCGAATAGGCGACGGCGCCGAAGCGGAAGCCGAGCGAGGGGATGTCGCCATGGTCCTGCAGGAACGGCAGGACGGGGATCGCCCCGCCCTCCCCCTTGATCACGAGCGGCTCGCCCGCCTTGATGCGATGCTCCCGCGCGATCGGCGGGTAGTTGCTGCCCGGCGGCGTGACGAAGCAGTAGCCGAACCGCATGAAAAGCACACGCCAGGTGGGCTCGTCGACATAGACGTCGAGCCGCCGCTGATGCTTCATGGAAAGCGCGCGCAGATCGTCGATGCCGTGGGTGTGGTCGGCATGCTCGTGCGTGTACAGCACGCCGTCGAGCCAGTCGACCTTGGCGTCGATGAGCTGCTCGCGCAGATCGGGCGAGGTGTCGACCAGCACCGACGTGCGCCCGTGCGCGCCGGTCTGCTCGATCAGCAGCGAGCAGCGCCGCCGCCGGTTTTTCGGATTGTCCGGATCGCAGACGCCCCAACCGAGCGCCGGGCGCGGAACCCCGCCGGACGAGCCGCAGCCGAGAATGGTGACGGAAAGAGTCATGCCAGCTTCCAAACACCTCGACCCGTCACGCGCACACGGAGCGCGGCCAGCCACGCTGGACAGCCGCCCCCTCCCTGGCCCTCCCCCGCAAGCGAGGGAGGGAGGGGAGCGAAGCTCCAAGGGAGGGGGACGCGCAATACATGGAATGTCGCGGCGAAGCCCGAACGCGCCGAGCCCTGGCGACGAAATGCTTGAGCGCCGGTGATCGTTTCTTCATGCCGTTGCCGCTGCGTCCGGCCGCGGCGTCTTGGCGAAGAGCCGGAAAAAATTCTCGGTGGTCTCGCGGGCGATCGTCTCGAGCGAGGCGCCGCGCGTGTCGGCCAGCACCCTGGCCGTCTCGGCCACGAAAGCGGGCTCGTTGCGCTTGCCGCGGCGGGAGTTGGGGGCGAGATAGGGCGCGTCGGTTTCGACCAGGATGCGGTCGGGCGGCAGCGTCGCTGCGATCGAGCGCAGCTCATCGGATTTCTTGTAGGTGAGAATGCCGGTGAAGGAGATGTAGTGCCCGAGCGCGATCGCGCGCTGGGCAAGATCGCGGCCGCGCGGTGAAGCAATGCAGCACGGCGACGAAGCTCGCCTTGCCGGTTTCCTCCTCGAGAATGCGGGCCATGTCGGCGTCGGCGTCGCGGGTGTGGATGACGAGCGGCAGGCCGCTCTCGCGCGCCGCGGCGATGTGGGTGCGGAACACGCGCTCCTGCACGTCGCGCGGGCTGCGGTCGTAGAAATAGTCGAGCCCCGCCTCGCCGATCGCGACCACCTTCGGCAGCGCGGCGCGGTCGACGCAGCTCGGCGAGCGTCACGTCGCGTTCTTCCGCGGCGTGATGCGGATGCGTGCCGACCGAGCAGAACACGGAGGGAAACCGCTCGGCGATGGCGAGCAGCGCGTCGTGCCGGCGAACGCGGGTCGAGATCGTGACCATGCGGCCGATCCCGCCGGCCTCCGCCCGCGCGACGACGCCGTCGAGATCGGGCGCAAAGTCGGGGAAATCCAGATGGCAGTGGGAATCGACGAGCATCATCAAGTTCTTTCCGGCTCACGTTGTTTTCGCGCCGTAGACGGCTGCTGGCGAAGGCGCGAAGATTGGCTTTTTATGGCGGCGCGAACGGATTGACGATGACGACACTCTCGACCCTTCGGCCGTGCTGCATGTCCTCAGTGAAAAGCGTATCACAACCCGCTTCAAGCGCCGAGGCGACGATGAGCGCATCGTAGAAGGAAAAGTCGTGGACGCGCGCGAGCGACATCGCCGTCGCGTGTGTATCGAAGGTGATCGGCAGCGGCGGATCGACGAGCGCCAGCGCGTCGTCGATCGCTTCGCCGATTTCGTTCCAATCCTTCTGCAGCTTGCGCCGCGTAACGGCGACGAATTCGTTGAGCACTTGAACGCTCAACTTGCCGCCGGCCCCGAGCAGCTCGCGCGCTTTGTCGGCCTTGGCGCCGCTCGTCTGCGCATAGACGAGAATGTTGGTGTCGAGGAAGACGCTCACCGCTCATGCGCCTCGTCACGATCGAAGCGGTAGTCGTCCGGAGGGGTCCAGCGCCGCGCAGCCATGCGTTCCAGCGCCGTCTTGCGTCGATCGATCTTTGTGACCGCAAGCATCCGCTGCGACGCCTCGACGATAGCGAGTTCATCGCCCGGCCTGAGCTTCAGCTCTTCGACAAGCTTCTTGGGCAACCGCACCGCGAGGCTGTTGCCCCATTTGGCGACCTGCATGGCGACCTCAATGATATCCTCTGGCTAAGAGGATATCATCCGTCAGGATATCCTGCAAGCGCCAGTGGGTGGCCGCCGTTGGCGGATCGGTCAACGTGAGCGCCGCCTACGCGCTCGCCACCTCCGGGCCGACCCGGGGGACGCGCGAGGGGCGCGCCTTGTCGCGAAGAGGGCTGTCCCGCCCGTAAGATTTAGACACTCAGACCATCCCAGCGAACGAGCATCATTGCGGGGCCGTCTCCTTGCCGGTCCGCCGGTTCGACATAGCGCGGGAAGACCGGCGCGGGCGGCGGGCAGCGCCGATGCCCGGCGCGATCCGCGTCGCGCCGCCGAGCGTCGAGAAACTGCGCTCGTCGGCCGGAACGCCGAGCAGGTCGAGCAGCTTCGCGCGGCCGATTCGGGCATGAAGGGCTGCGCCAGGATCGCGACCTGCCGCAGCACCTCGGCGGTGACGTAGAGCACCGTGCCCTGGCGCTCGGGGTTCGTCTTGGCGAGCGCCCACGGCGCTTCGCCGGCGAAATAGCGATTGGCGTCGGCGACCACCGCCCAGACGGCGTTCAGCACCTGGTGAAGCTGCTGGGTCGCCATCGCCTCGCGCGCCTTGCCGATCATCGCGTCGGCCGCAGCGAGGATCGCCTCGTCGTTCGCGGTGAACGCGCCCGGCGCCGGCAGCCGGCCGGCAAACCCCTTCGCCGATCATGGTCAGCGAGCGCTGCGCGAGATTGCCGAGATCGTTGGCGAGATCGGCATTGATGCGCGCGACGATCGCCTCGTGGCTGTAGTTGCCGTCCTGCCCGAACGGAACCTCGCGCAGGAAGAAATAGCGGAGCGGGTCGACGCCATAGGCGTCGGCCAGCGCGAACGGGTCGATCACGTTGCCGACCGACTTCGACATTTTCTCGCCGCGGTTGAACAGAAAGCCGTGGCTGAACACGCGGCGCGGCAGCTCGACGCCGGCCGACATCAGGAAGGCCGGCCAGTAGACCGCGTGGAAGCGCACGATGTCCTTGCCGATCACGTGCAGGTCGGCCGGCCAGTAGCGCCGGAACATCTCGCTGTCGGTATCGGGGAAGCCGACGCCGGTGATGTAATTCGTCAGCGCGTCGACCCACACATACATGATGTGCTTGGGGTCGCCCGGCACGCGGATGCCCCAGTCGAAGGTGGTGCGCGAGATCGAGAGGTCCTGCAGTCCGCCGCGCACGAAGCTCGCCACCTCGTTCAGCCGCTCCTTCGGCAGCACGAAATCGGGCGCGCGCGCGTAGAGATCGAGCAGCTTGTCCTGATAGGCCGAGAGCCGGAAGAAATAGCTCTCCTCCTCGACCCATTCGACCGGCGTGCCGGTCGGTCCGCAGCCGCACGCCGTCCTCGCTCGACGCGTCGTCTCGTCCTCGCCGTAGATACGCCTCGTCGCGCACCGAGTACCAGCCGGCATACTTCGTCGAGATAGATGTCGCCGTTCGCCGCCATGCGCTCCCAGATCGCCTGGCGACGAGCGGTGGTGGCGCTCCTCGGTGGTGCGGATGAAATCGTCGTTCGAGCAGTTCATGCGCGCGACCATGGCCTGGAACCGCGGCACGTTGCGCTCGACGAGTTCGCGCGCGCGTCATGCCCTCCTTGGCCGCGGTCTGCAGCATCTTGATGCCGTGCTCGTCGGTGCCGGTCAGGAAGAACACGTCGTAGCCGTCGAGCCGCATGAAGCGCGCGATCGCGTCGGTCGCGATCGCCTCATAGGCGTGGCCGATATGCGGCGGCGCCGTTCGGATAGGCGATCGCGGTGGTGATGTAGAATAGCGGCTTCGACGCCATTACGGATGAGCTCGCAGGCACTGAGTTCCGCCAGGACACAAGGTGGACAGGCCGGGACTGGCGACGGCCACGACGGCCCGCAGACGAGGTATCAACCGCGCGCGGCCTCGGCAAGCCAGCCGAACACGGCGAAAACGAGCGGCTTGCGGTCGAGATTGTAGGTCGTCGACGTCGCGTCGCGGCGCGGTTGAGCCGGCTCCCACACCTCGGCCAGCGGCGCGAGGCGGCCGAGCTCCTGCGGCTCGCGGCGCAGCTCGCCGACAGCCACGCGCGCACCGTGTCGACGAAGGCGTCGAGCGGCGTCGCGGTCGGCCCGGTCGAGGCTGTCGCCGAGCGCATGCAGCGCGCGCGGATCGACCGCCGGCAGCGCGCCGAGCAGTTCGTGCACGCGCTCGCGCACGGCCAGCAGCGGCCCGCCGCAGCAGGGCGATCGCGCGCGCGACGCTGCCGTCGGCGGCGGCGGCCGCCTCGACGAGATCGGGATCGGCCGGCGTCGCGTCCGAGCGCCGCGGCGGCGGCGGCCACGATCGTCGGCCGATCGAGCGGGCGCAGCGCCAGCACGCCGGCAGCGCGAGCGGATGGTCGGCAGCAGCGCGCGCCGGCGCGTGGCTGACGAGCAGCAGCAGGGAGCGCGCGCGGCGGCTCCTCCAGGATCTTGAGCAGCGCGTTGGCGCCCGGCCGCGTTGAGCTCGTCGACCGCATCGACGATCGCGACGCGCCAGCCGCCCTCGCCCGCGGTCGAGCCGAAGAACGACACCGTGCGCCGCACGTCGTCGACCGGGATGTCCTGTGAAGCAGCTTGCCGGTCTTCTCGTTGATCCGTGCGCTCCAGCACCAGGAGATCGCCCTGCGCCTGCGCCGCGACGCGGCGCGCGACCGGATGGTCGGGCGCGACCGCGAGCGATGGCGCGCGCCTGCACCGCCGGGCGCCGCGGGATCGGGATGGGCGAGCACGAAGCGCGCCATGCGATAGGCGAGCGTCGCCTTGCCGATGCCGGCGGGCGCCGCCGATCAGCCAGGCATGCGGCATGCGCCCGCTGCGATAGGCGGCGAGCAGCGCCTGCTCGGCCGCTGCATGGCCGTACAGCGTGCCGGTCGTCGCGCGGATGCGGCGGCGTCGGTTGCGGCCGGCTCGGCTCGCGCCGCGCTCATCGGCCGCAGAACCCCGGCCGCCATTTCGACCGGGGCCGAGCCGAGCCGCTCGACGCACGGCGTCCAGATCTCGCTCGGCGACCTTCTCCTCGGCCGCGTCCGCATCGATCAGGATGCAGCGGCCGGGTTCGTCGCGCGGCGATCTCCCGATAGGCGTCGCGCAGCTGCTTCGTGAAAATCCAGCCGCCTCGTTCTCGAAGCGGTCGGCCGCGCCCTCGCCGCGGCGGCTGCGCGCGCGCTGCAAGCCCGACTTCGCGGGCGACGTCGAGGATGAAGGTGAGGTCGGGCATGGCGTCGCCGACGGTCACCCGCTCGAGGCCGCGCAGATCAGGCGCGGATCGACCTTGCCGAGCGCGCCCTGATAGACGCGGGTCGAATCGACGAAGCGGTCGCAGACCACCCAGTCGCCGCGCTGCGAGCGCCGGCCGGATGATCGTGGTCGAGGTGATCGGCGCGCGCCGCCGCGAACAGCATCGCCTCGGCCTCCGGGCCGAGCGGCTTGGCGGCGCCGGACAGGAGGACATGCCGGATGACTTCCGCGCCGGCCGAGCCGCCGGGCTCGCGCGTGAGCACGACGTCGATGCCGAGCGCCTTCAGCCGCTCCGCCAGCAGCGCCGCCTGGGTGGACTTGCCGGTGCCCTCGCCGCCTTCGAACGTGATGAACTTGCCCGCGCATGTCTCGCGGCCCGCCTGACGCTATATCTTCGCTGATGCCGGCGCGGAACAGTCCGATGACGAGTTCCGACGCCGCATCGAAGGCGCGCCGCGAGAGATTGCCGCGCTCGACGCTTTCGGCTGCCTGCAGCGGCACTTCGAGCGCGACATTCGTCGCCGCGCTAGACCTTCAGCGTGCCGATCTGCTGCCCCTCCTGGACCGGCGCCGGCACCGGCCCGGTATAGACGATCTTCGCGCGATGATCCGATCATTGCTGTTGCGCGGAATCAGCAGCGAGATCGCGCGCGGGCCGACCAGCGGCACCGAGGCCTGCGTGCCCGCCAAACACCTTGGCCTCGCCGATCGTCTGCCCCTCGGCGAACAGCGGGCGCTGCTCGAACCCGCTGAAGCCCCATTCGAGCAGTTTCTTCGCCTCGTCGGCGCGGTCCTTCGCCGTCTTCAGGCCGTTGACCACGACGATCAGCCGCAAGCCGTTCTGGACGGCCGAGCCGACCAGGCCGTAACCCGCCCTCCGCGGTGTAGCCGGTCTTCATGCCGTCGGCGCCGATATTGAGCGCGAGCAGCGGATTGCGGTTCTGCTGGCGGATCTTGTTCCAGGTGAACTCCCTCTCGCCGTAGATCGGATAGAAGTCCGGATAGGTGCGGATGATGTGCTGGGCGAGCTTGGCGAGCTCGCGCACGGTGACTTTCTGGGCCGGGTCGGGCAGGCCGGTCGAATTGGCGAAGTTGGATTTGACGAGGCCGAGTTCGCGCGCCCGCGTTGTTCATCAGAACGGCGAAGGCGCGCTCGTTGCCGGAAATCCCTTCGCGCAAGCGCGATCGCAGGCGTCGTTGGCGGACTGGATGATCAGCCCGTGCAGGAGATCCTCCACCCTGACCCGGCTGTGGATCGGCGCGAACATGCTGGACGTGCGCGAGGGCGCGCCGCCCCGGCGCCAGGCGTTCTCGCTGATCATCATTTCGTCGTCGAGGCTTGAGCCGGCCCTGCGTGATCTCGTTGAACACGACCTCGGCGGTCATCAGCTTGGCGAGGCTCGACGGCGCCGTCAGCTCGTCGGCGCTCTTCTCGAACAGGACCGTCCCGGTTTCGGCGTCGATCAGGATGGCGTACGGCGCGCTGGTCTGGAAACCGCCATCCTCTTTCTTCGGCCCGGAGACCGGGTTCGGCGCCGCGCCCGCGACCACGAGCAGACCCAGCAGGCCGATGATCGTGAGGATTCCTGATCCAAACCGGAAAACTGCCGTTCCAAGCACCTGTTCTTCCTCAGTTATCGCTTGTCGACCCAACCGACTTTGGGCGACCGGGTCCGCGTCATTCGTCACGTCATTTGTTAGGCCCCGGACTTGGCCTGAACAATGGCGCAGGGCGCGGTCGGCACCGCCCTCACGGGAAGGTTATATGCGCAGAGACAGCGCCCGGCCAAATCGCTAGCGTTGCGGCACTTGCAAAAGGTTCACGTTGCATCTGTGCACTGGATCGGCGTGAAACCGATGCGCTGCTGATCCGACCTCCCCCTGGAAGGGGGAGGTCGGCGAGCGAAGCTCGCCGGGAGGGGGTCAACCTCACGCGACCCCCACCCTGACCCTCCCCCTTTCAGGGGGAGGGAGCGCGAACGCACTCCCTTGAGGAGACAAGCGTGGAGTCGCAACGCTAGAGGCGGCCGAGGGCGAAGGGGCGGTCGGGCGGGACGGGCACCGGGCCGAGCACCGGACCGGCCGCCCGCATCACGGGAACGAAGGGGCGCGTCGCGGCGACCATGACCAGCGAGGGCGCGGGCGCCGGCTGGCCTTCGCGCAGCGTCGCCATCAGCACGCCGTCGTCGGCGCCTTCGAGCGGGGCGCGGCCTACATATTCCACCCGCACGCGCGCGACGCCGTGCTTGGAAAATCCGAGCATGTCGGCCGCCTTGACCGAAACGTCGACGATGCGGTTGCTGTGGAACGGCCCGCGGTCGTTGGCCCGCAGAATGATGGAGCGGCCATTGCCGAGATTGGTCACCCGCACATAGCTCGGCAGCGGCAGCGTCGGATGGGCCGCCGACATCATGTGCATGTTGAACACTTCGCCATTCGCGGTGCGCCGGCCGTGGAAGTCGGGTCCGTACCAGGACGCCAGGCCCTCGGCGCGATAGTTCGGGTTCTCCTGCGGAACGTATAGGCGGTTGGCGACGACATAGGGCTTGCCGATGAGGTAGCCGCCTCCGCCCCCGGGAATATCGGCCAGGTGGGCGACGCGCGGGCTCGCCGCGACGCCGTATTGCGGATCGATTTGGCGCAGGTCGGACCCGCAGTTCGCGAGCGCAAAGCACGCGGCCGCCGCGCCGAGGCGCCCGACGCATGCCCAACCCCCCCGCTTCGCCCCCCAGACCATCGGCTGAGGTTCCCCCTCCCCGTAATGCCTACCCGGCGCCGGGTATCCGACGGCGACCCAGTTCGCGATCCGCGCAGCGGCGGTTCACCGGCCCGGAGACCGCGCACGCCGAGCAGGCCGGAGACTTGCGACTGGAATAGGATCAAGCCCCCGCCCGAACCGATCCAATTAGTTTGGTAAATAAAGCAGAAAAAAGACCGCCGCGGTCCGACCGGCGTCTGACCTCCACCATGGCCGCCAGCGCCAGTCGCGTCGGACCGAGAGAGCGCCGCGCCCGGGGCGCCGCCCATCGATGCCCCGTGTGGGCGGGCGCGCGACCGGCGGCGGCGAGAGAGATGCGCATCGCGAGCCGTTCATGCAGGCATGCGTGCGAGTGACGAAGCGCAGCGTGCCGACGCACGCTACGCCGATTGAAAGAGTCCTCTTCGGCGCGGCGGCGAGCGCCGTCGTCGCCCGCCCGCGGGGCGACTGCGAATACTTCAGTTTTCTTGCCCGAAAAGGAGAGCTTGCCCGGTTTACGCCGCAGACGCCGTTTACTTTGGTTAAATCAGGGGGCTGGGGGATCAGGGGCATGGTCGAAGATCTGATGGAAGGACTCGTCATTGACGTAGTCCTGGGTGTCATGAATGCCGAAACAGACGACATAACGCGCGATTCTGATTTTTCCGATCTCGGCGTCGATCAGCTATCCATCACGTATATCGTTCTCGAACTCGAGGTCCGGCTGGGCATCGAACTGCCCGGCGATCTGGAAGATGCGCAAACGGTCGCCGAGCTGGCGGCGGGCGCCCGGGAAGCGTTGCGCGCAGCAACGAGTCAGCGTCAGCCGCAAAGCGACGAATCGCTTCAGCTCCGGATGCGGCAACCGTTTCTGCGCCGACACTCGATATCCTATCGTCACCGCGCGCAGCCGGGGCGGCGTCCTCGGCGTCACCCGATGACCGCTCAGAAGCCGTTCCTGCGCTGAAGACGCAGCCCGCGTGGCGGAGCGAAGTCCGGTCCCTCCGGACCGGACGTCGCTCTCCGTGCGGCGATGAGAAAATCAACCTGGATTTCCGTGTGACTGCGGCGATGATGGCCGTGGTCCGCCGCCATTCATTCTTCCGCCGCCCCGCCGCTGCGGGTCCGCGCCGGTGGCAATTCTCCGGTTCATCGACTAAGTAGCTGACGGGCAATCGGAAGGGTGGCCGAGCGGTTTAAGGCACTGGTCTTGAAAACCAGCAGGGGTCACACCCTCGTGGGTTCGAATCCCACCCCTTCCGCCAGTCGTTGCAGTGTTCGAATATATCGGCCATTTGTGGACGAAACCGAACCTGCCGCCGGACTTACCGACGGACCTAAACCGCTTGTCGTCTCCCCTCCCCGCCGCTTCTCCGCCGGGGTCGTCCGCGAGCGGTGCCGGTCCGCCTTCCCGCCGCGCATGGTCTGCAC
Organism: uncultured Alphaproteobacteria bacterium; assembly: GCA_963712435.1. Lineage (GTDB taxonomy): Bacteria > Pseudomonadota > Alphaproteobacteria > Rhizobiales > Xanthobacteraceae > Rhodoplanes. The sequence continues at coordinate 129,938 of CAVQIB010000009.1, read as the reverse complement.
TCGCTGTGGGATGATCGGGCCCGCCCCGGCCGAAATGGCGGAAGATGTAGGCGGCAGGGACGCCCGGGCGCGGCCGCGCTGGTCGCGCGTCCATATGCTTCCTGATCCGCTTTCGTCCTCGATACCGGCATTCGCGAAACAGCGCGAGCCGGTGTCCCGCTTTGAAATCCCCTGCTCGGTCAGAAAAGTTGATTCAGCACAATGCGGCGTTCTGAAAAGGCGATCTATTTGATCTCCCGCCGCCCGAACCCGATCCGGTCTTATTCAATTGCGGATTAGGCGTGGTCCCGGCTCCGGACGGCGGGGCCAACCCTCGAAAAGACCGCCGAGCCTTCGCGGCGGGGTGGCGGGGGTCGGCTCAGAAGTCTCGGTTGGCGCCTCGATCGCGGGCCGTCCACGACGGCAAGCCGCGGCGAGCTGGGCCCCCCCCCGGCCATCCCGATCAAATCCCTTCAGCAGAGTCGCTTTGGTGATTTGCGTAGCGAGCTGCATCCCAGTCCACGCCTCGCTCCGAAGGAGCGCAGCGGACGCACGGAGATGTTCATTCTTCACGTGATAGGCGGGCATTCGCCCATCCGGCGCCCCTCCCCCGCCTACACGACGAATCCGCATTGTTCGGCCGGCGTGCGCGTGTCCATGTTGCGGCCGCGGTTGAGATGGTCGTCGATCTCGGCGGCGGCGCCGATCATGCGTCCGTAAAGGAAGACGTTGAACGCCGCGGTTTCGAGGTCTCTTCTGGACAGCGCGCCGGAGCGGAAGTCCTTCCACAGCACGGCGAGCAGAAGCGCGGCGATGACCGCATCGATATTGACGCAGAACACGTAGGGAGTGGCGCCTGCGTCGTAAAGCGCCTGCACGAGCTCGCGGTAATAGGCGTGGAAGATGTTGTAGTCGCCGCGCTCCGCGATGAACTTGGCGATGAAGCGCTCGCGCGGGTCGTAGTTGACGGGATTGCCGCGGAACACCGGATGGTGGACGCCGGGAATCGCTTGCGTCTCGGCCTCGCCGGTCTCCTTCGCGCGCGCCTTCTCCTCCCTGTAACCTTGCGCGAACGCGATCGCCATGGCCTTCAGATCGATGCCGTGATTGGGATCGGTCGGGTCGTTCAGGTCGACGTCACGGAACTGCTCCAGCAGGAAAGACATGCCCTCAAAGCCGTTGCCGCCGTGGCTGTAGCCGGAGTGGCTGAGGAAGCCGATCATCGCCTTGTTGATCTGCACGCGCCCGGGCGTCTGCGGTCCGTCGGCGGAGACTGCGCCCTTGGCGCCCTGGGCGGTGATGGCGCCCGGCCCATTCGAGATCAGAAGTCCGATCAGGATTTGCAGCGGGCGCGCCTCGTCGCTCGGTCGGCTTCTTGCCGGTCAGCGCAAGGCACAGGAAATCCGTCATGGTCCAGCGGTCGAAGCGCTCGTCGCGCGGGATGCCGCACAGGTTGCCGCGCTGGTGCTGGCGACTCGGGGATCGAGGCGCCGATCATCACGCCGTAGAGCCGAAGATACCATGGCAGGGTCTCCGCCGTGAGGCGGGATGATCCGCTTGCGCATCAACGGTCCCCACGCGATCGTCATCGCGATCGCGGCCAGAACGGCGTCGCGAGACGGCGTTGGGCCGAAGCCCTCAGCAACTTCAGGAACACCGACCTGCCGCCTCGCGTCCGACGGCCGTCAGCATCGCCGCCGGACGCGGGTCGATCCGTCGACCTCCTTGGCTGAGAAACAGCGCTCTCGTTCTCGGGTCGACTTGACGTGGCTGTAGATCGAAGCTCTCGTCGTGGGCGTCGACCAGCCCGGAATGGGCGAACAGATCGATCAGCGTGCGGGCGCAGGCGAGCGTGCGCTCCACGCGCTTCGGGCCGATGATCGCGACCGCCGCCGCCATGATCGTGTTCGGCGAGTTCCCGGCCTCGCGCGCCGAGTCTGCCGCCATAAGCGCGGGGTCGCCGACGAGATTGATCTCCGCGGCCACCGCCACGTCGAGCATGGCGCGATCGTTCTCGGTCGCGATCTCATGCACGAGCGGCAGCGCGAAATTGGCCTGCAGCGGCTGCAATGCGAGTTCGAGCACGGAATGGCCGTGCACGCTGGTGACCTGCGTCTCGCGGTCCATCACGCTCGCGCCCGATCGATCCTTCATGATCTGGCGGGGCGTCACCCCTCCGATCTGGATGCGCAAGCGCGTCGATCTGCGCATTATAGGGCGGCATCGCCTCGACCGTCGGCAGGCGATGTCGGGCGGCAGCCGCACCCTTGATCATTGGCGATCCAGGGCTTGAGCGCGAGCGAGCCCTGCCCGGCGGAAGTCCGGCTGCAACCTGATTGAGAGCCATCACCGCGGTCAGCGCGATCGGAATGTCGGCGATATTGGTGACGACGGCGCCGCGCGGCGAGATACGCGGGGTCTCGCGCGTGAAGATGTCCTCGATGCCGAACATCTCCCTGAACCAGCGCTCCTTGTCCTCGGCGCGGTCGCCGGCGCCGGCCATCGCTCCGGCATGGCCGACGGCGCGCGTCAGCTTCGTTTTCCAGCGCCCGACGACGCAGGCGACCACAGGCTTGTCGAACTCGACGCCGTCCTCGTAATAGCCGCCGGGTTCGACGTAGAGCACGGCCGCCTTGCTGCGCGGATCGTTGCTGAACGCATGGGCGAAATCGCGGCGGCGTAATGGATGTACACGTCCTTGCCCGACGAGATCAGGGTCGTGGTGCCCCAGCCTTCGGTCGAAAGATATTGCGCGATCGTCGTCGTGAACGCGCCGGAATTCGAGAAGATCGCGATCGAGCCCTTCAGCAGCACCTCTTCCGGCTTATCGCCGCCGAGCGCGCCGCCGATGCGCACGCGGTTCCAGGAGTCGGCGACGCCGAGGCAGTTGCCGCCGAAAATGTCGACGCCGTTCGCCTGGCCGAGCGCCCGGATCTCGCGCGCGTCGTGCACGGAGACCTTTTCCGTGATCATGACGATCTTGCGGAGACCGGGATTGACCCGGATCAGTTCGGCCACGCCGTCGCGTACGCGCGGCGGGCGGCAGGTAGACGACCCCGGTGTCGAAGGTGAGGCCGTCGTCGAGCCCCTCACGCACATTGTCGTAGACCGGCACGTCGCCGGCGGCGTTTCGAGCGACCTGTCCCCGGCGTCCCGGCGACGTCCCGAACACGACATTGCCGCCGGAGAAGGCATGGCTGACCGGCGTGACCTGGCGCGACTCGCTGCCGAGAATGTTGAGCACGCAGACGCGATCGTCCCGCGCGGCGACCTCTTGCGAGCGAGTTCACGCCGAGATAGTAGGGAAAGCCTGAAATTCCGACCTTGACATCGCGGGTTCCCCTTTCGTGGCGGCGTCAAGCCGCGTCCTTGATGCCGAGCTTGGCGGCGATCTCGGCGCGCCCGCCTGTCCTCATCCAGGCGTCGACTTGCTTGGCGTAGTTGACGACCTCGGAAATCGCGCTGTCGAATCCGAAGAAGCGATAAGGCATGCCGAGCGCCGCGCAGGTCTCGGCGAGCGCCCCGATGCCGCGCACCAGATTGGGGCCGCCTCGGCCCACGACGACGTACAGCGGCGTCGGCCCATAGCGGCTGAAATGCTCGCGCAAGGCGTCGCCCATCGCGCTGAACGTCTCGTAGATGTCGGTATTGTTCGACTTGCCGCCGATGATGAACAGCACATTGGTCTGCTTGAGCCAGTGCTTGTAGCAGATGATGGCGACCTCCTTCATCTTGTCGTAGGGCGGGTTGCCGCCGAAATCCGACGAGATGATCGCTGCCTCGCCCAGCACCTCCGTGACCAGCGAATTGGCGCCGCCGCCGAAGGTCGGCGCCAGAATCGTGCCCTGGTCGTTGATCACGAACACGTCCGACTGACCCTGATACGTGCGCAGCGTATTGACCTCCTGCTCGAATTCCGAGGTGTCGGTCGTGAACAGATGTTCGACGGCAGGCCCAGTCGCGGCCAGCGCGGGTCGTCGCGGTCGAAGTCGCACTTGAAGTCGCAGGCCACCGGCGTGAGCCGGCCGTCGCGTTCCGGACGCATGCGGATGGGATTGAGTTCCAGCGTCGTCATGCCGTAATAGTGGACGAGTTCCCAGAGCTTCGGCAGGTGCTGCACCAGTGGCGAGACGATCTCGTTCGGCGCGGCGATGTCGGACAGCGCGTTCGCCACGACAAACGCCTTGAGCCCGGTCAGGGCGTCGAACGGGAACTTCGGCGATATCGGCCGGATCGACGTCCTCGATCAGCATCCCGCCTCGATGGGTCAGCGTCATCGTCGGCGCGCGAAACACCGTCGAAGTCCGTGATCGAGAAATAGACTTCGTGTTCGGCTGGCACGGTCCCCTCGAAGGTGACGCCATTGGCCTTGGCGATCCCGTCGTCGTGGCGATGCTCCACGAAATAGAGCCGTTCCTTCTCCGTGAGCGCCGTCTTCAGGTCGTGCGCCTGGCCGATCAGCCCGGCCTTGCCCTTCTTGCCGACGGCTCCCTTGAACAGCGGCTTGATGAAGATCGGCCCGTGGCGGTTGATCAGTTCCCTGATGTCGTCCTCGGTCGCGCCGGGGCCGAGCACCTCCGAGGTCGGGAAGTCCACATATTGGAGCAGGCGCGCCCCATGAAGCATGCCGTTGATCTGCATCGTCCAGCCATTCTGTCGGGTGGGCTACCTGATGTGCGGTGGGCGGAGGTCGCGCATTGCAGGCGCGGGCGGTTTTCGCCGTGGCCCCTCTTCCCGACGAACCACCATACCGCAAAGCGCACGGCCATCATACGGTTTTGAGCCGAATACGGCGGACTTTGCCGTCTGTCCCGCGAAGCACAAAGCCCGAAAAATGGGCGGCCCGGCCTAGACCGTATGTTCGCGTGGCACTGAGAAGCGGCCCGTCTCACGGCATGCAAGAAACGAGGATTGAGCCGGCGAGCCGGCAGAGAGCCTCATGCATGGGAGACGGGCCAGATGCATAATATCAGCTACATCGGACTGGATGTGCACAAAGCGACGATTGCCGTTGCAGTGGCCGATGGAAGTCGTTCGGGAGAGGTTCGGCAACTGGGCGCCTTCGCCAATCGCCCCGATGTGCTTCGCAAGCTGGTCGAGCGCCTTGAGCGACAAGGGGTGCAGTTGAGGTTCTGCTACGAAGCCGGACCTTGCGGCTATGGCCTGCATCGGTTCCTGACCGGGCTTGGCCACGCCTGTGCGGTGGTGGCGCCGTCGCTGATCCCGATCAAGGCCGGCGATCGGATCAAAACGGACCGGCGCGATGCTGTGATGTTGGCGAGGCTGCACCGCGCTGGCGAACTGACGGAAGTTTGGGTTCCGGATGCCGGCCATGAGGCGATGCGCGACCTGGTGCGAGCGCGCGCGACAGCGGCAAGGGCGCTGTCCAAAGCGCGCCAGCACCTTGGCGGATTTCTCCTGCGCCACGGGAAGATCTATTCCGGCGTTCGAACCTGGACGCAAGCCTATCGCCGCTGGTTGACGACGGTGCGCTTTGATCATCCTGCGCAGCAGATCGTCCTGCAGGATTACATTGACGCGGTCACTGATGCGGAACGGCGGGTGGATCGATTGACCCGGCAGATCACCGAGCATCTGCCAGACTGGTCGATGGCTCCGGTGGCGACGGCGATCCAGGCGATGCGCGGGGTGGCTTTGATCAACGCGGTGACGATCGTGGCCGAGGTCGGCGACTTTTCCCGGTTCGACAACCCGCGGCAATTGATGGCCTATCTTGGTCTGGTGCCATCCGAACACTCAAGCGGCGGCGCGGTGCGGCGTGGCGGGATCACAAAGGCCGGCAATGGCCAAGCGCGGCGCGCCTTGGTCGAGGGCGCCTGGACCTATCGCATGCAGGCTCGGGTCAGCCGGAAGCTGTACGATCGTCTTGAGGCCTTGCCGCAGAATATCCGCGACATTGCTTGGAAGGCGCAGGTTCGGTTGTGCAGTCGGTGGCGGCGTCTTGCTGCCGGCGGCAAGCCGAAGGTGGTCGTTACGACCGCGATCGCGCGCGAGATGGCGGGCTTCATCTGGGCGATCGCCCGCCAAGTTCAGCCGCGGACAGTTGGATAAGTGATGACACGACCTTGATCCGACAAGAAGGAGGCCAACCAACCGCATCGTCATCTCGCAGGCGCTCACGGCCGGAGGCAGGGCAACGGTAGGGAATCCTCGAGACCTGTTATGAGCCGGCCTGAGTCCACGCTCGTCCCTAGAACGAGGCAGCCCGAGACGGAACCCCGGTCATGCGGTAACCAACCCGCGCATGAGAGCTTGTTAACCGGCGTCTTCAGTCTCTGCCTCCTGCCGTGCGCGCCTGCTTGCTTTTGATCGTATTCCGCAAAGCCGGAGACGTGGAACTGCGTCTGAGTTCTTGACAGCGAACATGAGAACAGGCCGCTGAAAAACAGTGCTGTGGGCGGCTGACATGGTCGAGCGAATGTGATTCCTATTCGTCTGAGAGAAGGCGGAGGGGATCGATGCGCGGATCGGATGAACGGATGGGCGAGCTTTTCTCGTATGTGGACATCGAGGAGCGCGTTCCGCGGAACCATCCGCTGCGGCTGATCCGACGGATCGTCAACGACGTTCTTGCCGCGCTGGATGGCGAGTTCGCAAAGCTCTACGCCGACGATGGGCGTCCCTCGATTGCGCCGGAGCGGTTGTTGCGGGCGTTGCTGCTGCAGGCGTTCTACACGATCCGCTCGGAACGTCAGTTGATGGAGCAGCTGCAATACAATTTGCTTTATCGTTGGTTTGTCGGCCTGGGCGTGGATGATCCGGTCTGGGTTCCGACGGTGTTCAGCAAGAACCGCGACCGGCTGCTCGGGGCTGAGGTCGCGCGCAAATTCCTCTCCGAACTGCTGACCCACAGGCAAGTGCGCGTGCTCTTGTCGGACGAGCATTTCTCGGTCGACGGGACGCAGGTTCAGGCGTGGGCGTCGATGAAGAGCTTCGTGGCGAAGGACGGCTCGGGCGACCCGCCGTCGCCCGGCCGCAACGGCGAGCGCGATTTCCATGGCGAGAAACGCCGCAATGAGACGCATGCCTCCGCCACGGAGCCCGAGGCCAAGTTGTATAAGAAGGGCAAAGGCAAGGAGGCGAAGCTGTCCTATATCGGCAACGTCCTGACCGAGAACCGCAACGGCTTCGTCGTCGAGGCGGAGCTGCGACCGGTCTCGGGCACGGTCGAGCGCGAGGTGGCGGCGGCGATGATCGTGCGTCATTCGCCGGGCGCGCAGCGCATCACCATCGGTGGCGACAAGGGCTTCGACACCGCCGACTTCGTTGCGGACATGCGCGCGTTCAACGTGACGCCGCACATCGCTCAAAACACCACCGGCCGCCGGTCCGCCATCGATGGCCGCACCACCCGCCACCCTGGCTACGAGATCAGCCAGCAGAAGCGCAAGCGGGTCGAGGAGCCGTTCGGCTGGGGCAAGACGATCGGCGGGCTCGCGCGGCCCATGCTCCGCGGCGTGAAGAAGCTCGACTTCAAGTTCATTTGGACGATGACCGCCTACGATCTCATCAAGTTGCCAAGATTGATCGGAGCCACTGCTTGAATGGACGGTGAGACACGACAAAGCCCAAGGCCGGCGTGTCCGGCATTCGAACAAGCCACATCCCTCGCATCGAACACGGGAAAGCGCCGCTCGCAACCCTATTTTCAGCGGCCTGCTAAAGCCGGCGCATCGCTTTCGGCGCCTTCCGGCGTCGGCTGCCGTAACCCTTGGCATTCATGACGCCGCGGGGTAACTTTTAGCTTGCGTGACCGCGCCGGGAGAACGCGATGGGCAAGACGACGCGTGGTTCATTGCTATTCGCCGCCCTCTGGGCGGTCTTGGCCGCGCCGCCGGCCGGCGGCCTTTCCGCCGCCGCCCAGGTCTTGCGCCAGGAGCGGAGCCAACTCAATCAACGGCAGGTGTATCTCGTTCGCAAGGACGAAGCCGACTGCACCGGCAGCGACGTGCCCAATGTCGATTCGCCGCTGGTCGGCGGGACCATCTGGATCACCCGGCTGCCGGACGGCAAGACCGGCGTTCAGGTCGCGATGACCGCCCGGCCAAGCACGACCTATCGCTTTTTTCTCAAATGCGTTCGCCAGATCGCGGAGATCACGACCGACGAGGAGGGCGTGGCCAACGTGTCGTTCGATTTCCCCACCGCCTTGGTCGGCGCGGTCTACGCATTCGACATGTATCCGGAAGACGCGCCGGCCGGAAGCAAGTACCAGAGCGCGCAGGTTTCGTTCCAGTAATCGAGATCGAATTGCACGGGGCGCGGGGGCGGAGCGCTCGACGCCGTCGCGGCGCCCTCACCTGGGAGGCTGTGATGCACTTGATTTCGCTGAGGATCACGCTCGCCGTCGCCGCGCTCGTGCTGTTGCAGGCCGCGCCGGCGCACGCCCAGGCGGCGCGAACCTGGGTGTCGGGCGTAGGCGACGACGCCAATCCGTGCAGCCGCACCGCGCCTTGCAAGACCTTCGCCGGGGCCATTTCCAAGACCGCGGTCAACGGCGAGATCAACTGCCTCGATCCCGGCGGCTTCGGGGCGGTCACCATCACCAAGTCGGTCTCCATCGACTGCGCCGAGGTGTTCGGCTCGATCGTTCACAGCGGCACAAACGGGGTGAACGTCTCCTTCGACAGCTTCAACGCGGCCGACGTCAGAAAGACCGTCCGCCTGCGCAACATCAATTTCAACGGTGTGAATACCGGCGTCATCGGCATCAGGATCATCGGCGGCGCGACCATCGCCGCCGGCGTGGTCGTCATCGAGGACTGCCTGATCGACGGCAATTTCGCGGGCTCGGCGCGCGGCATCTCCGACGAGCGCATCGGCGGAGGCGAGCTCTACATCTCCGACACGACGGTCCGCAACACGGGCTCGATCGGCATCACGATCAACCCGTCAAGCGGCGCGGTGGCGGGGCAGCGCATCGACGCCACGCTCGACAATGTGCGGGTCCAGAACGGACAGCTCGGCGCCACCTTCGGAAATAATGTTCGCGCCATGATCAACCGATCGGTGTTCTCGGGAAACAGCGTGGCCGGGATCGCCGTCGGCGCGAACTTCGGGTCCGTGGAAGTCAACATCAGCAACAGCGTCTCCAGCAATAACGGCAACGGCATTCTCAACGCCGGCGGCGCCGTAGTCATTCGCCTTTCCAACAACGACATCGCCTTCAACGGCACGGCGCTCAGCGGCGCGACGCAATCGTTCAACAACAATCGCCTTCAGGGCAACGGCGCGCTGGGCGCGGCGCCGACCCCGATCGGCGGGACATCGAACCCGACTGGCCTGCAATAAGAGAACCTGCCCCATGGGTCTCACGCGCGCCGCGCCTCGGCCGGCGCACGAGATGCGGACCGGTCGGCTGAACGCGACGTCGCCGCATTCAGCGTGGAAGGCAGGTCCGCCGCGTTTACGAGCTTGCCCGCCTTGAACGCGGCTTCCGTGCGGTTGCGTGCGCCCAGCGCGCGCAGAAGCGAGGCCAGGTGGATTTTTGTCGTCGCCTCGGCGATATGCAGCGCCCGCGCGATCTCCTTGTTGGATTTGCCGTGGGCGAGCAGGAACAGCACTTCTCGCTGGCGGGCGGTCAGCTTGAGGCGATCGGCCTCGAATGGCGGCGTCGACGCGGCCTCTTTGCCCGAACGGCTGCCGGAAGCCTCAGTCGCCTGGGCGAGCGAACCCGGAACGTAGATCCGCCCGGACAGGATGTCGGCGATCGCGGCCAGTATCTCGGCCTCCGACTGGTGTTTCGACATAAAGCCGTGGAAGCCTGCGGCCAGACCGGAAAGAATGTCCGCCCGCGTGTCCGACGCCGACATGATCGCGAAGCGGGTCGCCGGCGAGGCGTCGCGCGCCGCCTTGAACTGATCGAGCGCTGCGCGACTCACCGCATCCACCCCGACAAGGACCAGATCGAGAGCGCCGTCCCGAATCACGGACAGCGCGTCGATCACGCTGCTCGCCTCGATCACTTCGGCGCGCGGCATTTGTGCACAAATGAGACTGCGCAAGCCCGTGCGGTAAACGCTGTGCTCGTCAAAAACCAGGATTCGCAGCATTAATGTCGCCTCTTCGTCAATCGAAGCTTGTCACGAGCATGCTGTCTGGCATGAGACGGAGCGATTTCCAAATCCGAAATCCGCCGCCCACCGAAATTACGGGAATGATCGGGGAGAGCCTGTTTCTCCAGAGTGAGCGTCCTCGCAACGTTCGAACCGAGGCTTTGTGTGTCGCCGCGTCAAAAGCTCTGCATAAAAGCTTGCCGCAACGGCGCAGCAGATCGGATTTATTCGTAGACGAATGATCCTGAAAATCCAGGCCTCATCAAGACGCGCTAGACGAAGGACGAAAAAGGGCGGAGGCAGCCATGATCCGCAACGCCGGCTTGTGGAATCCAGCGTCGCCAGGCGGGTTTTTTCGCCTTGCGATTTGCTGGGCGCGCGCGCTTGTCACGCGCATTTGAATGGTTCATGCGCGATTTCAAGCGGCGCGCATCGCCCGCCGCAAGGATCGAGTCATAGTACGGTCTAGTACGTCTCCCAGGAACTCACATCGTCCTTGAGACCACCTGCCGCGATACCACCGCAACCGTTCGGAACCTATATGGCGAATGCGCTTAATCTGCGCGCTTGCATTCGGGCTCCTTTGACAAAGGCTTTTACGGGCGGTTCCACGTCCGGTCACCCCACCGCGCCCTCAAAGGGTGCACGATCGCGTATGCTTCATGTGCTCGAGCTCGGTCGGAATGATCACGCAATCATGGTGCCCGCCATTGCTGGGCCAGATGCCGACCAGCTCGTCCGTCGCCGTATCGATGAAGGCGATGCCGCTCGACAGCCGCTGAAACCCGCTGAACACGCCGACCACGTATTTGCCGTCATAGGTGATCGCGAGCGTCTGCATGTCCGGCCCGATGCCCTGAATCTCCTTCTTGATCTTCCAGGTGTCGGTATCCACCACCATGACGCCGCTGCTCGCGGGCGAGGGATGCAGGATCGACAGGTAGAGCTTTGAGCTGTCCATCGAGAACACCATGTGGAACGGGTTCGGGTACTTGCCGCGCCACAGCGGGTCCTCGATATGCGCGATCTTCTTCCATTTGCGCGGATCGGGATCGCTTGAATCGAACACCGAGCAGTTGTTCTCGCGCAAATTGTTCATCATGCACAGGAAGCGGCCGTCCGGGGAGAATCCGACCTCGTGGCCGGGCGAGAAAATCTTGTCGAACGTGACCTCCCAATGATCATCGTCGATCTTGACGACGGGATACTGGTTGGGCGCGTCCTTGTTGAATTGGAGGAAGGTCACGGGCTCGAAATTCTTCTCGGCGTCGAGGATCAGCTGGCCGCCGCACAGCCGGACGACGGTGGACGCCCAGCGGCCGGTCGGATGCCAGATGGTGCCGTCGGCGCCGCACAGGCCGAAAACGTCGTCGCCGGGAATCGTCCCCTCCTCCACGAACAGCTCGCCCATGGGCACCATTTCCCATTCGATCTTCTGGCCTTTGGTGCCGAGATAGTCGTATTTGCCCGTCTCCGGATCGGGATGGATCCGAGAGATTTTGAGCACCCCGCCCTTCTGCCAGGCCTCGGCGAGATTGCGCACATTGGGCGTCCAATCGTATTTGAGCGCGGCGATCACGCGCGAGGTGCGCCGATCAAAGCATGCCGCGATGTCCTTCTGCCCGTCGGTGACGAAATAGCGCTCCGCCGTGCCGGGATCGACCGTGACATGGACGCCGAGACCAAGGCCGGTCGTCTCCGCGACGTTTTCCATCAGCTCCATCTGCGCGCCGTCAAAGCGGACCCGATAGATGTTGAAGCCCTCGGCCGGCCGCTCGATATTGGTGGGAATGCCGTAGATCAGCGCGTTCTTGCCGCCCTGGGTGCTGTTGATGAATTCGAAGCCTTTCGCCGGATCGGCGCTCGGGAATGCGCAGAGATGGTGCGAGATCGGGTTGTAGTCGCCGTAGTTCCAGTACGAGATCCAGGCGAGCGACCGGCCGGTGTTGAGATTCACCGCATAGGTCCCGCCGGCGAGCTTGGTCGGCATCAACAGGACCCATTCGCCGAAATGTCGCCCGCCCATCTCCGCCTGCGGGTTGACGAGTTCGCGGTCGATCAGATGGCGCTGGGCTTCGGTATAGGTCGCCCCGCCATGCTGCAGGCCCTGCGGCGGTATGCTCTCGCGGTTGAGCGTCTGATAGCCGATCGTGACCGCCTCGCCGACCACCACGGCGCCGGCGCCCCAGCCAAGCAGGCTGCGCCGATTGAGATTGAGCGGCTTGCGCTCGGGCGGGTCGGCAAGCTGCACCGGTTGCTGCGCATCGCGCGCCTGCTTTTCCTGTAAATATTGCGCGAAGGATTCGTTGTCCTGCCGAAGCACCTCGGCCTTGCGCCTGACAAAAAGCTGCTCGGGACTGAGCGGCCCATCGGGCGAGCCTTGCGGGCCGCCCGGGCCGGCCGAATTCGTTCCTTCACCCTCGTCTCGCAGCAGTTTGCGTCCGTCGGACATGCTGGGCTCTTCTCCTCGTTTTCTCGTCAACTGGTCCGCACGCTTCACGCCGATCCTTCGACAGCATCGGTCGACACATTCGCAGCCCTCAGTGCGCAGGCATGGGAATCCACACCGGCGGCTTGCCCGAGAATCGCATCCCGCGCGCGGCCGTCTCGTCGGAGATTCCGGGGGGCTTCAGATAGACGTAGTAATTGTCCTTGCGCTCGAACACGTCGCCTCTGGGCATGCTGCTCGGACTGACCAGCATCGTTCCGGAAAAACGGACATGCATGTAGTTCGGGAGCAGCTGCGCGAAGTCGCTCACCTTCGCGTCGAACTGGTAGCGATAATTCTGCGCGCCATCGATCCTGACGACGCCGTTTCCGCTGTCGTCGAGCGGCTTCAACGGCACTTCCTGCCAGGACGTCTTGACCTGGACATAGGCGCGCATGTCCGGCCCCATGACGTAGATCGGCTCGCCATCGCCGACATTCTGCAGATAGGTTTTCAGTTCGTAGCGCCCATCGCCGAGATCGGTGACCGACTGGATGTCGCCGCGCAGGCTGTTGAGGGCGAGGTGCCGCAGCGCCGCGATGCGCGCCGTGCGCTCCCGCATGCGCATCGCCTGGTATTTCTCGACGCCGAAATCGGCCGCCAGGATGCCGGCGAAAACGACGGCCGCGGCCACGAGGAAGACCTGCACGCCGCGCAGCAGATTGCCGCCGAGCCGCACGCGCGCGCGCGCCGGCGCCGGCATTGCCGGCGGGGCATCGATCGCGGGCGGACCGAAGCGTCGCTCCCGCTCCGCTGCGGCGGCCATGTGCGGCGCTTCGGTGGCGACGAGGGCGCCTTGCCGCATTTCGTAAGTGCGCTGCGCGCGTTCTGCGAGGCGCAGATTGTGCGTGACGAGCACGAACCCGAATGCGTCCCTGCGCTGCAGGTCGACGAGCAAGTCGATGATGTCGGCCTCGGTGTCCTCGTCGAGATCGCTCGTCGGCTCGTCGGCGAGCAGCAGCGCCGGCGAATTGATCAGCGCGCGCGCGATCGCAACGCGGCGCTGCTCGCCGCCCGACAGGGCGCCGGGATAGGCGTCGGCGCGATCCGCCAACCCGACGCGCGCGAGCAGATCGTAGCCATGCGCGTAGGCCTTCTCGGCCGGCATGGTGCGGCCGAGCAGCGCCGGCAAGGCGACATTGTCCACCGCGGCGAGGTTCGGCAACAGGCTCGGAAATTGGAACACGAAGCCGATATGGCGCGCGCGGAAACGCGCCAACTCGCTCTCCGGCAGCGTCCAGATGTCGACGCCGTCGAGCATGACCTTGCCGCGCGTCGGCTGGGTCAGTGCGCCGAGCATGGCCATCAGGGTCGATTTGCCGGAGCCGGAGCGTCCGACGATCGACACGAATTCGCCTGGACGCAGCTCGAGATTGGCGTCCCGCACCGCGTCGTAGCCCGGAGCGGCGCCGTACCGCTTGCTCAGCGACTGCGCCGACAGGATCACGTTGGCTGCGCCTCTGCCTGAATGAGCGCATAGGGCGCCATGCGACGCACCCGCCACGCCGGCAGGAACGCGCCGATCAGTCCGAGCGACCACCGAGAACGCCACCGCGAGAACGGCGGCGGCCTGCAGCACCGCGAAGGGCGGCCAGGCGAAAGAAACGCCGAGCAGGCCGAAATAGAAGCCGAGCGAGCGGGCGAACGCGAGCAGCACGGCCGTGCCGAAGCACAGGCCGGCAAGCCCGCCCAGGCCGGTCACGATGGCGGCCTCGGTCAGAATGACGGTCATCACCTGGTTGGCGTTCGCACCCATCGCCCGCAACAGACCGATCTCGCGGTGGCGTTCCTGGACGATGGCCGAAAACAGAAGCGAGATCAGGATCAGAAGAGCGACAAGCTGGAGCGCGTTGAAGACGACGACCCCGATCAGCAATGTGCTCAGCGCCTGCCGCGAGGAGGTGAGCACGCTGTTGCCTTCGACGATCTTGACGTCCGGAATCTGCGCCAGGCTGAACTTGATCTCTTCCAGCGTCGCGCCCGGCGAGAGCTGCAGCAGGAACGCCGAAACGCGGTCGAGCGGCAGGTCCGGCGCGCAGAGATCGGCATGCGCATGGGTCGCGCCCTCGGGCGGCGGCGCGCTTTGCGTCGTCTGCGGCGCCGCTTTGCCGCCGCGGGCGTTCGGCGTCTGGCAGAACGAGACGATGTCGGCCAGCGTCTGGAAGGTGATGAAATAGGAGTCGTCGAACGGACCGACCCCGGTCTTTTCCAGCCGGCCGTTGACGCGCAGCGGCAACCCGCAGACGCTGAGCGTCGCGCCGAGCCGGGCCGTGAGGCCTCCGCCGGCGATGAGACCCTCCACCGGTCCCGGCGGGCGCGCCGCGAGCCAGGAGAGAACGGAAAAATCACGCGCCGGATCGAAGGCGATCAGGTTCGCGGACTGCCCTTCGACCAGCGCCGGGACGATTCGCTGCGGGGCGACCCGGGCGATGCCGGGAATCGCGGCGATCTTTCGTTCGATCTCGGTTCCCAGGGTCGCGTCCGTCGGCTGCACGGTGAGCAGGCTGGAGGTGATGTTCACGAGCGTTGCGCGGGGAACGACGACGAGGTCGGCGCCCATGCGCGCGAAGCTCGTCGCAATGCCGTCGCGCAGCGCCCAGCCGGCGACGAAGCTTGCAAAGCCGACGCCCGCGCCGAGCATCACGGCGATCCCCGAGGAAGATCGCGCGCAGCCGGCGCCGGCCGACATTCTGCGCGGCCAGCCGGATCAGCAGCCAAAACTCATGACGTCCCCAGCCCATGGCGTTCCTGCCGGCAACCCAGCCTATTCGAAGAGGAGCGCGTCCCTCGCCTCGTCGATCTTGCGCGCCAGATAGAGGCTGCCGCCGAGCTTCGGATCGAGCTTCTGCTGGAGACGGCGGTGCGCGTCGCTGATGTCCTGCGCGCTTGCGGCGGCCCCGAGCCCGAGCACGTCGAGCGCCTCCTCGACGGACATCGTAAGCCGCCCGTTCCCGGACCCTCGCGCCGCTCCGCCGCCCGCGCGCGGCTCGGCCGGCCTGTGCTCGATCTGCAGCCCGTTCTGCTCGACATAGGCCCTCAGCACGGCGATGCTTTGTTGCACGAGCTGCGGATCGACCGGCTGGCGGTGCGCGCTCGCGGCGTGCGGGGCGCCGTAGCCCGCGCTTAAATCCGGAGTGATGGGAGGAAATCCGCTGCGCGCGCCATCGAGCGGCCCCAGGAACACGCGCCAGCGCGGCGCGGCCTGCACAATGACCGGCAGCATGAACGCCGCCAGCATCATCGCCTGAGCGTAACGACCGCTGGTGACGAGCCAGACGAGGAGCGCGATCGCGAGACCGGCAAGCGCGAGCATGGCCCAGCGTCCCGCCTGGATGATCGCGCGCGGATCGGCGTTGAGGATCCAGTTTCCCATCTTGAGCGCCGACGCAAGCAGGGAGAGCCCCAGCATGCCGTAGGCCAGGACGTTCAAGTCCATCGCAGCCGTTCCTCCGGCGCCGTCGGCACTGTCCCCTCCTGCTGCTTTCGGCCTGCTGCTGTCGGCGCCCGTTCACCAATGAATGCCGCCACGCGCCGCCGCGCCCACGAGCAATCCATTGAGACTGGCAGAGGCATGTTCATGAAGTCCAATAAAGAACGCGAGAGAGGACGGGGAACGCCGCCTTCGCATTCGGCGGGCTCGAGCTCGCCGGAAACGAGCGTTCGGGATACGGCCACTGCGCGATTGCAATGCATTACAGCGCGATGTTGACAGGCCATGTCAGAAGAAGCGCCAGGCCCCCTGAAGCGGAACAAGCTTCGGCAATACCTTTATTTTTGCCGCCCTGCGCCCTGTTGTCGCCGCCTTCAGGGGTCAGCAAGGTTAACGGGTGGGGTGAGCGGTTCAGCGTCGTCGACAAGCGCTGCCCGTCGCCCGTGTCGCCGGCGTCATCCCGCGTCATATGCAGGCGAAAACCGGGGCGTCGCCAAACAACCAAAATGGGCGTGGGAACTCGAACCTTGTTCAAAACCGACATGTCGCGCCGGAGCGTGCTGCGTGCAGGCGCGTCTGCGGCTTGCGCGGCCGCTCTCCCCGGCTGCGCGAACCTTATCGCCGGGGGCGCGCAGTTCGACGCCTCCGATCTCTCGGCCAGCCCGACGCTGCTGGTGGCGACGACGCGCAAGCCGACCGGCGGCGCGCGCGTGAAACCGTGGTTCGGCCCCGAACGCGGCGCGATGAGCGTCGCCCGCGCGAAGCTCACGCCGCCGGACGATAGCCGGTTCTCGCTCGCCTCGATCGGGCTCGACAACTGGCGAATCGACTCGGTCGAGCAGCTCGCCGATGTCGGCGACCTGTTTCGCCTGGCGCCGCGGCGCGACCTCCTGCTCTACGTGCACGGCTATAACCAGACCTTCGAGACGGCGGCCCTCGACGCGGTGCGGCTCTCCGACGGCGTCAGGTTCCGCGGCGAGACCATGCTGTTCACCTGGCCGTCGCGGGCCAAGCTGCTCGACTATGGCTATGACCGCGAGAGCGCGATGTGGTCGCGCGACGCCTTGGAGCGCGTGCTCGAAGCGCTGTTGGCGAGCCCCTCGGTCGGCACGATCCATATTGTCGCGCACAGCGTCGGCACGATGCTGACGATGGAGGCGCTTCGCCAGCTCTATGCACGCGCCGGCGAAGCCGCCACCGCGCGGATCGGCTCGATCGTTTTCGCCTCGCCGGATATCGACATGGACGGATTCTCCGCCTCGGTCGAGCGCATCGGCGGCCTTGCCCCCAAAGTCACGATCGTCACGGCCACGAATGACCGCGCGCTGTCGGTTTCGCGGTGGATCGCCGGAGGAATGACTCGCGTCGGTTCGGCCGAAAAGGCGCAGCTGGAGCGGCTGGGGCTGCGGGTGATCGACGCCTCGCAGCAGGGCTGGGGCATCATCAACCACGATCTCTTCCTGTCGAACTCCGAGATTCGGCAGGTGATCCGCCGTGCGATCGACGGCCGGCTCGCCGGCCAGAGCCCCACGGTCGCGTCGTCGCAGCCGCTTCCGACCGCGGTGACGCACTCACAGTAGCGAGATCGCCGCGCGGCGCGTTGCCGTGGCGCCGGCGCGCGCGTCCGGCCAAGCAGAAGGCCGGCCGACGATGCGACATCGTCCGGCCGGCCGGCGTTCAAAACAGCAGTGCTATGGCAGGCTAGGAAGACATCCCGCCGCCTTCGCCGTGCGATCCGCCGACGCCCTTGACCGCGTCCATCACGGCCTTGGTGGCGGTCTCGCTCAGATCCTTCGCCTGCTCGGTCATCGCCTGCATCTGCGACTGAATGAATTCGGTCTGCAGCTTGACGAGGTCCTGGACGTCCTTGACCTGAACGAGCTTCTGAGCGAACTCGAACGCATTCGCCACGTTGCGCTCGGCGTAGTTCATAACCTTGTTGCTCAGCTCGTTGCCGCCCATGACGTTGCCGGGAACGGCGCGCTGGAAGAACTGCAGATAGCCGTTAATCGCCGTCCGCACCTGATCCATGCTTTGTTCGGTCATCTTCCGCACGTCGGTCGGAAGCTCGAAGGGCGACTTGTTTTTCGTCATGACGATCTCCTAGGCACCACCGACCCCGTCTAGACCAGCCCCAGCGGGTGAGGGCCAATAGTGCGATGTTAGCAGGCGGCAGGTAATACGGTCAAAGCGCATCGCGCGTTTAAAGGCGGTGCGCCATCGCCGGCCGGAAATCAAGCGAGAATTTGGCGCCGAGAACACGAGGCGAACGCGCTTGCGACAGCGGTCCGCCGCGCCTGCCGGACGTCGGCGTGCCTGACCTTTGTTCCTCGGCGATTTTCGTGGAAGCGGGATTGCTTTCGGAAGCGTGAAGCGGGCGTTACACCGACCTACAGCGCCTTGAGATGGCGGATCGGGCGGCCGGGAGCGATGGCCTGAGCCGCCGCGACGATGGCGTTCGCGTCGATTCCGTAGTGGCGATAGAGGTCGGGGATCGATCCGGTCTGGCCGAAATGCTCCACCCCGAGCGGGCGCGTGCGATGCCCCGCGACGGCGCCGAGCCAGGCGAGCGTCGCCGGATGCCCGTCGAGCACGGTGACGAGCGCGCAATAGGGCGGCGCCTCGGCGAGCAGCCTTTCGATGTGCGAGCGCGCATGCGCAAGCCCGCGCTCGCGCGCGCGGTTGGCGGCGGTCCAGCCGGCGTTCAGCCGGTCGGCCGAGGTCACGGCGAGCAGCCCGACATCGCGGCGATCCTCCGCCATCAGCCCGACGGCCTGGATCGCTTCCGGCGCAACGGCCCCGGTATAAGCGACCACGACCTGGCAATTCGGTCCGGGCCGCCGCATCCAATAGGCCCCGTCGATGATTCCCTGGCGCAGCTCCGGCGTCATCGCGCGCTGCGGCTGCTCGATCGGCCGGGTCGACAGGCGCAGATAGATCGAGCCTCCGGTTTCGTCGCGCAGCCAGGTCCGCTCCGAAGGCTCCGCCTCCCCGTCCCGCTGGATATAGTCGAATGCGAAGGCGAGAATGGCGGCGAGTTCGTCGACAAAGGCGGGCTCGAAGGCGGCAAGCCCGTCCTGCGCCAGTCCGATGAGCGGCGTTGCGATCGACTGGTGCGCCCCGCCTTCGGGCGCGAGCGTGATCCCCGACGGGGTCGCCGCGAGCATGAAGCGGGCATCCTGGTAGCAGGCGTAATTCAGCGCATCGAGCCCGCGCTCGATGAACGGATCATACAGCGTGCCGATCGGAAACAGCCGCTCGCCGTGAATGGAATGGGTCAGCCCGAGCGCGGAGAGGAGGATGAACAGGTTCATCTCCGCGATGCCGAGCTCGATGTGCTGTCCTTGCGGCGAGAACTCCCAGGTCAGGGTGGACGGGATGCGTTCGCTCTTGAACGTGTCCGCCATCGTCTCGCGCGCGAACAGGCCGCGCCGGTTGACCCAGGGTCCGAGATTGGTCGACATGGTCACGTCGGGCGAGGCCGTCACGATGCGGTCGCTGAAGGCGCTGCGCTCCCGGGCGATCTCGTTCAGCAGCGCGCCGAATCCCTGCTGGGTCGACATGTCCGGCTGGATCGCCACGGCAAGTTCGGACGGCGGCTCGATGCGCGCCGCCCGGTAGCGGCGCGGCCCGCCCTGCGCGAACGGCACGCGGCCGAGGAACGCCTGCAGCTCATCGGCCGGCAGGCCGAGCCCCTCGAAGAGGTCCCACTCGTGACCGGGGCGGATGTTCATGGCGCGACGGAAGGTCTCCATCTGCGCCGTCGTCATCAGGCCCGCATGGTTGTCCTTGTGGCCGGCGAAAGGCAGCCCGTAGCCCTTGATCGTATAGGCGATGAAGCAGGTCGGCCGGTCGTGATCGATCGAGCCGAATGCGTCGAGCAGGGTCGGCAGGTCATGCCCGGCGAGATTGGTCATGAGCCGCGCCAGTTCGTCGTCGGACAGAGCGCCGATCAGGGCGAGAACCGCGGCGTCGCCGGCGAGATCGTCGGTCAGCCGCTTGCGCCAGGCCGCCCCGCCCTGGAAGACCAGCGCCGAGTAGAGCTGGTTCGGGCAGGCGTCGATCCAGCTGCGCAACGCAGCGCCGCCCGGTTGCGCAAACGCCGCCTCGAGCAGCGACCCGTATTTCAGGATCACGACGTCCCAGCCGAAAGCCCGGAACAGCGCTTCGTAGCGCGCCCACAGCCCCTCGCGGATCACCGCATCGAGGCTTTGCCGATTGTAGTCGATGATCCACCAGCAGTTCCGCAGGCCCTGTTTCCAGCCTTCGAGCATGGCTTCGAAGACATTGCCCTCGTCCATTTCGGCGTCGCCGACGAGCGCGACCATCCGGCCTTCCGGGCGTTCGAGGCCGAACCCGTGCGCGCGGACATAGTCCCGGGTGAGCGCGGCGAACAAGGTTTGCGCCACGCCGAGACCGACCGAGCCGGTCGAGAAGTCGACATCGTCGGCGTCCTTGGTGCGCGAGGGATAGCTCTGCGCGCCCTTGTAGCCGCGATAGTCGAGGAGCTTGTCGACGCTCTGCCGTCCGAACAGATACTGGATCGCATGAAAGATCGGGCTTGCATGCGGCTTGACGGCGACGCGGTCCTGCGGCCGCAGCACGTGGAAATAGAGCGCGGTCATGATGGTCGCGAGCGAGGCGGAGGACGCCTGGTGCCCGCCGACCTTCAGCCCGTCGACATTGTCGCGCAGATGGTTCGCGTTGTGGATCGTCCAGGCCGCAAGCCACAGCACCTTGCGCTCGATTTCCGACAGGAGTTTGAGAGTCTCGGCGGACATGACAGATGATCCTATCGCGCCAGGCGGCCGACCGGCTGGCTTTCCGGGTTCACTGGCGTGCATCGGCACGATCCCAAAAAAGGTCGCTTGCCGGGCGACGCTCAGCCGTTCGCAGGCTGCTCGCGCGCCGCCAGGTAAGCGATGACGACATAGCCCCCGATCAACGCAATCTCCCCGACGACGATCAGGGGCTGGAAGCCGTAAATCTGCGGCAGCAGCACATGCACCACGATCATCGTGGCCGAACTCGCCAGCCATATGATGATGCCCCACGGGGCGCTGAGCCATAGTCCGACCGAGGCTACGAGATCCATAACGGCGAAAAAGACCGTCGCCGTCTGCCACGGCAGGCTTTGTGCGTCGAACCCGGCCCCCGGCGCGGCCCCGAAGCCGCAAATGACCGCCCAGTGATACAGGCCTTTCAGCATCGACAGCGCCGCGATCGCCCGAATGAAGAGCACGAGCCGGCCCGCCCAGCCCTCGCTCGTCGCATGGCGCTCATCGATATCCGCCGCCGCGATCGGGTCCGTCGACTCGTAGATGCTCGGATCGTTCATGTCGCTCTCGGACCGGCTTGTTCTTCGATGCCTGGGCGGCTGATGATGCCTTATTCGCCCGTATCGCTTGCCGACCGGGGCGCGCGCGGCGCCGGGATTGGTCTTGGCCACCGCTGCGCCAGTATAGGCTTCGGAAAAGGATGCGAACAGGCGTCTGCCGCAGCAGCCGCGCCAGTCTGGCGTTGTCCGACCGGCAAAGCGAGCCTAAAAGAACGCCTGTCAAGGGGCGGGTCAGCCGCGGAGAAATGTCATGGCGATCAAGTACGGACGCCCACTGGAGCCGAAAATGCGCTTTGTTCCGGTGGCGGAGGAAGCTCCTGTGCGCGACCAGCGGCTCGACATCACGCATCGGCCCCGCCGCAATC
This sequence comes from uncultured Alphaproteobacteria bacterium, assembly GCA_963712435.1. GTDB lineage: Bacteria > Pseudomonadota > Alphaproteobacteria > Rhizobiales > Xanthobacteraceae > Rhodoplanes. The sequence continues at coordinate 108,262 of CAVQIB010000009.1, read as the reverse complement.
GCCGGGCCGAATGGGCGCGGCGAATGGTGCGCGAAAACGTGCTGACCGCCGACGACCTGATCTGGCCGCTGTTCCTCGTCGACGGCGAGCAGACTAGGACGCCGATCGCCGCCATGCCGGGCGTCGAGCGCCTGTCGATCGACGAGGCGGTGCGTGCGGCCCATCGCGCCGCCGCCCTCCGCATCCCCTGTCTTGCGCTCTTTCCCTACACCGATCCGGCGCGGCGCAATGCGGAAGGAACCGAGGCGCTCAATCCGGAGAACCTGGTCTGCCGCACCGTGCGCGCCATCAAGCGCGAAGTGCCGGAGATCGGGCTCCTGTGCGACGTCGCGCTCGACCCTTACACCAGCCACGGCCACGACGGGCTTCTGCGCCAAGGCGAAATCGTCAATGACGAGACCGTCGCCGTCCTCGTCGAGCAGGCCCTCGTCCAGGCCGAGGCGGGATGCGATATCGTCGCTCCCTCCGACATGATGGACGGACGCGTCGGAGCGATCCGCGATGGGCTTGACCGGGCCGGACGGCACGACGTGCAGATCATGGCCTATGCCGCCAAATATGCCTCCGCCTTCTACGGCCCGTTCCGCGAGGCGGTCGGCTCGGGTGCGAATTTGTCAGGGGACAAGCGCACTTACCAGATGGACCCTGCGAATTCGGATGAAGCCATGTGCGAGGTCGAGCTGGACATCGCCGAAGGCGCCGACATGCTGATCGTGAAGCCCGGAATGCCCTATCTCGATATTCTGTGGCGGGTCAAAGAAACGTTCGCACGGCCAACCTTTGCCTACCAAGTCTCCGGGGAATATGCGATGATAATGGCTGCTGCCGAGCGCGGCTGGCTCGACGGCGAGAGGGCGATGATGGAGAGCTTGCTCGCCTTCAAGCGGGCGGGGGCGGACGGCATCCTCACCTATTTCGCGCCGCGCGCAGCCGAGAGGTTGAAGGCGGCCGTTTAGCTGTTGCGTGGGGGGACTGGCAATGCGCGACAGGGTTCCGAAGGCAAAACGCGGATCGCGCCGCCTGGTGTCGCTTCTCGCGACCGGCGTCCTGTTTCTCGCCGGCTGGGTTCTCGCAACCAACACGGTTTTCAGTCCCGCGGACACGACGGCCCCTGAGGCGATCGAGCCGACCGCCCTCTTCGAGACGGCGACGGAACTCGAAACCGCCATCGCCAAATCGCGCAAGGCTGACGCGCTCGAACGGGTCGCCTCCGCCGCGGGTGAGACTGCGACCAGCGAGGAGAATTACAAGCCCGCCGCCGAGTTCACCCGTCCGGTGCAGGTCGCGGGCGTCGCGCCCGCGATGGGCGGCACCGAGACGCTGCTCTCGCCGACCCTCGTCTCGCGGTCGGTGGAGCCGGCGATCGAATCGACGGACCTTCTGGTCCCGCTGCCGCGCACGCGTCCGCGCCTGGTGGCCATCCCGCTGCCGCGCCCGCGCCCCGGCTTTGCGGAGCCCAAATATACCGGGCGAACCATCACCGAGGCCGAAATCCAGAAGCACTCGACCTACTGAACTGTTTCTCTTGCCCGAGCGAACGCCGCGCTGCCGCGTTTCCAATCCGCCGCGCAGGCACGCAGCCGCTCTCCTATTCGATTGCTTTCGCCGTCTCGATTTCGATCGGGTCATAGCCGTGCACGGCGAGCGCCCGGCGGATGTCTTCCGCGTGCCGGCGATCCCGCGTCTCCAGCGTGACGTCAAGCTTTGCCCCCTTGGCGGGCACGTCGAGAAACAGCCGGTGGTGTTCAACCTCCAATATGTTGCCGCCGAGCTTGCCTAGGAGGGTCGCGATCGCGCCCAGCACGCCCGGCCGATCGCCGCTGATCGTCAGCCGGAACGAGACGATGCGATCGTCGCGCTCGAGTTCGCGCACCATGATCGAGGCGAGGATGCGCGGATCGATATTGCCCCCGCACAGGATGAGGCCGACGCGCTTGCCGGCGAATCGCTCCGGCGCGGCGAGCATGGCCGCGAGGCCCGCCGCCCCCGCTCCTTCCGCCATGGTCTTCTGCAGGGTCAGATACGCGTTGACCGCCCGCTCGAGCTGGGCCTCGTCGACAAGGATGATGTCGGCGACGAGCTCGCGCACGATCGGCAGCGTGAGCCGGCCGACATTCTTGACGGCGATGCCTTCGGCAAGCGTCGGCCCGCCGATCGGCCGGTTTTCCCCGGTGATCGCGTTGCGCATGGCCGGGTAGAGCGCCGCTTCGACGCCGATAACCTCGATGGCGGGATTGACGGCGCGCGCGGCTACGGCGTTCCCGGCGATCAGGCCGCCGCCGCCGATCGGCACGACGAGCAGATCGAGATCGGGCATGGCCTCGAGCATTTCGAGCGCGATGGTGCCCTGCCCGGCGATGATATGCGGGTCGTCATAGGGGTGAACCCACACGAGGTTTCGTTCCGCCGCGATCGCTTCGGTCCGGCGTTGCGTCTCGGTCAGGCTCTCCCCGTCGAGCACCACCGTCGCCCCATAGGCCTCGGTCGCGGCGACCTTCACGAGGGGCGTCGTCACCGGCATGACGATGGTCGCGGGAACCCCGAGCCGCTCGGCATGATAGGCGACCGCCTGCGCGTGGTTGCCGGCCGACATGGCGATGACCCCGCGCCGGCGCTCCGCCTCGGAGAGAGCCGCCATCTTCACGAAGGCGCCGCGGTCCTTGAAGGAGTTGGTGACCTGAAGATTCTCGTATTTGACATAGACCTCCGCGCCGGTGAGGGCGGCGAGCTTGGGCGCCGGCAGCATCGGCGTCGCCAGCACCTGGCCCGCAAGCAAGCGGCGCGCGGCTTCGATCGCAGCGAGGTTTACGCTCACGCTATATCCCCGCTCCGTGCGGCCCCGCGGACAGATCAAATCCAATCCATGCGCCTTGCGCGGGGGCAACGCTTCCCGTATCCCTGTGCGGTGCAGCGTGCGCCGGTTCGCGCGCAATCTCATGCCGCCGCCGGTCTGAACGTGGCGCAATGGGATCCATCATCGCGCCCGGCGACCGAACGAACGGGATGGCCAAGATGGCGGATGAGGAAGCCAAGCGCCGCGGCGACATGGTCGATGAGCAGCCGCATGCTTTCGACCCGGCGCAAAGCCCGGAGCTGTTCGAGGGGGTTCTGCCGCGCCGGGTGATCGCCTTCGTGATCGATGTGATGGTGATCGGCGTGCCCGTCGTGCTCGCCGCCATCTTCATCTTTCTGTTCGGGATCATCACGCTCGGCGTCGGCTGGCTGCTGTACTGGGTGTTGAGCCCGGCGGCGATCATCTGGGCGATCCTCTACTACGGGCTAACGCTCGGCGGACCGCAATCGGCGACCATCGGGATGCGCATGGTCGACATCGAGATGCGGACCTGGTACGGCGCGCCGTCCTATTTCGTGCTGGGCGCCGTGCATGCGATCCTGTTCTGGATTCTGATCTCGGCGCTGACGCCGCTCATTCTGCTCGTGTGCTTTTTCAATCACCGCCGCCGTCTTCTCCATGATATCCTTTTGGGAACGATCGTCATCAACAACGAGCAGCGCGCCCGGCGGCTGAGCGTCTACGGCCCCTAGTGTTGAACGGGAAATGGCATTCGGCGCAATATCTTGCAGTGAGCACCGCGCGGAGGTGAGACCGCCCGAAGGGTCGGCGGGGCCGCGGTCATGACCCGCCACTCGCGTGACACCCCGCAATTCTACCTGACCGCGCCCTCCAGCTGCCCCTACCTTCCCGAACGGGAAGAGCGCAAGGTTTTCACCCATCTCGTCGGCGAGCGGGCCGGCGACCTCAACGACCTCCTGACGCAAGGCGGCTTCCGCCGCAGCCAGTCGATCGCCTACCGCCCGGCCTGCGAGAACTGCCGCGCCTGCATCTCGGTGCGCGTCCTCGTCGACGAGTTCCGTCCCACCCGCAATATGCGCCGCGTCGGCGAGCGCAACGCCGACGTGTTCGGCGAAATGCGGGTCGCGACCCCCACCTCCGAGCAATACGGCGTCTTCCGCGCCTATCTGGATGCGCGGCACCAGGACGGCGGCATGGCGGACATGACCGTGCTGGACTACGCCATGATGATCGAGGACAGCCATGTCAACACGCGCCTCGTCGAGTATCGCCGGCGCAGCGCCGAGAATGGCCGCCGCGGCGACCTCATCGGGGTCGCGCTCACCGACGTTCTCAAGGACGGGCTCTCGATGGTCTACTCCTTCTTCGAGCCGGACGAGAGCCGCCGTTCGCTCGGAACGCTGATGATCCTCGACCACATCGCGCGGGCGCGGCGCATGGGGCTCGCCTATGTCTATCTCGGCTACTGGGTGCGCGGCTCGCGCAAGATGGACTACAAGGCGAGATTCCTGCCGCAGGAGCGGCTCGGACCGGAAGGTTGGGGCCGGGTCGAGGGTTAGGAGCACGCACCCTCGCAGCGCGCCGCCCGCGCGCGCACTCGCGACAACGGCGCGAACCGATCGGTTACGCGCCCTTACCAATCACCTGCCTTGATGGAGCAACCGCATGAGTGACGCGCTATGCGCACGCGGCCGGCCGCGACGGCGATCGCGCGCGCGAGCGCTCGGCGGGATCGCAGCGCTTCTATTGGCGATCCCGAAACTCGGCGCCCCCGCCTTCGGGCAGCCGCAGGACTGGCCACGGCTCAACACCGACCAGAGCTATATCGAGGAGGTCCGTCGGCCGACATCGCTTGCGATCGACGACCCGATGGCCGTCTTCGGCTTCGTGCTCAACAGCCTGCCCGATCGCGTGAAGGTCTATCCGACCGAGAACTATTTCTATTTCACCTTCGTGCACCGTGGCGTGCCCTACAACGGCAATATCCGCCTCGACGCGAGCGACCGCGACCAGGGCAAGCTGCATTTCGGCTATTCGGAAGACATGGCCGAGTGGCGCAGCGAAACCCCCCTCACCTACCGCCTGCTCGATGCCGCAAGCGGCGTCACGGTCGAGAAGCGCGAGCGCTTTCTCTACCGCGTGACCCATGCGGGGCGCAGCGTTCTTTTCGAACTCAACGATCTCTCGCACGGCGAAGCCGCCCGCCGACGCGCTTGCGCCGGAGGAGACGTTCGTCGGTCCCATCGCCGACGAATTGGGGATGCGGTTTTTCCTCGTGTTCAACGAGCGTCTCAAATTCTTCCTGTACATTCTGGACGAGACGGCCGACGTGCCGGAGGGTTTCGAACCTTCGCCGCGCACGGACCGGATCTTCGTCGGCAAGCGCACCGGCTATGCGTTCTACCGGGATCAGCGCCGCCCGCGGAAAATCCTGATCGGCGTGTTCTTCACCAATTCGCGGGTCAACAACTATTTCGACGGCCCATTCGATCAGCTGCCCGACAATTTCATCGAAGGGGACGCGTTCCGCGCGATGCTGCTCAAGGCGGAGCCGAGCTTGAAGGGAAAGATCGATCGCTTCGGCGGATCGCCCGACGGCGCCCAGCGCCACATGATCGCGCCGTATTTCCACTACGCGACCGTGGATGAGCTGACCGCGTTCGACCGCTGCGCCACTGATCCGCGCATTCCCGCCGCCGAGTACTATGCGTGCTTCGTCGCCGACGAGAAGAGCCAGTATCGGTTCAAGCTGCTGCCGCTCGCGTTGAAGAAACTTGGCCGCGGAAACGGAGCGCAGCGCCGGTAGGCTTTGGGCGCCCATGATCGCTTCGTAGCGACCGTCGAGCGCAGCGCGGCCAAAAAAACGGCCGGTCGCCACCGCGGCCGGCCCAATTCGATCAACAAGCGCGAGCGGTCACCAGCACACGCGCCAGCAGCGCCACGGATTGCAGCGCACGCGGCAACGGCCCCAGCCGCCGCCCCAGCCGCGGCTGCCCCAGCGCCAATGGCTGCGACCTGGTCCGTGCCCCCATCCGCCGCCGCTGCCCCAGCGCCAGTGCTGCACTTGGACCACCGGGTTCGCCGGCGCCGCTCCGTCCAGGATCGCGGTCCCGCTTGCGGGCGCCGCCGACGCGCCTGTAGCGCCGCCGAGCGCAATCCCAGCCGCAACAGCCACAGCGAAAACTATTCCACGCATTGCCTTCTCCCTCGTTATCATCCTACGACCGCACGCATCGCGGCGATCCGCCTTTGACGCGGGGCTTTGATCGTCGGTCGGCGCATTCCGATCCGTTCGACCGGAATTCGGTGCGAACGGCTTCCATTAGTTGCCTAGCAACGGCTTTGGTTCGGCCGACGCGAATTGCATCGGATGCGCATGATAGCTGACGGATCCCAGCAGGAATGTGGACGGACCGTTCATCCATCGTTCATCGCTCGCGGCGATCCGAGGCGGCGCGGCGGGCGCCGCCTTTTTTCACTCGGCGGCGATGGCGGGCCGCTCGCGCGGGCGCACCTCTTCGAGCTGCGGCTCGAGGCGGAGGCGCAGCCGCCGGTCGAAGCGGTCGAGATAGATGTAGACAACCGGCGTGATGTAGAGCGTCAGCAATTGCGACAGGATGAGTCCGCCGACGACCGCGATGCCGAGCGGCTGGCGCAGCTCCGCGCCGGCGCCGGCGCCCAGCGCGACCGGCAGGGCGCCGAAGATGGCGGCGAAGGTCGTCATCATGATCGGCCGGAAGCGGAGCAGGCAGGCCTCGCGAATCGCCGGTTCGGCGCCGAGACCGACGCGCCGGCGCTCGATCGCGAAGTCGATCATCATGATCGCGTTCTTCTTGACGATGCCGACCAGCATGACGATGCCGATCATGGCGATCACCGACAGGTCCATGCGGAAGGCCATCAGCGTCAACAGCGCGCCGACGCCGGCCGAAGGCAATCCGGAAATGATCGTGATCGGGTGAATGAAGCTTTCGTACAGAATGCCGAGCACCACATAGGCGGCGAACATGGCGGCGAGCACGAGAATGCCCTGTCCGCGCAGCGAATCCTGGAAGACCTGGGCGGACCCTTCGAAACCGGTCACGACCGAAGCCGGCAGATTCGAGTCGCGTTCGATCTGCCGAATCGCGTCCACCGCCTGGCCGAGCGAGAAGCCCGGCGAAAGGTTGAACGAGATCGTCACCGAGGGCTGCTGTCCCTGGTGGTTGACCTGCAGCGGACCGACCGTCGGGACGATCTTCGTCACGGCGGAGAGCGGAACGGACGGCCCGGTCGGCGCGGTGGCGCCGGTGACGCCGGAGCCCGGCGCGAGCGTGCCGGCCGCGGCGGCCCCGATCCCGCTCGACCCCGTCTTCAGGAATATCTTGGACAGCGCGGCGGGGTCCGCCTGAAACTCGGGCAGGCTTTCCAGAATCACCTGATAGTCGTTCGACGGGGTGTAGATGGTCGCGACCTGACGCGTGCCGAACGCGTTGAACAGCTCCTGCCGGATCTGCTCGACCGAAATGCCGTAGGCGGCGGCGCGCTCGCGGTTGATCTCGACCGTCATTTGCGGATTGCTGATGTAGAGATCGCTGCCGACGTCGCGCAGCCCGTCGAGCCGAGCGATCTTGTCGCGCAATTCGGGCGCTGCGCGGAACAGCGCGGCGGTGTCGCTCGAACGCAGCGTGTACTGGTACTCGCCCTTCGTGAGGCGGCCGCTGATATTGAGGTTCTGCACGTTCTGGAAGTAGACGGCCATGCCGACAATGCTGGCCGCCTTCTGCCTCAGGCGCTGAATCACCGCGGTCGAGGACTCGCGCTCGCTCTTCGGCCGCAGTGCGATGAACATCCGCCCGTTATTCGTCGTGGCGTTGGGCCCGCCTGAGCCGGCGGTCGAATTGACATAGACGACGGCGGGATCGGAGCGGACGATCTCGGCTATTTCGCGCTGGCGCTCGGACATGGCCTTGAACGAAATGTCCGCCGGGCCCTCCACGGTCGCGGCGATGAAGCCGGTGTCCTCGGTGGGGAAGAACCCCTTGGGAATCGCGATGTAGAGCCAGACCGTGCCGACCATGGTGGCGATCGTCACCACCAGCATCGCGAATTTCCGGCGGAGCACGCGATCGAGCGACCACTCATAGGCGCGCAGCATGGCGTTGAACGCCCGCTCGAACAGCCGCAGCAGCAGGTTCTGCTTCGCCTCCTTGCGCTCGGCGCGCAGCAGGCGCGCGCACAGCATGGGCGTCAGCGTCAGCGAGACGAAGCCGGAAATCAGGATCGCGACCGAGATGGTGACCGCAAACTCGCGGAACACCCGGCCCACCAGCCCGCCCATCAAGCAGGACCGGAATGAAGACCGCGATCAGCGATAGCGTGATGGATATGATGGTGAAGCCGATCTCGCGCGCGCCCTTGAGCGCGGCCTCGAACGGCCGCATGCCGGATTCGATGTGGCGTACGATGTTTTCCAGCATGACGATGGCGTCGTCGACGACAAAGCCGACCGACAGCGTGAGCGCCAGCATCGTCATATTGTTGATGGAGAAGCCGAGCGCATACATCACCGCGAAGGTGCCGATCAGCGAGACGGGCACCGCCAGTGCGGGGATGAGGGTCGCCGGCAGCTTCCGCAGGAACAGGAAGATCACCAAGATGACCAGGCCGATCGCGATCGCGAGCGTGTGCTGAACGTCGGCCACCGACTCGCGGATGGAGACCGAGCGGTCCATCAGCACTTCCATGCGGATCGCGGCCGGCACCTGCGCGCGATAGGCGGGAAGACTGGCGCGGACGGCGTCCACCACGGCGACCGTATTGGCCGAAGGCTGGCGCTGGATGGCCAGCACGATCGCCCGCTCGTTGTTGAAGTAGCTCGCGATCCTGTCGTTCTCGACGCTGTCGACGACGCGCGCGACATCGCTCAGCTTGACCGGCGCGCCGTTGCGATAGGCGATGACGACGTCGCGGTAATCCGCGGCGCGCGCCATGGCGGCCGTCGCCGTCAGCGTCACGTTCTGGCGCTCGCCGGTGATCGTGCCGACGGGCGTGTTGGAGTTCGTCTTGGCGACGATGCTCCGGATGTCCTCGAGCGAGATGTTGCGGGCCGCGGCGGCCACCGGATCGACCTGCACCCGGACGGCGAACCGCTGCGCGCCGTAGACGAGCACCTGGGCGACGCCCGGTATCTGCGAAATCTGCTGGGCGAGCGTGATCTCGGCGTAGTCGTTCACGGTCGAGAGCGGCAGCGTCGGCGACACGAGGCTGACATAGAGGATGGGGAAATCGCCGGGATTGACCTTTCGGAAGGTCGGCGGCGTCGTCATCTCGATCGGCAACCGGCGCTGCGCGACGGACAGCGCCGTCTGCACGTCGAGCGCCGCTCCGTCGATATCGCGGTTGAGGTCGAACTGGACGATGATCTGCGTCGACCCGAGCGAGGAGCTCGACGTCATCGAGCTGACCCCGGAAATCGTCGAGAGCTGGCGTTCGATCGGCGAGGCGACCGAGGCCGCCATCGTCTCCGGGCTCGCGCCGGGCAATGTGGCCGTAATGGCGATGGTCGGGTAGTCCACCGTCGGCAGCGCCGCGACCGGCAGCAGCCGGTAGGCGAAAAACCCGAACACGAGCATCGACGCGGTGATCAGCGTCGTCATCACCGGGCGGCGAATGCAGGTTTCCGACAGGCTCATGTTCCGGCCTTCCGCTCGGCGGTTTCCTGCGGCGCGCGCGGCGCCACCCGCGCGCCGTCGCTGAGCTGGAGATGGCCGTCGGTGACGACCGCCTCCCCGCCGAGCAGGCCGCTTTCGAGAATGGCGTCGCCCCCTTGCGTGCGGGAGACCTTGACCGGCCGCACGCGCGCCGTTCCGTCTCCGACCACGTAGACGAACGTGCCCTGCTGGCTCACCTGCACCGCCGAGGCCGGAACGGCGATCGACTCTTCCGTGCGCAAAGTGAGCCTTGCGGTGACCAGCGTGCCCGGCCAGAGCAGCTCGTCCGCGTTCGGCATGGTCGCCCGGATCATCGCCATGCCGGTTGCGCTGTCGACGGCGTTCTCGATCATGGTAACGGCGCCCTGCGCCCGGCGTTCCTCGCCCGGAACGACCGCCTCGATCGCCGCGTCGCCCGTCGCCAAGGCCCGGCGCACCTCCGGCAATACGCGTTGCGGGATCGTGAAGGAGACGTAGACGGGCGCCACCTGGTTGATGGTCGCGATCGGCTGACCATCGGCGACGCGCACGAAATTGCCGATCTTCACATTCGCCTGGCTGATCCGCCCGTTGATCGCGGCGCGGATCGAGCAATAGCTCAACTGGACCCTGAGATTGTCGATCAGAGCCTGGCTTGCCCGGATGGCGGCGCGGTACACGTCCGCCTGGGTGCGGGCATTGTCGAGATTCATCTGCGGCGTCGCCTGGCGCGCGACCAGCTCGGTGTAGCGCCGCACGTCGCGCTCGGCGCCTTCGAGCTGCGCCTGATCGCGCGCGAGCTGGGCCTCCGCCTGCCGAATCTGCGCTTCGATCGCCCGGGTATCCAGGCTGACCAGGAGGTCGCCCGCCTTCACGAGCGACCCATCGCGGAAATGAATGTTGACGATCTCGCTGTCGATGCGCGTTCGCACCGCGACGCTGGCGAGCGGGGTCACGGTTCCGAGCGCCTCGACGACCACGGGCACCCGTTTTTTCACCGCGGTTCCCATCTCGACCGACACGAGGCGCGGCTGCGGGGTCTTGGGCGCCTGCGCGACCGCGCGTTCGTTCGCGCCGAACCACTGCATGGCCGCGGCGCCGCCCAGGACCGCGATCAGCGCTGCGGCCGCAACAACGAGCCCGGGCTTCTTCATGGAAAGCAGTCTTTCTCGGGTTCGCTTCCGTACCGGCGGCCTTGCCTGCTCCTCGGCTCCCACTGCGCCCGCTTAGAGACAACTCATCGGCGTCGGGCGCGCAAACCATCCAAGCCATATTCCCTATTTAGCATACCGGCTTATCTGGCGCAGCCCCGCGGCTCCCACCTTGCCAAAATGTAATTGATTCCGCTCGGCCCGCCGTTGCACTGTCGCGCCGCGTGCGAGCGTTCGGGGGAAGCTCGCGCAGCGGGCGAGCGTACATGCTGATCGCGACCTGGAACGTCAATTCCGTGAAGCAACGGATCGACCACCTCGTGTCCTGGCTGCAGGACCGGCGGCCCGACCTCGTGTGCCTGCAGGAAACGAAATGCATGGACGACGTCTTTCCGCGGCGAGCCGATCGAGGCGCTCGGCTACAACGTCGCCGTCCACGGGCAGAAGACGTTCAACGGCGTCGCCATTCTGTCGCGACTTCCGTTCGACGAGGTGGTCCGCCGCCTGCCCGGAGACGCGCGCCGACGACCATGCCCGCTTCATCGAGGCGGTCGTCTCGACGCCCGCCGGGGTCGTGCGGGTCGCCTCCATCTATCTCCCCAACGGCAATCCCGTTGCAGAAAAATACTCCTACAAACTGCCGTTGGATGGACCGGCTTCTTGAGTATGCGCGGGAACGCCTCGCGCTCGAGGAGCCGCTGGTGCTGGCGGGCGACTACAACGTGATCCCGGCGCGCGCAGGACGTCGCCGAACCCCGAGCGCCTGGACCAAGGATGCGCTGTTCCTGCCCGCCACGCGGGAGAAATTCTCCACTCTGAAAAATCTCGGCCTCACCGACGCGATCCGCGCGGGCTCGGAGGCGGGCGGCCTGTACACGTTCTGGGACTACCAGGCCGGGTGCTGGCAGCGCAATATCGGGCTGCGGATCGATCACCTCCTCCTGTCGCCGCAGGCGGCCGACCGCCTGGTCGGGGCCGGCATCGACAAGCATGTGCGCGGCTGGGACAAGCCGTCCGACCACGTGCCGGTGTGGTGCGAGCTCGCCGGGCATGGCTGACCGGTCCGGGGCAGACTGCGTCGCCGATCGCCCTTGCTTTGCTCCGGAGTGACGCTATCAATATCGATAGCAAAGGAGCTGACACGTGGGCCAAGTCCTGATCAGGAACCTGGACGATCGCGTCATCGAGAACTTGAAGGTCAAAGCGGAACTTCGCGGCCATTCGCTCGAGCAGGAACTTCGGGACATCGTGAGCGCCGCCGCCCCGCTGACGCCGGCGGAAAAACGGGAGTTGTCTCGCCGCCTCCTGGCGCGTTCACCCGACTTGAGTCACGTCGATGTCAGCGCCGCAATTCGCTTCGGCCGGGATGATGAGGATGAGCCGTGACCGTGGTGGTGGACGCAAGCGCCGCAGTTCGTTGGCTGTTCAAAATGCCTGGCTACGAACGCGCGCAAGCGGTCCTCGATTTGGAGGAGCGATTGATCGCCCCCGACCTGATCGCAGCCGAAATCGCTAATGCCGCTTGGAAGCTCGTCCGCTACGAGGCGTTCGATGAGCGATCCGCCGCGGAAGCCGTTGAACATGCTGGACGCTTCATCGACGAAATCGTTCCCTGCATGAAGCTGAAGGATCAGGCGCTTTCCATCGCGCTCGACCTTCGTCATCCGGTGTACGACTGCTTTTATCTTGCTCTCCCGGGATCGCGGGGCATCATCCACAGGCAATCGAGCGTGGTCGCGGTCGCCCGCCCCACAGGCAAGATATCGTGCTTCCCGCCGCCCTTGGTCTGCATCAGAACCGTCTCCGCTTGCGCGGATTCCTTGATCGATCGATCCGTCCTGGCCGCGCATTCCGCGCGTCGATCCCTCGCCGTTACGCCGCCACACCCATCAAGCTTCGGACAGCCCCTTACGGCGCCCTCGGCAAATTCCTTCGGCTCCTTGAAGCGGAACTCGGTGCCGTCCCGCCACATCGCATGCATGATCACCGCGAGCTTGCGCGCCACCGCCACGCAGGCGCGCTTGTGGCCGCGCTTCTTGGCGATCTTCAGCCCCCACGCCTTCAGGCTGCTGAAGCCTCGATAGCGGGTCAGCATGATGTTGGCCGCCTCGTAGAGCGGATGCCGGACCTCGCCGTCTCCCGCCCTGGAGATGTGGCCCTGCACGTCGATCGACGTGCCGGACTGCCAGCGTCGCGACGTGAGCCCGAGATAGGCCCCCACTGTCTTCGAGTGACGAAACCGGTGCGGATCATCGACCGCCGTCTTGTACGCCAGCGCGCTGATCGGGCCGACGCCGGGAATGCGCATGAAGCGCCGGCACAGCTCGTCGCCGCGCACGACCGTGATCACCACTCTGTGCAGCCGCAGATATTCCTGCCACAGCGCCGCGCGTGCCCGCAGCATGCAATCGGTGAGCCCGGCGATCAGCGCATCGTCCCGCCACCAGCTCGCGCACCCGCGCCTCGAACTGGCCGCGGCTGACGTGGCCGACCCTGAGCCCGAACGTCTTGATCGAGTGGCGGATCGCGTTCTCGATGTCGAGGAACTTGCGCTTGAGATTGCGCCGCTGCGTGAGCAGCAGCCGCAGCCGATAGCAAGGCAGTACGACACGCGCGTGATCACGGCCGACCGGCGTCTGGCGCGTCAATGCGCGAGCGGCCCTTATGCTGAGCTCATTCAGGTATTGTAGCGTTAGCTGCGTTGAGCGTAGAGCCAGCCGCCAGCCGGCCGTTCCGGCTCATTCCCGCCGGCCGCCGCGGATCCAGCGCTCGATGAACGCAAGAGCGGTCGCGCGCTCATCGTCGCTCGCCTGCTTGAAGGCGCGGGCATGGAGATCAGCGATCCAGGTCTCCTGGGAGGTCGCCGCGTCGCGCGCAAGCGTGAGCCACATCAGTCCGCGGGCCGCCTGTCGCGTCACCGACTCGCCCTTGAAGAGCATCGTGCCGAGCATGGCCTGGGCCTGGTACTGGCCCTTGTTCGCGGCGAGCTGGAGCCAGCGGGCCGCCTGCTTGGGATCCTTCACGCCGCCGAAGCCCTGGAGATACATCCGTCCGAGATGATACTGGGCGTCGGGATCGCCGAAATAGGAGGCGGCGTAGGTGAACATCTCGCGCGCGCGGTCGGGATCGGCCTTCACCGGGGAGCTCGGGATGCCGTCGAGGTAGTACCCTCCCAGCGCAACGAAGGCGTTGGCGACGAAGCGGGCGCGCGGCGTGCCCGGACTCTCGTCGGCATGCGCGTCGGCGATTTCGCGGAAATACTCGAAGGCGCGCAGGTCGTCCTGCTTCACCCCGTCGCCTTCCGCATACATGCGGCCGAGCTTCCACTGGGCGAGCGGATGGCCGCTCGCGGCCGCGTATTCGAGCGAGACGACGCCGCTCTTGGTGTCGCCCGCGCGCAAAGCCTGCGCGCCGGTGCGGAACGCCTCGACCGGAGTGAGGCTGCGGAGCGCCGCAGGCGGCGACTGCAGATCGGTCGGATCAAGCGACGCCTCCGGGTTGCCGCGCCGGAAGACATCGACGCTCGCCGCGGGGGCGATGCCGTTCGGGGCGCGCGCAGATTCGAAAGCGAGCGCCGAGGAGAGCCCGAGGACCGAGCCCAAGCCAATCACGATACTCATACGCCTAAACGTCCGCATAACACTTCTTCTCGACCGCAGCGCCCGGATGGGTGACGGCGCCGGCACGCGCCGGCCCCACCTGTTGGGCGTATTTCCACAGATATCCGGAGGTGAATTCCGGCGGCTTGGCCTTGAGGCTTTGCCGCCGCTTGTCCAGCTCGGCATTCGTGAGCTTGACGTTGAGCGTGCCGTTCTCGGCGTCCATCTCGATGATGTCGCCGTCGCGCAGCAATGCGATCGGACCGCCGACCGCCGCTTCCGGGCCGACATGGCCGACGCAGAAGCCACGGGTCGCGCCGGAGAAACGTCCGTCGGTGATGAGCGCGACCTTGCCGCCCGTGCCCTGTCCGTAAAGCGCTGCGGTGGTGGCGAGCATTTCCCGCATGCCGGGGCCGCCCTTCGGGCCCTCGTAGCGGATCACAAGGACATCGCCTTCGGCGTACTGGCGCTTGCGCACGGCCTCGAAGCAGGCCTCCTCGCCGTCGAAGCAGCGCGCGGGACCGGTGAATGTGAGGCTCTCGAGCCCGACCACCTTCACGATCGCGCCATCCGGCGCGAGGTTGCCCGAGAGCCCGACGACGCCGCCGGTCGAAAGCAAGGGCCGGTTCGCCGGATACACGACGTCCTGGTCCTTATTCCACGCCACGCTTTTCAAGTTCTCGGCCATAGTACGCCCGGTCACGGTCAAACAGTCGCCGTGCAGATAACCGTGATCCAGCAATGTTTTCAGGAGCAACGGAACGCCTCCAGCCTCGAACAAATCTTTGGCGACATAGCGGCCGCCCGGCTTCAAATCTGCGAGATAAGGCGTCCGCTTGAACACCTCGGCCACGTCGAACAGATCGAATTTGATGCCGCATTCATTGGCGATGGCCGGCAAATGCAGCGCCGCGTTGGTCGAACCGCCGGACGCCGCAACAACGGCGGCGGCGTTCTCGAGCGCTTTGCGGGTCACAATTTCGCGAGGTCGCAGATTGCGCGCGATCAGGTCGACGATCAGCTCGCCCGCGATCATGCAAAACCGGTCGCGCACCTCGTACGGCGCCGGCGCGCCGGCCGAATAGGGCAGCGCGAGACCGATCGCCTCCGACACCGTCGCCATCGTGTTCGCGGTGAACTGGGCGCCGCAGGCTCCGGCCGACGGACAGGCGGTCTGCTCGAGCAGATCGAGATCCTCGTCGGACATGTCGCCGACCGAGTATTTGCCGACCGCCTCGAACACGTCCTGGACGGTGACCGGCTTGCCTTTGAAAGTGCCGGGCAGGATCGAGCCGCCATAGATGAAGATCGACGGCACGTTCAGGCGGCACATCGCCATCATCATGCCCGGCAGCGACTTGTCGCAGCCGGCGAGGCCGATCAGCGCGTCATAGGCATGGCCGCGCATGGTGAGCTCGACGGAATCAGCGATCACCTCGCGCGAAGGCAGCGAGGACTTCATGCCCTCGTGGCCCATGGCGATGCCGTCGGTGACGGTGATGGTGCAGAATTCGCGGGGCGTTCCGCCGGCGGCGGCCACGCCCTTCTTGGCCGCCTGGGCCTGACGCATCAGCGCGATATTGCAGGGCGCCGCCTCGTTCCAGCAGGTCGCGACGCCAACGAATGGCTGATGGATCTGCTCGCGCGTCAGACCCATCGCGTAATAATAGGAACGGTGGGGCGCGCGCTCGGGGCCTTCCGTCACATGACGGCTCGGCAGCTTGCGCTTGAGGCCGGTCTTCGCGTCCATTACCTAACCCCACCCCCACCCGACAGAACATCGCCACATGGCGTTTGTTCCTTCGCCCCCCCGGAAATCGTGGAGGCGTGTGGCGGAAAATTGGCGCGGGCGGCTTGGGGCGGCGTTGGGACGGCGAAGTTATCCACATGTTGCGTGGAAGGCACATAATGTGGCGGCAAAGTCGCGTTCACGACGCGCCGCCGCCGCGATCAGGTCACGAGTTCGCCCGGTCGCCCGCGCCGCAGAAAACGCGCGCACATGATTCCCACGAACAGCATCGCGAGCGCGGAAATCGCGTTCGTCCCGACGAGCCCGATGCTGGCGAGGCCATAGCGATAGGCGATCGGCCCGAGCGCCTGGCCGAGGAAAAAGAAGGACGAGTGGAGCGACATCGCAAGGCCGCGCGCCTGCGGGGCAAGCTCGGTCGAGTAGATCTGGATCACCCCGTGCAGTGAGTAGAAGCCGAGCCCCAGCACCGTGAAGGCAAGACACTCGACCGGCCAGGGCAGTCCCAATGCAATGATGAGGAGCGCGGCCGCCAGGGTGACGCCCCCACCGAGCATCATGCGCTGTTCACCGTACCGGCCGAGCAGCGCGGACACGGCGAAGGAATAGATGATCCCGCCGATGCCGAACCCGGCGATGACGACGCCCGCGATGATCGCCCGCTCCTCCCCGCGTGCGACGAGGAAGGCGGCGACATAGGGGAACAGGCCGAACACGCAAATGCCTTCGAGCAGCACCGCCGTGAAGCAGACCTTCGTCAGCGGGTTGCGCAGGATGGTCCGGAAGCCCGTCCCGACCGCCGCCGGATCGAACCGCCCCCGCCGGTCGACCGCCATGCCGCGGAAACCGATCAGCGTGGCGGCGAAGGCGATCAGCGCGACAAGGGTCACGAGCGCAAACACGCCGCGCCAGCCGATCACGTCGCCGACCATCCCGGCAAACGGCGAGCCGAGCAGATTGCCGAGCATGGCGGCGGCGAGCAGCCGCCCGATCGCCACCTGCCGCCGGGCGACCGGCACGAGATCGCCGGCAAGCGCGAGCGCGATCGGGAAAACGCCGCCGGCGACGACCCCGGCGAGGATGCGGGAGCCGAGCAGCACGGAGAAATCCGGGGCGACTGCGCCGAGCGCGCCGGCAACCGCGCTCGTCGCGATGGCGACATTGATCAGCCGCGCCTTGCCGACCGTATCGGCGAGCGCGCCGAGCACGGGCTGCACCAGGGCGTAGGGGAGCGCGAACGCGGTCGACAGCAGCGCGACCGTTCCGGTGTCCAGGGCAAGGTCGCCGGCGATCTGCGGAATGACCGGGTCGACCGCGCGGACGAACAGGCTGCTCGCGAAAATCGCGAGCGCCGTCGTGGCGAGGACACGGGTTGTTCCCGGCGGTTCGCGCTCGGGCGGGGCGACCTGCTCGCGCGGCGTGGACGGCGCGGGCGGCGCGGCCTCGTTCATCCCTTGGCGAGACGGTCGAACGCAACGAGCGTGCGAAGCAGCCCCTCCATCTCTTTGAGCGGCATCATATTGGGGCCGTCCGAGGGGGCTCGGTCAGGGTCCTCGTGCGTCTCGATGAACAGGCCGGCGACGCCGACTGCGACGGCGGCGCGCGCAAGCACCGGCACGAATTCGCGCTCGCCCCCCGACGCGGTCCCCTGCCCGCCCGGCTGCTGCACCGAATGGGTGGCGTCGAAGATCACCGGCGCGCCGGTCGTGCGCGCAAGGATCGGCAGCGCCCGCATATCGGAGACGAGCGTGTTGTAGCCGAACGAGACGCCGCGCTCGGTGACGAGCACCTTGGCGTTGCCCGCGCCGGTGATCTTTGCGACGACATTGGCCATGTCCCAGGGGGCGAGGAACTGGCCCTTCTTGACGTTCACCACCCGGCCGGTTGCCGCCGCCGCGATCAGCAGATCGGTCTGCCGGCACAGGAAGGCGGGGATTTGCAGCACATCGGCGGCCTCGGCGACGCGCGCGCACTGCCAGGTTTCGTGCACGTCGGTGAGGATCGGAAGGCCGAACTTTTCCCTGATTTCGGCGAAGATGGGCAGCGACTGTTCGAGTCCAAGCCCGCGCGCGCTCGCGGCGCTCGTGCGGTTCGCCTTGTCGAACGAGGTCTTGTAGACGAGCCCAACCCCGACTTTCGCCGCGATCTCCTTGAGCGCCGAGGCGGTCTCCAGCGCATGCAGCCGGCTTTCGATCTGGCACGGCCCCGCGATCAGCGCGAAGGGAAGCGTATTGCCGAAACGCGCGCCGCCTGCGGCGACGACGGGTTCGGGCGGCGGGTGAGCGACAAGGGTCACGGAGTGTCCGTATGCGACTGAGCGTCCTTCTTCGGACGGGAGCGCGCCCATTACAAGGGCCAAAGCGGCCGCCGGCTGGATTGCTGCTTCCTCCCGCGGCGGTGGCGAACGAGCCGGTCCCTGCAATGCCTCAATGCCGCCGCAAGTAGGAAGCCCCGACCTTTAAGCCGGGGCTTCTTCGCTTGGTCCTCTGGCAGAGCGCGCCGCAATCACCAGCCGAATGCGACGACCCGCGGACGCCAGCCATAGCCGTAATAGCCGGCATAGTAAGGCCGCCGCCAACCCCAGCCATAGCCGGCGTAGATCGGTCGCCGCCAGCCATAGCCGGCGTATATCGGTCGCCGCCAGCCATAGCCGGCGTAGATCGGCCGCCGCCAGCCGTAATAGCCGGCATAGTAAGGCCGCCGCCAGCCCCAGCCATAGCCGGCGTAGATCGGCCGCCGCCAGCCCCAGCCATAACCATAGGCCGGGCCGCAGCCCCAGCATCGATAGCCCCAGGCCGACGCTTCGGTCGGCGTCAGTGCGACGCCGGCGCCCAATGTCGCGCCGGCTGCGAGCGCAATCGCAAACTTCCGCAACATCAAAGTTCTCCCTCAATGCGGCGACCGACGCTCGGTCGCATTCTGCAATCTTGCCTGGAGGCGAGCGGAAAATAGATGGCAAAAGACGCTGCTAACGTTCATTTGATCGCCGATTAACCATCCTCATCAATGGCTTGCGGCAAGGTGTCGCGACCGATGAACCGCTGCAGACGAGCCTCGCCCTAAGGCCTTCCGCGCGTCGCTTGCCGGGCCGAAGCCCTTTCAGCCGTGATCGCGTGAAAGTCTTTCCCTTCGGCGCACATCAATCCGCCACGACAAATCCGTTCAGCTTCGCGGCCCTTCGGTCAAAGGTCGCGGTCGCCTCGCAGCCGCGCGCGCGATTGATGGACAGGATGAGGGCATCGACGAAATCACCGCGGCCTGATCTGTAGATTTCGAGGGCGTTACGCACCTCGTTATCGTGTTCGATGACTCGATCGTCGCCGGCGAGAAGGCTCTCGATAGCCGTGGCAATCTCCACGCGGGAATAGTCGTAGGCTCGCGCGAGCACCCACACGAGTTCGGCCAGAACGATGCAATTGATGAAGCCGGGGGTTTCGCGCGTACAGCGGTTTTCGACAAAACGCCGCGCCCGCGCGGTCTGGTCGGGATCGTCGGCAACCAGCAGGCGGACGAGAATATTCGTGTCGAGCCCGATCATTTCCCCTTGCCGGCGACGGGGCGCCGATACCGTTCGACGGCGGCGTCGCGGATCGCCTCGTCCATCTCCTTAACCGTCGCCGAACGCTTCGGCTTCCCCAGCACGCCGGCGAGATCGGACAGCCGCGAGGACGCGGACGTGATCACGGCCCGGTTTCCGCTCTCGACTGTGAACCGGAGCTTGTGCCCGCTGTGCAGGCGCAGCCGTTCGCGCACTTCCTGCGGAATCGTGACCTGGCCTTTGCTCGTGACCGTCGCCTCGAATGAAGGCGCTGCGGGAGGCGTCGCGAAGTAGCGGGTCGCCCTGCCCTCCTTGACCTTGCGGATTCGGTAACCGCGCCCCTCGAGCCTTCTCAGCACGTTGTATTGCGGCCCGCCGCTCGCTGCGACGATCTCGTCCATCGTGGCCCCGTCCGGCCGCGTCAGGAGTTGCTCGGCCAGCTTCGTGCCGGGAACGTGCTCGTTCATGGCTCTCTTCTTCGATAAGCTACTTCTGTATATCCTTACTTCTTCTTAGCTAAAAGCAAAAAATCGCGACCGAGTTGCAGGCGCGCGCCGCATCGATCAAGCGCGCGCGATTACAGGATTCCAAGCGCGTGCAGCAGATGGCGGATCGGACTGGTCTGCGTGGTCGCTCCGGCGAGACATTGGTCGCGCACGATGCGCGCCTGCGCGTCGGCCGCGTAGTCGATGCCCGCGACGTGACATAGGCCAGCCGAGTTTGCGGCCCGGTAGCTCTCGAGTTCGACGATGGTGTTGGCGAATGTCCACAGGAGAATAGCCAAGAGCGCCGCCACGATTCCGATTGTGCGCATCAAGCATCCCCTCGGCTTTTCTGAGTCGGCGCCGGATTTGGCGCGGAGCGCCGGCGCGAATGGGCTCACTCAATTCAATGAAATCACACACCGGGCCCGGGGAAGGCCAAATACCCACACCGTCTGATATTCCCTTAGCCGTTGTCGGGACGGCCGTCTGCGCGCAATCGGTTCGCCAAAGCGGAACTGTCGAGGCGTTCGGCGAGAAGATCGTCGAGCGCCAACGGGCACGCCTCGGGAATGGCCGCAAAGCGCGCGTTCTGCGCCTCGCCATAGGCAAGCATCGCCTGCTCGCGTGCGCTGCGCCACAACGCATCGAGGTCAATGCGCTGGCGCATCGAGGGCGAATACCGATCTCGCATCTCGGCATGAAAGCCCGCGATTTCACTGCGCCAGTGGGCCACCGCCTGCGAATCGGGCTCCGCAGCCATCTTAAGAATATGCAACAGAATGAGCCGCAGATAGCTCTGCACGGCCGCGAGTTCCGAGCGCCCCACGCATTCGATCTCCTCGGCCACGTTCTCGATGTCGAGGTCGTTTGGAACGAGGTTCGGCCGCTCGCCGAGCCTGCGGATGGCCGCGGCCTGCCGCTCGGACCACAGCAGAATGTCATCCTCATAGAGCGATGATCGGCTCATTCGACGCCCGTTTTCGTTGGTCGGTTCTCGCCAGTTCGCCTGATTTGCCGGCGATCCTGCGTCCGTCAACCCGATATCACACCAGCCGGCTCTGCTCTACCGCCGCCTCGACGAAGGACGAGAACAGCGGGTGCGGCTCGAACGGCCGCGACTTCAGCTCGGGGTGGAACTGCACGCCGACGAACCAGGGGTGGTCGGCATATTCGACGATCTCTGGAAGCAGGCCGTCAGGGGACATGCCGGAGAAACGCATCCCGTGCTGTTCGAGTCGGCCGGTATAGGCGGTGTTCACCTCGTAGCGGTGGCGGTGGCGCTCGGAGATTTCCGTCCTCCCGTAGATGTCGCTCACGCGGCTGCCGCGCGCGAGGACGGCCGGATAGGCGCCGAGCCGCATGGTGCCGCCGAGATCGCCGCCGGCGCGCCGCCGCTCCAGCTCGTTGCCGCGCATCCATTCCTGCATCAGGCCGACCACCGGCTCCGGGGTGGGGCCGAACTCGGTGGAATTCGCTTGCGCAATGCCGCACAGGTTACGCGCCGCCTCCACCACGGCCATCTGCATCCCGAAACAGATTCCGAAATACGGCAGGCTGCGCTCGCGCGCGAACTGGACCGCGCGGATCTTTCCCTCCGCCCCGCGCTGGCCGAAGCCGCCGGGCACGAGAATGCCGTGCACATGCTGAAGGTACGGCGCGGGATCCATGTCCCGCTCGAATACCTCGCTCTCGATCCAGTCGAGATTGACCCTGACCTTGTTGGCGATGCCGCCATGCGAGAGCGCCTCGATCAGCGACTTGTAGGCGTCCTTGAGGCCCGTATACTTGCCGACAATGGCGATCGTCACATTGCCTTCCGGGTTGCGGATGCGCTCGTTGATGGTGCGCCAACGCGCGAGGTCGGGCGACGGCGCTCCCTCGATCCCGAAGGCGGCGAGCAGCTCCGCATCGAGGCCCGCGGCGTGATACGCCTCGGGCACGCCATAGATGTTGTCGGCGTCGCGCGCCTCGATCACCGCGCTCTCCCGCACATTGCAGAACAGCGAGAGCTTGCGCCGTTCCTCCTTGGGGATCGGCCGGTCGGTGCGGCAGAGGAGGATGTCGGGCTGGATGCCGATCGACAGCAGCTCCTTGACGGAGTGCTGGGTCGGCTTGGTCTTCAGTTCGCCGGCGGAGGGAATGAACGGCAGCAGCGTGAGATGGATATAGACGGCATGCCGGCGCGGCAGCTCGTTGCCGAACTGGCGGATCGCCTCGAAAAACGGCAGTCCCTCGATGTCGCCCACCGTCCCGCCGATCTCCACCAGCACGAAATCGAAGTCATCGCTGCCCTGGCGGATGAAATCCTTGATGGCGTTGGTGACGTGCGGGATCACCTGGATAGTGGCGCCGAGATAGTCGCCACGCCGCTCTTTGGTGAGGATTTCCTGATAGATGCGGCCGGTCGTGATGTTGTCCTGGCGGGTTGCCGGACGGCCCGTGAAGCGCTCGTAATGACCAAGATCGAGATCGGTCTCCGCCCCGTCATCGGTAACGAACACCTCGCCGTGCTGGTAGGGAGACATCGTCCCCGGATCGACATTGAGGTACGGATCGAGCTTGCGCAGCCGGACCGAATAGCCGCGCGCCTGCAGGAGCGCGCCGAGCGCCGCCGAGGCAAGCCCCTTGCCGAGAGAGGAGACCACGCCGCCGGTGATGAAGATGAACCGCGCCATGGGACCTGCTCTCTAGCGCGGCTCGACCAATTCGACGAGTTATTCCGTCGCGGTCGCGCAGCCTAGTGGATACCTCATGCTGAAAGTGCGTCGCGGCAACGAGTTGTCTCCCGTCATTGCCGCGAAGCTTCAATGGGCGCCCAGCAAGGCGCCGGTCGCCCGTCCGGCTTTTCGCATTATTGCGATCGCGGCACTTCCGGACCGGATGGCGCAGACGGCGCGGATGGCGCTTGCGGCTGTGCCGCCCCGCCGCCGCGCAGCGCATCGAGCACACCGCCGCCCGACCCGAGCGGAGCAGGAGCGCCGGGCGCGGATGGAGCCCCGCCCGGGGTCTCCGTCCGGATGATCGAGGCCGGCCGCTGCGACAGGCCGGCCAGAATCGAGAGCACAAGGCTGGTCACGAAGAAGGTGGCCGCAAGGACCGCCGTCGCGCGGGTGAGCACATTGGCCGTGCCGCGGCTCGACATGAACCCGCCGCCCGAGCCGATCCCCAATCCGCCGCCCTCGGAGCGTTGCAGCAGAACGACGCCGATCATGGCGAGGACGACCATGAGATGAATCAACACGATGACGGTCTGCATGAACTTTCTTCCACTCGAGCCGCGTCGCCACGGGACTTCCCGGCCCGCAATCCGCGCTTGTCATCAGATAGAGCGTGATGTTTTTGCCCTGAATCATCCCGCTTCAGTGGTGACGCCCCGCGCAGACGGGGCATCAGCAATCACCGAAAAGCATTGTGTTTACTGGATCGCCCGCTTGCGCGGGCGATGACGCCGGGAGTAGGTCGACTTGAAGTGCAATTCATCACGCTGCCGTCAAACCGGGACACGGACCCGGACTGCTCTCATATAGGCCCGGCGCTCCCGGACGCTACTCCGCCGGACCCATGAGCGCCCGAAGGCTGCCAGCCCCCGTTGTGGGGCCGGCCTTCGTCCAAGACAAGTCCAGCCGCAATCTCTTCAGCGTGGAAACCAGCCAAGTCGCCGCGCGGCGGCCGGGTCCATCGAGGAGAGAAGACGGTGACTACAGAACCATCACCGCCGTTACGCCGCGATGGCGACGCGAGCGCGTCCGGGACCGCCTCATCGGCTACTTGTAGGCGCCCACGATCCCGAGGAAATCGTCCGCCTTCAGGCTAGCCCCGCCGACCAGCGCGCCGTCCACGTCGGACACGCTCATCAGCTCCTTGGCGTTCGACGGCTTGACCGAGCCGCCATACTGGATGCGCACGCCGTCGGCCACAGCCTGGCCAAAGCGCTTGGCGATCTGCGCGCGGATGAACCCATGCGCCTCGGCCACGTCCGCCGTCGTCGGCGTGAGCCCGGTGCCGATCGCCCAGACCGGCTCGTAGGCGATCACGACATTGGCGGGCGTCGTCCCGTCGGGGAGCGAGCCTTCGACCTGCCGGCCGATCACATCGAGGGTCTTGCCGCCGACCCGCTCGTCTTTCGTTTCGCCCACGCAGATGATGGCCAGGAGTCCGGCGCGCCAGGCGGCGAGCGCCTTCGCGCGCACCTCGGCGTCGGTTTCCTTGTGATAGGTGCGCCGTTCGGAATGGCCGACGATGACGGCGGTTGCGCCGGAATCCTTGAGCATTTCCGCGCTGATGTCGCCGGTGAAGGCGCCCGCGGTCTCGGCGTGGCAATCCTGCGCGCCGATCGCCACCGGCGAGCCCTGCGCCTTCGCCGCGAACGGCGCAAGGAGCGTGGCCGGAGGGCAGACCATCAGCTCGACCTTGCCGGTGAAGGCGCCCGCCGCGCCCATCAGCTTCTCGAGCTCCGCGATCGAACCCTTCAGTCCGTTCATCTTCCAGTTTCCCGCCACCAGCGGGCGACGCGCTGCAGCCATCATCATCCTCGGATCTTGTGTTTAGGTCCCCGGGCAAACGCACCCGATGTGACAGTAAGGGAATGCATGGGCCGCGGCCCCGAATGCGGCGGCTGCTTATGGCACGGTTTTCCCGGTGCGACAAATGCCTCGGCGGCTGTTCCGGCTCGCGTGTTGCGGGGTCTGGTCGCGCTCCTTATGATGCCTCTCGATCGGCGCCGGCCGGCTTGGGTGAGGCCGTATCGCTTGTATCGCCGCGATGAGATCGGGTTTGCGGCGTCCGCCGTCGTCTGAATCAACCCAGCAAATGGAACGCAATGCTTCGGGGTCTGAAAAAAGCGTCTGCCAATTGGCTCGGCAAGGCCGTCATGGGGGCGGTCGTGCTGTTTCTCGTCCTCAGTTTCCTGGTCTGGGGCATCGGCGACATATTCCGCGGGTTCGGCGTGGCGACGGTGGCGCAGATCGGCTCGACCGAGATCACGGTCGAGCAGTTCCGCCAATTCTACAATGACCGTCTCCAGCAGGTTGCGCGCCGGGTGGGCCGGCCGATCACCCCCGACCAGGCGCGCGCCACCGGGCTTGACCGGCAAATCCTCAACCAGCTCATCGCCGAAGCCGTGCTCGACGAGCGCGCCCGCCAGCTCGGCCTCGCCATGTCGGACGCCGAGGTCGCCCGCCAGATCACTGCGGACCCGTCGTTTCGCGGACCGGCCGGCCAGTTCGACCAGCAACGTTTCCTCTATCTCATCCGCCAGGCCGGCTTCACCGAGCAGCGATTCATCGCCGAGCAGCGGCGTTCGGCGCTCCGCCGCCAGATCGTCTCGGCGATCGACGGCGACCTGAAGGCGCCGCAGGCCGCCGCCGACCTGGCGAACCGTTTCGAGAACGAGGAGCGAAGCATCGAGTTTATCGTGCTCGACGCGCGGAGCGCCGGCGACATCGCCCCGCCTACGCCGGAGCAGCTTGCCGAGTTCTTCGAGCAGCGGAAGTTTCTGTTCCGCGCCCCTGAGTACCGCAAGATCGTGGTGCTGACATTATCGCCGCAAGAGCTCGCGCGGAGCATCGAGGTGAGCGAGGCGGACGTCCAGCGCGCTTATGAAGAGCGCCGCGCGCGCTACACGGTCCCGGAGAAGCGCCAGGTCCAGCAGATCGTGTTCCCGAACGCAGAGGAAGCAGGCGCAGCGCGTGACCGGCTCGCAGGCGGCGCGAGCTTCGAGGCGCTGGCGGCCGAGCGGAACCTCGCCGACAAGGACATCGATCTCGGTCTCGTCGCGAAGGCCGACATGCTGGATCCGGCGATGGCGAACGCCGCCTTCGCTCTCAAGGAAGGCGAGGTGAGCGCTCCCGTGACGGGGCGCTTCGGCACGGCGATCATTCGCGTGACCAAAATAGAGCCCGGCCATGCGACTCCCTTCGCGGAGGTGGCGGCCGAGATCAAGCAAAGCCTCGCCCTCGACCGCGCCAGGGCCGACCTCGCGCGTCGCCGCGACCAGATCGAAGACGAACTCGCCGCCGGACAGCGGCTCGACGAGATCGGCAAGAAAATCGAAATGCCGGTGCGCACGATCGATGCGATCGATCGGTCCGGCCGGGGACCGAACGGCGACCCTGTGCCCGATCTTCCGAAAGACATCGATCTGGTGGCGGCCGCCTTCGCGAGCCAGGTCGGGATCGAAAACGAGGCGCTGCAAATCCCCGGCGGCGGCTTCGTCTGGTACGAGGTTGCCGGCGTGACGCCGTCGCGCGAACGCTCCTTCGACGAGGTCAAGGATCGGGTGGAGGCGCGCTGGCGCGAGGCGGAGATTTCCAAACGTCTCGAGACGAAAGCGACCGAGATCACGGACAAGCTCAAGGCGGGCGCCTGGTTCGCCGAAATCGCCGCGGCGAACGGCGTCACGCTCGAGAGCGCGAACGGCCTCAAGCGGCAGGGCAGCGGACCGCTGCCCCCCGCCGTGGTCGCGGACGTGTTCCGCACGCCGAAAGACGGCGTGGCGACCGCCCCGGGCGCCGAGCCGACGCAACGGATCGTGTTCCGCGTCACCGGCGTCTCGGTTCCCGCTTTCGATGCTCAGGGCGCGGCCGCGAAGCGGCTGCTGGACACGCTGAACAATTCTTACGGCGACGACCTCATCGCGCAATATGTCGCACAACTGCAAATCGATATCGGCGTAAAGGTCAATCAAGCAGCATTGAATCAGGCGATCGGGCGGGGCACGACGGAGCCCTAAGGCTAACTCCACACATGCAGATCGAACCACAGGCCGCGGCCTTCGCGGAAGCCTATCAGCGCGGGGTGGCCCAGGTCGTTTCGACGACGCTTGTCGGCGACCTGGAAACGCCGGTGTCGGCCTTCATCAAGGTCGCCGCCGACAGGCCGCCCGCCTTCCTGCTCGAGTCGGTCGAGGGCGGCGCCGTGCGCGGCCGCTACTCCATCATCGGGCTCGACCCGGACCTGGTCTGGCGCGCAAGCGGCGGCGACGGCCGAGATCAACCGCACGGCGCTGTCAGCGCCCGACGCCTTTATGCCCTGCGCGGAACCGCCGCTCGCGGCGCTGCGCGCCGCTGATCGCGGAAAGCCGCATCGATCTGCCCGACCGACCTGCCGCCGATGGCGGCCGGCGTGTTCGGCTATCTCGGCTACGACATGGTGCGGCTGATGGAGGAGCTCGGCGCGCCGCAACCCGACCCGATCGGCATCCCCGACGCGATCCTGGTGCGCCCGACGGTCGTGATCGTGTTCGACGCGGTCAAGCGACACGATCACGGTCGTGACCCCGGTGCGGCCGGACCCGGCCGTCGCGGCCGGCGCGGCCTATGCGCGCGCGGTCGAACGGCTCGACCGCGATCGTCGACGCGCTCGACCGTCCGCTCGCCCACGAGCCCGCCGGCGCCGCCGACGAGCCGATCGAGGTGCAGCCGGTCTCCAACACCACCGCCCGCCGAATATCGCCGAGATGGTGCGCAAGGCCAAGGAATACATCGCCGCCGGCGACATCTTCCAGGTGGTGCTGTCGCAGCGCTTCGAGGCGCCGTTCGCGCTGCCGCCGTTCGCGCTCTACCGCGCGCTGCGGCGCGTCAACCCGGCGCCGTTCCTCTTCTTTCTCGATTTCGGCGGCTTCGCCGTGGTCGGCTCGAGCCCGGAAATCCTGGTGCGGGTGCGCGACGGCAAGGTCACCATCCGGCCGATCGCCGGCACGCGGCCGCGCGGCGACGACCCCGCACGAGGACAAGGCGCTCGAGGACGAGCTGCTCGCCGATCCGAAGGAGCGCGCCGAGCACCTGATGCTGCTCGACCTCGGCCGCAACGATGTCGGCCGCGTCGCGCAGATCGGCACGGTGCGAGGTCACCGACCAGTTCTTCATCGAGCGCTACAGCCAGGTGATGCACATCGTCTCGAATGTCGAGGGCAGGCTCGATCCCGCGCTACGACGCGCTCGACGCGCTCGCCGCCGGCTTTCCCGCCGGCACCGTCTCCGGCGCGCCGAAGGTGCGGGCGATGCAGATCATCGACGAGCTGGAGAAGGAGAAGCGCGGCCTCTATGCCGGCTGCGTCGGCTATTTCTCCGCCGCCGGCGACATGGACACCTGCATCGTGCTGCGCACCGCGCTGGTCAAGGACGGCACGATGTATGTGCAGGCCGGCGCCGGCATCGTCGCCGATTCCGAACCCCGCCGCCGAGCAGCAGGAATGCGTCAACAAGGCGAAGGCCCTGTTCCGCGCGGCCGAGGAGGCGCGCAGGTTCGCGAGCGCCGCCAAGCGCGGGCAGTGAGCCGTGAGCCTGAGAGGCACGGACAGAATGACCGGCTTGCAGCCTTTAATTCTCATAGCGCCTCTCGCCTTGCTCATCTTTGCGGGCGCGGTCGCCTACTGGTTTCTCAAGACCGGCGATCGCGAGCAGCGCTGATCGCCGCGTGTCGGGCGGGAGAGGCGCCCTCGCGATGCGCCCGTTCTGCATTGACCGCTTCAAAGCGTGATATACATACTCATGATGTGTATCCTAGGAGGACCGCATGCAAGTCGCGAAGTGGGGGAACAGCCTCGCCGTCCGGCTGCCGAAGGCGCTCGTGGATGCGCTCGGGCTGAAGGAAGGCGACGAGATCGAGCTCCGCGCGGTCGACCGCGCGACCTTCGAGGCGTCCAAGTCGCCGACCGTCGAAGAAATCATGTCCGAGATCCGTAAGTTTCGCGGCCTGGTCCCGGCGGACTACCAGTGGAAGCGCGCCGACGCGTATGAAGAACACTGAGTTTTTCGACACGAACATTCTCGTCTATGCGGTCTCGGCCGACCTTGCCAAGGCGGACCGCGCCGAGAGGCTGATCGCTTCGGGCGGCGTGATCAGCGTGCAGGTGCTCAACGAATTCGCATCCGTGACGACGAGAAAGCTTGGCAAGAGCTTAGGGTTGGCGCGGGCCGTCCTTTCGCGCTTTCGCGCCATCTGTACCGTCGTGCCGATCGACGTCGAGACGCATGACGACGGGCTCGATCTGGCCGAGCGCTATCGGTTGCCGGTCTACGACGGCATGATTGTCGCCGCCGCGCTTCGGGCGGGATGCCGAACGCTCTACACGGAGGACTTCGCCGATGGGCGGGTGATTGAGGGCTTGACCGTCCGGAATCCCTTCCTCGCCCTCCCCGGCCCCGCTTGACCCCTCGCCGGGCCGGTTCTATCGGTGCCGCATGATCATCCTCATCGACAATTACGACAGCTTCACCTTCAACCTCGTCCATTATCTCGGCGGGCTCGGCGCGGAGGTCGCGGTGCATCGCAACGACAAGATCACGAGCGCCGAGGTGATCGCGGCCGAGCCCGAGGCGATCGTGCTCTCGCCCGGCCCGTGCACGCCGAACGAGGCCGGCATCTGCCTCGACCTGATCATGCAGGCCTCGGCCGCCATCCCGATGCTCGGCGTCTGCCTCGGGCACCAGGCGATCGGCCAGGCTTTCGGCGGCGACGTCATCCGCGCGCCGCAGCCGGTGCACGGCAAGCTCTCGGAGATGAGCCATGAGGGCAAGGGGATTTTCCGCGGCATCAACACGACGTTCCGCGCCACGCGCTATCACTCGCTGGTGGTCGATCGCGCCACCCTGCCGGACGAGCTCGCGGTGACGGCGCAGACCAAGGACCGGCTCATCATGGCGCTTGAGCACAAGTCGCGCCCCGTGCACGGCGTGCAGTTCCATCCCGAGAGCATCGCCTCCGAGCATGGCCACGTGATCCTCAAGAATTTCCTCGACCTCGCCCGCGATTGGAACGCCGCAGCGGGACGCACAACGGAGCAGGCGCGCCCCGCTCGCGCCCGGCGCATCAGGGGGCCGCATGGCCGAGCTGAAGACGCTCATCGCGCAGGTCGCGACCGGCGCTGCGCTCAGCCGCGACGAGGCGGCGGAGGCGTTTGCGAGCATGATGTCGGGCGAAGCGACGCCCTCGCAGATGGGCGGCCTGCTGATGGCGCTGCGCGTGCGCGGCGAGACCGTCGACGAGATCACCGGCGCGGTCACCGCCATGCGGGCGAAGATGCTGCGGGTGGACGCCCCGCCGCAGGCGATCGACGTGGTCGGCACCGGCGGCGACGCCTCCGGCTCGTACAACATCTCGACCTGCGCCGCCTTCATCGTGGCCGGTGCGGGCGTGCCCGTGGCCAAGCACGGCAATCGCGCGCTGTCGTCGCGCTCGGGCGCGGCCGACGTGCTCGCCGCGCTCGGCGTGCGCATCGATCTGCCGCCAGAGCGCATCACCGACTGCATCCGCGAGGCCGAGTATCGGCTTCATGTTCGCCCCCGCGCATCATCCGGCGATGAAGCATGTCGGTCCGACGCGGGTCGAGCTCGGCACCCGCACGATCTTCAATCTGCTCGGGCCGCTGTCCAATCCGGCCGGCGTGAAGCGCCAGATGGTCGGCGTGTTTTCCAGGCAATGGGTCGAGCCGATCGCCCATGTCCTGAAGAACCTCGGCTCCGACCGCGCGATCGTCGTGCACGGATCGGACGGGCTCGACGAGATCACCATCTCCGGTCCGACCGCCGTCGCCTCGCTCGAGAACGCCGCGATCCGCACCTTCGACATCACGCCGGAGGACGTCGGGATCGAGCGGGCCGAGCCGCAGGCCTTGCGCGGCGGCGATGCGGCGGCGAACGCCGTGGCGCTGAGGGGCGTGCTGGAAGGCCAGAAGGGGCCGTTCCGCGATGTCTCGCTGTTCAATGCCGCGGCGGCGCTCGTCGTCGCCGGCAAGGCGAAGGACCTCAAGGCGGGCGTGGCGCTGGCGCGCCAGACGCTCGATTCGGGCGAAGCCGAGGGGAGCCTCAACCGTCTGATCGCGGTGTCGAATGCGTGACGCGCGTTTTCTGTCTCCTGTCCCGGGCGCGATGCGACGCGTTAGCGGCGCATCGCAGAACCGGGACCAATGGGGTTTACAAGACGAAGCAGATGGGTGCCGGGTCTTCAGCGCACCGCTTTGCGCTGCGCCGCGCCCGGGAAACGTCTCCCCGATTGGCGCGTGATGGCCGATATCCTCGCCAGGATCGAAGCGTATAAGCGGGCCGAGATCGCCGCGGCCAAGGCCGCCTACCCGCTGCGTGCGATCGAGGCGGCGGCGGCATCCGCCGCTCCCCCGCGCGGTTTCCTGAGCGCGATCGAGCGGCGGCTCGCACGCGGCCGCTACGCGCTCATCGCCGAGATCAAGAAGGCCAGTCCCTCGAAAGGCCTGATCCGCGCCGATTTCGATCCGCCGGCGCTCGCGCGCGCCTACGACGCGGGCGGCGCGACCTGCCTCTCCGTGCTCACCGACGGGCCCTCCTTCCAGGGCGCCGCGAGTTATCTGGCGGCCGCGCGCGCCGCAACCGGATTGCCGGCGCTGCGCAAGGACTTCCTGTTCGATCCCTATCAGGTGGTCGAGGCGCGCGCCTGGGGCGCCGACTGCATCCTGATCATCATGGCGGCGGTCGACGACGCGACCGCGCGCGCGCTCGAACAGGCCGCTTTCGCGCGACTGGGCATGGACGTGCTGGTCGAGGTGCATGACGAGGCCGAGCTCGACCGCGCGCTGCGCCTGACGTCGCGCCTCATCGGCATCAACAACCGCAACCTCAAGACCTTCGAGACCGCGCTCGACGACGAGCGAGCGGCTTGCGCCGCGCGTGCC
The DNA here is from genome assembly GCA_963712435.1 of uncultured Alphaproteobacteria bacterium. Classification (GTDB taxonomy): domain Bacteria; phylum Pseudomonadota; class Alphaproteobacteria; order Rhizobiales; family Xanthobacteraceae; genus Rhodoplanes. The sequence goes on along the minus strand of CAVQIB010000009.1, from coordinate 76,612 downwards.
CGAAGGACCGGATCGTCGTCGGCGAAAGCGGCATCTTCACCCCTGCCGATCTCGCGCGCCTCGCGCGAGGTCGGCATCATCGACCTTCCTCGTCGGCGAAAGCCTGATGCGGCAGGCCGATGTCGCGGCGGCGACGCGCGCGCTGCTCGCGCGCGAGATGACCGCGCCGCTCGCGCCGCGGAGTGATCATGGCCGCGCGCAGAAGCTCACCCATCTCGGCCGCAGCGGCGAGGCGCGGATGGTCGACGTGTCGGACAAGGCGGTGACCGATCGCGTCGCGGTGGCGGAGGGCCGCGTCGTGATGACGCCGGCGACGCTCGACCTCGTCCTGCGCGGCGACGCCAAGAAGGGCGACGTGCTCGGCGCGGCGCGCATCGCCGGCATCATGGCGGCGAAGAAGACGCACGAGCTGATCCCGCTCTGCCATCCGCTGCGCTGTCGAAGGTCGAGGTCGACATCGCGCCGGACGCCGACGCTGCCCGGCCTGCGCGTGCGCGCGACGCGTCAAGGTCGCGGGGCAGACCGGCGTCGAAATGGAGGCGCTGACCGCCGTCGTCCGTCGCCTGCCTCACCATCTACGACATGGTGAAGGCGGTCGACCGCGGCATGCGGATCGAGGGCATCCGGCTGGTCGAGAAGCGCGGCGGCAAGTCCGGCGACTGCCGCGCGCGGAGGCCTGAGCATGGCGCCTGCTGCCGGTCGCCGACGCCCTCGCGCGGGTGCTCGCCGACGTCGTGCCGCTGCCGTCGGAACAGACGCCGCTCGCCGACGCGCATGGGCGCGTGCTTGCCGCACGACCTCGCCGCGCTGCGCACCCAGCCGCCCGCCGACGTCTCGGCGATGGACGGCTACGCGGTGCGCGCCGCCGACGTCGCGCAAACGCCGGCGCGCCTGCGGGTGATCGGCGAAGTCGCCGGCCGGCCAGCCTTCGAGCGAGCGGTCGGCGCCGGGCGAAGCCGTCCGCATCTTCACCGGCGCGTCGTTCCGCAGGGCGCGGACACGATCGTCATCCAGGAGATCGCGACCCGCGAGGGCGACGATGTCGTGATCGCCGAAGGCGCGATCCGGAGGCCGGCATGTGCGCGCGCAGGGCTCGACTTCGCCGCCGGCGAGACGCTGCTCGGCGCGGCCATCGCCTGTCCGCCCGCGACCTTGCGCTCGCCGCCGCGATGAACCACGCCGCCGTGCCGGTGCATCGCCGCCCGCGCGTCGGCGTGCTCGCCACCGGCGACGAACTGGTGCCGCCTGGCGCTGCGCTGGGTCCGGGCCAGATCGTCTATTCGAACGGCTTCGCGCTGATGGCGCTCGCGCGCGCGCACGGCGCGCGAGGCGATCGATCTCGGCATCGCCCGCGACGAACTCGACGACGACCATCGCCGCGGTGCGCCGCGCGCGCGACCTTGCGGTCGACGTGCTGGTCACGACCGGCGGCGCCTCGGTCGGCGACCACGATCTCGTCCAGCGCGCGCTCGCCGCCGAAGGCATGGCGCTGTCGTTCTGGAAGATCGCCATGCGCCCCGGCAAGCCGATGATGTACGGACGCCTGGGCGAGATCGCACGTGCTCGGCCTGCCCGGCAATCCGGTGTCGGCCTATGTCTGTGCGCTTCTGTTCGTCCTGCCGCTGGTGCGCCGGCTCGCGGGCGCCGAGCGCGCGGATCCGGTCGAACAGGCGCGGCTCGGACGCGACCTTCCCGCGCAATGACGAGCGGGAGGAATACATGCGCGCGAGCCTCGCGATCGATCCGGACGGACGCGTGGTGGCGACCCCTTTTCCCATTCAGGACAGTTCCTTGCTCGCGCTGCTCGCGAAGGCCGATTGCCTGCTCATCCGCCCCCCGCACGCCCCTGCGGCGCCGGCCGGCGAGCGCGTGCAGCATCATCCGGCTTCGGCCTCCGACTAGGCCTTTGCGCGCGGCATCCGTTCGGGCTTTCACCCGAAATTAAGGGGTTGCGGAACACATATCGAACGGATAGGTTATGTTCACCGCTTTGTTTTAGAACTTGCCGAAGGGCAGACACTCGGCCAGGGGGACTTCGAGACATGTTGACCCGCAAGCAATTCGAACTCCTGCGCTTCATCCATGAGCGCCTGAAGGAAGCCGGCGTGCCCCCGTCGTTCGACGAGATGAAGGATGCGCTCGATCTCCGCTCGAAGTCCGGCATTCATCGCCTGATCACGGCTCTGGAAGAGCGCGGTTTCATCCGCCGCCTGCCGAATCGCGCCCGCGCGATCGAGGTGATCCGATTGCCCGAATCGGTGGGACACGGACTTCGCCGGCGCGCGCGCGCGCGGTTTCACGCCGAGCGTGATCGAGGGCAATCTCGGCCGCGTGCGGTCGGGCTCCGATGAAGACAGCGCTCGCCCGGTCGCCCGTGCCGCTGATGGGCCGGATCGCGGCCGGCACGCCGATCGAGGCGATCCAGAGCAAGAACGGAATCATCAATGTGCCGCCCGAACTGCTGAGCACGGGCGAGCATTTCGCGCTCGAAGTGCGCGGCGATTCGATGATCGAGGCCGGCATTCTCGACGGCGACATCGCGCTGATCCGGCGCGTCGAGAACGCCGAAACCGGCGACATCGTCGTGGCGCTGGTCGACGAGTGACGAAGCGACGCTGAAGCGCTTCCGCCGGCGCGGCGCTTCGATCGCGCTCGAACCCGCCAACAGTTCGCACGAAGTGCGCATCCTTCCGCCCAACCGCGTGCGCATCCAGGGCAAACTGGTCGGGCTCATGCGGCGGTATTGATTCGAACCGGCTCCGCGTCGAAGCGAGATCGATTCGCACGGCGCGTTCTGCGGCGCGTCACCCGCGCCGGATAGCCGCTGCAAGTTATTCCGCAACCGGCGCGCTCGACTCCCCGCGCTCGACTCCCCGTCGCGCCGACTCCCCCGCCTCCAGGTCCTCGGCCGCGGGCGTAGCGTCGCGCGGCGCGGACTGCGGAGCGCCGGGCGCAGGCGCATCCGCTCTGGCCGCGTCGGCCGGCGCCGGCGCGGCGCCCAGGGCCGGTCGTAGCCGGGCGGCCGGGCGGCGGTGATGTCCCAGCCCTGCCCGATCCGCCGGAGCGCGAGCGCGCCCTTCGCGCCCAAGCGGCTGCGGTCGATGACGGTCGCGGCGCAATCGGCGGGCGGGTCGCGTCGCGCGACGACCAATGCGGCGCGGCTGCAATCGTCGGCGAAGGCCTCCGCCGTCTGCGCGATCGCAACGACCGTTCCGTCGGCAAGGCGCGCGATGCAGCCGACCGGATCGCACACGAAGCCGCTGGCGAGTTCAGCATCGCCCGGCTGGCGCGCGTCGCCGTCCGCGCCGAGCCAATCGCGCGGCGCAAAGGATTGGCTGCGCGTCTTCAGCACCGCGAGGCGGCCGTCCGGCCTGCGCACCGCAACTGTTTCGCCGTCGGCGGCGACGAGCACATCCGGCCGCGGGGTCGCCGCCGCCAGCAGCGCTGCGAGCAGGAGAAGACCCGCGCCGCTCCACCGCAGCGGCGTACGCAGGAGGCAGATCACGATCAGGCCGGCCGTCGCGACCAGCAAAGGAGCGATGCCGAAGGCCGGGATCCGCCCGACCGCGCCGGGCAGGCTTGCGACCCACAGCGCGATCCCCGTCATCCAGTCGACGCCATGCCCCATCAGCCGCCACACGGGCGCGTCGAAGCCGAACGGCAGGGCGGCGAGCGCGAGCAGCCCGGTCGGCATCACGAACGCGGATACGACCGGCATGGCGAGCAGATTTGCGAGCACGCCATAAGGCGCGAGCCGGTGGAAATGATAGGCGGCGAACACCGTCGTCGCGAGGCCGGCGACCAAGGAAGCGAACACGAGCGCGGCCAGTTCGCGCGCGCCCCACAGCGCGAACCGCGCGCCGAGCGAGGTCTTCCCGCCCGCCGCAATCCAGGGGATGCCGCGATCATAGGCCGCCACGAGCGCAAGCGTCGCCGCAAACGACATCTGGAAGCTCGGATGCACCACGGCTTCCGGCGTCACCGCCATCACGGCAAGCGCGGCGATTGCGAGCGTGCGCAGCGTCAGCGCCTGGCGGTCGAGCATCACGCCGGCGAGCACGATCGCGGTCATGATGAAGGCGCGCTGGGTTGCGACCTCGGCGCCGGAAAGGACCAGATAAAACGCCGCGGCCAGGAAGGCGGCCGCCGCCGCCCACTTCTTGATGGGCCGGCGCTCGGCCAGTCCCGGCGCGAGCGCGAGGGCCGCGCGCAGGAACACGAACACGACGCCCGCGACCACCGCCATGTGGTAGCCGGAAATCGACAGGACATGCGCGAGGCTCGACACATACATCGCCTCGCTGACGGGCGCGGAGATGGCGTCGCGCTTGCCGGTGATGAGCGCGGACGCAATGACCCGGGCGTCGCCCGAGAGCGTCGTGCGGATGCGCATGTCGATCGCCGTCGCGCATCTGGTCGATGAAGGCCGCGCCGCGGAGCCACAGGCCCGCCGGAGCGGGCGGGCTCGCAGGCTTGATCGCGCCGAGCGCGAAGCCGACCGCGCCGATGCCGTGGAAATAAAGATCGCGAGCGAAATCGTAGCCGCCCGGCCGCAGCGGCGCGAGCGGCGGATTGAGCCGCGCCTTCAGCGCCACAAAAGCGCCGACCGGCGGGGCGGTCCCCTTGCGCACGGCGATGCGCACGCGCTCGCGCCTTTTCGTCCGCCGCGCGCACCCTCCATTGCATGGACGCGCAGAACGATGCGGTCGCTGCGCTCGCGTTCCTCGCGCCGCTCGACAAAGCCCGACAGCGAAGCCCCATAGGCCGTCTGCCGCAGGATCGGGTGATCGGCGCGCTGCGCGCGCAGCGTGGCGGTGAGAAAGCCGGCCGCGAGTGCGGCGAACCCGAGCGCGACCAGCGCCGCGTAGCCGCGCCCCCGCATCGCCAGCACGACAAGGACGGAAGCAGCGGCGGCGCCGCCCGCCGCCCACAGCGCGGGCTCCCGCTCGGCCGCGAAATAGAGCACGATCCCGAGCCCGAAAGCGACCGCGAGCCAGGCGAGGAACCGTCCGGGCGCTGCCTCCGCCGCCGCCCAGTCGCGCAGTCGGGCGAGCGCCGCATCGGCAAGCGCGGCCGCGCCGCGCGGGACAGGCAGCGCAGGACCTGCGGCCCTCCGGCCGGGAGGCCAAGTCCCGGCCCGGCTGCGCGATCGCCAAGGCTCCGCCATGGGGCCCACCCGCGTGTGACCGGCGCGTCGCTCGGTTCGCGACCACCCCCCCCCAACCCTGCCCGCTCGCGAAGAGCGCGCATTGGCGCGACGAGCGGCAATTGCGCAAACGAGACAGGCGCGCGGAACGCACCGAGGTTATCATCGCTGTGCGCGTTCACGATGACACAACGCCCACTTCCGCCGACGCTTTGCGGGACGCGCGCACGAGACGTGCGCGAAACTCGCCTCACTTCCCGCCCTGCACCTTGGCCCAGGTGTCGCGCAGACCGATGGTGCGGTTGAACACCAGGCGGTCGGGCCGCGAGTCAGGGTCCGGGCAGAAGTAGCCCTGGCGCTCGAACTGCACCGCCTGCGCCGACCGGAACGGCCGCAAGCGACGGTTCGAGCCGGCAGTCGGTGAGCACCTCGAGCGACTGCGGATTGATCTCGGAGGAGAAGTCCGCGACGTTCGGCGCCGCATTCCGGAACAGATGATTGTAGAGCCGGACCTCGGCCGGAACGGATGCGGCGGCCGATACCCAGTGAATCGTCGCCTGCACCTTGCGGCCGTCCGGCGCGTTGCCGCCCCGGGTCGCCGGGTCGTAGGTGCAGCGCAGCTCGATGACGTCGCCGGCCGCATCCTTCACCACCTCGCGGCAGGTGATGAAATAGGCGTAGCGCAGCCGCACCTCGCGGCCGAGCGACAGGCGGTAGAATTTCTTCGGCGGGTTCTCCATGAAGTCGTCGCGCTCGACATAGAGCTCGCGGCCGAACGGCACCTTGCGCGTGTCCGCGGCGCGTCGTCGGGATGGTTGAGCGCGTCGAGCTCCTCGGTCTTGTCCTTCCGGATAGTTCTCGATCACGACCTTCAGCGGCCTCAGCACCGCCATCCGGCGCTGCGCCGTGCGGTTGAGAACTTCGCGGATCGAGAAGTCGAGCATCGCGACGTCGACCATGCTGTTCGCCTTGGCGACGCCGATGCGCTTGGCGAAATCGCGCAGCGCTTCCGGCGGTACGCCGCGCCGGCGCAGGCCGGCGAGCGTCGGCATGCGCGGATCGTCCCAGCCGGAGACGTGCCCGTCGCGCACCAGCTCGTCAGCACGCGCTTGCTCAGCACCGTGTAGGTCAGGTTCAGCCGCGCAAACTCGTACTGGTGCGGCCGCGACGGCGCCGGGAGATTGTCGAGGAACCAGTCGTAAAGCGGACGATGGTCCTCGAACTCGAGCGTGCAGATCGAGTGCGTGATGCCTTCGATCGCGTCCGACTGGCCGTGCGCGAAATCGTACATCGGATAGATGCACCACGCGTCGCCGGTGCGCGGATGGCTCGCATGCAGGATGCGGTACAGCACCGGATCGCGCAGATTGATGTTGCCGGCGGCCATGTCGATCTTGGCGCGCAGCACGCGGGCGCCGTTCGGGAAATCGCCGGCGCGCATGCGGCGGAACAGATCGAGATTCTCCTCGATCGAGCGCTCGCGGAACGGGCTGTTCTGGCCCGGCTCGGTGAGCGTGCCGCGGGAGGCGCGGATCTCGTCCTGGGACTGGTCGTCGACATAGGCCTTGCCGGCTCGGATCAGGTGCTCGGCCCAGTCGTAGAGCTGCTCGAAATAGTCGGACGCGTGATAGAGGTGCCGGCCCCAGTCGAAGCCGAGCCAGCGCACGTCGCGCTCGATCGCGTCGACATACTCCTGCTCCTCCTTGGTCGGATTGGTGTCGTCGAACCGCAGATGGCAGCGTCCGCCGAACTCCGCCGCGACGCCGAAGTTCAGGCAGATCGACTTGGCGTGGCCGATATGCAGATAGCCGTTCGGTTCCGGCGGGAAGCGCGTGACAACCTCCTTGTGGCGACCCGCGTCGATGTCCGCCTGGATGATGTCGCGGATGAAGTCGCGTCCTGCTTCATTGGCGACCGTTTCGACTGCTGTCATGCTTGTGGCCCGGGTGGTTCGTTACCGCGGCGCACGACCGCGGGCGGAGACTTGTGCCAAATTCGCGACATTGCGCCAAGCGCCGATCCCCTCTGGATGCGTGGCATCGCGTCCCCCACATGCTCGAATGGCAGGCGGGCGAACCGCACCCGATTGCTCTCGATCGTACCTGTGCTACGAGGACACCCCGGTGTCCGCCTTCCCGGACTCTCCACCAGCGCGCCATGACCAGCACCGTCGTCACTCGCTTTGCTCCCTCGCCGACCGGATTCCTGCATATCGGCGGGGCGCGCACGGCGTTGTTCAACTGGCTCTATGCGCGCGGCCGCGGCGGCCAGCATGCTCCTGCGGATCGAGGATACCGACCGCGAGCGTTCGACCCAGGCCGCGATCGACGCCATCCTCGACGGGCTGGGCTGGCTCGGACTCGATTGGGATGGCGACGCGGTCTACCAGTTTTCCCGCGCGGCGCGGCATCGCGAGGTCGCCGAGGGACTGCTCGCGTCCGGCGGCGCCTATCTGTGCTACGCGTCCCAGGCCGAGCTCGACGACATGCGCGAGAAGGCGCGCCAGGAAGGCCGGACGCGGCTGTACGATGGCGGCTGGCGCGAACGTCGACCGTCCGAGGCGCCCGTCGGCGCCAAGCCGGTGATTCGCCTGAAAGCGCTGCACCACGGGCGAGACCGCGATCGACGATCGGGTCCAGGGCCGCGTCGTGTGGCAGAACGAGCATCTCGACGACCTCGTGCTGCTGCGGTCCGACGGCACGCCGACCTACATGCTCGCGGTCGTCGTCGACGACCACGACATGGGCGTGACGCATATCATCCGCGGCGACGACCACCTCACCAACGCCGCGCGGCAGAAGCAGATCTACGACGCGCTCGGCTGGGACGCGCCGGTGATGGCGCATATTCCGCTCATCCACGGGCCGGACGGCTCGAAGCTGTCCAAGCGGCATGGCGCGCTCGGCGTCGACGCGTATCGGGCGATGGGGTTCCTGCCGGCGGCGGTGCGCAACTACCTGGTGCGGCTCGGCTGGAGCCATGGCGACCAGGAGATGTTCTCGACCGAGGAAATGGTGGCGGAGTTCGATCTTCCGCAGATCGGCCGCTCGCCCGCCCGCTTCGACTTCGCCAAGCTCGAGAACCTCAACGGCCACTATTTGCGCGCCGCGAGCGACCGCGACCTGCTCTCCGCCATCGAAGGGCTCCTCCCCTATATCGCCAATGGCGCCGAGCTTGCGGCCAAGCTCGATCCTGCGCTGAAGGAAAAGCTGATCGCGGCGATGCCGGGCTTGAAGGAGCGCGCCAAAACGCTGATCGAGCTGATCGATCAGGCCCGCTACCTGTACGCCGAACGGCCGCTTCCGCTCGACGACAAGGCGCGGGCGCTGCTCACCCCCGACGCGCGGCTGATCCTCGGCGAACTCGGCCACTTCCTGCGGGAGGTCGAGCCGTGGACGGCGGCGACGACGGAAGCCGCGGTGCGGAGCTTTTCCGAGCGACGCAATGTGAAGCTTGGCGCCGTCGCCCAGCCGCTGCGCGCGGCGCTGACCGGCCGCACGACGTCGCCGGGCATTTTCGACGTGCTGGCGGTTCTCGGAAAAACCGAATGCCTGGCGCGGATCGCCGACCAGTCGGAGGCGGCCGCGGTGGCGAGCGAGGCCCCCTCCCCTGCGGCCTCGGCTGACACCATATCGGAGCGGTGACCTCTGGATCGGCGGGCGAGCGGAAAAACCCGCTGTTTCGAGGCGAACGAGGAGATAGGTTACGCGAGGCCGCGGGCCTCACTGATCACCAGAAGAGAACGAGCCGCGAGCGGTGGGCTCGTCCGCCCCTTACCAATCGAGGATTTCCATGGACGCGAAGTCGGGCGCGAAGGCCGGGACCCTGACCATCGGCAACAAGAACTACGAGTTGCCGCTATATGAAGGGACGACGGGCCCTGATGTCATCGACATCAGCAAGCTTTACGACGAGGCCGGCGTTTTCACCTACGATCCGGGCTACACCTCGACCGCAAGCTGCGAGTCGAAGATCACCTTCATCGACGGCGATGAAGGCGTGCTGCTCTACCGCGGCTACCCGATCGAGCAGCTCGCCGAGCACGGCGACTTCCTGGAGACCTGCTATCTCCTGCTCTATGGGGAGCTACCGACCACGGCGCAGAAGGCGGATTTCGACCGCACGGTGACGCGCCACACCATGATCCACGAGCAGATGGCGCGGTTCTTCCAGGGCTTCCGCCGGGATGCGCATCCGATGGCGGTCATGGTGGGATGCGTCGGCGCGCTGTCCGCCTTCTATCACGACTCGACGGACATTTCCGATCCGCACCAGCGGATGATCGCCTCGTACCGCCTGATCGCAAAAATGCCGACCATGGCGGCGATGGCCTACAAATACGTGATCGGCCAGCCCTTCATCTATCCGAAGAACGACCTCGACTATGCGTCGAATTTCCTGCGCATGTGCTTCGCCGTGCCGTGCGAGGAGTATGAGGTCAGCCCGCTGCTGGCGCGCGCGATGGACCGCATCTTCATCCTCCACGCGGATCACGAGCAGAACGCCTCCACCTCGACGGTGCGCCTCGCCGGCTCTTCCGCGGCCAATCCGTTCGCCTGCATCGCCGCCGGAATCGCCTGCCTGTGGGGACCCGCGCATGGCGGCGCCAACGAGGCGGCGCTGAACATGCTTACCGAGATCGGCAAGCCCGAGCGCATCCCGGAATTCATCCGGCGGGCGAAGGACAAGCACGATCCGTTCCGGCTGATGGGCTTCGGCCACCGGGTCTACAAGAATTACGATCCGCGCGCGAAGATCATGCAGACGACCTGCCACAAGGTGCTCGCGGAAACCGGCGCGAAGGACGATCTCTTCGAAGTGGCGAAGGAGCTCGAGCGCATCGCGCTGCACGACGAGTACTTCATCGAAAAGAAGCTCTATCCCAATATCGACTTCTATTCGGGCATCACGCTCAAGGCGATGGGCTTTCCGACCACCATGTTCACCGTGCTGTTCGCGCTCGCCCGCACGGTCGGCTGGATCGCCCAGTGGAAGGAAATGATCGAGGATCCGAGCCAGAAGATCGGTCGACCGCGCCAGCTCTATTCGGGAGAGACGCGCCGCGACTACACGCCGATCGCCAAGCGCAAATAGCCGACGTCACGCGGCGCGCGTCGCTCAGGCGCGCCGCCGGCTGCGGGCAAGGTCGAGCACGATATCGGCGGCGGTCTCGCCCGGGTTCGCCGCGCCGATCGCCATGACCTGATCCAGGCGCGCGAAGGCGTCGAGCTGGCGTCGCCGTTCCGGGCTGTCGGCGAGAAGCGGCGCGAGCGCCGCGACGAGCGGCGCGGGCGCGACCTGCCGTTGCAGCAGTTCCGGCATGACGTTCTCGTCGAGGACGAGATTGGCGAGCACGATCGTCGGCGTCTTGATCAGCAGTCGCGCGATCGCCTCCTCGATCAGCGGGATTTTATAGGCGACCACGGCCGGCACTCCGGCGAGCGCAAGCTCGAGCGTCACCGTTCCGGACGCCGCAAGCGCGGCGCGGGCGTGGCGGAACGCCGCCCATTTCTCCTCCGCCCCGACCACCACGCGCGGCTTCACCGGCCAGGTCTCGATCGCCGTGCGCACCCGCTCGCAAAGATGCGGGGTGGTCGGCAGCACGGCCTCGATCGGGCCGCAGCGCTTGGCGAGCAGCGCAATCGCCTCGCCGAACACCGCGAGATGGCGTTTGACCTCGCCCCCCCGGCTGCCCGGGAGAACCAGGACAAGGGGCGGGTTCGCGGCGCGGCGCTCGGCATCGCCCGCGCTCGGCCGCAGCCGTCCGACCTCATTCGCGAGCGGATGGCCGACGAAGGTGCAGGCCGGTCCGCCCAGCCGCGCATGCGCGGCCGGCTCGAACGGCAGCAGCGCGAGCACCCGATCGACATAGGCGCGCATGGCCCGCGCGCGCCAGGGCCGCCACGCCCACACCGACGGCGACACGTAATCGACGATCGGGATGTCCGGCGCGGCGGCCCGCACGCGGCGCGCAACGCGGTGGGTGAATTCGGGGCTATCGATGATCACGAGCACATCCGGACGCGCGGCGATCACCGCGTCCGCCGCCGCCCGGATCTGGGAAAAGATGGAGGGCAGGCGTGACAGGATGGCGACGACGCCGATGATCGCGAGTTCGCCGATCGGAAACAGGCTGCGCAGGCCGTGCGCGGCCATGTCGGACCCGCCGACCCCGACGAACCGCGCGCCGGGCGCGCGCGCCTTGATCGCTTGCATGAGCGCACCGCCGAGCCGATCCCCGGAGGCTTCGGTTGCGACCAGCGCGACGGTCAGGTCGGCGGCGCCGCCTTCCGCTGGACTCATTGTCGGTCATGGCGGAGGGGCGGATCGCACGCCGACGGCGAATACGCCTGCCGCATCGGCGCGGCGGACCATTTCCTGCGGCTCGGCCATGATGGTCGCGCCGGCGATGACGGCCAATCCGGCAAGTCCCGCGCGCGCGACGCCTTCAACGGTCCTGGGGCCGATGGTGGGAAGGTCGAAGCGATGGTCCTGGCCGACCTTGGCCGCCTTGACGAGAACGCCAGCGCCCGGCGCGGTCTGAATGCGCCCCTGCCGCCGCAGGTCCGCAACGCGGTCGAGCATGCGGTCGGTGCCCTCCGCCGCCTCGAAGGCGAGCACATGGCGATCGGCCACGACGGCGGCCTGCCCGACATCGAACGGACTGGTCGCGCGCAACAGGTCGAGCGCCAGCGCGATATCCGCCGCGTCGCGCGCCGAGGGGGCGAGCCGGCCGAGCGGCCCTTCCGGAACGAGGATGTCGGGCGCGATTTCGTGCGCGCCGATCAGCCGGTAGCCATGCCCGCCGAGGATGCGGCCGAGACTGGACAGCAAATGATTGTCGCCCCCACGAAAGGCGCGCCAGATGTCCGGCAGGGTCTTCACCGTCTCCCAGTCCAGGCGAATCTGCGAGACCGAGGGGCGCACGACCGTGCCGATGATCACGATGTCGCGGCATCCTTCCGCCTGCATCAGGCGGCGGAAATGTCCGTACCGCCCGAGATCGACCCAATGGTGCGGAAAGGCTGCGACAGTTGCGGGTTCGGCCCAGCCGCGGATCGCGAACAGCACGCAGCGCCGGCCGGATCGATCAACCTGTTCGGCGATGGCGCGCGGAAGGCTCCCGCCCCCGCAAACGATGGCGAGCGGCGATTGGACGTTCGGCGTCTCGAGAGTCGATGGTTCCGCATTGGCCTGCGCACGGCGCACGCCCATCGTGAGCGGACGATCGCCGCTCGCGACGATGAACTCGACCACGTCGGCGACGGGCGGACCGTCCGTATGCGCCTTGATCGCGTCGACGCGGGAACGAAAAACGCCCGAGCCGAAGAACAGCTCCTGGTAGGCCTGCCGCAATCGCAGGATATCGGCCTTGCTGAACCCGCGTCGGCGCAGCCCGACCACGTTGAGGCCGGCAAGATGGCCGATGCGGCCCTCGACCATGCTCCACGGGATGATGTCCGCGCGGATTCCGGTCAGGCCCGCAACCATCACCCCCGCACCGATGCGCACGAATTGGCGCACCGCCGCCTGCCCGCCGAAGACGACGTGATCGCCCACGCTCACATGACCGGCGAGCACCGCGTTATTGGCGAAGGTGACATGATCGCCGACCTCGCAGTCGTGGCCGACATGCGAGCCGACCATCATCATGCAGCCGTCGCCGATCCGCGTGACGCCGCGGCCGTCCTCGGTCCCGGTATTCGCCGTGCAGCCTTCGCGGATTTGACAGTCGGCGCCGATGACGAGGCGGGTGTCGCCGCCACGGTAATGGACCGACTGCGGCGGCGCGCCGAGCGAGGCGAAGGGATAGACGACCGTGCGCGCGCCGATGCTGGTGCAGCCGGTCACGCTGACATGGGAGAGGAGCCGCACGCCCGGCCCGAGCTCGACATGCGGCCCGACGTTGCAGAACGGACCGATTTCCACATCATCGGCAAGCGTCGCGCCTTCGGCCACCCTGGCCGTCGCATCGATCATGCCCATCGGCTCAGGTCCAGGACAGCATCGCGCCGACCTCGGCCTCGGCGACCATCCGCCCCGCGACCAGAGCTTCGCCGCGGAACCACCACATGTTCCTGCGCCGCGCGATCTTGTTCATGTGATATTCGAGCCGGTCGCCCGGCACCACCGGCTTGCGGAATTTCGCCTTGTCGATCGTCATGAAATAGACTTCGCCCGCCTGCTTGCCGGTGCCCGCGAGAACGCACAGGACGCCCGCGGTCTGCGCCATGCCCTCGATCATCAGCACGCCGGGAAACACCGGGCGGTTGGGGAAATGGCCGAGGAACTGCGGCTCGTTGGCCGTCACGTTCTTTATTCCGACGCCGTGGTCGTCGCCCCTGATGTCGATCACGCGATCGACCATGAGAAACGGATAGCGGTGCGGCAGCGAATTCAGGATCACTGAAATGTCGGCCGCCTCGATGCTGCTGCGCGCCTCCATGGCGGCTTCCCCCGTCAATCTTTCTTGGAATCCTCGGCCGCCGGCTTGCCGCTTTCCGCTCGCGTCGCGAGACGCTCGATCAGCTTCATTTCCCGGAACCAGATGCGTGCCGGCTTGGCCGGGGTGCCGCCCCAACGGGCGCCGGCGGGAACGTCGCCATGCACGGCGCTGACCGCGGCGATCTGAGCGCCCTCCCCGATCGTGAGGTGATTGTTGACGCCGACACGCGCGCCGAGCACGACGAAGTCCTCCAGCGTCGCGCTGCCCGAGATTCCCGTTTGCGCCACGATCACGCAATGGCGGCCGATCGCCACGTTGTGGCCGATCTGAACCAGATTGTCGATCTTGGTGCCTTCGCCGATGACGGTGTCGCGCGTGCCGCCGCGGTCGATCGCGGTGCCCGCGCCGATCTCCACATCATCCTGGATGACGACGCGGCGCAGTTGCGGCACCTTCTGATGTCCCCCCGCGCCCATCACGAAGCCGAACCCGTCCTGCCCGATTCGGCACCCGGGGTGAATGATGACGCGGTCGCCGACAAGCGCGTGGGTGAGGGAGACGCCGGCGCCGATCGCGCAATCGCGACCGATCCGCACATTCGGGCCGATGACGGCGGTGGGGCCGATCACCGTGCCGCCGCCGATCTCGGCGCCCGGTCCCACGACCGCGGCCGGGTCGATGGAGGCCCCGCTCTCGATCCGCGCGGACGGATGGACGAACGCGCTTGGCGACACGCCCTCCGACGCAAACAGCGACGACGGCTGCAGCGCGGCCGGGAACAGCGCCCGCGCGACCTTGACGAAGGCCCGGTAAGGCTCGCGCGAGCGCAGCAAAGCGAGGCCCGGCGGCGCGCGCCCCTCGAAGCGCGGGGCGATCAGGCAGGCGCCGGCGCGGGCGTCGGCAAGCGCGTGCGCATAATTGGGATTGTCGAGAAAAGCGAGGTCGCTCGGGCCCGCCCGCTCGAGCGTGGCGACGTCGCGAATGACCCGGTCGACCGGGGCTCCGGCCAGCGGTTCGGCCCCCGTCAACTCAGCGATCTGGGCGATCGTCAGGGAGTTGGTGCGTTCGAAAAAGAACGGCTCGGTCATCGGGTGTGCGTCGGCGGTCGTGAGGTCGACGCATAGTGCGGCAATTGCGCCGCAACGCAACCCCGGCCGCACGGCGACGAACGCCGTGTCAGAACCGGGTCCCGCCGCCGAACCGGAAGATTTGCTTGCGGTCGTAAGACTCCTGGGTCAGCGGATAGGCGAGATCGAACCGCAGCGGCCCGAAGGGCGAATCCCAGATCAGCCCGACGCCGACCGAGGAGCGGATTGCATTGCCGTCACCGAAGCAAGGCACGGTCGGAGGCGAATTGGGACAGGTCAGGATCAGGCCGCGCTCGGGCCAGGTCAGCGGTCCCTGATAGTCCCACAGCTGGCCCGCGTCGGCGTAGGCGGCGAGCCGCATGCCGAAGTCCTTGGGCGCGAAGAAGAGCGGGGTCTGCACCTCGAAGCTGGCCGCCCAGAACATCGATCCGCCGAGGGCGTCCTGGTTGGAGCCCGGCGTCAGGTCGCGCGGACCGAAGCCGGCGGGGGCGAAGCCGCGCACCATATTCGGTCCGCCCTGGAAGTGGTCGAGCATGCGCAGGTCACGGTCGCCCCAGCCGGTGACGTATCCGCCCTGCACCCGGAACACGCTGACGATGTCCGGAAGGAGCTCATTGTAGAGCCGCGAGTCGGCCGTGGTCTTGAAGAAGTTCACGTCACCGCCGACGCCCGCGAGGTCCTGGTTGAGCGAGATCAGCAGGCCGCTGGTCGGGCTCCGGTTGTTGTCGAGCGTGTTGTAGCTCGTCGTATAGCCGACCAGCGAGACCATGACCGGACCGTCGGCGAGTTCGCGGCGGACCGCGAGCGAGGCTTCGCCGTCGTAGTAGCAGTTGACCGCGAAGGCGGCGCCGGTGGTCGGATCGATGATCGGATTGCCGTTGATATCGGTCGTCGAGGTCGGGAAGGTCCAGGGGCTGGCCGGGTTGAGATTGTTACAGTTGTTGTATTCCTGCGGAAGCTTGAGCGTCTGCTGATAGGCGGAGTAGCGCACCTGGCCGACGATCGATTCGGTGATCGGGAAGCCGAGCTTGGCGCTGCCGCCGACCGTGCTCGACGTATACGAGGTGTATTGCGACGAGGTCGTCTGCTTGGCGAAGCCGTCGAGACCGAAAGCGAGCCGCTGTCCGAACAGGAACGGTTCGACGAAGGAGAGTTCGAAGCCGCGCGCCCGCGTGCCGTACTGCACCGCCGCCCGCACCACATGGCCGCGGCCGAGCAGGTTGCGTTCGCCGACGCTGACTTCGCCGATGAAGCCGTCCGCGGTGGAATAGCCGCCCGATACCGAGAATTCGCCGGTCGGCTGTTCCTCGACATCGACATTGATGATGATTCGATCGGGCGCCGAGCCCGGCTCGTTGGTGATGCGAACAGTCTTGAAGTAATTGAGATTCTTGATCCGCCGCTCGGCCCGGTCGATGAGCGCCCGGTTGTAGGCGTCGCCCTCGACAATGTCGAACTCGCGCCGGACGACGTAGTCGCGCGTGCGCGTGTTGCCGCGGATATTGATGCGCTCGATATAGGCGCGCAGGCCCTGTTCCATCGTGTAGACGAGGTTGACGACCTTGGCCTCGTAATCGCGTTCGCCGCGCGGCCGGATGGAAGCAAACGGATAGCCGAGCTTGGCGACCTCGACGGTCAGGTCCTCGACCGTCTTTTCCACCGCATCGGCATTGTAGATGGCGCCCGGCTTGGTGCGCAGCTTCGCCCGCAGCCGCGCCGGATCGAGCCCGCTCACCGTCGTCTGAATGTCGACCGTGCCGAAGGTGTAGCGGTCGCCCTCCTCGATGACGAAGGTGATGATGAAGCCCCGGCTCGTCGGATCGTATTCGGCCGTGGCCGAGATGATGCGCACGTCGGCAAAGCCGTTCTTGAGATAGAAACGCCGCAGGAGATCGCGGTCGACCTCCATCCGATCGGGATCGAAAATGTCGTTCGACTTGAGGAAGCTGAGGAGGTTGGTCTCGCCGGTCTTGATCACGTCCTTCAGGCGCCAGTTCGAATAGGCGCGGTTGCCGACAAAGGCGATCTTGGCCACCCCCGTCTTGCCGCCCTCATTGATCTCGAAGACGAGATCGACGCGCCCGTTCGGCAGCTCGATGATCTTCGGATCGACGCGGACGTCGTAGCGGCCGCCGCGCTGATAGAGCTCGACGATGCGTTGCACGTCCGCCTGCACGATGGCGCGTGAAAAGGTGCCGCGCGGACGCGACTGGATTTCCGACTGAAGCTGTTCGTCCTTGAGCTTGCGGTTGCCCTCGAAGGCGACCCGGTTGACCACGGAGTTCTCGACGACGACCACGACGATGCGCCCGCCCGAAGGCGTGATTCGAACGTCCTGGAACAGGCCGGTCGCGTAGAGCGCCTTCAGCGCCGCATCGATCTTCGCGGCGTCCAGGCGCTCACCCGGCGCGAGCCGGAAATACGACCTGATCGTGTCGGCCTCGACACGGCGATTGCCTTCCACGACGATCTGAGATGCGGACTGAGCGGTCGCCGCAACGGTTCCGCCGACCACCACACCAACGGCGCACAGCTGCGCCCCAATGAGGCCGGCGGCGCCAACTCCCCGTAAAATCCTTAGCCCCCAAACCATGCGCATGGGCCCCCAAATTCCCACGTAACCCAACGCCCCGTCGCTTCTGTATCCGCCTCCGCTTGTATCGGTTTCGGTCCCTGCTGGAAACCTAGAGCGCCGACTTTTTCCGTTTTGCTGTCAGCGAGTTGCGATACCGACACACAATACGGCGGAGCTGTGGGCACATTATGACGAAGCGAGGTGCAAGATATCGTTAAAAGTTGCGAAGATCATCAGCATCACAACTATCGCGAACCCAATGCGGAACCCGAGTTCCTGCGCCCGGTCGGAGAGCGGCCTCCCGCGCGCGGCCTCGATTCCATAGAACAGCAGGTGGCCGCCATCGAGCAGCGGCACCGGAAACAGGTTCAGAAGTCCGATGGAGACCGACAGCACAGCCGCAAGGTGCAGCAGCGCGACGAAACCCGCCGTCGCGACCTGGCCGGACACCTGGGCAATGCGAATCGGACCGCCGAGCTGATCGGTCGCTTCACGCCCGACAATGACCCCGCCGAGATAGGATAAGGTTCGCTCGATCACGAACCAGGTCTCCTCGACGCCGAGCCGCAGCGCCGTGAGCGGCGGAGATTTCTCGGTCCGGACGTCGCCCGGCGCCATCGACCGGGTGATTCCGAGCACGCCGATTCGATGGAGGTTGCCGAAATTGTCCTTGATCTCCTTCAGCGCGGGGGTCGCCTTCAGCGTGACGACCTGACCGCCGCGATCGACCGTGACGTCCAGACTCTGCCCCGCGCTCGTGCTGATGATTCGCTGCATGTCGGAGAAGCTGGCGATCTTCTTACCGTCGATGGACAGCACCAGGTCGCCCGCAACGAAGCCCGCCGCCTCGGCGGCGCTCGCCGCCTGGATCGAGTCCACGCGCGGGGTCGTCGACTGCTTGCCATACAGCATGAAGATGCCGGCAAAGATCGCTATAGCCAGAACAAAATTCGCCAGCGGTCCCGCCACGACAACGGCCGCGCGCGCCCGCACCGGCTGGGCCGGGAAGGTCTGCTTGCGCTCCGCTTCCGACATCTGCGCAAGCGCGTCGGAGTCGGGCACGCTCGCCGCATTGTCGTCGCCGAAGAACTTGACATAGCCGCCGAGCGGAACCGCCGACAGCTTCCAGCGCGTGCCGGTCCGATCGGTGAAGCCCGCCAGTTCCGGGCCGAAGCCGAGCGAGAACACGAGCACGCGGATGCGGTACAGCCGGGCGATCAGGAAATGGCCGAGCTCGTGAAAGAACACGACGATCGTAAGAACGAACAGGAAAGGAACGATATAACCCAAGAAGCCAAGGCCCCAGTCGTTGATGCTTGAAGCGATGCTCGAACCCATTACAGCCTCGTATTCGGCCCGGCCGGTCGGCGGCGGACTGATCCGGTGAAGAACCCACAATTTGGTTAAATTGTCTTTGCGGCTATTTCGGGCAAGAGGCCACGTGCAAGAAGTCGCGCATCATCGTCGATTGCGAGCGCCTCCTCCATGTCCGCGGGTTCGTGCAGCAGCCCGCGCGACGCGCTCGCTTCGAGGGTCGCCTCGACCAAGGCCGTGATGCCGGCAAATCGAAGCCGGCCTTCCAGGAATTCGGCCACCGCCACCTCGTTTGCCGCGTTCAGCACGGTCGGCGCCCCTGCCCCGGCCCGGAGCGCCTCGCAGGCGATGCGGAGCGCCGGGAACCGGACGAAATCGGGCTCAGCGAAGGTGAGATTGGCCATCTGCTCGAGGCGCAGCCGGTTCGCTCCCGCGATCCGCCGCGGCCAGGCAAGGCAATGGGCGATCGGCACGCGCATGTCCGGCAGGCCCGAGCTGGGCGACGACCGAGCCGTCCGTGAACTCGACCATGCCGTGGATGATCGATTGCGGGTGCACGAGCACGTCGATGTGGTCCGGCGCGAGATCGAAAAGGTGGTGGGCCTCGATGATTTCGAGGCCCTTATTCATCATCGTCGCCGAATCGATGGTGATCTTGGGACCCATCGACCAGTTCGGGTGCTTGAGCGCCTGTTCGAGGGTGGCGTTGCGGATCGCCGCCAGCGGCCAGTCGCGGAACGGCCCCCCGGACGCGGTGAGGATGATGCGCCGCACGGACTTCGCGCGGTCCCGCGCCGAGCGCCTGGAAGATGGCGTTATGCTCCGAATCGACCGGCAGCACGGTGGCGCCAGCCGCAGCCGCCCGCCGCATGAATGCGGTTCCCGCGCAGACCAGGCACTCCTTGTTCGCCAGCGCGACGACCACGCCGCGTTCGGCGGCGGCGAGCGTCGGCTTCAGCCCGGCCGCTCCGGTGATCGCGGCGATCACCCAGTCCGCCGGGCGTTGCGCCGCCTCGATCACGGCCGCCTCGCCGGCGCCCGTCTCGATGCCTGTTCCGGCCAGCGCATCCTTGAGCGCGGCGTAGCCGGCCGGCTCGGCGATCGCGGCGAACCGCGCGCCAAGCTCGCGCGCGAGCTTCGCCAGCGCCTCGGCGTTGCGGCCGGCCGTGACGGCTTCGACACGATATCGATCGGGCTCCCGCTTGAGCAGGTCGATCGTGCTCGCGCCGATCGAGCCGGTCGCGCCGAGCAGCGTCACGCTGCGCGCGGACGTGTCGGCGATCTCGGCTTCGCGCCGAAGCGGGACCGCACTCATCGTCACCACGCGAGCAGTCCGCCGCCCGCGCCGTCGAGCCCGCCGCGCGCCACCCCCAGGAGGGCCGCGGCGCCTGCCGCCGCCAGAAAGCCGTCGAGACGATCCATCAGTCCCCCGTGGCCGGGAATAACCCGGCTCGAATCCTTGACCCCGAAGTGGCGTTTGACGGCCGACTCGCCGAGATCGCCAGCCTGCGCGATGGCGGACAGTAGCAAGGCAAGCACGATTGCGGCGAGCAAATTTGTCATGGCAGCCGCGGCCGCCACCGCCCCTCCTGCGACAACCGCTCCGAGCGCTCCCGCGACCGCACCCGACCAGGTTTTTTTAGGGCTGATCGTTGGCGCGAGCTTCGGCCCGCCGATCAGCCGCCCGCCGAAATAGGCGACAATGTCGGTCGCCCATACAACCGCAAACAGGTACAGGAGCGCGACCGCGCCGAGTTGCGGATCGCCCCGCAGCAAGACCGGGCCCGCAAGCACGGCGCCGGCATAGAGAACGCCGGCCGCGCACCACAGCCTGTTCGGCATTGCCGAAACCGCGACGGCGCCCGCGCCCGCCGCGATCACGAGGAGCGCCAGGCCCGGGTATCCAACCGCGGCGAGCGCGCCGGCGAACGCCAGCACGCCCATGCCGGCGATCCGGGCCGAGCGCGGCGCCCGCACGATCTCCGCGCTCCATTCCCAGTAGACCCCGATCGCCGCTGCGGCCCAGAAGAGAACGAATGGCCACCCGCCGATCAGGACGGCGGCGATGGCGAGCGGGGCAAGCACCAGTGCGGAGACGATGCGGGCGAATGCATTCGCCGCGCCTGATCCAGCCGGCAGCGTCGAGGATGGCGAAGGCTCGCGCGCCTGAATCAGGACCCGGTCCCCGTGCGTTCGGCAAGACCGCCGAAGCGCCGTTCGCGGCGGCGGTATTCGGCGATCGCGATCTCCAGCGTGGTCCGGTCGAAGTCGGGCCAGTAGGTCGGAACGAACACGAGCTCGCTGTAGGCCGCCTGCCACAGCAGGAAGTTCGAGAGGCGCTGCTCGCCGCTGGTGCGGATGATGAGGTCGGGATCGGGAAGATCGGGCGCGTCGAGATTTGCGGCGATCGATTCGGCGGTGATCGCCTCGGGGTCGAGCCGGCCGGCGGCGACCTCGTGGGCGAGCCGGCGCGCCGCGCGGGCGACCTCCTGGCGCGCGCCATAGTTGAAGGCGACGACGAGGACGAGGCCGGTATTGCCGCGGGTCAGATCCTCGGCTTCCTGCAGGAGCCGGCCGATCTCGGGATCGAGATGGCGGCGCTCGCCGATGACGCGCACCCGCACATTGTTGTGATGGAGATCCGCGAGGTCGTTGCGGACGAAGCGGCGCAGCAGGCCCATCAGGTCGCGTATTTCCGACATCGGACGCGACCAGTTCTCCGAACTGAACGAGAAAATGGTGAGATACCCGATGCCGAGATCGCCGGCCGCGCGCACCGTCCGCCGCACCGCATCGACGCCGCGGCGATGGCCTTCGCTGCGCGGCAGACCGCGTTGCGCGGCCCAGCGGCCATTGCCGTCCATGATGATGGCGACGTGGCGAGGCGGCGCGAAGCTTTCGCCGTGGATCGTGCGCACCGCCTCGACTTGTGACATCGGGGATCTCCAACCGTCCGTTCAGACGGTCATGATCTCTTTTTCCTTGGTGGCAAGCGCCTGATCGATGTCCGTTATGGCCTGGTCGGTCGCCTTCTGCACCTCTTCGGTCATCCGGTCGTGCTCGTCGCGGCCCATTTTCCCGTCCTTTTCCATCTTTTTGAGCGCCTCCATGCCGTCGCGGCGGACATGGCGTACGGCGACCCGCGCCGCTTCGGCGTATTTATGCGCGACCTTCACCAGTTCCTTGCGCCGCTCCTGATTGAGCTCGGGCACGCGCAGGCGGATGAGCTGACCCTCGGTGTTGGGCGTAAGCCCGATATTGGCGGCGACGATCGCCTTCTCTACCGCATGGAGCGCCGTCTTGTCCCACACCTGGACGGTGATCAGGCGCGGTTCGGGCACGCTGATCGAGGCGAGCTGGTTGAGCGGCATATGAGCGCCGTAGACTTCGGCCTGAATATGGTCGAGCAGGCCGGTCGAGGCGCGCCCTGTGCGCAACCCGCCCAGTTCCTGCTTGAGCACCTGCAAGGCGCCCTGCATGCGGCGCTTGAGTTCGGTGAGATCGTAGCTCGCGGCTGGCATGAACGCTTCTCCGGAAACGGAAGACGAGACCCAGGTCCGGCTCAATGGCTCGCCGATCGCGCGAGCTGTCGCGTGGGTCGCCTGTCAGCCGTCGACGATCGTCGCCCGTGCGTCCCCGCGCAAGACGGATTCGATCGCCCCCGGCTCTCGGATCGAAAACACGATGATAGGTATACGGTGTTCGCGGGCAAGCGCAAATGCGGTCATGTCCATCACCCCGAGCCGGCGCTCGAGCGCTTCGGCATGCGTGAGGCGATCGTAGCGTTTCGCATCGGGGTCGCGGTTGGGATCGGCGCTGTAGACCCCGTCGACATTGGTCGCCTTCAGCACCGCGTCGCAGCCCATTTCCGCCGCCCGCAGGACCGCCGTCGTGTCGGTCGTAAAGAACGGATTGCCGGTGCCGCCGGCGAGCACGAGGACGCGGTTCTCGGCGAGGTTCCGGCGCGCCTGGCGGCGTTCATACGTCGCGCAGACCTGCGGCATTGCGAGCGCCGACATCGCTCGCGCCGGCGCGCCGCACCGCTCGATCGCCGCTTCGATCGCAAGCGCGTTCATCACGGTCGCGAGCATGCCCATCATGTCCGCGGTCGTGCGGTCGAGCCCATCCGCCGCCGCCCCGCGCAGAATATTGCCGCCGCCCACCACCAGGCCGATGGTCACGCCGAGCGCGCGCGCGGCGACGATGTCCGCGGCGAAGCGCTCAAGGGTCGGCGCGTCGATGCCGAACGGCTCCGGCCCGCTCAGCGCCTCGCCCGAGAGCTTGACGATCACCCGTCGATAGGCGGGCGCCGTCATGGCAGGTCCCTCCCCCACTGCTCTCCCAGTGGGAGAGGTCGGATTTCGAGCGGCAGCGAGAAATCCGGGTGAGGGGTTACAAGCATCCGGGATTACCCCCCTCACCTGGCTCATATCTCGCTTTGCTCGATACTCGCCGACCTCTCCCCACCGGGGAGAGGTGAAACTCGGTCGCGCAGATTTGCCGGTTCATCGCCGAGCAAAGCTCCGATCCCGCCACGACGGAAAGGAATGCGCTCACCCCTGTCCGGCGGCCGCCGCCACTTCGGCCGCGAAATCGCCGTCCTTGCGATCGATCCCCTCGCCGAGCGCATAGCGCACGAAGCCGGTGACCTCGACGGGAGCGCCGATCGTCTTCTCCGCCTCTTTCAAAGCCTGGGCGACGCTCTTGCTCGGATCGTGGATGTAAGGCTGATCGACCAGACAGACCTCCTTGTAGAAGGTCTTGAGGCCCGAATTCGACGATCTTTTCGATCACCTTGTCCGGCTTGCCCTGAGCGCGGGCCTTGTCGGCGATCACCTCGCGCTCGCGCGCGACCATGGTGGGGTCGAGGCCCGTCGAATCGATCGCCTGCGGATTGGAGGCGGCGACCTGCATCGCGACCAGGCGTCCGAACGACATCAGTTCGTCGGTCTTGCCGGTCGATTTGAGCGCGACGAGCACGCCGATCTTGCCTAGACCTTCGGTGACGCTGCTGTGCACATAGCTCGCGACCACGCCCTGGGCGACGGCAAGCTCGGCCGCGCGGCGCAGCGTCATGTTCTCGCCGATGGTGGCGATCGCCGACGACAGCGCATCGGCCACGGTGGCGTCGCCTATCTTGGCCGCCTTGATGCGTTCGACATCGGCCCCGACGTCGAGCGTGACCTGGGCGATCATCCGCACGAGCCCCTGGAACAGATCGTTGCGCGCGACGAAGTCGGTCTCGGAATTGACCTCGACCACCGCGCCCTTCTGCGGCTTCAAGGCGACGCCGATCAGCCCCTCCGCGGCGACGCGGCCCGCCTTCTTGGCGGCCTTGGCAAGGCCCTTCTTGCGCAGCCAGTCGACCGCCGCCTCCATGTCGCCGCTCGTGTCCGCGAGCGCGGCCTTGCAGTCCATCATGCCGGCGCCGGTCTTGTCGCGCAGTTCCTTGACCAACGAAGCGCTGATATTCGCCATCTGATCGTCCTCACATTCATGTCTTTCGGCGCGCCGCGCAGCTGTGCCGCCCATATGCGCTCGTCATGCTTCGCGGAGGCGGAGCATCCAGCACTCCGCAAGCACGCCGCTTGACTCCGACGCCGACGTTTAATGGATCATCCGCTTGCGCGGATGATGACAAAAGGAAAAATCGCCGGGCGACGAAGGAGGCGGCGTCACGGCCGCTGCGAATTCACTCCGTTTCGGCGCTGAGTTCCTTCGCCTTGGCGATCCAGCGCTCGACGCGGCCCGGCAAGCCGACCGTTTCGCCGACCTGATGCGCGGCCTGCGGGCCCAGCGCGGCGATCTGCCAGTAATGGAAAATGCCGAGCTCGTTGAGCTTGCTCTCGATCGTGGGCGACACGCCGGTGAGTTTCTTCAGGTCGTCCGCGACCCCGCGCGGGCCGGGCAGCGGCTCGAAGCCGAGTTCGCCGCCCGCCGCCGGCGCAGGAAGCTCTTCGACGATCGGCGTCTCGGCTGCGCCGATATCGATTCCGGCCTCGCCATGGGCGCGCGAAATCCCGTCGATCGCCGCCTTCGAGATCAGTTCGCAATACAGGCTGATCGCCCGCCCCGCATCGTCGTTGCCCGGCACGATATAGGTGATGCCGTCCGGATCGCAGTTCGTGTCGACCACGGCGGCGACCGGAATATGCAGGCGCTGCGCCTCCTTGATCGCGATGTCCTCCTTGTTGGTGTCGATCACGAACAGAAGGTCGGGCAATCCGCCCATGTCCTTGATGCCGCCGAGCGCGCGTTCGAGCTTGTCGCGCTCGCGCGTCAGCGTCAGCCGCTCTTTCTTGGTGTAGGCCTGCGCCTCGCCGGAACTGAGCATCTCGTCGAGCTTGCGCAGGCGCTTGATCGATGCGGAGATGGTCTTCCAATTGGTCAGCGTGCCGCCGAGCCAGCGCGAGTTCACGTAGTACTGCGCGGCGCGCTTGGCCGCGTCGGCGACCGCATCCTGCGCCTGGCGCTTGGTGCCGACGAACAGAATGCGTCCGCCGTTCGCCACGGTGTCGCTCACCGCCTGCAGCGCGCGATGCATCAGCGGCACGGTCTGGGCGAGATCGATGATGTGGATATTGTTGCGGGCGCCGAAGATGTAGTCGCGCATCTTCGGATTCCAGCGGTGCGATTGATGGCCGAAATGCACGCCAGCTTCGAGCAGCTGGCGCATGGAATAGTCGGGCAGCGCCATTCGGTCTTCTCCGGTTTGTACCGCCGCAGGCTCTTGCGAAGCCATCGGCTGGAGCACGCCCCGATCGGATCGATCGCGCATCCCGCTCATTCCCGCGCACGGGAATCCAGTTCGCATCTGGGTCCCCGCCTGCGCGGGGACGAGCGGAAATCCGTGCCGAACTTGCCGGAACACGCCCTGTTTCGCCGCGGGCTTTGCGAGCCCTTGGCTGGTCCGCCGCGGATCTTCTGTGAGCTTTTGTCAGCGATCCTGCGATCGCCGGAAAAACCACCGGACGGCGTTGAGCCTCGATCCGCGTGTGAGATGGGTGGTTTATAGGGATGCGGCGGCGGAAGCGCAACCGGGGTGAAACCGGGCGAGGCACGACCTGCCTCAACCACCTCTCCCCGCCGGGGAGAGGTCGGATTTCGAAGCAGAGCGGGAAATCCGGGTGAGGGGCTACAGAGTTCGGTCTGATCCCCTCATCCAGCTCGTATCTCGCCTCGCTCGATCATCGCCGACCTCTCCCCATCGGGGAGAGGTGAGGTTTCCGCGTGCGCGCACGGGTTGCGCGCCGCCGCGCACAACCCTCATCCTGAGGAGCGCGCGCGAGCGCCGACTTCCGTGTCCCCCTCATCCTGAGGAGCCCGCGCAGCGGGCGTCTCGAAGGATGCGCCAATGCACTGCCTGCGATCATGGTTCGAGACGCGCAGCTTTGCTGCGCTCCTCACCATGAGGGCTGCAGCGGACGCGCAGCTTCGCTGCGCTCCTCACCATGAGGACCGTAGTAAGGCGCGCAGCTTCGCTGCGCTCGGCAATGAGCGTGGAAAACCGGCTTGAAGCGGCGCTTGCGCGCGCCGGCGGTCAGGCGCTGCGGCGGTGCAGGCGCTGGAGGCGAAGCTTCTGGTAGTCCGCGATCTCGCGCGCGCAGGGCTGGCCGCGATCGAACGTCAGATGGCTGATCGAAGTGAGGATTTCGCCGCCGCCATTGGCGGTGCGGCGATCGAGCCGGCAAACGATTCCGCCTTCATCGCCCAGATAATGCACGCCGGTGACACGGCATTCGCGCGGAATCTCGGCCTCCGAGGACTGCTCCTTCAGCGCCGCAGCGGCCTGCGGGGTCAGGCTCGCGAGAATCGGCAGGTGTTCTTCCAGTTTCACCAGCAGGCGATTGACCTGCTTAAGATCATCGACCACGGGAACAGCCTCTCTTGTTATTGTTGAAGGTTGCGCAATCTATCCGATTCGGGTGGCCTGCGCCCGCCCCCGTTCACACGGCGTCCACAGTCACGACGCCGGGCACGGCCTTGATCGCGCCGGCGATTTGCGGGGATATCTTGTAGCGCCCGGGGAGCTTCACCTCAACCTCATTGTGCGAGAGAAGAAGCACGAGCGTCACCTCCCCGTCCACCCGATCGGCCTTGTCGCCACCGTTTGCTCCCTCCGCCCGCTCGGGAACCGCCGCCGGGCGGCGGCCATTGCCGCCGGCGCGCGGGGCGCGGGCGGGCTCCAGCCGCTGCGCGATCGCCGGCAGCGGGCTTTCGTCGCTGAGCATGACCCGCAAGCCCGACTGCAGTTTCGCCGCCGCCTCGTCGAGCGGCTCGCAGGTCTGGATGCGCGCGCGCACCTCCTCGCCCTGCGCCTCCGCGGTGAGAAACAGGATCAGCGCAGCGCCGGGTTCGAGCAGGTCGCGGTATTGCTGCAGGCCCTCGGCGAAGATCACCGCCTCGTAATGGCCGGACGGGTCGGACAGGCCGAGGATCCCCATCTTGTTGCCGGTCTTGGTGCGCCGCTCGGTGCGCGACACCACCGTCGCCGCCAGCCGGCCCGCCGTCGCTCCCGCCTTCACCGCGCGCGAGAACTCGGCCCAGGACTGCAGGCGCAGCCGCTTGAGCAGATGCGCATAGTCGTCGAGCGGATGGCCGGACAGGAAGAAGCCGATCGCGTCGTATTCGCGGCGCAGCCGCTCGGCCGACAGCCAAGGTTCGGCGCCGGGAATCCGCAGCGCCGTGCGCGCGCCCGGCGCGCCGAAGGAAAACTCGAGCGCCCCGCTCGTCCTCGCCTCGTGTTGGCGCTGCGCTTCCGCCAGCATCTGGTCGCCGCCGGCGAAGACGCGCGCGCGGTTGGGCTCGAGCGGATCGAAGGCGCCCGCGGCGGCAAGGCTCTCCAGCACCCGCTTGTTGACCGCGCGCGGGTCGATGCGGCGGGCGAAATCGGCGAGGTCGGCGAACGGGCCCGCCGCGCGCGCCGCCACGATCGCCTCCACGGCCTGGCGGCCGACGCCCTTGAGCGCGCCGAGCGCGTAATGGATCGTTTTCCCCTCGACGTCGAAATCGACCCCGGACGCGTTCACGGAGGGCGGCGCGATCTTGATGCCGAGCCGCTCCGCTTCGGCGCGGAAGTCGGAAAGCTTGTCGGTGTTGCCCATGTCGAGCGTCATCGAGGCGGCGAGGAACTCGACCGGAAAGTTCGCCTTCAGATAGGCCGTCTGATAGGCGACGAGCGCGTAGGCGGCGGCATGGCTCTTGTTGAAGCCGTAATCGGCGAAGCGCGCGAGCAGGTCGAAGATCAGGTCCGCCTGCGGCTTGTCGAGCCCGCGCGCGACCGCGCCGGAGACGAAGCGCTCGCGCTGCTGGTCCATCTCCTTGCGGATCTTCTTGCCCATCGCGCGCCGCAGCAGGTCGGCCTCGCCGAGCGAATAGCCGGCCAGCACCTGCGCGATCTGCATCACCTGCTCCTGGTAGATGATCACGCCGAACGTCTCGCGCAGGATCGGCTCGAGCTTGGGATGGATATAGTCGGGCCGCTCGGTGCCCTGCTTGCGCGCGCAATAGGTCGGGATGTTCGCCATCGGCCCCGGCCGGTATAGCGCGACGAGCGCGATGATGTCCTCGAACCGGTCGGGACGCATGTCGACCAGCGCGCGCCGCATGCCGGCGCTTTCCACCTGGAACACGCCGACCGTTTCGCCGCGCGCGAGCATCGCGTAGCTCTTCTCGTCGTCGAGCGGAATGCGGGCGAGGTCGATCGCGACCGCGCGGCGCGCCAAGAGCTTCACCGCGACTTCCAGCACGGTCAGCGTCTTCAGGCCGAGAAAGTCGAATTTCACGAGGCCCGCCTGCTCGACCCATTTCATGTTGAACTGGGTCACCGGCATGTCCGACTTGCGGATCGCGGTAGAGCGGCACGCGCTCGCTCAGGGGCCGGTCGCCGATGACGATGCCGGCGGCATGCGTCGAAGCGTGGCGGTACAGCCCTTCGAGCTTCTGGGCGATGGCGAAGGCGCGGGCGACGATCGGTTCCTGGTCGCGCGCGGCCTGCAGGCGCGGCTCGCCATTGATCGCTTCCGCGAGCGTCACCGGCTTGGCCGGGTTATGCGGCACGAGCTTGCAGAGCTTGTCGACCTGGCCGTAGGGCATTTCGAGCACGCGGCCGACATCGCGCAGGACGCCGCGCGCCTGCAGCGTGCCGAAAGTGATGATCTGCGCGACCTGGTCGCGGCCGTAGCGCTGCTGGACGTAGCGGATCACCTCGTCGCGCCGGTTCTGGCAGAAGTCGATGTCGAAGTCCGGCATCGACACGCGCTCGGGATTGAGGAAGCGCTCGAACAGGAGGCCGAAGCGGATCGGATCGAGATCGGTGATGGTGAGCGCATAGGCGACGAGCGAGCCGGCGCCCGAGCCGCGCCCCGGCCCGACCGGGATGCCGTGTTCCTTCGCCCAGCGGATGAAGTCGGAAACGATCAGGAAGTACCCCGAATAGGCCATGCGCGCGATCACGCCGAGCTCGAAGGCGAGCCGCTCGCGATAGGTCTCCTCCGTCTGTCCCGGCGCCACGCCATGCGCGGCGATGCGCTGCGCGAGCCCCTCCTCCGCCCGCGCGCGCAGCGCCGCGTCCTCGTCGACCGGCGCGCCGCTTTCGGCGGAAAAGCGCGGCAGGATCGGCTTTTCCATGCGCGGCCGGAAGCTGCAGCGCTGGGCGATCTCGACGGTTGAGGCGAGCGCTTCCGGCAGGTCGGCGAACAGGCTCGCCATTTCCGCGCGCGTCTTGAAGCGGTGCTCCGGCGTGAGATGGCGGCGCTCGGCTTCCGCGAGCAGCCGGCCCTCGGCGATGCAGAGAAGCGCGTCATGCGCCTCGTAATCGTCCGCCGCGGCGAAGAACGGCTGGTTGGTGGCGACGAGCGGGATGCCGTTCGCATAGGCCTGGTCGATCAGCACGCTTTCGGTCGCCCGCTCCTGCGCCGCGCCGTGCCGCTGCAATTCGACATAGAGCCGGCCGTCGAACAGCCGGCGCAGCGTCGACAGCCGCGCCCCGACCAGCGGCGTCTGGCCGGCGAGGATCGCCCGGTCGAGCGGGCCGTCCGGCCCGCCGGTGAGCGCGATCAGGCCGTCGGTTGAGCCGTCGAGCCAGTCGAGCCGGACATGCGCCGCTTCGCCCGCCGGGGTTTCGAGGAAGGCGCGGGAGGTGAGGCGCAGCAGATTGCGGTAGCCCTCCTCGCGGGCGGCGAGCAGCACGAGCCGCGGCAGCGCCCGGCCGGGGCTGTGCAGCGCCTGGCGCGGTCCGTGATCGTGATCGGCGAAGTCGATCGCGAGCGTGCAGCCGATGATCGGCTGGATGCCCGCGCCCGCGAGCTTCTCGGAGAATTCGAGCGCCCCGAACATGTTGTCGGTGTCGGTGAGCGCGAGCGCCGGCTGCCGGTCGGCCTTGGCGAGCGCCGCGAGCCGCGCGATCGTCAGCGCGCCTTCGAGCAGCGAATAGGCGGAGTGCACGTGCAGATGCACGAAGCAGGGGTCGGAAGTCACGTCAGGCCTCGCGCGGCGTTCCACATTGGCGTCCAGCGAGCATCGCCGCGGGAGCCGGGCGTGTCCACTCCCTGCGGGGAACGCTCGCCGCTATGCACAGGCACGCTCCGCAGCCCTGCCCGGACGGCGCTATTCGAGCTCGATGATCCGGCCGTCGCGCAGCGTCACGCGCCGGTCCATGCGGGCGGCGATGTCGAGATTATGCGTCGCGATGACGGCGGCGAGCCGCGAGGCGCGCACGAGCTGGGTCAGCGCGCGGAACACGTGCTCGGAGGTGCGCGGATCGAGATTGCCGGTCGGCTCGTCGGCGAGCAGGATGCGCGGCGCGTTGGCGACCGCGCGCGCGATCGCCACCCGCTGCTGCTCGCCGCCCGACAGTTCCGCCGGCCGATGGTGCAGGCGCTCCTTCAGCCCGAGATAGGAAAGCAGCTCCCCCGCCCGGTCGTTCGCGTCATTGCGCGTGAGCCCGCGAATCATCTGCGGCAGCATCACGTTTTCCACCGCGGTGAATTCGTTGAGGAGGTGATGGGCCTGGTAGATGAAGCCGATCTCGTTGCGGCGGATGCGGGTGCGCTCCGCGTCGGTGAGCGTCGACGTGGGAACGTCGTCGATGAACACCTCGCCGGAATCCTGATGCTCGAGCAGGCCGGCAATGTGCAGCAGGGTCGATTTCCCCGCGCCCGAGGGGGCGAGCAGCGCGACCATCTGGCCGGACCAGACCGCAAGGTCCGCGCCATTGAGAATTTCCAGCGCGACGTCGCCCTGCCGGTACTGCCGTTCGACCTGGTGCAGGAAAATGACCGGGCTCTGTGTCGCGTTCATTGCTTCACTCGTAACGCAGCGTTTCGACCGGATCGAGCCGGGCGGCGCGCCAGGACGGGTAGAGCGTCGCCAGCAGCGACAAAGCCAGCGCCATGACGACCACCGCCGCCGTCTCCGAAAAATTCATCTCCGCCGGCAGCCGCGACAGGAAATAGAGCTCCGGCGAAAACAGCTCGGTCCGCGTGACGAAGGACAGGAACTGGCGGATCGACTCGACATTGAGGCAGACGAGCGTGCCGACCACGAAGCCGGTCAGGGTGCCGACCACCCCGATCGAAGCGCCGGTGATCAGGAAAATGCGCATCACCGCCCCCTGCGTCGCCCCCATCGTGCGCATGACGGCGATATCGGAGCTCTTGTCCTTCACCAGCATGATCAGGCCGGACACGATATTGAGCGCGGCGACCAGCACGATCAGCGTCAGGATGAGGAACATCACGTTGCGCTCGACCTGCAGCGCGTTGAAGAAGGTCGCGTTGCGCTGGCGCCAGTCGATCAGATAGACCGGCCGCTGCGCCGCGTCGGCGATGAGCTTGCGGTAGCGGTCGACGTTGTCGGGATTATCGGTATAGACCTCGATCGCGGTCACGTCGTTCGGCCGGTTGAAATAGGCCTGCGCCTCCGGCAGCGGCATGAACACGAAGGCTGCATCGTATTCCGACATGCCGATCTCGAACACGGCGGCGACCTTGTAGACCTTGATCCGCGGCGTCGTGCCCATCGGCGTGACCGCGCCGCGCGGCGCCACCAGGGTCAGGTTGTCGCCCGCCCGCAGCGAAAGCTGGTCGGCGAGCCGCTTGCCGATCGCCAGTCCCTGCCCTTCGTCGAACCCTTCCAGCGTGCCCTGCCGGACATTCTTGGCGACGGAAGCAAGCTTGTCGAGATCGGCCGCCCTGATTCCGCGCACGAGAACGCCGTTGGCGGCGAACGGCGACGACGCGAGCGCCTGCCCCTCGACGATCGGGGCCGCCAGGCGCACGCCGGGAACCCCGGATACGCGCTCGGCCACCTGGTCGAAATCGGTCAGCGGCGATTCGAGCGGCTGGATCAGGACATGGCCATTGAGGCCGAGGATCTTGCCGAGCAGTTCCGTGCGGAAGCCGTTCATCACCGCCATGACGATGATCAGGGTCGCCACCCCGAGCATGATCCCGAGAAAGGAGAATCCGGCGATGACCGAGATGAATCCTTCCTTCCGCCGCGCGCGCAGATAGCGCAGCGACAACATCCATTCGAAGGCGGCGAACGGCCGCGTGCTCGCGGAGTCACTCATGACAGGGCCTCCACCCGAAATCCCACGCGATTCTCGGCGGATTCACGCCATGATCGCTTCTGACGCGAAGCCGCAGCCAACATAATTGTCAATCTGCGTCGATCCCGCGCCGGCGTGGCGATCCGAGCGGGTATTCAAGGCTTTTCAGCGGGCGCGAGACGCGCGCGCACATCGGCCGGGGACAGCAGTTCGCGCGCTCCGTCGGCGCGGCGCTTCAGTTCCAGCTTGCCCTCCTTGAGCCCTTTCGGGCCGATCAACACCTGCCAGGGAATGCCGATCAAATCCATCGTCGCGAATTTCGCGCCGGGACGTTCGTCGAGATCGTGGTAGAGCACCTCCACTCCGCTCGCGGTGAGTTCGCGGTAAAGGCTCTCGGACGCCTGGTCGGTCGCCGCGTCTCCCTGCTTGAGATTGAGAATGGCCACCCGATAGGGCGCAACCGATTCGGGCCAGATGATGCCGGCCTCGTCATGCGACGCCTCGATGATGGCGGCAACAAGCCGGCTCGGCCCGATCCCGTAGGAGCCCATATGCACCGGGCGCTCGGCGCCGTCCGGCCCGGCCACGACCGCCTTCATCGGCTGCGAATACTTCGTGCCGAAGTAAAAGATATGGCCCACCTCGATGCCCCGCGCGGACACGCGGTCATCCGCGGCGATCTCGGCGAAGGCGGCCGCGTCGTGCTTCTCGGAGGTCGCGGCGTAAAGCGAGGTCCATGTCTCGACGATCGCCTGCATGCCGCCGATGTCGTCGAAGGCGACATCGGCGTCCGGGGCCGGGAAGCCGAGATAGTCGCGGTGGCAGTAGACCTCGCTTTCGCCCGTCTGCGCCAGGATGATGAATTCGTGGCTGAGATTGCCGCCGATCGGGCCGGTATCGGCGACCATCGGGATCGCCTTGAGGCCCATGCGGGCAAAGGTGCGCAGATAGGCGACGAACATCTTGTTGTAGGCGTGCCGCGCGCCTTCGAAATCGACGTCGAACGAATAGGCGTCCTTCATCAGGAACTCACGCCCGCGCATCAGCCCGAAGCGCGGGCGCACCTCGTCGCGGAATTTCCACTGGATGTGGTAGAGGTTCAGCGGCAAGTCCTTGTACGAGCGGACATAAGCGCGGAAGATTTCGGTGATCATCTCCTCGTTGGTCGGACCGTAGAGCATGTCGCGCTCGTGGCGGTCCTTGATGCGCAGCATTTCCTTGCCGTAGTCGTCATAGCGTCCGCTTTCCCGCCAGAGATCGGCCGACTGGATGGTCGGCATCAGCAATTCGACCGCTCCGGCCCGGTTCTGCTCCTCGCGGACGATCTGGCAGACCTTCTGCAGCACGCGATATCCGAGCGGCAGGAAGGCATAGATGCCGGCCGCCTCCTGTCGGATCAGCCCCGCACGCAACATGAGCCGGTGCGACATAATCTCCGCCTCTTTCGGCGTCTCGCGCAGGATCGGCAGAAAAAAACGGGACAGGCGCATGGGGCGAGGAACTCCGGGTGCAAATCGCGCTGGCAGAGAAACCTGGATTGCAGCCAAAACACAAGCCCGCGAAGGGGCTTCGCGACGGCAATCACCAGAGATCAGTGCGCTCCGACGAACGCTTGCCGGCACGTCGCCAGACCGCTGTTACAAAGTAAATCGACCTTGTTGCACTGCACGACAACTGTGATGACAAAACTACGACATTCGTCTAATAAAACACGTCTGCTTCCGGTGCCGGGTTTTTTTGAAACTTTATTGCCGGGAGCTAGGTCCAGGTCTGTGGGAGGAAGCCGACGGCGCGCTTGAACGCTGCCGCTCCGAGCGGGAAAAATCCGCGGAGGAATGGCGATAAACTAGGGTGTTGGCAGCAGGACATTGTTCCTGCTGCTTTTTTTTGCGCGTAGTCTTGGCGCCAACCACCCCGCGAACCGTCCCACCGTTAAACGCGACGCCGACCGCGTCCTCGCTAGCGCGGAAACAGCCCCCAGAGCGTCCCGAATTGTTCGAGATCGATCAGGCCGGCGGCATAGGCGGCATAGAAGACGAGGAAGATGGCCGTGGTCACGATCGTCGTCCACAGGGCCTTGACAAGAAGTTTGGGAGCCGAGGGCGCCCCCGGATCGCTGCCGGGCACGATCTCGCCCGTCTCCTCCTGCGAGCGCACGCCGAATGGCAGCACCGCGAACAGCACGGTCCACCACAACACGAAATAGATGCCCGCCAGCGTCGTCCAAGCCACACGCGGCCTCTTTCCCCGGCGGGCTCGTCGCGGCCGGCCTTGTTTCGTTTCTCCCCCGCTTGCGGGGGAGAAAGCGGCGCAGCGCAACGGGTGGAGGCTGCCCCGGCGAGGATCACGCCTGTTCGAGTTCGACCAGCGTGCCGCAGAAATCCTTGGGGTGGAGGAACAGCACCGGCTTGCCGTGCGCGCCGATCTTCGGATTGCCGTCGCCCAGCACGCGCGCGCCTTCGGCCTTGAGCTTGTCGCGCGCGACGAGGATGTCGTCGACCTCGTAGCAGATATGGTGGATGCCGCCGTCCGGATTGCGATCGACGAAGGCCTGGATCGGCGACTTGTCGCCGAGCGGCTCCAACAGCTCGATCTTGGTGTTCGGCAGCGTGATGAACACGGTGTTGACGCCATGGTCCGGCTGCGGCTCGATCGCCGAGACGCTGGCGCCGAGCTTGGTGCGGTAGAGCTCCGAAGCCTTGGCGATATCGCGCACGGCGATCGCCACGTGATTGAGACGTCCGATCATGAGGTGTCTCCCCCTTTTTGCTGGTCGGGCCGCGGACCACCCGTGGCCATTCGCTCGGGCCAGACGATGTCCCGCCCCGCTTATACCGTCAAGACGTGGACAAGACACAAGGGCTTCTTGCCCCATCCCTGCGCCACCCGCGCGCGCACCGCACGCCGCACCGCCTCGGCGACCGTGTCGGGATCGCGCCGGCGCGGCCGGGGCAGATGCTCGACCGTTCTTGCCGCCGTCTCGCCTATGATCGCCGCGAACGAGACCCCTGCGGCGTCGGCCTCGGGAATGCCGATCAACTGGACCTCGGGCTCGGCCAGGACGAGGCCGGTATCGTCGAGCGCAAGCGCGACCGACACGACACCGACATAGCCGAGCCGCCTCCGGTCGGGGACCGTGCGGCCTTCGCCCTGCACGATGAGGAAGCCGTCCTTGTAGAGCCGCCCCTGCGGCACCTCGTCGATGATTCCGGCCGGCTCCGGCGCGAGCCGCACGAGGTCGCCGTTGCGACAGAGAATCGCCTCGCCGACCCCGCTCTTGCGCGCGAGCGCGGCATGCTCGGCAAGATGCAGCGCCTCGCCGTGCACGGGAACGACGATGCGCGGCCGCACCCAGGACAAGAGGTCGCTCATCTCGTCACGGCGCGGATGGCCGGAGACATGAATGAGATGCGTGCGGTCGGTGATCACTTCGACGCCCTGATCGACGAGGCCGTTGACGACGCGGTTCACCGGCTTTTCATTGCCGGGGATGGTGCGTGAGGAAAAAATCACGCGATCGCCCTTGTCGAGGCCGACCTCCGGGTGATTGGCCTCGGCGATGCGCGCGAGCGCCGAACGCGGCTCGCCCTGGCTTCCGGTGCAGAGCGCCACGACCTTGTCGCGCGGCAGATAGCCGAATGTCTCGACGCTGCGGAACGGCTTTATGCCGTCGAGATAGCCGGTTTCGCGGGCGACCTGGGCGACGCGCTCCATGGCGCGGCCGATCATCACGACCTCGCGGCCGCAGCCATGCGCGACCTCCGCGATGCTCCTGATGCGCCCCACATGCGAGGCGAAGGTGGTCACCGCGACCCGGGCGGGCGCGGACGCGATCAGTTCGCCGAGGGTTTTCGCCACGTCCCGCTCGGAGGGAGAGCGCCCTGCGCGGATCGCGTTGGTCGAATCCCCGACGACGGCCAGGCATCCCGCGTCCCCCAGCGCTCTGAGCTTCGCCTCGTCCGTCGGCGGGCCGATCACCGGATTGGCGTCGAGCTTCCAGTCTCCGGTGTGCAGGACCGCCCCCGCCGGGGTGCGGATGATCAGGGCGTTCGATTCCGGAATCGAATGAGCGACGGAGACGAACTCCACCTCGAACGGATCGAGCGACAGCCGCGCGCCGAGCGGCACGATATTGATGGGCACCTCCGGCGCGCCCGGCTCGGACAGGCGCTTTGCCTCGAACAGCGCCGCGGTGAACGGGGTCGCATAGACCGGCGTGCGCAATTGCGGCCACAGGTCGATCAAGGCGCCGAAATGGTCCTCGTGCGCATGGGTGAGCACGAGCGCCCGCAAATTGCGCTTCTCGCGCACGAGAAAGCGGATGTCCGGCATGATGAGATCGATGCCGGGCAGGTCGTCGCCGGCGAAGGCGACGCCGAGATCGACCGCGATCCAGGCCCGCTTGCGCGGCGGTCCGAACCCGTAGAGCGACAGGTTCATGCCGATTTCGCCGACGCCGCCGAGCGGCGCGAAGACGAGCTGATCTGCCCTGTCGCTCATGCGGGGCGCCGGCGCGACGCCGGTCCCGGGGCCGCCTCGGCGCTCGGAGCCGTCAGGGGAAAAACATCGCCCGCGGTGATCTTGCGCCGGCCGCCGCCAGCTTCCATCAGCACGAGATTGCCGTCCTCGTCGATCGTTTCAAAACTGCCGGTCACGTCGCCATCCGCCAGACGAACGCGCAAGCCGGCACCCGGCGCAGGCCCGTGGGCAAGCCAGGCCGCGCGGATATCGGCGAAACGAGCCCCACCATTCCACAATGCGAGCCGCTGCGCCATCCGCCGCGACAGCGCCGCGAACGCCTCCGCCGCCGTCACCTCCGCGCCCTGCGCGCCGAGGTCGGTCGCGGGATAGGCGGCGTCGGCGGGGTGATGCCGGCAATTGACGCCGATTCCGATCGCCACCATCAGCGGGTTCGCGCCCTCCCCCTCGATCAGGATGCCGGCGAGCTTACGCCCGTCGACCAGGACATCGTTCGGCCATTTGAGCGACAGCCGCGCAGCCAGTCCGGGAGCGACGTCGCAGACGGTGTCGCGGACCGCCAGCGCGGCGACGAAGGAGCATTGCGCGACCCGCAAGATCGGCGCGGGATCGGCCAGCAGCAGGCTCGCATGCAGGTTTCCGGACTCGGAAACCCAGACGCGCCCGCGCCGTCCGCGCCCGGCGGTCTGCGTCTGCGCCGTGACCCAGAGCGGACCGCGCAGGCCCGCCCCGGCGTAGCGAAGCGCCTGCGCGTTGGTTGAGTCGATCTCCTCGTGCGTGATGAGTTCGATGCCCGCCGCGGCCACCGTGGGGTCAAGCTTCATCGCGGTCTCGGACCGCCGCCGCGTCCGCCTCCAATCGTCCCACGCGGGCTTGACCCGCGCGTCCATTCCGAAGAAGACGCGATCTCAAGGAAATGGATTGCCGGGTCAAGCCCGGCAATGACAACGCAGACGGGCGCGGCCTTGGTCATCAAATTCAGAACAGCGACTTGGCGGCGGCGGCCGCCGCCGCGACCAACGGCGCCGGATAAACGAAAAACAGGCTGACGAACAGCCCGGTCACCGCGAGCACCGCCCCGAGTTCGCTGCGCATGGGCGACAGCGCGGGGGCCGGCTCGTCGAAATACATCACCTTGATGATGAGGAGATAGTAGTAGGCGCCCACCACGCTCGCGAGCACGCCGATCACGGCGAGGGTGTAGAGCCCGGCATTCACGGCGGCGACGAAGACGTAGAACTTGGCGAAGAACCCGGCGAGCGGCGGGATGCCGGCGAGCGAAAACAGCAGCATCGCCAGAAAGAACGCCATGCCCGGCTTGGTGCGGGCAAGCCCGGACAGGTCGGAAATCTCCTCCACCGGGCCATCCTCCCGGCGCATCGCGATGATGCAGGCGAACGTGCCGAGCGTCATCGCGACATAGATCGCCATGTAGACGAGAACGCCCTGCACGCCCTCGACGGTGCCGGCGGCGAGCCCGATCAGCGCGTAGCCCATATGGCCGATCGACGAATAGGCCATCAGCCGCTTGATGTTGTGCTGGCCGATCGCCGCGAACGCGCCGAGCACCATCGAGGCGATCGACACGAACACGACGATCTGCTGCCATTGCGGGGCGATCGTCGGGAAGGCCGTGATCGAGACGCGCACGAAGACGGCGATCGCGGCGGCCTTGGGCGCCGCCGCGAAGAAGGCGGTGACCGGCGTGGGCGCGCCCTCGTAGACGTCGGGCGTCCACATGTGGAAC
This sequence comes from uncultured Alphaproteobacteria bacterium, assembly GCA_963712435.1. GTDB lineage: Bacteria > Pseudomonadota > Alphaproteobacteria > Rhizobiales > Xanthobacteraceae > Rhodoplanes. The sequence continues at coordinate 38,265 of CAVQIB010000009.1, read as the reverse complement.
GGCACCGCCGAGACCTTGAAGCACAGGCCGGCGAACAGGAACACGAGGCCGAAGGTGAGCGGCAGGCCGCCCTGCCGCGCGGCTTCCGCAATGCCGGCGAAGCTCACCGTTCCGGTCGAGCCATAGACGAGCGAGGCGCCGTACAGGAGCATGCCGGAGGAAAGCGCGCCCAGGACGAAATACTTCAGTCCCGCCTCGGTCGAGCGCAAGCGCTCGCGGTCGATCGCGGCGACCACGTAAAGCGAGAGACTCATCAGCTCGAAACCGAGATAGAGCGCGATGAGATCCCCGGCCGAAATCAGCATCAGCATGCCGGTGGTCGCGAGCACGATCAGGATCGGATACTCGAAGCGCCGCCGCTCCGCCTGCCCCATGAACTCGCTCGACAGGATGATGGCGGTGGCCGATCCGACGAGAGCGAGGAGCTTGAAAAAGCGGGCATAGTCGTCGACGACGAAGCTGCCGCCGAAGGTCGTGGTCCTGCCCTCCGGCATCAGCGCGACGAGCACGCCCGCGGCGGCGAGCAGAAGCACCGCCGCGCCGCTCACGAAGCCGGTCGCCCGGTTGCCGCGATACGCCCCGATGACGAGGAGGACCAGCGCGCCAAGCGCGAGAACGATCTCGGGCAGCGCCGGAGCGAGGGCGGACAGATCGAATGCTTCGTTCATGATAGCCCCGTTCAGTGGCCGAGCGCCGCCGCTTTCGCGAGCCCCACCGCCGCTTGATAATTCGTGACGAGCGAGGTGACCGAAGCCGCCGACATGTCGAGCACCGGCTTCGGGTAGACGCCGAACAGGATGGTGAGAATGAGGAGCGGCGCGAAGATGAGGATCTCGCGCGGCTCGACGTCGCGAATCGCCGCGAGCGACGGCTTGTCGAGCGGCCCGAGCATGACTTTGCGGTAGAGCCACAGCGCGTAGCACGCCGACAGGATCACGCCGAGGGTGGCGAGCGTCGCGACGAGCGTGTTCACCCGGAACGTGCCGAGCAGCGTCAGGAACTCGCCGACGAATCCCGAGGTGCCGGGCAGCCCGACATTGGCCAGCGTGAACACCATGAAGATCGCCGCATAGATCGGCATGCGATTGACGAGCCCGCCATAGGCGGCGATTTCGCGCGTGTGCATGCGGTCGTAGACGACGCCGACGCAAAGGAACAGCGCGCCCGAGACGATGCCGTGCGAGATCATCTGGAACACGCCGCCGGCGACCCCCTGCGTGGTGCCGGCGAAAATCCCCATGGTGACGAATCCCATATGGGCGACGGAGGAATAGGCGATCAGCTTCTTGACGTCCTCCTGCACCAGCGCGACCAGCGAGGTGTACACGATCGCGACCACCGACAGCGCGAAGACGAGCGGAGCGAAATCGGCGGAGGCGGCCGGGAACATCGGCAGCGAGAAGCGCAGGAACCCGTAGCCGCCCATCTTCAGCAGGATCGCGGCGAGGATCACCGAGCCGGCGGTCGGCGCCTCCACATGGGCGTCCGGCAGCCAGGTATGCACCGGCCACATCGGCATCTTCACCGCGAACGAGGCGAAGAAGGCGAGCCACGCCCACGTCTGCAGGCTGCGCGGGAAATCGTGCGCGAGCAGCGCGGTGATGTCGGTCGTGCCCGCCTCGCCATACATTGCGATGATCGCGAGCAGCATCAGCACCGAGCCGAGCAGCGTGTAGAGGAAGAACTTGAAGCTCGCATAGACCCGGCGCGGCCCGCCCCAGACGCCGATGATCAGGAACATCGGGATCAGGCCGCCCTCGAAGAACAGATAGAACACGACGATGTCGAGCGCGGCGAAGGTGCCGACCATCATCGTCTCGAGCACGAGGAAGGCGATCATATACTCCTTCACCCGCCGCTCGATCGGCTTCCAGCTCGCGAGGATGCAGATCGGCATCAGCGCGGTGGTGAGGATCACGAACGGAAGGGAAATGCCGTCGACCCCGACATTGTAGGTGATCGTGCCCCCGAGCCAGGGCCGCTTTTCGACGAACTGGAACTCGGGCGACGAGGGATCGAATCGCCACACCATGACAAGCGAAACGGCGAGCGTGACGAGCGTCGTCCACAACGCGACCCAGCGCGCATTGCGCTTCACCGCGTCGTCCTCGGCGCGCATCGTCGCGATGAACAGCGCGCCGAGCAGGGGCAGGAAGATGGTGACGGAAAGGACGGGCCAGCTCGCCATCACCGCACCCCCCCGGCAAACATGAACCAGGTGAGGAACGCAGCGACCCCGATCAGCATCGCGAACGCGTAATGGTAGAGATAGCCGGTCTGCAGCCGCACCACGCTGCGGGTGACGTCGAGCACCCGCGCCGACACGCCGTCGGGGCCGAACCCGTCGATCAGCCAGCCGTCCCCGCCCTTCCACAGCACCCGGCCGAGCCACAGCGTCGGCCGCACGAAGATCAGATCGTAGAGCTCGTCGAAGTACCACTTGTTGAGCAGGAACTTGTAGAGCGGCTCCTGCTGCTTCGCGAGCTCGACCGGCAGGTCCGGCCGCCGGATATAGAACAGCCAGGCGACGCAGAAGCCGGCCACCATCATCACCGTGGGCAGCGCCGCGACCGCAAACGAGATGTGGTGCATCTCGTCGAGAATGCTGGTGATCTCGACCGAGCCGCGGAAGAACTCGGCCGCGCCGTGCCCGACGAATATGTCGTAGAAGGGCAGCCCGGCGAGGACCGACCCCGCGCCGAGCGCCCCGAGCGGGATCAGCATCGGCAGCGGGCTCTCATGCGCCGCCTCGTAGTGATGCATGTCGTGCGGGCGCCCGTGGAACGTCTTGAAAATGAGCCGCCACGAATAGAAGGCGGTGAGCCCGGCCGCGGACAGCGTCGAGAGATAGCCGTAGAAGGCCATCGGATTGTGCCCGGCGAACGCGGCTTCGATGATCGCGTCCTTGGAGAAATAGCCGGCGGTGAGCGGAAACCCGGTGAGCGCGAGCGTTCCCGCCACCATCATCCAATAGGTGAACGGGATCTTGTTCTTGAGCCCGCCCATGTTGCGGATGTCCTGCTCGTGATGCATCGCGACGATGACCGAGCCCGAGCCGAGAAAGAGCAGCGCCTTGAAGAAGGCGTGCGTGAACAAATGGTACATGCCGACCGAATACGCGCCGACGCCCATAGCGACGAACATGTAGCCGAGCTGCGAACAGGTCGAATAGGCGATGATCCGCTTGATGTCGTTCTGCACGAGGCCGATGGTCGCGGCGAACAACGCGGTGGTCGCCCCGATGAAGGTGACGAAGGCCTGCGCCGTCGGGGCAAGCTCGAACAAAGGCGACAGCCGCGCCACCATGAACACGCCGGCCGTCACCATGGTCGCGGCGTGGATGAGCGCGGAAACAGGTGTCGGCCCTTCCATGGCGTCGGGCAGCCAGGTGTGGAGCAGGAACTGCGCCGACTTGCCCATCGCGCCCATGAACAGGAGCAGGCAGATCACGGTGAGCGCGTCCAGGTTCCAGCCGGCGAACGGAATGGTCTTGCCGACGAGCGACGACGCCTGCGCGAAGATCGTGTCGTAATCGACCGCGCCGATCATGTAGAAAACGCCGAAAATGCCGAGCGCGAAGCCGAAATCGCCCACCCGGTTGACGACGAAGGCCTTGATCGCCGCCGCATTCGCCGACGGCTTCTTGAACCAGAAGCCGATCAGGAGATAGCTCGCGAGCCCGACCCCCTCCCAGCCGACGAACAGCTGCACGAGATCGTTCGCCGTCACCAGCATCAGCATCGCGAAGGTGAAGAAGGACAGATAGGCGAAGAAGCGCGGCCGGTACGGGTCGTCCTCCATGTAGCCGATGGAATACAAATGCACGAGCGCCGACACCGTGGTCACGACGACGAGCATCACCGCGGTCAGCGTGTCGATGCGCAGCGTCCAGTCGACCATCAGCTCCCCCGAAACGATGAAGGGAGCGATGATCTCGCGCGCGTCCTGATGGCCGAAGCCGACCCGGACAAACGCGATCCATGACAGCGCCATCGAAATGAAGAGCAGGCCGGTGGTGACGAGTTCCGCCGTGCGGGAGCCCGCCGCCGCCGGCTCCCCGCCGTGTTCCTCGGTATGGGACGCGTGGATCACTGCGGCGTCGCCATGCGGCGACGGCGCCGCATGCGGATGGTCCTCGGGGACCAGGTGAGCGGCGTGATCTTCCGCCCCGGGCGCCGGATATCCGCCGGGATGACGCGCCCGCGCGCCGAACACCGCGATCGCTCCGGCAACGAAGAAGCCCAGGAGCGGCAGAAAAACGATCGCCTGATACATCGTGCGCCCGTCAGCCCTTCATGAGATTGATGTCCTGAACCGCAATCGAACCCCGGTTCCGGAAATACACGACGAGAATCGCAAGCCCGATCGCCGCCTCGGCCGCCGCCACCGTGAGCACGATCAGCGCGAACACCTGGCCGACGAGGTCCCCCAGATGCGTCGAGAAGGAGACCAGATTGATGTTGACCGCGAGCAGGATCAGCTCGATCGACATCAGGATGATGATGACGTTCTTACGATTGAGGAAAATGCCGAAAATGCCGATTGTGAACAGGATCGCCGCGACCGAGAGATAGTGCCCGAGCCCGATCGTCATCCCCGCGTTCCCCCTCAGAGTCCCTGGCCGGGCCGTACATTGTGCAGCTCGATGATGTCGGCCTTGTTGCGCGCAAGCTGGTCGGAAACGTTCTGGCGCTTGACCGACGGCTTGTGCCGCAGCGTCAGCACGATCGCGCCAATCATGGCGACCAGCAGCACGAGGCCGGCGGCCTGGAAGAAATAGACGTAGCGCGTGTAGAGCACGAGGCCGAGCGCCTCGGTGTTGGTCACCGTCTCGGCGGGCGGGATCGGCAGCACCACGGTCCGCTGCAATCCCGGCCCGATCGCCCAGGCGCCCAGCACGAGCAACAGCTCGACCATGAGCACGAGGCCGACCAGCGCGCCGATCGGCAGGTAGTTGAGAAAGCCCTGGCGCAGCTCGGCGAAATCGACGTCGAGCATCATCACCACGAACAGGAACAGCACGGCGACGGCCCCGACATAGACGACCACGAGGATCAGCGCGAGGAATTCCGCGCCCATCAGAATGAACAGCCCGGCCGCATTGACGAAGGCGAGAATGAGAAACAGCACCGAGTGAACGGGATTGCGCGAGGAGATGACCATCAGCGCCGAGGCGACGCAGATTCCGGCGAACAGGTAGAAGAAGAAGGCGGCGATCATGCGCGTTATTGCTTCTTGTTCCCTCCCCCCGTGCGGGGGAGGGTTGGGGACGGGGGCACAAGGGAAGTTACAAACAGGCTTTCGGCGCGAGTGTCGAGACCCCCCTCCCGGCGAACTGCTTTCGCCGGCCTCCCCCTCGCGGGGAGAGGCGCCGAGGGAGAGTCTGACCCGACGGCATTCATCAGTTTCATCTCACCGATAGGGCGCATCGAGCGAGATCGCCTTGGCGATCTCGCGTTCCCAGCGGTCGCCATTCGCGAGCAGCCGCTCCTTGTCGTAGTAAAGCTCCTCGCGCGTCTCGGTCGCGAATTCGAAATTCGGTCCCTCGACGATCGCGTCCACCGGGCAGGCTTCCTGGCAATAGCCGCAATAGATGCACTTGACCATGTCGATGTCGTAGCGGGTCGTGCGCCGCGTGCCGTCGTTGCGGCGCGGACCCGCTTCGATGGTGATCGCCTGCGCCGGGCAGATCGCCTCGCACAGCTTGCAGGCGATGCAGCGCTCCTCGCCGTTGGGATAGCGACGCAGCGCGTGTTCGCCCCGGAATCGCGGCGAGAGCGGGTTCTTCTCGAACGGATAGTTGATCGTCGTCTTCGGCTTGAAGAAATAGCGCATCGACAGGACGAAGGCCTGCAGGAACTCCGTCAGGAAGACCGCGCGAGCGGCCTGATCGAGCCTCATCGCATCATCCTCATTTCGGGGCCAGCACGAAAAACTGGACCACGCCCGCGACGATCACCACCGCCGCCAGCGAGATCGGGAGGAACACCTTCCAGCCGAGCCGCATCAGCTGGTCGTAGCGGTAGCGCGGGACGAACGCCTTCACCATGGCGAACATAAAGAACATGAAGAGCACTTTGAGCAGGAACCAGACGACCCCCGGCACCCAGGTGAAGGGAATGACCGGGATCGGCGGCAGCCACCCGCCCAGGAACAGGATCGCGCCCAAGGCGCACATGGTCATGACGGCCACGTATTCGCCGAGCATGAACAGCACGTAAGGCGTCGACCCGTACTCGACCATGAACCCGGCCACGAGCTCGGACTCCGCCTCGACGAGGTCGAAAGGCGCGCGGTTCGTCTCGGCGAGCGCGGAGATGAAGAAGATCACGAACATCGGCAGGAGCGGCAGCCAATACCAGCCGAGCACGCCCCAGGGCGTGTCCTGCGCCTTGACGATGGCGGACAGGTTGAGCGAGCCGACGCACAGCAGCACGGTGATGATCACGAAGCCGATCGAGACCTCGTAGGACACCATCTGCGCCGCCGACCGCAGCGCGGCGAGAAAGGCGTATTTCGAGTTGGAGGCCCAGCCGGCCATGATGATGCCGTAGACGCTGAGCGAGGAGATGGCGAAGATATAGAGGATGCCGACATTGATATCGGCGACCACCCAGCCGTCATTCACCGGGATCACCGCCCAGGCGGCGAGCGCGAGCACGCAGGTGACGATCGGGGCGAGGATGAACAGGCCGCGGTTCGCCCCGTCGGGGATCGTCGGCTCCTTCAGCGCGAATTTGAGCATGTCGGCGAAGGATTGCAGCAGGCCCCACGGCCCCACCACATTGGGGCCTCGCCTGATCTGCACCGCCGCCCAGATCTTGCGGTCGGCGTACAGCACATAGGCGATCACGATCAGCAGGACCGCGAGCAGAGCGAAGCTCTGGATCACGATGATCAAAAGCGGCCAGAGATAGGCGCTCCACAGCTCGGCGATAGACATGCCCATCACTCCGCCGCACGCAACGCCGCGCCGCCTTCGGCGAGCGCCGAGCACTCGGCCATGATCGCGGACGCGCGCGCAATGGGATTGGTGAGATAGAAATCGGCGATGGCCGCGCCGAACGGGGCGCTGTCCGGCGCTCCGCCGCGCGATGCGAGCTTGCGCACGTCGTCGAGCTTGCCCGGCGCGAGCGCGTCGCGGCGCGCAAGCTGCGGGTGCGCGCCGAACAAGGCGACCCGCAACTGGGCGAGCGAATTGTAGGGCAGCCGGTGTCCGAGCGGGTCGGACAGCGCGCGCAGAATGGCCCAGTCCTCACGCGCGTCGCCCGGCGGGAAGCCCGCGCGCGCCGCCCATTGGACCCGACCTTCGGTGTTCACGTAGATCCCTGATTTCTCGGTGTAAGTGGCGGCTGGAAGGATGACGTCGGCGCGGTGTGCCCCGCGGTCGCCATGCGTTCCGATATAGACGACGAAGGCGCCGGGCGCGACCTCGATCTCGTCGGCCGCGAGCAGGATCAGGAGATCCAGCGCGCCATGGGCGGCCATTTCCGCCGCTTTCAGCCCGCCCTCTCCCGGCACGAAGCCAAGGTCGAGGCCGCCGACCCGCGCCGCCGCGTTGTGAAGGACGGCAAAGCCGTTCCACCCGTCCTTGACCGCGCCCAGATCGACCGCGGCCTTGGCGGCAAGCGCGGCGATGGCCGCGCCGTCCGGCCGCGCCGTCGCGCCCGCGCCGAGCAGGACGATCGGGCGTTCGGCCTTCTTCAGCAAGATCGGCGAAATCGCCGCGGCCGGCCGCAAGTTCGGCGAGCGAGTCCGGGCCCGCGCCGAGGTAATGATAGGGATAAGTGAGATCGACCCGCTCGCCGATCAGCCCGATCGCGAACGGCCCCATGCGCCAGCGCTTGCGGATGCGGGCGTTGAGCACGGCCGCTTCGCGGCGCGGATTCGAGCCGACGATGACGAGCGCATCGGCCCGCTCGATCCCGGCGATGCTCGGATTGAAGACATAGGCCGCCCGCCCCCAGGCCGGATGGAGCGCCGAGCCGTCCTGCCGGCAGTCCATGTTCTTGCTGCCGAGCCGGGCGAGGAGGTCCTTGAGCGCGAACATGTCTTCGACCGCGGCGAGATCGCCGGCGATCGCGCCGATGCGGACGGGGCTCGCGGCGCGGACCTTCGCCGCGATGGCGCGGAACGCCTCGCTCCAGGAGGCCGGCCGCAGCCGCCCGCCTTCACGCACATAGGGCTGATCGAGGCGCTGCACCCGCAGGCCATCGACGACGTGCCGCGTCTTGTCGGAAATCCACTCCTCGTTCACGTCCTCGTTGAGGCGCGGGAGGATGCGCATCACCTCGCGTCCGCGCGTGTCGACCCGGATGGCGGAGCCGACCGCGTCCATCACGTCGATCGAACTCGGTCTTGGCGAGCTCCCATGGCCGCGCCACGAAGGCGTAGGGCTTCGAGGTCAGCGCCCCCACCGGACAGAGATCGACGACATTGCCCTGCAGCTCCGACGTCATCGCGTTTTCGAGATAGGTGGTGATCTCCATGTCCTCGCCGCGGCCGATCGCGCCCAGTTCCGGCACGCCGGCGACCTCGGTCGCGAAGCGCACGCAGCGGGTGCACTGGATGCAACGATTCATCGAGGTCTTCACCAGCGCGCCGAGATATTTGTCCTCGACCGCGCGCTTGTTCTCCTGGAAGCGGCTCGAATCGACGCCATAGGCCATCGCCTGGTCCTGCAGGTCGCATTCGCCGCCCTGGTCGCAGATCGGGCAGTCGAGCGGATGATTGATGAGCAGGAACTCCATCACCCCTTCGCGCGCCTTCTTCACCATCGGCGAGCGCGTCCTCACCTCTGGCGGCTCGCCCTTCGGGCCCGGCCGGCAGTCGCGCACGCTCCAGGCGCAGCTCGCCACGGGCTTGGGCGAGCCGACCAGTTCGACCAGGCACATGCGGCAATTGCCGGCGATCGACAGGCGCGCGTGGAAGCAGAAGCGCGGGATTTCCGCGCCCGCCGCTTCGCACGCCTGCAAGAGCGTGGACTCGGGCGGAACTTCGACTTCCTTGCCGTCGACGATGAGCTTGATCATCGCGCCTTACCTTGTCCTCTCAATCGTCATGACCGGCCGCGTGCCGGTCATCCACGTTCTTGACGCCGTGGACGGCCGGGGCAAGCCCGGCCATGACGTCAAACAAATCACTCCGCCGCCTCGGCGACCGTGTCGGGATCGAGCACGCCTTCATTGTCGGGATTGCCGGCATAGTCGTCGATGCGCCGCTCGATCTCGCCGCGGAAATGCGTGATCAGACCCTGGATCGGCCACGCCGCCGCATCGCCGAGCGCACAGATCGTGTGGCCCTCGATCTGCTTCGTGACGTCGAGCAGCATGTCGATCTCGCGCTTATGGGCGCGCCCTTCGGCCATGCGGGTAAGCACACGCCACATCCAGCCGGTTCCCTCGCGGCACGGCGTGCACTGCCCGCAGCTCTCGTGCTTGTAGAAATAGGCAATGCGCGCGATGGCGCGGACGATGTCGGTCGACTTGTCCATCACGATCACGGCGGCGGTGCCAAGGCCGGATTTCAGCTTGGCGAGCGCATCGAAATCCATCGTCAGATCGTCGCAGAGCGGCGCCGGCAGGCAGCGCACGGACGAGCCGCCGGGGATCACGGCGAGCAGATTGTCCCAGCCGCCGCGCACGCCGCCGGCATGCGTGTCGATCAACTCGCGCAGCGAAACGCCCATCGCCTCTTCGACATTGCACGGCTTGTTCACATGGCCGGAAATGCAGAACAGCTTCGTGCCGGTATTGTTGGGCTTGCCGATCGAGGCGAACCAGGAGGCGCCCCGACGCAGGATGTCCGGCGCGACGGCGATGCTCTCGACATTGTTGACGGTGGTCGGGCAGCCATAGAGGCCCATATTCGCGGGAAACGGCGGTTTGAGCCGCGGCAGGCCCTTCTTGCCTTCGAGGCTCTCGAGCAGCGCGGTCTCCTCGCCGCAGATATAGGCGCCGGCCCCGTGATGGACGTACAGATCGAAGTCGAAGCCGTTGAGATTGTTCTTGCCGATCAGCCGCGCCTCATAGGCCTCGTCGATCGCCGTCTGCAGGCGTTCGCGCTCGCGCACGAACTCGCCGCGAATATAGATGTAGGCGACGTGCGCGCCCATGGCGAAGCTGGCGATCAGCGCACCCTCGATCAGGAGGTGCGGGTCGTGCCGGATGATGTCGCGGTCCTTGCAGGTGCCCGGCTCCAATTCGTCGGCATTGATGACGAGATAATGCGGCCGGCCGTCCGACTGCTTGGGCATGAACGACCATTTCAGTCCGGTCGGAAATCCGGCGCCGCCGCGCCCGCGCAGCCCCGAGGCCTTCATCTCGTTGACGATGGCGTCGCGGCCGCGCTCCAGGATGGCCTTGGTGCCGTCCCATGCGCCGCGCGCCCGCGCGCCGGGGAGCCTCCAGTCATGGAGGCCGTAGAGATTGGTGAAGATACGGTCGCGGTCGTGCAGCATCATTCGCGCCTGGTGCTGGAGCCGTCGGCGGCGTCGCCGACCGGCGGCTTGGGTATGGCGGCTTCGCGGACATTGGCGGCTTCGCCGGGGCGCTTCGCCTCGGCGTCCGCGAGCGCCGGCTCCTGCGGTTGTCCGCCGATGCGTTTTTCGTAGATCGCGGAATCGGTCAAGGCGGTCGGCCCGCCGACCGGGGCGGAGAACCGGCGATCGACCTGCGGTCCCGGCTGGACCGGCCGTCCGGCGGCGAGCTCATCCAATATATGGGTGAAATTTTCGGGCGTGAGGTCCTCGTAGGTGTCGTAATTGATCTGCACCATCGGGGCATTGACGCAAGCGCCGAGGCACTCGACCTCGATCCAGGAGAACTTTCCGTCCGCCGTGACGTGGTGTTCCTCCCCGATCTTCTCGCGGCAGACTTTCTTGAGCTCGTTGGCGCCGCGCAACATGCAGGGCGTCGTGCCGCACAGCTGCACGAGATGCCGACCGACCGGCTCGAGATTGAACATCGTGTAGAAGGTCGCGACCTCGAGCACGCGGATGAACGGCATGCTCAGAAAAGCGGCGACGTGCTCGATCGCCTTCTGCGGCACCCAGCCGCCCGCCTGCTCCTGCGCGCGCCACAAGAGCGAAATCACCGCGGAGGCCTGCCGGCCCTCGGGGTATTTGGCGATCTGGGTCTTCGCCCAGGCGACGTTCTCCGCCGTGAAGGCGAAGGTGTCGGGCTGGACGGCGGCGGGGGCGAGACGGCGCGTGGCCACGCTCAACTCTCCTTCATTCGCGAATTCGGCGACACATCGATGTTCGAACGCAACTCACACCGTTGAACGGGCGGCGGACCGCCAACGGCTATTGTTCCTTTTCCATGACGATGCCGCGCGTGGCGAACACGTCCTTCGCGATGAACATGGCGTTCAACGCCGCCGGCATGCCTGCATACACCGCCATCTGCAGGATCGTCTCGACGACCTCGCGCGGCGTGCAGCCGACATTGAGCGCGGCATTGAGGTGGACGGCGAGCTGGGCGCGCGCGGTGCCCATCGCGGTCAGCGCGGCGACCGTCGCGATCTCGCGCTCCCGCAGACCGAGGCCCGGGCGGGATATCACGTCGCCGAAGGCGAATTCGACGACAAAACGGCCCAGTTCCGGACTGATGTCCTGCAGGGATTGAACGACCCGCACGCCGGCCTCGCCGTCGACCTCGGCGAGCTTCGTCCAGCCGCGCCGGTAGCGTTCCGTTTCCGCCGCGCCGGTCACCGGTCCACCTCGCCGAACACGATGTCGAGCGCGCCGATAATGGCGGTCATGTCCGCCAGCATGTGGCCCTTGCTGATGAAATCGAGCGCGCTCAGATGGACGAAGCCGGGCGCGCGGATCTTGCATTTGTAGGGCTTGTTGGTGCCATCGGCGATGAGATAGACGCCGAACTCGCCCTTCGGCGCCTCCGCCGCGGCATAGACCTCGCCGGGCGGCACGTGGAAGCCCTCGGTGTAGAGCTTGAAATGGTGGATGAGCGCTTCCATCGAGCGCTTCATCTCGCCGCGCCGCGGCGGCACGAACTTGTTGTCCTCGACGCTGACCGGCCCCTGCCCTTCCGGCGAGCGCAGCTTTTCGAGGCACTGCCGCATGATGCGCACGGACTGGCGCATCTCCTCCATGCGCACGAGGTAACGGTCGTAGCAGTCCCCGTGCTTGCCGACCGGAATGTCGAATTCGAGCTCGGAATAGCACTCATAGGGCTGCGCCCGGCGCAGGTCCCACGCCGCGCCCGCGGCGCGCACCAAGGGACCCGAAAAGCCCCAGCCCCAGGCGTCCTTGAGCGTCATGACGGCGATATCCACCATGCGCTGCTTGAAAATCCGGTTCTCGGTCAGAAGATCGTCGATGTCGCCGAGCGTCTTGAGGAACGGATCGCAGAAGTCCCAAATGTCGTCGAGCAGCTTGGGCGGCACGTCCTGGTGCACGCCGCCCGGCCGGAAATAGTTGGCGTGCATGCGCGCGCCCGACGCGCGCTCGTAGAAGTTCAGCATCTTCTCGCGCTCTTCGAACCCCCAGAGCGGAGGCGTGAGCGCGCCGATGTCGAGCGCCGCCGTGGTCACGTTGAGAATGTGGTTCATGAGGCGGGTCAGCTCGAGAAAGAGCACCCGCATCAGTTGGCCGCGCTTGGGCACCGTCAGCCCGAGCAGCTTCTCGACGGCGAGGCAGAACACGTGCTCCTGCGCCATCGGCGCGGAGTAGTCGAGCCGGTCGAAATAGGGAATGGCCTGCAGATAGGTCTTGTGCTCGATCAGCTTCTCGGTGCCGCGATGCAGGAGCCCGATATGCGGATCGGCGCGCTCGATGATCTCGCCGTCGAGGTCGAGCAGCAGGCGCAGCACGCCGTGCGCCGCCGGGTGCTGCGGCCCGAAATTGATGGTGAAAGTGCGGACTGAAGCCTCAGCCATTCCTGTTCGCCACTCGCTGTTCGCTATTCGCTACGCGTCGAAACCGCAATTCGCCATTAGCCATTCGCTACTGCTTCGCCTTCTCGTCGCCCGGAAGCGGATAGTCCGGCCCTTCCCAAGGCGAGAGGAAATCGAAATTCCGGTATTCCTGCGCGAGCCGGACCTTGTCGTACACGACCCGCTTCTGTTCATCGTCCCAGCGCACCTCGACGAATCCCGTCAGCGGAAAATCCTTGCGCAGCGGGTGGCCGGAGAACCCGTAATCCGTGAGGATGCGCCGCATGTCGGGATGGCCGCTGAACAGCACGCCGTAGAGATCGAACACCTCCCGCTCGAACCAATTGGCCCCGGGGAACACGTCGATGATCGAGGGAACCGGCGTGTCTTCGTCGGTCTCGACCTTGATCCGCACCCGCCAGTTCTTGGTTGGCGAGAGCAGGTGATAGACGACGTCGAAGCGCTTTTCCCGCTGCGGCCAGTCGACCGCGGTCACGTCGACAAAGGCGAAGAACTGGCAGCCCGGATCGTCGCGCAGGAAGGTGGCGACCTTGACGATGTCGGCCGCGCGCGCGGCGATGGTGAGCTCGCCCTTGGCCAGGCCGAACCCGGTGACGGATTCCGGAAGCGCGCGCGCAATCGCCTGTCCGAGATCGTCCAGCCTGTCGTTCATTCCGATGCTCCGAAGACGGTCCTTTGCGCCGCTTACCGCTCGATCGTGCCGGTGCGGCGGATTTTCTTTTGCAGGAGCAGGACGCCGTAGAGCAGCGCCTCCGCGGTCGGAGGGCAGCCGGGGACGTAAATGTCGACCGGCACGATCCGGTCGCAGCCCCGCACCACCGAGTAGGAGTAGTGATAATAGCCGCCGCCATTGGCGCAGGAGCCCATCGAGATGACGTAGCGCGGCTCCGGCATCTGGTCGTAGACCTTGCGGAACGCGGGCGCCATCTTGTTGGTCAACGTGCCGGCCACGATGATGACGTCGGACTGGCGCGGCGAAGCGCGCGGCGCGGCGCCGAACCGCTCGAGATCGTAGCGCGGCATCGCGGTGTGGATCATCTCGATGGCGCAGCAGGCGAGACCGAACTGCATCCACATCAGCGAGCCGGTGCGCGCCCAGGTGATCAGTTCGTCGGTCGCGGTGACGAGAAAGCCCTTGTCGGCGAGCTCGTCGGTGACGCCCCGGAAAAACGAATCATCGTCGCCGACCGGCTTGCCGGTGCGCGGATCGAGCACGCCGGTCGCCGCCGGCGCCATCAACGCGCGCTCGTTCAATCCCATTCGAGGGCTCCTTTCTTCCATTCGTAGAGGAAGCCGACGGTGAGGATTCCGAGAAAGACCATCATCGACCAGAAACCGAACACGCCGATCTCGCGGAAGGCCGCCGCCCACGGGAAGAGAAACGCGACCTCGAGATCGAAGATGATGAACAGGATCGAAATCAAGTAGAAGCGCACGTCGAACTTCATGCGCGCGTCGTCGAAGGCGTTGAACCCGCATTCGTAGGCGGAGAGCTTCTCAGCGTCCGGATTCTTGTAGGCGACGAGAAACGGCGCGACCATCAGGCCGGACACGATGACGACGGCGATGGCGATGAACACCACGATAGGCAGATAGTCTTGTAGAATGACGTTCATTCGAGACCTCTGGTCGGTCGCGGACGGCCGGGGCGCGCCGAAAGGCAGGGGCGAGCGCCCATCGTTCCGGCCTTGACCAATTAGATTTATTCCAGAGCAAGGCTTCGGAGGCTTAGCGCAGCGCACAAAGCGCCGCAAGCCGCCTGATGCCGCATTAGCGCCGGCAAGAGCGAAGGCCGGCCCTGGCGCAGCCCGCGCGAGCGGACCGCGCCCGGATGCAATCGATATATGCGCTCTCCGCTTGGGGAACCAGTGGCTCAGCGTCGAGACGCCGCGCGGCCGGCCGTTCACTCGACCATTTCCGGAGCGCGCAGCCGCGACTTCGGCGTGCTCAGATCGAGCACGACATGGCACAGGCCGGGGTCCTCCAGGTCCGCCTCGACCTTGAAGCCGAGCTCGCCGCACATCCGCAGCATCGTCGTGTTGTCGCGCAGCACCTGTCCTTCGATCACGCGCAGGCCCTCGGCGGAGGCATACTCGATCAGCGTCCGCATCAACAGCCAACCGAGCCCGCGCCCCTTTAAATCCGAGCGCAGCAGAATGGCATATTCGGCGTTCTCGTGATTCGCGTCGGCGTGGATTTGCGCGGCGCCCAGCATTTGCCCGGAGCCTTCGTCGAGGGCGAGGAAGGCCATCGCGCGCGCATAGTCGATCTGCGTCAGGCGGGCGATGAAGGTGTGGCTGAACTCCTTGACCGGCGCAAAGAAGCGCAGCCGCAGATCGGTCTCCGTGACATTGCGGAAGAACTCGTGATAGAGCCCCTCATCCTCCGGCCGAACCGGACGCACCGTGAGGCGCAGCCCGTACCAATCGTCGTAGCGGCGTTCCCATTCCTTCGGATAAGGCCGGATGGCGAAACGCGACTGCGCCCGCGCTCCCTTCTCGACCGGCGCGATCACCACGCGGGCGTCGACCGCGATCGCTCCTTTCTCGTCGGCGAGAACCGGATTGAGATCGAGCTCCCGCACCTCCGGCAGGTCGGCCGCGAGCTGCGCCACTTTGACGAGCATCAGTTCGAGCGCTTCCCGGTTGGCCGGCGGCACGTTGCGGTAGCCGCGGAGCAGGCGCGACACCCGCGTACGGTCGATCAGGTCGCCGGCGAGCTTCAGGTCGAGCGGCGGCAGCGCCAGCGCCTTGTCGTCGACGACCTCGACCGCGGTTCCGCCGCTGCCGAACACCACGACCGGGCCGAAGGTCGGGTCATCGGCCAGGCCGATGATCAGCTCGCGGGCTTTCGGCCGCAAGACCATCGGATGAACGGTCACCCCGCTCAGCCGAGCGGACGGCCGCGCCGCGCGCGCCCGCCGCAGAATGTCCTCGGTCGCGGCCTCGACCGCCTTCTCGCTGGTCAGATTGAGCCGCACGCCGTCAACGTCCGACTTATGCACGATGTCGGGGGACAGGACCTTCACGACCACGCCGTGCCCCTCCTCCAGGAATGGCCGGGCCGCCGCGACGGCCTCCTTGCCGTCACGGGCGAAAATGGCGGGCGAAACCGAAATGCCGTAGGCATTGAAGAGCCGGTTGACGTCGAGCGGATCGAGCCAGGTCTTTCCCGCGGCGAGCGCCTCGGCGATGACCTTGCGCGCCGCCTCGGTGTCGGAGGCGAACTGGGTGGGCAAGCTCGGCGGCGTCTCCATCAGGTCGCGATTCGCCTCGACATAGCGCACGAGATGCATGAATCCGCGGATCGCATCCGTCTCGCCGTTGTAATAGGGAATGGCGGCGGCGTCGAACGCCTTGGCCGCGCGGCCGTCGTCGCCGACCCAGACCGCCAGCACCGGCTTGTGGGGGGCATGCTTGGTGCGCTCCTGCTGCACGACGCGGACGACCGCGTCGGCGCAGTCGGCCGCCGAGGCGAGCGCCGTCGGCACGTTCATCGCCAGCACCGCGTCGTTCTCCCGGTCGTCGAGAAGCGCCTGGAGCGCGGCGCCATAGCGCGCCGCATCGGCATCCCCGATGATGTCGACGGGATTCGACCTGGACCAGGTGGGCGGAAGCTCGGCGTCGAGTCGCGCGAGGGTCTGCGGCGACAGGCTCGCGAGCGCTCCCCCGAGATCGATGACGCGGTCGACCGCGAGCACGCCGATGCCGCCGCCATTGGTCATGATGGCGAGCCGGTTGCCGGGGAAGGGGCTGAGGCGTCCGAGCGTCTCGGCGGCGGCGAACAATTCGTCGAGGTCGAAAACCCGCAACAGGCCGGCGCGCCGGAAGGCCGCGGCGTAGACCGCGTCGACGCCGGCGAGCGCTCCGGTGTGGGTCGCAGCGGCACGGGCCGCCTGCAGGTGGCGTCCCGCCTTCACCACGATCACCGGCTTCACGCGCGCCGCCGCCCGCGCCGCCGACATGAACTTGCGCACGTCGGTGATCGACTCGATATACATCAGGATCGCCCGGGTCTTGCGGTCCAGGGCGAAGTAGTCGAGCAGATCGCCGAAATCGATGTCGAGCGCGTCGCCGATCGAGACGATTCCGGAAAAGCCGATCGACCGGCCCGCCGCCCATTCCACGAGCCCCGCCGCCACGCCGCCCGACTGCGAAATCAGCGCGAGGTCCCCGATCTTGGGCTGATGGACCGCGAAGCTCGCATTGAGCCGGGCGCTCGGCACGAACAGGCCGAGACAGTTGGGTCCGAGCAGCCGCAGGCCGTGCGCGCGCGCCGCCTGCCGCGCCTGTTCGGCGAGCGAGCCCGGGCCGTGGCCAAGGCCGGCGGTGATCACGATGGCCGCGCCGACCCCGCGTGCGCCGGCGCTCGCGATGATGCCGGGGACCTTCGCCGCCGGCGCGGTGACGATCATGAGATCCGGAGCCGGGTCGAGCGCTTCGATGTCCGGGACGGTGGCCTGTCCGTCGATGTCCGGATAGCGGGGATTGACCAGGTGGATCGGGCCCTTGAAGCCCGGCGCCGCGCAAATTGCTCAGCACGATCCGGCCGAGCGAGAGCTCGCGCGGGCTTGCGCCGACGACCGCGATCGCGCGCGGAGCAAACAGCGACTTCAGTCGGTAAGTGCTCATGAGAAGCGCCTTCTCTCTCGCCTCATCCGGCAACGGGGGAACGGACGGCCGAACCGCGCCGTACGCTGTCAGGGATCGAATGCATCTTGCCCAATGGACATTTTAACAGCCGGCGCGGCGGGACCGCGGTAGGCACGTAGGAATGGCCCGACGATGTGCCGATCGTGTGACGAGGAGGCCTAGAGCATTTTCCGGCGAAGTGGGAACCGGTTCGTCGTCGAAAATCGCGATCGCGCAACGACGGCTGGAGCGAAGTCCGATTCCGCTGGAACGGAATTCGCTCTAGCGGCGAAACGTCTCCACCCGGTCGGGACCAATGGTTTCAACTGCTTGCGCCGCGAGCGCTTGCGAGCGGGTGAGAGCCGCGAGCGGGAGTCCCTCGAGGGCGTCGATTCCATCCGCGCCGATCGGACGGTCCGAATGGAACAGGGCGGCTGCGTCGATCAGGTCGCCGCGCACGAACGAGGCGGCGACTCTGGGGCCGCCCTCCACCATCAATCGCGTGATCCCGCGCCGGGCGAGCGCGGCGAGCGTTTCGCGTAGATCGAGCGAGCCCGCCGACGCGACCCGCAGCACCTCCGCACCCGCACGACGCAGGTCGCGTTCGGCCACGTCCGGCGCGGCGTGACCGGCAATGACCCACACGGGCGTTTGCCGCGCGGTGCGGACGATACGGCTGGTCAGCGGGAGACGCAGCCGCGTGTCGAGCACCACGCGAACCGGCGAGCGGGCCGCCATGCCGGGCAGCCGGCAGGTCAGATCGGGATCGTCGGCGAGCGCAGTCCCGATCCCGATCAGGATCGCGTCATGCATCGCCCGCATGAGATGGACCCGCTCCCGCGCGGCCTCCCCGGTGATGGCGACCGGCCGCCGCCCGGCGAGCCCGGCCTTGCCGTCCGCCGAGACCGCGAGCTTGAGCAGGACGTGCGGGCGTCCGTCGTGAACCCGCCGGATATGACCGGCATGGACGCGGCTCGCCTGGTCGGCTCCGACGCCGATATCGACCGTGACGCCGGCCGCGCGCAGCGCGGTCATGTCCGCTCCCGGCCACCAGCGGATTGGGATCCTCCATCGCCGAGACGACGCGTGCGATGCCGGCGTCGATGATCGCGTCGGCGCAAGGCGGCGTCTTGCCATGGTGGGAACAGGGCTCGAGCGTGACATAGAGCGTTGCGCCGCGCGCTTCGGCGCCCGCGCGCCGCAGCGCCTCCGCCTCCGCATGCGGCCGGCCCCCGGCCTGCGTCCAGCCGCGTCCGACGACGACGGGACCCGCGCCGTCGTCGCGCACCACCACCGCGCCGACCGCCGGATTGGGCCAGGTCGCCCCGAGCCCGCGCCGGCCAAGCGCAAGCGCCAGCGCCATGAACCGGGAGTCGACGGCGGCATCGTTCCGGCTGTCCGCGACGCGGCCGGAAGCCATTCTCGCCCGGTCGAAACTCGGCGTCGCGGTCGAGCAGCGTCGCCTGTCCGAGCCTCGACACGGTTTCTGGTTCGCCCGTCGTCGCCATCGGCCTCACTTGCGCGCCGGGGCGGGCCGCGCGCCTTCGTCTTCGCCGGCGAGTTCCGCGAGCGCCTGTTCGAAATCCTTCGCCTCGCGGAAATTGCGGTAGACCGAAGCGAAGCGCACATAGGCGACGTCGTCGAGTTCGCGCAGATGCGCCATCACCGTCTCCCCGATCGTCTCGGTCGTGACCTCGTTTTCGCCGAGGCTTTCCAGGTCGCGCACGATCTTGGAGATGGTCTGCTCGACCCGTTCGGGATCGACATTGCGCTTGCGCAGGGCGATCTCGACCGAACGGGCGAGCTTGTCGCGATCGAACGGCACCCGGCGGCCGTTGCGCTTGATGACGATCAGTTCGCGCAGCTGCACGCGCTCGAACGTGGTGAAACGAAAGCCGCAGGACAGACAGAGGCGGCGCCGGCGGATCGCCGCTGAATCTTCGGTCGGGCGCGAATCCTTGACCTGGGTATCGAGGCTGCCGCAGCTCGGACAGCGCATCTTAAGGTCCTACTCCGGTTCAATATCTCTCAGGCGTCGTAAATCGGAAAGCGCGCGAGCAGCCGCTTCACCTTCTCGCGCACCGCGGCCTCGATCAGGGCGTCCTCCTCGACCCCCTTCTGGGCGAGCACGTCGAGCACCTCGGAAATCATCTCGCCGACCTGCTGGAACTCGGCCACCCCGAATCCGCGCGTCGTCCCGGCCGGCGTGCCGAGGCGGACCCCGGACGTCACCATCGGCTTCTCCGGATCGAACGGGATGCCGTTCTTGTTGCAGGTGATGTGGGCGCGGCCGAGCGCTCCCTCCGCCACCTTCCCGGTGAGGCGCTTCGGCCGCAGGTCGACCAGCATCAGATGGGTGTCGGTGCCGCCGGAGACGATATCGAGCCCGCGCGCCTTCAGGGTCGCCGCGAGCGCCTTGGCGTTCTCCACCACATTCCTCGAGTAAAGCTTGAACGACGGCCGCAAAGCCTCGCCGAACGCGACAGCTTTTGCGGCGATGACATGCATCAAAGGGCCGCCCTGCATGCCCGGGAAGACGGCCGAATTGAGCTTCTTGGCGATGGCCTCGTCGTCGCTCAGGATCACGCCGCCGCGCGGGCCGCGCAGGGTCTTGTGGGTCGTCGTCGTGACCACATGGGCGTGCGGAAACGGGCTTGGATGCACGCCGCCGGCGACAAGGCCGGCGAAATGCGCCATGTCGACCATGAGAAGCGCCCCGACCTCGTCGGCGATGGCGCGAAACGCGGGAAAGTCGATGATGCGCGGATAGGCCGACCCGCCGGCCACGATCAGCTTCGGCCGGTGCTCGTGGGCAAGCCGGCGAACCTCGTCCATATCGATGCGGTGATCGTCGCGGCGCACGCCATAGGGCGCCACCTTGAACCACTTGCCCGACAAGTTGACGGGCGAGCCATGGGTGAGATGGCCGCCGGCGGCCAGATTGAGCCCCATGAAGGTGTCGCCCGGCTGCATCAGGGCCATGAACACGGCGGCGTTGGCGGAGGCGCCGGAATGCGGCTGCACATTTGCGAAACCGCATCCGAAAAGCTTCGTAACCCGCTCGATCGCCAGCGTTTCCACGACATCGACATACTGGCAGCCGCCGTAATAGCGCTTGCCCGGCAATCCCTCGGCATACTTGTTGGTGAGCACCGAGCCCTGCGCCTCGAGCACGGCCCGGCTGACGATGTTCTCCGATGCGATCAATTCGATCTCGTCGCGCTGCCGGCCGAGTTCGCGCCGGATCGCGTCGGCGATTTCCGGATCGGTCTCGGCGAGGGGGGCGCCGAAAAACGCAGTCTCGGCGCCGGCGCGCACGGCGGTCTCTCTCTGAGGCATGAACGGTCTCCTGATCCTCGGCCGCGATTAGCACATTGCCGGAAGAACGCCAATCGTGGGGAGCAGGTCCCCACAGTTGCCCAATATGTTGTTGCCGTGTCAACTTTTCGAGCGGCGCCGGCGCGACCGCCCTTCCGCCGATTGCCGCAGCCGCCGGTTCCTCCGGGCGATCAGCCGCGATTGACGTTGGCGCTGCCCGTCAGCCCGTCGCGCCCGTAGATGTCGTCGCGGAACTGCACGACGCCGTCGGGCGTCGCCCAGGCGGTGACATAGACCCAGTAGAGCGGCACCGGCTTCGGCAGCCGGGCGTCCTTGCGCTCGCCGCGCTTGATCACCTGGTCGATCTCCGGCGCGCGACCAGCCCGGCGTTTCGACAGCAGCCAGTTGACCAGCTCGCGCACGTTCTGCACGCGCACGCAGCCGGACGAATGGAAGCGGAAGTCCTCGCCGAACAGGTTCTTCGACGGCGTGTCGTGCATGTACACGCCGTCCTTGCTCGGGAAATTGATGCGGATCGAGCCGAGCGAATTGAGGTCGCCCGGATCCTGCTTGAAGCGGTAGTTCACCGCCTCGTCGGAATACCAGTTGATCTGCGACGGCGTGCAGTTCGTTGCCGCGCGGATCGAAGATGCGGATGTGGTTCTTGGTCGAGATAGTCCGGCTCGGCCTGCATCTTCGGAATGAGGTCCTTGCGGACGATCGAGACCGGCACGGTCCAGTACGGATTGAAATTGATCTCGACGATCCTGCTGTTGATGTCCGGCGACGGCCCGGTCCGGCTTGCCGACGACCGCGGTGTGGCGCGACACCGCGACGCCGCCCTCGATCGCCTCGATGCTGGGCGGCCGGAATGTTGCAGACCACGAAGCGCGGCGCCGAGATTGCCGCTCATGCTGCGCAGCCGCACCAGCATTGGTGCGCAGCTGCGCGAGCCGCGACCTGCGGCCGGCACGTTCAGCGCCTTGAGCGTCTGCTCGCGGACGACGCCGTCGACCGTCAGGCCGTGGCGCGCCTGGAAGCGGCGCACCGCCGCCTCGACATAGGAGTCGAAGATGTCGGTCACGCCGCCGCTCGGCGTCGAGATCGCCGGCGAGCGTCAGGCGCTGGCGCAGCGCGATCGACCGTCGGATTGCGCGACTGCCGAGCCGCAGCCGCTGCGACCTGTCGGCACCGCCGGCCAGCCGCCGCGCGGCGACGATGCCCTCGTAGTGCGCGATCGCCTGCTTCGGTGTGTCTGCGCGGTCGCGGGCGACAGCGTCGGCAGCGACGCCTTCGGCATCTGGATGGTGCGCGAGGCGGAATCGAAGCCCTGGCCGAAATCGCCGCGCTGCGCGTCTGCTCGATCAGCGACTCGAGCAGCGGCGTCCTCGGCCGAACGCGCGAGGCGCGCGAAAACGCAAGACCGACGCCCGCGGCGACCATGCCCCGCATGAAAGACGCGCCGGCTGTGCCGCGCCGTGACGTCGACTGTCGCCGTCGCTGTCATCGAAATCCCTGCCCATCGCTACGCGCGCCCGCGCCCTTCCGTAGAGCGCCGGCCGGCCGTGCCGCGCTAGGCGCCGATCATGCAGGCCGCAGTGACCGAGCGTCGATGCGACGCCGCGCCGTCGCGGCGATCGAGTACGGTCGCCGATGGGCGATTTTATGACGGAAGCGGGCCGCACAAACACCAGCGCCCCGGCGGTGAGGACCGCGGGCCCGATCGTCGCGGCGGCGCATGGTGGTATGGACCGTGCCGCTGGTCCGTTGCGAGGTTAGAGCCGGTAGAGGATCTGGTCGGTCCAGAACCGCTCGAGCCGCTGCAGCGACCTTGTTGAGCGTCGCGAACTCGTCGGCATTGATGCCGCCGACCTGCTCGACCGTGCGCACGTGCTTCTGGTAGAGCGCCTCGACGATGTCGCGCACCTCGCGGCCCTTGTCGGTCAGCTTGATGCGCACCGAGCGGCGGTCGACCCGCGAGCGCTGATGGTCGAGGAAGCCCATCTCGACCAGCTTCTTGAGATTGTAGGACACGTTGGAGCCGAGATAATAGCCGCGCGTGCGCAGTTCGCCCGCGGTCAGCTCCTTGTCGCCGATATTGTAGATCGAGCAGCGCCTGCACCGAGTTGATGTCGGCGCGCCCGCGGCGATCGAACTCGTCCTTGATGACGTCGAGCAGGCGACGATGCAGCCGTTCGACCAGCGTCAGCGATTCCAGATAGAGCGGGCGGATGTGCTGCAAGCGCATGTCCCGCTCGGCCGGCTCCACCGGCCTGACGACTGCCTTCATGATGACGCCCTTTACTTTTGGTTTATTTTGGCGAGGCCCTGTTCCCCCCGCCTTCCCTATGACTTTTAGGCCAAACGCTCTAAGATCGATTTAAACAACACAATAAAGAACAGGTTTATCTCCCGAGGTAAATCAAAGACTAAGGCTCGATTGGCGCTTCGTTTCTTTACTGTTCATTCACGCCGACTTTCGCGCATCGATGAGCGGCCGCGCTTGCCTTTTGCGCTCGTGCGCGCGGCCGGAGCGGCCGCGCGGTCCCCTCCCCTCAGCGCATGTCCTCGTTCGACTGCATCGTGGGCATTGCGCTGCTCGACGGCGGCCCCCGCAACGGCAGCATTGGACTCGTCGCCGCAGGCGCGGGCGCTGGCGCAGCGGCCGCGCCTGCCGGAGCGTTTGCATCCGTTTTCGCTGCGGCGTCGCCGGGCCGCGGCGCGGTCGCTCGCGCCGGCCGAAGCGCCTGCTCGGGCGCGCTCGGGCGCGCAGCAGTGCGGGGCGCCGACGGCCGCCTCGCGCAGCGAATTCGCCGCGACGCCCGCCGACGAATAGGAGAGCAGGCGCTGCACGCCGCGCGCCGGCGCATCCGGGGTGGACGGTTTTGCGGCGTCGGCGTCGGCGGCAAAAGACTTCAGCCGCTCGACCGTCGGGTTGGGCAGGCGATCGAGCGGGCGCGTTCGCGCCGCCGACGCGGGCGCGGGCGCAGGCGCGACGGGCTGCTCGCCGCCCGGGATTGCCGGACCGGCGGCCGGGCGCGGCGGCGCGCGCACGCCTACGAGATAGCCCGCGATCGCCGTGGCGACGGTCGGCCGCGATGTGTAATGGTCGCGCAGGATGTTCGCGATGGTGGCGGCGTCGCGCCCGCGCGCCAATCCCTGCGAAGACCGGTGGCATGCGGCGCAGTTGGCGGCGAACAGCTGCGCCGGCGTCATTCCGGCGTTGAGATCGGTTTGCGCCCGCGCTTCGGCCGCGCCGAGCGCGACGAGGCCGATCAAACCGCCCAGCGCATATGATCTCGCCATGTCGTCCCCTTCTTTGCGCCGGGCATGCCGCGCGCTTGCCGCACTCGCGCGGCGCCTCCGCCCGGGCCGGCGAACCGACCTCGACGGTTGATCTTATCCCCATGCAGGCGCGAGGCAAATCGGCAGGGCCGGGGCGTCTGCGTCGCAACCGCCCCCCGCTCCGATCGGCGAAGCGCAAGCGCTGCGCAGGACACAACGGCAAGGCCGTCGTAAAGTCGATCTAAGAGTTGGACGAAGCCAAGCGAGACCAAAACGGCGGAGCGATACGATGGATGTCGTTATCTACCACAATCCCAAATGCGGCACGTCGCGCAACACGCTCGGCCTGATCCGCAATGCCGGGATCGAGCCGCACATCATCGACTACCTGAAATGCCCGCCGACGCGGGCCATGCTCAAGGAGCTCATCGCCCGCGCCGGACTGACCGTGCGCCAGGCGCTGCGCGAGAAGGGAACGCCGTTCCACGAACTCGGGCTCGGCGATGGCGCGCTCGGCGACGACGATCTCCTCGACGCCGTGATGGCGCATCCGATCCTGCTGAACCGGCCGTTCGTGGTGACGGCCAAAGGCGTGCGCCTGTGCCGCCCCTCGGAACTAGTCCTTGATCTCCTGCCGCCGCAACAGGGCGAGTTCTTCAAGGAGGACGGCGAACGGGTGGTCGACGAAAAAGGCCGGCAGGTCGGGACGGCCTAGGACGGCCTAGTCCAGGCCCCCTCGCCTGCCCTCGCGCGGCCAGCGCCGCCCTGGACGCCCAAGGGCGCCGGGAAAGCCGCTCCTGCTCAGCACGCTCCGGCCCCGGCGTGACCCGGACATCGATGCACCTCGACGGTGACGTGGGAAATGCCCGCGACATCCCGCAGGCGCGCCTTGTAGGCGTCCGGCCCCTGCGGCCGGTCGGACACCACCGCCGCCACGACGGCGATGTGACCCGGACCGACCCGCCACAAATGAAGGTCGGCGAGCCGGTCGCCTTCGACTTCAAGCCTTTCGCGCACGAGATCGGCGATCTTCGGCGCGGGGACGAAATCGAGGAGCACCGCTGCGGACGAACGAATGAGCCCCCACGCCCAGGCGGCGATCACGAGGCTTCCGATGATGCCGACCAGCGGGTCGATCCAGGGCCAGCTGAAGATGCGCGCCGCGAGCAGCCCGCCGATCGCCAGCACCGAGGTGACCGCGTCCGCGAGCACGTGCAGATAGGCGGCGCGGTGGTTGTGGTCATGATGATGGTGGTGGTCCTCCTCCTCGCCATGCGCGTGGTCGCCATGCGCGTGGTCGCCATGCGCGTGGTCGTCGTCCCCCAGCAGCCAGGCGCTCACGAGGTTCACCGTGAGCCCGAGGGCGGCGATGATCAGCGCTTCGTCATAGTCGATGGCGACCGGGCTGATGATGCGCGTGACGCTCTCATAGCCGATCATCAGCGCGACCAGCGCCAGGATGACCGCGCTCGCGAAGCCGGCGAGTTCGCCCACCTTGCCGGTGCCGAAGGCAAAGCGCGGGTTCTTCGCGTGCCGGCGCGCATAGGCGTAGGCGAGCGCAGCAATCGACAGCGCGGCGGCGTGCGTCGACATGTGCCAGCCGTCGGCGACCAGCGCCATCGAGCCATAGATCGCGCCGCCCGCGATCTCGACCACCATCATCGCCGCGGTGAGGCCGACGACGAGCCAGGTCCGGCGCTCGCGCTGCGCATGATGCGCGCCAAGGAAAACATGCTCGTGCTGCCAGTCTTCGATCGATTTCGTATGCATGCGAGGACCCTCGTTTGCGCGAAGCATAGGCCGCGCGACGCACCGTTCAACCGGTATACCGACGCAGACGCCTAGAATCGTTTTTGTCTGCACGGCGTCTTTCGCTCCCGGGCCGTCTCGCAAATGCGCCAGTCAAGCGGTTCGTCCCACCACGGAATGAACAATTTTTTCCGCGGTGATCAGCGGGGAAAGCGCGCTTGTGCGATTCGCTTGCGCGGCCGGGCTGAGCTATTTCCGCCCTCGGGGTTGTCCGCGTATCGGGCAGCTTTGTCCGGCGGCCGCCAAGCGGCCGGCCGCGCGCTTTTGCGATCGAATAGCGACCTCGGCCGTTCGTGAACGGCGCTTCTGGTGCAAGCGTGCGCACGCGTGACGCGTCCTAAAAAGAGTCAGAGAACAGAGGCAGGGCCATGGCCGTGGAATCGATCGCGCGCAAGCCGCCGGCGGATCGCGCGCCCGCGTTCCGCACGCCGCCCCACAATGTCGAGGTGGAGCAGGCGCTGCTCGGCGCGATCCTCGTGAACAATGAGGCGTTCTATCGCGTCTCCGATTTCCTCAATCCGGAGCATTTCTTCGAGCCGATCCACCAGAAGATCTACGAGCTCGCCGGCAGCCTGGTGCGGGCGGGCAAGGTCGCGACGCCGGTCACGCTGAAGACCTTCCTTCCGGTCGATCTGGACGTCGCCGGCCTGACCGGAAGCCAGTATCTCGCCCGCCTCGCGGCGGAGGCGACGACCGTCATCAATGCCGAGGATTACGGGCGCACCATCTACGACCTCGCGATCCGCCGCGCCTTGATCGGCATCGGCGAGGACATGGTGAACGAGGCCTACGACTCGCCGGTCGACTTCGGCCCCGCGCGACCAGATCGAAGACGGCCGAGCGCAGCCTGTACGAACTCGCCGAGACCGGGCGCTATGACGGCGGCTTCCAGCGCTTCGCCCAGGCGCTCACCACGGCGGTCGACATGGCCGCGCGCGCCTATCAGCGCGACGGCCGGCTGTCCGGCGTTGCGACCGGGCTCCGGCGACCTCGACCGCATGATGGGCGGCCTCCAGCCGTCGGACCTCGTCATCATCGCCGGCCGGCCGGGCATGGGAAAGACCGCGCTCGCCACCAATATCGCCTACAATATTGCGCGAGGCCTGGCACGGCGACGTGCGCCCGGACGGGCGCATCGTCTCGACAAACGGCGGCATTGTCGGGTTCTTCTCGCTGGAAATGTCGGCCGAACAGCTCGCCACCCGCATCATTTCCGAACAGACCGAAATTCCGTCCTACCGCATCCGCCGCGGCGAGATCGATCCGTCCGATTTCGACCGCATCGCCGAGGCCGCCCGCGAGATGGAGACGATGCCGCTCTATATCGACGAGACCGGCGGGCTCTCGATCGCCCAGCTCGCGGCGCGCGCGCGGCGGCTCAAGCGCCAGCGCGGCCTCGACGTCATGGTCGTCGACTATATCCAGCTCTTGCAGGGCTCGTCGCGCCGGCAGTCTGAGAGCCGCGTGCAGGAGGTCACCGAGATCACCACCAATCTCAAGGCGCTGGCGAAGGAGCTGAACGTCCCGATCCTTGCGCTGTCGCAGCTCTCGCGCCAGGTGGAGAGCCGCGACGACAAGCGCCCGCAGCTCTCGGACCTGCGCGAGTCGGGCTCGATCGAGCAGGACGCCGACGTCGTGATGTTCGTGTTCCGCGAGGAGTACTACCTGAAGAACAGCGAGCCGCGCGCCGGCACCGAGGAGTTCTTCAAATGGCAGTCCGAGATGGAGGCCGTGCATGGCCGCGCGGAGGTGATCATCGGCAAGCAGCGCCACGGGCCGACCGGCAGCGTCTCGCTGCAGTTCAAGGCGGACGTGACCCGCTTCTCCGACCTTGCCGAAGAGGACCGGCTGCCGGAACGGACCTGACGGCGCTTGTTCCCTGCGCCGCTCACGGCTGCAACGGCCGGGGCGCGCAGGGCAGCATACGCATGTGGGCGGATTGCCAGGGAGGCTAAACCGGTCATAGTGGCCGTCCTGTCGGGCCATGCAGAGCCGGCGCACCCCATCCCTCACAACTTGAGAACCGCATGACGGTGCAGGAACGCAAGCTGACATCGCGAGAGGTCGAGGCCACGTCGTCGGGGACGGCCGGAATCGTCGGCGGTCCGCCGCTGATCGAAACCGGCGGCATGCTCACGATCGATCTCGACGCGATCGCCGCGAATTGGCGCGCGCTCGCCGAGCGGGTGGAGCCGGCGGAATGCGGCGCGGTGGTCAAGGCCGACGCCTATGGCTGCGGCCTGCGCGAAACTGCCGGCGCGCTCGCCAAGGCCGGATGCGGGACGTTCTTCGTCGCCCACATTTACGAGGCGAGAGCCGTGCGGGAGATCGCGCCGAAAGCGATCATCTATGTGCTCAACGGCATCCCGCCGGGCGGCGCGGCGCATTTTGCCGCCATGCGCCTGCGCCCGGTGATCGGAAGCATGCCTGAACTGATCGAATGGGACGCCTTCTGCAGCGTGCAGGGATGGACCGGCGGCGCGGCGCTCCATTTCGACACCGGCATGAACCGGCTTGGCATCCCGGTCGACGAGGCCCCCGCACTCTCCACGCGTCTCAAGACGCCCGGTCACGGCGTCTCGCTCCTGATGAGCCATTTCGCCTGTGCGGACACGCCGGAGCATCCGCTCAATCCTCGCCAGATCCAGCTTTTCCGCGAGCTGCATATGATGTTTCGCGGGGTTCCCGCCTCGCTCGCCAACTCCTCCGGCATCTTTCTCGGGCCGGCCACGCATTGCGACCTGGTGCGCCCCGGCGCGGCGCTTTACGGCGTCAATCCGACCCCGGCCGCGGCGAATCCGATGCGGCAGGCGGTCAATCTCAGGGGCCGCATCGTGCAGGTGCGGAAGGTCCCGCGCGGGGCGACCGTCGGCTACGGCGCGGCTTGGGCGGCCGCGGCGGAATCGCGGATCGCGATCGTCGCCGTCGGCTATGCGGACGGCTATCTGCGCGCGGGCGCGGCGCTTTCAGGCGAGCGGCCGGTCGCCATCGTCGCCGGCAAGCGTTGTCCGGTCGCCGGCCGCATCTCGATGGACCTGCTCGCCATCGACATCACCGCGCTGCCGGAGAAAGCGGTCCGGCGCGGCGATTTCGCGACGCTGCTGGGAGAAGGCATCGATGTCGACGAACTCGCCCGCTTCGGCGGCCTGATCGGCTATGAGGTGCTGACAAGCCTCGGCCGGCGCCATCACAGGGTGTGGAAATCGCTGGCTGAAAAGGGGTGAATCTCCCCCCCTCCCCCGCTGCGTGGGGGAGGATGCGGTTCGAACGAGGTGCTGGTCAGCGCGACAGGCCCTTCACGTCTAACACTGGTCGCATCGTTTTCGATCATGGCCCGCAGCGTCCCTCAATTCGTGTGCCAGACCTGCGGCGCGGTGGCGAGCCGCTGGCAGGGCAAGTGCGACGCCTGCGGCGAATGGAACACGCTCGCCGAGGAATCAGGCGGGGCGAGCCCGCGCCCGGCCGGTCCAGGGCGCGCTCCGCGCAAGGGCCGCCCCTTCGCCCTCGAACCGCTCGCCGGCGGATCCCAGGACGCCCCGCGCCTTGTGTGCGGGGTCGAAGGAGTTCGACCGCGTGACGGGCGGCGGGCTTCGTGCGCGGCTCGGTCGCTCCTGGTCGGCGGCGATCCGGGGATCGGCAAGTCGACCCTGCTCCTGCAGATCGCGGCGGCGCTGGCGCGGGCCGGACATCGCGCGGTCTATGTGTCCGGCGAAGAGTCGCTTGCGCAGGTGCGGCTGCGCGCCGAACGGCTTGCGCTCTCGGCCGTGCCGGTTGCGATCGCAGCCGAGACTTCGGTTGAGGACATTATCGACAACTCTCTCGCAAGGCGCGCCTTCTCGCCTCGTCGTCATCGATTCGATCCAGACCATGTGGACCGACGCGGTGGAGTCCGCGCCCGGCACGGTGACCCAGGTGCGCGCCGCCGCGCAGGCGCTGATCCGCTTCGCCAAGCGGTCCGGGACGGCGGTGATCCTGATCGGCCACGTCACCAAGGACGGGCAGATCGCCGGTCCCCGCGTGGTCGAGCACATGGTCGACGCGGTGCTGTCGTTCGAGGGCGAGGGCGGCCACCATTTCCGCATCCTGCGCGCGGTGAAGAACCGGTTCGGGCCGACCGACGAGATCGGCGTGTTCGAGATGACCGGCGCGGGCCTGGCCGAGGTGACGAACCCCTCGGCGCTGTTTCTGTCGGAACGCGATCTCGGCGCGCCCGGCACGGCGGTATTCGCCGGAATCGAGGGCACCCGCCCCCTGCTGGTCGAAATCCAGGCGCTGGTCGCCCCGACCGCGCTCGGCACGCCGCGCCGCGCGGTGGTCGGCTGGGACGCGAACCGCCTCTCGATGCTGCTCGCGGTGCTCGAAGCCCATTGCGGGGTGCGGCTGTCCGCGCACGACGTCTATCTCAACGTCGCCGGCGGCCTGCGCATCCAGGAACCCGCGGCCGATCTTGCCGCGGCGGCGGCGCTCGTCTCCTCGCTCGCGCAGGCGCCGCTGCCGGCCGACGCGGTGTATTTCGGCGAAGTGTCGCTCTCGGGGGCCATCCGGCCGGTGGCGCAGGCGGCGGCCCGCCTCAAGGAGGCGCAGAAGCTCGGCTTCGCGCAAGGCTTCGTGCCCGAAGCGGCGCGCGGCGAGGCCTTGCGCGACGCGAGCCTCAAGCTCGCCGCCATCGCCTCGCTCGCCGACCTCGTGGCGATGATTGCCCCGGGCGGGCGCCTGCGGCGGCGCGGACCGGAGCGTGGCGCACGCGAGGGCTGACATTGCGGGGTGACGGCGCGGTTTCGGCCCGCTATACACAACGCGCGCGATGTGACCGCGTGGTGACGCCCGCTTCGGCCCGCCATACTCGAAAATGCGGCTCGAGGATGTATCTCGATCTCTTCCTGATCGCTGTGATGCTGATTTCCGGGCTCCTCGCCATGGTGCGGGGATTCATGCGCGAGGTCCTGTCGATCGCAGCCTGGGGCGCCGCTGCGGTTGCGACCCTGTTCGCCTATTCCCGCCTCCTCCCCTACGCCAAGCAGTACTTCAACAACGACTATGTCGCCGCCGGCGTGACCATCGGCGGCGTTTTCCTGTTGACGCTGATCATCGTCTCGGTCGCTGACCGTGCGGCTTTCGGATAGAGTGCTGGACAGCCGAATCGGGGCGCTCGACCGCACTCTCGGCTTCCTGTTCGGCCTTGCCCGCGGACTCTTGATCGTGGTGGTCGCCTTCATTTTCTTCGACTGGCTGGTGCCGGCGAAATCGCAGCCCGACACCGTGCGCAATGCGCGTTCGCGGGTGGTGCTGCAGGGCACCGGCGAGTGGCTGATGTCGCTGTTGCCGGAAGACCCCGAGAACACCATCTTGAAGAGGCTCAAGAAGAAGCCCACCGACGAAGAGGGGCCGGAAGTTCCCGGCCAGCGTTCGGACCGGAACGGCCGCCAGCGCGAGGCGATCTTGGCAAGCGGCAAGCAGGCAAACGGACAGCACCTTTCCGAGGGGCGGCGCGGGGCAACCTGCGCAAAACGTCCCGCCTCGGCCGTTTGAGACGGCCATGTCTTGCAATCGAGGGACCCGATGAGCACGCAGCACGCAACCAGGGCCTCTCGAACGCAGCCACGATCTCGACGGCGACCGCCTGCGCGAGGAATGCGGCCTGTTCGGGATCTATGGCCACCGCGACGCCGCCGCGATCACCGCGCTCGGCCTGCACGCCCTGCAGCACCGCGGGGAAGAAGCGGCCGGCATCGTCACCTTCGACGGGAAATTCTACCATTCCGAGCGCCGGCTCGGCCTCGTCGAGCGAGACCTTCTCCAAGCGCCACGTGATCGAGCAGCTGCCCGGCCAGCATCGCCATCGGCCATGTGCGCTACTCGACCACCGGCGAGACGCTTCTGCGCAACGTTCAGCCGCTGTTCGCGGAACTCAATTCGGGCGGCTTTGCGGTCGCCCATAACGGCAATCTCACCAACGGCATCACGCTGCGCCGCCAGCTCGTGCGCGAGGGCGCGATCATGCAGTCGACCACCGACACCGAGGCGATCCTGCATCTCGTCGCCCGGTCGCGGCGCGGCCTGTTCGTCGACAAGTTCATCGAGGCGCTGCGCGCAGATCGAGGGCGCCTATTCGCTGGTCGCGCTGACCAACAAGAAGCTGATCGGCGCGCGCGACCCGCTCGGCATCCGCCCCCTCGTGCTCGGCGAACTCGACGGCTGTCCGATCCTCACGTCGGAGACCTGCGCGCTCGACATCATCGGCGCGCGCTATCATCCGCGACATCGAGAACGGCGAAGTGCGTGGTCTATCGACGAGACCGGCCAGCAGATCCACAAGCCGTTCCCGCCGCTGCCGCCGCGGCCGTGCATCTTCGAATACATCTATTTCGCCCGGCCCGATTCGGTGGTGGGCGGGCGCAGCGTCTATCAGATCCGCAAGAATATGGGCGCACGAGCTCGCCCGCGAGGCCCCCGCCGACGCCGACGTGGTGGTGCCGGTGCCCGACTCGGGCGTGCCCGCCGCGATCGGCTATTCGCAGGCGTCCGGCATCCCCTACGAGCTCGGCATCATCCGCAACCACTATGTCGGCCGCACCTTCATCCAGCCGACCCAGTCGATCCGCGAGCTCGGCGTGCGGCTGAAGCACAACGCCAACCGCTCGGTGGTGGCGGGCAAGCGCATCGTGCTGATCGACGACAGCCTCGTGCGCGGCACCACCTCGGTGAAGATCGTGCAGATGATGCGCGACGCGGGCGCGACGCGAGGTGCATTTCCGCATCGCCTCGCCGCCGATCACCCATCCCGACTATTACGGCATCGACACGCCCGAGCGCGACAAGCCTGCTCGCCGCCAATCACACGGTCGAGGAAATGCGCGAGCTCATCGGCGCCGACTCGCTCGCCTTTCTCTCGGTCGACGGCATCTACCGCGCGATGGGCGAACAGGCGCGCGACCCCGTCCGCCCGCAATTCACCGACCACTGCTTCACCGGCGACTACCCGACCCCCCTGACCGACCAGCTCGCCGACGAGCGCCCCCCGCGCCAACTGTCGCTGCTGGCGGAGGCGAGCTGAGGTTGCTGACCCTCTGACTCCGCTTGTGCGAGACTACGAATGCGCCAAAGTTTTTATTAGCCAATCCAACTCGCCCCGCGCGGTCGAAATTATGCTGGCGTATGAGTGAATGGTTATATTGGTAAGCAAGTTCTTCGTATCGATCGTGGTCGCTCGGCCCTTGCCAACCATTAATATACTCATTGTCTTAGTAGATGATAATTCCGCTGACAACTCATCGCGATATTTCTCAGCTTGTGCGATGTCGTCACGTGTGATCTCGTGCGATGGACGTTTAAACTCTATAAGTAAATAAGAATCATCAAAGTCTTGGGAAAGCAATAAATCCGGCCGCTTTGTGGCGTGGCCCCCTTTAAATTTAGTATCGCAGTACCTCCCAATGATGGTACGCAACGTCTTATTTGAGGACATTACTGAGTATCGACGCCCGAGCACCCAAAGGTTGTCTTCCAACGCTTCGTGCGTATCTCGTTCGCGGCTCTCTGGTTTTTTAATAAGTTGGTCGAGGTAGTCTAAGAACCGAAGACGATGGCCCGCTTGAGCACTAATGTTCGATAGTTCGAGCAACCCAAACTGTCTCAGCGATTCTGCAAAAATACTCACATCCTTGTGACTCGGTAGTCATTATCGAATTAATACGGCCCAATATGCATCATGCTCCATTGCATCAAGCGCGACGTCGACAATCGTTTCAACGCGCTCATCGGTCTCCCCGTAAAAGTTACTCAGGATGCGATAAAGCGCCTGTTCAGCATATTGCCTTCGATACTCGGGCAGTTTCTGAAGGCGCTGATTAACCTTCTTCTGAAGGCGCGCCTTTTGAAGGCTCATATCATGCGCATGGGTGCTTTTGAGCTTTTTTGAACTTCCTCAACGACGTAAGCCCGAGCCTCTTGAAAGGCCTTACTGTTCTCAATTACCCCTCCCCAGTCGGCCGTCACATAATTTTCTAGACCAGTCAAATTGATCTCACCGTAAACCCGGTCTTGTGAAAGCTTCTCCGGAATTTCATCGTCCTCATTGAGTCCGAAGAGACTAGGCCTTCCTACTACCTTTCCATCAACCTTTAGAATGATTCCAGGAGATCTTGGTGCACGTTTTCCTTCAGCGATTGTAAAATCTAAGCTAACTTTGCCGGCGTTTGGCAGTTCCGTGCTCTTTCGTGTCGTGTCACCAGGTACATCCTGCACGGATAACGCTATATCATCGACAAATACCTTGAATGTGTCTTCGCGGCCATATTCGTATATCAGAACCTCTCGAAGGCGGTCAGAAGTAGGGAAGTTTAGACGATCGTCGAGATACGAAAGCGTGATGGTCGTTCCGATTTCGTTATCGTGTGCTGGATCATCGGAGAAAGGCAAGGGGACAGCTTCCAGGTCGTTTTGATTTTCGATTAGCTCCTTCTTGTCTACTATGAGCGTGCATTTCCGACCTCGCGCGACCGACTCAACTTTCATACAACCTGCGATAGTTAGGCCAGCAAATTTGCCGATGCCCTTGCGACCTTTGATCTTGCGATTGAGCTTCGGCGTCCGCTCTCCAGTCCGGCTAAGCTTGTCACTTGCGATATTGAGGTATTCCTTACGCATTTCTTGCGCACTCATCCCCGCGCCGTCGTCGCGCACTACAACAGCATCGTTGCTGAGTGGCGACGGCAGGGTTATCCAGACGTTCGGTGCGTCGGCGTCCCAAGCGTTGTCGACCAGTTCCTTGATCGCCACTTCGCTGGATCGATATGTCTCAGCCAACAATCTGGTCAGCCTTGTATCGACTAAGAAATGCGCGTTTTCCGTCATTTGCGTTTCCAAAGGCTAGCCCTACTGCAACCTTTGATGCATGATATCAGAAAGCTCACCCGTTCAACATCGCGTGTCGGGCTGAGCAAGCGTCGGGTAGCCTGAGCGAAGCGAGCCCACCCTATGGCGATCGATGTTCTCGGGCACGATAAATACCCCTCCCGCGTCGCTTACGCGCCGCTCCCTCCCCCGCTTGCGGGCTGTCGTATTCACACATCTTTGTTGCGTGAGGGAGCGATGATTGATTCTCTACCTGCGAGATTCGCGGACGGGGGTGTTGATGTCGGGCATCGAATACGGTCTGGGCCGCTTTGGCGACCTGCGGCTGGAAAAGGGGGGGCCTGTTTGCATGCGGCGCTGGTGTGCCGGCCGGGGTCGTGCATCCGCCGGCTGGGCGGGACGCGGGCGCGCGAGATGCAGTTCACGCGGTTTCTGCGCAACCCGTCGGTGACGGCGACGGAGATGTCGCGGCATGCCGGCGATCAGACGAGCCGGCGGGTGGCCGGACGCGATGTGATTGCGATCCAGGACACGAGCGAGCTCGTGCTGGGCGGCCGGCGGGCTGCGACGGCCGGCTACGGCATTGTCGGGAAAGGAGGCTCGACGCGCGGTCTTTTGCTGCACCCGGTGCTGGCGGTGGAAGCCGGCAGCGGGGCGCTGTTGGGGCTGGCGTCGATGCAGGTGTGGAACCGTGGGGCGGACGAACTTGCGCCGCGGCGCCAGCGGGCGACGCAGGCCAAGGAGTCGCAACGCTGGATCGCAGGCGTTCGACAGGCCGCAACGGTGCTGGCGGCGGCGCGGACCATCACGGCGGTGTCGGATCGCGAGAGCGACTTTTACGAGCTGTTTGCCGACCGTCCGGCGAATGTCGAACTGATCGTGCGGGCCTGCCAGAACCGGCGCATCGATGCGCCGGCCGCACCCGCGGCGGACGGGCTGTTGTTCGGCTTCATCGACGGCCAAGCCGAGCAAGGACGCTTGACCACGATCATCCCGGCGGCGCCCGGCCGTTGCGGAACGCCGGACCGAGCTTGCCCTGCGCTCTTGCCCCGGTGAGACTGCGCCGACCCGTGCATGGCGCCGATCCGGCATTGCCGGCCACGCTTGACCTGACCCTGGTCGATGTGCGCGAGACCACGCCGCCGGCGGACGGCAAACCGGTGCACTGGCGGCTGCTGACGACCCATGCCGTTGGCGAGGTTGGAGAGGCGCGGCGCATCATCGCGCTTTATCGTCAGCGCTGGACCATCGAGGAGTTCTTCCGCACGCTCAAGACCGCCGGCTTCGATATCGAAGCCGCCGACATCGCCGAGCCGCAGGCCATGATCAACCTGGTCGCCGCCGCCGCCATCGCCGCCGTCACCGTCAAGCAACTGGTGCAGGCCCGCGATGGCGACACCCGGCAACGCCTGGCCGACGCCTTCGAGCCCGATGACGCACCCGTCCTCGAGGCCGTCTCGGCAAAGCTTGAAGGCAAGACCCAACGACAACGTAATCCCCATCCCAAAGGAAGCCTGGCCTTCGCCGCCTGGGTCATCGCCAGATTGGGAGGATGGACCGGCTACTATGGAAAACCAGGTCCCAAAGTCATGCGCATCGGCCTCACCGAGTTCAACGCCATCAAATACGGCTTCACCCTCAGCCTCCAAAATGCGTTGATCCATAGCGCTTGCGGGGGAGGGTTCGGCAAGGGCGTGCCGCTCGCCGATCGCCGGTCTGCGTGGCTAATGCCGCGTGCGCGGACGACGAATGAAAGTGATGATCAGCGGGCGCCCCCGCCGGCTTTTCCGCCGCCACTGCGCGGCGGGAGCCGCCGGTGGCCGCCCGTCCACGCTGACCGCTTCACGCACCACCGGTACGCCGATCTCGGGAACGGCCTGACCTCGGCCAGCGCGCGAGCCAGTCCTGTGCGACCGCATGGCCTTCGTTGCGCAGCCGGTCGATGAAGCCGCGGCTGCGGTCGAACTTCGATGAGGTGCGAAGCGCGGCGGCGGTTTCCTCGTTCATCTTGATCGTGCGCACCGTGACCGGCTTGTATTCGGCCGCCAGGCCGCCGCCAAAACGGGTGATCATGCCGTTGAGCCTGGCCGGGCTACGAATCCATTCTTGTTCAACGACAGATTGCCCATCAGCTCGTTTTCGGCGAACATCGGCGGATTTCCGCGTTGGACTTCGGTTGCTGCGCAGTTTGTTGCGGATTGATGCGCACAATCCAGATCTCGTCGGGACGAGGCAACTTGTTGACGCTCGTCAGCAGCTTCGTGAGGGCGGTGGTGTCTGGGCGCAGCAACGTCGAAGACAGCCGCTGCTCGATCTCCCGCCCCGCACGGTGCAAGCGTGCCCGCCGAAGCCGCTGTAGGGTTAGTGGTACGTGTAGGAGTATGTGATTAGTAGTAGTCGAACTGCTTTTTTGCCCTGGCTCTCAGATTGGGAGACCTTCGGTTTACACTGTCTCAATGCTGCAAATTATTTCGAAAGTCTTGTAATAGGAGGGGTGATTTGTAGCTCGGCGAGCCGATGCCCGGAATGGTGGTACAGGGGCCTCTGTGGAGAACATGTCCTCAAGTTGAAGATCTGCTGCGCATCAGCAACGCGCAGCGGCCTGTCAGAATTGCCGCTGACCGCGCTGGCGTTCAGGCTCGCACACACGCTGGCGGTTCAGGCCGTGCAACACTGTCTCTTTTTCCTGGGCCGCCAGTGGTGTAGATGAAATATATTCAGCATCATCCGGCGGCGGCGGCCCGCCAAAGGTTGCAGAAACGTTGAAGCCCTTGTTTAATTGGTCGTGGCGCTGAAAGCCGTAGAGATTCATGATCTTTCTCAGGCCAGGCGTTAATCAGCATGATTAAGCGCGCAGGGCCGTCAGGTCCCGCTTATCTGCTCAGTTCAGGTTAATGTCGCTCTGGCACGTCCTTGAGCATTTTGCTAATAATGACTTCAAAGTCGGCGATGACTCCAGCCGCTGGCGAGGGCGATGGCAACCTTCCTGCAACGGCTTTTACTCATGGACGTCCTGCCCCCAGCGCCGACGGCTTACCGAAACCCAGTCCCACTAACGTTCTCGGTATCGCTGGCTGGCGTCAGCGACCTAAGTCAATTGTCGTCACACTGGCGCATCAAGTTTCCGAGCTTCTTCTTGAAATCTATGACGTCAATTCGCTCGAAAAACCAATAGCCCGGCCCTGTAAACCGACCTAATGGCGCTTCCTCGTCGACGCGTAAAAGGACAAATCTCGGATCGGAATAAGGATTATCGTTCGAACCAATCACGGGGAGGTCTTTTGCCCACCTCACCCGCTGGTGGGGGAATGCGGTCACAATGACGCTAAGCGGAATGCGCATCACCTTAAGTGAGTCGTCGCTTAGATTTGGACGCTGACCTTCACGGACAAAGCACACCTTAGCCATTGAATACCTCATTTTTATAAGACGTTTATTTGTAACTCTTAAA